>NZ_NKJE01000064.1 GCF_002256285.1 Flavobacterium sp. BFFFF1 | reverse complement strand
TCTGTCAAGCCGAGAATACTCAGTTCCAAAAGCCGCAACTGACGTGAAGCCGCCGGACGTTATGCACAACCGACCTCGAAATCGTGATATGAGAAACTTGACAATAATGCTTGCTTTGATATTGTTATCATGCAAATCTAACCTAGATCAAAGCTTTGAAAAGGAAAACGAAGATTTGAAAAATGAATACAAGAGTCAACACCGAAATTTCCTTGAAGCAAATTCTTCAAAACTGTCTGCTCAACAAATGGTAAATTCCATGGACAGTATAACCGAAATATATTCTGTTACAAAAAACAAAGCTTTGGCGACCAAATACGTCGAGTCAAAAAGCGGAATAAAAAGGTTAAACTTTTTGAAAAAGCATTTTAAGAAAAATGAATTGAAATCTTTACTCAAAAGAGTTCCTAAATCAATCCAAAAAGACACTAATTATATTTCAATAAAAACTTATGTTGAAAATTAGTGGCTGTGCATAACAGCGGTTTCACGCAATTGCTACTTCCCTTGTAAAATGAACTTCTTTTTTCCATAACTTCGTTTTGTCCAGCCGAGAGTACTCAGTTCCAAATGCCGCAACTGACGTGAAGCCGCCGGACGTTACATGCAACTCAACCCCAAATGAACGTAATAAGTGTGTTAAAATATCTTACCCTTTTAGTCTTTTCATACTGTGCGTACGGACAGACTTGCTTGCATAAAAACTTATCAAAATCACTAGATTATCAAGTCAGTTTTGAGCGAACTAAAAATGATTCTTGTATAATATCTGTAACCGTTATTAAAAAGGATTCAAATATTAGTCTGCAGACCGTCGTCATTAAATCCGAGTTCATTTTTGAAAAAGATTTTCAAGATTGCGCCTTCACAAGATCATACACTACACACGTAAACGATGATCACAATAACGCTGACAATCAATTTGAAGATTTTATAGTTGCAGATTTTAACTTTGACGGAAAAGAAGATTTTGCTGTGAAAAGAGATTCCGGGGGAAATGGCGGTTCTCTATACTCCTATTTCATCCAAAATGATAATGAAAAATTTGAACTGAATGATTATCTTACAAACACTATGGTTTATTTTCCTATAATATTCAATAAAAAGAAATTGACTTTGACTACGCTAGTACACGCTAATGCGTACCAAAGAAATAGAACAATTTATAAATGCGATTCGAAAACAACATGGAAAATAGTAAGCGAAAAGCTGGAAAATTAATGAGCTGCATGTAACAGCGGTTTCACGCAATTGCTACTTTTCTTGTAAAAGGAACGCGCTTTTTCCATAACTTCGTTCTGTCCAGCCGAGAGTACTCAGTTCCAGAAGCCGCAACTGACGTGAAGCCGCCGGACGTTAGGCGACATCGCAAGAAAACCGCTCGTATGAAAAAATGCATTTGGTGCTCAAAAACTGAGCTAGATACAACTTTTAGAAAAGCAGCACATACATTTCCTCAATCACTTGGAGGAAAAAATACTTGCGATAATGTATGTGATAGTTGCAATCATTTTTTTGGGAATAAAACTGAGAAAATGCCTTCGGTAGAAATTGCTTTAAAGGAAGTTCTTAACTTGTCTAAGTATCTACTATTAGCAAACGCTGGTAAAATTAAATCTCGATTTAAGTCAGAATACTTTGACTTCAATATTAAGACGATGAAAGTAAAGTTTAAGATGAAATATCAATTGAGAGAAAACTTTCAGTCAAATTTTGCGAGGTTGTTTCGACGAGGCATTTATAAAGTATTTCTTGAAGAGCGCGAAAGACTTCGGAAAGATGCCCATGATTCACGGTATGATTTTATTAGAGAATTTGCTCGCTATGACTAGAATGATTGTCCTGTATACTACATAAAACCAAAATTCCAAATAATAGCGTTTTCTATGCCGGATATTATTAATCCAGAAATTAGATTTACCGAATATAGCGATGACATTGACAATAATTATAGATTTTACTCTTATCCGTTTTTAGGCCATAACCTAGCAATCCCAACGCATCGACATTTGCAACATGAAAGATTGGCACTATATAAAAAATTTTTGTTTGAAGATGACGGTCCATTTGGAAAACAACTTTTTGAAATCAATTTTATTGAAGATCTCGATTTTCGATTTGGGTATATGAATAAAAATTAGCGACGTCGCCTAACAGCGGTTTCACGCAATTGCTACTTCTCTTGTAAAATGTAACCGCTTTTTCCATAACTTCGTTCTGTCCACGCCGAGAATACTCAGTTCCAAAAACCGCAACTGACGTGAAGCCGCCGGACGTTATACGCCACTTTTCTGCACGAAATCACGTGCTCGGTTTGTTGGAAATTCCGAGGCCAATTCGCTGAGATTTT
>NZ_NKJE01000027.1 GCF_002256285.1 Flavobacterium sp. BFFFF1 | reverse complement strand
ACGACCAACCATCAGCCCGCTGATAAATACCCCTAGAATGATGAAAATATAGAAGTTCAGGAACCCAACGCCCACGCCACCATAAAAGCAGTTGATCATCATGCCTAACAACGTGGTCACTCCTGTCATCGGGGTCATGCTGTCGTGCATGGCATTTACGGATCCATTACTGGTTACCGTGGTATAGGTTGCCCAATTGGCGGATGCCGCAGAACCGAAGCGGACTTCTTTCCCTTCCATGCTTCCCATTGCCTGGGATATGCCCATCTTATCAATGGTAGGGCTGCCGTGCATTTCGCTGACCACTGACGGTATTAACAGCATCAGGAATCCCAAGGTCATTACGCCGTAAATAGTCCATGCCAGCTTTTTCCTTTTGAGGACATACCCTAAAGCGAAAATCAACGCAATCGGAATCAGGATGATGGAAACCGATTCGACAATATTGGTGAGATAGTTCGGGTTTTCCATTGGGTTCGCGGAATTCGGGCCGTAAAATCCCCCGCCATTTGTTCCCAATTGTTTGATGGCTACGAACGCAGCTACGGGCCCGCGGCTAACATTTTGCTGCTGCCCTTCTAACGTTGTGACGGTATCTTTTCCCTCAAAAGTCATTGGCGTGCCATTGAATGCCAGAATGACGGCCACAACAAACGCCAATGGCAACAATATCCTTGTGCATGCACGTACAAAGAAGCTGTAGAAGTTGCCCAATGTGAGCGACGTTTTTTCCTTCATGGCCATAAACACGACTGCCGCAATTGCGATTCCGCATCCGGCGCTGATGAACTGCCATAACATCAGGACCAATTGCCCGAGGTAGGACAATCCGGTTTCCCCTGAATAGTGCTGTAAATTGGTATTGGTAATAAAACTGACTGACGTATTGAAAGCCAAATCGCCAGTCATAGAAGGATTCTGGTCAGGATTCAGTGGCAGCCATGCCATGTTGGTCAGGACCAGCATGGAGATGATGAACCAAACGACATTGATGGACAAAAGTGCCACAAGGTGCTTTTTCCAGGTCATCTCAACATTTGGATTGATACCACCTATCTTAAAAAATATTTTATCGATCGGATTGAAAATTTTGTCCAGCCAGGTACTTTCGTAGCTGAACACTTTGCCAATGTAACGGCCCAATGGAATGGCCATCAGCAAAACCAACCCGTAGGTTACTATAATTCCGAGTATTTCACTATTCATAATTAGAATTTTTCGGGTTTAATTAATACATAGCAGATGTACACGAAGACTGCTATGGCGATGATAAAGAGTATAGTCATAATGCTAGATTTTTTCGAAAATGTCGATTGCTTTAAAGAACAGTGCGAAAAATACCAGTCCGCATACTGCAAGAATCAATGCCATCATACTCCGGAAGTATTAATTTGTCTGACATATTCCACCTTAAGCCCTTTCGGAAAGAGATTGGAAATGCTGCAGTGGCGCAACTCCATAAATGATGAAACTGAAAATACATACACATTGGAAATGGCATTTTTAGTTTCATAATTCCCAGTTGTAAATAGTCGCTCTGCAACTGCAAGGTATTTTTTTGCCCTTGCAATGTTTCCGGACACGATCGCGACTTTTGTAATTTCTGCGAATCGTTCCGCCTTTTTGTAAATGGTGGTAACCTGATTTTTCATGGTACGAATTTTTAAGTTCGCTGCCGTATTTCCAAAAATTGGTCCAACAGCGGCTTAAAATCCTAAGCCATAGATTATAAGCCAGTTACCGTTTTTCAGGAAAAGATAGTTACAAAAAAAGCCTATCATAATGATAGGCTTTTATCGTTTTGGTACGCCGAAGTATATTTCGTTATTGGATTTTATATTCTTCCAACTTTCGGTAGAGCGTTGCAATGCCAATTTCGAGCAATCTTGCGGTTTCTGCCTTGTTGCCATTGGTGTAGTTTAAAACCTTCTGGATCTGAAGCTTTTCAACTCCAGAGAGCGAAAAAGCGGATACCATGCCGGGTTTTTCATTGGAAGCATTTTGAATTTCGTAGGGCAACACATCAGCAGTAAGCAGGTTATCGTTGGTTAAAATCACAGACCGCTCCACGATGTTCTTGAGTTCACGTACGTTTCCGGGCCAGTAGTAACTTTCCAGTGCACTAAGGAACGAAGGATCGATATCCAGTGTCCTTTTGTTTGTCTTTGCTGAAAACTGCTCCGTAAAATGTTGAACCAAAGCTTCGATGTCTTTCGTCCGTTCCCGCAATGGCGGCAGGTTAATTTCAAAAACATTCAATCGGAAATACAAATCCGCTCGGAAACGCTGTGCTTCGCTCTCTGCTTTTAAGTCCCGGTTCGTAGCGGCAATCAGCCTGAAGTTTGATTTTTTGGGTGTGGAATCTCCCACCGGAATGTACTCATTGGTTTCGAGTACACGCAACATCTTTGCCTGCAATTCAATGGGCATTTCACCAATTTCGTCCAAAAACAAGGTACCCCCATTGGCTTCTTCAATAAAACCTTTCTTGTCCTTTAACGCACCGGTGAAGGCGCCCTGTCTATGCCCGAAAAGCTCACTTTCAAGAATTTCCCTGCTGAAAGTACTGCAATTCAAGGCGACAAACGACTTTCCTGCACGGTGGCTGTTTTCGTGAATGGCCTGTGCAAAAACTTCCTTGCCCGTCCCCGTTTCGCCGGAGAGCAGTACGGTAGCGTCAATTTTGGCGACCTTCTTAGCTAAATCTGTCACACGGGCTAATGATTTTGATTTCCCTATAATGGTGTCAAAAGAATATTTGTCGGCGATCCTTTGCTCAAGATGGATTACCTTTTTTTCCAACTGACGCTTCTCTGATGCTTTGTACAAAAGTGGGATTACCTTGTCATTGTCATCACCTTTCACGATGTAATCGAAAGCGCCATTTCGTATCGCTTCCACCCCATCTGCAATTTTTCCGAATGCGGTAAGCAGTATGATTTCGGTCAGCGGAAAAGCGGCCTTTACTTTCTTTACAAAATCAACACCGTTGCCATCAGGAAGCTTTACATCGCAGAGGATTATGTCAACATCAGCCTGTCCCATTTTTTTAAATCCTGATGACAGGTCGGCGGCTTCCATCACGTTAAATCCTTCCGATTTCACAATCCGTGCGAGCAGCCCCCTAAGTTTTTCTTCGTCATCGATAATGAGTACGCTTTTCAAGGTCTAGTATTTTGGTTACAAATTTAAGTAATAAATAATTGCTGTTTGCGGATACGATGACTTCATAAGGATAAATCCGTTTAATTCACGCAGCATTGCAAGCCAACTTTTGTAGAACCTGCCTAAAATGCCGCAGATACGGGAAATAATATTTACTTTTACAAACCAAAAAACAAACCTTATGTCCGTAGCTAAAAAAGATTACAAGAAAATAACCACAAAGTCGCTTGTCGATATGAAAGCCAATGGCGAGAAAATATCGATGCTTACCGCTTATGATTTTACAATGGCAAAAATTGTAGATACTGCAGGCGTCGACGTGATTTTAGTGGGTGATTCTGCGTCTAACGTGATGGCTGGACATGAAACCACTTTACCGATTACACTCGATCAGATGATTTACCACGCGTCGTCAGTGATCAGGGCGGTGGACCGGGCTTTGGTTGTCGTGGATTTGCCTTTTGGAAGCTACCAATCGGATCCGAAGGAAGCTTTGCGTTCCTCGATAAGGATTATGAAAGAAAGCGGTGGACATGCGGTAAAACTCGAAGGTGGTAGTGAGATTAAGGAATCCATTAAAAAAATCCTCAATGCCGGAATTCCGGTGATGGGACACCTGGGCCTTACCCCGCAATCCATTTATAAATTTGGAACTTACACCGTTCGTGCAAAAGAGGAAGAAGAAGCCGAGAAACTGCTCGAAGATGCGAAATTACTGGAGAAACTGGGATGCTTTGCGTTAGTCCTGGAGAAAATTCCGGCACATCTTGCCGAGAAAGTATCTAAGAGCATTTCAATTCCCGTAATCGGAATTGGTGCAGGAGGCGGCGTTGACGGGCAGGTACTGGTAATCCATGATATGCTGGGGATGAATAATGAATTTAGTCCGCGCTTTTTGAGGCGCTATCTTAACTTATATGACCAAATGACCGGTGCTATCTCTAAGTATGTCAGCGATGTAAAGTCAACCGATTTCCCAAACCAAACAGAACAATACTAGATTCAACCTTCCGGTTGAGGTTGTTGTAAAAAATAATTCAGTGAAAACGGTCTCTAACAAAGAAAACCTTCAGGTCCTTTACGAAGACAATCATATCATCGCCATCAATAAACGCGTTGGAGATATTGTTCAGGGTGACAAGACGGGTGACAAGCCATTGAGCGATATTGTCAAGGAATATATCAAAGAAAAATACAACAAACCGGGCGAAGTTTACCTGGGCGTCGTGCACAGGCTGGATCGGCCTACAACCGGAATTGTAGTATTTGCAAGAACATCAAAGGCGTTAACCCGGCTTAATGCGCTTTTCAAGAACCGTGAAACGCAAAAAACGTATTGGGCTATTGTAAAGACAAAGCCTGCCGCTAACGAGGGTCATTTGGTACACTTTCTTAAACGAAATGAAAAAAACAATACCTCAAAGGCGTTTGAAAAAGAAGTGGAAAACAGCAAGTTGGCAAGTCTCGATTACAAAGTCATTAAATCGCTGCAACATTACACAGCGCTGGAAATTCTGCTGCACACAGGACGGCACCACCAAATTCGCGCGCAATTGGCTGCCATCGGGTCGCCGATTAAAGGAGATTTGAAATATGGCTCAGACCGCAGCAACCCGGACGGCGGAATTCACCTGCACGCCCGTAGGCTTGTACTCATTCATCCCGTGCTCCAAACGGAAATTTCAATTATTGCACCGGTTCCAGACGAGCCGGTTTGGAACGCCGTTTAAAATTACCATTAAAATCGATTTATATTTTCGGTAACTGCCTGAAACACGAGCAGTTTTTATATATTTGATAAAATAAAACCTCTACAATTATGAAAAAAATTACATTATTGCTTTGTGCGTTCTGTGCACTCCCTGCATTGGCACAGGAACATTTTTCAGGGCTTACCACATCGAAGCGTGTCGGCATCCTCAACGGAAACATGAACCCCTCCGAATTTGCCAATCTCGGAAGTCGGTTTGAAGTACAGATTTTCGGTTTAAGTGCGAACGCATCCAGTAACAAAGTGGGCTTCGGAGACCTCGTTGGCGGAGACAATTTGGAGGATTTGATTTTTGCCGGTAATGAACCCGTTAATTTTACGACGAATGCAGAAATCGCGTTTCCCGGATTTGCTTTCAAAGCGCTGGGCTGGGGATTTGGGATTTCCGCTGGAGGACACATTACGGCAAATGTTATTGATGTGGATTCCAACCTTGGACGGGCTTTGGTAAACAATGATTTTAATGCGACAACTGCTGCCGCGATAATTGACAACTCTGGCAATCAGCGCGTCAACGCAACGGTTTGGGGCGAGATTGGATTTTCAGCAGCGAGGAAAATTTTCGAAAACGACAAGCACCGCATCAATGGGGGAATTACTTTAAAACTATTATTTCCTGGTTCTTTATGCCAACATGGGTGCGGGTGATTTTTCAGGAACGATAGACTACAGTTCCGGCGATCCCGTTCTTCGAAATGCAAAGGCCAATGTGAACATTGCTTATTCGGGCAATTTCGCAGATAGTTTTACTGAATCCAGTGATTATACGAGTTCCGTTTTTGGACAATTAAAAGGAATGGCAACTGATATTGGTTTTGATTACCAATGGAAATCAGGTTCTTCCTATAAATTAAAAGTGGGGATGGCGGTAAAAAACATGGGAAGCATGACTTTTAAGTCGGATAAAAATAAATCTATAAATTATAGATTGGATATGAACGCCACCCAATCATTGAATTTAAATGAATTTAATAATGCCGAAAGCTTGTCTGACATCGAAGCCATTTTAAACCGTCCGGAGAATAACTTTTTTACAGAAACTTCAGAGAGTACAGATTTTAAAGTAAAATTGCCTACTGTGTTTAACCTTTACGCGGACTATAACCTGATTTCGAAACTGAACCTGACGTTATTCCTTCAGCAGAAAATGAATAAAGACGAAGGAAACAACCAGATTGCCTCACAAAACATTTTTTCGGTGACACCAAGGGTAAATCTTGGATTTTTTGAAGCTTTTTTACCGGTTTCATTCAACGAAATTTCTGGTACCACGGCAGGGTTCGGATTTAGACTGTCCGGATTTTATCTGGGTTCCAACTCTGTGCTGACTGCAATCGGCGATGGCAAACAGGCTGACGCTTATTTTGGTTATCGTTTCGGATTCCTATAACCAATAATCATCGTGCAATGAATTTCAGGCACAACATCCCTGTTCGAAAAAAGGCTCTTTCAAAGTTACTCCACAATATCATTCTCCACGAAAATGACATTGTGGAGGCTTTGTATAAAGACTTTCGCAAACCTCCGTTTGAATCGGTCTTAACTGAAACTTCGTTGGTGATTTCGGACCTGAAATATACGCTAAAGCACATGGAATCCTGGGCAAAGCCGAAGCGAACGCGCGCATCCCTTTTGAATTTTCCGTCACGCGATTACATCTACAGTGAGCCGTACGGGAAAGTTTTAGTGATTGCACCGTGGAATTACCCGTTCCAATTGTCAATGCTGCCACTGATTGCTGCGGTTGCCGCCGGGAATTCGGTTGTGTTGAAACCATCTGAGTTAACTCCGGCGACTTCTGCCTTAATTTCAAAGATAATCCGGGAAACTTTTGATGTAAAACACGTGGTAGCGGTATTGGGAGATGCCACAATTGCCGCTGACCTTTTAAAGAAAAAGTGGGACTATATTTTCTTTACTGGAAGCGTTGCAGTCGGGAAAATTGTCGCAAAGGCCGCCGCGGAGCATCTGACGCCGGTGACGCTTGAACTGGGCGGCAAGAATCCTTGTCTTGTTGATGACACTGCTAACCTCGCGGTGGCTGCAAAGCGTATCGTTTGGGGTAAATTCCTAAACGCTGGACAAACCTGTATTGCACCAGACTATATTCTTGTAAAATCATCGGCTAAAAACCAGTTGGTTGATCTGCTAAAAACTGAAATAAAAAGAGCATACGGCGAAAATGTAGAACAATCCGACGATTTTGCACGCATTATAAATTCAGAGCACTGGAAGAGATTGATAGGGCTGATTGAGCCGTATAAGATCATTTACGGCGGGCATACTAATGAGGATGAACGCTACCTCTCCCCTACGCTTATTGACGAATTTAACCTTGAAAGCGCCTTGATGAAAGCGGAGATATTTGGACCTATATTGCCTATATTGACCTTTGAAAACGACGATGATATCCACCGCATTGTATCAAATTATGACAAGCCCCTATCAATGTATATATTCACCGGATGCAGGGAATTTGAGCGAAGGATGCTGCGTTCTTATTCGTTTGGTGGCGGATGTATAAACGACACTGTGGTCCATTTTTCAAATAAGAGGCTACCATTTGGAGGTGTTGGTGCTTCCGGAATTGGAGCGTATCACGGTAAATTGAGCTTTGATATTTTCAGCCATAAAAAGGCTATCGTGAAAAAAGCAACCTGGCTTGACATTCCTGTCCGTTACGCACCCTACGATGGAAAACTTAAAATAATACGAAGCATCCTGAAGTGGCTCTGATTTTGTAAACGTCATAAACAGCAACGTATTCCGTTAATAATCTGCTATTTATTATATTTTAAAGTACTTTTTTTCTATTTTTACTAACAACCAAGGATTTCTTTGCGGGCAATTGTTATAAAAAAATCAGTAACGCATGAACCCAAATGCTGTTTCAATAGAATTTTTATCGACTATTTTCTGCCGTAATCACTTCAGCACAAATAGTTTAACGCCATTCATTCGGATTTCTTCACTTCATTACAGCACGGTTGTTCATGAAAAATGGTGGTTTCTTTTGGCCGCTTTTGTCATTTTAAGCCTGGTATTGTTAATACTGCTTAAAAAGATATCAAATTCCAAACCTGAGTTTGTTTCATCATTAAAGAGTAGGATTGATAGCAACCAATATCGGCTATACCTGCTTTTCTTTGGTGCGATGTTTCCTTTTACCGAACTATTTCTGGAGATTTTCAATGTTCGAAAACACAGTGAATTTTGGGTAAACTCACTGGCAGGAATGTTGTTGGTCGTCACCTATTATTTCAGTGATAAAAACGAGTTCCTTAAAAAAAACCTTAAGACTGTTTTTATTGCAAACTATGTGGCCCTGACCACTTACATCATCTATAAGCTTACTTTTCATCCGTTTGAATTGGTGACATTTGCGGAACTGCTGATCATTTTCTTTTTTGCGCCAGGTATTTTTCAAACACTCCGTTCCTATTGGATGTTTATCGCCAGCTTTGTCGTCGTATTTTTTATATTGTACCAAAGAAATATCGTCGCCCCAATCATCTTATTAACAATACTATACTCGGTTTTTTTCATTATCGTGATCCATTATTTACGGCATACGATTCAGCTGAACGCACAGGACAGGTTTGCATTCGCTGACCAGATTGTCAACAAGGGCAATTCACTTATTGTAGGCACTGACAAAAAAGGAGCCTTATCGTATTGCAGCGATAGCATATACGGAATCCTGGGCTATAAACCTGATGAAGTGATGGGACTAAATTTCTGGGCCTTAACCGAGGATCCGGAGTTCATCGGAGAACGGTATCATGATCATTACATCGACGAGCGGCTTTACATACGCAAGCTGAAATGCAAGAATGGGGAATACAAATTTATCCAGTGGAAGGACAAAAAATACAATGATAACCTGATTATCGGCATAGGACAGGATGTTACGAGCCAAATTGAAATACAAAACCAATACCGAAACCTGATTGAAAACGCCACCGATATTATTTTTGAAGTTGACCAAAATGGTGACTTTACTTTTATAAACGACTTTACCTCTACTTTCCTTGGCTTTTCGCGGGAGGAAATCATTGGAAAAAATTATGCTGAGTTTATCCGGGCAGATTACCGGGAAAATATGCAACGCTTTTATGAGGGTGTTTTTCAAATCGAAAATGATTTTCCTACCGCGGAATTCCCAATTCAGTCAAAAAGCAATGAAGAGTTCTGGGTTTCCCAAAGAGTAACCGCGCGTCAAAACCATGAAGGGAAAATTATCGGCTATTCCGGGATTGCGAGGAATATCACCGCCTTGAAGAATATCGAACTTGAAAACATGAAACGGCAGGCTAAGATTATTAAATACAATGCCACAATAAATAAATTATCCACGACGAATTATGCACGGCATAAAAACCTGATTACCACGCTGCAGATTATTTTAAAAAGTGCTGCAAGAGATTCAATGATTGAACGCGTGAGCTTTTGGGAATATCATCCTGAGCGTATTGTGTGTAGCTGTCTTTTTGATTTGCATTCGAGCACTTTTTCTAAAGGACGTATTTTCGAGAAAAAAGATATTCCCATTTATTTTAAGGCCATAGAACACGATAAGATCATTATTGCGGCTGATGTTAACAACCACAGGGAAACAAAGGAATTTCGTGAAAATTATTTTCGTGAAAAAAATATCAAATCACTGCTCGATACTACCATTACCCTAAATGGAAAAATGGAAGGCATCCTGTGCTTTGAAGCCACTACGAAACGCGATTTTGACAATGAGGATATCAATTTCATCCGATCCGTATCAGACATCATTTCGTTAGCGATTGAAGCCCAGAAACGCAAGGACATGGAAGATAAACTGGCCTACAAAAGTGAACTGTTATCTGCCTTAGCACATTGTACCGACAAATTCCTTTTGAAAAGTGATGCCCACGACATGTTCAGGGAAGCGTTTGAAATTATTGGAAAAGCGACCCATGCCGACCACATCTACTATTATGAAAATGACGTAAAAACAAATTTGATCAGCCAGCAGGTGAAATGGGCGAAATCAGGTGTCACACTGCAAATTACACCTTTACAACGGTTTACCCATGAGAACCTTAAGGAAATAACCGAGAGTATTTATGTTAAAAAGATATTTATTTCACATACCCGCGAGCTTAATGAAGGATTCTTTAAAGACCTATTACTAGCCAATGAAATAAAATCGATACTCATTATTCCAATTTTCAGGAAAAATGTATTTACCGGTTTTATCGGGTTCGACGATTGCGCTTTTGAAAGGATCTGGACAGAAGATGAGATAAAGATTTTACAGACCCTTGCCAATAATATCTCAGCGGCATTAGAAAGAAATCTGAATGAAACCATTATTCACCAAAGTGAGGAAAAGTTTCGCCTTTTGGCAGATAATATCCCCGGCACCGTTTACTTATTCAAGAATGACGAAAAATGGTCAAAAGTTTACATCAATGACCAGATTAAAAAACTGACCGGGTACGGAAAGGCCGACTTCCTCGAAAACCGGGTGCGCTATACGAGCCTGATTCATCCAGAAGACCAGCAACATGTGGCAATGGTGATTAAAAAGGCGTTGGACAATAAGCAGCCGTTTAACGTCGCTTACCGGCTGCAAAAGAAAAACGGACAGTTTGTCTGGGTAGAAGAGTTTGGCGATTTTATCATCATTGATAACGAAGTTGCCTTTGTCGAAGGAATTTTTATAGACATTACTGAACGCAAAGAAACTGAAAACGCCATCAAGGCACGCGAAGTCGCGGAAGCCGCGAATAAGGCAAAATCAGATTTCCTTGCCAATATGAGCCATGAGATACGCACGCCTTTGAACGGAATTATTGGTTTCACAGACTTGCTGATGAAAACAAATCTCGAGAAAATGCAGGAAAAATATATGTCGACCATCAACCAATCAGCGAATTCGCTTTTGGAGATCATCAACAATATTCTTGATTTTTCAAAAATCGAAGCAGGTAAACTGGAACTTGAAATTCAGCGACACAATATACACGAACTTTTAAATCAGGTAATTGATCTCATTTCATTTGAATCCAGTCAGAAAGATATTAAACTTGTCTTAAATATTGACGATAAGATCAGTGAATATATCTGGATAGATTCAGTAAGATTAAAACAGATTTTGATTAATTTACTCGGAAATGCGGTAAAGTTTACCGAACAGGGGAAAATTTCCTTGGAAGTTACCGTATTGGAAGAAAATGGACAAACCGAACGGACCATCAGGTTTTGTGTTAAAGATACCGGTATCGGCATCAAAAACGAAAACCAGGCGAAAATCTTTACTGCATTTTCCCAGGAAGACAATTCGACAACCCGAAAGTTTGGCGGTACAGGGCTCGGCCTGACTATATCAAATCAATTGCTGGGTTTAATGGGTGGTAAACTGCAATTGAAAAGTGAACCCGGAAAAGGAAGTGTTTTTTGGTTCGACCTCAAATTACGAACGGCAGATAACGTGATGTTAAACATGGAACCCTCGACCAGTAAAAAAATAGCATTGCCGGAACAAGTCATCAACGAGCGCTTAACCATTATGGTGGTAGAAGACAACGGTATCAATATGCTCCTTGTAAAAACCATTATAAAAAATATCATGCCCAATATTGCATTAGTGGAAGCGAACAATGGCGAAGTGGCCGTGCAGCAATTTCTTAAAAAGCAACCTGACCTTATATTTATGGACGTACAAATGCCCGTTAAAAATGGCTATGAAGCGACAGCCGAAATCAGGCTGCTGCAAAATGGGGAACTGGTACCAATCATTGCGCTGACTGCAGGAATCATCAAAGAGGAAAGGGAACGCTGTCTTCAAGCCGGCATGAATGACTACCTTACTAAACCGATCGTCAAGGGTTCAATTGAGGAAATTATCCGAAAATGGGTTCCGAAAGCAGACTTCACTCCATAAAACGTTTGG
Organism: Flavobacterium sp. BFFFF1; assembly: GCF_002256285.1. Lineage (GTDB taxonomy): Bacteria > Bacteroidota > Bacteroidia > Flavobacteriales > Flavobacteriaceae > Flavobacterium. The sequence continues at coordinate 24,764 of NZ_NKJE01000027.1, read as the reverse complement.
ATTTTGAAGTGATTCTTAAGTCGGAATGCAAATATTTTTCATACTTTTGACGCTGTTAAAAAAACAGAAAAATGGCATCAGTAACACTAGGCGGAAACGCAGTAAACACAAATGGAGCGCTTCCTGTAGCAGGCGCCAAAGCACCGAATTTTCAATTGGTTAAAGATGATCTTTCAACGGTTTCGCTGGAGGATTTTTCAGGAAAACAATTGGTGCTGAATATATTTCCAAGTATCGATACCGGTGTTTGTGCAACTTCAGTAAGAAGCTTTAACGAGAAGGCCGCGAACCTCAAAGATACTGTAGTACTTTGTATTTCAAGAGATTTACCTTTCGCTCAAAAACGTTTTTGTGGCGCAGAGAACATTTCAAATGTGATGACTTTGTCGGATTTCAGAGATGGCGCTTTTGGAAAGGATTATGGGGTTGAACTCGTGGACAGTGGTTTCGCGGGGCTGCATGCAAGGGCTGTAGTTGTCGTTGGTACTGATGGAAATGTTAAGTATAGTGAACTTGTTCCTGAAATCGGAAATGAGCCTAATTATGACAGCGCTTTGAACGCACTTTAATTTTTTTCGATGAAAACAGATAATTCTTTTGTGACCGGGCGGCTTAAGAGCTTTAAGTTCGCTTTCGCCGGTGCTTATAAACTTGTTTCCACCGAACACAGCATCATGGTGCAATTTTCCATAGGCATTATCATGACGGCATTGGGATTTTATTTTGGAATTACCAAAACGGAATGGCTGTTTCAGGTGTTTGCAATCGGTTTGGTACTGAGTATTGAAGGATTGAATACTGCCGTAGAGAAAATCGCTGATTTCATACACCCTGATTTCCACGCTAAAATTGGTTTTATCAAAGATATTGCTGCTGGTGCGGTATTTTTTGCCGCTTTGTCCGCGTTGACAATAGCATGCATTATATACGTTCCGTATTTTATGGCGTTATAAGTGCGGCTTAATTTTTTATCTTTATAGCATATCTGATACGCATGGCTAAAACAAATAAGAAGGAACCGGTTGTTAAAAAAGACCCAGCTGATCCCGAAGCTAAGAAAGGTTGGCGGATTAGCAAACAGCATAAGATTCTTGCTGGCAGCTTACTGGTGCTTTTTTCAGTGGCTTTACTTCTATCGTTTATCTCGTTTTACATTTACGGACAGAAAGATCAAAGTGCGGTTGAGCAGCTCACCGATCGCAGCACTCAGGTAGAAAACTGGCTGGGGAAATTCGGTGCCTACCTGGCCGATGTCTTTGTGTACAATGGTTTCGGGATGGCTTCATTCCTTTTTGTTCGTCTTTTGTTCCTTACCGGCGCCTATCTTGTACTGGACCTTCCGCTCAGGAAATTGAAGAATGTGTGGTTTTGGGATTTATTCGCGATCGCCGTTGTTTCCGTATTATTGGGATTTTTTGCCACATTTATGCCGGAACTTGGCGGCGTGGTTGGCTACGAAACCAATCTGTTCCTTCAGGATTTTATAGGAAAAGCAGGAACATTGATGGTATTGATTTTCGGCCTGATCATTTATCTCATTTTTAAGATTAAGATTTCTCCTGAAACCATAAAAGCTTTGTTCGAAAGAACTAAAAAAGAAATAGGCGAAGATCTTGATTCGATCAATACCCCGGTCGCAGAATCCAACAGCCTGTATAACCTGGAAGAATTTGCCGTTGACGACGAACCGGATGAAGAAATGGAGGAACCAACGCTGGTCATTCAAAAGCCGCAATCCCAATTCGAAATCAACAAAGAAGCGTTAAAGCCTACAATCAGCAGTGCATCGGAGTTAATTTTGGAGCCTACTTTGAGGACTTCCTCCCCTCCTATCGAAGTCACGCGTCAAATCGAGACACCGATAGAAGAAACATTCGTCATTGAAAAAGTTGAGGAAGAAGATATCGTTGAGGAAAACCTCGCTTCAAAACTGGTCGCCGATTTCGGACTTTTCGATCCCACACTGGAACTTTCGAATTATAAATTCCCAACAATAGACTTGCTCAAGGACTATTCAACAGGAGGAATCACCATCAACCAGGAGGAGCTTGAAGAGAATAAAAACAGGATTGTAGAAACATTACGGAATTATAAAATTGAAATTGCACAGATTAAGGCCACGGTTGGCCCGTCTGTCACTTTATATGAAATTGTCCCTGAAGCCGGTATCCGTATCTCCAAAATCAAAAGCCTGGAAGATGATATTGCGTTGTCGCTTTCAGCATTGGGAATCCGTATCATCGCACCGATACCTGGTAAAGGAACCATAGGAATTGAGGTTCCAAATAAAAACCCTACGATGGTTGCAATGAAAACCGTCATCGCGTCCGCGCGGTTTCAGGAAGCCGAAATGGAACTTCCGATTGCGCTCGGGAAAACCATTTCCAATGAGACATTTGTGGTAGATCTCGCTAAAATGCCCCACCTGCTGATGGCCGGCGCTACCGGGCAGGGAAAATCTGTCGGTTTGAACGCTGTATTGACGTCGCTTCTTTATAAAAAACATCCGGCAGAAGTAAAATTTGTGTTGGTAGATCCTAAAAAAGTAGAGTTGACGCTTTTTAATAAAATCGAACGGCACTATCTCGCTAAACTGCCTGATACGGAAGATGCCATTATTACTGATAACAATAAAGTAATCAACACGCTCAATTCCCTATGCGTGGAAATGGACAACCGGTACTCCCTGTTGAAAGAAGCCATGGTGAGGAATATTAAGGAATACAACGACAAGTTCAAATCCAGAAAGCTAAATCCTGAAAACGGCCACCGGTTTTTACCTTACATTGTTCTGGTCGTAGATGAGTTTGCCGATTTGATCATGACCGCAGGAAAAGAAGTTGAAACACCTATTGCCAGGTTAGCCCAGCTTGCACGTGCGATCGGTATCCACCTTATTATTGCCACACAAAGGCCTTCGGTGAACGTAATCACGGGAATTATTAAAGCCAATTTCCCTGCGAGGATTGCATTTAGGGTAACGTCAAAAATTGATTCAAGAACCATTCTGGACACGCAGGGTGCCGATCAGTTAATCGGACGTGGTGATATGTTATACACAAATGGCAATGACGTTGTACGGGTGCAATGTGCGTTCGTTGATACGCCGGAAGTGGAAAGAATTACCGAGTTCATCGGATCGCAGAAAGCGTATCCAAATGCATACTTGTTGCCTGAATTTATAGGAGAAGATGAATCTGGCATAAAATTTGACATTGATATTTCCGAAAGGGATAGCCTTTTCAGGGAAGCGGCCGAGATTATTGTAACAGCGCAGCAAGGTTCGGCATCATTGCTTCAGCGAAAACTTAAATTGGGTTACAACCGCGCAGGCCGATTGATTGACCAAATGGAGGCCGCAGGTATTGTAGGTCCCTTTGAGGGCAGTAAAGCACGTGCTGTAAATATTCCTGACCTGGCTTCTTTGGACCAATTTTTTAATAATGAAGAAACTTAATTATTGTATGAAAAAGAGTATGCGAAATTTATTTAAAACCGGATTTGCCGTAGTGGTGATGTGTTTCATTTCAGTTGCGGCAACAGCGCAGGACAAAAAGGCACAGGACTTGCTGAACGAAGTCACTGCTAAAGTGAAGAGTTACGACAACATCGCGATTGACTTCAAATATACGCTGAATAACACCAAAGAGAATATCAACCAGGAAAGCAGTGGGAATGTCGTCATGAAAGGAAACCAATATGTACTGAATTTCATGGGCGTTACAAAACTGTATGACGGAAAAAAAGTCTACACCATCGTTCCGGAAGATGAAGAAATCAGTATTTCAAAAGTCGATGAAAAAGACGCCAATACGATTACACCTTCAAAAATGCTGACCTTTTTCAATAAAGGCTATAAATTCAAATGGGATATTCAGCAAACGGTCAAGGGTAAAAAATTACAATATATTAAATTGGTGCCGGACGACAAAAAAGACAAAAGGAAAGAAATCCTTGTCGGTATCGATACCCAGACCAAGCAAATCTACAATGTGATCGAGCTTGGAAAAAACGGCACCAAAACGACTTTGGTTGTTAATTCTTTTAAAACCAACCAGACATTGCCAAAAAATCAATTTACCTTTGTCGAAAGCAAGTATCCCAATTACTACATCAACAAATTAGACTAAAGACGCGTTGAAAATTCTCGACAGATATCTTCTTAAAACGTTCCTGGTTACTTTTGCTTCGGTATTTGTAATCTTATTTTTTATCTTCATACTTCAGGCAGTTTGGCTCTTTATCGCTGAACTCACAGGTAAAGATCTTGACTTTGTAATGATCCTGAAGTTCCTGTTGTTCTACATTCCGAGCATCATTCCGATGGTTTTGCCGCTGACGATATTGTTGGCCTCTATTATGACTTTTGGTGATCTGTCTGAGCATTATGAATTTGCCGCAATGAAATCATCAGGGGTTTCATTAATGCGTGCGATGCGAAGCCTGATATATTTTATCTTCCTGCTCAGTATCGCTGCTTTTATTTTCGCCAACAATATTATTCCGTATTCCCAGTATAAGTTTATCAACTTTAAAGCCAATATTGCCCAGGTGAAACCCGCGATGGCCATTGCAGAAGGGCAGTTTAGCGATGTTGGTACGTATATCATCAAGGTTGAAAAAAAATATGGCCCAAATGGGAACAAGCTTTCCGGAATTACCATACATAAAAAACCCATAAATGGCTTTGGAAGCACTACGTTAATTAAGGCCAAAAGCGCTGAATTGATTAGCAGTCCGGATTCCAAAGTGATTCAGCTTGTGCTTCACGATGGTGCCCAATTTGAAGACATTATCCCTAAAAAGTATACCGAAAGTCAGAAAATGCCATTCGCCAAAACCACGTTCAAAAAATACAACCTGAACATGGACTTGTCTAAATTGGATAAAGTGGACACGAACAATGACAAAGTCACGAATACAAGCAATATGTTAAAACTCAGTGAACTCACCTATACGCTTGATTCGCTGAATAAAGATTACAAGAAGGAAATGAATTCGTTTTCCGAAAACATACATGTCCGTACCGGAATAATGAATATCCGTCCGGAAAAAGATTCGTCCACCACAGCAATTCCAAAAGACCTGCTTTCCGGATTCGACAATACAAAAAAATTAAAGTTCATTGACGTTGCGAAGAGCAATGTGGGGACCACCAAATTTACAATTGCAGGAAGCAAAGATGATTTTGAGATGAAACAAAAAAACATCAACAGCCATTGGCTTTCAGTGTATGACAAATTTGTGATTGCGTTCGCTTGTATCCTGATGTTTTTCATTGGTGCCCCGTTGGGCGCGATCATACGGAAAGGTGGGCTCGGGCTGCCTATTGTATTTGCCATACTGATTTTTATCACGTTCCACTTTGTAAACACATTCGGAAAAAAATTAGGACAGGAAAACGGTATTACACCATTCCTTGGTGCTTGGATGTCGACAATCATTTTATCACCGTTGGCCATACTGCTGACTTATCGTGCGAAAAATGACCTGCAAATGACGATTAGCTTTGACTGGCTGACGGAACCATTTATAAAAATGTTTCAACGGAACAAAAACAGGCCATCATTTGTTCCGGAAGACCGCGTCATCAATCTTGATACCATCAATACGATTCAGGACGAAGAATGGCGCGATTTACAAAAAATGTCTGATGCCGCGCTCATTGAGACCGTGTATGACTATAAAAAATTCGGATATGCTCCAATGAGGCGTGTGAAAGCGTTGAAAATATTGGAGACCCGTAACATTACCCAGGCCGACCTGATTCAGCAGGAAAAACTTTTCAATACAAAATACGAGCAACTTATTGAGGCCTCGGAAGTATACAATGCCAATTCCGGAATGACACTAATTGCTTATTTTCTGGTATTTATCATGCTTTTTGTTGCAAAAAATAACCCGAGTAAAATTGTGCTGGTCGTGCTCGCTGCTGCGATGCTGATCGGTTTCTACATCGGTATATTTAAGACCGGCAAACGATTGGAAGAAATTAAAGACATCACTGGTAAACGGGTTGGAATATACCCTTGGTTAGCCACCATTCTCGGAATTCCATTTTACATCATATTTCATTTTTATAACCGGCGCGCACTCAGGGAAGCGATTTCTGAAAGTAGCTTATAAACTCATTACAAAGTGTCAGAAAACATACGCTTAAATACAATCGAAGAAGCCATTGAGGACATTCGTCAGGGCAAAGTAATTATTGTGGTTGACGACGAGGACCGCGAAAATGAAGGCGATTTTCTCGCTGCTGCAGAAAAGATTACGCCGGAAATGATAAACTTTATGGCGACCCATGGCCGCGGCCTGATTTGTGCGCCATTGACTGAAAAACGCTGTGCAGAACTCGACCTTCGGGCCATGGTGACACACAATACCGACCATATGGAGACTGCATTTACGGTTTCTGTGGATTTGAAAGGCCATGGCGTTACCACGGGAATTTCTGCATTGGACAGGGCAAAAACCGTCCTTGCATTGACCAACGAAGACACGAAACCTTATGACCTGGCCCGACCCGGACATATTTTTCCGTTAATTGCAAAACAGGGCGGTGTTCTGAGGCGTACAGGGCATACCGAGGCGGCGATTGACTTTGCCAGGCTTGCAGGTTTCAAATCGGCTGGCGTCATCTGCGAAATCATGAACGATGACGGATCGATGGCGAGACTCCCTGAACTGGTTGAAGTCGCGAAAAGATTTGACCTTAAGCTTGTTTCTATCGAAGACCTCGTGGCCTATCGCATGCAACACGACAGTCTAATTGTAAAAAAAGAAGATTTTGATATCGAGACCCGCTTTGGAACATACAGGTTCAGGGCCTACCAGCAAACCACAAACAAGCACATTCATATCGCCCTGACAAAAGGAACCTGGAATATTGGCGATGCGGTACTTACCCGAATCAACTCTACTGCAATCAATAACGATATTTTAGGCACACTGACCAATGAAGCAGATAAAAAGCTCGACGATATGTTTAACCTGATCAATGCGGAAGGAATGGGTGCTGTGGTCTTTATCAATCAGGAGTTGCAACCAGGGGATTTGCTTAGCCGTATTATAGAACTCAAAGATTTGCAGGCGAAAGGCAATTTTAAGGCACCACAAATAAAGATGGACATTAAGGATTTTGGTATTGGAGCGCAAATTCTGCACGATATTGACATTTCTAAAATCAGGCTGGTTTCCAATACCCAACAAAGCAAACGTGTTGGGATGATTGGATATGGCCTTGAGATTACAGAATACGTGAATTACTAGAATGCATCGGTAAATAAATACCGTGCGGGTAGGTTTTGAACCCCCTATTTCATTGAGCATTATTGGTGTCAAATTTTTTACTTTCCGTGACGGCCTGAAAATGAAAAGGTTAAAAATGGATTGAAAAAATATTCCTTTTTTAATGCAAAAATGTTTTGCATATCGAAAAAGCATGCTATATTTGCAACCGCTATCAGCAATGACAGCGGCACATATTGGAGAAATGGCAGAGTGGTCGATTGCGGCAGTCTTGAAAACTGTTGACTGTAACAGGTCCGGGGGTTCGAATCCCTCTTTCTCCGCAACATGCTTTACAAAGCACTTCAAAAACCCCGAAATCTTAGGATTTTCGGGGTTTTTTCTTTTAATTCCCTATCAAACGATTCATTAATTCGCAATACTTGAGGGGTACAATTCGGGGTACATCGCTTTATAAAAAACAGGTACCCCGAATTACTCGCCAAGCCCAGTGTTTTCAACCTGTTCAGAAAATGAACATCTTGTACCGCTTTGACATTTAAACTAAATTATTAATGTCAAAAAGGAAGATCAAAATGAAAGCAACAATCTCCAATCTCTTTTATCTTAAAAGAGCTAAAGTCAACTCCAAAGGCTTAGTAGCAATTTTTCACCGCATTACCGTCAACGGAAAACGAATCGAGAAAAGCACCGGTAAATACATTGACCCTGTTAAGTGGTCTGTCGAAGGCGCTAAAATGAAAGGTGTTTAATAAGAAGCGCGTTCAATCAAGTATATTGATTTGATGACACCTAAAAGTATGAATTTTTAGTGGGGAAGCTGGCACAAAATGGCATGATGAGCTGACTTTTCGCTTTTCTATTTTATTCATTTTATTGACTTTGGTCAATTTTGATTAAAACTTGTTGAAATAAATTTGAGAAAATTAAAAAACAGGAAAAATGAAAAAACGATTTATGCTATTCTCATTGCTATTTAGTTTGATTTCTTTTGCACAAACAGGAGTAATTAGAGGCACTATTGTAGACAAGCAGTCCGAAAAAAGTATTAGCGGTGCAACAGTCGAATTACTAAGTGACCCAGGCAAAGGCAGCATCACCGACGAAAAAGGAAATTTTGAATTGTCAAATGTTCCTTTGGGCAGACAAACGATAAGGGTCAGCTTTCTGGGTTATGAAAGTTCTACGGTTCCGGATATTGATGTAACTACTGGAAAAGAGGTCATCATTTCAGTTTCTTTAGTAGAAAAATTTGATAAGCTGGAAGAAATTGTGATTGTAAGTGATGGGAACAATAAAGCAAAATCCATCAATAAACTGGCAGCAGTATCGGTTCGACAATTTTCTCCGGAAGAAGTTAACAGGTACGCTGGTGGAAGAAGTGATGTAGCACGATTGGCGTCAAACTTTGCAGGCGTCTCTACCGCGGACGATAGTAGAAATGATATTGTTGTTAGGGGTAACTCACCCACTGGTTTACTTTGGCGATTGGAGGGAATTCCAATTCCCAGCCCAAATCACTTTTCGACTTTCGGAACGACAGGAAGTCCTGTTTCCGCCTTAAATCCAAATTTATTAGCAAATTCTGATTTTATTACTTCTGCATTCCCCGCCGAATATGGCAATGCACTGGGTGGTGTTTTTGATTTGGGACTTAGAAAAGGGAACAACAAAGAATATGAATATTCAGTTGGCGTAGCTGCATTTCCCGGCGCAGAATTAATGGCTGAAGGTCCGTTAGGAAAAAAAGGCGGGTCGTTTCTTGTTGCGGCTCGTTATGGGATCGTTGGTTCACTAGGATTGGCTGGAACAACGGCGCAACCTAATTACAACGACTTTTCATTTAATCTTGATTTTGGGAAAGGTAAGTTTGGGAATTTTTCGGTTTTTGGAATTTTTGGTGATTCAAATATTGACTTAATAGGAAAAGATGTGGAGTTATCCGATGACGATTTATTTGCTACAAGAGACGAAGATAGTTTTGTAACTTCCGGTTTTGGCGTTTTTGGGTTAAAACACACGATCGACATCGGTTCAAAATCATATTTAAAAACCATAATAAGCGGTTCTGTAACGCGCAATACTTTTGAAAATGACAGGTATTTTAACTTAGAAACACCTACTGAATTCAAAATACGTTGGACTGAAGTGGATAACACCGAAAACAGGATAACATTTTCAACACTTTTCAATTCTAAAATATCCAAAAAATTTACATTCAGAACGGGATTATTACTGGAGCAATATTCATTAGAAAATAAATTATCAGACCGGGAGCAACAGGATGATAATAACGGCGATGGACAACCTGACTTTGTCAATCTAATAAACAATGATGGGGCCTATTCTATTGTGCAGCCTTATGCCATGGGACAATTCAGACTAACCGAAAAATTGACTTTTAATGCTGGTTTACACGGGCAATACTTTTCGTTGAATGAGGAGTTTGTTTTTGAACCAAGGACAGCATTGACCTATGCCATCAACAACAAGAGTGCAATAAACATAGGATACGGTTTACACCATCAAAATGCAGCTGCTCCCCTATTGTTCTTAAATGAAAACATCGGGGGGAATCTCGTTCAAAGTAATAAAGCATTGGATTTGGTTAGAAGTGCTCATTATGTTTTAGGCTATGATCTAAGATTCGCGGATAAATGGAGAACAAAATTTGAAATTTATTATCAGGCCATCGACAAAGCAGCAGTAGAAAAAACGTCATCAAGCTACTCTTCCCTTACCGAAGGTGCCGATTTTGGATTCTCTACAGACAAAAATTCTTTGGTAAGCACCGGTGAAGGATTCAATCAAGGTGTGGAATTTACATTGGAAAAATTCTTCAGTAAAGGATACAATTTACTTTTTACTACTTCATTTTTTGAGAGTAGATATACCGGAAGTGATGGAGTAGAACGAGACTCACCGTTCAATAACGGATATGTAATTAATGCCTTAGCAGGAAAAGAATTCAAAATAGGCAACGCAAAAAAGAATGTTTTTACCATCAACACCAAATTCACTACAGCGGGAGGAAGGTACTACACCCCTGTCGATTTAGCGGCCTCAAATGCAGCCGGTTATGAAATAAGAGATGATGCCAATGCATTCAGTGAACAGTATGACGCCTATTTAAGACTTGACTTAAAATTCGGATTCAAATTGAACAGCAGTAAAAAGAAACATTCACACCAATTTTACGTGGATTTTCAGAATATAACCAACAATACGAACGTATTCTCAAAAGATTATAACCGATTGACACAGCAGGTTAATCAAATCGACCAAATTGGATTTCAACCGGACTTTGGTTATAGATTTCAATTCTAAGAATAGTGAGTTTCATGTTTAATTTTGTTTGAGTTAGTTTTATTTAGAGTTTGTACGCACCAAAATGCGATGCAAACTCTATTTTTTTATTGCAGCAAATGGTATCCTGTCAAACAATTTAGAGCGATTTACGAGAAATAGGGTAAAATATAATTCGTTTAGGTTTAATTTTGAGGATATTATAACTAAATACCAAAACAGTTTTGTCAAAATGATGATTATTTTTGTTGGTTAACCCCTTACTCCATTAAATAAAAAAATGACAGATAATTTAAGATTTTTTCTATCCAGGTTTGCCAATTTAAGCGAGCAAGAATTAGAAGCTTTTACAGCTATTTTTACGCCTATCAGTGTTAAAAAATTAGACCATCTTTTTTTAGAAAATGATATGGTTTCAAATATCTACTACATTAATGATGGGATTATGAGAGGCTATTTCAATAAACAAAGTACTGATATTACGACCAACTTTTATTTTGGCCCTACTATGATGACTGATTTGGTTGCGGTAAGAAGTAATAAACCTACTCAAATGAATGTACAGGCACTCAAACATACAAATTGTATGGTGGCAAAGTTTTCTGACCTGGATGATTTAATTGATGCCTATCCAACCATGGCATCTGTTTTTTTTAAATTCTTAGAGCATTTATACCTTTTTGGGGTAATACGACAACATTCTTTTATTTTTGATACGCCTCAGGAGCGGTACATGAAATTATTTTGTGAACGTCCAAAAGTAGTCTCAGAAATACCCCAACGATACATATCGTCTTATCTGGGTATTAAACCCGAAACTTTAAGCAGAATTAAAAATCGAATTTTTAAAGAGCTGTAAAAATGGAGAATTTAAAATTATTTACTTCCAATTTTGCGGACCTCACCGAAAAGGAGTTTACAGATTTAGAAGCATTGTTCCAACCCATGAATATTAAAAAAATGGATCATGTTCTCGCTATGGGAACCTATGTTAAAGATTTGTATTTTTTCGACCGCGGAACCTTTAGGGTATACCATCTTAAAGATGGTGAAGAGTTTACGACCAAGTTCTTATTTAGTCCATGCATATATGCCGAACTGTTTTCGATCCGGAATTTAACGCCTACTTTTTTCAATATTCAGGCATTGACGCCTTGCGATTGTTATAAAGCCAATTTCCGGGAAATAGAAAAATTAGTGGAAAAAAGTCCTAATGTAGGTAGATTGTTTCTAAAGCTCTATGAACATATTTATATGAAAGGTAAAAAAAGAGAGATCTCATTTATTTTGGATTCTCAAACCAAAAGATACAACAATTTGATTGCTGAAAATCCTCAGATACTTGAAGAAATCCCGTTACAATATATTGCCTCGTACATTGGTGTAAAGCCAGAAACACTGAGTAGAATCAGGAAAAAGAACAGCGACATTTAAGTTGTTGAATCACTATAAATCATATTGGACAAATTGCATCATGACCCTTTATTTTTTTCTGAATTTTTAGGAAGTTAATTATTCTTTTATCTTTATATGCTGATCAGAAAGCGCAGTTTATATTGACATTCAAACCCGAACTTTCAGGAACAAACCGGCAAACACCGCCAATGCAGACCAATCCGCCGCGCTGCCTGCCATAACTCAGTTGGATTCGGGTGGCGTTTTTAGAATAACTGGTGCCCAGCGTGTAATAATTGATCTTTTTACTGGTTTCGGAATTACCATAGTTGTAGAGATTATTATTAAAGACAGACCAATTCGAATTAAAGTTATATTCCACCAAACCAGCAGCCCAATTTTTAAAACTGGCATCTGCCCATTGGTGTTGCAATTCCAGCTTTAGCGTTTTACTTCCTGAAAAGTTATACAAATTGTCCCAAACGATGGTTTTGCTGTTCACCTCACCAAAACTTTCCTCGACATATTTTGCGTTGTAATATTGCTGCAGATAGGTAAAAATAGCAGTCCATTTTTGGTTGATGTTTTTCCTGATTTCGAAGCTGTAATCGTTGTAAAATTTGTGCCCAAAGCCAAAAAAATCTGCCTGGTATTTCCGTTCATCAGCATCATATCTCCCCTTTAAACCGTGCCATAATGATGAATTTAAAGCGATATTCAAACCATTTTTACCACCAAGGGCACTCCCCTTTTTAAAATTATAAAAAACATCAACCTGTCCGCCGATTTCTCCGGCTTTATTGCCATCGGGTTCAAATCGGATATTGGGCTGTGACTGATATACATAAATATTGGTCAGGCTGTAATCAAACTGTTTGGTAATGGACGGGATGTAGTTTAACAATCCCTGGTTAAAACTGTTGCGTGTCAATTTCCGCTCCGCGTACAAACCAAAATTTTCGGTTCTCCTTACATTGGCATTTATTCCAAATCCTTTTTTGGCATAACCGAGGTTGACCAAAAGGGCGTCGCCATCAAAGAGATATTGCGGTTTTACGGTTTCAAATTCGACCAACGCCTCTTTAGATTTAAAGACATATTCGATATCAAATGAAAATCCCTTCCTTTTAAAAAAACCGCGGCTCGAAACAAGGTAAACGTCTGAAGGAACATCCAGGCCGGTTTCATGCTTATTCACATAGCTGAAGCCCACGCCATAATTAGAACTTTTGATTTTTAAAGCACTTGAAATCTTAAAATCGGCATTCCATCCAAATAGAGTACTTTCGGATAAATCCGTCGAAAAACCATTGCGCTGTTTCCCATAAAGGGTTGTCAATTCCAAACTTTTGAACGGTTTGTATTTTATTTTTCCACCCACCAATGAATTTGCTATTCCGAGTGGCTTGTCTTCCCAGGCCCTGAAAACCAAACCGCTTCCAAATTTTTCATAGAAATGCCCCACCGTAATATCTAATGTGTTTTTGGTGTTGGAATAATTCAAATAAAATGTCCCGGGTTTGGTTCCCACAAATTTGGGATAATAATTCAACAGTGCTTTCGACTCATAACTTTCTACCTGAACACCAGCCGTAAAATGATGGTACCTGTAATCCAGTTTTAAATAACTGTTGGCCCGAATCCGGTCTTCAGTTTCGGTAGGCTCAAGCTGGATTTTGCTATCATCAATATACCAGGAGCCATAGGATTCAAAGCTGCCGGAGAGTTGTGCGTGTACATTGTGAAAAGCCAGTAAAAGCAACAATATGGAGAAAATTCCTTTCATCTTATTACTGATTTTCTGAAATCACTTTTTCGATTCTTGCTTCGTCTCCCTTTACAAAACCAGTTTTGGTAAAGATGATTTTACCTTCTTTTACGACAATTAGATAAGGTATAGAATTAATGTTTAATTTCCGTTTGAAATCCTGGTTTGTGTCCAGCAGTACTTTAAAATCCCATCCTTTTCCCGCTTGCAATGCCGCTACTTTCCGGGCCGTTCGATCATCATCAACAGAAACGGCATATAGGTCAAATTGATATTTTTCTTTCCAGCTTTCCAAACGCTCATTTACTGCCGAAAGTTCCGTGAGGCAGGGAATGCACCAGGTTGCCCAAAAGGTGATGACAATCGGTTTGGCGCCCTGTTCAGCAAGAATCTGCGTAGAAACCGTTTCGCCATCAATCGTTTCAAGTTGTGCCAACGGAATTTCCTGCGCAGTGATTTTGGCCGATAGCAGTAATACTAATAGTAGGAGGATTTTTTTCATGATGCGATTTTTTTTCTTTAGACAAAAATATTTCCAATTTTTATCATCCATTGTCAACTAGACGACAATTCGCTCAAAATAAGACGACTACTTTTACACCATACAAGAAAATAACTTCTTAAAAAGAATGCTATGAAAAGGAATCTGAAATTAAAATCATTATTATCGTCATTATTGCTTTTGGTCTTAGTTGTTGGTTGCACCGAGACCGAAAGTGATTTTGAAGAAACACAAACGGTTACTTCTGTAACCATATCCACAGATCAATCTGCTCTGGAAACCGGTGGCACCGCAACGTTTACGGTACTTTCTAATTTAGGAACGAATCTTACTTCAGCATCGGTTTTTTATATAAATGATGTCGCCATTGCCAACAGTAATTATACGTTCCTTACTGCCGGAACATACAATGTAAAAGCGGTATATCAAAATTTAACCACCAATGTTATCCAGATTACCGTTCAGGACCAGGTTGTCATTCCAACACAATTTGTAAACCGTGTTTTGGTCGAAGAGTATTCGGGAACATGGTGCGGCAATTGCCCAAGAATACTGTACGGAACGCAGTTGCTAAAGGAACAAACTGATAAAGAAGTATCAGTTCAAATTCATCTTTTTAATAATGACCCTTTTATCACAGCACAGGGAAATGCTTTGGCCACAGCCCAAAATGTAAGCGGTGTTCCCACAGGAAGAATAAACAGGACTATAAATTGGTCTGGCCCGCAGTATCAAAATGTAAACCAGGTCCTGAATGAAATTAAGCCGGGCGCCCCTGTTGGAATAGCCATAAATTCGACGCTGGATGGCGGTAATATTAACCTTAATTTACTTTTTGGCTATAACAATACTGCCCTACAGACCAAATTGGTAGTGTATATCGTGGAGGACAATTTATTTTACTCACAAGCCAATTATTCGTCTAACCTTTACAATGGTTTGAGTTCCATTCCGAATTTTGAATACGATGGTGTGCTGCGATCTATTGTTACGCCAATATCGGGTGAAGCCATTACGGTAAGTGGTAGCCAGGTTACGAAGAACTATACGATTGCTTTACCATCCAATGTTGCTAACGCCAACAATGCAAAAATAGTCGCCTTCCTGGTGGATGCCAATTCGAATGCGGTCCTAAACGTAAGGCAGGCGCGTATTGGTCAGACCCAGGTTTTAGAATCCTTATAATATTTTTGGGTTTGTTGTGTTTCAAAATCCCATTACGATGGGATTTTTCAGTTTGTAAATGTCATACGATGAATCCGGGTTAAATCGAGCCCATCACCATAATATTCCAGTATCCAATATTTGATTTAGAATTAAGCGAATTGTATCCGGATTTTTATTCCTTTTTTTTGGAGCAGTTGATTGTGATATATTGTGCAAGCAGTCCAAGTCCCAAAGCGCCCAAAAAAATTTTCCATATACAAGTTTTTATTGATGACGAGATACTTAAATCGCATAATTGTAAGATTATATTTAACAATGGGTTTATTTTAACAATATTTTATCGTTTTTCATCAAAAACTCTCTTTAGTCGAGACAATTTAATTTATATTGGACAAAACTTTCTCTTTTAGCGATTGTGCGATGAGCAAATTTTTTCCTATATGTCACAACCTCACACCGTCCAATTCCTCCAAGAAGGTTTCCAAATCGTAAATTACGATTGGAAATATGTATTTCTAAATGATATTGCAATAAAGCAATCCGGAAAATCCCGGGAGAAATTGATTGGTTTTGAAATGTTTACAATATTTCCTTCAATGGCTGATAGCCCAATTTTTGACCTGTTGAAGGAGTGCATGAAAAATCGTAAGCCCAGCCGATTCGAGAATAGGTTTACCAAGGAAAATGGTTCATTTAGTTGGTTCGATATCCGATTGCAACCTTGTGACGAAGGGATTTGTATTTTTTCAGTAGACATCTCGGACCGAAAAGAAAATGAAATAAAGCTCAAAAAAGCAAATGGGCTATATGCGCTGCTTACAAACATCAGCCAGAAAATTGTCACCGTAAAAAGTGAAGAAGAATTATTCCATGACTGCTGTCACTTCGCCCTGCGATTCGGGAATTTTAGTATGGCGTGGATTGGATTATTCGATTCAAAATTGGAAACGCTCACCATGGTCGACCAAAGCGGGATACCTAATGCCGACTTACCATTATTCGATGAAGCCTTAAAAAAACCAAACGCGCAACTGAGATACATTGTCCAATCCGGGAACTATTACATCTCGACCGATATTCAAAATGAACCTGGACTTGAACCGTGGAAGCTGTATGCCCATAAACATGCGATAAAATCATGCATCCTCCTACCCCTCAGCAGGTCGGGAAATATCGTAGGCCTTTTAAATCTCTATTCGGCCGAATCTGATTTCTCGGACGATGATATCAAGCTGCTGCAGCAACTGACCACAAACATTTCGCAGGCACTGGATATCTTTCAAAAGCTGGAACAGCAACATCAAAATCAGGCGCTGCTGCTTGCAAAAGAGCAACGATTCCGGCATACGCTGGATAATATGATTGAAGGCGCGCAGATTCACGATTTCGATTGGCGCTATACGTACGTAAATGACGCGTTGGTAAAATACAGCACCTACAAAAAAGAGCAATTGCTGGGCTATACGCTGATGGAAAAGTATCCCGGGATCGAACACACTCCCCTATTTGAGACGCTCTCCTGTTGCATGCACGACCGCATCGCAGCCCAGTTGAATACTGAATTTGTTCTTCCTGATGGTTCTACTGCCCAGCTTGAGTTAAGCGTTCAACCGGTTCCGGAAGGCATTTTCATCCTTTCAGTTGATCGTACCGACCAACTAAAAGCAACGGCAAAATTAACGAAGGCAAACAGGCTGTATGCCTTTAACAGTGCCATTAATCAAAGTATCGTCCAGATAAAGGAAGAACGGACGCTCATGGAGAGTACCTGCCGTATAGCGGTGGAAATCGGCAAATTTGTATTGGCGTGGATTAATACAATTGAAAACGATACCATGAAACGCGTATGCATTTCGGGTACCGCCGAAGCCGTAGCGGCGGCCAATGCTTATGATAATCTTATCGTGAATGACATTATTTTTCATGATGCACCCACCGGAAATGTTTTTCGAACCGGACGGTACGCTATAAGTAATGACGTCATGGTTGACCCTGCCATTAAAAAATGGAAACCACGACTTTTGACTTGCGGAATTCATTCCTCGATTTCGCTGCCCATTAAAAAGTTTGGCGTCACGGTCGGCGTCTTCGAATTACACGCCGGAATCAAAGATTTTTTTGATGAAGAGGAAATCGCCTTGCTTCAGGAAGCGACCGACGACATTTCATATGCATTGGAAAACTTCGAAAAAGAAAAAATACTGACACAGGCAGAGGAGCAGATTCAAAAAAATGAAAAGCGGTTCAAAGTGCTCATTGAAAAAAGCGCCGATATAAAAACCCTGGCCACAAAGGAAGGACTGATTATTTATGGCAGTCCATCGTTTACAAAAATTCTGGGATATGATCCAGCGGAATTTCTCAGTACTTCACTTTTAAACCTTATCCATCCCGACGATCTGGACGCTTTTAAAGTTAGTAGGAATAATATCCTTGAAACTCCAGGAGGCACGTTTGAATTCCAGCAACGCAGAAAACACAAAGACGGCCGTTGGCTCTGGTTTGAAGGCAGTGTCACGAATATGTTATATGAGCCCGGAATAAACGCCGTAGTATCCAATTTCAGGGATATTACCCAAAAAAAGGTATCAGAGCAGCAACGTGACTTTGACAATAGGAATTTAAACGCATTGATTAACAACACCAATGACCTGTTGTGGAGTGTCGACCTCGATATAAACCTTGATCACTTCAAATAAGCCTTTTGATCAATTGACAAAAGAAATTCATGGAAAGTCACTTTGCAAAGGCGATTATGTCCTTAAAGGAATTAATGCAGAAAGAGCGGAACGATTTTTAACATATTACCAAAGGGCGTTCAATGCAGAGATCTTCACGGTGATCGAACGCAGTGACCGGCCTACCGAATTTTGGTTGGAGATTTCATTTTACCCGATTCAGATTGACGACAAAATCATTGGTACCGCCTGCCACTCCCGTGATATCACCGAGCGTATTAAAAGCGAGCATTTGTTGCGTAAAAGTGAAGTGTTTAATCTTGGTATTCTTGACTCATTAAGCGCGCACATCGCGGTAATCAAGGAAAATGGCGAAATCATTACGGTGAACGAATCCTGGAAAAAATATGCTCGTGAAAATGGAGATAGCCGACTCAAATACACTTGTGAAAGCAGCAATTATTTTAAGGCTTTTGACAATGCGATGAAAAATGGAGACGCCGAAGCCGGTAAAGTGCTCGTTCAAATTAAAAAAGTACTGGCAGGACAGGTTTCCGATTTCTATTATGAGTATCCATGCCATTATAAGAAACAGCAACGTTGGTTCTCCATGCTCGTCCGTAAGTTTGAAAATGATGAAACGCTGATTGTCATTTCGCATCAGGATATCACCCCCAGGAAACTTGTGGAAAATCAACTATTACTGAACAACGCTTCACTTCAAAAAACAAACCACGAGCTGGACCGCTTCGTCTACAGCGTTTCACACGATCTTCGGTCGCCACTCACTTCGATGCTTGGCTTAGCCAACCTTATCGAAACGGAAAGCAACGAGCCCGACACACTATTGCATATCGGAATGATCCGCAGCAGCATCAGTAGGCTTGATAATTTTATCAGGAACATCCTCCACTATTCCCGCAACAATAGGACAGACGTTGCAAATGAATACATAGCCGTAAAGGATACGGTATACGAGATTATTGCCTTGTTTAACGGACCCAAAGAATATGAAGACATTGCGTTTGAGGTTTCCATTTCAGAGGAGATTCCATTTTATTCTGACAAATACCGGTTTGCTACGATTTTAGAAAACCTGATTTCGAACGCCATAAAATACCATAAAAAAGAAAAAGACGGCAGGTTCATCAGAATAAAAGGTAAAAGCCATAAAAACGCTCTGGAATTAGAAATTGAAGACAATGGCAGCGGCATCGCCAGGATTTACCACTCCAAAATTTTCGATATGTTTTTCCGCATAGGAAATACAATCAATGGCTCCGGAATCGGACTTTACATTGTGAGGGAAAGTATTGAAAAATTGGAAGGCACCATAACACTTACGTCTGACGGCAAAACAGGTACGAAATTTAACATTACACTTAAAAATTCCCAACCATGAAAGAGAAGCCAGAATATATCTGCAAATGTATGATGATCATTGATGACAATGATATTGATCGGTATATCGCAAAAAAAGTGATTTCGCATGAACAGTTTTGCGACAACGTATTGGCTTATGGCAATCCCGTCGATGCATTGCAGTACCTTCGTCACCACCAAGACGATATGGATGCACTTCCCATGATCATTCTCCTGGACATCTACATGCCGGAAATGTCGGGTTTCGAATTTATGGAATGCTACAATCAATTGTCGGAGGCGCTTAAGAAATATTGTGAAGTATACATCATATCCTCTACAATCGATCCGCACGACCTGACGCGCGCGGCAATCGACAAAAATGTTGCAGCGCTTCATGTCAAGCCAATTGATAGTGCATTTCTTTCATCACTGAGAAATAAATAACGCAATCCGAAAGCCTTTAAATGGGTACGCACTAAACACTAAAACCCTAAAAATAATGCCCGTAATGCCAATCAAAGCGATTATCATCAGCGAAAAATCAGAAGGCGTTGCCATTCTCCACAGTTTCGAAAATGAGAACGCGGTAATCCTGAAAATTCTGGGTGAGGCCAGCAGTATTGCTGACGGCGTCGCGCTCACAGATACGCAGCGACCTGACCTGATATTCCTCGACGGAAGGATCGACGGGGTCGCGTTTTTCGGACAACTAAGCAAATTGGATTTTATACTTCCGAAAGTCATCATGTTTTCCGGAAATCCCTGTGACGCAGTGAGAGGATTCCAATTCAATGCGGTCGATTTTTTACTGATGCCAATTGATTTCAATATGCTCATGATGGCCATGTACAAAGTAATCAAACGTATTGAAATGGAACGGTCGTTACAGCACCAGAATGTCGGGAAAATTTCACGGGAAAATTTAAATATAGCCAAGGGATTTGTAGCAGTATCCTCTCTCGATAAAATTGAACTGCTTCCCATGGCTGAGATACTATTCTGCAAATCCGACGGAAAATACACTATTTTTAACCTGTCAGATGGCCGGAAAATCATGTCATGCCGCAATTTAGGGGAATACAGCAAAATCCTCGATGAAAACTGCTTCTTCAGAGTACACCACTCTTACATCGTTAACCTGCTGCATATTAAACAAATTGTGAAGAAAGATGGCTATTTCTGTGAATTCATCAATGGCCTGACCGTTCCCGTAGCGACCCGAAGACAGGAAGATTTTCAACGTTTCATGAAACTTTAAAGTTATAGCAATGCAAAAACCATATACACGGATAATGATCATTGATGACAATGCGGTCGATTTATATATCGCCTCGCGCATGGTTACGTCCAATCAATTTGCCGATCACGTTATTGGATGCCTGTCAGGGCTTGAGGCATTAGTGTATCTTCAAAATAACGGAAACAATCCAGACCTACTGCCACAAATTATCTTTACGGACATATACATGCCTCTAATGACCGGTTTTGAGTTCCTGGAAAGTTATGACCAGCTGCCGCAAAGTGTCAAAGCATACTGTAGGGTTTTTATGCTTTCGTCATCTATTGATGATTCGGACATCATCCGCTCGCAGACCGACAAAAACTCGGGAAAATTTCTTGTTAAGCCAATTACTAAAAAAATTCTGGACGACATCCTCGCCGGACTGCTTTAACGAGCTCCATTTTCTGTAAACCTTTCTTCTTCCGATAGTTTCTCAAATCCAGGGTGTTTTTACGACAAAACGGATTGCATCTTTATGGTTTATTCCTGAGGGGCTGCAGTTATCCCACCACGGCCACGGATGTTACTTTTACCGCATTTACAGGGTAAATTATACCGACATTTGAACTATGCAAAACGACGGTATCCTGATAGACAATGTTCCGATGGAAAGTATTGCCACTAATACAATCCCGGTGCTTTTCCTATCCTAACTTTTTGTTATTTACAGTATATCGACACGAAAGACGACGGAAGTAATGGTGTTACAATCGGCTAAAACACATTAAAAATAACGGGGATTTCAAGTATGCAAAATCAAATTCAAAATAGCCTTCAGGATCCGGACGTTGTTTATACAAACACATTTGGCACAGTTTCAGGCGATAATTTCACCATTCATGCATTGGATAACAGGGTTATAAATCTTGACAATAACCTGCGTAAAGTAAAACTAATCAAGAAGCGCCGATACCGCAAAAATCTTTTTTTCTTTGTTTTATCAGTTGTTGCTGCGGTGGTTTTTTATGCAGGCAAAGACAATCGGTTCATTGCTATCGCATCAGGTGTAATTTCGCTACTGACCATGGTGGCATCGATGCTAATCGTAGAATACCGTTTTAAATTTATGGTGGTGCGAAAATATGATTTCAGTGAATACCGGACAGACCATCGATACAGTGACGACGCGCAACAGCTCGCATTACTGGTCAACAAAAAAATCAGAACAAACGATCGACTGTCAGCGCTTTAAATAATGCACGTCTTTAACAGCACCCTGTGCTGAAATAATTAAATTTTATCCGCAATGCCATCTGGATTTTGGTAGGTAACAGTATACATTGTCGCAGTGGGGAGCACAAAAATGCTGTTACCTGATGGCGCGGATTAAATTTTAAAAGGATATTTGATAACAATCTTTATTTCCTAAGGTACAGCAACGGATTCTTGTTTAGTACACCCAATAAAATGGTATTTCTTTAACAAAATTGCAGCGCTCGATTCGCTAAAAATTTAGTAAATTCGGGAGGCTGTAAATTACTATGGATACATTTCTATCAGGTCGGGAACAAATGCTGGGCAACATCGTTGAGACGGCCCCCTTCCCTATTGGCGTTTACACTGGTAATGAGCTCACCATAGCACTGGCAAATCCCGCCATTATGAAAGCATGGGGAAAAGGAAGTGACGTCGTCGGAAAACGGTATACTGAAATTTTGCCGGAACTTGAAAATCAGCAGATTTTTGACCAACTACGAAATGTCCTTTCAACCGGATTACCTTACCACGCTAAAAATCAAAAGGTAGACCTTGAGATTGAAGGAATATTAAAAACGCACTATTTCAACTACAGCTTTACGCCGCTATTTGATAATGAAGGCAATGTTTACGGCGTCATGAACACCGCAGCGGATGTCACCGACCTGAATTTGGCGCAACAAAAATTGATTGAGGCGGAAGGGCGGCTTGTTCTTGCCGTGGATTCTGCCCAGCTTGGCACATATGAGACCGACCTGGTTTCTGAAACTTTGAAAACGTCTGACCGATTTAATGAGATTTGGGGCGTTAAACCACCCGTGACCAGAAAGCGTATTATCGAGGCCATCCACCCTGACGACCGACAGGTACGAGAGAAAGCACATGAAAAGGCGATGTCAGACTGCACCAATGTTTTTTATGAAGCCCGTGCGATACATCCTGACGGCGCCGTGCGCTGGATCAGGGTCAACGGCAAGATTTTATGCGACGACAATGGCATCCCGATCACTTTGATTGGGATTGTGCAGGATATTACCGAGCAAACTGAAACTGCTGAACACCTGACAAAGCTCGTAAAAAAGCGCACCAGCGAACTTCAACGTTCCAATGAAGACCTGCAGCAGTTTGCGCATGTTGTTAGCCACGACCTGAAAGAGCCGATTCGCAAAATTAAGATGTTCATTGATTTACTTGAAAATTCGTTGGACGTTCAGCCTGAAACACAGGAAAAAAAGTACATTACAAAAATCCAACAGGCAACGGACCGTGTCTATACGCTGATTGATGGCGTGCTGAACTACTCGACAATCAGTGCTGATAATCAACCTATAACAGTTATTGATTTGAATGATATTTTTAATCATGCCCTTACGGACCTGGAACTTCTTATCGAACAAAAGAAAGGAACTGTTACAAAAGCCACCTTACCAAATATTGAAGGCGTCCCAATCCTGATCCAACAGTTGTTTTATAATATCATCAATAACGCGTTAAAATTCCATCGTGACGGTGTTGCGCCGGCGATTAACGTTAGTGCTTCCATTGTTAAGGCACAAAACAATAATTATGCCCATATCCGTATTTCAGACAATGGTATCGGATTGCAGGAAGCATTTGCCAAACGAATTTTTACTGCCTTCGAAAGGTTAAATCCAAAAGATTTGTATGAAGGCACGGGATTAGGACTGGCACTTTGCAAAAAAATAGTGGAACGGCACCATGGAACTATTGAAGCTGAAGGAAATGAAACGGGTACAACTTTTACAGTCTGCCTGCCAATAAAGCAATGGGAAGATGGTATTTAGCCATCTCCCCTCACCCTTTGTTTAGTTCAATTTGTTCGATATAAGGCTTATAAATTCCTTTCTGGTTTTGTCTTTTTCGAAAGCGCCGTTGAATGAAGATGTTGTAGTAACGCTATTTTGTTTTTGAATGCCACGCATCTGCATACACATATGCTGACATTCCATAACGACGGCAACGCCTAACGGCTGCAAAGCTTCCTGTACACAATCTCTTATCTCATCGGTTAGTCTTTCCTGTACCTGAAGTCTTCTGGAAAAAGCCTCCACAACCCTAGGAATTTTACTCAGGCCCACAATTTTTCCATTCGGAATGTAAGCCACGTGAACTTTTCCAAAAAACGGAAGCAAATGGTGCTCACACATAGAATAAACTTCTATATTTTTCACAATTACCATTTGTTTATGCTCCTCCGTAAAAAGTGCAGACTTTAAGATCTCTAAAGGGTCTAATTCGTAACCATGTGTTAGAAACTGGAAAGCCTTTGCGGCGCGCTCCGGAGTTTTCAATAATCCTTCCCGTGCTATGTCTTCCCCTAGATTTGCTAGTATTTCCCTGAAATCCTTCGCAATTTCATCTGTTTTTTCTTCGTTGTATTGATCAATTTTTTTGTAGCTGGTCATTCTCTAAAGTTTGTTTTTTAATTTTTGTTGAATTTAAAACAATAATTATGAAACAAATGTTAATTATTAAATATCTTTAATCAGGAAAATACTGCCAAGGATATCTTAGCCTATAAACACCATGTATTTCAAATGCCAACAAAAAATCCCGCTCTAAAGGCGGGATTTTTCTATTTGTATGATTTAGATTATTTCTTGATGATCCTCAGGGATTTTGTTTTGCCATCCTGCATCACAATCACGTTGTACACGCCTGATGGATAACGCTGCCCGACCTGTTCTGCCTTAAAGGCTTCCGGAGCCAATTCCTGCTGCTCGACAAGTTTACCTGCCATATCGTAGATCAACAACGTGATCTTCCCGGTACCTTCACCCCTTACATCAAAATGGAAGTAAGTGTCGCTCGGGTTCGGATACGCAATCACTTCAA
>NZ_NKJE01000063.1 GCF_002256285.1 Flavobacterium sp. BFFFF1 | reverse complement strand
AGAATACTCAGTTCCAAATGCCGCAACGGACGTGAAGCCGCCGGACGTTAGCTGCTATAGCAAAAAAACCGGAACGTTATTGTTGCTAAAATTGTAAACACTACATTTGCTAATCAAAGCATATAACCTATGAGCGAAGATATTTTTAATCCTGAAACTGAATTTAAGAAATTTCATAGTGACAAAAGGGAAGATTACAATTTTGAAATTCGCCAAAAAAGGCCATCAGAATATTTTTTAAAAAGATTTGCAGAGAAAATTTCGTCGGTTGTTGACAAGTGGCAATCTATGAATACTTATTCCATGAGCGAAGTAATATCTGCCAGATATCAAATCGACATTTTTCTTGCGGATTTAGATTCGGACTTAGCTTTGAACAAAGATGAAAAGTACAAAGCTGAATGGGAAAAAAAATATGCTAAGCTAAAGGGAATACAAAATGAGTTCGTCAAACGTTATA
Organism: Flavobacterium sp. BFFFF1; assembly: GCF_002256285.1. Classification (GTDB taxonomy): domain Bacteria; phylum Bacteroidota; class Bacteroidia; order Flavobacteriales; family Flavobacteriaceae; genus Flavobacterium. Next base: position 2,005 of record NZ_NKJE01000063.1, on the reverse strand, counting down.
AAGAGAGTCTTGACAAGTTATAAATATCCAAGCTACAGCAGCTAACAGCGGTTTCACGCAATTGCTGCTTCCCTTGTAAAATGAACCACCTTTTTCCATAACTTCGTTCTGTCCACGCCGAGAATACTCAGTTCCAAATGCCGCAACTGACGTGAAGCCGCCGGACGTTAGCTGCTATGCGGCCAAAATTGCGTAAAAAAACATTATTGCAAATGGGAGTAACTATACACTTTGACGGAAAACTGAAGACTGAAACTGATTACCGAATTGTACTGAAATCTGCACAGAATTTCGCGCAGGAAAATGAAATGGAATATAACTTTTTTACAGAAGCTAACAAACTATTGTTGAGAGTTCGAGATGAAGAAGAATGGGATTATCAAGGAATGACTCGAGGAATTAGAATTCAACCTCATGAAAATTCAGATCCGTTTAATCTAGAATTCGACCAGGATAATTATATCCAGGAATATTGTAAAACACAGTTTGCAAACGTTGAAACTCATATAAAACTTATCGATTTTCTAAAATCTATAAGATTACATTTTGATCAACTAAATGTTTTTGATGAAGGAGAATATTGGGACACACAAAATGTAGAAACATTAGAAAACAATATAAAAACTTGCTTTCATCAAATCGAGATGGCGAAACAAAATGATGAAACTCTGGATGGTCCGTTTAGAATTGGTGACGGACGAATCGCAGATTTAATGCACAGCAGCTAACAGCGGTTTCACGCAATTGCTACTTTCCGTGTAAAATGAACTTCTTTTTTCCATAACTTCGTTCTGTCCAGCCGAGAGTACTCAGTTCCAAATGCCGCAACTGACGTGAAGCCGCCGGACGTTATGTGTGGTCGCTCCGCTCGCAGAAAGGACGTTTTTTGTTTGTTGAAAAGCTCGGCTTGTGTTTGAGTAAATTTAACTTCTTCCCTATTTTTAACGGCTCAACTTTGTGGTTACGTTGTGTTAGTGTCCACGGAAAATTTGTGGTTTTTGTTTGCGATTCTTGTCGCCGAGAGTTCTCTGCGAGACTTAATCAGAGCTTAAATATTGCGTAAAATGCGTGCGTTGATATTCTCGCGCAGAAAACAGTGCGTGTAAACTGGGGAATTTAAAAAAACGCAACGGAGTGGAATTTCTTTGTGGTCACGTTGTGTGAGTTTGCTAATGTGTCGCGACCCACATAACAGCGGTTTCACGCAATTGCTACTTTTCTTGTAAAATGAACTTCTTTTTTCCATAACTTCGTTCGGTCCAGCCGAGAGTACTCAGTTCCAAAAGCCGCAACTGACGTGAAGCCGCCGGACGTTACCTGCTATGCGGCCAAAATTGCGTTAAAAAAATCATCGAAAGACAAAATGTATTAAATTTGAAAAAAATAGATTTATGACAAGGCAAGCTATAATTGAAAGAACCATAAAAGCAATAAACCAACTTCCTGAAGACAAAGCGGAGGAGATTTCTGATTTTGCCGATTTTGTCATTAAAAAATTTGAAGACAATAGAATTACAGAAAGCATTCAGCAACTTGCTTCAAAAAGCCAAACTTTTGAATTTTTGAATGATGAAGAAGATCTTTATTCTTCTGATGACTTAAAGGAAAAATATAATGGCTAAAGGTGACATCGTTTTAATTACTTTTCCTTTTACAAATTTAAGCGGCAGTAAATTACGTCCAGCAATTGTTCTGACAGAAACTAATCTTGACATTACCGTCTGCTTTATTACTTCACAAATAAATTGGCAGGAACAGACAGATATTGTTTTATTTCCAAACGATATTAATGGAATCAAAAAACAGTCGTTGGTTCGAACCAGTAAAATTGCTACAATCGACAAATCTTTGGCGCAAGGATTATTAGGACAACTTTCTGCAAATGAAATTTCTGAATTAAATAAAAAACTCAAAATCCTGTTCCAACTTTAAAGTATGCACAGCAGGTAACCGCGGTTTCACGCAATTGCTACTCACTTTGTAAAATGAACCACCTTTTTCCATA
>NZ_NKJE01000062.1 GCF_002256285.1 Flavobacterium sp. BFFFF1 | reverse complement strand
GCTCATATCACGATTTCGAGGTCGGTTGTGCATAACGTCCGGCGGCTTCACGTCAGTTGCGGCTTTTGGAACTGAGTATTCTCGGCTGGACAGAACGAAGCTATGGAAAAAGGTGTTACATTTTACAAAGGAAGCAGCAATTGCGTGAAACCGCTGTTATATGGGTCGCGACACATTTGCAAAATCACGCAACGTAACCACAGAGAAATTCTACTCCGTTCAAGAAAAAAATATTCTCCAGTTAACACGCGCTATTTTCTACGCTAAAATTTCAACGCACGCATTTTACACAATACTTAAGCTCTGATTACGTCTCGCAGAGAACTCTCGGCGACAAGAATCTTGCACAAAAGCAACAAATTTTCCGTGGACACTAACACAACGTAACCACAAAGTTAAGCCGTGAAAAATAGGGAAGAAGTTAAATTTACTCAAACACAAGCCGAACTTCTCAACAAACGCGAAACGTCATTTCTGCGAGCGGAGCGACCACATATAACGTCCGGCGGCTTCACGTCAGTTGCGGCATTTGGAACTGAGTACTCTCGGCTGGACTAAACGAAGTTATGGAAAAAAGAAGTTCATTTTACAAGGAAAGTAGCAATTGCGTGAAACCGCTGTTAACTGTAGTACAATCAATATTTGTAATATCTTGAATCAAAGAATTTCCAAACAAAAGGTTCATACCCAAAATTATTTATTCCGATTGCTTCTAATGCTACAGGTATCGTTTTAAAATTTAAGTATAAAAATTGCGGTAGTTCTTCTTTTCTGCCATTTTTATAATATATTATAACAGATTTAAAATCCCAAACTCTCGTTTGATATTGTGACGTACTAAAACCTCTAATTTCGTCAAGTTTAATTTGTTTTTCTACTTTGGTTATAGCGTTAATGATTGTCAGATCATGATTCTTAAAATCGAAAATATGGATTTGAGTAAATACTAATTTTGCAACTCTGTAACATAGAAATCCCCACAAAAACGCAAAAAGGATAACCCCAGAAATTATTGCAAAACTATATTTTTCAGTTTCTAATAAACTTGGAGAAAAAATTACCGTACAGATGAGCATTGAACCAGCGAACAAAGTTAAAATTATTCGCAGAACAAAGATAAAATAGTTGAATTTGGTTTGAAAGTTTGTCATGTATTACAGTTAACGTCCGGCGGCTTCACGTCAGTTGCTGCATTTGGAACTGAGTACTCTCGGCTGGACCAAACGAAGTTATGGAAAAAAGAAGTTCATTTTACAAGGAAAGCAGCAATTGCGTGAAACCGCTGTTGTGCGACGTTTTTATTTGAACACCCTTTTTGTAATCAGCGTTTCTTTGCCATCTACAATCCAATATTGTTTTATCCAAAGTCCGTCGTTATTGTAAACATATCGGAATTTTTCGTTTTCATAAAGTGCTTGACCGCCAGTCATGATAATTGGATATTCCTGTTTTGGATCCGCAGTTCTATTTATTTCAATAACATTATTATGGCTATCATACTTATAACTATTGGTTTCAATCAAAATTTGTTTATCTATTTTTGAGTAAGTTTTTTCAAAGATCACATTTCCTGCCGTATCATATTTATATTCTATGCGAAACCCGCATATAGAATCGAAAGGAGAATTTCTTTCAACTAACTCAGGCAAGTCTGACTTTCCTCGCATTTCAGCCCTGCTTTGTTCCTCAGTATATTTTAAAAGCGTACGAAGTTTATTCTCGTAGTAAATTTTTTTCTGTAATATTTGGCCATTATTTAGCTCAATCTTGGTGCTCCAAGGAGTTTTTTTATTTCCCAAGCAATTAGTAATTTCTACAGATCTATATTTTTTAAGGTTAACATTATTTTCTAAGTTTTGCCCAAAAATATTTATCGAAACGAACAAGAAAAGTAATACCCGTATTTTCACTAGAATTTTTTTTTATATAGAGAACTAAATTTCGGTAGAGGTTGGGTTCGTCACGTCAAAAATGTCGCACAACGTCCGGCGGCTTCACGTCAGTTGCGGCTTTTGGAACTGAGTATTCTCGGCGTGGACAAAACGAAGTTATGGAAAAAGCGGTTACATTTTACAAGAAAAGTAGCAATTGCGTGAAACCGCTGTTACAGGCTGTAGCGACACACAACTAAAATCACACAAAGTAACCACAGAGAAAATCCGCTGCAGTTGGTTTTTATGGATTTTGCGCTTTTTTGGGATTGCAATTTTAAGCGCAAAATTCTCGGCTATAATTTTTCAGGACAACAAAAATTGACAAAGATTTTTGAGCAAGTTTAAGCCAGATTGAGTTTAGCTGAGATTTCTCGGCGACACGAAAACGCAATTGAAATTGACAAAATTTCCATGAACGATTTCAAAGTTAAATTCAGGAAGTTTATTTCCAGGAAATAGGAGGGAAGTGATTTTTAAATTTGCGCAAGCCGAATCTTTTCAATTACGAAAAATCGTGATTTCTGCGGCGGAGCTATTGCCTGTAACGTCCGGCGGCTTCACGTCAGTTGCGGCATTTGGAACTGAGTATTCTCGGCTGGACAGAACGAAGTTATGGAAAAAAGAAGTTCATTTTACAAGGGAAGCAGCAATTG
>NZ_NKJE01000061.1 GCF_002256285.1 Flavobacterium sp. BFFFF1 | reverse complement strand
CAGTTGCGGCAATTGGAACTGAGTATTCTCGGCTGGACAAAACGAAGTTATGGAAAAAAGAAGTTCATTTTACAAGGTAAGCAGCAATTGCGTGAAACCGCTGTTAGCTGACGTGTTTATTTCCAATCATTCCAACCTGCTTCTCCAGAATCGAGAAAATCTTGGCGTAATTCTAAATTCTTTAGTTCTTCGGGGTAATTTAATAACATCATCTTTCCGATTAAAGCTTGAATCAAAGTTACAAATTCGTAAACATACAATGTTGATTCTGGATTATCTTCGGAATAAAGTATTGTCATTCCTAAACCGTGTGTAAAAGTAGAAAAATGATTCTGAATTGCTTTTGAGAAATGCTCAGGAATTTTTGAAATGTTATATAGTTCTTGCCAACTATATACATTTTTTTTGGCTGGATGTGAGCTTACAAACTTCCAATTTGAGTTCTCTAAATCTTTTTCGTTCGCAATGTCATTTAGTTTATTTTCGAAAATGAATTCTTTTAGTTTTATAACTACGTTTTGATCATGAGAGTTAGAAATTTCGTTATTTTTTAGAATTTCCTCTGACATTTCACTGAAATTTGATGAGAAATCCTGAATTGTATTTATTCTACTTTGTAAGGAATCAATTAAGTATAAATAATATCTCAACAGTTGCTCCTTTCTTGATGAGTGGGTACTCAGTAAGTAGAGGATTGAATAGTGGTCGATAATCATTCTCCCCAGCGAAAGAGTAATTTGTTGAGAACTAACTTCTGAAGTTTCATACATGAATCTTAAATTGATAACCAACTTACGGAAGATTTTAAATATTCCAATTTTATGGTTATACAAATTATTACTATCTAAATATAGTTCAGAAAGCGTATCGTTTATTTTTTCAAGTTCAATGAGGCAGATTTGAAATCTTCTGTGCGTATTTTGTTCCATGGTTTCTTGAGTCTGTCAAAACATGTCAGCTAACGTCCGGCGGCTTCACGTCAGTTGCGGCTTTTGGAACTGAGTATTCTCGGCGTGGACAAAACGAAGTTATGGAAAAAGCGGTTACATTTTACACGAAAAGTAGCAATTGCGTGAAACCGCTGTTACCTGCAGCATCAATTTTTACTTCCCCGTAATCCATCAAAACATTTGGTGTACATAATCCTTAATTGACTGGTATCTATTTCCCAAGGTACACCGCAGTCAAAATAAATTGGGTATTTGCAACTTTCATCTAAATATGACATTGCTTTTTCGAAGTTCTTTTTTTCAATCTCGATTTCTGCCAATGCTCTAAAGGCTCTATGTTTATAGGCCGTTTTCTTCGTATTGAAGTTAACCACTTTTAGAAAAATTTCGTAAGCCAAATTTGTATCTAAATATGAGTATGTAATTTGAGCTTTATTATACAACGCGTCAAAAACTAATTCTGAGTTTGGAAATTGAGTAATCAATTGATCATAATAAACTAATGATTTAAGAGATTCTGTTTTAATTATTTCATTAACCTGCTTTTCAGTTTCAGCATCGTAATACGTATTTATACTATCTAAAAGTTTGTAATAAGAATCACTCTGAGCTTTGTGTAGTAAAACCTCAGGCGTATTTATTGTGTCGTTCTGAGCAGAAACAAAAGTCGAGAATAGCATTAAAACTGATGACAGGAAACTCATGATATTGGTCGTTTCGTTGAGTTCGGCGAGCGAATTGCTGCTAACGTCCGGCGGCTTCACGTCAGTTGCGGCATTTGGAACTGAGTACTCTCGGCTGGACAGAACGAAGTTATGGAAAAAAGAAGTTCATTGTACACGGAAAGCAGCAATTGCGTGAAACCGCTGTTAACTGCCGTTTCATTTGAATCTAATTATAACTCTTGTTCTTTCAGGTTCATCATGTGACAGAATGAAATGGAAAATATTAATTGAATCATTTTCCCAAGTTGTCATTTTTTGTTTCCATCCAGGATGAACTTCACTTTTATGTTTCGCCTGATTTTTAAAATATTGATTAAAATATTCCTCATTATATTTATAAAGTTCTGAAATCGAATCTCCATCTTTCATCGTATTCCAAGCATACTCAACTAATCTTACAATGCTATCTTTTTCTGTAAAAAAGTATGAAACAACCGTATTCATATTTTCATTTTTTCTCAGATAAAGTAGTGGCTGAGCAAATTTGTATTTTTTTGAATTTGGAAAATAACTATCAGATAAATTTATATCGAATGGTTTGTATATTCTTATTCCAGATTGCTGTAGTTCTAATGAATCTATTGTACGAATATTTGGTCTGATTAAAGTGTATGAAAAATTATATTTTGTAATATAAATATGTTTAGCAGGTTTCTGACAAGCTATACATATTACGATTAAAAGATAAACGTATATTTTCATGATGTTTTGATTCGTTCAGGTCGGCGAAGAAATGGCAGTTAACGTCCGGCGGCTTCACGTCAGTTGCGGCATTTGGAACTGAGTATTCTCGGCGTGGACAAAACGAAGTTATGGAAAAAAGAAGTTCATTTTACAAGGGAAGCAGCAATTGCGTGAAACCGCTGTTGTGCGCTGTTTTAATTCTTGAGGGAATTCCATTCTTTCCAAAATGTCAGATAACCATTCCT
>NZ_NKJE01000060.1 GCF_002256285.1 Flavobacterium sp. BFFFF1 | reverse complement strand
CAATACCACCAGACAAACTCCCCCTCCCTAAACTTCGAGGCAAGGGAGCGGAGGAATTGAGTAATAAGAAGCCCTCTCGTCCCTTCGAGTGGCATGAAGCGTGCGGAAGCAAAGCTTCAGCCGTATCGAGAACCCCATACCACAAACCTTACCACAACACGTCACCATACCACCAGGCAAACGCCCATCCCGACACTTCGGGGCATTGGAGAGGGGCAGGGGGTGAGAAAAAAAAACGCCCCATCCGGAGCGTTTTCCTTTCAAACAAACCAACAAAATTAACCCACATCCAATAACGTCATACGATTAAATTCCCCATTTTTAAGTTAGCACAGGCACATGACCGCTCAATGGGAACTTAAATGATCCAAATACGGCGCGTCGGCTGTGCAAAATCCTAACCCTCCCACCAAAAATCCCCAACCAGCCGATACATCGGGATCAAATGCGCCGTTCGGTTCCTGACGATGGGTGACAACAACAGCTGGCTGAAATAAGTCCCATAGATCCGCTCGCCCACAACTGCCTCGAGTAGGACACCCAATTGCTCGAAGTGCTGGGCTTCAGTCAGGCCATACAATTCAGGATGAAAGACAGTAACAATAAACTGCCCCGGTGAATCGCCATCGGGTTCCAATGCGCAGTAAAGGCTGCTGACCGCCACGGGCACACCAAACAGATCAAGTGGGGCATCCGTACCCTGCGCGCATTCCAGGTATAAGGTGCGGTCCATACCTGAAGGAACAAGCGCTTCCACTTCAACGCCCATATCGGGAGGGACGTCCCATACCAGTTTTTCCGCAATAGGAAAGTACGTCCGCTGCCGCCATACCGATAGCACCACTTTGTTGCCCATCATATGCAAATGGAGACAAGGGTGATACTGCTTAAGATAACCGTCAATGCTCTGAAACAAAACGCACTGCTGGGCCATCGGAAGCGCCGTAAAGTGGCTGATCTCATCAGCAAAGGGCCGAAACCCGTTCCAAAATTTTGCAGTTCTTGTTCCCATCATTAAAAATTTAAAATAAAAAACTCCCTGTAAAGGAATCTACAGGGAGCCATTGAAAGAAAGCACTAAGCCACATCCAAAACCGTCAGCGAATTGAAATTGCCATTGCTCAATACATACTGCACGCCGTTCATCTCCTGGTAGAACTCAACCAGCAGCAGGTACAACACTGTACCCGTATTGGCCGGAACTGCCGTAGGCGTCAACGATACCGGTGCAGCAGCCGCTTCCAGCGACAGGTTTACCACAGGGCTGTACGCAATCGCACTGTCGCCAGTCTCAAAGTTTACTTTGAGGAACCCCGCACGGAACGACACATGCGTCGCATGCGGCGGCGCACTCACCTGTTCCGCAGGAAGCAGGTCCGCAATCGTAACCTTACCCGTAGCCTTCACCAAAGCATACGGTGCTGAAAGTACACTGCGGATCGACGACTGGCTGTTAAACTCAAACCCCTTCAGGAATTCCTTGCCTTCAGCAGTGCCCAGCCCCACATACACCTGCCGTTCGCCCCTGGGTGAGGTAACGTCACAGGCCTTGATCTGTGACATCACCTGCATCAGCCGGTTGTGCAGCAGGCCATCGTGCGCCTTGTTGATCATTACCGCATTCGCATCGCGCAGCATCTTGCCCGCCTTCGCGATCATCCCAAATTCAGTCCCATTCTCACGGGTACGCTTGAACCTTGGGTCATTCATAATCCGGTGCTTGCTCACACCACCTTTTTGCCTTAAGAGAAATTCATCTTTTCTCTTGAAGAAGGAAATGTCATCCAACTTTCCTTCGATTTTTAAAAATCCGCGTTGTTTCGCCATGATTAAAAAATTTAAAAATTAATATCGGGACAAAGAAAAGGAGTTAATTTGCTGATTTCCAAATAGGTAGTTCCGATTCGCTCGAAGCAGCTCCGAATAAATCCATTTGTGTACAAAATAACCGCTTATAAAAGCATAAAATGTAGGCGAATGGATATTATGTACGCATATAAATGTTAAAATATTTTAAATTGAGAATTTTTTAACATAAAACATTGCGACATTTGACGGTATAATGACGATGGGACATTCATGTTGTACCCGCCCATGGCCACCTCCCGGCACCGATATTTGCAATAGGATTACAGTGCGTTACTAAAGCGTCACTAAAGCGATACTAAAGCGATACTAAAGCGATACTAGTGCGAGTCAAAGCGAGTCACCCCACGTTTCAAAAAAACAAGAGATAGGATAGAAAATTACAAACCCAAAAACCAGAAAACATGAAAAACTTTGAAGGAACATTGAGATTGTGCATCCACACCAAGGATGTCGTAGTGATCACCGGCTACAGCGAAGGCTATTCCCGCCGCATCATCAGGGAAATAAAAGCGAAATACAACAAAGAACCCCAACACGCCGTCACCATCAGCGACCTTTGCGAATACCTCGGACTCAAGGAAGAAGAGGTCCGCAAACGCATCCACTAGACCACAACAGGCCACCCTCCGCAACATTCCCCGACCCACACCCGGCAGTGGCTGTGCAGACGCTCCAACCCCGTCCGTTCGCGTATCGTGGACCGTGCGCCAGCAAAGCTTCACGAAGCCCGTCAGTTCGAGTGTCGTGGACCGTGCGCCAGCAAAGGGCCGCGACGTATCGAGAACCCATGCTGCGCAGGCACTTCCCGTTTTGCGCTTATTTAAACACCTACGGTAAATCCTCCCGTCAGTTCGAGTGTCGTGGACCGTGCGCCAGCAAAGGAGCACGACGTATCGAGAACCAATGTTGCGAAGACACGTCCCGCTTTACACTTAT
>NZ_NKJE01000026.1 GCF_002256285.1 Flavobacterium sp. BFFFF1 | reverse complement strand
AATCGCGGACACAGGTCCCGTCAGATGTCGGATAATCATTTCCGTACACCGACAATTCCTTTCTTAATCCGGCAGCGGTCTGTGTGATGAAAGGCACCAGATTCTGCGGAACGCCCAGAGGCAATTCGCCAATATTTGCGGATGGATGCGCACCAACCGGATTGAAGTATCTCAATATTACCGATTTGATGTTGCTGACATTTGCGGCGTCCTTGATAATTTCTTCGCCAACCTGCTTGGTGTTGCCATAAGGAGACATCGCCGGCTGTATGGCAGCGTTTTCAGTAATCGGTAATGTTTTCGACTGTCCGTATACCGTACAAGACGAACTGAAAATAAAATTGGCTTCCGGCAATTGTTGCAACTCCTGCAGTAGATATACTAACGATCCGAGATTGTTCTCATAGTAAAGCAATGGATTTTCCACACTTTCGCCAACTGCTTTCGATGCGGCAAAGTGAATCATGCCCTTCAAGTCCGTATGTTGCTTAAAAAATGCAGCTACCGAAGCCTTGTCCCGTAAATCCATCTCTTCAAACTGTGGCTTGACGCCGGAAATCGCAGCGATGCCGTCTAATACTTCCACAGAAGCATTTGAAAGATTGTCAATAACAACTACTTCGAAACCCTTGGCCATCAACTCGACAACGGTGTGCGACCCAATAAATCCAAGTCCGCCGGTTACTGCTATTTTCATGTGTTTTACTTGTTTTTATTTTGGATTATAAAATCAAAAAGTGCCGCCCTTTCCTTGTTGCTGTAGTAGCAATGAATACTGTATGATTTTTCCCGTAAAGTCTTCATTTTAGGGCTTGTTTCAAACTCCCGCTGGGTGCTTTCGTAGGTTTCTTTTTTGATGTCCGAAAGTTTATTTTTAACCAGGTCGATATCTGCGGTAATGGTAAGGTATTGGTTTACCATTTTGGAATCTTTAAGCCTGATGCTATCCAAAATCGTAAACTCGTTCACTTTGATGGGACACTTGCTGTTCAGCGCTCCGATTTCGGCTTTCACTTTTTTATTTACCGATCCACCAGCCAGTACTTTACTCGTAACATAATACGCCAGGCTAAACGCCATAATAAAGGTCACAACCAGAAATATGGGTCTTTTGTTGTCTTTTTTCGGCTGCATCTTATTGGTCTAAGAATTCAAGGACGCTGTCAGTGATGAACTTAATCTGTTCGTCGTCAAGTTCTGTATGCATCGGAAGCGAAATGACTTCCTTCACCAATTGGTTGGTTACCGGAAAATCCTCTTCCTTATACCTGATGTCCAGGTATGCTTTTTGGGAATGCAACGGAATTGGGTAATAAATCGCACAAGGAATCCCTTTATCCAAAAGGTGCTGCATCAAACCATCACGGTCCGCATCGATGATTCTCAAGGTATATTGGTGGAAAACGTGACAATCGCAAATGTCACATATGCCTGGCGCGACGATTTTTTTATGATTGCCGAGCGCGGCAGTGTATTTTCTCGCGGCATCCTGTCGCGCTTTCCCATAGGCATCCAGAAACGGCAACTTTGCATTCAACACACCCGCCTGTATGCTGTCAAGGCGAGAGTTTACGCCTACAACGTCATGGTGGTAACGCACATACATGCCGTGGTTTACGATTCCCCTGATTTTATGTGCCAGCGCATCGTCATTTGTAAAAATAGCACCCCCATCTCCATAACAGCCTAGATTTTTAGACGGAAAAAATGACGTAGAGGCAACATGCCCAATGGTTCCGGCTTTCTTTTTGGTGCCGTCTGAAAACCTGCAGTTGGCACCGATGGCCTGAGCGTTGTCTTCAATGACATACAAATCGTGTTCTTTGGCAATCGCCATGATGGCCTCCATATTGGCTGCCCTGCCGAACAAGTGTACCGGGACAATGGCCTTGGTTTTGGGTGTAATCGCTTTTTTGATCGCTTCAATTGAAATATTCATATTAACCATATCAACATCAACCAAAACCGGGGTCAGCTGCAACAACGCAATAACCTCTACTGTCGCCGCAAACGTAAAATCGGCAGTAATGACTTCATCGCCGGGCTTTAGGTCAAGTCCCATCATCGCGATCTGTAAAGCATCAGTACCGTTAGCACAAGGAATGACGTGCTTCACATCAAGATATTCTTCCAGGTTTTTCTGAAAAGCATGCACCTGCGGCCCATTAATATAAGTATTGGTATCAAGCACTTCCTGGATTGAAGCATTCACGGTTTCCCTGATGTGTTCGTATTGCCCTTTCAGGTCAACCATCTGAATTTTTTTCATTGGATTTCTTATTAAAAAACATGCAAAAATAGCAATTTAATAAGAGGCAACCAATGAAATTAATTTAATCTGATGTATTTTTGGAAGCACAAATTCCAGCCATGCTTTTCATTTACAACATTGTGGTCGTGATTGCCTCAGGATTCCTAAAGCTGCTGGCATTATTTAATCCGAAGCTGAGGCTCTTTGTGGACGGCAGAAAGGATGTTTCCCTCAAAATCCGGGAAAAAATACAGCAGTCAGACAAAACGATTTGGTTTCATACGGCCTCACTCGGCGAATTTGAGCAGGGACTTCCTGTGATGGAAGCCGTGAAGGCCGATTATCCTAACCACAAAATCGTCGTCACGTTCTTTTCGCCATCGGGTTATGAAGTACGCAAAAACAACACCGTCGCAGACCTTACCCTATATTTGCCACTCGACACTTCCCACAAAGCAAGAGCCTTCCTGGATGCTGTTCATCCCAGTATGGTATTCTTTGTTAAATATGAATTCTGGCCCAATTACCTTCACCAACTCGGCAGGCGAAACATTCCCACCTATCTGATTTCGGGGATTTTCCGCGACAACCAGGTTTTCTTTAAATGGTATGGCGGTTTTTACAGGAACGCTTTGAAGACGTTTGACAAATTCTTTGTACAGAATGAAAGCTCTAAAAGACTGCTTCAAAGTATTGGATACCAGAACGTCTTAGTCAGTGGCGACACGCGATTCGACCGGGTTTCCAAAATTCTAGAGCGCGACAATTCCGTGGATTTCATTGAAGAATTCATTGACGGGAAAATGTGCTTTGTTGCAGGGAGTTCCTGGCCGAAAGATGAAAGCCAATACCGGGATTTTATCAACGGTTCTCAGGCTGACATCAAATACATTATCGCTCCACACACCACGAAGCCGGAACAAATGCAGGAGCTAAAGCACAGTTTCACAAAGAATACGCTGTTATTTTCCGAAAAAGAAGGTAAAAACCTCGCTGATTACAACGTCTTTATTATTGATACCATCGGACTGCTGACAAAGATCTACAGTTATGCCGATATTGCCTATGTCGGAGGCGGATTTGGCACTTCGGGATTGCACAATATTCTGGAACCGGCCACCTTCGGGATACCGATAGTCATTGGCCCGAACTACGCCAAATTTTCGGAAGCGGTCGCGCTTGTTGGTCTTGGCGGCTGTATTTCGGTAAAAAATAAAGCCGAATTGGAAGAGACGTTTTCTGAATTGATTCAAAATGAGGACATTCGATATGAAAAAGGCCATATTTGCGGCACTTTCGTACAGATGAATAAAAATGCGGCCGAAATCATTATGAAAAATATTACTCATGGGTGATTTTAGATACTTAACCGCAAATGACATTCCGGAGGCGGTGGCGATGATGGAACAATTTTACGCCATTGACCATTATCCCCTCGATAAAAAGCGGTCGACAGCGCTGTTCGAAACGTTCATCGCCGATGAAAAACTTGGCCGGGCGTGGTTGATTTATCATGAAAATGAAATCGCTGGCTATATGATCATGACCTTCATTTTCAGTTTTGAATACGGCGGCCGCATTGCATTTATCGACGAGTTGTTCGTCAAAGATAGTTTTCGCGGCCACGGAATTGGTAAAGCCGCAGTAACATATGCCATGCAGCAGGCGACTAAACTCGGGCTAAAGTTGCTGTACCTTGAAGTGGAACAACACAATTCCCGTGCACAACAATTGTATTTCGACGCGGGATTTTCCATGCACAACCGTTTATTAATGCGGCACAAATTTGAATAAACACCTTAAATGATAACCATGAGATTCTTAAAATTATTCCTTTTATTCGTTGTTGTACAAGTCAGCGCACAGCAGGGCGGCATGTGGGTTCCTTCGTTGCTGAGCGGAATGAACGAACAGGAAATGAAACATTTGGGCATGAAAATGTCGGCTTCTGATATATACGATGCCAATAAGTCCAGCTTAAAGGACGCTGTGCCTCAATTTGACGGCGGCTGTACCTCGGAGGTCATTTCGCCAAAAGGGCTGTTACTGACAAACCACCACTGCGGATTTGACGCCATACAGTCCCATTCTACAGTAGACCACGATTACCTGACGGATGGTTTTTGGGCCTATAAAATGGAGGATGAACTTCCCAATGAAGGCATGGTAGTGACCTTCGTCATAAAAATCGAAGATGTAACAGCACAGGTTTTGGCGAACACAGCAGATCTTCCGGAAGCGGAAAAACAGAAAAAAATCAAAGAAAACATTGCGGCGGTTTCAGGCAGTTTCCCAAAAGAAAGCTGGCAGGAAAACAGCATCCGCACGTTTTACGAAGGCAATCAGTACCTCCTTTTTGTTTTGGAAAACTTCAAGGACATCAGGCTGGTGGGTGCGCCGCCCTCATCAATCGGAAAGTTTGGTTCCGACACCGACAACTGGGTATGGCCGCGACACACCGGGGATTTTTCGTTGTTTCGGATTTACGCCGATAAGAACAACCATCCCGCGGCATATGCCAAAGAGAATGTGCCTTATGTACCAAAACATTTCCTGCCCATTTCACTTGACGGCGTAAAGGAAAATGATTTTAATCTGGTATACGGTTATCCCGGTAGGACTACAGAATACCTTCCCGCGGTGGCCGTAGAGCAGATTGTCAATACGCTAAACCCTGCGAAAATCGAAGTGCGTGACAGGGCATTGAAAATAGAAGATGGCTTTATGCGGAAGGACAATGCGATCAAAATACAATACGCTTCCAAATATGCCAGTATTGCCAACTATTGGAAAAAATGGATGGGCGAGTCGCTTGGATTAAAAAAATCAAACGCAGTTAACGTAAAAAGAGCGGAGGAACAAAGATTCAACGAAGAAGTTGCTAAAAAAGGAAAAACGGCAGTTTATGGGTCACTGATTGTTGATTTTGAGACCAATTATAAAGAAATTGCTCCCTACGCACTGGCCAGGGATTACTTTAACGAGGTTGTCGTCAGAAACACAGAATTGCTAAGCGTGGGTTACAAACTATACCAACTCGAGCAATTGTATAAAACAAAAGGCGAGCAGGCATTTACCGAACGAAAAAATGTATTATACAATGGCCTTGGCGAGTTTTATAAGGACTACAACAAGGCTGTAGACGAAAAAGTTTTTGGCGAACTGATTGACATTTATGCGCGTAAAGTTCCTGCAGAATTTATCCCGCCTGCGCTTACAAATGTCGACACTAAAAAATTAACATCGGATGTTTATGCGGCGACACAGCTGACAAGTTATGGGGAAATACAAAAATTATTGACCGGCGACACGCAGACGATATTAAACAAAATCAATAACGACAAAGGATATCAATTGGTCAAAAGTATGGCGGATACCTACCTGAATAAGGTTGCTCCCAAATATGATGAAATCAACCTGCGAATTACCGCGTTGCAACGCACTTACATCAAAGCATTGCTTGAATTGAAGACGAAGGCAAGAATGTTCCCGGACGCCAATAGTACATTGCGTGTGACTTATGGCAAAGTGAAAGGTTATAAAGCGAAAGACGCGACGATTTATGAGTCCAGGACATACCTCGACGGCGTACTGGAAAAATATATTCCGGGCGACTATGAATTTGATGTTTCCCCGAAATTAATCGATTTATACAACAAGAAGGATTATGGTCCATATGGCGAAGGCGGTAAAATGCCCGTATGCTTCATTGGAACCAGCCACACCACCGGCGGAAACTCTGGAAGTCCTGCGATCGATGCCAAAGGAAACCTGATCGGGTTGAATTTCGACAGGGTCTGGGAAGGCACCATGAGTGACATTTATTATGATCCCGCGATTTGTCGGAATGTGATGACGGACATTCGGTATGTGCTCTTCATTATTGACAAATTTGCAGGCGCGCAAAATATCATTGACGAACTTAAATTAGTCCATCCGAAGAAAAAAAGATAACCCCTTGTGTTTCATGCCTCAAACGCGCAAAACCAAACTACAACGTTTAAGGGATGGTTTATTACGGGGGTACTGATTTACAAAGCATTAAAAAGTTTACTTTTTTTCAAAAAAAAATTGAAAAATAATTTTACATATTAAAAAATTTATATCTTTGCCTCGAATTAATAATTAACCTTTTATAATTAAGTAAGATGAAAAAAGTATTTTTAAGTTTAGCTGCTATCGCTGTATTGTCTGTTGTTTCTTGCAAAAAAGATGCTGAAGGAACTACTACAACTACAGATTCAACTACTGTTGAAACTCCAGCTGTAGAAACTACTACAACTACTACAACTGTAGATACAACTGTTGTTGACACTACTAAAGCTGCAACTCCAGCTGAAACTCCAGCTAAGTAATTAGTTGTTCAGAAAAAAATCAAAGCCCCGCATGCGGGGCTTTTTTTATGGCTTATTATTTTTATTCGATTAATTGAAGATGACGTCGTTTTGGGAGAAATCTAAAACCTCAGCAGCCACTGCGCTTTGATTAATTTCATCAATCCCTTTTTGCAATTTAAGCTCCGTAGAATATTTCCTGCTGGTCACAAGCAATGCCTCTCCTACTTTCATCCTGAAATAATACCTTCCACCGGAAGCCTTGTGGCGCGAATAAACCGCATCAGCAAGATTTGATTTCAGCAATTCAATCGCTTCTTCGCATTCAAATTTTAATTCATAACCCTGACTGCTGAATATCGTTTTCCCTTTTCGCGAGGTAAATGCAAACTTATATTCTCCGTTAAACCTTTTACTGATTACAAACGCACCCACAATCCTGTTTTATAAAATTAAAGTCCGAACTACAAATGGCTACAAATAAAAAAAGAGGCGCCATACAATTGACGCCTCTTTTTTGTGGTACTCAGAGCGGGACTTGAACCCGCACGAACATTACTGTTCACTGGATTTTAAGTCCAGCGTGTCTACCAATTTCACCATCCGAGCTGGATAACCTGAGCGAAAAACGGGATTCGAACCCGCGACCTCGACCTTGGCAAGGTCGCGCTCTACCAACTGAGCTATTTTCGCAATTATTTTTAAGAACACCAATACTTGTTGTGTATTGCGGAGGCAAATTTAAAACATTAATTCAATTACGCAAGGCTTTTTTACAAAAAAATGCTTCCGAACTGATAACCCCCTGAAATCCAAATCCTAAATTAAAAACTATTTTTTAGAAAGCATTCGTTTGATCTCATTCAACTTCATCAAAGCCTCCACTGGCGTCAGCGTATTAATATCAAGGCTGATGATTTCATCCCGGATTTCTTCCAATAATGGGTCATCCAGGTTAAAAATACTCAGCTGCATTTCCTCTTTCGCAGCCTTAATGCCATTCAAAGTCTCTCCGGAATGGTCTTTCTCCAGTTTCTTCAACAGCTTCTGTGCTTTCAATATTACGGTTTGCGGCATGCCGGCCATCTTTGCCACATGAATTCCGAAACTGTGTGCGCTGCCGCCCTTCACGAGCTTTCGCACAAAAAGCACATTGTCCTTCAGTTCCTTTACTGACACGTTGTAATTTTGAATCCGCGATAAGATATCACTCATTTCGTTCAGCTCATGGTAATGCGTTGCAAAAAGGGTTTTGGGCTGCGACGGATGCTCATGCAAATACTCTGCAATAGCCCACGCGATGGATATTCCGTCATAAGTGCTCGTCCCGCGGCCGATTTCGTCCAGCAACACCAGGCTTCTGTCTGAAATGTTGTTCAGGATCGAAGCGGTTTCATTCATCTCGACCATAAATGTCGACTCACCCATCGAAATGTTATCAGAAGCGCCTACACGGGTAAAAATCTTATCAACAACTCCCATTCGGACACTGTCAGCCGGCACAAAACTGCCCATTTGTGAGAGCAGGACAATCAGGGCAGTCTGTCTTAAAATAGCTGACTTACCTGACATATTTGGTCCCGTTATCATGATCAGTTGTTGTGATTCCCGATCCAGGAACACATCATTCGCAATATAAGGAACGCCTAACGGCAGTTGCTTTTCAATAACCGGATGGCGCCCATTGGAGATCTCGAGCTCAAAAGTTTCATCCAATACCGGGCAAACGTAGTTGTTTTCAATAGCCAATTGCGCAAAAGAGGTCAGGCAGTCCAACTGTGCGACCAAATTGGCATTCAATTGTACCGGCTTAATATAGGTTGCAATCCATCCCACCAGCTGCTCAAACAGCTCCGATTCCAATTTATGGATCTTCTCCTCCGCTC
This sequence comes from Flavobacterium sp. BFFFF1, assembly GCF_002256285.1. Taxonomy (GTDB): domain Bacteria; phylum Bacteroidota; class Bacteroidia; order Flavobacteriales; family Flavobacteriaceae; genus Flavobacterium. The sequence continues at coordinate 32,174 of NZ_NKJE01000026.1, read as the reverse complement.
CTAAAATCTTTGTTTCATATTCTTTAAGCTCTTCCGTAATGTAGCGTTCCGCATTCACAAGCGTCTGCTTACGGATCCACTCAGCAGGCACTTTGTCTTTATGGGTATTCCGCACTTCGATATAATATCCAAAGACATTGTTGAATGATATCTTCAATGAGGATATGCCCGTCAGCTCCGACTCGCGCTTTTCAATGCCTTCCAGGAATTCCTTTCCAGAATTCGAAATCAAACGAAGCTCATCCAATTCGGAATTAACGCCAAAAGCAATCGCATTCCCTTTCGCAATAGCCACAGGCGCATCCGGATTTAACGTCGTTTTAATTTTCTCGCGAAGCAAATCGCAGCTGTGCAGGCTGTCGCCAATCGTTTTCACCGCTTCCAATGGACTCTCAAGCGCGAGATTCTTAATCGGAATAATGGCATCCAGCGATTCTTTTAGATAAATGACCTCACGCGGACTCACCTTACCGGTGGCGATTTTGGAAATTAATCGTTCCAGATCGGAAATTTGTTTGATCTGGTGCTGTATGCTTTTCAGTACCTCCTGATGCTCTTTCAAATAAGCAACCACTTCATGCCTACCGCGAATCCTGTTAATATCTTTTAAAGGGAGTGCCAGCCATCGCTTCAGCAGCCTGCCCCCCATTGGCGAAAGGGTACGATCAATAACGTCCAGCAAAGTAACGGCGTTTGGATTGTAACTGTGGTAGAGTTCGAGATTCCGGATTGTAAAACGGTCCATCCAAACATAGGCATCCTCTGCAATACGTTGAATTGAAGTTATGTGCTGGATTTTGTCATGCTGCGTTTCAGAAAGATAAAACAGTATCGCACCTGATGCTATAATCCCCTCCGGCAGTTCCTCTATCCCAAATCCTTTTAGCGAAATGGTTTTAAAATGTCCGGTTAACGTTTGCAGAGCATAATCTTCCTTGTACACCCAGTCTTCGAGATAGAAGTTATGAAAATCCTCCCCAAACGCATCCTTAAATTCCGCCTTGGCCTGTTTGGGAACCAGTACTTCGCTGGGATTAAAATTCTGCAGCAATTTGTCAATATATTCCTGATTCCCCTGAGCGGTAAGGAACTCACCGGTGGACACATCGAGGAAAGCGACCCCAATATTCTTTTTCCCGAAGTAAAGCGAGGCCAGAAAGTTGTTCGATTTTGACTGTAGTACCTCATCATTCATGGATACACCGGGCGTCACAAGCTCCGTAACACCGCGCTTGACAATCGTCTTTGTCATTTTAGGATCTTCAAGCTGGTCACAGATCGCTACGCGCAATCCCGCCTTTACCAGCTTGGGAAGATAGGTATTCAGGGAATGGTGTGGAAAGCCTGCTAAAGCGGTTTCAGTTTCAGACCCTGCGCCACGCTTAGTGAGTACAATACCTAAAATTTTTGAAGCACGCACCGCATCTTCCCCAAAAGTCTCGTAAAAATCACCAACCCGAAACAGCAGGCATGCATCAGGATATTTCCTCTTAATTTCATTATACTGTTTCATTAAGGGCGTTTCCTTCGGGGATTTTTCTTTTGTGGCCAATGCTTTGGAGTTTATTGTTTTACGGTATTAGTACAGCGTTGCGAATTTAACCATTTGCGCCTGATTAGACTATGTTAAATTTTAAATTTAATTTAAGAAAATTTGTTGATGCAGTGTAATTTAAATTTATACATTTGTTTTCGCTAATTTAATTTATTATACAAATGAAAAAAAATCTGATAGTATTTTCTGCTATGGCGCTTTTCGCAATGGGCGGCGCTTTCGCACAAGAGACTTCAAAGAAGTCTGTTAAGAAAACAGTAACTACTACTACTAAAGCTGAGGCTAAGAAAGTAGTTACCCCTGCCATTGAAGGCGCAGGTATGGTTTTCGAAAATGAAACAATTGATTACGGAACTGTAGAGCACAATGCTGACGGTAAACGTGAGTTCGTTTTTGTAAACAATGGCAACAAGCCGTTAGTAATCTCTCAATGTACAGGTTCTTGCGGATGTACTGTCCCAAGCTGGCCAAAAGAACCGATTGCTCCGGGAGCAAAAGCGGTTATTGGCGTTAAATATGCTACAGACAGGGTTGGCCAGTTTACTAAAACAGTAACGGTTACGTCAAATGCTTCTGAAACTCCAAAGGTTTTGACGATCAAAGGAAATGTTCTTCCTGATCCAGCACCAAAAGAAACTCCAACAAAAAGCTAATCAGCTTTTTTTATAAAATTAAAAGCTTCCCTTAACAGGAAGCTTTTTTTATAGTACAATGCGAAAACTTGACAACAACGAATTAGGGCGCAAATCCATATCCGATTTTAAGGAAGCAAAAAAAACGCCAATCATGATTGTGCTTGATGATATCAGGAGCCTTCACAATATTGGTTCTGTATTCCGTTCGGCAGATGCTTTCCTCGTAGAAAAAATCTATTTGTGTGGCATTACTGCCTGTCCACCGAATAAGGAAATCCATAAGACCGCACTCGGAGCGACTGAAACGGTCGCTTGGGAATACCATCCATCGGTGACGGCTTTGATTGCCACGCTGCAATCCCAGGATGTCACTGTCTACGCCGTGGAGCAGGTAGAAAACAGTGTGATGCTAAATGACTTTGTTCCCGATAAAAATAAAAAAATCGCACTGGTTTTTGGCAATGAGGTTTTTGGCGTAAGCCAGGAAGCCATCAGCTTATGCCAGGGAACCATCGAAATTCCACAGTCAGGAACAAAACATTCGCTGAACATCGCTGTCAGTGCAGGAATCGTAATTTGGGATATTTTTCAAAAATTTTAAATTTAAAGACCAGCTAAACCAACCATAATAAAATTTCACCAGGGGAGAATGAATTTATCCAAAACCTATATTGGCCTTTTATCACTATTGTTGTTCCCATTATACGTGACAGCCCAGAACCAGCCGCCGGTATTGACTGCCACCGGCAACCAGGTTTACTGCCCGGGTACTGCGCTGAACATCGTGACCAACATGGACATCACAGATCCCGATGACAACAGTATTGACGCGATTTATATCCAGATCTCTTCCGGCTACCAATTAGGGCAGGACCAATTGATCTTAACCGGTACACATCCCACCATAGCAGCGACATGGAATGCCTCCGAAGGAAAATTAACCCTTCGCAGTCCAAGCTTCATGCCCGTCCTTTACTCTGAGTTTAAAAACGCCATTGAAGACGTCGTATACACCAGCAGTATTCCAAATCCATCTGGAACACGAGAATTCTCAATCAGCGTAGGACAGGCAAATTACCTGCCTTCCAATGAGCATTACTATGCGTATGTCCCCGTATTGGGAATCACCTGGAATGATGCCAAAAACGCAGCCTCACTCACTACATACTATGGATTGCAGGGATATCTTGCAACGATTACCGCCGCTGATGAAGCCCAACTTTCCGGGGAACAGGCCGCCGGCGCCGGATGGATTGGAGGCAGCGATGTCGAATCAGAAGGCACCTGGAAATGGATGACAGGGCCCGAAAACGGAACAGTTTTCTGGAATGGTGGTGCCAATGGCAGCTCACCGAATTTCGCAAATTGGAATTCAGGCGAACCCAATAACCTGGGTAATGAAAACTACGCTCACGTTACAGCGCCCGGCGTAGGTACCCCAGGCGCCTGGAACGACCTTTCTAATGAAGGCTCCACAAGCGGTGACTATCAACCCAAAGGCTACATCGTGGAGTACGGCGGTATGCCTGGTGATCCGGAGTTGCATATTGCCACTAGCAGCACGATTTTGATCCCAGGTATTTCAACAACTACAGTAAGCTCAAGCTGCGGACCGGCAATCCTGAACCTTAGTGTCGGCGGTGTGGGCAATATGAAATGGTACGACAACGCTACAGGAGGAAATTTGCTTGCCACAGGAAATAATTTTACAACGCCACTGTTAACCGCAACCACAACCTACTATGTAGACGCGTTTGAACCTGGATGCCTTACCGCTTCCCGCGTCGCTGTAACCGCAACGATAAATGACATCCCGGTACTCCAGGTAGGTCCGCCTGCACCGGCCTGCGAAGGCCCGGTAACGCTGCACGCGACCGTAAACGCAGGGCAAATCCGTTGGTACGACCAGCAAACCAATGGGACGCTGCTGGCAACGGGGGAAAGTTTTACGACGCCTATACTGACACAGGACACTACCTACTACGTGGATGCAAAAAACAACGACTGTACTTCAGGACCACGACAGGAAGTTCTTGTCAACATCAACCAAAAGCCAGTTGTCGCCGACGAGCAAACAGCGATTTGCGAAGGAGAAGAAGCAACACTGGATGCTGGTATTTCTAACGTAACCTACCTCTGGTCTACCGGCAGCACTGCCCGCCAAATTACGGTAGATACCGAAGGAAGTTACACCGTAACCGTTACAAACCCGGCCGGATGCAGCAGTGTCAAAACATTTACTGTTATTCAAAAACAGGCGCCCGTCATCAGCGAGATAGTGGTACTCAACAATACCGCAACGATCAAAACCGCCAATACCGGTGCTTTCGAGTATGCCGTCGATAACGGCAGCTTTCAGGCTTCCAACAACTTTACTTTTACCCAAGGGGGATTGCACACCGCGCATGTCAGGCAGGTGGATGGTTGCGGCGAGGACAGCCGTGATTTCATCATCGTAATTGTCCCGACATTTTTTACGCCAAATAGTGACAATGTAAATGATATGCTGATTGTTCCGGGCATGGCGCTTTTGCCCGAATCCAGTATGTCGATCTTTGACCGTTACGGAAAACTTATCGCCGTACTGAATCCAAGGAATACAGCATGGAACGGCACCTTGAAGGGCAGGCCGCTGCCGGCTGATGATTATTGGTATGTGATGAAAGTCAGCAATACCCAACCTGAAATCAAGGGACATTTCAGCTTATACCGGTAATCTTTTTTTTGATTTCATCAAGAACGAACAGGTAGTCCTGCTGGTTTTTTACAAAATCCTTCTCGGAAACATCAATCACCAGCACATTCAGGCCTGTTTGTGATTTGATATAATCCAAATAACCGCGGTTGATGCTGTCCAGGTAAGCCGCCGGAATTTCCTGCTCATAGCTACGGCCGCGCTTCCTAATGTTTTCCAGCAATCGCGGCGTGTTCTGATATAAGTAAATATACAAATCCGGTTTCGGCATCTCTTTATAAATAATCTCAAAAAGTTTCCGGTATAGTCGGTACTCGTCATCGCTTAGCGTGACTTTGGCAAAGATCAATGACTTGAAGATGTGGTAATCGGCGACAATGAAATCCTTAAACAGGTCAAACTGCGCGAGGTCGTCTGAAAGTTGCTGGTACCGGTCTGCCAAAAACGACATTTCCAACGGAAACGCATACCGCGGTTGGTCTTTGTAAAACTTCGGCAGGAAAGGATTGTCCGCAAACCGCTCCAACACCGTTTTTGCATTAAAGTCCTCCGCAATTTTTGTAGCCAGCGTTGTTTTTCCTGCACCTATATTTCCCTCAATCGCGATGTAGTTGAACGTATCGAGACGCAGCGAATGTAACGGCGCATTCAACGGCTGAACCAAAGTGCACGCCCCCTTATCGGCACAACCCGCGATCAACTCGGCGAGCGATCTTGAATCTACCGGATGCACAAAGTCCGGAACGATATCCCTCATCGGAAGCAGCACGAACAAACGGTTCGCCATCTGCGGATGCGGTACCTGAAGCTGTTTCCTGTTGATGATTTCAGAGTCGTAGGCGACAATGTCAATATCAATGGTGCGCGACTGATAGCCCGCATTTCTATCACGCTTACGCCCGAGGGTCGACTCGACGATCAACAATGACTTGAGTAAAGCGGCGGGCGACTTGTGCGTATGCACGAGTACTACACAGTTGTAAAAAGGATCGCTTTCAAACCCCCAGGCCGGCGTTTCGTAAAGTTTAGAAACCCGGATGACTGTCCCCACCGCATCGTGCAGTAAGGAAAGGGCGTTCTCAATGAGCTGCAGGCGGTTTCCCTGATTGCTCCCGATAGATAAAATGGCTTGGTGTTGCAGACTCATATTCATCTACAAATTAAGTAAAAGAAATCAAGAATAAAGTTATCTTTGAGAAGAGTGTTGATAAATTCTGATGATTTCTAAGCAGCGCCTTTTTCATAAAATTCCCTCCTGGTGTAACAAATCAGGTACAATTATTACTAATCCCGAAAAATAAAATCAATGAAATTTTTAGGAAATGTTCTCGCGACCGTGGTAGGTATCTTCATCTTCATGGTATTGTCATTCTTTTTTGTGCTGATCATTGGCCTGATTGTAGGAAGCACCAGCTCAGACGAAATCCACGTAAAGGAAAATTCGGTCATCGAGTTAGACCTTAGCGCCATCACACACGACTATGCGGGCAAGTACTCAGATCCATGGGTAACTATTTTTACAGAAAGCGCTTCGGTGGGGGTCTCAGACGTGGTCAATGCCATTGTGGAAGCCAAGAAAGACGATAAAATCAAAGGGATATCGATTGTCAACAACAATAGCGGTCTTGGGATGGCACAAACCAAAGCGGTCCGCGATGCACTGATCGACTTCAAAAAATCCGGAAAATTTATCGTTTCATATGCAGACGGCTATTCCCAAAAAGAATACTACCTGAACTCGGTAGCAGACACGCTATACCTTAATCCTGCCGGCGATATGGAATTTAAAGGACTTGCTACCGAAGTGATGTTCTTCAAGGACTTTCAGGACAAGACCGGAATCAAGATGGAAGTGATCCGCCACGGCAAGTACAAAAGCGCGGTCGAACCATTCCTGGACAATAAGATGAGTGATGCCAACCGGGAACAACTTACGGCATTGCTTAATTCGGTGTGGAATACCATCGTGACCGACGTTTCCAAAAGCAGGAAGTTGCCCGTAGATAAACTGAACGCGATTGCAGACGGCTTGCTTGCCCGAACCCCGGAAATGGCAAAGGCGCAGGGACTCATTGACAAGATTGGCTATGAAGACCAATATGATGCCGGCATCCGCAAAGCCCTTAAGGTTAAAAAAGACAAGGACTACAACCGCATTAAGATTGAGGATTACGCAAAACGTCTCAATACGATCGGTGCTTTCGGTGAAGGATCCGATAAGATCGCCATCATTTATGCCCAAGGCGAAATCAAAGGTGGTAAAGGTGATGTCGACTATATCGGTGAAGAAGCGATGAGGACCGCATTGCAAAAAGCAAGAAAAGACAAAAATATTAAAGCGATCGTACTTCGCGTGGACAGTCCTGGTGGTGATGCCATGACGTCGGAACTGATCTGGAGGGAAATTGAAGTGACTAAAAAAGTCAAGCCTGTGGTCGTTTCCATGGGCAACTATGCGGCTTCCGGCGGCTACTACATCGCCTGTAATGCCAATGAGATTTTTGCAGAAGAAAACACCATCACAGGTTCTATTGGGGTATTCGGTATGCTCCCGAATTTCACCGGCCTGGCAAACAAGGCGGGCATCAATACGGTGGTGGTCCAAACGCATAAGAATGCAGCTGAGTACAGTCCGTTCCGACCACTCAGTGACGACATGCGCGCACAAACACTTGAAAGCGTCGAGCGTGTATACCGTACTTTTGTGACGCGGGTAGCTACCGGAAGGAAAATGACATTTGAGCAGGTCGACGCCATTGGGCAAGGCAGGGTCTGGTCAGGTGCTGAAGCCATTAAGATTGGGCTGGTCGATAAAATCGGCGGAATGGACGATGCGTTGAAGGCGGCTGCGAAAATGGCGCACCTGAAACAATACCGTACGGAAAACTTCCCTGAATACGACAAGAACCTGAGCGATATGCTATCAGGCCTTCCTTTTGCGAAAACAAAAGCCACATTGATCAAGGAAGAGGTAGGCGAAGAAAATTATGAATTGCTGCAAAAAATTAAGCAGGCCAATTCGCGCAAAGGCGTACAGGCACTGATGCCATTTGAACTTGAAATCCACTAAAAAACAAACATCCGCTCCAAAAGGGCGGATTTTTTTTGCAGGAGGATTTGCCACGCTCCATTGAAAATTATGCTCATATTGCAAATAGTGATCAACCTTAGTTTGAAGGACGCCATGCTTTAATACTCCTGAAGGCAATACCAGTGAGGCATTAGCAGGATTCCCAGAATTTACGCTGATAACATCCGCCGGTATGCGGAAATTTCTCATTTTTATGAAAACATTAAAACACATATTCAGCAGATAACCTATTTTTGTAAACATACATTGTCATACTTTTTAAATTCCCCTTTATGCTTAAGAAAATCCTGAAGATTGTCGGTATCCTGTTTTTGCTGCTTGTCGTAGCGCTGTTTGCGATTCCGTACCTATTCGAAGATCAGATCAAGGCTAAAATTGCCGAGGCGATTAACAAGAAGGTTGATGCGAAAGTGTCATTTGCCGATGCTGACCTGAGCCTGTTCCGGAATTTCCCTGAAGCCACGGTGACGGTAGAAAAACTGCTGATCTTAAACAAGGCGCCGTTTGAAGGCGATACGCTGGTATCAATGGGCGAATTGAGCCTCGAGATGTCGGTAAAGGAGCTGTTCAAAGGCAAAGATGAATCGATGAATATTGAAGCCATATCTACAGAAAATGGCATCGTAAACATCCTGTTTAACAAGGATGGGGTTGGAAATTTTGACATTGCCTTAAAAGACAACAAAGAAGAAAAAAGCGGGAAAAGCGATCCACTTTCGCTTAAAATAAAGGAATATGAGGTGAAAAACCTACGCTTCAAATACTATGACGCCCGTTCAAAGATCAAGATGGTCATCGACAGCCTGAACCACAAGGGTATGGGCGACTTCAGCAACTCGAAGCTCGATTTAACGACAACCTCTACGGCCAGGATCTCACTGGACATGGATAAAGTAAACTACATGAAAAACGTAGCACTGTCTTTGGATGCGGTGCTGGGCATCGATTTAGACCAAAGCAAATACACGTTTAAGAACAACAAGGCGCTGATCAACAAGCTGCCGATGGAATTCGACGGGTTCATCCGCCTGGCGGACGAAGGACAGGAATACGACCTGAAATTCAAAACCCCAACCTCAGATTTCCAAAACTTCCTGGGGCTGATTCCTTCTGCGTATTCCGGGAGCCTGGCCAATGTAAAAACCACGGGAAGCTTTAGTGTAAAGGGATTTGCAAAGGGAATGCTGACCGATACTACCGTACCAAGGTTCAATATCGAGCTGGCTTCTGATAATGCTTCTTTCCAATATCCAAATCTCCCTAAATCCGTACAGAATATCGTTATTGACACTAAAATCATCAACGAAACAGGCATCCTAAATGATACTTATGTCAATCTCGATAAACTGGCATTCCGTATTGATCAGGATGTGTTCGATGCACACGCGAGCATTAAGAACGTAGCGGTCAATCCGTTGGTGGATGCTGTGGTGAAAGGGACGATTAATCTTGCAAACCTGTCTAAGGCTTACCCGATTAAGCTCGACAAACCACTATCCGGAATACTGAAAGCCGATGTCACAACGAAATTCGACATGAAGTCGGTAGAGACAAGCCAATACCAAAATATCAGGAATGAAGGTACCGTGAGCCTTTCGGGCTTCCGCTATGTTGATGAAAAGGGTAAGGCGCTTGACATCAGCCAGGCCGTGGTGGCTTTTAACCCAAGCCGCGTGAACCTGCAGCAATTCAATGCCAAAACCGGCAAAACAGATTTGAGCGTGACGGGTACGCTGGATAATTTCTATGGATATATGTTCAAAAACCAGGAACTGAAAGGGAATTTCAACCTCAACTCAAACCAATTTGCGGTATCTGATTTCATGACCACCGAAGAGCCCAACACCAAAACCACTGCACCGGCATCGGAAGCCATCAAGATTCCGGCATTCCTGAACTGTACGCTTGCAGCAAAGATGAATACGGTGCTGTACGATAACCTCACACTGAAGGATGTCAGTGGAAAAGTCATCATCAAAGACCAAAAGGTAACATTGGACAACGTGAAGTCGAATATCTTCGGCGGTATGATTGCTGTAAACGGCGATGTATCGACCAAAGAAAAAACGCCGGTATTCAACATGAACCTCGCCCTGAATAAAGTGGACATACAGCAGACGTTTACCCAATTGGACATGATGAAAAACATCGCGCCTATTGCGGGTGTAATCAACGGAAAACTGAATTCTACGATCAAGCTTTCCGGAAAACTGGATGCCAAAGCAATGACACCGGATCTGAAATCGCTGTCCGGAGATTTGTTCGGGCAATTTCTGTCCACGACAGTCAATGCCAGCAATTCAGGATTGCTGAATACGGTGGGCAACAACATTAAGTTTATCGACCTGAAGAAAATCAACCTAAATGACCTGAAGGCCAATTTGTCCTTCGATAATGGGAAAGTGAGTCTGAAACCGATTACACTGAAATACCAGGATGTGAAAATCAACCTTGAAGGGCAGCACGGATTTGATCAGTCGCTGGTGTACAACATTGGTTTTGACGTACCGGCAAAATACCTGGGGACCGAGGCGAACCAATTGCTTGCGAAACTGTCTCCTGCTGATGCCGCAAAACTCGATAATATTCCGATAAAAGCCGTGGTCACCGGAACGTTCAAAAATCCTAAGGTCACTACCGATGTTAAGCAGGCGGTTTCTAACCTCGCATCGCAACTGGTAAAGCAGCAAAAAGACAAACTGCTGAACCAGGGCACCAAGGCATTGGGCAACCTCATCGGCGGAAAGAAAGACTCTACCAAGGCTACTGTTCCAACAACAAAAGAAGAGATTAAGTCCGAGGTGAAAACAAAAGCCAAGGATGTGCTCAATGGCTTATTCAACAAGAAAAAGAAGACGGAAGAGCCAAAGCAATAAAACAAAGCCCGAATCATCAGGCTTTCTTTATACTTCTATCGTTACTTTGTATCCTTCAAACGCCCGAATATTGAACACGGTGCCGTCTGCAAAAATAAGGTATTGCCCTTTGATGCCGGACAGCTTGCCCTTATAACTGCTTTCCTTGTCGAGGCTTAGGCTTGTGATTTTCTTAGGATATTCGAGCACGGGGTATTGCAGTTCGTACAAATTCGCCTGGTCCGCATTAAAATATCCGCGCACTTCCTCAGGAAGCTTTTCCACGATATTCGCTTTGTACGAAAGCAGGTCGAGTGATGCAATCTCATTGGTCAACATCTTCCGCCAATTGGTCTTGTCAGAAAAATGGGCTTTAAGTGCTACCTCCGTGATACCTGCCAGGTAACGGTTTGGCACTTCAACGATGGCAAGCGCTTTCTCCGCGCCCTGGTCAATCCAGCGTGTGGGAACCTGAGTCTTGCGCGTCACGCCAACTTTTACCTCACTGGAAAGCGCCAGGTAGACGATATGGGGTTGCAATTGTACCTGTGCCTCGTAATCCAAATCCCGGTCGGCAATTCCGAGATGGGCGGTGCTGAGTTCCGGTTTCATGATCCAGTCGCCGACAGCGGGACTGGCGTAAAAACAATCATAACAAAATCCCTGGCGGTAAATCTTTTTGGCTTTGCCGCAGTTCAGGCATTGGTGTCCTGAAAACGCGATGGACATTTCATTGCCTAAAAGCTGGTTCATGTGTAGGAAGTCATCTTCAAAGACGAGATAATATTGTATAGGACTTCCGAATTCGGTTTGCATTTTTGTAAGTACACCCTGATAATTCATTTGAGCTGCGGGATTAAATGCGCCAGATTTTCTGCAATTGTAGGCAGGTTTCGGGCTTTTTTTTATTATTTTTGGAATCGATGTAAAGGTAGGGTTTGTTCATTCAATTTCAAATCATACACCTAAAATCAAAGTATGCCACTACCAATAATAAATTCTGTCGCTTCCTGGATCCTTAAGAAACGCATCCACCAGATCGAGCTATTCCAAAAATACCCAAACGAGGTACAGGAAGAGCTACTGCTCAACCTGTTGCGCAGCGCTGAAAACACGACGGTGGGTAAGAATTATGAATTTGAATCGATCCGGTCATACGACACATTTGCGGAGCGCCTGCCCGTAGCTACCTATGAAGATCTCGAACCCATGATCGAGCAGACGCGCAAGGGCGAGCAGAACATCTTCTGGAACACCCCAATCAAGTGGTTTGCCAAATCGAGTGGCACAACGAATGCAAAGAGCAAATTTATCCCTGTCAGTAGTGAATCACTGGAAAACTGTCATTATAAAGCGGCTAAGGACCTGCTTTGTCTATACCTGAACAACAATGAGGATTCCCAATTGTTTACGGGAAAGAGCCTGCGTCTTGGCGGAAGCAAGCAATTGTATGAAGACAACAACTCTTTTTTTGGTGATCTTTCTGCGATTTTGATTGAAAACATGCCGATGTGGGCAGAATTCAGCAGCACACCCAGCAACCGCGTATCACTGATGAGTGACTGGGAAGTAAAACTGAAAGCGATTGTTAGTGAAACACGCCTTGAAAACGTTACAAGCTTTGCGGGGGTCCCCTCCTGGATGCTGGTATTGCTGAACAAGGTACTGGAGGAAACCGGACGCGACGCACTTACGGATATCTGGCCAAATGCAGAAGTATATTTCCACGGAGGCGTCAGCTTTGATCCTTATCGCGAGCAGTACAAAAAAATCATTCCGAAATCAGATTTTCAGTATTACGAAATCTATAACGCCTCTGAGGGATTCTTTGCCATACAGGACCTAAACCACTCGAATGACCTGCTGCTCATGCTGGACTACGGTATTTTCTACGAATTTATCCCAATGGAAACCTACGGCACGCCGGAACAGAAGGTGATCCGGCTTTCCGAAGTGGAGCTGGACAAAAATTATGCTTTGATCATTACAACCAACTCGGGGTTGTGGCGGTACCAGATTGGGGATACGATTCGGTTCACATCCCTAAAACCTTACCGTATAAGGGTAACCGGCAGGACAAAGCACCATATTAATGTATTTGGGGAGGAACTGATCATAGAGAATTCAGATAACGCCATTGCCAAAGCATGCAGCATCACACGAACCGAAGTGATTGATTATACGGTAGCGCCGGTTTTTATGCAGGGAAAGGAAAAAGGCGCGCACGAATGGATCATCGAATTCAGGAAACAACCTGATGACATGGCGCTTTTCAATAAGGTGCTTGATGAAACCCTGCAATCGCTGAACTCCGATTATGAGGCCAAACGCTACAACAATATGACACTCAATGCGCCGGTAGTGAATATTGCCCGCGAGAACCTGTTCTACGACTGGTTGAAACACCACGATAAACTGGGCGGGCAGCATAAGATTCCGCGTCTCTCCAATGAACGTCATTACGTAGAGCAACTCAAGCAACTGTAACTTAAACTACTGACTGGCATGGTATTTGCTATAACTTATGTAAAAAAAGCTATGAAAAAAACCACTGCATTGTTCTTAATGGCTTCGGGATTGCTTTTAGCGTCGTGCGCAAGCAGCGGATGGAGTTGCTGCAAAAGGTACGGCAGCAATGAGAAAGTCAAAGTTCTCAAGACAAACAATCCCAATGAGAAACCACTGAGTTAAATAGTCATTCCTGCTTCGGCAGGATTTTTTTTAACAAATTTATAAGAAAGGTGTAACAATTTTTCGGGTGGGTAGTCTACTAGCCTATCATCAATCACCCGGAAGCACATCAGGACGTTCCTGTGTGCCATGGAATAAAACCTTTAACGAATGAAATCAATCATTACAGCACTCATCATGCTCACGGGCATTTTTGTCTCTGCCCAGAATTCCATTAACCTCGAAGTAAAATGCCCTTCCGATTTTACAAATTGTGAATCGGACAAGGATCCAAGGAACATACTTCTGGAAAAAACCGACGGTGGTAAATCCACACAGATTGGAACCTACGAAACCACCGGCTGTACTTTTACGTCCACCAAGGCGCTGCAGGCGGGCATGTACCTGGTAACGGTTTCCGGAGTGAACTTTGAAACGGCAACGCAGGTGTTCGAAGTAAATGCGCAGACAAGGGATATTACCGTAAGCTTTTTGTTAAAACAAAAATCTACCGCTTTGGGCGAGGTAACCATTTTTGGTGCACGCAAACAATACATTAAAGTAGAATCCGACAAGACAACCGTACGCGTGCGTGAAAACGGAATGCTCAACAGCGGCAGCAGCCTGGATGCGGTCAAAAGACTGCCTGGTGTCGTGAAAGGCCCGGGAGGGAATTTGGCATTAAATGGAAAAGGCGTCAAAATATATATTGACGGCGCGCCCAGCTCCCTGACAGGCACCGACCTTGAAAACTACCTTGCCACGCTCCCCGCGAATGCCATTGAGAAAGTCGAGTTAATCTATAACCCCGGCGCGGCGTATGATGCCAACTCAAGTGGATCCATCATCAACATCATTACTTCTTCAAAAAAGATGAAAGGTATCAATGCGAGTTTTAACATCAATTACAACTTCAACAAATACCAAAAACCGAGCCCACAGATCTTACTAAATGGGAAACAGGGCAATGTCAGCTGGCAGACCATGGTAGGGTACAATTATATTGAGACCGAAACACGAAACCGGACGATCACCGAATTCACGTCATTCAATCCTGCGAAAATACTGGACAATGATAATAAAGTGGTCATGACATTCCGCAATTTCTACTGGAGGACCGGAACAAACTACAGAATCAACGAGAAATCGAATCTGCTGGTGAACTACAACCTGAACCTAAGCAATGATCGTTTTGATGAATACCAGTCTACGAAGGCTACCGACATCAATTTCACAAGCAGGGGATATTCCCCGAACCGCAACACAAATAATGAGCTGAGCCTGCAATACAAACTGAAACTCGACACCATCGGGAGCAGCCTGGATGTGACTGCTTATGGGAATTTATTGCGCCAATCCCGCGACCGGCAGTTCACCGTACTCGAAAACGACGTACGCAGCTACAATAACAACACCGCAAACCTTGACCTCGACAATTACTACCTCAAATATGACTTTAATCTGCCGTTAAAAAACGACTTTTCGATCACCACCGGCGGAAAGTACAATACGACAAAAGTACGCGATCTTGGGCGTTACAACTTTGACAGCCCCACGGACGATATTTTTGAGAGCGGGAATTTTGCAACGCTGATTGATTTTGATTACAGCGAGAAGAATCTTGCATTCTACGGGGAGGTACGCAAGAAAATCAAGCGGTTTAACTTCACAGCAGGGCTGCGGTTTGAGGATTATCGGGTGGAAAGGGCTGCCAGCACCGTTGCGGACAAAATTACTTTTAACAACACCAATTTTTTTCCCAGCCTGAATGTGATGTATGAGGTCAATAAATACATGAATATCACTTCATCATACAGCCGCAGGATTTCGCAGCCGGGATACTTTATGCTGGACCCTAACAGCAGCAACATTTTCAACAAATACAATACCTCTGAAGGAAACCTTACCTTGAGTCCAATTTTCTTTGACAATTATGAACTCAAATTTTCTGCCTTTGATTATGTACAATTGGGCGCCAATTATAGTGTGATTAAAGACAATACACAGTTTATTTTTGAAGCTGAACCAGGAGAACTGGTAAGCAATCGGGCATTCATTTCAATAGACAAAACAGATGTGTTTAACGCGTATATCAATTTTCCTATTCCGCTGGATTACATTTTCAAAGGCAGTGCCGAGTTTATGAAACGCATGAATACAATTGATAAGATGAACTATATTTTTGTAAACATCAACTATGGCAAAACCATTACAGAAGGTTATAGCAACGGATTCCGCAATCGTGGTTTGATGACGTATGGCGCGCAGTCCCAGATCCTACTGCCATGGGGCATTACGAATAATATGAATTACTTTATCCTTCCTAAAGGGATTTATGAAATCTACCGTATTGACAAGCCAATCCAGCAGTTTGACATTTCGTTCAATAGGGATTTCATGGACAAGAAGCTGAAACTAGGACTACACTGTTTTGATGTTTTCAATGCAAATGAGGTGAATGCCTTTGTTACAGGACGCAACATCGACACGCGCTTTTATGAGAAAACGGATTCACGTACTTTCAGGGTGTCGCTCACCTGGAATTTCGGAAACCAAAAGCTGCAGAAAGAAAACACGGATATAAACGTTGATAAGAAAAATCAGGGTGGCGGAATGCTGAAGTAAGTTAGAACTCCAAAAAAATCGGAACGTTGAAAGACCTGATCCAGGTATACAAAAAAACTCCCGTTTGACAAGATCAAACGGGAGTTTTATGTTACGCACATCCAATTAAGATGCTATTTCCAATCGCTTTAATAAATTCTTGTTTAACGTTTCTCTGGCGTAGTCTACGTCAATTTCCAGGTGTTTGTCGTCTGAACCAGGAAGGTCGTACATGGCATCGGTCAGGATAGCTTCGCAAAGCGAACGCAGGCCACGGGCACCAAGTTTATATTCCAACGCCTTATCGACAATAAAGTCCAGTGCTTCGTCTGTAATAACGAATTGCACTTCATCCATCAGGAACAACTTTTTATATTGTTTGATCAGCGCATTTTTTGGTTCTGTCAGGATGGCGCGAAGGGTTTCGCGGTCCAGCGGATCCATGTGCGTCAGTACCGGAAGCCTTCCAATGATTTCAGGAATTAATCCAAAGTCCTTAATGTCTTTCGGGATAATGTACTGCAAGAGATTGTCCTTATCGATGTTATCTGAATTTTTCGAAGTACTGTAACCCACTGCCTGGCGGTTGAGCCTTTTAGAGATAATACGCTCGATGCCGTCAAACGCACCTCCTGCAATAAACAGGATGTTTTGCGTATTGACTTCGACAAACTTCTGGTCAGGATGTTTCCTGCCTCCTTTTGGCGGTACGTTTACCACGGTTCCTTCTAAAAGCTTCAACAATGCCTGCTGTACGCCCTCACCGGAAACATCGCGGGTGATTGAAGGATTGTCGCTTTTGCGGGCGATCTTGTCAATTTCATCAATGAAAACAATACCACGTTCCGCTTTGCTGACGTCATAATCAGCGGCCTGGAGCAAACGCGTCAAAATACTTTCAACATCCTCACCGACATATCCTGCTTCAGTCAAAACTGTCGCATCGACAATCGCCAATGGTACGTCCAGCATCTTTGCAATCGTTTTTGCCACCAGGGTTTTCCCGGTACCGGTTTGACCCACCATGATGATGTTGCTTTTTTCAATTTCTACATCGTCATCCTGCTTTTGCTGCATCAACCTTTTGTAGTGGTTGTATACGGCAACGGCCATTACTTTCTTGGTCTGGTCCTGCCCTATTACATATTGGTCCAGAAACGCGCGGATTTCCTTAGGTTTTTTCAGGATCAGGTCACCGATAAGCTTCCCGCCGCCTGACGACTTCAGCTCTTCAAGCACAATACCGTGGGCCTGTTCAATACAGCGATCGCATATATGGGCATTAATTCCCGCAATCAATAAGTTTGTTTCTGGCTTTTTCCTTCCGCAAAACGAACATTCTAATACCTCTTTTGCCATTTTATTTATTTGAAGTCGAAAGTTGAAAGCCAAAAGTCTAAAGCGCTTAACTTTCGACTTTCGACTTTTGACTTTTGACTAATTAACTTCTCCTCAACACTTCATCAATCATGCCATATTCCTTGGCTTCATCCGCTTTCATCCAGTAATCGCGTTCGCTATCCCGGTGTACCTTATCATAAGTCTGCCCTGAATGGTTGGCGATGATATGGTAAAGTTCTTCTTTTAATTTCAGCATTTCGCGCAAATTAATCTCCATATCTGTCGCCACACCCTGTGCCCCACCTGAAGGCTGGTGAATCATCACTCGTGAATGTGGCAATGCGGAACGTTTTCCCGATGCACCCGCACAAAGCAGGACAGCGCCCATTGAAGCGGCCATACCGGTACAGATCGTCGCTACATCAGGCTTGATGTATTGCATGGTATCGTAAATTCCGAGTCCTGCATAGACGCTTCCGCCCGGAGAATTGATATAAATCTGAATGTCTTTTGACGCATCAGCACTTTCCAGAAACAGCAGCTGCGCCTGTACGATGTTAGCGATTTGGTCGTCGATTCCCGTACCCAGGAAGATTATCCTGTCCATCATCAGCCTTGAAAAAACGTCAAGCTGTGAAATATTCAATTGTCTTTCCTCAATGATATAAGGTGTCATATTGGTGGGTGTCATCGCCCCGACAATTTTGTCATAATACATCGCGTTCACGCCTTGGTGTTTCGTGGCGAATTTTTTGAATTGCTTCGCCTGTTCGAGCGCAGCTCTTGGGTCTTTTCCGTAATTCATATTGATTTTTTGTTATAGATTAAATTTAGGATCCAAAAGTTGGAATGACGTTGCTTTATCAAATTGTATTCCACTGCTCCCAATAACGATAAAAAGCGCCAGAATGACATTCTGACGCTCAAATATAATCAATTTATTAAAATTATTCTCCGTAAGAAGCTGCGATAAACTGCTCGTAATTTACTTCTTTTACTTCGTGGGCTACCTTTTCTTTGTACAGGTTAAGCATCTTTTCGCTCATCACCTGGTCAGAAAGCCTTTTCACTTCTTCCTGGTTTGAAAGCACGCGCGCTACGATTCCGTCCACGTCTGCATCAGTAGGATTCATCTGTCCAAATTGTGCCATTTGCTTGCGGATCATTTGTGCCGTGTAGTCTTTCAATTCCTCAAAAGTAATCTGGAGGTTGTTCTGCGACATTACTTTTCCTTCGATCAGCTGGTAACGAAGCCCTTTTTCAGATCTTGCATATTCTTCTTCCGCTTGTTCCGGAGTTAACGGCGTCTCTCCTACCGTTTGGATCCATTTTTTCAGGAACGTCGCAGGAAGATCGAACTTGGTGTCGGTCAGAAGGTATTCTGTCACGTCATTCAGAAATTTCTGATTTGCCTGCGATTCGAATTGCGTTTCTGCATCCTGTTTGATTTTTTCCTTAATCTCTTCAACTGATGATACATTGCCTTCACCGAAAAGCTTGTCAAACAACTCCTGGTTTAACTCTGCCGGTTCTGCATTGTTTACTTCCTCAATCGTAAAATCAACATTGATGTCAAGGCCATGAACATCGTCATGTGATACTTTAAGGTAGTCCATCAGCTGGTGGTCGTCCGCGAACAACCCTTTTGTGTTTAAAGTAACGACATCACCAACTTTCTTACCAATAAACAAATCAGCCTGTTTTTTGTCGTTGAAAACGTCCAAAGTAAATTGTCCCGGATTATTAATCCCTTTTTCTTCGTTGTTGAACGTCCCCGCGATATCATCTCCAGCTTCAATGGTATCTTTGGAAATCATTTTACCATACTGTTTGCGGATCCGCATCACCTGGTCTTCCAGCATTTTATCATCAGCGACAATTTTGTACTGTGTCAGGTTCTTTGCTTTTGAAAGGTCTACCTCGAATGTTGGTGTCAGTCCCAGTTCAAAATCAAATTTATAATCCTCAGCCTCCCAATTGAAATGCTCGTCCACTTTAGGCAGCGGATTTCCGAGGATATCCAGTTTTTCCTGCTGCAAATATTTGTTCAGGTTTTCCTGAAGCACTTTGTTTACTTCTTCAAGCAGGATGGCTTTTCCATATTGTTTTTTGATCATGCTCATGGGCACAGTGCCTTTACGGAAGCCTGGAATCGTTGCCGTTTTGGCATAATTTTTCAGAACAGCCTCTACTTTCGGAGCATAATCTTCTTTGTTTACTTCAACCGTGACGACAGCATTCAGGTCGTCGATATTTCTTCTTGTAATATTCATCGCTTTAGTCATAAAATTGGGCGCAAAATTAGCACATTTTTGTCAGCCTGCCAAGTTTTTATTTTCCGGCGCGGTTATCGTTTGCCGTCTTTTTCTTCTGTCATGCGAAACAGGATCGACTGGCAAATTGACAACAGTATACTGAAAATGAAGGCATCCAGAAAACCATCTACATGGAAATTGCCTAAGTTATAAACGTGGAAGAGACGTGAGCAAAGCATAATCATCAGCGCATTGATTACAAGCAGGAACAAACCTAAAGTCAGTAGTGTAACGGGAAGCGTAAACAAAACAAGGATGGGTTTTACAAATAAATTGAGCAGCCACAACACCAAAGCGACGGTCAGCGCGGTCCTGAAATCCTGCACATGGATTCCCGGAAGTTTTGACAACAGCAGCACCAATACTGCCGTAAGTAATAGTCTTAGGATGTATTTCATGGTTTATGATTTTAGAAATGTAAGCGTTTCTTCGAAAAAATCCTTTGGGTTTTCAGCGTGGAGCCAATGTCCTGCATTTTCTATGGTCACAATTTCCGAATTGGGGAAATGGTGCTTTATCGCTGGATAATCGTCTTCGCAGATGTAGTGGGACTTTTCGCCTTTCAGGAACAAAGTGGGCTTAGCGAAAACAGCATCTGCGGGCAACGCTTCTCCAATATTGTCAATCGATTGGTTAAAAGCGCCCAGATTAAACCGAAAATCGAGCTGGTCGGGTGTGGCCCAATACAGGCTTTTCATCAGGAATTGCCTGGTACCGAAGTCGTGAATGTATTCAGAAAGTATGGCTTCTACCTGCTGGCGCGAAGGCTTTTTTGAAAAGTCAACTGAGTTTAATGCCTTCATAATATCCTGATGGTGGGGCGCATAATAGCGTGGCGCAATATCGGCGACAATCAGTTTGCCGGTGCTTTCCCGATTTTGCGTCGCAAAGAACATCGCAATTTTACCTCCCATAGAATGCCCGATAATATCGACAGTTCCCAGGTTGTTAAAACGGACATATTCTACAATGTCCGAGGTCATGGCTTTGTATGTAAAGTCAGCGGAATGCAGGCTGCGCCCGTGGTTGCGCATGTCTAATGCGTGCACCTGGAAACCTTCCGCGGCGTATTGTCCTGACAGTGTTTTCCAGTTGTCAGACATGCCGAGAAATCCGTGGAGGATTAAAAGTGGTTTGCCGGAGCCTTCGGTTTTGGAGTAGAGCATTTTGGGTATTGGGTTTTAGGCATTGGGTATTGGTTTGCGTGAGGGATGGGAGTGGAAATCCTTTTTTGTTTTGGGAAAAGCCCCTTGACTGGCTCGGGGAGACAAAAAAACAAAAAAGATTGCAACGGACAGCCCGACCTCGTTGCAGAACTATCGTGATATTTACATCATGATTTCCGCAACGAGGACACGCCCGAATTATTTTAATTTTTGTAAATACATATTGACGACGTTGTCGAGTCCGAGATAGAGCGCTTCTGAAATCAGTGCGTGCCCGATGGAAACCTCGAGTAATCCGGGAATATGCTGCTGAAAGAACTGGATGTTGTCCAGGCTTAAATCGTGTCCTGCGTTGATGCCGATGCCAAGTTCATTTGCAACCAAAGCGGCCTCATAATAAGGTTGTATCGCTTCTTTATTGCCTAATCCGTATTGGTGCGCAAAGGATTCGGTGTACAATTCAATTCGGTCCGTGCCAATGGCTTTCGCGCCTTCGACCATGGACACCACGGGATCCACGAAAATTGACACACGGATGCCGTGGTTTTGAAACTCGCGGGTCATTTCAATCAGGAAACTTTTGTGTTTTATGGTATCCCAGCCTGCATTTGAGGTAATGGCGTCAACGGCATCGGGGACCAAAGTGACTTGATCCGGCTTGATTTCAAGCACGAGATCGACGAAACTTTTTTCAGGATTCCCTTCGACGTTATATTCCGTATATACTATAGATTTTAGGTCGCGCGCATCCTGGTAGCGAATGTGGCGCTCGTCAGGACGCGGATGGATGGTGATGCCCTGTGCGCCGAATTGCTGGATGTCTTTTGCCACCCTGAGCAGGTCCGGAACGTTGCCGCCACGCGCATTGCGAAGGGTGGCTATCTTGTTGATATTTACGCTTAATTTTGTCATTGTGATACTGTTTGCGCTTTAAATGCCGTTATGGCATACAAAAATACAAAGTTAAACAAGGCGTTTTGTACTAAATTTTGATTAATTTGCACTGAATAATATTGCTATGACAGACATTACAGATTTTATAAACCGCGATTTTAAGCCGATCGATAGTACGGATACGATCGCCGAGATACAGGATTTTTTTGCCGAGGTGAATTTCTCGCATTTTCCTGTGTTGGATGAAGGCGTTTACATCGGTAGCGTTTCTGCTGAAGATGCCGAGACTTTTGACGTAGACA
Organism: Flavobacterium sp. BFFFF1; assembly: GCF_002256285.1. Lineage (GTDB taxonomy): Bacteria > Bacteroidota > Bacteroidia > Flavobacteriales > Flavobacteriaceae > Flavobacterium. The sequence goes on along the minus strand of NZ_NKJE01000026.1, from coordinate 10,051 downwards.
AGACGCTGGCGCAATACCGCTATGCCGTTGAGGTATTTTTTGCGCGTGTCACGACCAATTGGTTTGATGTCCTGGAACTTTTTGCGAGAAACCATACCGATATCGTTCCCGTTTTAGACGCTGAAAACAAATACACGGGCTACTACGAGATTTCGGATATCATTAAATTTTTTAATGACACGCCATTCCTCAAAGATCCCGGCGGTATTATCATTGTTGAGAAAGCCATCCTGGACTATTCGATGGGGCAGGTTGTACAGATTGTGGAAGGAAATAATGGAAAAGTACTTGGGGTATTTGTTTCCGGCACCACAAATGACACGATACAAATCACTGTAAAAATTGCGATGGGCAGCATCAACGAAATCATACAGACGTTCCGGCGATATGATTATGAAATCGTGTCCGAGCACAATGAAGACAATTATCTGGCCAATTTGAAAGAGCGTTCGGATTATTTGGATAAATACCTTAATATATAAATTAGGGAATATCATAATTGGAAAATGAGACAATGAGTTCACCCACACCTATACATTTTCTAATTGTCTGATTAACGAAATATCTTATTAAATGAAAGTCGCCATTTACGGACAATACTATCAAAACAGCACGGAACCCATTATCCGTGACATTTTCGTTTTCTTTAATGAAAACAACGTGGAGATGGTGATTGAGGCAGAATTCCTGAAAATCCTTTATGAGAAACAGCTGATCAAGAAATCATATAAAACATTTAGTTCGCATGTTGAACTGGACTCCAGTTTCGATATGATGATCAGCATTGGTGGGGATGGTACGATATTAAGGGCGGCCACATTGGTGCGGGATTCCGGCATTCCAATTTTAGGGATCAACGCGGGAAGGCTGGGATTTTTGGCGATGGTACAGAAAGACAACATTTCGGCTTTCCTGAATTTCGTCATCAAAAAGGAATACACGATTTCGCCGAGAACGCTGCTCAGCGTGACCTCTGATCCGGTGAACAGTGATATTTCAAGTATTAATTTTGCGATGAACGAAATTTCGGTAAGCCGTAAAGACACCACTTCGATGATTACGATTGAGACTTACCTCGACGGTGAGTTCCTGAATTCGTACTGGGCTGACGGCTTGATTATCGCTACACCGACAGGGTCGACAGGTTATTCGATGAGTTGTGGCGGACCCATCCTGACGCCTCACGTAAAAAGCCTGGTAATTACCCCGATTGCGCCGCATAACCTGAATGCCAGACCTTTGGTAATCCCTGATGAAACCGAAATAAAGCTTAAAGTATCGGGACGTGAAGAACAATACCTGGTTTCTTTGGACTCGCGCATCGCATCGGTAAAAAACGAATCCGTTCTGATTATTAAAAAGACGCCATTTATGATCAACATGGTTGAAATTCCAGGCGAAACTTTTCTTAAAACCTTACGCAATAAACTACTTTGGGGCGAAGACAAAAGAAACTAAAAAAGTTAATTTCCCCCGTCGTTTATACGAATCCCTCTTTACTTTCCGTTTAAGTTGCTGCTGCCGGCAATGCCCTGAAGTTTTATGTTAAAAATAAAAGGGCACTTTTGCCGGCATAAGACATTGATTAGTACTCATAATTATTATATTTGCACGCTGTTTTGAAAAGAATGAAGAGATTATTTCCGACGTTAATAGGCATTTTTATGTTCTCACTGATGCAGGCACAAATCCATGAAGTTGGTTTATTTGCCGGTGCCAGTAACTTCATAGGCGATGTTGGACCGACGAACTACATCAATCCAAACCAACCTGCATTAGGTATCTTATATAAATGGAACCGCAGCCCCCGGCATTCCTGGAGAGCATCTTTTACCTATGCCAAATTGAAAGCTGATGATGCCAATTCAAATGCTTCTGGGAGGCATGACCGCGGATATTCGTTCGACAATAGCATAAAAGAATTATCATTGGGACTTGAATTTAATTTTTTCGATTTTAACCTTCATGACCTGAGGCGTCAGGTAACTCCTTATTTATATGGTGGACTGAGTTATTTCCGGTACGATTCACAATATGTACAAAACGGAAATACTGAAGTTGATGACGCCAGCAATGCACTTGCCATCCCGATGACTGCAGGTGTAAAAAGCAATATCACTCCAAATCTGATTTTGGGTTTCGAAATTGGCGCAAGGTATACTTTTGCAGATGATATTGACGGCAGCAATCCTAAAAGCGCGCAATACCAACAGCTGAAATTCGGGAATCTCAACAGCAATGACTGGTATGTCTTTACCGGATTTACGCTTACTTATACTTTCGGGAACTCCCCGTGCTATTGCCAGGAATAATTTATGGACTTAAAGGACTCAATAAATAAGGATTTTTTACCCAAACATATTGCCATCATCATGGACGGCAATGGCCGCTGGGCGAAAAAGCAGGGATTTATGCGAGCCCTGGGACATGAAAGCGGCACCAAATCAGTGCGCGTGGTGGTTGAAACCGCTGCGAAGCTTGGCATAGAAAATCTTACTCTTTATGCCTTTTCAACAGAAAACTGGAACCGGCCAAAACTCGAAGTCCAGGCTTTGATGAAGATCCTGATTAACTCCCTAAAGAATGAAGTCGACACGTTGCAAAAAAACGACATCAAATTGAATTCCATCGGGAATTTAGACAAGCTACCAAAGTCGGCACAGCGTGAACTTTTAGAAGTAATTAACAAAACCAAAACCAACACCCGGATGACCTTAACCCTTGCATTAAGCTATGGTTCAAGGGATGAAATCATTTCAGCCGTCCGCGATATCAGCAGTAAAGTTAAAAATAATATAATTTCAGTTGACGCTATTGACGAATCAATTATTAATCAGCATCTTTACACGCAAAATTTACCGGATGTAGATTTATTAATCAGGACCAGCGGCGAACACCGTATCAGTAATTTCCTGCTTTGGCAGATTGCTTACGCAGAATTATATTTTACGGATATCTTATGGCCTGACTTTACAGAACAAGATTTATATGAAGCTATTATCAGCTACCAGAAGCGAGAGCGGAGATTTGGAAAAACAAGTGAACAAATTAAATAATTTTTTAGTGTTAAACAAAAGCATAAAACTACTTTTCACCATATTATTTCTTGGAAGCATAACCCCAATGCTGGCTCAGGAGGACGAAGAAAGGGTTCCATTCGAACAGGGCACACCTTATTATATAGCAAATATTGATGTCACGGGCAAAATCAGTTACAACCAGCAAACCGTGGTCACTTTTACAGGACTCGAAAAAGGACAACGGATTACGGTTCCTGGTGAAGAAATCAGCAAGGCCATTAAGAAACTTGGAAAACTCGGACTATTCAGTGACATTAATTTTTATGTGAATAAAATCGAAGGCGACAGCATTTATCTGGAACTCAACATCAACGAATTGCCGAAATTAAGCGAATCTAAAATTAATGGCGTTAAGAAATCCAAGAAAGAAGCGCTGATTAAAGACACCAAGCTTACAAAAGGAATGATTGTGAACGAGAACCTGATCACAACGACCAAAAATTACATCGAGAACAAATACCGGAAGGATGGATTTTACAACAGTAAAGTTACCGTGACAACCTTTCCGGACACCACTGCAAATGAGGTGAAAATGTTGATTAACATTGACAAAGGCGACAAAGTCAAGATCAGCAATATTAATTTTACCGGCAACAGTAAACTTTCAGACGCCAAGCTTCGCAAAGCGATGAAAAATACCAAAGTCAAGAATCCAATACGCATTTTCAAAGCTTCAAAGTTCATTCGTGACAAATATCAGGAAGACCTCGATAACGTGATTTCGAAATACAAAGAGAAAGGTTATCGCGATGCGCGTATTATCTCAGACAGTGTTTCTTACAACAAAAAATCGAATAAGATTGCGATCAACGTCAAGCTTGAAGAAGGAAATAAATATTATTTCGGGAACATCAAATTCCTTGGTAATACGATTTACACCGATCAAGGGCTTAACCGCATGTTAGGCATCAAAAAAGGCGACACCTACAACGGCGTACTTCTTGAAAAAAGGATTGCCGACAAGACAAAACCTGACGCTGATGACATCACCAATCTTTACCAAAATAACGGTTATTTGTTTTCTACCATTAATGCGGTAGAGACAAGGACTTACAATGACACCATTGATTTCGAGATCAGGATTATGGAAGGGCCGTTGGCATACTTCAATAAAATCAGCGTGGTCGGAAACGACAAGACAAATGATAAAGTCATCTACCGTGAGTTGCTTACGCATCCCGGCGAGAAATACAGTAAAGAAGCGCTCGTACAGACCATTCGCGAGATTGGGCAGCTCGGATTTTTTGATCCGGAAGCCATTGAGCCGAAATTTAAAAACGTGGATCCTGCAGCAGGAACCGTGGATATCGAATACAATGTAGTCGAAAAAGGATCCAGTCAGATTGAGCTTCAGGGTGGTTATGGCGGTGGCGGATTTATCGGAACACTGGGACTTTCGTTTAACAATTTCTCGATGCGAAACATATTCAACAAAGAAGCTTACAGGCCAGTTCCAATGGGAGATGGGCAACAGGTATCGTTGCGCCTTCAGGGAAGCAGTTATTTCCAGACGTACAGTTTGTCATTTGCTGAGCCTTGGTTTGGCGGAAAAAAACCTGTTCGTTTCAACACCTCGTTATCATACAGTAAGCAATTTTTAAATAACTACGCCTCCAATTCTGTAGACAGAAGTAGAAGCTTCAATATTATTTCGTTATCTGTCGGATTGGCAAAAAGGCTTTCTATCCCGGATAATTCGTCTTACTTTTCACAGTCGTTAAGTTTCCAGTATTACGACCTTAACAACTACAATACGGGATTGTTTACGTTCGGAAACGGCTCTTCCAGAAACCTGGCTTATACCGTCGAAGTCAAGAGAAATAATAAAGGTGTGAATCCAATTTTCCCAACTTACGGATCAGAATTCAGCCTTTCCTTAAAGTTCACACCGCCATATTCGTTAATTAACGGTATTGATTATGGCAGCCTTGGCGATAAGAAAGAAAACAAGCTTAAGTATACTCCGGGCGTACAAACGTTGGATCAGGCGACAGGACCTGATGGTAGTATAGTGCAGGCTGGGGATTATATTCGTGAAACAACTGAAAATTCAGGAGTATATACTAAAGTAGATGATTATACGCAAGCGAGTGCTGACCAGTCAAAAGTGGATCAGGAGAAATTCAAATGGCTTGAATACTATAAAATTAAATTGAAGGGAGATTGGTATACCAAAATTTATGGTAAATTAGTACTTCGTTCATTGGCTGAATTCGGTTTCTTAGGAAATTACAACAGCGAAAGGGGGAATGTTCCTTTTGAGCGCTTCTATATTGGCGGTGATGGATTGGCGAATTTTGCCTTAGACGGACGGGAAACCATCCAGTTAAGAGGGTATCCAAATCAGTCTCTTACACCGATTGACAAAGATGGCAACCAGAACGGTGCAACAATTTATAATAAATTTTCGTTTGAGTTACGATATCCATTAACTTTGAAAAATCAGGCATCCATTTATGCGCTGACGTTTTTTGAAGCAGGTGCAGGATATGACAAACAAGCCGGAAAGCGATACAATCCTTTCGTGCTGCAGCGCTCTGCAGGATTTGGACTTCGGGTTTTCATGCCTGCGTTTGGACTGCTTGGAATCGATTTCGGACACGGCTTTGATGCTGTCGAAGGCGGAACGGGTAAAAATGGATGGGAAACGCATTTTATCATTGGCCAGCAATTCTAATTTGCCAGTCATTTAATTAATACAACTAAAACTATGAAAAGACATTTTTTAGTATTGATTTTACTTCTTACGATTTCAACCACTTTGAATGCTCAAGGATCACGAGGCATTCGAATCGGCTATATCGATATGGAATACATCCTGCAAAATGTTCCCGACTACCTTGAAGCCAAAAACCAACTGGAGCTAAAAGCCCAGAAATGGAAGCAGGAAATGGAGACCAAAAAAAATGAAATCAATAAGCAAAAAGAGAATTTAAAAACAGAGCGAGCACTCCTTACAAAGGAACTTCTGGCGGAACGCGAAGAGGAAATCGCTTTTTTGGAAACAGAATTGTCTGATTACCAACAAAAGAAATTTGGCCCAACAGGTGAATTGGTGGTTCAAAAAGCTGTGTTAGTAAAACCAATTCAGGATCAGGTTTTTACAGCAGTACAGGATATTGCCGAAGCCAAAAAATACGATTTTGTATTTGATAAATCCTCTGACATGACAATGATTTTCTCCGCCAAAAGATTTGACATCAGCGACCAGGTCATTCGAAAACTATCAAGGGCTGCGACCCGCGATAAAAAAACAAAAAAGGAACTTAAAGAGGAGGAAATCCAGGACTACAAGGAAAGCCTTGAAGACAACCCCACCCTTGCTGATCGGCAAAAAAAACTTGATGAACGGAAGATTGCCCGCGAGAAATTAATCGCCGACCGTAAAGCCGCTGCAGATGCGAAAAAAGCTGAAGCTGCAAAAAAAAGGCAGGATATGCTTGACGCAAAAGCGGGCAAGAAAACCACAGCTTCCACCGAAAAGCCAGCATCAACGGATGAAACAAAAGACGCTGTAACTTCCGACACCGCAAAAAAGAACGCGGCAAACGATGCCAATGCTGCAGACCGCGAGGCTGCTAAGCAGGCGGCAGCAGAAGCAAAAGCGAAAACATTGGAAGATCGGAAAAAAGCGCTGGACGACAAAAAAGCAAAAGCACTCGCTGACCGCGAAGCCACAAAAAAAGCAAGAGAAGATAAAAAGAAAAAGAACGATACGGTGCCATCGGCACCCGGACAATAACACTAATAACAAATAATTACTTACTTAATATTTTAAAATGATGAAACAATTGAAAGCTTTACTAATCGCTGCTGTACTATTTTTAAGCGCTGGGCAAGCCGCTTCTGCACAGGCAAAATCAGCACATGTGGATGTTAGTGAATTGATGTCGAAAATGCCTGCAATGCTTGAGGCGCAAAAACAACTGGAAAAATTAAGCCAGACCTACCAGGCTGATTATAAAACCATGGGGGACGAATACAATGCCAAGTTAAAAAAATATGCGGCTGAAGTAGATTCGGTTTCACAAAAAATGAATGAAGAGCGCCAGAAAGAAGTTGCCGACATGGAGAAAAGAATCGGTGAATTCGGTCAGACTGCGCAGAAAGAACTGCAAACCAAGGAGGCTGACCTGATGAAACCTATTGAAGAAAAAGTAAAAGCGGCTATCCAAAAGGTAGGAAAAGCAAAAGGCTTTCAATATGTATTCAACGCGGCAGGCCTACTTTTGGCGGACGGCCCGGACATTACACCGGATGTGAAAAAAGAACTTGGATTCTAAAATTTCCAACAGAATTATACAAAACTGCTCAATTTTTCCTGAGCAGTTTTTTTTTACATTTGTTTATGCAAAATAATAATCCGATCGGCATATTTGATTCAGGCATTGGTGGAACTTCCATTTGGCAGGAGATACACCACCTGCTACCGGGTGAAAGTACGATTTACCTGGCAGATAGTAAAAATGCGCCATATGGCCAGAAATCGAAAGAAGAGATTATTGCGCTAAGCGAAAAAAATACCGAGTATCTCCTCAATATGAATTCAAAGCTTATTGTCGTAGCCTGCAATACAGCCACAACAAATGCAATAAAGGAACTGCGCGAAAAATATGACGTACCCTTCATCGGAATTGAACCAGCAATTAAGCCGGCCGCATTGAACTCCACAACGCAGACGATTGGCGTTTTGGCCACGAGGGGCACGCTAAGCAGCGACCTTTTTAATAAAGCAGTCGCGGTACATCACCAGACTAAAATCATTGAACAGGTTGGGCATGGATTGGTACAGTTGATAGAGAACGGCGACATCGATTCGCCAGAGATGAATGAACTGCTTCAAACCTATCTCACGCCGATGATTGAAGCAAACATCGATTATCTTGTACTGGGATGCAGTCATTACCCTTATCTGATTCCTCAGATAAAAAAAATACTTCCCGCCCACATTAAAATCATTGATTCAGGAGAAGCAGTTGCCCGCCAAACCAGAAATATTCTCCAGGAGAAAGTGGGATTCAGTAATGCTAAAGTGGTTAAAAACGTATTCTACACCAATGCCGCTCCAAAGGTTTTGAACGACATTCTGAACAATAGCTACGAAGTGCTATTTAAGGACTTTTAAGAAGTTTATTCATCGTCTTTGAACCAACCGGCGTACATCACATAATTATTAGAAATGCGGGCAATTTCTCCTGCGAAATCCGACTGATCAATGTCTTTGACTTTCTTTGCTGGAACCCCGGCATAAATCGTGCCCGATTCAATCCTGGTATTTTGTGTCACCACAGCCCCAGCGGCAACGATCGCATTGCTTTCTACCACACAGCCGTCCATCACGATCGCGCCCATTCCAATTAATACATTGTTATGAATGGTGCAACCGTGCACAATGGCATTATGCCCTATGGACACATTGTCTCCAATAATTGTGGCATGCTTCTCATAGGTGCAATGAATAACAGCACCATCTTGTATATTGACCTTATTGCCAATGATGATGGCATTGACATCGCCCCTTACAACGGCGTTAAACCAAACACTACAAGAATCTCCGAGCGTAACATCCCCAACGATCGTCGCGTTCTCCGCGATGTAACAATCATCAGGATATGAAGGTGTCTTTCCATTTACAGATTTTATCAGCATATCTTAAAAAAAAGAAGTCCCGATATAAAATCGGGACTGAATTAATATCAACTCTAAAATTAATTAATAGCGGGACAATTACAATCATATTTCTCCCTGGTACAGAACAGGTTAACTCCCAAAGTAATTTGGTGAAAACCACCCTGATCGAATTTAACATCACCTACGAGATGTGTGTAAGTATAGGAGAACATATAGTTTTGATAGTTTAGACCAATGATTGGAGTAATGTATTGCAGCCTTTGTGTTGCCACGTCACCATTCGTCTCATATTGCGCGGCATCAAAACTCCTTCTATATGAAAGTCCACCCCAAAGCTTTCCAAAATTAAAATCTTTATAGGCTTTTAAGTTCAAATCGATTGTTTTCTCTTTGGTTTGGTCAACCAATTGAAAAAGGAATGATGGTTCCCATTGAATGCGCTCGCTATCTCCGAAAACATAACCTGCACTTAGCAACAACTTCCTTAGGTTATCCGATTCAACATCGGAGTAAATATCTCTTTTGCTTGCCAAAGCGTTCTTAACGGTAAGATGTGCATAAAACTCAAGGTAGTTGTATGAAGCACCGATGTCTACATTGAAATAGGAATCTTTCTGTATTACACCTCCAATAACCGGGTCGTAATCCACGAATTTTGTCTCGTCAAGTTCCTGCTGCACAAGGCCAGCACTAATACCAAATGAAAGCTGGTTCAAATCCACTTCGCTCCTGGAAAACATCAAATGATAAGCGAATGTTGCTTTAAAACCTTTTTGTGAATGATATCCATTTTTGTCATTAAAAACAATCAAACCCCCACCAGTCTTATCTCCCAGTCTACCATTAAAACTCAACGTTTGCAATGCGGGCGCATCCTCCTGGCCAAGCCATTGCTGACGTGCTGTTAACCTGATCTTGGCGCAATTTGCAGCACCGGCCATCGATGGATGTATCAAATAATAATTGTCTGATAAATAGTCCGAGTAAACTGCAATTCCCTCTTGTGAAAATGAAAATTTTGATATTAACAATAAGATTAATACTAAATATCTCTTTTTAAAATTCATTTGGTTAACGTTTTAATGTAATATGTGCTCTAAATTCTTTATTGACTCCCTGTTCCTGATACTTTACCACAAACCAATAATCATCTGCTATCATCGGTTGTCCGTTGTAAGTTCCATCCCAGCCACCCGGGTTTGTTGTGCTTATCTGCTTCAACAATTTTCCGAACCGGTCAAATATATAAATTTTTGCGTTAGGTTGATTACTTAATACAGAAATATTCCAAGTATCGTGGATTCCGTCACCATTTGGTGTAAAATACTTAGGATAGTCAA
>NZ_NKJE01000025.1 GCF_002256285.1 Flavobacterium sp. BFFFF1 | reverse complement strand
CAGCAGGTAGCTATCGCCGGCCGTTTTTACTTTTAGATTGCCTTTAAGGGTTGCGGTACCGCTATCATTTTCGCAGTTTAGAGCCGAAAGTAATCCATTAAACGGCGTTGGAACATTATCCCAGCAATCCCAGCTATTTAGGCGTAATATCTTATCTCCACCATAGTCGTTCCCGTCAACCGGTTGTGAAGTCAGCAGATACACTTCAAACCATGTATAAGTTGCCCCCGCGGCGCTTGTCACGGTCATGTCGACGTTGTATTCTTTATTTGCCTGAAGCGTTACTTTTTGGTAAATTCCTTTTTGCTGGTATCCTGTTGCGACGAATGTTGCATTTCCCAACGCTCCGTTTGTTCCAGGAGTTAGCGTCACGCTGGCGTCTGAAGAACTGATGTTGAGTATGGTCCATTGGGCAACATCTGCTGCAGATTTTAGTTTTCCGCCTTTGATGAGGTTTCCGGCTGCCAAATCTGACGTAGCTACGGTTACCGTTTGCGTTGATGTATTGATCAGGCCACCACGACCGGCTGCTTTATGAGTGATAGTATAAGTGTCTGCATCGGGAAGAAAAATACTTTCCTGATCAGAACCTAAATATTCAGGTGATCCATCGCCTAATTCCCAACGGTGGCTTGCCACATTGACTCCGTTTGCCGTCAATACGAATCTATTCGCAGAACCCTCTACCGGCGCTACTGAAAACGCAGCATCCGCATTTGGATCTGACAAACCATTTCCATTCCCGCTTACTTCATCAGGAGAACAGGAAATGAAGGAGCCAACCGTTAAAGAAGCTAAAAGCAGATAGGATGCTTTGATTAAATTTATCTTCATGATTTATCTTTTTATTAATTAATAGTTTGGATTTTGAACGAGCTTGGTATTGCTTAATTCATTCAATGGAATTGGCCAAATCTCATTTTTGCCGGCAGTAAATCCTTTTGGACCTAAAACAGTTGGAGCTTGTCCAGTTCTCACCAAATCAAACCAACGGTGACCCTCTCCGGCTAATTCCAGTCTTCTTTCATTCATGATTGCGGCCATACTTACAGGAACAGAAGGAAGTCCCACCCTTGTCCTTACGGCGTCTAACAATGCCTGCGCACGCGGTCCTGTGGCGCCCAATGCTTCAGCTTCCATAAGGTAGGTGTCCGCCAAACGTATTACGTATGAATTGATGCCATAGTTTAGTTCAATGACACCGCCTGAAGTCGTGCGATCAGTCGTTAACGGAAGGTATTTTTTCAGGAACCAGCCTGTATCCATGTATCCAGGAGAATAATTTGCTGAACCTGCTGACTGAAGTGCTGCCATATCCAGGATGGTTGCGTTGTATCTTGGATCTCCCACCAAAGCGTCGTGGAGGCTTGGTGTCACGGTGTTAAAACTCCAGCCACCCGCTAAATCAGGAGCTGCGTTCGTCAGTCTTTGGAAGCCACGTGGTCCAATCATTTGGGACATAGAGTTCCCTTCGTCCGATCCCGAACCCCAATTACCCCAGCTTGCCTGGCTTGTGCTATTGTGTGAAGATTCCAGAATAGATTCTGAATTGTACTTGTTAGCAGGAACCCATAAATCTGCATAGTTTCCTAAAAGGCGGTAACCATAGACGCTTGTCCCGCCTGGTGTTCCATTTACAACAGCAAATTGCTCTGCTGCCTGGCTGTTTTTTCCTTCATACAAATACACTTTACCCAATAATGCCTGAACGGAACCTTTGCTTAGACGGCCTGCTTCAGTTGAAACGTCCAACGTTGCCGGCAATACATTCAGCGCGTCAGTAAGATCAGTTTCGATTTGGGCATACACTTCTTCAGGAGTAGCCTGCGTTACATTATAAATGTCTGTTGGAGCAAGTAGGCTGGTAAAGAGTGGTACGTTTCTAAAAGTCCGAACCAATTCGAAATAGTAGTATGCACGAAGTGCTTTTGCTTCTGCTTCAAAACGTGCCTTTTTCGTGTCATCCATTGGGACGGCAGGAAGTTTCGACAGCAAAAGATTTGCCCTGAAAACACCTTGAAAATAATCATTCCAGTAGCTGCCTGGCATAGTAGCTTCTGTGATGGAGTAGTTTGAGAAGGACTGAATACCGGTACCATCCGTAGCGCCACCGCCGCCAGCATAGAAATCGTCTGAACCTGCGTTGAGGAATGTAACCATGTTTTCAAATCCGCCTGTGTGTTTTTTCATCACATCGTAGACCGCAATCAATCCGGAAAATGCTTCAGTTTCATTTTTGTAATAATTTCCTTCCAGAGTTGCTCCCTTCGGGTCCAAATCGATAAAATCGTCGCTGCACGAAAGTGCAACCCCTATCATTACTGATAAGGCGATTAAGTACTTAATTTTCTTCATTTTCATAATAATTTAATTTATTAAAATTGTAAGTTAACGCCGAACATGTATGATTTTGCCTGAGGATAGTAACCCCTGTCAATTCCGATAACGTCACCTCCGATTTCAGGGTCATACCCTGTATATTTTGTAAATGTGAAGAGGTTTTCGCCAGTTACGTAAAGTCTTACCTTTTGTAGGCCTGCTTTACCAATTATCTCAGATGGCAATGAATATCCTAACTGGATTTGTTTTATCCTGAAGTAATCCCCATCCTGTAAATAGAAGTTTGAAGGGTTACTAAAGTTAAGATTTGTATCATTACTCGTCAATCTTGGATACGAATTTGTTGAACCTTCGCCTGTCCATCTTCCCAATGCTGCAGTCTGGAAATTAGGAGCCACCCCTAAATCCAATCTGCGTAATCCCTGATAGATTTGGTTTCCGCCAACACCTTGTCCAAAGACCCTAAGGTCAAATCCTTTATAATCCAGGGCTAATGTTACGCCATAGCTAAAATCAGGTAGTCCGTTTCCAATGAAATCCCTATCGTCAGAATCAATTTTTCCATCATCGTTAATGTCTTTCCATTTAAAGTCTCCGGGAACAGCATTTGGTTGAATAACTGTGCCTGTAGAGTTTGTATAGGCGTCGATTTCAGCCTGATTTTGGAAAACGCCGTTCGTCTGGAAGCCGTAGAAAGACATGTAAGAATGGCCAACTTCTGTTCTTGTGATTGGATACGCTGAAGATTGGATTGAAGGGCCGTTGTAGAAATCTACTGCAGGGCTTATTGCGGTAACCTCATTTTTGAGGGTAGCAAAGTTTCCGCTTAGGTTAATGTTAAGATCTCCGATTTTTTTACGGTAAGACATTTCGAATTCCAAACCGCTGTTTTTCATTGCGCCTACGTTACCTGAAGGGTTTGTTGATACGCCAACATATCCAGGAATAATAATTTCCCTAAGGATTTTATCAGTCTTTTTATTGTAGTATTCTACGGTTAGGTTAAGATTTTTAAACAAAGTGATGTCCATTCCGATATCGGTCTGGGTAGTTTGTTCCCACTGCAAGTCTGGGTTGGCAAGTGTATTTGGGCCGTTACCAACGGTCGCATTACCACCAGTACCAAGATAATAGTTGTACCCGCCTGAAATTAATGGGAGGTAACGGAAGTCAGGAAGGACGTCAGTTCCTGTCACACCCCAGCTTCCACGTAGTTTTAATGAAGAAACGATATCGTTGTCTTTCCAGAAAGATTCTTTAGAAGGTACCCATCCTGCTGAAAATGAAGGGAAATTTCCATATTTATTGTTTGCTCCGAACCTGCTGGAACCGTCCCTTCTGATTGTTGCCGTAAGCAGGTATTTTTCATTGTAGTCGTAGTTTAACCTTCCGAAAAGAGACGAAAGTGTATGTGTAGTGTTTGTGTAGCCGTACCCGTCGATGTCTGCGGGTAAAGTGGCCCAATTAAAGGATGCCTCGCGCCAGTCGTTGGTTGGTTGGTTGTAGTAAGTCACGCCCTGGCCTCCGCCTTTTCCATATTCGTAAGCACCCTGGCCAGCGAGTAACGTGAAATTGTGGCCTTTAATCTGTTTGGTGTAAGTAATCGTGTTTTCGATTTGCCAATCCTCGGTCGTATTGGTCGACTTAAACAAGCTGTTTCTTGTGGTCAATTGCACGGCGCTGAGATAGAATACGGGCGTGAAGCTGTAATCGCCATAATAGGCTTTTTTAAAGGTGTAGTTCGTTTTAAATTTCAAACCTTTTATTGGCTCTATTTCAAGGAACGCATTCCCCACGATGTTGTCTGCCCAGCTGTAGTTTCCTTGTCTGGTTTGTGCATACGCCAAAGGGTTTGTAATTTCATTTCCTACATATTGGGAAATCCCGTAAGGATTGCCGTTTGCGTCTTTCACTACATCGGGACGGGTATACGGGTTTTGAGCTAAGTCTGCTGGGTTAGTCACAATAACCGGTGTAACCGGATCAAGGTTAATTGCAGAAGCTAATGGTCCGCCAAATTCGCTGTTTGTATTGCCAAGACCAGTTACTTTTTCTCTCGAAAATCCAATATTTTCTCCGACTGTGAACCATTTCGCAAATTTATGGGTTGAGTTTAAGCGAAAGTTTTTCCTGTTGTAGTTCGATATGTCTGTAGATACAATACCCTCTTCATCGCGAAGTCCGAAAGAAAGGTAGAAGTTTGACATTTCATTTCCTCCACTGACACTAACTTCATGGGAAGACCTTTGCGCCTGGTCGTTAAAAATCTGGCTTTGCCAGTCTGTTCCTTTTCCCAGCGATGCCGGGTCAGCATATCTTATCGCACCGCCACCATTTACCTGCGCCTCATTGATCAGCGTAGCATATTGTGTTGCGTTTAAAAGATCGAGTTTTCTCGCTGGCTCTGAAGTTCCGGCATAACCGTTATAAGTTACCGTAATCTTTCCGGATTTTCCCTTTTTTGTTGTGATAAGGATGACCCCTGAGGCACCCCTTGTTCCATATATAGCAGCAGATGCCGCATCTTTAAGCACTTCAATGGATTCAATATCAGATTGGTTTAGATAACCGATTGCACTCGATTCAAGTACGACGCCATCAACTACATATAGTGGGTCGTTTCCTCCATTAAGAGTAGTGATCCCTCTAATCCGTACCGTAGATCCGGATCCTGGTTGTCCAGCATTCATTGCTATGGTAACTCCGGCAACACGTCCTTGTAATGACTGTTCGATTCTTGTGATTGGCAGGTTTTCTATATCCTTAGCCTTTACACTTGAAATTGCTCCGGTTACCAGACTTTTCTTCTGCGTACCGTATCCGACAACCACAACTTCGTTGAGGCTTTGTGCTTCGGTTTGCATTTGGACGTTAATGGTCGTCCTCCCGTTTACGACTTCCGTCGTAGTCTTGTAGCCAATGAAACTAAACGAAAGTGTGTTTTTACCGTTCGTCTTAATTTCGTAATTACCATCGATGTCAGTGGCTACAGCCATCGAGCTTTTTTGGTCAGTAACACTTACTCCCGGCATGGGGAGGCCGTTTTCATCGTTTACTTTTCCCTTCACACTGACATCCTGAGCCTGGATGACACCCGAGAATAGAATTGACAAAAAACAAAGGAATCGTAGTTTTGTAAATTTCATATTTCTGAAAATTTTGGTTAGTTAATTATTGATTCAGGACAATATTAAGCCAATTTTTTTTTAAACAGCAATAAATATTTATTACAAAAACCCATCATATAGCAAAAATTAATTAGACAAAAACCCATCTTTTTTTTTGTAATTATCTGTAAATAAATAGTATAAAAATTATTTTTAATTGTTACGAAAACGTTAACTCTGAAAAACAAACACTACATTTGGTGATGCTAAAATTTTAGTAGCCTTTTTAGCTCATCATTACTGCATTACTTCCTTAAAATTTAGTTATATCATGATTTTACGAGTGCTATTTGTTCTGCTGTGGTTGCTCTTCCCTAAGTTTGGTTCTTCCCAGGTAAAAGGCATCGGTTTGCCTGAGTTGAGGAATTTCAAAAAATCTGAATACAAAGGGGGAACTCAAAATTGGGGTATAGATCAGGACAAGGAGGGTAGGATGTATTTCGCCAATAACAGTGGATTGCTTCAATTCGACGGAACGTATTGGACCAAATATTCGTTACCTAACAATTCGCTAATTAGAAGTTTGAAAGTTGCCGCATCTGGCCGGGTATATGTCGGTGGATACAATGAATTTGGGTATTTTGAACCCGGGGATAAGGGAAGGTTGATTTATCATTCTGTTGCAAAATTGGTTGATCGAAATAGTATCAATCTCATTGACTTTATTTGGAAGATACACGTTATGCGTGATAAGGTTGTTTTTCAATCGTTTGGAAGACTATATGTTTTTGAAGACGGTAAACTCACCATAGTAGAAGCACCGAAACGGTTCCAGTTTTCCTTTTTAGTTGGCGATAAGCTGTATTTACAGGATATGGCAAATGGCATTTTGTTTTATCAGGATGGAAAATTAATAGGCCTGGAGAACACAGCATTGTTCAACTCCACCGAGATTTGGGGGATGCTATCGATAGGGGTGGACAAACTGTTAATCGCTACGCTTGATAAAGGGATTTTTATGTATGAGAAGGGGGCGGTTAAAGCTTGGAGTACTGAGGCGAATTCATTTGTATTAAAGAATAGTTCGCTTGGATGTACCCTGATAAAGGAAGATTTTATTGCGATTAATTCCGTTCTTGATGGGGAGATTATTTGTGATAAATCGGGTAAGATTATCCAGCACCTTAATCGTAAAAAAGGAATGCAGAACAACACAGTGCTTTCATCGTTTGTGGATAGTAAGGGTAATCTTTGGCTGGGTCTTGACAATGGAATTGCTTTTGTAAATGAAAATTCCCCATTTACATATTTTGGGTTTAGTTATGAGCTGAGTACCGTATATGCATCAGTATTTCACAAGGGCTACTTATACGTTGCGACAAACCGAGGTTTATTCTTCCATTCCTTAAACAGCCCTTTTAAAGAAGATACATTTACATTGGTTAAAGGAACTACTGGACAAGCATGGAATATCCAAGTTATCGATGGACAATTGTTTTGTGGGCATAATCGGGGTGCTATGTTAATCGAAGACGGTGCGCTTGTTAAAATTTTACACGCAAACGGTTATTGGGGATTTAAGACTATTCCGGGGCGTCCGGGTTTTTTAATCGGAGCAAATTATAATGGATTCGGAATTTTCGAGAAAAAGGCATCAGGTTGGGCCTTTAACACGGTGATAAGTGGTATGGAAACATCGTCCAGCGCATTTGAGGTCGATGAACACAGCGTTTGGTTGAAGAAAGACAACGATGTCTATATGCTTGCGCTTTCTAAGGATTTTTCACGGTTTGCCAAAATCAGAAAGTTCTCCAGTATTTCCCGTTCCTTCAAAGGCATTGGGAGCGTACAAAAGATTTCTGGCAAGGTATTTTTTCAGACCAATAACCATTTTTTTAAGTACTCTTATGAGCAGGAGCTATTTTATGAGGATCAGAAGCTTTCCGGGTTTTTTAGAAGCCTTCCAAAGATCCGCTCTTTAACACAAGATGCCTATGGAAATCTGTGGTTTAATTTCAATGAATCGGTTGGCGCGCTGATGAAACAACCAGACGGAAGTTTTAAGCCATTAATTCCGTCGTTTTCAAATCTTACAGGTAATCTGGTTAACGATTATCTGTCGGTAAATACAGTAGATGCGCATAACATTTTTATTGGACTTACGGATGGACTTGCACATTATGATTATAATCCTTCAATTGATTACGTGATTAAGCCCACTGCGTTCATTCGCAGTTTTACATTTCCTGGTGATACCATTTTATTGGGCAATGGCCATTATTCGAACCGCAACTTTAAGATTCCGTATCAATCCAATAGTGTGAAATTTACTTTTTCCTCACCGACTTTTGATAATCCGGATCATATTGAATACAGTTATCAGTTGGAAGGATTCGACGATAGATGGAGCGCCTGGTCTACAGTGTCAATGAAGGAATACACCAATCTCCATGAGGGCGATTACAGAATGAAGGTTAAAGTTCGAAATAGTTATGGGTTGCAGTCGGAAACGGCGCTCTTTTCTTTTACAGTTGCGCCGCCCATTTACAGACATCCTTTGGCCTATGTTTTTTATATGCTGTTGGTCGTCGTCTCAGTATATGTCATCCGTCAAAGGATTAGGTTAAAGATTCGTAAGAATAAGTACTATGAAACGATTGAGCAGAGAAGACAATACCTGGAAAAAGAAGCGAAAATCCGGCAGGAACAGTACGAACTGGAAAAGGAGATTGAAAAACTGAAAAACGATAAACTACAGATAAAAATTCTTGCTAAAGACAAAGAGTTGGTAAATAATTCCTTACAGGTTGTTAAAAAGAATAAAATTCTTAATGGGATCATTACCAAATTAAAGGATATCGATTCGGAAACGATGGATGAATCTGTCAAATTTCAATTTAACAAGCTTAATAAGAGTATTGTAAAAGAAGTAAATACAGACAAGAGCTGGAAGGATCTCGAAAAGCATATTAAGAACGTACACTTTGACTTTCTGAAAAGGCTTAAAGAAAAATATCCGAACATTTCGCCTAGAGAAATGGATCTTTCAACGTATCTGCTAATGAATATGTCTACCAAAGAAATTGCCGAAATTATGAATATTTCAAACGGCGGCGTAGAACTTGCAAGATACAGACTGCGGAAGAAACTTGGGCTGAACAAAAAAGAGAACCTGATTGGTTTTCTAATGAGTATTTAAGATTCCGGCAGCAAGTCTAATATTCGTTCTAATGCCATGCCGCGGGACCCCTTGATGAGGATTGCTGCATGTTGAAGTTTTCTAAGTTTGGTATGCGCTGCCAACACGTCAAAACTTTCAAAGAAATGAAAATTTGGATTTGCGGTTTTATTGGCAAAAAAGTCTTTGCCTATAAAATAACATGCTGTTTCGGGATTTCGGGACAATGTTGAAATGATCTGGGCATGTTCCTGCGGGCTTTCCGGGCCTAATTCGAACATATCACCTAAAAACAGGACCTTATTGGGATTTGTAAGCTGTTGAAAGTTTTCAATCGCAACTTTCATGCTGCTTGGGTTTGCATTGTATGCATCAAGGATTATTTCATTAGAACCTTTGGTGATAAGCTGTGAACGATTGTTTTTCGGCACATAACCTTCTATAGCATCACGGATCTCACTATCGCTGATGTCGAAATATTTTCCAATCGTAACTGCTGCGGAGATATTACTGGCATTGTAAAGGCCGATTAGATGGGAATTGATTTCTGTAGCATCGTAGACAATGGTTACAAATGGATTGGCAGTAACTGTAGATATATTTAAGAAAGCGTCGGTGTTATTTAATCCAAAAGAGACGGTATTGATGGTTTTCGTTTTTGCAACCTGAATGTCATCGTTAAGGTTGATAAAAGCCGTTTTGTTGTTTGCTGAAAGATAGCCGTACATCTCACTTTTCCCTTTAATAACGCCTTCAAAACCTCCAAATCCTTCCAAGTGTGCTTTCCCGAAGTTTGTGATGTATCCATAATCAGGATTTGCCAACGAGCACAAAAATGCGATTTCCTTTTGATGGTTTGCGCCCATTTCAACAATTCCCATTTCGGTATTTTCATCGAAGGACAGTAACGTGAGTGGGACGCCAATATGGTTATTCAGATTGCCAATCGTTGCTTTTGTATTAAACTTCTTCGCAAGTGCGATATTGACGAGTTCTTTTGTAGTGGTTTTGCCGTTACTTCCCGTTAAGGCGATGATAGGGAGGCCCAGAAAGCTTCGATGAAATTTCGCCAACTCCTGTAGCGTTGATAATGCATCATTTACCAATATAGTCCGGTAGTTAACATAATATTCTTTATTGTCTATGATCGCATACAAAGCGCCTTTCTGCAACGCTTCTGCAGCAAAAGCATTGGCGTCAAAGCGGTCTCCTTTTAACGCGATAAAAAGGCTGTTGTGGCCGATTTTTCGCGTGTCCGTCGATACGGAACTGCATTGCAAAAACAGTTGATGAATTTCCTGTATATCCATGCGGTAAATTTAAAAAAAATAAAAGCCCTTTTGCAAGGGCTTTTAAGTTTGTATTAAGCGAGAAATTAATTTCTCGCGCTTTTCTTTCTATCAGATTTAGGTCCTACTCTTGACATCGCACATCGGAAACCGATGTAGTCAGTCGCTAAGTCCTGTGGATAGTATCTTCTTTGTGCCGGATCAAGCCAATATGCCCTGTCTCTCCAGGATCCCCCTTTGTAAACTCTTGAATCATCGTTAACCAAAGTAGTTCTTTTGCTTGATTTGTCAAATTTACGAACCATCGTTCCTAAACTGTCAGTACTTACATTGTTAACAGGAGAGTCGTACATTCTTTTTGAATCTGGTTGTTTTTTTGCATCAGTTGCTTCTTCTTCTGCACCAAAATCAAAATATCTTGTGGACTGCTTGTCTCCATCACGGTAGTTTCTGTTGTCGCTGGTTGAGAAATTTTGTCTTAAATAAGTCTCTTTTTCGTCAACTGGTACCTGAGCAATCTGTCCAGGGAAATTCCTTGCCATGATACGGCCGTTGCTTACGGTGTCATATTTAATATTTTCTCCAGTAACCAACTCAATTTTTCCGTCTTCCCCGATTTTGTTTTTCGTATAAACGTTTCCTCTGTAATAGTTGAAATCATTCGCCTCATCATCTACGATTGGACGATAAACATCAGCAACCCATTCCGCAACGTTTCCAGCCATATCGTATAAACCAAAATCATTTGGGGGATAAGATTTTACTGCATTTGTAATATCGGCCCCGTCATCAGACCAACCGGCAATTCCGCCGTAGTCCCCTTTACCTTGCTTAAAGTTTGCCAATTGATCGCCTTTAACCTGTCTCTTTCCTGAACGGGTGTATTGACCTCTCCAAGGGTATTTCTTTTGGCCTTTATAATTGTTGTATTCTCTGTTTCCTACGTCAGATGCAGCGGCATATTCCCACTCTGCTTCAGTTGGTAGTCTGTACTCAGGATTGATAAGCCCTGAACTTCTTTGAGCATAGATATTGGTAGCTTCTTTAGTTGTACCTGGCTGCCCTTTAGATCCTTTAGTCTTGATTGGTTTCGCTTTTCCGTTTTTACCTTTAAGAACAATATCCTCATTGCCACCAAATGCTTGCGTCGGAGCATTTAAGTAAGTTTCCGTACTGAATGTTGATTCAGCGCTTACATCATTGATCTTTGCGTCTTTTTTAAGGTATCCCTGTTTTTCCAAAATAGCCTCATTCACACGGTCAGTTCTCCACTTCGCAAATTCTGTAGCCTGAATCCAGTTCACACCTACCACAGGATAATTTGCATAAGCAGGGTGTCTTAGGTAGTTGTTGGTCATGGTCTCATTGTAACCTAACCTGTTTCTCCACACCAAAGTATCGAGCAAAGCACCTTCATAGATGTTTTTGTAATTTTCTTCTGTTGGTGGAAATACTGTTTTAATCCAGAAAAGGTACTCAGCATACATAGCATTTGTCACCTCTGTCTCATCCATGTAAAAAGATTGAACGTGCTGTTGGTTTGGAGAGTTATTCCAATCATGCATAATATCATCCTGTACTTTACCCATGGTAAATGTACCACCTTCAACCAAAACAAGTCCTGGTCCCGGTGCTTGCTTCTTGTATTTGGTATTTAATTGAAAACCACCTTTTTTATCGTTGATTTTCCATCCGGTTGCTGAAGAAGCGTTTTTAGAGCTTGAACTCTTGCTGCAACTGGCAAATCCAAACACCAATGCCAGTGACAGCATCAGTTTAATAGCATTCATTTTGTTTACTTTCATACTTTCAGTAGGTAATAAATTTCGTGGCGCAATATAATAATTAACCACTAGATTGCAAGAACTTTTTTTAAATAATCATAAAAAACCGGTTTGTTGCGCCGGATTCAGAAACAGAACGCAAATTTAATTCAATTATTATTCCCTTGTACCGGCGAAAATAAATATTTTTACGGCTGTAATAATTGTACATTCGAAACGTTTAACATTGGATGAAAAAAGCGGTACTGATTTTTCTTATATTCCTGCCATTTGGCGTGACGGCTCAGATAACCGGTTCGTTTACATTGAATTGGAAAGATAATGTGAAGGTTTCAACAGAATCTTCAAGTTATACAATACCCCAATTTCAGTTGGAGAATTTCAACTTCGATTCCAGTCTGCGCACAGTTTCCCTGATGCTCAATATTCCTGCTAAAGCCCCGGTGAACGAAAGTTCCCTGCTTATTACAAACGCCATATACGAGAATATCTCAGCGAATCAGCTCGGATTCTTATCTTCAAAAGCACTTCCATCGGCGTTGAATGAGAAAATAATGAATGTAAAAGCGCGCGGTGAACTTAGCCTTGCGCTTACTTTATCGCCTGTACTGAATGAGAACGGATCGTTTAAGAGATTAAAATCGTTCAGTTATAGCATAAATTATAGTGTCGGTGCAGGCAATTCTGCCAGGAATGGATTTGACAATATCGCTCATTCGGTACTGGCCTCAGGAGATTGGTATCGGTTTTATGTTGAAAAATCCGGAGTGTATAAAGTTTCAAAGACGTTTCTGCAAAGCCTCGGCATGAAGCTAAATAACGTCGATCCGAGGAAAATCGCAATCTACGGCAATGGAGGAAGGATGGTGCCCATGAAAAATTCGGTTGATTATCCTGCCGATCCAGCTGAAAACGCAATATTTTTCGAAGGGGAGAGCGATGGCATTTTTGATAGCCAGGATTATATTCTGTTTTATGCTGAGGGCGTCGATAACTGGAGTCCTGAAAATCAAACAAACAACAATCTGTATGCTGACAAGTCCTATTATTATGTCACCGTTTTAGGTGCTAATGGCAAAAGAATCTCTGCAATGCCTGCTGCAACCGGTACGGTGACGGCTATTACAGAATTTGACGATTATCAATTCCATGAATTGGATGAAACCAACGTGGCACGTCTGGGCCGAAAATGGTTCGGGGAAGATTTTAGTATCAATAATGAATACAGTTTCGATTTTAAGTTTCCAAACATCGTCACGTCATCGCCTTTGGATTTAGCGGTTTCAGCGGTGGCAGTGGCCAATGCCGCTACATCTATGGAAATCGCTGTCAACGGAACGCCAGCGGGCAACATCAATTTTCAATCGATTGTCCCGCTCGACTTATTAGGAGATAACGATACTGTCAATGCAAATGCGCCGGCTTCTGAAGATGTTACTGTAAAGCTTACCTATAATAATAATGGCGTGCCCACGGCAAAAGCGTTTCTGGACTATATCACCATTAAAGCAAAAAGGAGCCTCGTCGGATATGGCAAGCAATTCAGGTTTCAGTACAATGCTGCTGCCACAATGAACGGATCAGGAGAGTTTAAATTAACCAATGCCTCTAATATCTCGCAGGTTTGGGACATTACTGACATCTACAACGTTACTGCCGCAGTAAACGACAGCCAGGCAAATTTTTCTTTTCAGGCAGATCTGGGGGAAATAAGAAAGTATATAGCAGTTGACAAACAGGATTATTTTGCTCCCAAAAAGGAGTCAAAGGCCAAAATCGCCAACCAGGATATCAAAGGGACCATTTTTAACAACGCCCAAGGGCAATTCCAGGATATCGATTATTTGATCATTACGCCTGGATCTTTACACAATGCTGCCGAAAAACTTGCCGATTTCCATAGAACGTTCTCTGGATTGAACGTCAAAGTCGTGAACGTTGAAAGTTTGTACCCGGAGTTTTCTTCCGGGAAGCAGGATATCGGCGCAATAAGGAATTTTGTAAAATATGTTTACAATAACGCTTCCGCAGACAATAAGAAGGTACAATATTTAAACTTATTCGGAGATGCCTCGTATGATTTTAAAGACAGGATACCGAACAACACCAATCTGATTCCTATTTACCATGCTTTGCCAAGTTTCTCGCTTTCGGCATCCTATATTTCTGATGATTTTTTTGTACTGATGGATGACAATGAGGGCGATATGACGACTGTACAGGCGCGCGGCCTGGATATCGCGGTGGGCCGTATGCCTGTGAAGAATAGCAGTGAGGCGGATCAAATGGTAAATAAGGTTATCGAGTACAACGACATCAAATCGTTTGGACAGTGGAGGAACAATTTTGTACTCATTTCGGATGACGTCGATAAAAGTGGTGAACAGGAATTGGAGGAAGGACTCGACGACCTGGGGGACCAGATTTTCGCTCAAAAACCATTTATCAACGTTAAGAAAATCCATTCTGATTCGTATGTGCAGGAAACATCAGCAGGAGGAAACCGTTATCCTAAAGTAAGGGAAGACTTTATCAGTGCTTTCGAACAGGGCGCGTTGGTATTTAATTACTTTGGCCATGGTGGTGAAGAAGGGCTGGCACATGAACGGATTTTAGAAAAGAAAGATGTCCAGAATTTTGGCAATCGGTATAAATATCCACTTTTTGTTACGATAACGTGCGAATTTACCCGATTCGACAATCCATACAGACCAACGGCGGGCGAATATATGTTCCTGAATCCTGCTGGAGGGTCGATTGCGCTGGTAACGACAACCAGGCAGATTAGCATCGGGACAGGTCAGGCAATCAACCTGGCGTTTTCAGGAAATCTTTATGGTTTCAATTCCAATTCACCCGTTTCGATTGCGGAAGCATTGAGAATTTCAAAAAGCCAGTTTGGCAGTAATCCGCTTATGGTGTTTTATATTGGCGACCCAGCAGTCCGGCTTGCCATCCCAAAACCTAAAATTGTGCTGACAAAGGTAAACGGAATGCCTATTACAGGCACGGTCGACGATTTTAAAGCACTGAGCAATATTAGGATTGCTGGTGAGGTCCGGGATGAAAACGGCAACAATATACTTTCCGATTATAATGGCGATTTGGCGGTGAATGTATTTGATAAGCCAATAAGCATCCAAACTCTTGGTAATGATGGTGTTACTGACAATAGCGGCAATGTCATCAAAATGAATTTTATAAATCTGGGAGAGACCATTTTTAGAGGAAACGCCTCAGTGACAAATGGAAATTTTGAATTTTCGTTTATCGTACCCCGAGACATCCGGGTGCCGCTCGATTATGGGCGTGTCAGTTTTTACGCCAAGAAAACGGGTCAGTTAATCGATCAGACAGGATACAATACCGACATAAAGGTCGGTGGGATTAACCCGAATCCTCCAGCCGATGAGATTGCGCCGCGTGTGAAACTATATATGAATGATGAAACGTTCGTTTCCGGTGGAATTACGAACGAGTCCCCATTTCTGTTGGCTTTTCTTGAGGATGAAAACGGCATAAACACCGCTAGCGGAATTGGCCACGACATTACCGCGATACTTGATGGCGATGAAAGCAAGCCATATATCCTGAATGATTATTATGAAGCGGCTTCTGATGATTACACGAAAGGAAAACTGCGGTTTCCATTCCGAAACCTTGAGAAAGGCCTGCATGTGCTGACATTTACCGCATGGGACGTCTACAATAATCCAGTGACGGCAGAAATCCAGTTTGTGGTCGTCGGTGATGAAACGCTGACGTTAAAAAATGTCCTGAATTATCCGAATCCTTTTGTGAATTATACCGAATTTTGGTTTACCCACAACCGTCCGTTTGAACCGCTTGAAGTTCAGGTACAGGTCATGACCATTACAGGAAAAGTGGTCTGGACAAAAAATCAAACGGTTACCAATGACGGATTTCTTTCGCGTGACATTAAATGGGATGGTAAAGATGATTTTGGAGACAAAATAGGTAAAGGTGTATACGTTTATAAGTTGACTGTGAAATCGACGCTGACCAACAGGAAGACCGAAAAAATCGAAAAACTTGTAATCCTATAAGAAAGTGCTATATTTGTTTGTTTAATAAAATTTGAAGAAAAAGAAGAATGAGAAGAATATCGTTATTGCTGATTTGCATTATTGCTGCTCAGTATACTAAAGCCCAGGATGGAAACAGGGTAATTACCACCGGAGTTCCTTTCCTGTTAGTTGCAGCAGATGCACGGTCAGCAGGTCTTGCAGATCAGGGTGTGGCTACGTCTCCTGATGCCTACTCACAGCAATATAATCCGGCAAAATATGCTTTTTCAATCGAGAAACAGGGTTTTTCAGTAAGTTATACACCGTACCTAACAGATCTTGTCAATGACATTTCGCTGGGGCAGGTTACTTATTTTAACAGATTTGGCGAAGATGGAAGGAATGCATTTGCAGGAAGCCTTCGTTATTTCGGACTTGGAGATATTGAATTGCGGCAGAATTTTGATGATACCCCCGTTGTTGTTACTCCTAACGAATTCGCTATTGATGGGTCTTATTCGCTTCAATTAAGTGAAAAGTTCTCTATGGCGGTAGCTGGAAGGTATATCCGTTCCTCACTTAGAATTCCGGATGCTACAGGAGACGCTTCTGCCGCCAGTTCGTTTGCAGTTGATGTAGCAGGTTATTTTCAATCCGAAGAGCAAGCCTACAATGATTTCAATGGAAGGTGGCGCGCCGGTTTCAACTTTCAGAACATGGGTCCGAAAATAAGTTACGATTCCGATGAAATCAGCACCAATTTCCTTCCCGCCAATATGAAGGTCGGTGCGGGATTTGATTTTATTTTCGACGATTATAACAAAGTTGGCGTTAGCCTTGAGTTCAATAAATTGTTGGTGCCAACCCCACAGGATCCTAAAGATATCGATGGTGATGGTACGATAAGCCAGGAAGAAAGAAATATTAACAATGATGAATACCGCTCAACCGCATGGGTGGAAGGGATGTTTAAGTCCTTTGGCGATGCGCCTGATGGTTTCAGTGAGGAATTAAAGGAGTTTACCTACGCAGTGGGAGCAGAATACTTATATCAGGACTCTTTCGCAATGCGCCTTGGATATTTTAATGAAAGTCCACTCAAAGGTGCAAGAAAATTCTTTTCGTTGGGCGCGGGCTTCAAATACAATGTAGTAAAGGTGGATGTGTCTTATTTATTCTCTGCTTCGAAAATTAAGAATCCGCTCGAAAATACGCTGAGATTTTCACTGACGTTTAATTTCGGAGAAAATTACGATCAATATTAAAAGCGATAAAATTTAATTCAGGATCCAAATTTCAGTAAAATGAGGTTTGGATTTTTTTTCCCTTATAACCAATGAAACAAATCGATTTTACAACAAGTTTTACAGTGTTTGAAAGCACAGCCGAATTGCCTCAGGAAGTCGGGCTGTTGATGGAAAAAGCGGTTCATGCAAGGAAAAACGCCTATGCACCATACTCTAAATTCCGGGTAGGAGCAGCATTATTGCTGGATAACGGTCAGGTTGTTATCGGGTCGAACCAGGAAAATGCAGCCTATCCGTCAGGACTTTGTGCTGAACGGGTTGCCGTATTTCAGTCCGGTGCAGTTTATCCTGATGCCAAAATCCTGCAAATGGCAATATCTGCTGCTTCAGACACCAATACCACCACCGCGCCAATCCCTCCGTGCGGTGCCTGCCGCCAATCAATTGCCGAATATGAGTTCAGGCAGGAATCGCCGATTGAAATTTATTTCATGGGTGAAACCGGCGCCGTGTACAAGTCGGATTCATTGAAAAATTTACTCCCTTTTATGTTTGATAAAAACTTCCTGTAAAAAGATTAAAATTCAGGATTTAAATTTTAGTTGTTGCGCGGAATATCTTATTTTTGCGTTTCGCAAATTTGAGTGTGAGGAAACTGTATTTTGCGTCATAAACTGTTTATTCAAAATAACTTTAGAAAAAGCATTGGTGATACCAAACCAGCTTTATTAAATTAAAAGACTCATGAAAGAAGTTACAAAAGACGTTTATTTGAAATGGTATGAAGATATGCAGTTCTGGAGAAAATTCGAGGACAAATTGGCTGCCCTTTATATCCAGCAAAAAGTAAGAGGGTTTCTTCACCTATACAACGGACAGGAAGCGGTACTTGCAGGCGCTTTGCATGCAATGGATCTTTCCAAAGATAAAATGATTACGGCTTACAGGAATCACGTTCAGCCTATAGGGATGGGGGTAGACCCCAGAAGGGTTATGGCGGAATTGCTTGGAAAAGTAACCGGGACTTCAAAAGGGATGGGTGGTTCCATGCACATCTTTTCTAAAGAACATGGTTTTTACGGAGGGCACGGTATTGTTGGAGCACAAATTCCAGTTGGTGCAGGTATTGCATTTGCGGACAAGTATTTTGGGCGTGATGGCGTAACGCTAACCTATTTTGGTGATGGTGCAGCCCGTCAGGGTTCTTTGCATGAGGCATTCAATATGGCGATGCTCTGGAAACTCCCGGTAGTGTTTATCGTTGAAAACAATGGTTATGCCATGGGAACTTCTGTAGAAAGAACTGCAAACCATACGGATATCTGGAAATTAGGCCTGGGCTATGAAATGCCATGTGGCCCTGTTGACGGAATGAATCCCGTAAAAGTAGCCGAAGCGATGTCCGAAGCAATTGATCGTGCAAGACGCGGCGATGGGCCAACATTCCTTGAGTTGAAAACATACAGATACAGAGGACACTCAATGTCTGATGCACAACTTTATCGTACAAAAGATGAAGTGGAAGAGTATAAAAAAATTGATCCAATCACACAGGTTCTTGATGTAATCAAAGAAAATAAATATGCTACTGATGCCGAAATCGAAGCCATTGACGAGCGGGTGAAAGACCTGGTTGAAGAATGCGCTACATTCGCTGAAGAGTCTGAATTCCCGCAGCCGCAACAACTATACGATGTGGTTTACGAGCAGGAAAATTATCCTTTTTTACCTCATAAACTATAATTCGAAGTATGGCAACAGTAATCACAATGCCGCGATTGAGCGACACGATGACAGAAGGAACGGTAGCGAAATGGCTTAAAAAAGTAGGGGATAAGATCAGCGAAGGCGATATCCTGGCTGAAATCGAGACCGATAAAGCGACCATGGAGTTCGAATCGTTTAATTCCGGGACTTTATTGCATATTGGTATTCAGGAGGGTGAATCTGCCAACGTGGATTCACTTCTGGCAATCATCGGCAAAGAAGGAGAAGATATCTCCGACTTGCTTAATGGAAAAACACCTCCGAAAGAAGAAGCTCCAAAGACCGACGATAAGAAACCAGATGCTGTTCCGGCGGATAAGGCGGACGATGCACCAGCAGCGCCACAAAGTACAGCATTGCCTAAAGGCATCGTGGTGGTTACCATGCCACGACTCAGCGATACGATGACTGATGGAACCGTTGCAAAATGGCTTAAGAAAGTGGGCGACAAAGTAACTGAAGGGGACATCCTCGCCGAGATCGAAACCGATAAGGCCACGATGGAATTTGAGTCATTCAATGCCGGTACACTTTTATTTATTGGTGTAAATGATGGCGAATCTGCCCCTGTGGACAGCGTGTTGGCAATCATTGGACCGGAGGGAACCGATGTGGCAGGTATTGCCGAAAACTATAAAAAAGGCAGTACAGCTTCGGCTCCAGCCAAAGAAGAAGCAGCGGTTTCGAAACCTGAATCGAATGACAATAAGCCTGCCGAGGAAACAAAAGAAACCGTCGAGGCAGTTGCCGATGGAAAAAGAATCTTTATTTCACCATTGGCTAAAAAGATTGCAGAGGAAAAGGGAATTAATATCGCACAGGTAAAAGGGTCAGGAGAAAATGGACGTATCGTGAAAAGCGATATCGAAAATTACAAGCCTCAGGCGGTACAACAAAGTATTGCAGAACCTGCAGCAGCGTCAAATGCTGCTCCGGTGACACCATTCGTTCCTGCTGGCGAAACCCATTCTGAAGAAGTGAAAAACTCCCAAATGCGGAAAGTGATCGCCAAGCGCCTCGGAGAATCGGCATTTACGGCACCACATTTCTACCTCACAATTGAAGTAGCAATGGAGGAAGCCATGAAATCAAGGGCGGTAATCAATGCGATTCCTGACACAAAAGTTTCGTTCAATGATATGGTGATCAAAGCCTGTGCCATGGCGTTGAAAAAACATCCTAAGGTAAATTCACAGTGGAAAGAAGATGTTACCGTGATCAACTATCATGTCAATATTGGTGTCGCTGTGGCCGTTGAAGACGGGCTATTGGTTCCTGTTTTGAAATTTACAGACCAGATGAGCCTTTCCCAAATTGGCGCCAGCGTGAAAGATCTTGCCGGTAAGGCAAAAAACAAAAAGATTCAGCCTGCCGAAATGGAAGGAAGTACGTTTACAGTTTCAAATCTGGGTATGTTTGGCATCACTGAATTCACTTCAATCATCAACCAGCCGAATTCTGCGATCCTTTCAGTAGGCGCTATAGTTGAAAAACCAGTGGTAAAAAATGGACAGATTGTGGTCGGAAATACAATGAAAGTAACCCTGGCGTGTGACCACCGTACCGTCGATGGCGCGACGGGCGCACAATTTTTACAAACATTAAGGCAATATCTTGAGAATCCAGTGACCATGCTGGCATAAACAGAATTGTACAACATATAAATCCCGCCTTGAGTCCATCTTGACGGGATTTTTTTTATTTTAGCCTAAAGCTTCCTAATTTATGAAAAATCGATTTTTGTTGCTGGCCTTGCTTTTTCTCAATTTTGGAATGTCCCAAACCCAAAGTGCTGCCTATGCGGTCAGACAAGATAATGTGGCCGCAAATCTCAGAGCGTTGACATCTGACGAAATGGAGGGCAGGGAAGCCGGTACACCCGGAATAGAAAAGGCGGCGGTCTTACTCGAAAATTATTTTAAACAGATAAATATTCAGCCTTATTTTAAAACGTATAGGGACACGTTAACCACATTCGCCAGGCCAACCTGCAATATCGTGGGGTACATCGAAGGAAATGATCCCGTATTAAAAAACCAATTTATAATCCTGGGCGGGCATTACGACCACATCGGAATGACATACGGTAATGCCAACACCGATAGAATTAATAATGGTGCAAATGACGACGCGTCAGGGGTTACAGCCGTTTTAGAAATAGCGAGGTTTTTTTCGCAGTCAAAATCAAACAAACGGAGCCTGCTTTTTGTGTGTTTCAGCGGCGAAGAAAAAGGGTTGCTGGGTTCGAAAAGCCTCGCAAAGAAATTGAAAGCCCAAAAAATTGATTTGTATACGATGCTCAATTTTGAAATGATTGGTGTACCAATGAATCGCGATTATACGGCTTATATTACCGGTTTCGACAAATCAAATATGGCTGCGAAAATCAACGAATACGCTGGGACCAAAGTCGTTGGTTATCTGGAGGCAGAGAAATCATACCAGCTCTTTTCACGATCGGACAATTACTCTTTTTACAAAGAGTTTCATATTCCATCGCAAACCGTCTGTACATTTGATTTTGAAAACTATGAATTTTACCACCAACCCGGTGATGAATTCGAAGAGATGGACATCCCACATATGACCTCATTTATTCAAACGATGATTCCCGTCATTGAAAAAATGGCGAATGCATCAACCAAAGAAATTAAAATAAACTGATGAAAAATATCATCATTACCGGCACTTCCCGCGGAATCGGCCACGAATTGGCATTGAGATTCGCCAGCGACGGCCACAACGTATTGGCGCTTTCGAGGAAACTGTCTCCAAATTTACTTGGAAACCCAAATATTACCTGTCTGCCCGTGGATCTTTCAAAAGCGGAGGACCTTATTAAGGTTTCCGAATTTCTGGAGTCGTCGTGGCGTAAGGTAGACATCTTGGTACACAACGCGGGTGCTTTGGTGTCCAGGTCATTTGAAACCATCGCATTGGAGGATTTTGAGAGCATATATAAAGTCAATGTCTTTGCCGTAGCCATGTTAACACAAAAAGTTTTGCCTTACCTCACAAATGGAAGCCATGTCGTCACGATCAGCTCAATGGGTGGCATTCAGGGCAGTATGAAGTTTCCTGGTCTTACAGCATACAGCTCCAGTAAAGGCGCAGTAATCACCTTGTCCGAAGTGCTTGCTGAGGAATATAAGGAGCACGGAATTGCCTTTAATGTATTGGCGATTGGTGCGGTGCAGACTGAAATGCTCGCCGAAGCCTTCCCGGGTTACAACGCCCCGCTGACGGCCCCGGAAATGGCTGAATATATTTTCGATTTTGCTCTAAATGGAAACAAATATTACAACGGAAAAGTACTGCAGGTCTCCTCAACTACGCCCTGATCTATGAATGAAACTTTAGCCAGATACATTCCGGAACATGCTGTAACGCCAGTTTTTGAACTCATCGTCGCCAATCAGGTGCATCTGAAAATCGTAAACGAACGCGTCACACGTCATGGTGATTATCGGAAGGGTATAGGTGGAAAACATGAGATTACGGTGAATGCGAGCCTCAACAAATACCGATTCCTGATTACACTAATACACGAGATTTCCCATCTGGTGGCATTTGAGAAATTTGGACGCAATATCAAACCTCATGGGAATGAATGGAAATATACTTTCCAGCGGATGATGGTGCCATTTATCAGGCCTGAGATTTTCCCTGGACAGTTGCTTCCACTGCTCGCAAGGCATTTTAGAAATCCATCTGCCAGCAGTGATACTGATGCTACCCTTTCCCTGGCATTAAAGCAGTTTGACGCTGAAAACGACAAGAACTATGTTTTTGAACTGCCATATGGAAGCGTTTTCCGGATTCATAATGGCAAGATATTTAAAAAAATTGCGTTACGTACCAAGCGTTATGAATGCCTTGAAATCAAAACGGGAAAGATTTATCTCTTTAATCCCAATGCGGAAGTCGAATTAATTCCGGGATAGCTTAAATTATAAAAAAGCCGTTGAAATTTCTGAACGGAACATTTGAAATTCTTATTACCTTAGCGTTTTACCAAATAACATGAATAAAGATTACTACGCCATTTTAATGGCAGGCGGAGTGGGTTCAAGATTCTGGCCTGTCAGCACCACCGAATTTCCAAAGCAGTTTCATGACATGCTGGGCTCAGGGGAAACATTAATCCAAAAGACATTCAGCAGGCTTTCAAAGTTAATTCCTGCGGAAAACATCTACATTCTAACAAACGAGAAATACAATCAGATTGTGCTCGACCAACTTCCCGAAGTGAAGCAGGAACAAGTGCTGCTGGAGCCGGCGATGCGAAATACAGCGCCGTGTATTCTGTATGCTTCATTGAAAATCCGAAAGAAAAACGAGGAGGCGTTGGTCGTTGTTGCGCCAAGTGACCACTGGATTGAGGACGAGGACGCCTTTTTGGATGATTTGAAAACCTGCTTCAATTTCTGTGCATCGAATAACGCGTTGATGACCCTCGGAATCAAACCCACATTTCCGAACACCGGTTACGGCTACATCGAATACGACAAAACGAACGGCGATCCAATAAAAAAAGTAAAGCAATTCCGTGAAAAGCCGGACTATGACACCGCAAAATCTTTTCTTGATAGCGGCAATTTCCTATGGAACGGCGGCATATTCATCTGGAGCGTTAAAACGGTGCTGGCCGCGTTTCATGAGTTTCAGCCGAAGATGTACGCACACTTCATGCAAGGCTACGAAAACTATAATACAGCTGACGAGATTGGATTTATCAATGAGAATTATTCCGCGGCAGAGAATATATCGATTGATTATGCCGTGATGGAAAATGCCGACAATGTGTATGTATTGCCAGCTTCTTTTGATTGGAACGATCTCGGTACCTGGGGATCTTTGCACGAAAAGCTTCCCAAAGACAGTTTTAACAACGCGGTCGTAAACGCAAAAGTAGTGCTCGAGAATGCCTCAAACAATATTATTCGCACGGATAACCAAAAATTGATTGTCATCGACGGCCTGGACGACTATATTATTGTAGACCGCAAGGATGTATTGCTCATTTATCCCAAAGGGAAGGAGCAGGATATTAAGGCGATTGTTGCGAAAATAAAGGCGGATTAATCGCCTTTGAGGTAGGCTTCACGCACCTTTTTGAAAAGATTGGAAGAATAAACAAAATCAGTCACCGCCTGGTTGTCTGTACGGAAAATTTCTTCCTTTGAACCTTGCCACGCTTTAAGGCCATTTTTAAGGAAGACAATGTTTTCTCCAATTTCCATCACCGAGTTCATGTCGTGTGTGTTAATGACCGTGGTGATGTTGTATTCTTTTGTGATTTCCTGAATCAGGTTATCAATGAGGATAGACGTATTAGGGTCCAGCCCGGAATTCGGCTCGTCACAAAACAAATATTTTGGGTTGTTTACAATCGCGCGTGCAATGGCAACACGTTTTTGCATACCACCGGAAATCTCTGAAGGCAACTTTCTATGAGCTTCTACCAGATTCACACGCTGTAATACAAAATCAACGCGCTCCTTGATTTGCGCCCGCGTATTTTTTGTAAACATCCGCAACGGAAACGCGACATTTTCAGCCACGGTCATGGAATCAAACAATGCACTGCCCTGAAATACCATCCCGATTTCTGTACGGAGCTCCCGTTTCTCATCTTTTGATAAGTCGGCATAAATCCGTCCATCAAAAGAAATAGTGCCCGAATCCGGCGAAAAAATTCCCAAAAGCGATTTGAGCAATACCGTTTTTCCGGATCCGCTTTGTCCAATGATCAGGTTGGTCTTCCCGGTTTCAAAAACAGTTGAAATCCCCTTCAAAACCTGGCTTTCGCCAAATGCTTTCTTAACGTCGTTTACTTCAATCATCAGGTTAACAGTAATTGGGTTAAAATGTAATTCACAAGGATGATTGTCACAGAGGTCCAAACAAAGGACACCGTACTCGCCTTACCCACTTCGAGCGCACCACCCTTCATATAAAATCCATGAAACGAAGGGATCGTGGCAAGCAATAAAGCAAAAATGAAAGTCTTTATAAACGCGTAAGTAATATGAAACGGGATAAAATCATTTTGAATACCGGATACGAAGTCCGTGCTGTTGCCAAAACCTCCATAAACACTCGCAACAAATCCGCCAAGAATCCCCAGGAACATCGCAATACCAATTACAAACGGATACAGTAATAAAGCGATTAGTTTAGGGAAAACGAGATAATTCAATGCATTGACGCCCATTACCTCAAGTGCATCGATCTGCTCTGTCACGCGCATCGTTCCAATGCTGGAAGTAATGAACGAACCCACTTTACCTGCCATAATAATCGAGATAAATGTTGGGGCAAATTCCAGAATGATGGATTGCCTCGTCGCAAAGCCTATAAGATATTTCGGAATCAATGGATTGGTCAGGTTCAATGCGGTTTGGATCGCCACTACGCCGCCCACAAAAAAGGAAATAAATGCTACAATCCCGAGCGAACCGATAATCAGGTCATCGATTTCCTTAAAAATAAGGCCTCTCATGACAGACCATTTGGTGGGTTTGTTGAAGATTTCCTTGATCATCAGGAAATACCTCCCCATTTGCGATAAATAACGGACGAGCATCATGCGTTTTAAATATAGGCTAAAATAAGGATTAGTTTACAGTTTCCCGTTGGGCTTAACAACTTTTTCGTTATAAAATTTTGGGCGCGCCCCTTCGGGTCGGGCTCTCCGCGCTGCACGGCAGCTTGCTGCGATCCCTCGCGCGGATCCCCGTAAATTGACGTCAGGTAGCTTTGCCGGACAATTTCTGGCGCATCTTGTCCAGTCGGTACCGGCGGATAAATCTGGCCTGTTCCGGTGTTATGAGCAATGGCTTTCCGGCGGTTTTCGCTTTCATGAATCCCATAATATAATCTACGAATAACAGCGGTTTCTTTTTCATCACCGCCAGCTTTGCCGAAGCAATGGCAGTAATCAGGAAACCGTAACCAAGTGTATAGAACGCCTCTCCCTGCTTGTATCGCGCTGCTTTATTGTAATTGGCGCCGGTCGGCTTCAGGTGTTTTACCTTAAGCGACGTATTGGTCACGACTTTCCATCCATAGAATTTTGCAAGCAATTCATCAACGGTATCCCAGCCCATCGCGGGTTTCAATTTCCCAATCTGAAGAAAGCACTCTTTTCTGTAGGCTTTAAAGGCGCCACGGATGTGGTCTTTATCGGTCAGGTTTTCCAAAATCCATTCGCCGTTTCTTTCGATGTAGGCGAATCCTCCAGTCATCCCGACTTTTGGATCGGATTCAAAAGCAGCAATAACCATCTCGAAATAATTTTCAGGCAAAATCAAATCAGCATCAAGCTTTACAATGATATCGTAATTTTCATTCAGGGTTTCGTATCCCTTTTCAAAGGCACGGATTACTTTGCTTCCGGGAAGGTGGACGGCATCGGATACAGAATTCACAAGCGTAATAAAGGGGTACTGTTCAGCAAAGCGGGAAACGATTTCCGGAGTTTGATCAATTGAGTTGTCATTTACCACGACTACTTTCTTCGGTAAAATGGTTTGCGCCAGGATTGATTCGAGCGTTAGGCCAATGAAAGCTTCTTCGTTGTGGGCGGGAATGACGACGTAGTATTTCATTATTTAACCCTTTCCGCGTAAACAATATAGTAACGGTTTGTAAACCGGCGCAATAATGGCCTGATCCCAATTTTCTTAACCGGATTCGTCCATTTTTCCCGATCCACAATTTTCCATCCTGTTTTCTCGAGGAGCCAATCAAGCTGCCAGTCTTCAAATTCGTGGTAATGCCTGTCCCACATATCCGTTTTGCTGCGATACGCGGGGGAAAACCATAATCGCATTGGGATTGAAATAAATAATTTGTCGGCTTTTACAGAATTTAAAACCGTGAATGGATTTAGCAAATGTTCAAAAATTTCGAAAGCGGTAACCACTTCGGCAGGCGAGGCGGCAATGGAAGACTGGTCAAGGTCAATGTCTTCGCCACCCGTGTTGGAAACTTTGAAACCTTCTTTTTTCATGATTTTAGAAAACGGATTTTCAACACCCAGGTCCAATATGGTTTCTGAATTTGAAATGTGCTTCTTTAGGAACGCAAGCGTGCGATTGAAACGTTTTTCGGGAAATGTCTTTTCGTACATGGTCGTTATTTATGAGGCGGAACGCCAGACCGCAAAGATAGCAAGATTAATCATTTTCCAACCTCGTATAAATCCCGATCAACGTAAATCAGTTGTAGTATTTTAAGACAGCCGGGGAAAGTTGGAGCGGCGCTGCATCGTCAATAACGATACACAATCGCATTAATGTTCATTCCGGCGCCCACGGAAGCAAACATGATCACATCGCCTTTTTGCAGCGTCTGGTCCTCAATACGGCCCGAGGTCAATAAGTCAAAAAGCGTTGGTACAGTCGCCACACTGCTGTTCCCAAGGGTGTGGATACTCATCGGCATAATTTTGTCCGGTGGCGTCTTGCCATATAGCTTATAAAAACGATGGATAATCGCTTCATCCATTTTTTCGTTTGCCTGGTGAATCAGGATTTTTTTAATATTGTCGATGTCGATACCACTTTTGTCCACGCAGGCTTTCATGGCTTTCGGTACCTGGCTGATCGCAAACTCATATATTTTCCGTCCATGCATTTTGATATAACGGACGTCCTTATCAAGTTCCTGGTTGTAGGAATTTCCAAAAAATAAATAGCCCGCTTCGTCTAGAGCATAGGTCGCACTTTCGTATGCGAGTATACCGTCATCCTCGTTTTCTGAAAATTCTACTACCGTAGCTCCGGCTCCATCAGAATAAATCATGGAGTCCCTGTCATGGAGGTCGACAACCCTCGATAGTGTTTCTGATCCGATAACGAGGCATTTTTGTGCCATCCCTGCCCTGATGAATGCGTAGGCCTGTATCATTCCTTCAACCCAGCCCGGACATCCGAAAAGAATGTCATAGGCGACACATTTCGGATTCCTGATCCCAAGTTTTTGCTTCACACGGCTGGCGAGGCTTGGGAGGATGTCAGATTGGATGGCGCCTTTTTTAACGTCACCAAAATTGTGTGCTAAAATGATGTAATCCAATGTTTCGGGATCGATACCTGAATTTTCAATCGCTCTTTTTGAGGCATAAAATGCCATGTCCGAACTCATTATACCATCGTCAGCATAGCGGCGTGCAGTAATTCCTGTAATATCACGGAATTTTTCAATGATAATTTCATTGGCCTGGGTTAGTGGGGAACCATCGGTATCGAGAAATTCATGGTTGCCGAAATCTGTGTTCCTGATTTCATTTTCAGGGATGAAACTGCCTACTCCTGTTATCTTTACTGCCATCACAAATCAAATTTTTGCTAATTTACATAATAATGCGGTTTGATACCAAAATGCCGATTCATATTGCCAAAAATGAGGTCTTTTTGTCTTTTGGATATGATTAATTTCTCTTATCCAGTTTTAATTGCATAATTGTTGCAATTGATAATGCAGACGTTTTCATTTTCTCAGCGTTATTGCCTTTAAAATGGAAATCGATCGTTCTGTTAAGGTTATCCAGCCATATCGAAAAGTGATTTTTATTAAAAGGCAGGCGCTCATTGATCTTCCGATGAATTTCAAACACATTACTTTTATAATTTCCCGTCTTTAAAATCATTTGCTCCCAAAAGTCTACAATTACCGGTAGGTGTTTTTCAAGACCAACTTTCACAACGTCGTCAAAAAAGTGGTTGATTTCAGGGTTTTTAAGGATACTAGTGTAGAAACGGTCCATGATGAGTTCCAAGTCAGCCCGTGTTTTGATGTCTTCCATGAAAAGAAAAGTCCCGTGGTAAACGGGACTTTAAGTTAATTTTACATATAAGCTTCAATCGGTGCACAGGAACAGATTAGGTTTCTGTCACCAAAAGCATCATCGACGCGTCGCACGCTTGGCCAAAATTTATTTTCAGCAATGTACTCTAATGGGAATGCTGCCTGTTCTCTGGTGTAGGGCATTGTCCACGCATCAGAAGTCAGCATCGCCAAGGTATGGGGTGCATTTTTGAGTACATTATTATGGTCATCAGCTTTGCTTGCTTCAATCTCTTTCCTGATCGAAATCATCGCGTCACAAAAACGATCCAACTCTGACAAATCCTCACTTTCCGTAGGCTCAACCATCAACGTTCCGGCTACGGGAAAAGAAACTGTAGGGGCGTGGAATCCATAATCCATAAGGCGTTTCGCGATGTCACTCACTTCAATGCCGTTTTGTTTGAACGAACGACAATCGAGGATCATTTCATGCGCTGCGCGGTTGCACTCACCCGTGTAAAGAATAGGATAATGTTCTTCCAGTTTCGTTTTGATGTAATTTGCATTTAGGATCGCATATTTTGTCGCGTTGGTCAAACCTTCAGCGCCAAGCATGCAGATGTATCCATAAGAGATCAGGCAAACCAATGCTGATCCCCAGGGTGCCGCCGAAATGGCCGTAATTGGATTGTTCCCTCCAGTTGGAATGACAGGGTTTGTAGGTAAAAACGGAACCAAGTGTGATGCTACACATATTGGACCAACACCTGGTCCACCGCCGCCGTGCGGAATAGCAAATGTCTTGTGTAGGTTCAGGTGGCAAACATCAGCCCCAATCGTCGCCGGATTGGTAAGGCCAACCTGGGCGTTCATGTTGGCACCGTCCATATACACCTGGCCGCCATTGTCATGTATGATTTGCGTAATTTCCCTGATGGCGCTTTCGTAAACACCGTGTGTCGAAGGATAGGTTACCATCAGGCAGGAAAGATTGTCTTTGTGTTCAATCGCTTTAGCACGAAGATCTTCCACATCCACATTTCCGTTTTCAAGGGTTTTTGTCACCACGATTGTCATTCCCGCCATCGCTGCAGAAGCTGGATTTGTTCCGTGTGCAGACGAAGGAATCAGGCAAACGTTTCGATGATCGTCGCCACGTGACAGATGGTACGCGCGAATCACCATCAGTCCGGCATATTCACCCTGCGCCCCTGAGTTCGGCTGTAAAGTTGTTCCCGCGAAACCTGTAACAACATTTAGTTGTTGCTCCAATTTCTTAAGCATGATTTGGTATCCTTCGGCCTGATCAAGCGGTGCAAATGGATGGATATTGTTCCAGATGCCCATGCTTAGCGGAAGCATTTCAGCTGCAGCATTGAGTTTCATTGTGCATGAACCCAACGAAATCATCGAATGGTTCAGTGATAAATCTTTTCGCTCGAGTTTTTTGATGTAACGCATTAAAGCGGATTCGGAATGATAAGAGTTAAACACATCATGCTGCAGGAACGTTGATTTCCGTTCCATGTGGTCTCCGAAACTATTGTGGCTTTCGAGTTCAGTAATTTCAACTGCATCCTTTCCAGTTGCCTCGGCAAAAATGCGGATGATTTTGTTGATGTTTTCCGATGAGGTGGTTTCGTTGAAAGCAATTTGTACCGTTTCAAGATCCGGATAGTAGAAATTAACTTCCTGTCTTTCGGCAATTGCTTTTACTTTCTGTGCATCTGCTTTTAGCATGATGGTATCAAAGAAAGCGGAATTGGTTTGATAAACGCCCAGTTTATTCAGCGCTTCCGCAGTCGTAACTGCCGAAGCATGTACTTTTTCTGCGATGTATTTTAATCCTTTCGGGCCATGGTACACCGCATACATTCCCGCCATGACAGCCAAAAGCACCTGAGCAGTACAAATATTTGAGGTGGCCTTATCGCGTTTGATATGTTGCTCTCTGGTTTGCAAAGCCATGCGAAGCGCACGGTTTCCATTGGCATCCTGTGTCACGCCGATGATTCTTCCCGGCATGCTTCGTTTGTATTCCTCTTTCGTTGCGAAAAAGGCGGCGTGTGGTCCGCCATAACCCAAGGGTATTCCGAAACGCTGCGTGGTGCCGACAACGACATCTGCACCCATTTCTCCGGGAGAAACAAGTTTTACAAGGCTTAATATATCTGCGGCAACCGCTGTTTTTATTTCATTTTGTTTGGCTTTGGCAATAAAACCGGCATAATCGTGAATTTGCCCGTGCTTGCCCGGATATTGCAGCATCGCGCCGAAGAAATCAGATGAAAAGTCAAACGTTTCATGATTCCCGACGACCAATTCGATGCCGATTGGCGTAGACCTGGTTTGCAAAACAGAGAGTGTCTGCGGTAATATTTCCTCTGAAACAAAGAATTTGTTTGAATTGTTTTTCTTTTGATCCCTGGTTCTGACATCGAAAAGCAGCGCCATCGCTTCTGCAGCAGCGGTACTTTCGTCAAGCAGCGATGCATTGGCAATTTCCATCCCGGTAAGTTCAATCACCACGGTTTGATAATTAAGGATGGCTTCGAGCCTGCCCTGTGCAATTTCGGCCTGGTATGGCGTGTAGGCAGTATACCAACCTGGGTTTTCAAAAATGTTCCTTTGAATGACAGCCGGCACGATGGCAGCATGGTATCCTAATCCGATGTAAGAACTGAATACTTTATTTTTCGTGCCCAATTTCCGGATGTGGTTCAGGAACTCATATTCGGTCATCGCCGGCTCAAGATCAAGTGGTGCTTTAAGGCGGATATCATTTGGGATTGTTTCGTAAATCAACTGGTCCATATCGGCGGCACCAATGGCTTTTAGCATTTCGGGAAGATCATTTTCCCTTGGCCCGATGTGTCTTAAAGCGAATGCATCTGTTCTCATTATCGTAATTTAAGTTGTGTAAATTTAAGAGCGTAAAAATAAATATAATCCTGTAATAAATTGGGATTCGGAAACCTCATTTTTGGTAATTTTTCAACTAAATCCCGTTCTTATTAACACTTTGGTTAATTTTGTTTAATGAAGGTTTTGAAGCGTCTTTTTGATTTTTACCTGCAGGCGAGTTTGCATGTGGCACTATCCTGCGCGGCTTTGGTATTGATGACCCTTCATATGTTTCATTTTAGCCTGTCACATCCAATCGTTTTGTTTGTTTTTTTTGGAACCATTGCCGGATATAATTTTGTAAAATACGATGCCTTGGCGAGAACGGGGGAAAAAGAACCCGGTATCAGGATCAGGCTGGTTATGTTATTGAGCATCATCTCGCTTTTCGCTTCCGGCTGGTTTTTTCTCCACCTCGAAAAGGTGGCGCAACTAGTCTCAATGGTTTTTGTGTTGCTAACCCTGCTTTACACCTTGCCTTTTTTTCCTAACCGAAGCAATGCGAGAAACTGGGCCGGGATAAAAATTTATATTGTATCCTTCTGTTGGGCCGGAGTGACGGTGATTATGCCCGTGTTGAATGCTGATCCAGGCCTCGGAAGTTTTCTTCATGTTGACGTTTATCTCAAGTTTGTACAGCGTTTGATCCTTGTTTTTGCTTTGATTTTGATTTTTGAAATCATTGATCTGTCAAAGGACGATCCCCATTTGCAGACTGTTCCACAAAAGATTGGCGTAAAGAAGACAAAAATGCTTGGCTTGATTTTACTGATGCCGTTCTATTTTCTGGAATTCCTGCGTTCCCAGCCTGATATTTCACAACTTTACATCAACCTGGTCATGGTTGTGGTCACTGCGGTTTTTCTTGCCTTTGCAAACGAAAGGAA
Organism: Flavobacterium sp. BFFFF1; assembly: GCF_002256285.1. Taxonomy (GTDB): domain Bacteria; phylum Bacteroidota; class Bacteroidia; order Flavobacteriales; family Flavobacteriaceae; genus Flavobacterium. Next base: position 10,426 of record NZ_NKJE01000025.1, on the reverse strand, counting down.
ATCAAGATATTATACTGCGTTCTGGGTGGAATCCATTCCTGTTTTCTGGTGGATTTTGGTGCTGTTGTTCGGATAGTTGTTTAAGAAGGACATTTCGCCTGCTAATGAAATTCGTGAGGTATTTTTTGAGCAAGAGCCGATCAAATAATTTGCCGAAAATGCCATACGGCGTTTCATACTGCAAACGGTCAGACATGATTACCAGGCCATTTTTTTCAGTAAACGCATGCTCGTGTCGGAAGGATTTGAAATTCCCTTTTTCCATTTCGTCTACAAAATACAACGGGAACTGCATTTCGGTAATGCGGCTTTGATGCGTCAGCCAAAAGCCGAAATGTTTGGCTTTCCAGGTTACCGTTTCGTTTAGTGCAATCAGCCCGGATGATTTTCCCGCGATGATTTTTTCCTGAGTTTGTTGGGTGGATTTTAAGTGGATGTCCAGATCCCGGGAAATGTCGAAAACCAATGCCATTGGGGCATTGATTATCGTATCCAGTTTAATGGTTGTCATTTGCTGTTGAGGTTTTCAAGTGCTTTTGCAATATTTCCAAATTCAAAATGAAATCCGTGTTGGAGTAGCCGCTCCGGAATGACATTTCGGCTTTTTAAGACCAATTCGGTTTCCGTCCCGATAATCTTCGCGCCAAATTCCAGCAACTGTTTTCCAATTGGAATGCCTGCTTTTACGCCAAGACTTTTACGCAATGCTTCCATGAAATGTTTGTTTCGGATGGGTTGGGGCGAAACGATATTGACGACGCCGGTAATTTCGTGGGCGATGGTAAACCCGATGGCGCGTGCAAAGTCCGTTTCATGAATCCAGCTGATGAATTGATCACCTGAACCCTGTTTTCCGCCAAATCCCAGCCTGGCGAGTTTTTTTAAGGGCACAAAAGCCCCGCCTTCTTTGCCGAGAACAATTGACGTGCGCAGGGCCGTTTTTAGCGTTAGTGGTGTTTCAGTTTCAAAAAAAGCTTTTTCCCACGCCTTTGCCACATTCATGGAAAAGTCATCGCCGATTTCTCCACCTGCTTCAGTCATTTGTTTGTCCTCAGAATGGCGGTATATGGTGGAGGTGGACGAGTTTAGCCAGTGTTTTGGGGGATTGACACATTGTAAAACAGCCTCGTTTAATATTTGTGTGCTGTCAATCCTCGAAGCGAGAATCTCTCGTTTGTTGCTCTCTGTGTAGCGGCAGTCCACTGACTTTCCCGCAAGGTTTATCAGGACGTCTGCATTTTCGAGCGCCTTTTCCCAGCCAGAAAGCGTTTTGGCATCCCAGGTAATAAACTGAACATTCCCGCCCGATTTGGTTTCGCCTCTCGTCAGGATTACAATTTCGTCAAATGTTTTGCTGAAGTGGTCGATGAGCACCTTGCCTAAGAAACCGGTTCCTGCGGCGATGATTAATTTAGCCATTTTTTGTCGTGTAAATAATTGCAGAGAGATAAATACAAAGCAAAACAGGGAGTATCCAAATCCACTCAAACGAAGTACAGCGCCAAAGTAGAAAAAAGCTTGCGGTTGCAATAAAATATACTTTTATCGCGATTGATTTTGGGTAGTCAAATAGGTAAAGAATACCAATAAGCAGCTGTAGAAATCCGGTAAGCACGCTGGAAATCATCCCAATGATAAAAAAATCCTCGTCTACAAAACCCAGCAGGCACAATAATAACGGGATACCAATAGCGATACTGTTTGCAATCCTGAGCGTTCTCATACAATCGTTTTTTTGCGTTCTATAGTAATGGTGGAACCTTTGGCAACCATCACCGATATCGGTTTTTGGTTTTTAAGGAAAGAGAAGGCCTTGCCATAATTCTGCTCAAAGTCTACTTCCAGGCCGTAGTCTGTGACCTCATACTGTTGCCAGCGCGGATGTGTTACCTCATATTCAAATGTCTTGTCTCCGTTGACTTTTGTATAGCCGAAATAATGCTCCGTGATGAATTCTGCTTCGGAGCCTTCCGGAATGGCGATGGGCTCTTTTTTCATTTCAAATCGGATCGTGTTGGCCTGTTTTTTCGGAAACCAGTTGTATGTAAAAATGTAGTTGTCGGCTGTTTCGGCAAAAGAATGGCTCATTTTCAACGTTTCGTAATGCTCATTGTAAAGCAGGTTGGCGACGATTGAAATGGCGGGCTTGGGTACGATTTCCTTGATGAACACGACACCGCGTTTGTCTTTTCCTTTTTCCGTGCGTTTCACATAAAACCGGAGATTCACTTCTTCAAAGTTGACGTGGTACGGAAATTTTATACCTAGAATCCGAACATCGGCAAACAGGAAGCCGATAACGCTGACGTAACATTTTCCGTTCCAAAAATCCAATGTAGTGCCTTTGGGAACATATGGTTCCAGAATGGCGGGGTCGATTTCGTAGTTGATGATGCCCAGGTTTTTCCAGGCGGCTTTTAAGAAACTCATTTTTAAACTTTCAAAAAAAAGTGAAACATTTAAGGAAATTTTTTTACTTCATTAATTTTAATACCAGACGTCCAATCCAATTGTCCTTGATTTCAGTGACTTTATCCAGCATGTTGTCGGCTTTTAAGACAAAATCATAGAGTTTGCCGGTTTGGTCCACAAAATGGATCTGCTCAGGGGAATTGTTGGGCTCGTGGGAAGAAACTTCTTTTAGGACTTTCAGGGCGGGCTTGATTTCCCTTTTACTGCGTTCCCGCGAAATCTTCACAGCGAGTTCGTCAAGGTCTTTTTCGGCGATGTAATATTCGCGGCGCTCGCCTTGTTTGTATTCCTTAAAAACGATGCCCCAGTCCATCAGCGCGCGGATGTTCATGCTCGCGTTGCCCCGGGAAATCTGCAATTCATGCATGATGTCCTCCATAGAAACCGCCTCGGGAGAAATCATCAACAAGGCATGAATTTGCGCCATGGTTTTGTTAATGCCCCATTGGGAACCTAATGCGCCCCAGGTTTGGATGAATTTATTCTTTGCTTTTCCGAATTCCATGCTGTAAAGATAAGGAATGTTTTCAAAGTTTCAATAATAAATGAAAGTTAATTTTTATAGATTGTTTCCTATGGCTTCGAACCGCGTTAGGGATAGCGCGGAAATCCTTTTTTATTTTTCGGTAGGCGCCTCAACGGTGGTGAAGCGTGCAAAATAAAAAAGATTGCAGCAATAGCCCGGGCCGGAGGCAACGCCATAAAAAAAACCGAAGCGAACTTCGGTTTGGTGTCTTATAATAATCCAGCGCGTTTCAGTAAGGCATCGGGCGAAGGTTCCTGCCCACGGAAGCGTTTGTAGAGTGTCATCGGATGTTCGGTGCCGCCTTTGGACAAGATGTTGTCTTTAAATTTATCGGCGATTTCACGGTTAAAAATGCCATTTTCATTGAAATAGGCAAACGCATCGGCGTCGAGTACTTCAGCCCATTTGTAGCTGTAGTAGCCCGAGGAGTAGCCGCCGTTGAAAATGTGGGAAAAAGACACGCTCATGCAGTTTTCTGCTACGTCCGGAAACAAGGTTGTGTTTTCAAACGCTGATTTTTCAAAAGCTTTAATATCGCTAATCCCGGAAGGATCGGCGCTGTGGAATGCCATGTCGAGCAGCCCAAAACTGAGTTGGCGCATTGTGGCCATGCCCTCGAGGAAGCTCGCGCTTTCACGTATTTTGTTTACATATTCCTGCGGAATGACTGCTCCGGTTTCATAATGCCTTGCAAAAATCGCCAAAGCTTCTGGTTCATAACACCAGTTTTCCATGACCTGGCTTGGCAATTCGACGAAGTCCCAGTATACGCTCGTACCTGAGAGGCTTGGGTAGGTTGTGTTGGCCAACATACCATGCAGCGCATGCCCGAATTCGTGAAAAAGCGTCGTCACTTCATTAAAGGTCAGCAGTGACGGTTTTGTGGCAGTAGGCTTTGTGAAGTTGCATACGATGGAAACGTGCGGACGTTCGTTGACGCCGTTTTTGATCGATTGTGATTTGTACGAGGTCATCCAGGCACCATTGCGTTTTCCTTTGCGCGGGAAGAAGTCGGCGTAGAAAATTGCGGTGAGGTTCCCATTTTCATCCGTGACCTCAAACGTTTGTACCTCTTCATGGTATTTATCGATGGTTGATACCTCGTGAAACGTCAGGCCGAACAACTTGTTTGCGACCTGAAAGGCGCCGTCAAGCACATTTTGGAGTTTGAAATAGGGCTTTAGCTGCTCGTCGTCAAGGTTGAAAAGCTGTTGTTTTAGTTTCTCAGCATAGTAAGCGCTGTCCCATTTCTCAAGTGTGTCAATGCCGTGAAGTTCTTTGGCGAAATTGGAAAGTTGTGTGAATTCGCGTGTTGCGGCAGGTTTGGCTTTGGCCAATAATTCATTGAGGAACGATTTCACTTTTTCAGGCGTTTGCGCCATCCGTTCTTCGAGCACAAAATCGGCATGGGTTTTATAACCCAGCAGGTTGGCGCGTTCGTGGCGCAATTGTGCAATGCGCAGGGTGTTTTTGCTATTGTCGAAATCATTATTCCGGAAGGCTTTCCTGCCTGCGGCAATGGCAATTTGTTTGCGCAGTTCGCGGTTGTCGGCATAAGTTACGAATGGCAGGTAGCTTGGGGTATCCAGTGTAAAAATCCAGCCTTCGTGGTTTCGTGATTCGGCGAGTTGTTTTGCGGCTTCAATAGCTCCTTCAGGCAGGCCTTTGAGATCCTCAGGATTCGTGATATGCAGGGCGTAATCGTGGGTTTCAGCGAGTACATTTTCACCGAATGTCAGTTTGATTGAAGCCAACTCGCTGTCGATTTCGCGAAGTTTTGCTTTTTTATCTTCGGACAACAAAGCGCCGTTTCTTGAAAAGCCCTTGAATTTTTTATCGAGTAGGGTTGCCTGCTCCGTGTTGAGGTTGAGCGTATCTTTTTGATCGTGGATGAATTTGATTTTTTTGAACAGTTCCTCGTTTAAAGTGATATCATTTCCGAAAGCGGTCAGCAGTGGTGAAACTTCCTGCGCGATTTGCTGGATTTCGTCATTTGTTTCTGCCGAATTCAGGTTGAAAAAAATATTGGAAATCCGATCGAGTGCTTCGCCGGAAAAATCCAATGCTTCAATAGTATTTTTGAAGGTTGGCAGCTCCGGATTCGCAACGATCGCATCAATTTCATGTCTGGCGGCTTCGATGGCATCCTCGAAAGCGGGTTTGTAATGTGCTGTTTTGATTTTTGAAAATGGCGCGGTATGGTGCGGAGTATCAAATGGATAAGAAATGTTCTTCATTTTATTGGAAATTTACCTTGTTTAAAGAGCTGTATTTTTATAACAAATTAACCTTTTTTTGTTAAACTTTATAAAAACATGCATTTCAACGATTATTTATGTATATTTGTCGAGTAGATTTTATTTTTTTTCAGAAACCGAATTACAGAAATTTTCCTTTTTTGCCCCAAATCAAAAAAACCTACAAGATTTCGTAGTTCAAGATTTTAAATTTATGGAAGCCCTGAGGAGGGCTTCCATTTTTTTATTTCAGTCCTTCGGCAGACTTGTGGACTGCTTCTTTCAGGCTTTCTTTATATGCAATAATTTTATCCAATATTACTGCGTCGTGTGCGCCTAGAATCTGGGCAGCGAGAATCCCCGCATTTTTTGCGCCGTCTAAAGCTACTGTGGCTACCGGGACGCCACCGGGCATTTGTAAAATGGAAAGGATACTGTCCCACCCATCGATGGAATTGCTGGATTTTACGGGAACGCCAATCACCGGCAATGGTGACAGCGATGCTACCATTCCGGGTAGGTGTGCGGCACCGCCAGCTCCGGCAATGATTACCGAAATGCCGTTTTTGTGCGCATTTTTACTGAATTCAAATAACTTTTCGGGTGTCCGGTGTGCCGATACAATATCGGTAACCGTATCGATCCCAAAAGATTTAAGGACATCAATCGCATGCTGCATGACAGGCATGTCGGAGATACTTCCCATGATGATGGCTACTTTCATTTTTTTTGAATTAGAAAATCAGAAAATCAGAAAACTAAATAATTAGAAAACGTAAACAAATACGTTATGGAACATTATCTCATTATTTTATTATCCAATTATCTAATTGACATTAGTTACTTATTACTTTAATCGTATTTTTTACTTTCTGCGCAATCTTTCTCGCTTCGGCAAGATCTTCATTAACAATGGTCACGTGCCCCATTTTCCGGAACGGACGTGTTTCTGTCTTACCGTAGATGTGTGGGGTCACACCAGGCCAGCCCAATATCGTTTCGATATGCTGGTACACGACGTTACCGGAGTATCCTTCCTCGCCAACAAGATTGACCATAATGCCGCCCACTTTACTATCCGTATTGCCTAATGGCAGGTCGAGTATTGCACGAAGGTGGTTTTCGAATTGGGAAGTGTAGCTGGCTTCGATAGAATAATGTCCGGAGTTGTGTGGCCGCGGTGCCACTTCGTTAACTATAATTTCATCGGATTCCGTTTGAAACATTTCGACGGCGAGTAAACCCACATGTTCATACGCCCTGGAAACCTTTAGCGCCAGTTCGCGTGCTTTTTTTGCAACGTGGTCATCGATGCGTGCGGGACAAATAACATACTCTACCTGATTGGCTTCAGGATGAAATTCCATTTCGACGACAGGGTAGGTAAGGATTTCGCCTGAAGCACTGCGCACAACGATTACCGCCAGTTCGTTTTTAAACGGTATCATTTCTTCAGCAATGCATTCTACATCGGGCAGCAGGTCGCAATCTTCGATTTTCCGGATGATTTTAACGCCGTTTCCGTCGTAGCCAAATTCTGTGCATTTCCATACGAAAGGCAATGATAATTCATTGTTTTCTATGGCCGACTTCATTTGAGTCACATTTTCAAACCGGGAGTATGCTGCGGTTGGGATGTTATTTTGGGTATAAAAATCTTTCTGGATGCCTTTATTCTGTATACGGTTCAGTGTTTTTGGTGAAGGAAAAACCAACTTGCCGTCTGCTTCAAGTTGTTCAAGGGCGGCGATGTTGACGAGTTCGATTTCAAAGGTCAGGACATCGACCTGGCTCCCGAAATGATACACCGTATCAAAATCCATCAGGTTCCCTTGCTCAAAATGATTGCATGCCAGCCGTCCGGGTGCTTCCGCAGAAGGGTCGAGCACGTAGGTTTGGATATCAAATTTACGGGTTTCGGCTAGTAGCATTTTACCCAATTGGCCTCCTCCAAGGATGCCTAGTTTAAAGCCTGAAGAAAAATAGTCCATGTTGTTGTGTTGGCAGTTTACAGGTTTGGCAAAGATAACTAAGAAATGCAGAATTTGCCTGCCAAATCGCCTTTCCATTTTTCAAAATTTATATAATTCCTTATAAGGTTACAGTTGCGACAAATCGTTAACGATTGCGGTTCTTTTTGGGAAGTCTTTGTTTACAGGTAATTGCGTTTGAAACCAACTTTCAGAATCAAGATGTACGGTCTGAAAAAGGTCTTATCGCGTAAATCGCAATTTTGTGCGGCTGCTATATTTTGTAATTTTATCAAATGCAAAACCTCGGTCGTTTTTAAGGCTGCGGTATCTTCATTTAATAAAAAACCAACTTTAGAAATAACTTATGAAAACAATACACAAATCAATAGAAATTACAGCGCCTAAGGAAAAGGTATGGATGGTGTTGCTTGAAGAGGCCTATATCAAAGACTGGTACCAATCTTTCGGTGAGGGGATCACTGCAGAGACAGACTGGATTGAAGGACATCGCGTCAGATTTAGTGACGGATCAAATAGTGGCCTGACCGGAATCATTGCGGAGAAAAAGCCCTACGAGAAAATTACGTTTCGCTATGACGGAATTATCACGAACAATGTGGAAGATCGTGAAAGCGAAAAGGCAAAGGCCATTGCCGGAAGTGAAGAAACCTATGCACTATCAGAAGAAAACGGAAACACCTGGCTTTCAGTTTCGTTGGATATTGACGAGCGTTATTACGACGATATGGCGATGATGTGGGAAGTGGCATTGCAGCGTATCAGCGAACTCGCGCAGGCCATTTAACGCATAAAAATTTGCATTTTAAATTGTGCAATAAAAAAAACAGCTTATTTTTGTGATCCCTGAATGCCTCAGTGGCGAAATTGGTAGACGCACTGTGTTCAGGTCGCAGCGCCTTCGGGTGTGCTGGTTCGAGTCCAGTCTGAGGCACACATAAACGCAATCATACTTTGGTTGCGTTTTTTTTGTTTATCGTATTGAGAGGTGATAAAATTATGTTAATTCCGATGTTTTGTAAAGTATCTGACAACCACAATCGAACCAACACCGTAAATTTGACGTAAATCTATTTTATGAAAACGAAATTATTTGCCATCGCGCTCCTTTTGCCTATATGCCTGACCGCTTGTGGGCAGAATATAAAAACAAGTGAAAGTCCGAAACCTGCTGAAGCCAGCTCGCAAGTAATTAGCAAGCCTGACAATCCGTATTATTCCAATACAGATACTGCAAAATTAAACGTTAGCGATGCCGAATGGAAAAAAGTGCTGCCGCCAGACGTGTATGAAGTCTCCCGAAATGCGGATACCGAGCGCCCCTTTACCGGAAAGTATTGGAACACCGACGAGAAAGGTAACTACTATTGTGCAGCCTGTGGCAACAAATTGTTTCGCTCGACGGCTAAATTTTCCAGCAGCTGTGGCTGGCCTAGTTTTTATGAGCAGGACAACAAAAGCAGTACTTTATATAAAAGCGACAATTCCATCGGGATGGAACGAATTGAAGTGCTGTGCGCCAGATGCGGCGGCCACCTTGGACATATCTTCGACGACGGTCCTGAGCCCACGGGGAAGCGGTACTGTATGAACTCGATTGTACTTGATTTTGTTCCAGATTCAAAGTAGCGGTTGTCCTGTAAATAGTATAAAACTCTGGAATAATCCTGTAATGATTTAGGCTGAAATAGGGGGTAATTTTACACTACAAGCTTATACTTACTGAATTTGTAATTTTTTATCATGCATGATAAAATTTTCATGATGATTCGGTTATTGGTTAGGTTAGGAGGGGACAGCTTAGGCTTCCCCTTCTTTTTTTGTTTTTTTGGAGCATATTCCCGCTCTCCGCTATATCTTTTCCGTCTCCGCTGCGCTCCGCCGAAAAAGGATGCCGCTGCGATCGGGGCTGGGGTTTTGCAGACAGCTGAAAATCCTTACCTTTAAGGGAAAATCCAAAAATGAACCGCCGTCATTTCCTTAAAAACGCCGCACAATTTACACTCGCCGTTTCAGTAATGAACTTCATTTCCAATGAGGTCCTGGCATTCCTGCTTTCAGAAAACAAGCCGTTTTTTAAATTGTCATTGGCGCAATGGTCGTTGCATCGTGCCATTCGGGAGTACAGGACAATGGACGCAATGGACTTCGCAGTAAATGCAAAATCTTTAGGATTCGAGGGGCTTGAATACGTCAGCCAATTGTATGATCTGGAAAAAGGGAATGACATTAAAGGCGCAGCCCTTTTGGCGAAGGAATTAAAATTGAGAAGCGCAGACCATGGCATGAGCAACGTGCTAATTATGGTGGATGGCGAAGGAGAATTAGCCGCTTTGTCTAAAATTGAACGCGATTTGGCTATTGATAATCATAAGAAATGGATTGATGCCGCCGCGGAACTTGGATGCCACTCGATCCGGGTGAACCTTTTTGGTGAAGGCGCTGAAAAGGATTTTTCGGTTTGGAAAGAGACATCAGTTGATGGTTTGGGACGTTTGGCAGCTTTTGCGGCACAATCTAATATCAATGTAATCGTTGAAAACCATGGCGGACTATCGTCTGACATCTCGAAGCTTACCCAGGTTTTTAAAGCAATTAATTTAAAGAATTGTGGCGCCCTGCCTGATTTCGGCAATTTCTGCGTCAAAAGGCGTGACGGTGACCGTTGGGGTTCTCCTTGTATTGAAACCTACGACCGTTACCTGGGTGTCGCCGAAATGATGCCGTTTGCAAAAGGCGTCAGTGCCAAATCTTACGATTTTGACGCTGATGGAAATGAAACAACTATTGATTACAGGACGATGCTTCAAATCGTAAAAGATGCAAATTACAACAGTTTTATAGGTGTTGAATATGAAGGAAGCCGGTTGGGAGAGATAGACGGCATTTTAGCCACTAAAGCCCTCTTACTTCATGCGGCTTCCCAATTAAGATAATTCGACGATACGGATGTCTAATATATATTTAAAAAACCTCCTGATTGCTCAGGAGGTTTTCTTTTATTTATGTTTCAGTGAAACTTAGTAAGCCACTTTCTTGGTCACGACCTCATTGTCTGTTGAAGTGATCTGGACAAGCAACACCTGCTCCTCCGCCCTTAGGTCGTTCAACACCGTTTCATTGGCATTGATCGAATCCCTTTGGTAAATCAATCTTCCACGGATATCAAAGATCTTAACACCTGACATCTCAACTTTACC
>NZ_NKJE01000024.1:18062-42953 GCF_002256285.1 Flavobacterium sp. BFFFF1 | reverse complement strand
CAGGGCAAATTAACAAAGGGGTAGGCACGCCAAAAGAAACGTTGAAAAGTTATGCTTCCACATTGGAAGAAGGCCGCGCGGATCTGGTAGGGCTGTTTTACCTGTACAATCCAAAATTACAGGAACTGGGGTTGGTGGATGACTGGAAAAAAGTGGGTGTTGCCGCTTATGACAATTATATCCGAAATGGATTGATGACACAATTAATCCGTCTGGAGCCGGGTGCCAATATTGAGGAGGCTCACATGAGGAACCGCCAGTGGGTCAGTGCCTGGGTTTTTGAAAAAGGAAAGAAAGACAATGTGATTGAAAAACTGACGCGCAACGGCAAAACCTATTATAATATTACCAATTATGAAAAGCTTCACGAATTGTTTGGGCAGTTGCTGAAAGAAACACAGCGTATTAAGTCTGAAGGTGATTTTAAAGCTGGACAGGCACTGGTGGAAAATTATGGTGTCAAAGTAGACCAAAAACTTCACGCCGAAGTGTTAAAGAGAAACGAGCAATTCAAGTCGGCGCCGTACAGCGGATTTATTAATCCTGTGCTGGTTCCGAAAATGAAAGACGGAAAAATCATTTCTATTGAAGTGACACAGCCTAAGTCGTTTGCAGAGCAGATGTTGTATTACAGTAAGAATTTTGGCTTTTTACCGGAGGAGAACTAGTTTTGGCAGTCTCAGTTAGCAGTTATGCTACTTTTATATGTGAAAAATCCCTGCTTTGGCGGGGATTTTTGTTTTAGTGTTTAAGGTAGATTTTTATCAGGAATAACAGACCTATAAACAATAAAAATCCAATCAAAATTTTATAATTCCCTTTATAAAAAGCACGGTGCATTGTGATATCTTTTCGGTACGCATAAACCATCGCAATGACAAATGCTATAAAAAAACAAACTGCGAAAATCAGTTGTCCCTGCGAAAACATCGCCTCTGATTTTGATGTCTGTACCTGTAGAAACATAGTTGATAAGTTTCCAGCAAAAGTACATTATTTTTTAGCCGTGATTATTATTTTGCAGTAACATTTAATACCATATTTATGCAGAAAAGAATCAACTCAGTCAAGGAATTCCATACCGCTTTTGAAATCGGGTACAGCGAAGTACCACGCGCTGATTTAGGAGAAGCGAAAAACCTGCTCCGCTTTAACTTAATGAAAGAGGAAAATGAAGAATACCTAGAAGCTGCTAGAAACAATGACCTCACGGAAGTGGCTGATGCGCTGGGCGATATGCTTTATATCCTTTGCGGTACGATCATCGAGCATGGGTTGCAGGATAAAATTGAAGCTGTTTTTGATGAAATACAACGCAGCAATATGAGCAAGCTTGGCGCCGATGGAAGACCAGTATACCGTGAAGATGGGAAGGTAATGAAAGGCCCAAATTATTTTAAGCCCGACTTTTCCGGAATAATCGACAATGAGAAATAACAATTAAGAATTAACAATTAAGAATTAACAATTAAGAATTAACAATTAATAATTATGAATTAAGAGTTAAAAATCAAGAGTTAACAATTAAAATTAAGAATTAGTAGCTGAAAACTGTATCAGTCCATTTACCGACCTACCTCATTATTAATTATCAATTATTAATTATCTTAAACTCTCACCGTCCAGCCGAATGTGTCTTCCGCCAGCTTGTACTGGATATTCGTCAACGTTTCTTTGAGCTGTAAGGCGACTGAGTTCTCGATTTTAGGCAGTTCATAATATACGTCCTGATAGGAAAATCCTATAATTGGATTGACGACAGCTGCCGTTCCTGCTCCAAATACTTCTTTTAACGAACCATCTTTTGCCGCAGAAATCAGCTCTGAAACCAATACGGATCGTTCTTCCACCTTCACGCCGTCGCGGTGTGCAATGTCGATGAGACTTTTACGCGTTACGCCATCCAGGATCCTTTCGCTTGTAGGGGCGGTGTACAAAGTATCGTTAATCCTGAAAAAAACGTTCATCGTTCCTGCTTCTTCAAGTTTAGTATGCGTAGCATCGTCAGTCCAGATGATTTGCTGGAATCCTTTTTCGTTCGCCAGTTTTGTGGGGTAGAACTGTGCGGAATAATTTCCCGCCGCTTTGGCAGCGCCAATTCCGCCATTTGCGGCACGGCTGTAATGTTCAGCGATGATTACTTTCACCTCTCCAGAATAATAAGATTTGGCAGGCGAAAGTATAATCATAAAGCGATACTGGGTGGATGGAGCAGCAATAACACCACTTCCAATAGCAATCATAAACGGCCTGATATAAAGTGTGTTGCCAAGTCCTTTTTTTACCCAGTCCCGTTCCAGGTCAATGAGTTGTCTCATGCCTTCCATGAAGATCCATTCTTCGACTTCCGGCATGGCCATACGTTTGGCAGACTTGTTAAAACGGTCCAGATTCTGGTCAGGACGAAAGAGCCATACGTCATCATTTTCATCTTTATATGCTTTCATTCCTTCGAATATTGCCTGGCCGTAATGGAAGACTTTGGCTGAAGGATCTAACAAAAATGGTTCGTAAGGCTTTATTACCGGTTTTTCCCATTTGCCTTCCCTAAAATCACAAACCAGCATATGGTCTGTAAAAGTGGTACCGAAAGTAAGGGTATCGAAATCTACGCTGTTGATTTTCGTCGAGGAAGTCTTGACTATATCGATTTCGTGAGTAGTTTTTAAACTCATCAAAGTTGATTTTAAAGTTATTTCTCAGAGTTAAAAAACTGATTTACATTATATTAAATGTAAAATGTTTCCCGCTGAAAATCGTGTTTAATGTTTTTGCTAAAGTAGAAAAAATTAACATGTTTTTGAGTTACGTTTCAAATAAATTTAATTTTTCGGATATTCGGGAACGTAATCTTAATTTCTTCAAATATTAGTTGGTTTTCGAATAAAATCAATAATATTTATATGTAACTGGAATAAAACTCATTATTTTTGCGTCACAAATTCAATCATTTTAAAGAATATGAAAAAAATAGCCATTCTGGCAAGCGCACTGTTGCTTGTCACAGCTTGTAAAAATGACAAAACCGAAGCGGCTCCCGATGCTACTATCGAAAAGCCTGCTGACACGCTTAAAAAAGATACTATCGCCACAGCTGTGTTGCCTGTTGAGGAAACCGTGACTGAAACAGCTGCTTCTGAAGAAAAAATCGTAGTGCAGGCGCCGGAAGGCAAGGAAATTAAAGTTCAATATGCCACTTTTGGTAGTAAAATTTCATCTGAAAAGGCGTTAACTGCAGAACAGATGATGAAAAAATACGCTTCCCTTAAAAAAGGCGACACCGTGAATGTAAAATTCCGTTCAAAAATCACAGACGTTTGTAAAAAGAAAGGCTGCTGGATGTCGATGGAACTGCCTAATAAAAAGGAATCTTTTGTGAGATTTAAGGACTATGGTTTTTTCGTGCCGTTGAACGCGGATAACTCGGAAGCCATCGTGAGCGGCAAAGCGTTCCTTGACGTGGTTTCAGTCGACGAATTAAAGCATTATGCGAAAGACGGCGGAAAATCGCAGGAAGAGATCGACAAAATTACGCAGCCAAAAGTAACGTATGCTTTTACCGCGGATGGTGTCTTAATTGAACAATAATGAAAAGACTAATCCTTTTATTATTTGTCGGCGTGCTGGTTTTTTCGTCCTGTAAAAAGGAAGAAAAAGTGGTTGTAAAAAGCAAGGAAGCCTGTTCATCGGAAAAAAAAGGCGGTGGTAAGAAGTTTGAGATGTACACCATGTCAGAAATGTCGATGTTGATGGAACAAATGTATGTCGATAACCAAAGGCTGAAGGAACGTATCAAAAGAGGCGACACGATTGGAAAGTTTCCAAATCATTTCCTGAAGATTCACAAGGCTGTTATGTCCGACGACAAGGAAAACGACGCGTTTTTCAAGAAACAGGCAGCCAATTTTATATCAGCACAGGAGATGATTTATAAAGATCCGAAGAATGCAAAAGAACACTTTAATAAAGGGATTGATGCGTGTATCCAATGCCACAAGGTAAAATGTGGCGGCCCCATCCCAAGGATCAAAAAATTATACATCGAATAGGTGCGGAGGGAAATCATCAGGACCGCAGACGGCTCTACCACAATCCATTTGCCGGATTGGGACGAATCTTATCATTCGAAACATGGCGCCATCCAGGAAGCGTACCATGTGTTCATAAAAAACGGGCTTTCCTTATTTGAAGAAAAGCCCGTTGCTATTTTAGAAATCGGTTTCGGAACAGGACTTAATGCGTTTATAACTTACTTGGAATCGCAAAAAAATAACCGAAGTATCATTTATACCGGTGTGGAAGCCTATCCCATTTCGTTAGATGAATTGCGTTCCATGAATTATGTCAATGAACTGGACGCTGAAGCAGAATCCGCAGCGTTTGACAAGTTGCATGAATCTGAATGGGGTATGCGTGCTGAATTGTCTCCTACTTTTTCAATTGAAAAGAGAAAGCAGTTTTTTCATGATATTGACGATGTATCGGAATTCGATTTGATTTATTTCGACGCTTTTGGGTTTCGGGTACAGCCGGAATTGTGGAGCTTCGAGATCTTCCAGAAAATGTATGCCGCTTTAAAACCTGGCGGCATACTGGTTACCTATGCGGCACGTGGCGCCATTAAGCGCAACATGCTCGAGGCGGGATTTACTGTAGAAAAACTCGCAGGACCTCCGGGGAAAAGAGAAATGTTTCGTGCATCAAAACCACTTTGATTTTCTATCCCAGACGGAGCCTTACATACACATGTTTAATGCCTCTTTTTTCGGACTCCCGTTCGTCTATTTCCAGGATGTCAGTCAGTGATTTCAACATCGGTGTGAGTTTATTGAAACCGTAATTTCGGGGGTCGAATTCGGGTTTCTTTCGTACAATCAAATTTCCAACATCGCCCAGGAAAGCCCAGCCATCGTCATCACCGATATCGTCAATCGTTGATTCTATCAATTGGATTGTCGGTTCATCAATCGCAGATTCAGTTACAACAACCGCTGCCGCAATCGGTTCCTCGATTTTTTCAGGCATTTTCACGGGCTGTTTACCGGGTATTTTTATAATTGGTTTTTCGGCAGGCTTTTCAATTGCTTTTGGAATGATTTTTTTAGAAGCGCTGGCTGCAATCCGTTTGGAAGCTTTTTTCTGGACCGCGCCTTCGAGTACTTCGAGAAAGATAAACTTATCGCAGGCTGAGATTAGCGAAGGTGGCGTTTTTTTCTCTCCGATGCCAATCACGGTCATGCCGGATTCCCTCAGGCGGATCGCCAGTCTGGTGAAGTCACTGTCGCTTGAAACGATGCAGAATCCGTCAACCTTTCCAGCATATAACAAGTCCATCGCGTCAATGATCAACGCGGAATCAGAGGAATTTTTCCCCTGGGTATAACTGTATTGCTGTATGGGGGTAATCGCGTGGTCCAGCAGGACATTTTTCCAGCCTACTGCGTTCGGACGGGTCCAGTCGGCATAAATTCGTTTTGTAGTTGGGGTCCCATATTTGGCTATTTCTTCCATCATCCCCTTTACGTTGCTGTAAGGGACATTATCAGCATCGATGAGTACGGCGAGCATCAGCTCTTTGTCTTTATTATTAAGCGGCATTACTTCCTTTATTTTTAGGTTTAGCGTAAAGGTAACGTTTATTTTTGAGATGCATCTATCGGTTGTTACCTTGGGTATTTGGCAGGAATATCGCCAAATAAACATTTTATCCTTATGCTGATTTATAATAACCTGACCGTTTTCGTTCAGCTTAAGAAAAAACCCTACAAAACAAGAAATAAAATTGCCTTAATGCCCTTTTTTTCTGCTATAAATCTTTATTTTTGCACGCGAAACGAAGCGGGATTTATTCCCGAAAACACAGAGCAATATGGTAAAAGATTTATTCGAAAGAATTCACGACAATAAAGGCCCTTTAGGAAAATGGGCCTCTCAGGCAGAAGGGTATTATGTGTTCCCAAAACTAGAAGGTGAGTTGGGGCCACGCATGCAGTTTCACGGGAAAGAGATCCTCAATTGGAGCATCAATGACTATCTTGGATTGGCAAACCATCCTGAGGTACGCCAGGCCGATATTGACGCAGCGATTCAATATGGTGCGGCTTACCCAATGGGCGCCCGTATGATGAGCGGGCAAACATCTGCTCACGAGGAGCTGGAACGCGAGTTGGCCGAGTTTGTAATGAAGGAATCTGCGTATCTGCTGAACTTCGGTTACCAGGGCATGGTATCAATTATTGATGCGTTGGTCACTAAAAACGATATTATTGTATATGATGTAGATTCACACGCCTGTATTATCGACGGGGTGCGCCTGCACATGGGTAAACGTTTTACATACCGTCACAACGATATCGAAAGTATGGAGAAAAACCTGCAGCGCGCTACCAAAATGGCAGAAGAAACCGGAGGCGGAATCTTATTCATTACCGAAGGTGTTTTCGGAATGCGCGGACAGCAGGGAAAATTAAAGGAGATTGTTGAGTTTAAGAAAAAATATAATTTCCGCTTATTGGTGGACGATGCGCATGGTTTTGGAACTTTGGGTAAAACCGGTGCCGGAGCAGGCGAGGAGCAGGGGGTTCAGGATAGTATTGATGTCTATTTTTCGACGTTTGCCAAATCAATGGCCAATATCGGAGCATTCGTAGCCGCCGATAAATCGATTATTGACTACCTGAAGTACAACCTTCGTTCACAGATGTTTGCTAAAGCGTTGCCGATGATCCAGACGATTGGATCTTTGAAAAGGCTTCGCATGCTTAAAACAATGCCGGAATTGAAAAACAAGCTTTGGGAGAACGTCGATGCGTTGCAAAATGGATTGAAAGAAAGGGGTTTCGATATTGGTGATACCAATACCTGCGTCACGCCTGTATATTTAAACGGAAGTATC
Organism: Flavobacterium sp. BFFFF1; assembly: GCF_002256285.1. Classification (GTDB taxonomy): domain Bacteria; phylum Bacteroidota; class Bacteroidia; order Flavobacteriales; family Flavobacteriaceae; genus Flavobacterium. The sequence goes on along the minus strand of NZ_NKJE01000024.1, from coordinate 36,058 downwards.
CCGGAAGCGATGATGCTTGTAAATGATTTGCGTGAGAATTACCATATTTTCCTATCCATTGTTGTTTATCCTGTAATCCCGAAAGGAATTATCCTGCTAAGGATGATCCCGACGGCATCCCACACTTTGAAAGACATCAACGAAACATTGGACGCGTTCGAAGCTGTGAGGGAGAAACTTGTAAACGGTACTTACTTAAAGCTTGCTGGCGAGAGAACTGTAGATGTTTCATAGAAAAATTGGATTAAAAAAATAAGAATATACTTTGTTAGTAAAACCGTCAGTAAAACCGCTGACGGTTTTTTTTTGAATCAATCCAGCCATTACCCATTATCTCATTCCCTAATTATCTCATTCCCGCATTCGACAATTATCACTACATTTATATCAACCCAATTTAAACTGTTATGAAAAACTTCATTTTTTGCTGTACCGTGTTTGTAACCGTTGCCTGTAAGAAGGACGCCAAAGTACCGGAATCGGAAATTAAGCCTGCTCCGGTCCCTGAAGCCGTAATTTCAAATACGGATTGTTATCAGGCAGTACTTAAAAAAGACACCATCACACTGCGCCTTGATTTGAAAGGAACTGACATCGTTTCAGGAAAGCTAACCTATAATTTCTTTGAAAAGGACAAAAGCGACGGAACGATTACCGGTAAGATGCACGGGGACACTTTGTATGCCAACTATATTTTCACCGCAGAAGGACAGACTTCACAAAGTGAGGTCGCTTTCCTGAAAAAGGGCGAGACGTTCATTGAAGGCTACGGCGACATCTCTGATGACGGAAAAGGCAAAGTGACTTTTAAAAACAAAAGAAAGCTAAACTTCGGGAGTAATACCGTATTGCATAAAATAGCATGTCCAGAAGAAAGCCTCAAATAATGAGGCTTTTTTTATAATTCCCTGCGAAATGTAGCGCGCTTCCTGAAAGTTACCGGATCAAAGTTTTTCCAGATATTGTGGATCGCATGGTTGTCGGATAACTCCGGCGTACGAATACAATCAGTGATCCCTTTCGCTTTAAATGTTTTGTAATATTCCGAAAACACAATTGCTGTGACGCCTTTGTTTTGGTATTCCGGTGTGACACCAATCAGGTAAAACAACACCTTCTTGCTGTTCTTTCGGGCATTCAGTAAATGAAAAAGGCCAAACGGAAATAATTTACCCTTCGCCTGCTGCAACGCTTCTGAGAATGAGGGCATCACGATGCTGAACGCAATCATATTGTCATCTTTATCAAATACAAATTTGATATACTCAGGGTTGATAAAACTAATGTATTTCTTTTTGAAATAAGCTTTCTGGCTGTCATTAATCGCTACAAAAGAGGACAAATCGGAGTAGCTTCCATTAAACAGATCGAACATCTGGTCGACATACGGCATAATGTCTTTGGTCTTTGTAAAATTCATCGGACGCAGTTGGTATCTCCGTTTCACGAGATCTTCGATTTTCTCATACATCTCGGGCAGCACATTCGCGAAAGGAAATTTATTTTCGAGGTATTCCTTTTCCACTACATACCCAAGTTTCTCTAAATGCCTGCTGTAATAAGGATAATTGTACCAGGTGATCATGGAGCCAATTTCGTCATAGCCTTCAGTGATCATTCCGACCTTGTCAAGGTTTGAAAAACCCATTGGCCCTTCTGCATACAAAAGGTTGTGCTTTCGTCCAATTTCATAAACTTTTTCGAGCAACGCCTGGCTAACGGCTATGTCGTCTATAAAATCAAACCAACCAAAGCGCACTTTCCTCTTTTCCTGCTTGTTGACTTCGTCCCAGTTGATAATGACCGCAATTCTTCCAACGGCTTCATTATCCTTAAAGGCGATGTAAAAAAACGCGTCTGCCGTTTCAAATGCTGGGTTTTGCTTCGCATCAAATCCGGCGAGCTCATCAGCAATCAATGGTGGTACCCAATACGGATGGTTTTTGTACAGCGAGAACGGAAATTTAACGAATTCCCGCATCAACTTTTTGGAATTCGCTTCTACTATTTGAATCATTTGCCCGGCCCTTTTTCCAGTTCCACTTCGTCCTTACGTTTCTTTTTCTTATCCTTATTCTTTTTGTCCTTGTCTTTGTCTTTTCCGTCATTCTTACCGCTTCGGATAAGGACCGGCTTGTAGTTTTTATCAAAACGCCATGACAACCCGATACCGCCGGAAAAAACGGATGGCGTGTTTTTAAGGTTAAAGGTCAGCGAGCCATCCAATTGGATGTTTTCACGGATCAAATACGCCGCACCACCACGGATCAGTGCGTCAGAATAATAATCGCTCTTATAGTTTTGGTTTTCGACAAATGCAGACCATTTGTCGGTGATGCCTTTTGTCAAAGTCAGGATCAGTCCATAACTTGGAAAATCGGTTGTGACTTTATCCGCGATGATATTCGTTACAAAAACATAACCACCACTAAATTGATTCTGTGTAATCACCATCACTTTTGGGCTGATCGCGGGATCAGTTTCAAAAGTAAACGGATTGTCAAAATTCAGGTTAAAGCCTGCATATACTGCGACTGCCGGAATAAACTCCCTCCATTTGAATTTGTGGTTCGCTTTCCAGCTGTATAAATTCGGTTTTTCTTCATAGTTCTTATTGGGATCGTAAAACAGGTATTTTGCACCAATCGTTGTTTGCCGAAGGGCACTCCTGTTCTCGCTGCCGAACGGCGTGTTGTAGGCATCATATTGGTACTGGAGATCAAAATTGAATTCGAGCTGTTCGTAGAACAATCCCCATCGGAGGCTCAGGTCCATGTTTATTCCGTTGGTATCCGTAGCCAATAACTCATGCTTTTCGACAAATCCGTTTAATCCGCCTTCCGCCTGAAATACACTTTTGCCAACAGAAAAAGCTGACAGGGATTTCCCAGGGCGATTGGAATTAATCACATCAGTATACTGGGCGGAAACGGTTGCCGATGCGAATGCCGCAATAAGAATTAAATACGCTCTGGGACTGATCATAGAATTGTTTTTTTTAGATACAATGCGTTTCAAATGTACTATAATTTATTATTTATTTAAGAACCATATTTTATTTTTAATGACAGGAATCGTTAAATTTGACAAATTTTATTTCCCATGCAGACAGCAAGTTTTAATTCTCTACTGGAAACGATTTTCTTTATCATCCTTTTCTACTATGCGTTTAAATTTCTGGCCAGGCTGTTTCTTCCGGTCGTTGTAAAGAAAGTGGTGCAGAAAGCAGAGCAGAATTTCCAGCAGCAGTACAATTACCAACAACAATACCAACAACAATACCAACGAGAAGATACTACCAATAGTAAGGATAAATCCACAAAACCGCGCGAGACCAAAAAGGTGGGTGAGTATGTGGATTATGAAGAAATTGATTAAGTTTGCAGTGAAGTACTTTTGCCTGAAAAGCATAGGTACGACTAACTTTAAACCGATTCAATGAAGTTTCTCAACAGGTTCTTTCCGCATCTTCTTGCCGTTTTAGGCTTTGTAATTATTTCCCTGATTTACTTTTATCCGGTACTGCAGAAAAAGGCGCTTTTCCAGTCTGATATCGCCCAGTACACCGGAATGGCGAAAGAGCAAAATGATTTCCGCGCAAAAGAAAACGCCGAACCTTACTGGACAAATTCGGCATTTGCAGGAATGCCGACGTACCAACTAGGAGCAAATTACCCACACAACTATATTAAAAAACTGGATAGTGTCCTTCGTTTCCTTCCGCGCCCTGCAGACTATCTGTTTCTGTATTTCATGGGGTTTTACGTTTTGTTACTGGTGATGAAAACCGATCCGCTCAAGGCTTTCTTCGGAGCCCTGGCGTTTGGTTTTTCTACGTATTTCATCATTATCCTTGGAGTGGGGCACAACGCGAAAGCGCATGCCATTGCTTACATGCCACTGGTCGTTGCCGGGACAATTCTGGTCTTCCAAAGACGAATTATTTTAGGCGGTTTACTGACTATGCTTGCGGTGGCCCTGGAAATCAATGCAAATCACTTCCAGATGACGTATTACCTGCTGATATTACTTTTGGCAATTACGGTCTATTACGTAATCAAATTTGTAAAGGCAAAACAATACAAACTCCTCTTGATTTCTTTTGCTGCGCTTGCCGGTGCCGTTGTGCTGGCGGTAGGAGCCAATGCAACTGGATTACTTGCTACCGCTGAATATACCTCTTTCAGTATGCGAAGCAAAAGTGAGCTTACCGTCAAGCCTGACGGACAGAAACACGAAACTACTTCGATGCCCAGGGATTATATTACACAATATAGTTATGGGATTGCAGAGAGTTTTAACCTGATCGCACCCGGATTGTTCGGAGGATCAAATAGTGAAAAACTCGGACCAGATTCGAAGGTCGTGGAATACCTGCAAACACAGGAAATTGAAAAAGACCGGTATTTATCAAAAGATGAGGCAGTGGCCTATGCTGCTGATGGAATGCCAACCTATTGGGGTGACCAGCCTGGTGTTGCGGCCCCTGCTTATGTCGGAGCCATCGTATTTTTCCTTTGTGTATTGGGACTTTACAATGATAAACGAAAAATAAAGTACGCCTTCCTTGCCGGTGCAATCGCATCCCTAATCCTTTCATGGGGAAAGAATTTCTCTTTGGTCACCGATTTTTTCATCGATTATGTGCCCATGTACGACAAATTCAGGGCGGTGTCCTCCATTCAGGTGGTATTGGAATTGTGTGTTCCGGTCCTTGCCGTCATGGGATTAAAAAGTTTCTTCGAATCCGATAAGGACAGACAGTGGAAATCACTGAAAAATTCTGCCATTGTGACACTTGGCATCCTATTGTTACTCATCGTATCGAAAAGCGTATTCAAATTCACGAGCATTAATGATGAAGGCATCGATCCCGCATTTGTTGACGCACTCATCGAAGACAGGAAGGCCCTGTATTCGTCGGATCTTTGGCGTTCCATATTGCTTGTATTGGCCGCGGCGCTCGTGCTGTGGATGGTAATGAAAGAACGCGTTTCAACGATGATTGGCGTTGTGATTGTGGGTGTGCTGATGGTCGGCGACTTGTTCTTAGTCGATAAGAAATACGTGAATTCAGAGAAGTTTGTCGATAAGTATAAAGTCGATGTGCCGTTTGAGCCTTCACAGGCAGATCAGGAAATACTGAAAGATACAGGCAATTACCGCGTGTATGATATTCAGGGAAGAATGCAGGCAAAAGCATCGTATTTCCACAAATCAATTGGCGGTTACAGCGCTGTCCGCCCAAGACGCCTTGACGAGGTGATTGATTACCAGATTGATACCAAGCTGAAAAACCTTGCTGAAATTATCGATCCTGAAACACTAAGTCTAAAAAGTAACATTCCCGCTTTAGACATTTTAAACGTAAAATATCTGGTTGTCCCGACCCGCGATGGTGAGTTACCTGTAACAAATCCTTTCGCCGGAGGTGCCGGATGGTTTGTCTCTTCAGTGAAAACAGTCGCTTCCGCAGATGATGAAATGAAAAACTTATCCGGTGATCTCAGAAACACTGCGATTGTAAATTCAAAGGATTTTCCTCAGTTTAAAAACAAACCTTTCGCCAAAGACAGTACCGCATCGGTTACACTTGAAGTTTCGAAATCAAACTACCTAAAATACAAGACACAAAATGCAGGGGTTGGCCTGGCAGTGTTTTCTGAAATCTATTACCCAAAGGGTTGGAATGCCTACATCGATAATAAAAAGACCGATCATATTCGGGCCGATTACGTATTGCGTGCTTTGGAAATTCCAGCTGGCACACACACTGTTGAATTTAAATTTGAGCCCCAGGTCGTAAAGACCGGAAGTATGATTTCGCTGGGAAGCTCCCTGGTGATGCTCTTGCTGCTTGTTGGCGGAATCTATTACGAAGGAAAGCGTAAAACTGTGATCAAAAACCCGGCAGTCAAATAAACTTGGAAACTGAAAATCAAAAAGTACTGATTATCACGTATTACTGGCCACCGGCTGGCGGTCCGGGCGTACAGCGCTGGCTGAAATTCGTAAAATACCTTCCCGACTTCAACATTACCCCGGTTGTTTACATCCCTGAAAACCCGACCTATCCGATCATCGACGAAGATTTGCTCAGTGACGTGTCAGATAAAGCGCTTATACTTAGGAATAAGATCACCGAACCGTACGGGTTAGCAAAAATATTTTCAGGGAATAAGAGTCGCAAAATGAGCTCAGGCATTATTCCGCACAAGAAAAAGCAGTCGTTTGCTGAACGCCTGATGCTGTGGATTAGAGGGAACATCTTTATTCCCGATGCACGTTTCCTATGGGTAAAACCCTCCATTGACTTTCTTTCATACTACATTCAAAAAAACAACATCCAAACGGTCATTACTTCCGGTCCGCCGCACAGCCTTCACCTTATTGGTCTCGGGTTGAAACGGCGCCAGAAGATCAATTGGATTGCCGATTTTCGGGATCCCTGGACTACAATCGGTTATCACAAAGCGTTAAAGTTGTCATCCTATGCCGCAAAAAAGCATAAGAAACTGGAAAGTCAAGTGCTGAATACCGCTGATGTTATTTTGGTTACGAGCAATACCACGAAATCAGAATTTAAAGCGTTAACCGCCAAACCGATTGAAGTCATTACCAATGGCTTTGATGTCGAAAAAACGGGCGCGCAGCCATTGGATCAAAAGTTCTCTCTCGCACACATCGGATCGTTCCTGTCAGAGAGAAATCCTACGATTTTATGGGAGTCGATTAGCGAACTTATTGCTGAAAATGCTGATTTTAAAAATGATTTCGAGCTGAAATTAATTGGCGCAGTAAGCCGCGAAGTATTGGATTCAATTGAAAAGCAAAAGCTAACTTTTCATTTAAATAACATGGGATATGTTTCACACAGTGAAGCCATTGCTGCACAAAAGCAATCACAGGTTTTACTTCTGATTGAAATTGATTCGGAAGACACCAAAAGCATCATTCCCGGAAAGCTATTTGAATATATGGTTTCAGAAAGGCCGATTTTAGGGATAGGGCCTGAGGGCTCCGATTTTGCTTCCATCCTGAAAGAAACGAACACGGGAGCTTTTTTTACCTATGCACAAAAGGAGGATTTAAAGGCTAAAATCAGTGAACATTATAAAGCTTACCAAAATGGCGTTTTAAAGTCACATGCCGTGGGCCTACAAAGATTTTCCAGGAAAAACCTTACTGGTGACTTGGCCGCAATAATTCGTAAAACGGCTAAATAGCATGGGAATCGTACTTCGGCAATCGGCAAGAAACGTTATTACCAGCTATTTGGGCTTTGGGATTGGCGCTATTAACGTAATGTTCCTTTACACGACATTTATTTCGAAAGAGCATTATGGTGTAGTCAACTTTATACTTTCCGCAGCCAACATCGTAATGCCGTTGATGGCTTTTGGAGTACACAATTCGCTCATCCGTTTTTTTTCCTATTGTAAATCAGAGGAGGAAAAGGAGCGTTTTATGAGTTTTATGCTGCTGATCCCACTTTTGTTTATCATTCCCATTTGTGGGCTGGCTTATTTTTTCTACGACGAGATAACCCGGCTTTTGCATAAGAACCCGGAAGCCAACATGTTTTTATGGCTGATCCCGGTAATCGCGGTCTGCATGGCCTATTTCGAGATATTCTACGCTTGGGTAAAGGTACATATGAAATCGGTTTTTGGAAATTTCATCAACGAAGTGCTGGTTAGATTGGTTATCATGGGGCTTTTGTTCAGCGTACACTTCGGCTGGATGCAGGAAACTTCCTTTATCTATTGCCTCGCGGGCGCATACGCTTTACAGCTGTTCGCAATGATGGCGTATGCCTTTAAGGTGAGGATGCCCAAAATTACATTTCATTTTCCCGACAATGCCAGGGAAATACTGGGATTTTCTTTGTTTATCATTATTTCCGGAAGCGTGGCGACGCTCTTATTGGACTTCGATAAGGTCATGATTCCGTTTTATAAGGCATTTAGCGAAAACGCAGTTTATTCGCTTGCTATTTTCATCGCCACGGTGATAGCGGTCCCAAGCCGTGCCATGCTGCAAATCATTTATCCCATAACGGTTCGTTTAATGAGCGAGAATAAACTTGACGAACTTAACGACCTTTACAAGAAGAGCGCCATCACGCTTCAGGTTTTTGGCGGTCTGATTATGTTGGGTATTTTCCTGAATATTAACCAAATGTACCGAATTATCCCCGGCAATTATGGTTCTGGAACATTGGCGGTATTCCTCATCGGAATATCAAAATTTTATGATGTAATCCTGGGGAACAACAATGCGATTATACTAAACACAAAATACTATCGCTGGGCGCTGTTTTTTGGAGTGTTAACGGTATTCATGATGGTTGGACTGAATATGATTTTTATTCCGCTGTATGGTATCAACGGTTCTGCACTGGCAACTCTAATTACAGTGGTAGTCTACAACTCGGTGAAGTTGTTTTTTGTAGTGAATAAACTCGATTTGTTTCCATTTACAATAAATACGATTAAGTCATTTGCGATCATCACCACCACGTTCCTTGTATTTTATTTTTGGGATTTTCCATTTCATCCGATAATTAACATTGTCCTGAAATCAGGCTTGATTACAGTGATATATGTTTATGTAAACTATAGAATGAGGATTTCTGCTGAAATCAACGACTTAATCAACGCTACATTAGGGAAATTAAAATTTAGATAGCGCTTGCCTCAGGCCGCTTGATAATTTTACGCTTTGTGTAACGGAACATTCAAATTGTTTTTTTCGGAAAAGTCCGGCATAGGCTGGGCTTATGAATGGTGTTCGCAATCCTTTGAAATTTGATTAACTTCGGGCAACGAAATCATCAAAAAATCCATCACAACAAAACGCAATTGATATGAAAAACACCGCTTCAAAAAGTGCTTCAGTATTTGAAAAATTCGCCACTAAAGTAACAAAGGCAACCGGCAGCACCCCTGCGTTTCTGGGTGCATTTACGATTGTATTGATCTGGGCGCTTACTGGTCCGCTTTTCGACTATTCAGAAACCTGGCAGCTTGTCATTAATACTGGAACTACGATTATCACCTTCCTGATGGTATTCCTGATTCAGAAAGCCCAGAACAAGGATTCTATGGCAATCCAATTAAAACTAAACGAACTGGTCGCTTCGCACGAATTTGCGAGCAACCGCCTCGTCGATGTTGAAGATCTATCGGAAGCTGAGATGAAAGTGCTGCAACGTTACTATGTGCTGCTTAGCCAACTTTCAAAAAAGGAAGACAGCCTACAACATTCTCACTCTATTGATGAGGCGAAAGAAGCCCATGAACTCAAAAAAGTTTCAAAAAAGAAACCGCGGAAACCCTAGCGTAATTTATCCTTTAGGTATTTTCCGGTTACAGAGGCTTTATTTTTACAAATGTCTTCTGGCGTGCCTTCAGCCAGGATATGCCCCCCATTTTCGCCACCTTCAGGTCCAAGGTCAATAACCCAGTCCGCACATTTGATCAAATCAAGGTTATGTTCGATTACGATAATGGAATGCCCTTTATCAATCAACGCATCGAACGAAGCCATGAGTTTATTGATGTCATGGAAATGCAGCCCGGTTGTAGGCTCATCAAATACGAATAATGCCTTGTCTTTTGTAGCGCCTTTAACAAGAAAAGACGCCAGCTTGATTCGCTGCGCCTCGCCGCCGGAAAGGGTAGAGGAGGACTGGCCCAACTGGACATAACCGAGGCCAACATCCTGTAAGGGTTGTAATTTCTGCGTGATCTTTGACTGCTTTGTCCTCGTAAAGAATTCAATGGAATCGTCAATGGTCATCGTCAGGATGTCATCAATGTTTTTTCCTTCAAACGCGACTTCCAGAATTTCCTTCTTGAATCGCTTGCCGTTACAGGTGTCACATTGCAGTTGCACATCGGCCATAAAAACCATTTCTACATTGATGGTACCTTCTCCTTTACAGGTTTCACAACGTCCACCATCAACGTTAAAGGAGAAATGCTTCGCCTGGTAACCGCGAATTTTAGACAATTTTTCCTTTGAATATAAATCCCTGATGTCATCGTAGGCTTTGATGTATGTCACTGGATTGGAGCGTGAACTTCTACCGATCGGGTTCTGGTCTACATATTCAATGTGCTGGATTTTGTGATAATAGCCACGCATTTCCGTAAACTGCCCGGCTTTTTCTCCAACTCCCTCCAGCTTTTTCTGGATTGCAGGAAACAAAATCTTTTTGATTAAAGTACTTTTGCCGCTACCTGAAACGCCGGTGATTACAGTGAGCATTTCCAATGGAAACTTCACATCAACATCTTTCAGGTTGTTCTCCCGTGCACCAAGGATTTCAATGTAAGTACTGGATTTTCTCCTGGTTCTGGGAACTTTAATCTGCAATTCCCCATTCAGGTATTTTGCAGTAAGTGATCCTGATTTTAATATCGTTTTATAATCGCCCTGAGCCACAAGATTTCCCCCGTGGGTTCCTGCCTCGGGACCGATATCGATGATTTCGTCAGCAGCGCGCATAATGTCCTCGTCATGTTCCACTACAATGACCGTATTGCCCAGGTCCCTGAGTGACAGCAACACCTTAATTAGCCTTTCGGTATCTTTAGGATGCAGCCCAATACTGGGTTCGTCTAAAATATACATTGATCCAACAAGGCTGCTGCCCAAAGAGGTAGCGAGATTAATGCGCTGTGATTCACCTCCTGAAAGCGAGGCAGAATTCCTGTTTAAAGTGAGATAATCAAGTCCGACTTCCGTAAGGAAACTCAACCTGCTGTTGATTTCTGTTAAAAGCCGCTTGGCAACCTTTTGGTCGAATTCAGAAAGATGCAGGTTGTTAAAATAGTCGACCAAATTTTTGATTGGCATATCAACAAGGTCTGAAATTGTCTTTCCGTCAATTTTTATATTGGAAGCCTCAGGCCGTAAACGCTTTCCTTTACAGGCATAACATTTTGTTTTGCCACGGTATCGGGACAACATCACCCGGTTTTGAATCTTATAATTTTTTTCTTCCAGTTCCTTAAAGAAAGCGTGCAGTCCTGTAAAGTGTTTATTGCCATTCCAAAGCAATTCCTTCTGCACTTCGGTTAATTGATAGTACGGCTTGTGGATGGGAAAATCAAATAAGTACGCACTGTTCACCAACACATCCCGATACCATCCCATGCTTTCCCCGCGCCAGGCATAGACGGCATTTTCGTAAATTGACAACGCCGTATTTGGAATGACAAGATCCTCATCAATACCAATGATATTGCCATAGCCTTCGCACACTGGGCAGGCACCATAAGGGTTATTGAAGCTAAATAGGTGAACATTCGGCTCAGGAAAGCTGATGCCGTCCAGTTCAAAATTGTTGCTGTAGGAAATCCTGTTGCCACTGTCGGCGTCCTGCAAAGCACATTTTCCCTTGCCTTCATAAAATGCCGTTTGCACGGCGTCGGAAAGGCGATTGTAAAAATCCTCTTCATCCTTGACGACAATACGATCAATAACAAGCATAATTTCTTTACCAGCGAAGGACATATCTTTAAGGTCGTCGAGACGGACCATTTCATTATCTACCAAAATTCTGGCAAAACCTTGCTGCAGCAGCACACCTAATTTCTCCTTTATTTCCCGATCCTTCTCCGCAAATACGGGCGCTATCAACAGCCACCTGCTGCCGTTTGCAAATTGCTTTACCTCGTTAACGACATCGCTTACGGTGTCTTTTTTAACTTCCTGACCAGAAATCGGTGAAAATGTCCGCCCAATCCTTGCGAAAAGCAATTTCATATAATCGTAGATCTCAGTCGATGTTCCGACTGTAGAACGCGCATTGGTCGTGTTCACCTTTTGTTCAATGGCAATGGCAGGAGCAATACCCTTAATATACTCGACTTTCGGTTTATCCAGCCTGCCAAGAAACTGACGCGCATACGACGAGAGACTTTCCACGTAACGTCTTTGTCCCTCTGCATACAATGTATCGAATGCCAAACTTGACTTCCCAGAGCCAGAGAGGCCTGTGATTACTACAAGTTTGTTTCGTGGAATGACAACATCCAGGCTTTTTAAATTGTGGACCTGAGCACCTTTGATGATTATATTTTTCTTGGGTTCTGCGGAATTTATATCGGATCTCATTATAGGGAATGCAATTTTTGCAAAGGTAATCATTATCAATTTATCAACAGCAAATACCCCATTCCTAAATGTAAGCGCTTTTCAAAAATACGACGTATAAGATTACAAATTTCTGATTTTAGTGTCGTTTATAACCAAAAGTGAAAGTGATTCTTATTATTCGTCAAAAAAAATGTTAAATTTTGATTTAGCGTTTGGATATTAATTTTTTTTTACGCTACATTTGGTTATAAAATTAATCTTTAATTAACAGCAGCCTATACAATAAAATTACTTTTTAGATCACATCACTTATTCAATCAAAAACTAAAAAGTTAATTTTATGGCTAATGTTCAAACCCCGGACGCTTTACTTTTAAAGAGCTATGTAGCAGGTGACGAAAACGCTTTGGCTACATTAATTAAAAGGCACCAATCAAAACTTTACGGATTCATTTACTCTAAGGTGGCCGACAGGGATATCGCTGATGATATTTTTCAGGATACCTTTATTAAAGTCATCAAAACTTTAAAATCCAATGCCTATAACGAAGAAGGCAAATTCCTCCCTTGGGTAATGCGTATTGCACACAATTTAATTGTGGATCATTTTCGCCGAAACAAGAAGATGCCCATGTCACGAGATACGGAAGAGTATTCTGTGTTTTCTTATATGTCTGACAATGAGCCGAACATTGAAGCAAAAATGATTACCATGCAGATTGAGAAAGACCTGCAGAAGTTAATTATGGAATTGCCTGATGACCAGCGTGACGTATTGATGATGCGGATTTATCAGGATTTGAGCTTCAAGGAAATCTCTGACCTTACCGGTGTCAGTATCAATACCGCGCTGGGCCGTATGCGATATGCGCTGATGAACCTCAGGAAAATAATTGAAAAAAATAAAATAATTTTAACAAATTAAAATAATAATCGGGGACTTGCTGCGTTCTAATGGAAACAAACAAATCCATTATGGCAAAAATTTACTCTAAGAAATCTTTAGCAACTCCTAAAATGCAACCAAAGAAAGAAACCGTTTCGTTCTTGTTAAATTACTCGAAAGCGTTAAGCTACATGAAAGTGGGTAAAATGAAAATTGAGCATATTGCGAATTAGTTGAAAATCCTGCCAGAAACATTATCTGGCGGGATTTTTTTTGTTCAACAAAATTTACCGCAGTGTTATTTTGGTAATGACGGTGTCTTAAATTCCTTCCTTCCTATTGTTTTTGTAATGACGTCCTTCTCCATATTCCATCCACGCGCGGGGGAATACTCTCTGCCGTACCATATGATCTGAAGGTGCAATTTGTTCCAGGAAGATTCTGGAAACAGCTTTTTAGCATCTTTCTCTGTCTGCACCACATTTTTTCCATCCGATAATCCCCAGCGGTACATCAGCCTGTGAATATGGGTGTCCACCGGAAAAGCAGGAACACCAAATGCCTGAGACATGACGACGCTCGCAGTCTTATGCCCCACTGCCGGCAACGATTCCAAAGCTTCAAAACTTTGAGGCACCTCGCCATTATACTTTTCAATTAATATCTCCGAAAGCCCGTGAATGCCCTTTGATTTCATAGGCGAAAGTCCGCATGGGCGAATAATCTCCTTGATTTCCTCCACCGACATTTTTACCATATCATAAGGATTGTCCGCCTTTGCGAATAATATCGGCGTAATCTGATTCACGCGCACATCTGTACATTGCGCGGAAAGCAACACCGCAATCAACAACGTGTAAGGATCTTTATGATCCAATGGAATTGGGATCGTGGGGTAGAGCTCATCCAACGTAGCCATTACCAAACGCACTTTTTCAGCCTTCGTCATGCTGCATAAATTTAGGGCTTAAAGTTAAGTTTATTTAAGAAAACTGTCTTAACTTTAGGTCATAAACTTTAAACAAAATAAGCGAATGACAACATTACAAAAAGGCGATAAGTCACCGGAATTTTCAGGAGTAGACCAGGATGGCAACAAACATGCACTCGCCGATTATAAAGGAAAGAAACTGGTGGTTTTCTTTTACCCAAAAGCCGACACACCCGGTTGTACCGCAGAAGCCTGCGATTTGCGCGACAACTATGAACGTTTTCAGGCAAACAATTATGCCCTGCTTGGCGTTAGCGCTGACAGTGCGAAAGCCCAGACCAAATTTCGAAATAAGTTTAGTTTCCCATTCCCATTATTGGCCGATGAAGACAAATCAGTGATCAACGCATTTGGCGTCTGGGGACCAAAGAAATTCATGGGCCGCATATTTGACGGCATACACCGTACCACGTTTGTCATCAACGAAGAAGGAATTATTGATGAAGTTATTTCAGACGTAAAAACGAAAGAACACGCTTCACAGATATTGAAATAGTGTGCTGCTGGCAGTCACAGTAAACGGTTTTGCAGTTCCTTAAAAATATAAAACCGGATGTTAATCCGGTTTTTGTTTTTATAACGTTTAGCGGTCCACTGGTGCTGAAAACGGTTTAATTTGTTTCTTCAAGGATCTTATTCGGATCATAACCAAAAAGCTGATGTTGCTTAATCAACTCCGCAATCCCGCTCGGCAGCATGCCTTCCCAACCGCGTTTCCCGTTGGTAATCATTTTTAACACTTCGCGAGAGAACACTTCAAGCGTATGTGGATCAAAATCATCGATATCAACAACCTTTCCGTTGAATTTAAAAAACTTGTACAGCTCTTTCATTCTTGGGTGTACCTTAAGGTTTTCGGAAGTGATGATTTCTCCATGGTCACCCAGCATAGGATATAAGAACACTTTCAGGTCACGGTAGAATAATTTTCCAAACGCTTCCAATATACCTCCACTCAGATGGCGGTAGTATTTCTCATCAAAAATGTCCACAAGATTATTCACACCCATTGCCAATCCCATACGGGCTTTGGTATAATTCGAAAAATATTCAACAACCTTATAATATTCCTGGAAATTCGAAATCATCACGGTTTGGCCCAATGAACAAAGCAATTCCGCACGATCCATAAAATCCCTTTCATCAATCTCCCCGTCAGAACGCAGGTTGGAAAGTGTGATTTCAAATACGACGAGCGTATTGTCTTTCTCGACCTTATTCTCCTCAAGGAACATTTTATATGACTTCTCATACATGTCCATGTTTACCTTTGTAACAGGCCTGAAACTTCCCCGGAGCGCAAGGATATTCTTCTTATACAAAATGGCAGCGGGTAGGATGTTGTTCCCATCAGGATCAAACATCACCGCATCCGTCATGCCATTTTTTACAAGCTGGAGACTCATCAATCGATTGTCCACATTGGCAAAACGCGGCCCGGAAAAATTAATCGTGTCGATTTCTAGCTGGTCCTTGTCGAGGTGGTCATACAAGTACCGAAGCAGACGCTTCGGATCATTATACTTATAAAATGCACCATAAATGAGGTTCACGCCCAGAACACCCAACGTTTCCTGTTGCAATCTCGCATCTGTTTCCTTGAAACGAATGTGGATAATAATCTCATTGTAATCCTCGTCAGGCTCAATCTGATAACGGATACCAACCCAGCCATGCCCCTTAAACTGTTTCGCAAAATCAATCGTAGCGACCGTATTGGCATAACTGAAAAACATTTTATTGGGATGCTTTTCCCGACTCAGACGCTTTTCAATCAGGCTTACTTCATGCGACAGCATCTTTTTAAGCCTGCTTTCCGTCACATAACGACCATCGTCCTCAACACCATAAATCGCATCGCTAAAGTCCTTATCGTATGCAGACATCGCTTTCGCAATAGTACCTGAAGAACCACCGGACCTGAAAAAGTGACGAACGGTTTCCTGTCCGGCACCAATCTCCGCAAAGGTCCCATATATATTATCATTGAGATTGATACGCAGGGCCTTGTCTTTCGTAGAAGGAATTTGTTCGATGACCTTGTCACCTTTTAATTTAATTTCAATATCCATTTAAAAATCGCTATATACTTTACAAAGTTAATAAAATAGGGCTTTTACAAAAGATAATTGTTTTATTTTTGTGAAAAATTAACGTCTTTGAAAGTATATTTTTTAGGAACAGGCACCTCACAGGGTATTCCGGTAATCGGGAGCACACACCCAGTTTGTAAAAGTTCAGATCCAAAAGATAAACGACTCCGCGTTTCTGTTTGGTTATCATGGGAAAATACTTCCCTGATTATTGACTGCGGACCGGATTTCAGGCAACAGATGCTGGTTTCAGGCTGTGAAAGGGTAGACGCTATTTTGTTCACCCATGAACATGCAGACCATACCGCGGGTCTCGACGACATCCGTCCATTCAACTTCAGGCAGGGAAGTATCCCCATTTATGCACATCCGCGGGTAATCGAAAACCTGAAGAAAAGATTTGACTACGTTTTCGAAACGGAAAATAAATATCCCGGTGCCCCGTCAGTGGAAACCTTCGAAGTTTGTCATGAACTGCCGTTTTCATTAAATGACAAGACCATAATTCCCATAAACGCTTTCCATGGCAGCCTGCAGATTTTCGGTTATCGGATTGACGATTTCGCATACCTTACCGATGTCAAAACCATTGCCGACGAAGAGATAGAAAAATTAAAAGGCGTGAAAGTAATCGTCATCAATGCGTTGCGTATCGAGTCGCATGAAACCCATTTTAACCTCGAAGAAGCGCTGGATTTTATCAACAAAATCAAACCCGGGAAAACCTACCTGACACACATCAGCCATCTGTTCGGGTTCCACGAAGAAGTCCAGAAGATGCTGCCTGAGAATGTATTCCTTGCCTACGACAATTTAGAAATCAATATTTAAAATCATGAAAAAATCCCTTTTCCTGTACCTCTTTATCCTTGCCGTCTTACTAAACGTTTTTACCTACATGTATTTTACGAAGGAAAATACCTTTGAAAAAGAGCAATCCATAAAAAAAGAGAAAAAGCTTTCGGACAGCGTATCCATGCTGAAAAACCGACTCACTGACGCAGATTACTTCTCCCTTGAAACCAACCAACAGGCCCAGGACTATTTCGAGGATAAAACAACCGGCGAATTTCTATTACCCGAGAAATTAATTCCGTACCTGAAAGAAAAACTAATTGCATTCAACGACGATCCGAATGGTAATAAATATGTCGGTTTCGATAAATTAAATGACAAAAAGTTTATCATTAACCATATTAAAGTGCTAAACCACCGTTGGATTATCGCTGACTTTAATAACACCGAATTATGGGGAGAAGTAATCATAAAGTATTTCATCAATGAAGACAAATCAGTGGATTTTGAAACTGCCGAAACCGTAATCTACAACAAATAAAAAAAGCTCCGCAACAGGAGCTTTTTTTTTATTAAGTGGTTTGAAGCCAATCCTTCAAATCGTAAAAGTTCTTCGGTGATACCCCATGTCCAATCGGGTATTCATGGTAAACATTTTCAATGCCAAGTCCATTCAGTATTGCTGGCGCCTTCCGTGCCCAATCCACGGGTATGACCTGATCCACACTGCCGTGGGAAATAAACATTTTCAAATCGCTGAAATCGTTCTTTTCATATCCTTCAACCATAATCTCTGGATTCAGGTACCCGCTCAGCGCACCAACGCGCCTGATTTTCTGAGGATACGAAAACGCCACAGCATAACTCAAAATCGTGCCCTGGCTGAAACCAATCAAAGTCACGTCATCAGCGTCAATAGGGTAGTGCTGCACAAGCTCATCAATAAATTTGCTGATCAAGTCACGGGATTCCCTGGCCTGCTCATGATTTGAAAACTTATTTTCAGCGGCATCAAAATTGATCGCATACCACGCATAACTGCCATACATCAAATCATAAGGCGCACGGGCAGAAACCACATAATATTCTTCCGGCAATTCACTTGCAAACGAAAAAAGGT
>NZ_NKJE01000024.1:0-18052 GCF_002256285.1 Flavobacterium sp. BFFFF1 | reverse complement strand
CGCCTGTAGATAGCATTGCATTTCATATATCAATGTAGACAGAAATGTAAGCAATAAATTCATTTGGATGCAAAAGCAACAACAATGGATTACTTTCTTTTTTTATCTTCGGCTCGCGTACGAGGTGTTGTAATGACAAACTCATGAAATACTTTTAAATGCTTTTTGAAATAATTCACCAACCAATGGCGCGGGTTTAACATCCCCCCGAATGGCGCTGAAAATGGAATAACTCCACAACACAGAAATGAAAATCCACATCGGTACTGAGATCATCAGGTTATCAAAATTACTGATGATGAGGCCCAACGAAATAAACGTCAGCGACAGGCCAAGCGCCTGGCGGATATGGAATGAGGCAAATTTATTCTTATCCTCGCTGTTCATCGACATCGCAATAAACACACCGACGATTAAAATATAGCCCGTAATCGCAGACGCCTTTCCTTTATCTATCGTTTCCTGGTCCATGATCATATTACAAGTTTTCCGTTATTGATAATTCCGTACACTTTCCCCTGCATCTTCGCACCAAGAAAAGCACTGTTCTTTGATTTTGATAAAATATTGTCTTTTGTAAAAACACTGTTTCCCTCGGGATTGAAAAGGGTAATATTCGGAGAAAATCCTTCTTTTATGGCTTCGTTTTCAGTTCCGAAAAGCAATCTTGCCGCAGTCAGTTTCTCTACTACAACATCTAAGGGCAACACCGTCATTAACGCACCAAAAGCACTTTCCAGCCCAATTGTACCATCCTTTGCCAAATCAAATTCCATTTTCTTATGCTCGATATCAATCGGGTTGTGGTCTGACGTAATCATGTCAATCGTGCCATCCAGCACACCTTTCAGCAACGCCTCCCGATGCCTTTCATCTCGAAGTGGCGGCGTTACCTTATAACGCGTATCAAATCCCTCCAGCTGCTCGTCAGTCATCACAAGATGGTGTACCGCAACACTGCAGCTTACCCGAAGTCCTTTTGCTTTTGCCTCGCGAATCAATTGCACCGATTCGGCCGCAGAAACCGTCGGGATATGCAGCCTGCCGCCTGTATATTCCAATACATACAGATTTCTGGCCACATGCAGCGCCTCTGCCAATGCCGGAATGCCCTTCAGCCCCAGCCGCGTTGCCGCAATTCCCTCATGCGCCACACCGTTGCCTTTCACGTGCATGTCCTGTGAAAAAACGATCGGCAATCCATCAAAATCCTGTGTGTATTGCAATGCAATCTTCAGTAGATTTGCGTTTTCCATACTTTTCCCATAGTCGCCAAAAGCCACCGCACCTGCATTTTTCATATCAAACAACTCGGCAAGGTCCTTTCCATCGCTGTTTTTAGTAAGCGCACCAATCGGATATAAATCAGTGGCCGCGTCTTTAGACTTCGAAAGCACAAAACTGATTTGGGATTGGTTGTCGATAACAGGATTGCTATTCGGCTGTAATGCCACAGCAGTAAAACCGCTTTTTCCAGCAACATGAAGGCCGTTGGCAATAGTCTCCCGTTCTTCATATCCGGGCTCACCAAACGAAACACTACTGTCAAACCATCCCTGCGAGAGGTGTAGGTTCTCTAAAATCAACTCCTCCGCGTCAATAGTATCAATACTTTCTGCAATACGGCTTATTTTCCCCTCTGAAATCCGGATGTCGACAGTCTGCTTATGAAAAGGGCTTTTAGGATCAATGATTGTTGCTTTTCGGATAATCAGGTTCATTTTACAAATTTTTGGATGAAAATTTCTACTGCTAAAAACAAAAGGGTCAAAACCGCAAACCATTTCCAGATTTCGTTATCCGTCCGGTCAGTCTGTATCGTATCAAAAACCGTTTCCACATCACTGATGACTTTATCGTCAGACAAAAGATCCTCATTGGCCGCAGCAAGGTTCCCCTCCGTACGGTCGTAATTGAAACTCAGGTGCTGCAACAGCTCGTCCTGCCGGTACACGCCATAATTCCCCGCCAACTGCGGATAATCATTAAAGGTAAGTTTTACTTTGTTATTGAGCACCTGCTGGATCGGGATAAATTTCTCCCCGGATTTAGAATCGCCTTTCAGTTCCACAATCTCGTCCTTAGACAATTGCGCGTCAACCAGGAAAGGTTGGTTTTCACCAATCGTCAACGCCACCGCGCCCGACTTCCGGATGCTCTGCGCCATATTGTAAAAAGTAGGCACAATCAATGGCGAATTCTGAAAATTCGAATTGTCCTTATTGATCGGTGCCGCAAAGACATACACTGAGGACAGCTGGTTCTGCAACCCCGTCAGGAAGACACTTTTGTCCTGGTAATTTAGGATGCCCGGACTCGTCGTACTGATGGCGAATGATGCCTTCGTTTCCGGAAACTGGAAATTGTCTATTTTCTTTTCAAATACGCCACTGTATAGCGGATGGCCAAACGAAATTTCGGTAATCAGCTTCTTATTCGGTTGCAGCGCATTGAATTTAATCGTACCAAAATTCCCAAGAAACCCATTCAGGTTTGCCACACTGCTTTCCGATGAAGGAACCACCACGAGGTTGCCGCCCTTATCAACGAACGATTTCAAAGTCGTCTGCAAAGCCTGTGGGATATCCTTTAATTCATTCAGCACAATAGCGTCCTGTTTTTCCAGCAAATTATAATCCAATGAGGCGATGGGATAATTCGCATAAGTAAATTCTTTTTCTGAAAAGATTTTTCCTAAAAACCCAGCCTTATCGACCTCGCCAATACTGATTACACTGATTTTCTTAGGCGTGGAGATGTTAAAATACAGGATGTTGTCATAGGCGATGCCGTTGTCTTCAATCGACACATAACCATTAAAATCAGCCTTGGGGATTGAAAAATTCATGGTCTTCGTCGCACCATCCATCTTAATCAGCGTCTTCGCAATCAGTTTGTTGTCGTTGTAAATCGCAATCGGGGTTTCCTTATTTTCTTCGCCATAAGCGGAAAGCTTTACGCCAATTTCATAAAACGAATCCAGCGTCTGGTTGATAAAGACACTGTCCACTGCCATATTGTTTTTTTGCTCCGCTTTAGGAACGATAAAATACGTATTGAATGCCTTGTCGACACTCTTCACCTGTTTTTCATCAAGACCCACCGCATCGGTAATCACCACAATATCCTTGTTAAATACGGATTTGCGCGACTTGATTTTGGCCATCAGGTTGTCAAGTCGGAACGGGCCGGCGCTGTATTTGAGGTTTTGGAGTTCTTTTTGCACCGATTTAATGTCGGTATTCCAAAAGGTCTCCGAATTGGTCAGCAGCGAAAACGTCTGGTTCTCCGGAACCTGTTCCAGCAAATCCTCGACGGCACGCTTCAGTAATTCGCCTTTCTGGCCTTTGGCCTGCATGCTGAACGAATTGTCCAGCACAATATACATCTCATTCGTGACCTGGTTGCTTTCTTTCGCCTGGAAAAAAGGCTGCGCAAAAGCAATAATAATCGCGGCCAATATCAACAGCCTGGTCGCAAGCAACAGCCATTTCTTAAGTTTTGAACTTTTACGGGTCTGGATGGACAACTCCTTAAGGAAACGGACGTTCGTGAAATATTCCTTCTTAAACCGCCGAAGCTGGAATAAATGAACAAGGATTGGAACAATCAGTAAGAATAGAAAGTAGAGAATTTCAGGATGTTTGAACTGCATTCCGTTGTCCGGGTATTTATTTCGCCAAAAATACTATTTTTTTATTTTTCCACGCGGGTAAATTGAAATTGATTGTTCCGAATAACAATTTTACAAACCGCACGACGCTGAACAGTAAACCGGAGCCAAAAAAATGATTCGAGACTTTTAAAATTAGGTTAGCAACTGTAGCAATAATTTTAAAAACCTTCAGAAACTGCTTATTATCCTTTAGAAGTTATCTCTTATGCTTCAGAAGTGATTCCTTATCCTTCAGAAATTGTTTCTTATGCTTCAGAAGTCATTCCTTATGCTTCAGAAAATGTTTCTTATGCTTCAGAAGTTATTCCTTATGCTTCAGAAGTTGTTTTTTACCCTTCAGAAACCGTTTCTTATGCTTCAGAAGTTATTCCTGATGCTTCAGAAGTTGTTTTTTATCCTTCAGAAACCGCTTCTTATGCTTCAGAAGTTATTCCTGATGCTTCAGAAAATGTTTCTTATGCTTCAGAAGTTATTCCTTATCCTTCAGAAATGGTTTTGGCACCTTCAGAAATGATTTCGGCACCTTCAGAAGTTGTTTCGGCGCCTTCAGAAATGGTTTCGGCATCTTCAGAAATGTTCTGGGCACCTTTAGAAGTTATTTCGGCACCTTCAGGAACGATTTACATTCAATCCGCCAATGCGCCTCCATAGGCCGTCGATAAATGCCCTCACCACAAACGATAAAACGCCAACCGTAAAACTAAAAACCTTACTTTTGAGATTCCTAATCCGAATAAAATGAAAATTTCCTTACTGTCCGCAACAATCCTTTCGACCCTATTCGCCAATGCGCAACAACACCCAAAACTGATTGTGGGGACGTACACCAATGCATGCGAATCAAACGGAATTTATGTATTTGATTTTGATGCAAAAGACGCACAACTCAGGCTATTGTCGTCGTCGGAAAAAACAGTGAATCCGAGTTATGTCACTTTATCGGATGACGGACAGTTTCTATATTCGGTAAACGAAAACGGAAAAGACAGTAAAGTAAGTGCATTCTGGTTCGACAGGGAAAACGGAAGCCTCGGTTTCCTGAGCAGCCAAAACGCGGAAGGTGCTGACCCTTGTTACATCCTCAACGACGGCGAAAACGTCGTGGTAGCCAATTATTCCAGCGGAAGCATCTCCGTTTTTGAAAAGAACAAGTTCGGTGCACTCAAGGAAGCAAAGCAGGTCATCAAACTGGAAGGGCACGGCCCCAATACCAAACGGCAGGAAAGCGCCCACCTGCACATGGTGCAATTGTCCCCGGACCGCAAATACCTTTTGGCAAATGACCTCGGCAGCGACAGGATATACGTCTATGATTATAATCCAAACGCTGAAAAGGACACCCTGAAATATAAAAATACCGTGAACCTAAAACCAGGTAGCGGACCAAGGCATTTGTCCTTCAGCAAAGATGGAAAATTTGTATACCTGCTCCAGGAACTTGACGGCACATTGACGGTATTTTCCTATCATGATGGCATGCTGGACAAGATACAGGAAACGACAGTGGTGGCCTCCGATTTTAAAGGCGAAACCAGCGCTGCAGATATCCATATTTCGCCCGACGGGAAATTTTTATATGCCACAAACAGGGGAGAAGCCAACGATATCTCAGTTTTTGCTATCCAGAATGACGGCAAACTGGAATTTGCCCAACGGCAGCAAACATTGGGAAAGGGGCCACGCAACTTCACAATTGATCCCACCGGAAATTACCTGTTGGTCGCCCACCAATACACGAATAATATCGTGATCTTCAATATCGATAAAACGAATGGGAAGTTAACTTATTCAGGTAAACAGGTTCCAATTTGTGCGCCGGTATGCCTGGTTTTTACGCACTAAGCATAAATTGCTTTTTATCCGGCTGCAAGCCTTTTTCACACCATTGGATGGCAAGGATCTTTTCCAGAAGTTGTTTCAATTTCATGAAATCCGTCGGCTTTACCGCATAAAACGATGCGCCCAGTCCGAAAACCTTTTCTACATTGCGCTCATCCTGACTGGTAGTCAACACCACGACCCGAAGGTTTTTGAGTCGGCTGTTGTCCTGCCGAATCTCTGCAAGACATTCATAGCCATTTTTCAAAGGCATGTTTAAATCTAGGAACAGGATATCCGGAAGCGGTTTCGGCGGCGGATTGAGCAGTTCCATGAGTTTCTTACCGTTTTCTGCGAACGTCAGCTGCGCATGGCAGTCTACTTCTACTAATGCGTCTTCAAACAATATACGGTCATCGGCATCGTCGTCGGCTAAATAAATGTGGCGGGAGGTGGCAGCAGACATAATTCTTGGATTAAAAAGGATTTTCTTTAATCCTTACTTTTTGAATGCTCAAAGATACTTCAAAAACCGTCCGGTAAATTGATTAAATCCATTAATTCATTGTAAAATAGATATTTGTAAGATTTAACCTCACTTTTTTAATCAATACAATGTCAGTGCGCCAAGTACTTCTTCAGACATAAATGGGCCGCCGGGATAGGTTGCGGTATAATCAAGGTTGAGCCAAATTTGGCCATGCTCGTCAATGTGGTAATGGAGCGTTTTTCCTTTGCTTTCGTTTTTGAAAAGGATTTCCTTCACAATATAATTGATGGCCTCAAAATCTTTCTGTGTGCCAATCAGCATTTCGGGATACAGGTGGGCGTCAGTACTGATAATCCGCGGCGTGCCTCCAATCGCCCTGATGCATGCAGCCATCAGTATGGCGTGGTCATCACAGTCTCCCGAAAAGTGCTGCACGGTTTCGCTGGCACGCGCGATGTATTCCCTGCCACGCGGATCATTCACGTAGTTCCAACGTTTCTTGATTTCCTTAAAAACAGCAAAACACTGCACGGTAGTACGGTATTGTTTGTATCCTTTAATATTTTTGAAATTCTTTGTCGTAGCCATCAAGGCAAAGTTCCGTACATCGGGATTGTCGTATTCGATTGCCGCGAGGATTTTTGATTTATTCGGAAAGGGAAGCAGTTTTGCGATAATGATGTCCTGCGGATTGGGATCCTCCGCCATGTTGAACAACATTGAATTATAGTCTTCTGCCACCGTGGTGAACCCGAAATCCCCAAAAATACTGTTATAGACCAGCACCAGTAAATAAATAGCGATACAAATGATGATGATCCGCCTCAAAAGCCTGAGCACGAGCTGCAGGATCACGACAATTACAATGAAGAGCAATATCCGGTCGATTTCGTAAGGCCAGTCCGGATCCAGCAGGTTTTGGTGAATGATAATGAAAACGGGGATGGCCACCAGTACGTTCAAAATAAAGATAATCACATCGTCCCACGGTTTTTTTACCCTGAGTTTTTCCCTGACTGCCTTAATATCCGGAAGTTTCCGCATCTGAATTGTAACCAGCTATACAGCTTTAACGATTTCAGCAAAAGTACCCTTTTTCTCTATAAGTGATAAGTGCATCAATTGATTTTGGACATTGTTTAACATATCCTCGTCCAGGTTTCGCTGAGACCATTCCGTTAAGGAAAGCCACGTTTTGATGTCGTCTTCCCGCTGGTGAAAATCTGCCGACAATCTTTTTGATATATCCGCTATTTGTTTGAAGTAACGGGTTTTGGAATTAATTATTTCCAGTATTTTTTTTATTTGTTCCGGATGTCTTTCCAATACCTCATTCCTGACCGCAATCACAAAACAAGGCCATGGTGTTGGACAGTCCGCAATACGTCGAAAAACGCCCTGATCAACCAACGGCTTGGTCATGAAACGTTCCCACATGAAGTAATCGGCTTTGCCGGAAGCAAGCGCTTCGACTGCGCCGTCAATGGTATCGACGATTTCAAATTGCAGGCTGTTAGTATCCCAGCCTTCGTTTTGTGCATTTACATAAGCCATCAGCTGGGAACCTGAGCCAATACGTGAAATCGCAGCCTTCGTATCCTTAAGATCTGATAACAGCTGGTATTTCGAATTCGCGGCCACATGTATTCCCCAGATTAAAGGCGTTTCCACATACACCTGGACAATTTTAGAGGGATTTCCTGAAACGATATCCTTCACAATCCCTTCTGTCAGGATTACAGCAATGTCTGTTTCGCCATTCCTAAGCATCTGGCACATTTTTCCAGTGCCTTCCGGGACGTTTGTCCATTGCAGGTCGATTGCTGCCGCACCGAATTCATCGTTCTCGAGGCACAAATGCCAGGGCAGGTTGAAGTGTTCCGGTACACCGGCGATATTTATTTTGGTCATAAATTAATTTTTAAGGGCGAAATGACAATCCTGAAGCCATCGGGGTCCATAAACATGGAACCGTTTTCTTTCCAATACGGATTTTTAGGCTCGATGAACGGAATGTTGCTTTCAGAAAGGTTGTTCAATAAAAGTTCATACTCATTCTTTGTAGCCGGATAAAGCACGATAATATCGTCTTCATCGGATTGATGTAATGCCTTTTCAGACGATTGGGTGAATTCAAGATGCCAGTCTGATCCGGGATTTCCTATAAAAATACCGTCATAGCCATCATGACCTTCAAAATGCCCAAGCTCGGTGAAGCCCAGTATTTCAATATAAAATAATTTAATCGTTTCCAGATTATTGGTATGTCGGGCTACACGGAGGTTCATGAGGTAATTTGGTTGATATGATGCTGCAGGTGTTCCGGATAATCGGTCATCAGGAATTTGAGGTCGGTCGTTTCGCCGTTTTTGAAAAGCACTTCCAATGAGAGCCGTTCTTCCGTCTGGGTTTTCATTACCCTCAGAATTTGGCGGTTCAGCGACAGCCAGAGCTGCAGCAGTTCGGTAATTTCCATGGATTGGTAATCATTTATCAGCACGAGTTCCGACTGTTGGTATTCACGGTAAATATAGGGCTGTGGTTGGTAACTGATTTCAGTGAACCGTGTCAGGTTATTGATTGCCGAATCAACCAGATGGCCCAGAATTTGCTTTTTCGACCATTTTCCCGGCGCGGTGGGGAGTTCCAATGCTGATTCGTCGGCAATGCGTAAATACGATTCGCCCATTAACAATAAGGTTTCAAGCTTGTGGATGGTCTCATTCATGGTCCGGCGTCTTAGCCCTGATGGAAGCGGCATCTCCCGATTTAGAAAAACAAGGCTTTTTCGCCGTAGTTTTTCTAAATCGGGAATACAGCGGACAGCAGGATTGGCTTCTAAAAATAATTATTTTGCTGCTGCGATCTTATCCAAAGTGTACGCAATCAGTTCGTCTACTGCCTTGTAAGGATCGTCGCTAAAGGTACCCGAAGCGCGGTTTGCAATGATCGCATTCAGGGACAGGGCATTATGGCCCAGTAGTGCCGAAAGTCCGTAAATAGCCGCAGTTTCCATTTCAAGGTTTGTGATTCGGTGTTCGTTGAAATTGAAATTATCCATTTTCGAATTGAGCTCGTTGTCCTGGATTTCCAACCTGAGGATGCGTCCCTGAGGGCCGTAGAATCCACCCGCGGTAGCAGTAATGCCTTTGTGCATGCGGTCGCTTTCGATCATTCTTTCGAGATTTTCAGAACACGCAATTACGCAAGGCCTTCCTTTTTTGATATCCCAGTTGGTGTGCATCATAAAGGCATCCTCCAGCGCCGGATTTGACACCTGCTCCACGAGATAGGAGCGGAGCATGTTGTCCAGACCGAGGCCGTATTTAGACATCACAAAACTATCAACAGGGATATCCGCTTGCAACGATCCTGAGGTGCCAATACGGATGATATTCAGCGATGTCAGCGCTTCCTTAGGCTTGCGCGTTACAAGGTCGATATTGACCAATGCGTCCAGTTCGTTCATCACAATGTCAATATTGTCAGGCCCAATTCCGGTTGACATGACGGTAATCCTTTTGCCTTTGAAAAGTCCGGTTTGTGTTTTGAACTCGCGTTTTTGCTGCGAGAATTCGATATGGCTGAAGAACTGCGTGATTTTCTCTACGCGGTTCTGGTCGCCAACGAAGATGATGTCGTTTGCAATATGTTCCGGTTTAAGGTTCAGGTGGTACACGCTGCCGTCCGGATTTAAGATGAGTTCTGAAGATTTTATCATTTTAGTTGAAAGTTGAAAGTCGAAAGACTTAAGAGGAGTGAATTAGAAATTACGAATTATGAGTTGCGGATGACGAATTATTAATTACTAATTGTCAATTATAAATTAATTTACCCGCCAACGCGTTTGACTTTAAAACCTTTTTGTTTCAGCATTTCCATAATCTTATCGCGGTAATCGCCTTGTATGATGATGGCGTTATCCTTAAAAGTACCGCCTACACTTAGTTTTGTTTTGAGTTCTTTGGCAAGGATTTTAAAGTCTTCCTCATCACCTTCATAACCTTCGATGATGGTGGTTGGTTTACCCTTCCGCTTTTCGAATTTGCAGATCATCGGTTCGTTTTGTATGAAGAGTACTTTCTCTTCTTTTACCGGCGCTTCTTCCGGAAGCGGTTCATGATCGGGGAAGAGCTTTTTGAGTTGTTCGTGTAGGTCCATTTTTTAAGAAAGTCAAAAGTTGAAAGTTGAAAGTCGAAAGTCCGAAAGGGCTAGCCGGATAGTCAAGGGAAAAATATTTTTAACCTTACAATCTTTAAAAACAAAAGACACCGGTTGCCCAATGTCTTTTGCCGTTAATCTTTTGACTTTTTCGACTTTCGACTGTATGGTTATTTTTTAATCAATCCCAAATCTACCAGGCGCTCATACAGGAAATCGCCGGCAGTAATATCTTCGTATAATTTAGGATGGTCTGCGTCGATTGTTTTTTCCAATACATCCAATTTCATTTCGCTGATGGGGTGCATAAAGAAAGGAATGGAATACCGTGAGGTCCCCCAAAGTTCCCTGGGTGGATTTACAACCTGGTGTATTGTCGATTTCAATTTGTTATTCGTATGGCGTGACAACATATCACCCACGTTGATTACCAATTCGTCCGGCTGCGCAATCGCGTCAATCCATTCTCCTTCGTGGTTTTGCACCTGAAGGCCTTTGCCCTGTGCACCCATCAAAAGCGTAATCAGGTTGATGTCGCCGTGAGCAGCAGCACGAACAGCGCCGTCAGCAGGCTCATCTGTGATCGGCGGATAGTGAATCGGGCGCAGGATGCTGTTCCCGTTTTTGATGTAATTGTCAAAATAAAATTCATCCAGTCCGAGGTATAAGGCCAATGCCCGAAGCACGTAAATCCCTGTTTTTTCAAGCATTTGGTAGGCTTCTTTTCCGACTTCGTTGAATTTAGGAAGTTCTGCTACTTCCACATTTTCAGGATATTCCTGTGCGTATTTAGAATCTTTGTCAACATATTGTCCAAAGTGCCAGAATTCTTTTAAATCACCAGCCGAACGGCCTTTGGCATGTTCTTTCCCGAAAGACACATAACCACGCTGTCCACCGATTCCCGGGATTTCATATTTTTCCTTGGTTTCTAAAGGCAGGCTGAAGAAATTACGGACTTCGCCATACAGTTCATCAACGAGTTTATCATCTAAAAAATGACCTTTTAGTGCTACGAAGCCAATATCTTCGTAGGCTTTTCCGATTTCATTTACAAATTTTTGTTTGCGTTCCGGGTCGCCCGAAAGGAAATCACGCAAGTCCACACTTGGGATGTTTTGCATAGAGAAAAAATATTTGTTAATAACTTTGTAAGCGCTAAAGCCTTACAAACACAAATGTAAAGAATAATTTCAGAAATTATATTTAGAACTTATTAACATTTTAAAAAAACGATATAAATCAAAACGGTACTGTTATTTTTTTCTACTTTTGGGACATCAAAAAAATGCCTTTCCAAAATGAATTTTGACAGAAAAAACCTGACTGACGATACGCTGATCGATCTTTACAAAAGAATTCTTAAACCCCGTCTTATTGAAGAGAAAATGCTGATCCTGATCCGTCAGGGGAAAGTTTCAAAATGGTTCTCCGGGATAGGGCAGGAGGCCATTGCCTGCGGGGTTACCGCGATTTTGGATAAAGACGAGTACATTCTGCCAATGCACCGCAATCTCGGTGTTTTTACCGGCCGTGACATTCCACTACACCGCCTGTTTTCTCAATGGCAGGGCAAGGCAAATGGTTTTACCAAAGGCCGTGACCGGAGTTTTCACTTTGGCACGCAGGAATTCCATATTATAGGAATGATCTCCCATTTGGGTCCGCAGTTGGGCGTGGCTGATGGTATTGCTTTGGCCAATAAATTAAAAAAGAATGGGAAGATAACTGCAGTCTTTACTGGTGAAGGTGCTACGAGCGAAGGCGATTTTCACGAAGCGTTGAATATTGCTGCGGTTTGGGAATTGCCTGTAATGTTCATTATTGAAAACAATGGCTACGGACTTTCAACACCGACAAATGAACAATATCGCTGTGAAAATCTTGCAGATAAGGGAATCGGATACGGTATGGAAAGCCACATCATCGATGGAAATAACATTGTCGAAGTGTACACCACGCTCTCTGAATTAAAACAATCCATGATTGAGAACCCAAGACCGGTTTTACTGGAGTTTAAGACGTTCAGGATGCGCGGACACGAAGAAGCGAGTGGTACTAAATATGTACCACAGGAACTAATGGACATGTGGGCGATTAAGGATCCGGTGGATAATTTTAAAAAGTACCTGATGGAATACGGCGTGCTTTCTTCCGAAAAAGACGAAGAAATCAAATCCGCGATTAAATCAGAAATAGACGAAAATTGGGCGTTGGTACAGCAGGAACCGGAAATTGTAGCATCTTATGAAGAAGAATTAAATGATGTATACAAACCATTTCAATATGAGGAAATTACACCTTCTGACAAAATTGAGAATATTCGGCTTATTGATGCCATTTCTGCAGGACTAAAGCAGTCCATGGAGCGTTACCCGAATTCGGTAATCATGGGCCAGGACATCGCTGAATATGGCGGTGCATTTAAAATAACAGATGGTTTCGTCGCGCAATTCGGAAAGGAACGGGTAATCAATACGCCAATTTGCGAAAGCGCTGTGGTTTCAGCCGGAATGGGATTGTCAATTAATGGTTACAAGGCCATCGTTGAAATGCAATTCGCAGATTTTGTCTCTACCGGATTTAATCCGATTGTTAATTTACTCGCTAAATCGCATTACCGTTGGCTTGAGAATGCTGATGTTGTTGTCAGAATGCCTTGTGGCGGTGGAACGCAGGCTGGACCGTTCCATTCACAGACGAACGAGGCCTGGTTTACCAAGACTCCAGGATTGAAGGTGGTGTATCCCGCATTTCCTTATGATGCTAAAGGTTTATTGAATACCGCGATAAACGATCCGAATCCGGTAATGTTTTTCGAACATAAACAATTGTACCGCAGTGTTTACCAGGATGTGCCTTCGGATTATTACACCTTGCCTTTTGGAAAAGCGTCGTTGCTGAAAGAAGGCAATGACATCACGATTATTTCATTCGGTGCCGGCGTGCATTGGGCATTGGAAGCATTGAAAAACCAACCGGAAATCTCAGCAGATTTGATCGACCTGAGGACGTTGCAGCCTTTGGATAATGAAACCATATACGCTTCAGTGAAAAAGACGGGAAAAGTAATCATACTTCAGGAAGACTCGATGTTTGGAGGTATTGCCAGCGATATTTCGGCAATGATTATGGAAGATTGCTTTGAATACCTCGATGGCCCGGTGAAAAGGGTTGCGAGCCTGGAGAGCCCTATTCCGTTTACCAAGGCATTAGAAGACCAATACCTGCCCAAAGAGAGATTCGTTTCTGCGCTTCATGAACTGCTTGCCTATTAATGCGCATCGCAGCATTCCTTCTTTCGGTTTTGCTATTTTCCTGCAGCGGAGAACCTGTTGGGAAGTGCATTGTCGTAGTTCAACCTTATGAAGGTTTTTCAAACGAAAAAACAGTAAGCCTTTGCAGCACCATTGAATCGTTTTATCACGTAAGAACTATGGTGTTGCCAAGCCGTAAGTTGTATCGTAAGGCTTTTATAAATGTAAAATCGCCGCGTTATCGTGCCGATTATATTATCAGGGCGCAAAAAAAAGTAATCCCTAATGCTGCTTCTTATATTGTTGGCCTGACGTCTGAGGATATCTCTACGACCAAAAAGGAAGCCGATGGGACAATCAAAATGCCAGCGTCTAAGTATCGCGACTGGGGAGTAATGGGACTGGGATATTGTCCCGGGAACAGCTGTGTGGTATCCGATTTTCGGCTCCGTTCCAAAAATCAAAAACTATTTTTCCTGCGGTTAAAAAAAGTAGCTGTTCACGAAATCGGACACAACCTCGGTTTACCACATTGTCCTAATAAGTCCTGTGTGATGACGGATGCGGTGGAGCGCATCGCTACAATCGATCATGCTGCTTTGAAACTTTGTTCAGCATGCGACAGAAAAATAAACTAATTATTCCTTCGTACTGTATTGGGTGAGTACTTCGTCCGAAAAAAACAGCGCCAGCAACGCCTTATTTTTTGCATCATCCGGTGCTTCTGAGGCTTCAATAAATTTAGCCCGGTAATTGTCAAGTTGCGTAGGGGTAAGCAAACGCCTGAAATAAAACTCCTGCTTTACAGTGACATCTATCAACGATGCCAGCGCTACCGGTGAATGATCTTCCGCGTAGGCTTTGTATGCCACAGCAATGTCGATATACTGGGCGTTGAACAATTTATCCATAACATCCTGCTGGTTATCGGTGAAACTCAGGAAATCAACACACCAATTTTTTGTTTGTCTGTAGACCAACTGGCCGTTCGGATTGTCGACTATAAATTGAATCATCGTGATACGGTCAACGATATCATTGGGGTTTTGGGCCTTGCCAATCGTTGGGACGATCAACAACAGCAACAACGCTATTTTTTTCATTTTGTAGAGGTTATTTTTAGCTAAAGTAACAAAAAATGCAAAATGATGTATCGCCGTTCCGATTTGTATACCTAAATGTTTAAAAATGAAATACTAATCCTGTTAAATACAAAACCCAGCTTGAACCGGGTCTTGAGTGAATCAATAATTTATTTCTTATTTCTCAAATCGAAATATTCCCATCATATTTACCCGAATCGGACACACCATCTTCTTCAACATCACCGTCATCCGTGTCGTCATTTTTGTGAAAATCATCGGAATCGTCAAATTCCTGCTGGCTCTTTCTGGAAGTGTCATCCTGATTCAATTCTGGATCGTCGATGTCGCGCTTATCGGCATTTGCGCCACACCAATACGCTTCGCAATCGATCTGATCCCAATTTCTAAAAGTTTTATAAATAGATGCCATAACTTTTCGATTTAAGTTACTCCTGATTTTTTTTAAACCCCGGTTTATTTGGTACGGTATTGGGATCCGTGGCCGGATCTTCCTGATCGGTCTCCGATTTCATATAGCCTTTGCTTTTAAAATCGGTATTCACATCGGAATCAAGGTCATCTGTTCCTTTGTTGCGTTGCAACTGCGGATCCTTCTCCGGATTTGGACCAAGCTGGTCTTTATCATCTTTCTTCATAATAATTTGATTTTAGCGTAGGTATCCAAGCAGATAAAAAACAATTATAAAGACGATTATCATTCCGAAGCAGCCGCCGCCAAGTTTCTTAGCGCTGTATCCTGCGATGAGTGTTTTAAAAAATCCGTTCATAAGGTTGGTTTAGGTTCTGTAAATTATTCTTCAAGATTGTCAACGTTTTCATTTTCATCTGTAAATTGTATTTCAAACTAGCGAATACCGACGTCCTTATTGTTGTTATTCAATGCGGAATGTTATATTCTTTTAGTTTTATTAAAATTAGTTTCCATTAAATAAAAAATTGTTATACAGTTTCTTATAAATGTTATAGGATTTACAAAAAAAGCCTGCTGAGGATATCAGCAGGCTTCACTATCAGATTGGGAGTTGGGTTACCTTCCTTCCAACTCGTAATACATCTCATTAGGATCGTAATCAAAGTCGTAATCTTCGATATCATCATCTGAGTCTATCGAGTTCATCAAAATGATGTTTCCCATTTCGTCATCATATTCGTGGTGTTCAGCAGAAGTGTAAATTGTGTCCATGGTTTTAGATTTAGTTGGTGATTTAATACTCACAAATTTCACTAAAACGTTGTAATAAAATTTTATAGGGTTTTAACAAATGTTTATATTTAAACGATGTCAGTATTACGGCAGTGTTAATATCTACCGCTTAAAAGCCTTCCGCCAATGGGAGCGATAGGCGAAATTCCCAGTTTTTTCATCATCTCATAGGTGGTACAAACGGCCGCAGAGGTTACCGGAATACCTGTTTCCTGTTCAATCAGGTCAATGGCTTCGAGCGATGGCATCTGTACACAAGCAGACGCGACAATCACATCGACATCCTTAATATTGAGTCGCTTGTATATTTCTAACAAATTTAATGGATCCTGGGCAGCGACTTCAAGGTTATCAGGAATTTCAAGCGCAATCGAATCGACCACCTCGAAACCCTGGTGTTCAATATAATCGACGACCATGTCTGTCAACGGGCGCATGTACGGCGTAATGATGGATATTTTTTTTGCGCCCAACGCCTTCAGTCCGGTGATTAATGCGCCGGCACTTGTTACAATAGGCGTAGGAAAGTCATTGGCGACAGTTTCCTGGTGAAGGTTTACTTCTGAAACGCAATGGTAACCGCGCCCCATGCTCATAATCGCGACCAGACATGCATAACCCATAACGTCAACATGTGCATCCGATAATTCCTGCGCACATTTCAAACTCATCGCATCCATGGCTTCGAGTTCTTCTTTGGTTACTTTTTTCATCCGCATGCGGCTCGAATGAAAAGTGAAGCGCTCCGGCAAAATGCTTTCCCGCGCCCTGAAAATCGCCGGTATTTCCGTTTCCATCGTAACATTCGACGACGGCACTATTTGTCCTATCCTAAATTTTTTCATACTTAAATTTTAAGGTTTCGTTGTACATCTGAAGACTGTGACTGCTTACTTTCTTTTGGCGTTGCCTTCGGCCGGGCTGTTCGCTGCAATCTTTTTTAGCGTCTGTTTGCGTGTGCTAAAAAGCCGTGTCGGAAACCGCTAAAAAAGGATTTCCGCTGCCATCCCTAACGCAGCATCTGCTAACGGTTGATTGCCTTTACGGTATTGACGATCGTGCCAATCCCTTCTACAGTCGCCTCCACTACATCACCATCCCACATCCATTCCTGCGGATTTCTCCCGGCGCCGACGCCTGCGGGCGTTCCCGTTGCAATGATATCGCCTGGTTCGAGGGTAAAAACAGTGCTCAAGTCCGCAATCAGGTCGTTGATATTAAACAACATGAATTTTGTGTTCGAATTTTGTTTTTCAACACCATTTAATTTCAGGGAGAGATTCAGGTTGTGTGGATCGGTAATTTCGTCCTTAGTGACTAATACCGGTCCCATTGGCGCGAAAGTATCCTGGCCTTTCGATACGATCCACTGTCCCGCGCGACGGCAATCCCGCGCACTGATGTCATTGATTACGGTATAACCGAAGACGTAGTCCAGCGCTTCTGATTTCGGTACGTATTTTCCCTTCTTTCCGACTATTACAGCCAATTCAACTTCCCAATCCAATTGCTGGGTCAGGTTCGTGTTGTGTAAAATCTCTGTGTTCGTTGCCGTAACAGTTGTGGGCGGTTTTGAAAAGATAACTGGCTTTTGTGGCAATTCGTTTGAAGTATCGAGCGTACGAGCGCTTTCCGCAACATGCTCGGTGTAATTTAAGCCAATTCCGATGATGTTTTTTCTTGGTTTTGGGATTGGAGCAAGCAAGGTTACTTTTGACAATGGCAGCGAACACGCAGCAATTACATTTTCGTTTGCATTATCCAATGTACGTTGTAATTTGGTAACGGTTTCATGGCCAGCATCAATGAGTTCAAGCATCGTCGCCGGGAAAGTTTCATTGGATTTAAAACCCAGGGTTTCTACGTCAACAACAGTATCGTTAACCTGTATGCCTAATTTTGGAGTATTGTTATGAAGGTAAGTCAGTAATTTCATGCGGTGGTTTTATTTTTTTTAATATGATCGTAAATAATCTTAACAACACCCGTTGTCATTAAGCCAAACCAAAAGATGATGTTGGCGTATCCGATAATCTTTGCGAGTCGGTCTTCTTTTTGAATCAGGTAAAGCCCCATTATAATGTAGACTACCGGAAATCTAAACCCCCTGAGCAAAGCAAACACTCTGTCCAACGGCATCATTTTAAAGTTGATAGCCATTGTTCTCGTCGTATGCTTTTTCCTGGTACAACCCGAGCGTTTCAATAACTGGTAAATCATGGAATGAAAATAAGCAGGCATCTTCCGTTTCCGAAAGGTTCACGTGCTCGTGGTACACCCACGAAGGCACGCAGAAAATATCGCGCTCTTTCCAGTCATATCGTTTGCCGCCAATCACAG
>NZ_NKJE01000059.1 GCF_002256285.1 Flavobacterium sp. BFFFF1 | reverse complement strand
TCGCCGCTTTTTAGTAAATTTTTCATTTCTCAAGGCTTACATATAGTTTACAATCAAGCCGATCACAGCGTTTTTTGCAAGCATTTTTAATCGCAATTTTCACGAAAGCAGAAAGTTTCGTTGCCACAAACATCAAAGTCCGTTTTTCAGAAAGCAACTAAGTCTGCAAAACACACAGCTGAAGATTCTCGGTTGGAACAAAAGTAAATTTCATGGGAAATCTTGACTTTACGCTTTCAAACAGCTGCCACAAAAAGCTTCCAGTTTTTATTAAAAAAAAAGCTGCGCAAAAAATCTCCGCGATTTGGTCTGGGATTTTCCAACAAAACGAGAACGTGCTTTCATGTAGTTACTGGTAACGTCCGGCGGCTTCACGTCAGTTGCGGCATTTGGAACTGAGTACTCTCGGCTGGACAAAACGAAGTTATGGAAAAAGCAGTTACATTTTACAAGGGAAGCAGCAATTGCGTGAAACCGCTGTTAGCAGCTGCCACTATTTTTTGAATAAATTTTCTAGCCTTTGAAATTCTCCATTTTGACCGAACATTTCAGTATTTCTCTTAGCACCTATCATATAATGTTCACCGCATTGGAAGCAAAGTTTTGAAATGCCTGTAACAATTCCATTTTTTTTAAAAATTAATATGTCTCTATACATTGGTTCGCAAGTAGTACTGGTCATCGATTCTACTTTCCGTTCGCTAAAAATATCAGATATTTCAGGTAATTTGTCTGCAGAGATTTTCCCTTCATTAATATACATTTTATCCAAATCTTTAAAAAAAGCAGAATCATTTAATCGAGCCGGATAATTGGAAAAACTCCAAAAAATGCGGAATATTTTTGGAACATTTGGATCTTCATTTCGGGCACGAGAGATTGCTTCTGTTTCTACATTATTATCAAGTTTATAATGTGTAACTTCATCGAAGTTGAAAAACGCTGTCGACTCAGGTATTTTTGGAGCTTTGACAACTTTTGGAGTTGATTTTGTACATGCGGTAAAAAGAAGTATGATTGATAAAGATTTGATTGCGTTCATTCTGGGTCGGTTTTTTTGTGGTTGCTGCTAACGTCCGGCGGCTTCACGTCAGTTGCGGCTTTTGGAACTGAGTATTCTCGGCGTGGACAAAACGAAGTTATGGAAAAAAGAAGTTCATTTTACAAGGAAAGTAGCAATTGCGTGAAACCGCTGTTGTGCGAAGTTCTTATAAATCTAACAATTTTCTCATTTTTTCAACTCCTTCAGCGAGAGTTTTTTCTTCGTCGAATAAATGTTTCGTTTCTTCGAGTTTCTCAAAATTGTTAACGCCGAGGCTGAAAAATGGTTTCGCAATTTTTAGGCGTAAATTAGCATATAGTTCTATTTCATCAAGATCTTTTTTAGAAATCATTTCTTGGGGCAGACAAAACTTATTATCAATTAGTCCAACGTATAAACTATTATTTTTTTTGTTATTAGAAAGATTCAGACTTAGTTTTTTGTCTTTGCCTAAAAAATTCAAAAGCAATTTTTTTGTAAATTCACTTTCATCTGCACGCATTGCAAACATGAAGTCTATACCTTGAGAAGTTTCAGTTTTTATTTTATGATCACGGAACTTATCTAAAAAGATTTTAATTTCTTTTGAGTCTGATAAATTGCCGTGAAGAGCAAAATCAAATGTCATTGCAGCTTTACCGATTTCCTCAATACTGAATTGAAACAACGTATATGCTCTAGCTATTTTTTCATTGTTTTTTAAAATAACAGCTTCGTCATATAATTCTTCAGCATTTTGTAATGCCTTGTTGACAGCGTCTAATAAATCTTCTTTTTTCATCGGTACGTTTTTTAGAATTGCGCACAACGTCCGGCGGCTTCACGTCAGTTGCGGCATTTGGAACTGAGTATTCTCGGCGTGGACAAAACGAAGTTATGGAAAAAGCGGTTACATTTTACAAGAGAAGCAGCAATTGCGTGAAACCGCTGTTAGCTGTAGCCGAATTATCCTGTATAAAGTGGTATCGAATCAAATTGCTGCCATTTATTATTCACTCTCTTATAGAT
Source organism: Flavobacterium sp. BFFFF1 (assembly GCF_002256285.1). Lineage (GTDB taxonomy): Bacteria > Bacteroidota > Bacteroidia > Flavobacteriales > Flavobacteriaceae > Flavobacterium. The sequence goes on along the minus strand of NZ_NKJE01000059.1, from coordinate 1,270 downwards.
GACCATTGATCTACCAAATGAATCAGGCTCAATTAAACTGAAAACTGTAAAAATTACATATTGCTTATCAAGTGAAAATAGAGGAAGTCCAATTTGGCATATTGATGTGTGCTTTCCATATTTTTTATAAATTGTTTTCCAGACAGATTTATCGGTTTCAATGTTTGCTAACACTTTTTTTAAAGTATCTTTAGGAATAATTCTTTTACAATCCATTAAACTAATATTGAAATTAAAATTCTTTGCATCAGCCAATTGTTTACGAATGAATTTTAAATCCTCATCTTTAAATTTTGAAGTTTCCTTAATAATATCTATAAAATTTATTGAGCCAGAAAAATTGTATTCGCTGTAATATATAGAATTTGTAGGAAGGCAAATATTGAGAGAGTTTAATACTTCATATATGTCACTTTCAGAAATTTTAGGCTCAGCCGTTTTGAAAATAATAACTTCTCTCTTCCTTGATGTTTTTTTGATTTCTTGCTGGCAAGCAACAAGTAAAATAGGTAACAAGATTAATAACTTTTTCATACAATTTGCGTGATTTTTGGCTTGGTTACAGCTAACGTCCGGCGGCTTCACGTCAGTTGCGGCATTTGGAACTGAGTATTCTCGGCGTGGACCAAACGAAGTTATGGAAAAAGAACGTTCATTTTACAAGAGACGCAGCAATTGCGTGAAACCGCTGTTAGCTGCCGTCATGTCTACTGTTTACTTGATTCGATTAAAAAATATTGACATTTTAGATCTTCAGAAGTTAACAGAATTTCATCGTTTTCTTTTTTGAATGCATGAAATATAAAAATTGTATCGTTTGAAATAAAAGCTTGTTTATCAAATTCAGTTTTAAAAGTAAATTCAATTGTTTCATCGTGCATTATCCAATTAAAAATGCTTTGCTCCCCTGCTTTCTTCAGTATTCCATTTCCATTTTCCATAAAGTTGAATTCAACACAAACATTTCTTGAAACTGTTAGCCCATCACAAACATTTTTGCACATAATCCACTTGCCTTCTGGAAAGGATAAAGTCATTAATTCACTTTTCAGTTTATGACCTGAAAGTGTTAGTAAGATAAAAATTGAAAATAACGTTTTCATAGATTGTGCGATTTTTACAGCTCAACGCGCTGATGGCAGCTAACGTCCGGCGGCTTCACGTCAGTTGCGGCATTTGGAACTGAGTATTCTCGGCGAGACAGAACGAAGTTATGGAAAAAGGCGGTTCATTTTACAAGGAAAGTAGCAATTGCGTGAAACCGTTGTTA
>NZ_NKJE01000023.1 GCF_002256285.1 Flavobacterium sp. BFFFF1 | reverse complement strand
GGTAATCGGAAACCAGGCCCCGGCTTTTACTGTCGCATCATTCGCTACGACAATACACTGTTTTCCTTTAATGTAGCCGATTTTGACCACCACACCACCCGATGGGCAGCCTCCATGCTCAGCATACATGCCGTCACCTGTAAATGCACCGATTTCAATGCTTTTAGCTTTCTCGTCCAGCAGGTAATCGATGCGTTCCCGCGCCGTCATTTTTCCTTCGGCGTGAAGTTTCGCAATCCTTTTTTCGCCGCCGCCCAGTTTTACCTTAGCAAGTTTTTGCTTTAATTCAGACAATAATAGCCTGTTGTGATCTTCATTTTTGTTGAAGTTGATATCCATCGGTGTTGTATGAGTTTGTTATTATTTTGCGGAAGCTAAATTACGAAAACGTTTGATTCCTGAAAGTAATCAGTAAAAGGTATCCAAATTAACATTCTGTTAAAGTCATAATATTGACTTAACATTAGCTTAACATTACAGGAATACATTTGCGGCGTAATTTAACATCATTATGACTGTAAATAATTTCTTCCAGTTCCTGGTCCCGAAAGATAAAAAATTCTTTCCGTTATTTGAGCAAGCAACGGCTAACATGATCCTAATGGCAAGCACACTGCATGAAGTGGTTAACATGCAGCCATCAGAAAGGCATGAGCATTTCCTGAAAATTGAGGAAATGGAGCAGGCCGGAGAAGAGATCACGCGCAAAATTAACCTGGAATTGAGTAAGAACTTTATTACTCCTTTTGACAGGGAAGATATTTACGCACTGACAAAGGCCATTGATAATATTTCGGGCAATATCTACGGAGCGTCAAGCAGGATGCGTTTATACCACATCGAGAAAATTACAAAATCAATCCGTAAACTGACGGAGATCAACCTCGAGGCCTGCCAAAATATTGACCTCGCGGTGAAGGAATTAAAAGACCTTAAAAAAATTAAAAGGATTACTGACGCCTGCGCACGCATCAACAAGCTGGAAAATAAATCGGATACGGTTTACGATAAAGCCGTTGCCGATTTGTTCGAAAACGAGAATGATGCCAAAAACATTATCAAATACAAAGAGGTACTTTCCGTGCTCGAGTCTGCTGCAGACAGATGTAAAAGCGCATCCAATGTATTGGAATCTATTGCTGTAAAACATTCATAAGGACTCACTCCGAAAAATATGACGTTATTAATCATCATTATCGTTTTAGCCCTTATATTCGATTATATCAATGGTTTCCACGATGCCGCCAATGCAATTGCTACGGTTGTGGCTACAAAGGTCCTTACACCTTTCCAGGCTGTAATCTGGGCAGCTTTCTTTAATTTTCTGGCCTATTGGGTTTTTGGATTTGGAGTAGCTGATACGGTGGCGAAGACGGCGCACACGATGGAAATCAACCTCACCGTGATCCTCGCCGGCGTCATTGCGGCAATTATCTGGAATTTATTTACATGGTGGCAGGGAATCCCTTCCAGCTCGTCGCATACGCTAATCGGTGGTTTTGCCGGTGCTGCCATTGCTCACGCTGGCTTTGGCGTCGTTTCCTGGTACAAGGAAGGAAAAGACGGCGGATTACCGTCTGGGGTACTCATTATCATCGCATTTATCGTATTGGCGCCTTTACTTGGAGCCTTGGTATCGTACTTAATTTCGCTATGGCTGTTGCATTCCTACAAGAAAAGGGCATTGCCAAAATTATTCACCATCGGACTGATGGCGCTAACCGTTTGGTTTGTAGAAAGTCAGATTAAATATTACGACAAAATTGAAAAGCCGAGATTTGATTCACATTTCTGGAGTGTGGCGCTTGAGCAGCACAATATTAAGTGGTTCCTGATTGCATTCATTATACTTTCCGTAAGCACTTTCTGCCTGTTGTTCAGCAGATTGAACCACAACCAATCCGAGTATTGGCTGAAGAAAGTGCAATTACTGTCTTCCGCCGCCTTCAGTCTTGGCCATGGTGGAAATGATTCCCAGAAAGTGATGGGTATTATCGCAGCAGCAGTTGCGGTATATGTACATACAAACACAGGAACGACAGTGATGCCCGACTGGCTCAATGTGATCCTTCCCGATGAAAATGGCGATGGGGCACGCATGCCTGAATGGATTCCGTTAGCCTGTTATACTGCTATTGCAGCGGGTACATTGAGTGGTGGATGGAAAATTGTAAAGACAATGGGTTCCAAAATTACCAAAGTGACCTCGTTTGAAGGTGTTGCAGCGGAAACTGCCGGCGCATTGACATTATATTTCACAGAGCACCTTAAAATCCCTGTAAGTACGACGCACACTATTACAGGTTCGATCATTGGTGTCGGATTGACTAAAAGGATTTCTGCCGTGCGGTGGGGAGTAACCGTAAGCCTCGTGTGGGCATGGATTTTAACCATCCCGATTTCAGCGATACTGGCAGCGATTGTATATTACGCGCTGAGTGTTTTTATTTAAGTTTCAAAGTAGCAGCGTAGCAAAGCTTCTGCTGTTTGACCATAAAAAAAAGTCCCAAATTATTGGGACTTTTTTAATTTATATGATGCGCGCTCTGTAACGTCGCTACTATTTCGAAGAATCCCGAACCAGCCTTTTCAATATAGCCCACTGTTTTAATGCGTCGCGCGCCTCAACAGCTGGATACCCCAGCATTACCTTGCCAGCTTCTATGTCGCAGGTAACCCCTGATCCGGCTCCTACCGTCGCGCCATTTCCAATCGTGACGTGGTCCTTAATGGAAGCACTGCCGCCAATAATAACCCCATCGCCTAAAGTTACCGATCCTGCCAGGCCACTGTTTCCGGCCATAATGCAGAACCTACCCAATTTACTATTGTGCCCAATCTGCACCAGGTTATCAATCTTACAGCCATCTCCAACAATGGTAGAGCTGAATTTGCCACGGTCGACACATGAATTGGCGCCTATCTCCACACCGTTTCCTATAATGACATTCCCAATCTGCGGAATCTTCACCAGGCCTTTTTCAGCACAGGGCCTGAAACCAAATCCATCCGCGCCGATAGTGGCGTTTGGGTGGATAATCGTATGATGTCCGATCTGGCATCTTTCCCGAATCACCGTACCGGACCAGATCGTCGTGTGATTGCCAATTGTACATTCGTCTAAAATAGTCGTGTTTGGATAAATCGTGGTGTAATCGCCAATGGAAACATTCTTGCCGATGTAGCAACCCGCGCCAATCCTTGTGGATTTTCCAATGGTCACCGAAGCATGTACCACCGCACTAGGATCGATATCGACATCAAAGTCGGGCAGGGGTGGCGCAAACAGTTCCAATACCTGTGACATCGCCAAATCGGCATTGCCCACTTTGATAAAAGCCCTGTTCTCACCGGGTTCAATGGAGATGTCCTGATTGACCACGGCCACAGACGCTTTTGAAGTCGCCCACAACCGTTCGTATTTTTTGCTGCCAATGAACGTGATTTCAGATACAGACGCGGCTTCAAGTTGTTCCGGACCGGTAACCTGCAGGTCAGTACGCCCCACAAGCTCACCTTTTAAGAGGTCGTTGATTTCATTGACATTGAAAGTTTTCATTGGCTTTATTTGTTTAATAAAATCAAATAAAGCCTTTTAATGCCATTTTACCAAATTTGAGTCGCTGATTTATGATTTTAACAAATTATTCAACTAATGGTGACTATAATAAGCATTATCCTCAACAATCTCAACGAGTTTGTGTATCGTTTTCCAATTCCGTGAAGTGGCTTTCACTTTAAGCCTGCTTTCGATAACCGCATTTGTAAGTTTTGTCTTCCCAGCGCCGTTTTTAAAAGTCAGGTAAATGAATTTCTCCGCAACCACCAGTTTATCATGTCCAAAATCGATGCCTGCAAGCAGGGTAATATTTTCAATTGTGGGCTGCTCGGACAGGAACGCGACATAGGGTTGTGCGGGATCGGCAATCATTGCCATATTAATCGGATTGTTCGCTACGACAAATGCAAGTGATTTAGGGGTTATTACGATGACTGTGACATCAAAACCGAATTGTTCCTGAATTAAGGCAGCGATATTCGATTCCAGTGTTGGTATATCTGTTTGGCCACTCTGGAAAATAACATTCCCACTTTGGATGTATGTTTGTATACGCTGAAATTCCAAAGTCTCAAGCGCTTTTCGCAATAATTCCATCTTGATAAGCCTTTGCCCGCTAACATTAATCCCCCGCAGCAGGGCAACATAAACCTGCATTACTTTTTCAAAGTGAGTTCGATGTACACGGGAAGGTGGTCAGACGGGTATTTGCAGTCCTTTGAATCGCTGAGCACCGCGTACTTGTTGACCGCAATATCATCCTTACTGGTAAAAATATAATCAATCAGCAGGGTGACGGGTTTGTTGAATTCAAAGTTATTGAACGTACCCGTTGGCCCAAATGGGAGTTCTTCACTAATGACTTTGGAATCGTTCATCCACGAAGACAGGAAGTTGTAAGCAGTACTCTTAATCTCGCTATTGAAATCTCCTGTGAGGATTACCGGAACATTTTCCGTATTAATGGCGTTTATTTTCGAAATGATCATTTTCGCACTTTTGGACCTGGCGACTTCGCCCACGTGGTCAAAGTGGGTGTTGAAAACATAAAAACGCTGCTTGGTCCTGATGTTCTCAAATAAGCCATAAGTGCAGATGCGCTCAAACATCGCATCCCATCCTTTCGAGACTTTCTCCGGTGTTTCAGACAGCCAGAACGTGGATTGTTTCAACACCTTAAACTTTAGAGCGTTGTAAAAAATAGCACTGAATTCTCCCTGGTTCGCTGAATCGTCGCGTCCCCGTCCGATATAACTATAGTGTGTCATAATGCTGTCAATATACTTTAACTGGTGCATCTTTCCTTCCTGTGTACCGAAGAAATCCGGTCCGTAAAACTGGATTTGCCTGCACAGGAATTCTTTTCGCAGTTCCCAGCGGTTTTCACCGTCGGCGGGATTATCAAACCGCAGGTTGTAAGTCATTACCTTCAGATTCTGGCCAAAGGCCGTAACGGTAAACAAGAGTAAAAGGACGGTTTTTTGTAAGGTATTCATTTTATGTTTATTGGATTTGGTTTATTCGTCTGCAATTTTGATCGGGAGCGAAAATATGGCGCGTACTGGTTTGCCTTCCTGCATCCCCGGACTCCATTTCGGCATACTTTCCACCACCCTGATGGCTTCTTTATCGAGCCGTCGGCTTACGCCTTTTTTCACGGTCACCTCAGTCACAGTTCCATCTTTTTCCACTACAAACGTAACAATGATGGAACCGGTTGCGGTACCTTTTACGTGAAAATTATGGGCTACAAAAGCATAAGCTTCTTTGATACCGCCAGGATACTCCGGCATTTTCTCCCGAGGAAAGAAAGCTACTTCATTTCCGGATTCATCGTAGCTTTTGCCCACCACAAGCTGTCCATTGGAAAACGTTTCCTCGCGTTTCAAACGACCACCCGGCCAAAATGTTTTAGACTCGCCGTGGCGCGTTCCATCGCGATAATGGATAAACCACTCGACACTGCCGTCCGGATTGAACAATTGTGTCTTCCCATCAGGAACCCGTGTTTCCGATAGCAGCGAAACTTCACTGATCAGCACATCACCATCAGTTTTATACAAGCGCTTGATCTTGTGTATGGAATCGGGTAATCGCGTTTCCATTTGGTACTGTTCTGAGACCATATCTCCGGTAAGTTCTCCCTTGTTGTTCACATAAGTCTTCTGCTGGGCCGAAACCGACAGCACTGTAAAAAGTAAGGTAGAAACAGAAAGTAAAATCGTTTTCATGTTTGGGTAATTGGTTTCCAAAATTAGCTTTTTAAATACCATTCCCAAAAAATGTATCCGGAAAATGCACATCCAGTTCGAAACAATGTTTAAGCAGACAGCGGTTTTAAAGGTATTGTTTTACGGCGCTAACTTACCCTCACTTCAAAAAGGTATCCTACCAGAGCAGACATTGCCATCGCAAAGGTTCCCCAAATGCAGATGCGCATCACTGACCTGAATACGAGCGATCCGCCTGCCTTCGCGGCAAACGTACCCGAAACCGCAAGAAATAAGATCGAAAACCCGTACTGGAGCACAATCATTTGCTTCATCGGGGCGAATAAGGATAGGAGGAGCGGCAAAAGTCCGCCGGCGATAAACGAGATCCCGGAAGCAATAGCTGCCTGAAACGGCTTCGCCTGGGTGATTTCATTGATTCCCAGCTCATCGCGGGCATGCGCTTCGAGTGCATTATGCGCTGTCAGCTGTTTCGCGACAGCAATCGCCAGTGTTTTGTCCAACCCCCGTTTCTCGTAAATCATCGCCAACTCCTGAAGTTCACTTTCAGGGAAGTTTTCGAGTTCATCCTGTTCCCGAAGTAAATCTGCGGTTTCAATATCGGATTGTGAGCTCACAGAAACGTATTCTCCCGCAGCCATCGACAGCGCACCAGCAACGACACCGGCCAAAGTGGCCAGGATAATGGGTTCCCTTGTGGTACTGGCGGCAGCAACGCCGATAGCGAGACTGGTGGTGGATAGGATGCCGTCATTGGCACCGAGTACTGCCGCCCGAAGCCAGCCGCTTCTGTTGATGTAATGCTTTTCTATTTCCATGGTCAGCAGGTTGCGTTTTAATTTTTCGTGAAGTTAACAAAAACCACCGCAAGGAAATCATTCGGTTGAAATCTTTAGCAGAAATTAAGTGTTGTAAGAGGAAACATTACCACGATATCGGCCTGTAATCTTTCAAAAACTTTCCAGACCAGTGTTTTCCTGTATTGATCCCATCAAATAAAGGATCCATAACCCGTGCTGCACCGTCCACAATGTCCAGCGGCGGTTGGAAATCTTCTTCTTCCTGCTTCCTTTTTGCCAGTTCTGCCGGGTCTTCGTCCGTAACCCAGCCTGTATCCACAGCGTTCATGAAAATGCCATCTTTCGCTAACGTACCCGCTGCCGTATGCGTGAGCATGTTCAGTGCCGCCTTAGCCATATTCGTATGAGGATGCCGGTCGTCCTTATAGCCGTAATAGAATTTTCCTTCCATCGCCGATACATTGATAATGTGTTTCTTCCCGGTATGGTCTTTCTTCATCACTTCGGACAGCCTGTTGCACAGCACGAATGGCGCTACGGAATTCACCAATTGCACTTCAATCATTTCAGTAGTTTCAACCTGTCCAAGTTTCAGTCGCCAGCTGTTCGTCTTCCGCAAATCAACCTGTTGCAGATCCGCATCCAGCTGCCCTTCCGGAAATACTTCTTTAGCCACCAGGCCCTGGTCAAAAGAGTAGGGGATCTGAGACAACCTTGCTGAAGCACGCAGCCCGATGCCTGGTTCCGGTCCATGCCAGGTGACGGGCATGTTTTGTTGGTTGCCCGCGCCGACTGTCAATACGGCGAGCTCTTCCAGGCAACCTGCGTGGTCGGCCAATAAATCCTGCACATTTTGTGTTAACGATTTTATTGGCCTATCTTCATTTTGCATCAAGTGCGCGTAAAACCCTGCCGGACGGCGCACTGTCTGCGCAGCATTGTTGATCAGTATGTCGAGTCGGCCATATTTTTGTTCAATGAAATTGCAGAAAATCTCTACGCTGGGGATATGTCGCAAATCCAGGCCATGGATCTTCAGCCGGTCTCCCCAAATGGGAAAATCCTCCTCTCTTGCAAACCGCAACGCCGAATCCACCGGAAAGCGCGTCGTGGCAATGACCGTCGCACCGCCGCGCAACAGCATCAGCGTGATATGGTATCCGATTTTGAGGCGCGAACCCGTAACCACCGCAACCTGTCCGTTGACATCGGCGGTTTGGAAACGTTTGGCATAATTAAAGTCCCCGCAATCTGTGCACATCGTATCGTAAAAGTGGTGTAGCTTCGTAAACGGTGTTTTGCACACGTAACAGTTTCGCGGAGTTTCCAGTTCTGGTTGTTCCTTGTGTGAAAGATCGGCGGCGGCCAATAACTTCGGAGCCACAAAAACCGCAGCTTCACGCGCTGTCCTGATTCCAGTCACTTTACGTGCGGTCTTGTCCTTTTTTTCCATTTTCCGTTTCAGTGCCGACTTCCCATCCTTTTTTCTTCTGGCAAGCTCCTCTCGGTCAGGCCTTGAGAATTGTCCTGCCGCTTTGATAAGTGCAGTGCGCTGGTCTTTTGGAATGTCAAAGATCTGGTCGGTATCGGAGTTCAACTGTGTCAGCAGTGCAATACATTTCGCTATTTCTTCCGGGGTTATTGCTGTGGTGTTATTTATTCCGTCGTCAGTCATCATTAAAAAGGAGGTTTTCAGAGGACGTAAAGATAGTTTTTAATGCTTCAAACACAATGAAGCACAAAATCGTTAGCATAGTTTTTCGTGTAGGTCTTCGAAATTGGCAATTAAAAGTTTCCCATGGTTAAAAAACACAAAGCCTTCGGATGATCGCAGGCTTTTTTAGTGCAGCCGACAGGCAACTTCAACAATCATAAGAAAGATTGTATTTGCTGTTTACTTTGGCTATAATGAATAATTGAGGTTTACGCCCCATCTATAATTTGCCTTGACATTCCCACCGGTGAGGTTTTGGTGGATCGGCTGCATCAGGTTCAGACCTATCGAAAGCTTGTTACTTCCTACTTCAATGCCATATTTACCGAAAATGACGTCACCCGATGTGTTTGCCAGCGCCTGGCCGTATTGCGTGTTTCCTTCATACCGTTCGCCAGCGATCCCTGCCTGTGGCGCAATCCTGACCTTTCCACGGTTCAGGAGGTAAAATAACATGCTCCCGTAATTGAGCTGGTTACCGAACTGGTAATTTTTTTGATTCTCCGTTTTAACGGAATAGTTTACCATTGAATTCAGCCCGAGCTGTTTTCGCTTGATGACGTACTCCGCAACAATAAGGTAGTCCCAGCTTCCGGTACCGACCTGGAAACTGGGGTTTACACTTCCCAGATTGTTGGCACTGCTGTATTTTCCAGTAGGCGCTTTTACGCCACCGCCAAGCTGGAGTTTGTGGGAATAGGTAACGCTGTGTTTCATCGTCTGGATTATGGCATACATTGCCATGACCGTGATGTCGCCCAATCCTTCAATATTTTCTGTTCCGGTGGAAAGCGCGCGGTTGTGAAAGTGGTAAGGAATCAACGCAGATACCTGGATCCTTTTGGTGATCGGAGCGCGTGACCAGATTTGGATCGTATTGAAATGCTCGTCTACCCAGGGCGAATTCGCAAAAATACCGTCACGGCTGGAGTAGTTTTGGTAGAAATAACGCACACCCACAAAATTGTTGTTCAACATCGAGCTGAAACCCATGCTGCCGCCACTTGCAGAGCATCCGCAGGCATCACATTTTCCTTTGGCTGAGCCGAAATTCAGTCGCTTGAGTTCCATTGGATAAAATCGGGAATACGCCACGGAGTCTCTTTTCGCAAGTGAATCTTTCAAAGGGAATGCCAATCCCGGAGTACTAATCAAAAGTATCAGCAGTAATGCATGTATTTTATATTTCATATTTTTTAAAATTCTGAAAACCGCGTATCTGTGAGGAACTGGTTATCGGTTAATGTTTTTAAAAAGGCAATGAGTTGTTGTTTCTCATTTGCAGTTAACGGAATCCCGATGGCCCCGCCTTGTTTCAAAACTGGGTCGAGGGTCGCCGAATCGGTTACCCCGGACGCATAGTGATTAAGTACCGTTTCCAGTGTCCCAAACCTGCCGTCGTGCATGTATGGTGCGGATTTCTCCACATTCCTTAAACTGGGTACTTTAAATTTGTATAGGTCTGCGGGTTGTAGCGTCACCCGGTACCTTCCCACATCATTGACCAACGGATTAATGGCCAGGCCGTTGTTCCTGAAGGAATCGTCAGTCATTAGGTCTGTGGCATGGCAAGCCGAACATTTCGCGGTAAACAGCGAGTATCCAGCGAGTTCTTGCGGCGTCAGGGTGCCGCCGGGTTCATTTCGCCTGTACTTGTCAAATTTCGAATTCGACGAAGTTATTGCGACCATGAACTGTGCCAATGCTTTCAACATGTTTTCTGAATTTATGGCACCATCCCGAAAGGCCTGCTTGTATAGCGTCCTGTACGAGACGTCTCCATTCATCATGGCCACAATCTGATTCAGGTCGCCATTCATTTCAATCGGGCTGGTTAAAGGAATCACCGGTTGTAGATCCAGGTGTGTCGTTGCACCGTCCCACATGAATGCCTTTTGGTAGGCGAGGTTTTGGATGGATGGTGCATTCCGTGTACCTGACTGGTTGTCAACGCCATGGCTGACGGTATGCCCGTGGTGGGTAAATGCATATTCCTGTACATGGCAAAAGGCACAGGACACGAGGCCGTCAGACGAAAGCCGCCCGTCATAAAACAGCTTTTTTCCCAATTCAAAACCTTTCTGCGTCGGTGGGTTCAGTGCAATATCATACGCCATCGCAGGAAAATTGGAAGGCACTGCTACGTCGATTGGTACGTTAACGTATTCGCTATCGTCCTCCTGATTAGAACATGCCAGTATCAACGGCAGCAAAAGCCAAAGAAAATATTTTATTTTCATGGTATGTCTTATTTATAAAGCCACTGTCCCGTTTTTATTTCGGGACAGCTGCTCTATAATGTTTAGTCGTTGTGGACGTGTGCTACCGTAAACATGTTGTTTAGATTTGCGGTGATTAATGGCAGGTTTGCACCGCCCATGATCATCGCGCCCATTCCCATATCGTTGTTGTCAGACAACTTGACTTTATGGGTTCCATCAATAATTTTTGAAACATCGGCGATGACGTGAATCTCTGGTGTGATTGTGGTCCTGACCAGTGCTTTTGAGGGAAGGTCCAGCGTGACTTCTGTATAATTATAGTCGGTGCCGGTTTGCCCCGTGTGAACCATGAACGGCGTTTCAGTGGTGACAGATGCCGAAGTAAACGTTCCTTCGAACGCTAAAAACTTATATCCAGCGGACCAGCTCCACAGCATATCGGCGGCCTGTGCCTGCGCGAGGAAGTCGCCCTGTCCTGATGCTCCAAGGTTGAATTGCTCCTGGTCAACACCAATACCAAATTTAATCTTTACGTAGTCACCCGCAGGAATGTCAGTGAGTTCGAGTACATGGCTGTTTTCATCAGCTTCGCTGACGATAAAATAGCTTTGGCTTTTAGGGTAAGTAAACGTAGTGCCATCTTCTTTGGTCAGGACAACATTGCTTACAATGTAACGTACACTGTTGATGTGCAACAGCTCTCCCTCGGAGGTGCTGTTTGACTGCGTATTCAGGATCAGGTCGTTGCCTCCGAACGCGTTGTCGAATTCAACGCCCAAATTACCTGTCCCTGAAACCACAGGAGCGTCAGCGTCATCGTTGCAGGAAGTCATAGAACATGTGATCGCCAATAAGGCGAGGCCGTATTTTAGTATATTTTTCATCGTTTATAGGATTCTTAAATTTTTAATAAGTAAAAGCATACCGCAGTCATCAAATGATTCAAATCAAGTGATGGCGGGTGCAAACGGGTTGCCAATAAAATTTAAGCGGTGATGATGGGTGGGTGAAACACTGAAAAGTGGATGGGATTGTGGTAAAGATCGCTATAGCCTGCGTTCAATGAAGCCTTGAAGGGATTTGCGATGAAAAGGACATCATAATTTGCAAGCGCTGAAAAAAACAAATCGGAAGTTTCAATAACTGGGGTGTGTTTTTTATCCGAAGAAGCAGGCTTTTCTGTTTCGGCTGCCGCTGCCAGTTTTTTCATCAGATAACATTTTCCGTTGCAATGCATCTCGGGTTTGGCTTTGTTGACGCAAAGTTTCGTGCTGATGTAATCATAATTAATCACATATTCAAAAACCGGGACAATCGGCTTGATGAGTATTGTAAAACAGATTATGAACACCAGATTTTTCACGTTGCAAAATTAAGAAAACAGGCATTGATTCTCGCAGTTTCCGGGGATTTTTATGTGGCTGTCATTGCGATTTCTATAGTAATAAGAAAAACAGGAAGTTATCCGCATGAAAAGCGTAAAATTTGCGTCTAATAGATTGAAATGATGCTGGAGGCCTATCTTCGCATCATTAGAATTACTATATTATTTTTATGAACGTCAAAGTACTACTGTATGTATTTCTCGGGATTTTCGGTTATCAGTCACTGGCCGCGCAGACAGCAGCGGACACTATTGTCCTGAAATGCGATATCCGGTTTGGCGAAAAGCCGTTGGCGCTGCATCAGCATTATGTTTCCCGAAATGATACGCTGCAGTTCACGATGCTGAAGTTCTACTTGTCCGCACTTGAGTTTACATTTGCCGACGGAACCATTTTCAAAGAAAAAGACAGCTATCATTTAATCGATATTGAAAATAGCCAATCACTGCAAATCGTCGTTCCTTCAAAAGACAATAGCCCAATTTCGACGATACGGTTTGCCGTTGGTGTTGATGGCGGTGCCAATGAATCAGGGGCCAACGGCGGTGATCTGGACTTACAGAACGGCATGTATTGGGCCTGGCAAAGTGGGTATATCAATTTTAAAATGGAAGGTAAAAGCAACAGCTGCAAAACACGGAATAGTGAGTTCCAGTTTCACATTGGGGGATACCAACAGCCGTTCAATGCCTTCCGGACGATTGAACTTCCGGCATTAACGTCAAAAGATCCCAGTAAAATCGACTTGATAATCAATTTGGCGAAGCTGTTTGATAATATCGCACTGGCTAAAATCAATTCGGTGATGGTGCCGGGTAAAAACGCAATGGCGATTGCCGATATGTTCAAAGAAGTATTTTCGATAGAATGAAACACAGTACATTTTATATTGCAATCGTTTCTGTTGTTTCAATCGCATTGATAGGATTTGCCTGTTGGCATAACACGCCGCTTTATTTTGAAGTGCCAAAGTCGTTTCCGAAACCCGTTTACGATTTTCAAAAAAATCCTTTGACCGAAGAAGGATTTCAATTGGGGCGAAACCTGTTCTATGATCCGATTTTATCCAAAGACAATACCATTTCCTGCGCCAGCTGCCATTTACAGCAAACCGGCTTTGCGCATGTAGATCATCAGTTAAGCCATGGAATTGATGGCAAAATTGGCACGCGGAACGCACTGACGATTCAGAACCTGGCTTGGGCTAAAAATTTTATGTGGGATGGTGGTGTTAACCATCTTGAAGTGCAGCCTGTCAACCCGATCACGAATGCATCGGAGATGAACGAAACCCTCGCTAATGTGGTTGTTAAATTGCAACAATCCGAGAAATACAGGGCGTTGTTTGAAGCCGCTTTCGGTCCGCAAAAGATTACTGGGCAATTGACGTTGAAAGCGCTGGCGCAATTTGTAGTGATGTTAAAGACATCCAATTCGAAATATGATCATGTCATAAACGGGACTGAAAAGTTCACGGATGTGGAGCAGAAGGGGTATGCACTGTTTCGCCAGAATTGTGCTTCCTGCCACCAGGAGCCGTTGTTTACGAATGATAAATTTGAGAACAATGGTTTAACCCCTGATTCCACGTTAAATGACATCGGACGGATGAGAATCACACAAAAATCAGCGGATTACCTGAAGTTTAAAGTACCGACGCTGAGGAATATTCAATTCACCTTCCCATATATGCATGATGGACGTTTTAAGACCCTAAATGAAGTGGTTAACCACTATAATTCGGGTGTTTTGCAGCAGAAAACGCTGTCAGCAAAATTAAAAAAGCCGTTGCATCTGTCAGATAACGAAAGGACCGAAATCGTAGCCTTTTTAAAGACGTTAACCGATCGTGAATTCCTGTTTAACCCGGCATTGGGCTATCCCAGGAATTAAATTGAAGGATTAGCGCAAGAATAATTAGGTTACATCGTCTAACCATTACAATAAAGCATACGGGTATATTTTTTAAATTATTGAACTCAAAACAAATTGAATATGAAGAAAAAAATTACGTTCATGGCATTTCTTATTTGCGGATTCATAAACGCACAAACTGATCCGATCATTACAAGCTGGCTGCAGAATACCACAGGTATCACTGGCAGGCATTACGTAGCAGGTAATTCTACTCCAATTGTAGACAATGTCCAGGCGAATGTACAGTCGGTTCGGTATAATGCCACTTATGTATATGTTTCCGCTACGGGTATTCCGGCTTACATCACCGGACCCTTTCAGGATGGAAATCCGTCTTTGGCTACTGCGCAAAATAAAATTTTCCGGTTTCCGCTGTCGCCCACTCAAAATACGGGTACTCCTACAGCCACGTCAGGCGGAAACATTGGAATATTTAAGAATGGCGTAGCGCTATTTGATTATCGTGATGGCGTGGCATGGAACAATACCTCACAAAGTTTATGCGGCGGACCAGGAAATTCCCCTTGCCCTGGGGGCCCCAATGCTACCCAGGCATGGAACAGAGATGCAATTCCTGCGGAAAGGGCAGGCTTTGATTGTGCTAAAGCGCACCCTGCGATGGGCAACTACCACCACCATCAAAACCCCAGTGCCTTCAATCTGGACTTGGTTGTCACGTCGAACGTTTGTGATTTGTATCCTTCAGATGGGTTATATGTTATCAATGCCTCAGAACATTCTCCGCTGCTGGGTTTCGCTTACGATGGTTTTCCTATTTATGGGGCATATGCTTACACCAATACAAACGGTACCGGAGCAATAGCGCGGATGAAATCGGGTTACCAGCTAAAAGTTCAAACTACCAGGACAAATGGGCCCTCGGTAAATCAAGTAATTGGGACACAAACTATTTTCAACGGTTATTTCAGGGAGGATTATGAATATGTTGCACACCCATCCGATCCGACCTATCTCGATGCGCATAACGGGCGGTTTTGTATCACACCAGAATATCCGAATGGAATATACTGCTATTTTACAACGGTAGATGAAAACCATAAGTCGGCTTACCCGTATGTTGTAGGGCCTACATTCTATGGCAATGTCACCGCGACTACGGTCACCAGCGTTCCATCAGGGACTACGACTTACCTCGGAAATGACCAGTTTGATTTTAATAATGCTAAAATAACAATATATCCAAACCCGGCCGCCGACTTCATTGCTGTACAAACCCAGGCTACTGAAACGGATCTAAACGTTGCACTCATTGACGAATTGGGAAAAGTGATCAAATCTGCAAAAATCCTGCAGGGGAGTACCTTGTCGATTATTGAAACCGACTCGGTTTACAATGGCATCTACTTTGTGAAAATTACCAGCGGACAGGATTCAAAAACGTATAAGGTTGTTATCAGTAAATAGTTTGCGCTAAAGAAACGATGTTACCAGTCACGAATTTACAGTGGCTGCTCCATTAAAAAAGCCGAAACGCAAGTTTCGGCTTTTGTGTGCAATGCTGGTTAGATTTACTGCGCTAACCCTGTATAAGATCTGTAATAAGAAAGTGTATTCAAAGGGTTTCGATTTCGCATCTGTATCAAATCGCCAATATTTTAAATTCAATCAATGTAAGGGCACGTATTTTAAAGCTTATCGTGCAACGCAATTGCACAGAAGTTGAACTAGTCACTAATGATTTCGGGCGTTGATTATTTCATAAACGGGAATCAGCAGTAGTGATTTTCACCGTTTTAAGGGAGAATATTTTGACTAAGTTCATTATGTTCCCGGAGATGGGTACAATTTATTTTAGATCATTTTTTACTTTCTCGGCGGTACTTTTACACGGTAGATAAATTTGAAAGCCAAATGCCAAGTTCAGATTACCCTGATAAGGCGTACTTCCCAATCCAACAAGGCTATTGTATTTTAGCAGCACTTCCAGACCGACATTGGGTGTAATAAAGTAGGCAAACCCGGGACCGGCACTAATGTTCAGTCCATTGGTATTGTCGGCATCGCTTACATTTACACCACCGAAGCCGGCTGTAAGCTCTCCAAAAAAGCGACTGTGTTTTACGATTTCGACTTCTTTCCCTAAATAGTAGCGGCCTAAAACTCCTAATCCATAGTTGGTAGTAGTTCCCGAGTTTTTTGCAGTTTCAATGCCAAAATCAATGTAGCCACCCAATGCAAGATTATCTTTGATAAACCATGCGACTTTTGGCGTGATTTCCGCACTGAGAATCTTGGGATCATTAAGCCCTAAATTAATGTTGGCTAAATTGCCTCCGATTAACATGTTGCCCTTTTGGATTTGTGCACTTGTGCTGAATGACGCCGCGATGACTGCAACCGCCAGTAAAATGTAATTATTTTTCATTATTTTAAATTTTAGCTTTATTGTTTAATACTGAGACAAAGGTGTGCCATGTTGGAGTTTTTTCAAGTGATGGATATCATTAGGTATAGTGACAGGTGTTACTCTAAAAAGTCTTATAAAAAAAAACTTCCCAAAAACTCCGCGGAATTTTGGGAAGTAATTACTGCTTGTTTTTCAATTGTTTAGAGTTAATCGCCAGGAATTTTGGGTAACTGGGGCTGTCATTTGAGGCATAACCACCAAACTTAATTGCAGCCCGCAAAAGTTATTCAATGTCATTTTTGGAATTTTGTTGATTGTGTTATCAGGTTACCTTTTTTATAAAAACAGGAATGTTACCGTTCAGTAAATCCTTTCGCTTCCCCGGCTTTATTTCCAGCGGAAAGCACCAGAATTGACAACACTAAAAAAATGTTTTCATCAGAACTGGTCTTTGATGCCTATTTTTTTCAGAATATCCTCCATAAGGCACCATTTGGTAAATGCCGATTGCAGGAGGTTGGCTCCGAAAAAAGCGGTAAACCACAGCCAATTTTGGCTTACATATATAGCAAGCAAGATGCTGATGAGGATAAAGCTTCCGGCGATTGCCCGTATGATCCGACTAATCATAATTTAGATTGTTATATTGGTGAATTGCTCGATGTTTACCATTGCGACATGAATGTGGGATGTAGTATCCTGCAACTTGTTGAACGCTGCTGCAAGATTAAAAAGGGTTTCCACATTTTCGGGTATGGCGAATGCATAGAAAAGTATGGATTCGGTTTCGTTGTTTTCCGCGGCGAACCAATTGCTTTCGATTGATTCGCGGCCGGTGTCGCTGACACCCGTAATTTTTGATTTTGCCGCCTGCCTGCCGTAGAACCCGTCAAGGTTAATCAGCGGTTGCAATATTTCGAATTTTGTAGCAAAATTTTGCGTTTTATATGGTGACCAAATGCCGGGCATTCCTTTCGGGAATTCGGGTGGTGTTGCCACTTCGATGGTTGGTCCATTTTCCTGGATCAATTCGGGTGAACACAGCGTGCCTTTGCGGTCTGCTGTCCAATTTACATCTACTTCATAAAAATGCGCTTCCCTATTATTTTGTTTTTTCTACAAATATTATTGTTAGATAACCAAATCCTGATAAAGGTACTTTATGGAACTGCCTTTAAATGTGATATTTATCACCCAGGCCGTTAATTCTTTGCAAAAAAAAAATGCCCGGTTACCCGAACATCTTTTTTAAAAACCAATCTATAAAATTATGATTTTTTAGCGCAACATCCCGCTTTCTTATCTTTAGTGCAGGCTTTCTTTTCCGCTTCCGAACAGGTCTTTTCTGTCTTTGCCTTTTTCTTTTGTTTTGGTTTTTCCTGCGCGTTTGCGCTAACTGAGAACAGGAAGGCACCCAGTGCCATCATTGCAATTGCTTTTTTCATTTGTTTAAATTTATAATTATTATTCATCCTTATTTTTAGGGTTCTTTTTTTGAAATTCAAGCTTGTATATCAACCAGCTAAAACCGATTACCAAATGCAGGATGATAATGCCAAAAAATATTTTATCCATTTTGAAAAATTTTATGATCAAGTTTGAAGATGGCCAGCCAATTGGTTTCAGCGTGGCTTATTAGGAAGTTCGGGCCAAGTACTTTTTTCAAGAATTGTCCTGATTATCTCTTCCTTTGAAAGCACACCCGACTGTCGCCAAAGCTGCTTGCCGTTTTGAAACAGCATCATCGTAGGCACTCCCTTAACACGATAATGCGCTGCTGCCTCCTGATTTTTATCGACATCGATTTTGATGATCGATACCCTATCACCCAGACTATCCTTTACCTCCTTTAGGATTGGACCCAGCATCTGGCAAGGGCCACACCACGTGGCAAAAAAATCTACCAACACCGGGATTTCCGAGTTGATTATGGTTTCGAATTTATCATTCATATTCGCTTGTTTCTATTGGTTCGATTTGATACTTTTTGTCGTAGGAAATTGTGTCCTTCAATACGTCGATTGCTACCGGCGCAACACTCACTAACAACATTTGCGTGAAGTCCAGACTGATGCTGCAATTCAGTACACCATCAATCGAGCGCATTTTCTCGGTTATTGTTTTGCTGCAGCCCTTGCATGTCACTCCGCTAATCCGATATAGGGCGACCGTACTTTTGTCATTTTTCTTCATTTCGAAAAACAATTCCATTCCGGCACGCTTTTCAACGGAGTTTGGGCAAATACCCATTTGCGTAATCATAAAAGTATCTGTAAAAAGATCTTCGTATTCCGGTTTGCTTCCTCCGAATGGCGGCCCGTCTTCAAAATTGCGGTTGAATAGCAAACCCGCCAAGGTTCCTTCTGTTTTTAACAGCCGGTGCATCTGAAATACATAACGCTGCCTGAGTTGAGGTGGCAACGCACAAAAAAAGGTTTGCTCAATGATAAGGTCATACTTGCTTTTGTGGTCGAAGAAATCGCCGAGGATAATAGTGATTGCTTTTTCAGAAGCAAATTTGTTCTGGAGTTTGGCAACCAGCAGCGGCGCAATGTCAATTATGGTGATATTGGTAAATCCTTTTTCAAGAAGGTATTCGGCTTCGTAAGCGTTGCCACAACCGGGAATCAGGATGCTGAGGTCTTTTGATGGCAAACTGTTGATGTAATTCTTGATTGCGGGGGATGCAACACCCAAATCCCAACCGACAGTATTGGCGGCGTATTGCTGGTTCCAATAATTTTCGTCAATGGGTTTGTCGCAAGACACGACGCAACATTTTTCTTCTTCTTCCATGTTTAGCGTAATTTGGATTGCCATTAGGGTATTAAGCTGCCTGCTAATTTAGTTTTCCGATGGCACAACTAAGGTACGATTTTGCTTTGCAAAAAACAGTGTTATTTCCTTTTTCCGGATAGCCTATTTCTGCCAGTTTTTCCACAATCTGCTGCCTGTCGGCGTCACCAACGATTACTATGATGTTATTATCCACATTGACTTTTACGGATTCAACCTTTTGTAATTTCAGCAGTGCTTTTTCGATACTGTTGGCACAGCCACCGCATTTAAGGTTTTCGACTTCAATCTGGTGCATTATCGTTTAATTTTGTAGGTATTGATATTTAAAATCGCATAGAGCGGGCAAAAACTGATTAACGAAGTCGCGACAAAAATTACTGCGACGATGCCCAGAATGATTGCCAGTGTACCGCTGATCACACCTGTGAAATACAATATTGCAATCAGCACCGCAACAATGATGCGGATGGTTTTGTCTGTAGTACCCATATTTTTTTTCATGGCTGTTTCTTTATTTGTTAATGAAACTGTTTACTGACTGCCAGGTGCCGCCGTTGGTGACATTGGTGAAGCCATTTCTTTCGAGTGTGCTTTTTGCCTGACTGCTCCTCATACCGCTGCGGCAAAATACCACGATATGTTTTTTGTCCTTAAATTTGGCTAATTGGCTTTGCACCTGATCGACCGGTATGTTCACCGAGCCGTTGACATGGCCTTCAGCAAATTCGGCAGCAGAGCGTACGTCGACGAGAAAAGCGCCGTCGTTAATTAAGTTTTCCATTACTGAATTATCCTTTTTTGAAAAGATGTTTTTTAATATTTCGAACATCATCTTACTTTTTAAATTGTTTTTAAAACTTTACTTTGGCAAATGAAATCGGTTTTAGGCAAGGCTGTATTGGCAATGGCGTTGAACCCGCCTTCAATCTCTGTAAAATTATGGTAGCCGCGTGCCTGTAAGATTGATGCGGCAATCATGCTGCGGTAACCGCCCGCGCAATGCAGGTAGAAGTGTTTTTCGAGATTGATATCCTTTACCCAATCATTGATATAGGCCAATGGCTTGCTGTAAGCCTCTTCGAGGTGCTCAGATTCGTACTCACTTTCCTTACGGACATCAATGACCTCATCTTCGCCGATTTTCACTTTTTCAGCAAATGCTGCTGCTGTAATGCGGTCGATGGTGTCGAAGTCATATCCAGCTTTTTTCCAGACTTCGAAACCGCCATTGATGTACCCGATGATGTTGTCGAAACCCACACGGCTTAAACGGGTCACGGTCTCTTCTTCAAAGCCACGCTCGATTACCAAAATCACTGGCTGGTTTACGTCTGCAATCAGCGCACCAACCCAAGGTGCAAAATCACCGTTGATTCCGATATTTATAGATTGAGGAATAAAACCCTTATAAAAAATTTCATTGGGTCTCGTATCAAGAATTAAAGCGCCTGTTTCTTTGGTTACCGCTTCAAACTCGTCGGCATCGATTTTTCTCATGCCATTGTTGAATACGCTTTCAAAGCTTGCAATGCCCGATTTGTTCATGGCAACATTCATCCCGAAATAAGCAGGCGGCGGTAATAGCCCGTCAGTGACTTCTTTTACAAATTCGCTTTCAGTCATGTCTGCACGCAGCGCGTAATTCAATTTCTTCTGTTCGCCAATCGTAGAGACCGTTTCTTTGCTCATATTTTTTCCGCAGGCACTTCCGGCACCATGGGCAGGATAGACAATTACGTCATCGGGCAGTATCATGATTTTATCACGCAGCGAGTGGAACAGTGTAGCTGCCAATTGTTCTTTGGTCATCGATGCAGCCCTTTGCGCGAGATCTGGTCTTCCGACATCGCCGATAAAAAGGGTATCTCCTGAGAAAATAGCGTGTTCTTTTCCGTTTTCATCAATAAGCAGGAACGTTGTGCTTTCCATTGTATGCCCGGGCGTGTGCAATACTTTGATGCGGACATTTCCCAAGGCGAATTCCTGGCCGTCTGTGGCGGATATATGCCTAAAATCGGCAACGGCATTCGGACCGTAAATGATTTCGGCACCAGTTTTATTGCTAAGGTCGAGATGACCCGAAACAAAATCGGCATGGAAATGCGTTTCGAAAATGTATTTAAGGCTGACCTTATCGCGCTCCAGGCGTTCCATGTAAGGCTGTGTTTCACGAAGCGGGTCAATGATTGCCGCTTCGTTGCCTGAAGTGATATAATAGGCTCCTTGGGCCAGGCATCCAGTATAAATTTGTTCGATTTTCATTGTTTTGTTTTTATCAGGTTTTAATTCAAAATTACGGCAATGGACACCAGCACACAGTGACAAATATTACATTGCAAAAAAAGTTATTAATTTTCAGATGGAACCTTTACCGTCAATGGTTCAGGAGTATGGTACTTGTCATCATCGTGGAAAAACCACGATAGCCATAACAAACGTAACCATCGCATAAAAAAGGGCTGCAGCAGAATCAACAGTACGACATTTAAGATGAGCCAATAAAAAATGCGGCTGTCTCTGATTCCAATTCCTGTTGATGCGATCCAGGCAACAAATGTGACAATCGAAAACCCGACCGTCAGTGCATAGCTTACATAGCCTGTTCCATGGTAGAAACCAGGCTCTAGTTGGGTGCGCTGTCCGCAAACTTTGCAGCTCTCGACCATTTTATTGTTGGATCCCAATTGGTACCATTTGTGGGTGAACATTTCTCCTTTATGGCAACGCGGGCATTTTTCGGATAAGATATTTCGGATGTAATTGAACATGTTTTATTTTTTTGTAAAATTAGTGTGGAGCAGTTTGAGCTACAGTGACATTTGTTACACAGCCAGAACAATTGCTATTTTGTTCGATACAAGTTTATGGAGATGCAATGCAATAGCCGGTGACTAAAGTCACATAGGGTTTTTACTGTATAAAAAGTTCTTTTGCAATGATGTATAATCCCATCACCAAAACAAACCAGCCAAATACGGGCTTGAGTCTCGCGCCGTCGATTTTTTTGGACAGGGCTGTCCCGATGAGCATTCCGATAATCGCGATTGCGGCAATAGAAAGCAGGAGCTGGTAGTTGATGGAAACACCACTTAAGACATCTCCGCCAAAACCAATCATTGAATTGATAAAAATAATGAGCAATGAAGTTCCGACCGCTTGTTTCATCGGAAGTTTTGCGAAGAACAGCAGGGCAGGAATAATAAGGAAACCGCCGCCAGCGCCAAGGAATCCTGTGACAATGCCTACCAGAAACCCTATAAGCGACAGCCGAAGGGCATTAACACCACCAACATCTTCAACACCGGCTTTGGATTTCCTGATCATTGATGTGGACGCAGCAATCATCAACGCAGCAAAAACCACCATAATCAGCAGGTTTTTCGTTACGGCTACATTGCCGATCTCAAAAAGATTTGTGGGAATCGCGGGAAGCAGCAACTTGCGGACAAACAGCAGTGAAATTATCGACGGAAAGGCAAAAATGAGGGCCGCTTGTATTTTGAGGTTGCCAAGCTTATAATGCCTATAAGCACCGACCATTGCAGTGATGCCGACGATAAATAGCGAATAGCTCGTTGCATTTTCGGGATTTACTTTGAACAGGTATACCAGAATGGGTACGGTTAAAATGGAGCCGCCCCCACCAATCAAACCTAGTGCAATCCCAATTATTACCGAAGCGAGGTAGCCAAAATATTCCATCTTTAATAAATTTAAGTAAATATTGCGCTATAAATTCCGGTGGACTGTAACTTTTATCACACAGTGATTTATTTAAGCAACTCGATATGGTTGCGGTGCAGCTTGAGCAGTTGGCGTTGCTCCATTTTTTTCAATAATCTTGAAATCACTTCGCGTGAAGTATGGAGTTCCGAAGCGATATCCTGGTGCGATAATTTTAGGTCATAGCTGCCTAAGGCTTCTTTGTGACGCTTAAGATAAAACTCCAGGCGTTCGTCCATGGCACGAAACGCAATGCTGTCGATCACCTCTAAAACCTCTTCAAAACGGCTTCGGTAGGTATCGATCACGAATTCATACCATGAACGGTGTTGCATCATCCATTTGTCCATGAGTGGAAGTGGCACCATCACCAATTCGGCATCCTCGACAACCTTGGCCATAATCTGGCTCTTTTCGCTTTTGGTCGCGCAAATCATTGAAATCGCACAGGCCTGTCCGGGTTGCAGGTAGTACATAAAAAATTCACCGCCGTTATCGTCTTCACGGTAAATTTTGATAGTGCCACTCAGTACCAGTACGGTACTTTTGATGTATTGGCCGGTGCGCATGATTACGTCACCTGAGTGTACCGTCTGGAATACGGCGTTGTTGTCGATATCTTCGAGCAGCGGTTTTGAAAAAGTGGGGAACAGGGTTTTAATTTCGTTGGTCATTGATAATGTCTTTTAGTAAAGATCGTTTATTCGTGTAATAATAGGTAAGAGTGATTGACAGTTGTAAACCTAGCCCGCAAATTTTGCATGTCTTTGCTAACTTTGCTGTCAAGCACTCGTGCATAATGCTGAGTGGTTTGGATACTTTTATGACCTGGTATTTTGCTAACGCTTTCAATTGGAACTTCGTTTGTCAGCGTGACAGAAGTTGCAAATGTATGCCTGGCCATGTGAAAAGCGATTTCCTTTGTATTTTGGCAAAAGTAGCCAATCTCTTTTAAATATCCATTTTTGTCCATCGCCACCAAATTCCAATATGATCGCGGTGAAGTCCTTTTACATCAAACTAAGCAAGGCCAGTAAAGGCGCAGAAAATAACAATGTCGCGTTCCAATCCTGGTGTACGGAATTTCTTTGAGTAAATGTCTTTGATTTCTTCATCGGTTAAAAATTCGGTTTCAACTTCTTTCATTTTTCCATCGTACTTAACAAATGGATCCTTCTCAAGCCAGTCGTTATTGAGACAAATTTTGATGATTTTCCTAAATTTTCGGACATACTTAACAGCAGTATTGTTGTTGCAATTCTTTTCACTTCTTAAATAGAAATCAAACTCGGTAATCATTGCAACATCGATTTTAGAAATGGCAATGTCCTTAACATCGTATTTCCAAATTGGGAATTCTTTAAGGTATTTTAGGGAAATTTTGAAATGTTCAAGTGTTCCCGGTGCGTATCCATTTCCAAGGAGCCCTTTGATCTTATCATTATGCGCTTGGTAAATTGGGATAAGCATTCTGTCACGATCGGTTTGGCCAAAGAGGTGCTTCCTACAAGGTGTCAATATTTATAGCCTATCTTTTATGTGTTAACCTTTTAATTATTATTCAATTTATCTTTCTGAGCGATAGCAAACAAGATGTATAAATTTTGAACAGGTTATTGAACAGGCTTTAGATACTCGATGTTGCAAGCTTTAAAAGGTTTTAAGCGAGACCCTGATTTCAGTAATATTTTGGGTCTCGCTTTTGTCTCTTAAGAAATAAGATTAAATGAACAGTTTGAAATAGGCACCAAAGCAAAAAGCCGATAAACCATAAGATTTATCGGCTTTTGAAACCATTTGTAATTAAACTTGTGGGCGATGAGGGATTCGAACCCCCGACCCTCTGGGTGTAAACCAGATGCTCTGAACCAACTGAGCTAATCGCCCTAACATTCTTTAATTTCTTCCGACCACTTCCGATGAAAATCGGGATGCTCTGAACCAATTGAGCTAATTGCCCTGAATTGTGTCTGCAAATATACGTTTACAATTCAAATCCGCAAGGGAATTGCAAAATTATTATTGCTTTTTGATGTCGCGAAGTTCCGCCGCATCATCATAATTGATGACTTCCAGCGTGATGGCTTCTCCTTTTGAGTTCTTACCGTAGATGGTATATAGCTTGCCCGCTTTCAGCTTGATATTGCTTTTTTCAAAATCGACATCGCCATAAGTAAGTGTTTTCCTGACATCTGCGGTATCCACCCATTTTTCGCTGAGTTTCTGCAAAGCAAGGTCAGAGTACTTAAAAGGAACTTCGCGCAGGTGTTTTAAAACGCGGGCATTGGGGAAATAACTGCAGCTGGTTTCCTTACCATTCAAAATAAAAAACAGGAATATCATGCCAATCGCAAAGCCGCTAAGGTAGTAAGCCAGTCGTGTGTAAAATTTCATAGGGAAATAAATTTCGCCAAAGGTACGTTAACGCGGATTAAAACACAATTAAATTGATGTCGCTGTGCGCAATCCCAAACCATTCTCCAATCGCTTTGTTTGTCAAAATACCGTGGTAAAAATAGACACCGTGTTTCAGGCCGCTATTACAGCGTATCGCACTCTCTGCGCCGCCGTCTTCCGCAATCTGGATCAGGTACGGCGTAATGATATTACTGATTGACAATGAGGCGGTCTTGGAATATCTGGACGGAATGTTCGGCACGCAATAATGGATTACGTCATGTTTTACAAATGTTGGGTTTTCGTGTGTCGTGATTTCCGACGTTTCAAAACAGCCACCCGTGTCAATGCTGACGTCAACAATAACGGCTCCTTTTTTCATATGGGCCACCGTATCCTCCGACACTACGACAGGACAGCGGTCTTTGCCGCGCATGGCACCAATAGCGACATCACACCTGCGAAGCGCTTTCAATAAGGCTTTCTGTTGTATGGTCGATGTAAATATCCTGGAATTCAGGTTGTTTTGCAGTCTCCTGAGTTTGGTAATCGAATTGTCGAATACTTTCACACTGGCGCCCAGTCCAATCGCGGTCTTTGCCGCAAATTCACCGACAGTGCCCGCACCAAGAATCACCACATCAGTAGGAGGGACCCCGGTAATATTACCGAACAAAAGCCCTTTTCCATGGGCATTGTCAATCATCAGTTCCGCGGCAACTAGGACCGAGGCAGTGCCTGCAATCTCGCTCAATGATTTCACAGCAGGGTAAGAACCATCATCGTCCTTTATAAATTCAAAGGCCAGCGCCGTAATTTTCTTTTTATGCAACGCCTCGAAATAGCCTGCCTTCCGCGTTTTGAGTTGTATTGCCGAAATCAAAATCGTCTGTGGATTCATCATCTTGATTTCGTCAGCGGTTGGTGGTTCGACTTTTAAAATAATGGGACAACTGAAAACCTTCTTCGTATCCTGCGTTACCTCTGCGCCGGCATCGCTGTATTCTTTGTCTGAGTAACTGGAACTAAGGCCTGCACCAGCCTCAATCATGATGCGGTGCCCATGGGAGCATAGCGAATTTACCGCATCGGGCGTGAGGCATATCCTTCTTTCCTGATAACTGGTCTCCTTAGGGATACCGATAAAAAGTTCGCTTTTATGCCTGGCAATTTCCAGCTTTTCTTCCTGAGGCAGTAATTGCTGCTTCGTAAACGGGGTCAGTGACATAGGGCTTGGTGTAATTTTGCCCTAATTTATAAAAAAGTTACCATCTGGCAATGCCATTACCCAATCTGGAACAAATTTAAGTTATTACGAGCAGTACTGTGGCGCGCCCTTCTGGCCGGGCTCAACGCGGTCCACGAAAAATTTACAGAAATTTTCGGAGAAGTAAGTTCACAGCTATTGCAGCAGCAGCCTCCGACTTCCGTCAGCGAGCACGCTGATGTGGATTGTCGAATGTTGCTG
Organism: Flavobacterium sp. BFFFF1; assembly: GCF_002256285.1. GTDB lineage: Bacteria > Bacteroidota > Bacteroidia > Flavobacteriales > Flavobacteriaceae > Flavobacterium. The sequence continues at coordinate 19,878 of NZ_NKJE01000023.1, read as the reverse complement.
CGGAATCAGGCTTGGGATTTTCTCTGCCCATTCAATGAAACACCATTCCCCAGAGTACAAATAGTCATCCATCCCCATGTCATAGGCTTCCCCTTCATTTTTCAACCGGTAAACGTCAAAATGGAACACTTTATGGCCCTCGGCCGCATCGTATTCATTCACTAGTGAGAACGTCGGGCTGCTGGTCGCGTCAGTAACGCCCAGCTGCTTCGATAATGATTTGATGAAAGTCGTTTTTCCGGCGCCCATATCGCCGTTAAATAAAATGACTTTTTTCGGGTTTTGGGCGAGAACATGCTGCGCGGCCTGTCCAATTTCGTCGAGGGAAAAAATAATTTCCAAAGTGTTGGTGTATTTTAGGTTTTAAACAATTTATTTCGGATTAAAGACTAAAAATGGCACAATCACTTCTTCCAGTGAGATCCCACCATGCTGATATGTATTTCGGTAGTAACTCACGTAATGATTGTAGTTGTTGACATAGGCAAGGAACAAATCATTTTTCGCAAAGATATAAGAACTGCTCATGTTGATGGAAGGCAGACCAATTTTCTTCGGGTCTTTTACCGCATATACGTCGCGGTCCTCATAAGTCAGGCTGCGTCCGGTTTTATACCTGAGGTTCAGGCTGGTGTTTTTATCACCGATTACTTTTGATGGATTCTTCACATTAATGGTACCGTGATCTGTGGTAATAATGAGTTTGAAACCAAGCTTTTGTGCCTGCTGTATGATTTCGAGCAAAGGCGAATTCCGGAACCAGCTTAATGTTAACGAACGATAGGCTTTGTCATCGGAAGCCAGCTCTTTCACAACGTCCATTTCGGTCTTGGCATGCGAAAGCATATCAACGAAATTATAGACCACAGTAACCAGGTCATTGGATTTTAACGACTTAAAATTTTCAACCAGTTTTTTACCGCCTGCAAGGTTTGTAATCTTAAAGTAGTCCTGTTTCAGGCTGCTAAGTCCCAGTTTTCTCAACTGTTCGGTAAGGAATTCTGCTTCATACAGGTTTTTTCCACCATCCTCTACGTCGTTTTTCCAATACTGCGGGTACTGCTTTTCCATGTCGGCAGGCAGTAATCCCGAAAAAATAGCATTTCTGGCATATTGTGTCGCCGTCGGTAAAATCGCGTAATACGGTGTTTCTTTTTCCAATTTATAGTAATTGGCTACGACGCTTTCAAAAACTTTCCATTGGTCGTAACGCAGGTTGTCAATCACCACAAAAAGCACCGGATGGTCTTTTTTCTTTAATTCAGGCACAACAAGTTCACGAAAAAGTGTGTGCGACATCACCGGACGGTCTGCTTTTGGTGCAAACCAATCTTCATAATTGCGTTCTATAAATTTTCCAAACTGGCTGTTGGCCTCGACTTTTTGGGATTCGAGAATCTGAATCATGGCCTGGTCCTGGATGTCCTCGAGCTCAATCTCCCAAAACAACAGTTTTTTGTACATTTCAATCCAGTCTTCATAACTATTGACCATCGCAAGTTCCATGGCAATTTTACGGAACTCCTTTTGGTAATCTAATGTTGTTTTTTCGGAAACAAGTCTGGAATGGTCAAGGTTTTTCTTTAAACTCAACAATATTTGGTTTGGATTTACGGGCTTGATCAGGTAGTCGGCAATTTTAGACCCGATGGCTTCCTCCATAATGTATTCTTCCTCACTTTTAGTAATCATAATTACCGGCGTGGAAGATTTTTTCTCTTTAATTTCCTGCAGGGTTTCCAGTCCGCTCATTCCGGGCATATTCTCATCAAGGAATACAATATCAAAATTGCCTTCTTCGAAAATATCAACAGCATCGCGGCCATTGTTACAGGTTGTTACGTTATAATTTTTCTTTTCAAGAAAAAGGATGTGCGGCTTCAACAGATCGATTTCGTCGTCAACCCATAAAATTTTTATCTGATCCATGCGATATTTTTTGAATTTGTTCGGCAATTTAACATTTATTGAACGATGTTTTCTTAAAACTATTGTAAAGTTGGAAGCGTCGGATTTTGATAAATTTATAAAGAAAAACTTATCTTTACAAGACGAAAAACACAAATCTATCCATGATGAAAAGAGCTTGCTTGGCCTTATTTCTGCTTATTACATTAACCTCTTGTCACAAAGAAAAATTAGACCAGAACAACGCTTTTGAAAATTATTCTAAAAATTTTGTCGAATCGTTGTGGTTGAATTTCCCGGATTATGCGGCTGCAAGCGGATTTCACAAATATGACAGTATTCTTTCGATTGATGACGCCCAGACGCTCACAAAGCAGCTTGCATTTGCGAATGCCAATCTGGATTCATTAAAAAAGTACGACGAAAAAAGCCTCAGTCCGGCAAACTATACGGATCAAAAAATGGTCCAGAATATGCTAAACGGATTTATTTTCAATATACAGGAAATGAAATCTTATGAGTGGAATCCGTCTGAATACAATGTCAGTTCTTCTTTTGCGGACATCCTGAATGGAAGCTATGATTCGCTTGCAGTCAGGCTGAGAAACATCAGCCGTAAATTAGAAAAGGTTCCCGATTACTATGCCGCCGCAAAGAGAAATATTAAAAATCCCACTTTAGAACATACAGCACTGGCTATTGCGCAGAATACAGGTGGGTTGTCTGTGTTCGAGAAAGACTTACCGGCTGTGCTTGCAAATTCGAAATTATCAGATTCAGAGAAGAGTGAAATCAAGAACAAGTCGGTGAAAGCCATCGATGCCATTAAGGATTATATCAACTGGCTGCAACATTTAGAAAACAAGACGCCAAGGGACTTCAGGTTGGGGCAAGCGCTATATGATAAAAAGTTTCAATTTGACATTGAATCCGCATACACGTCGGCGCAGATATACGACAAAGCGATCCAACACAAGAACGAACTGCATGCAAAAATGTTTGCAATTGCCGATAAACTGTGGAAAAAATACCTTGGCGATGCACCAAAGCCTAAAGACAAGAACCAACTGATCCGACAGGTAATTGACAAAATTTCGTTACAGCATACGTCGCCTGAATCATTTCAGCTGGAAATCGAGAAGCAGCTTCCGGAATTACTGGCTTTCATAAGGCAAAAAGATTTGATTTACATCGATCCGTCCAAACCGCTTGAGGTGCGCAAAGAGCCGGATTACATGGCCGGTGTCGCTGGTGCTTCCATCTCAGCACCGGGACCGTATGATAAAAATGCGAAAACGTATTACAATGTCGGCAGTCTTTCAGGATGGAGCGCAGAAGAATCAGAAAGTTATCTTCGGGAATACAACGACTATATTCTTCAGATTTTAAATATCCATGAAGCGATTCCGGGACATTACACACAACTGGTTTACAGCAATCAATCCCCAAGTTTAATAAAATCGATTGCAGGCAACGGCGCTATGGTAGAAGGCTGGGCAGTGTATTCAGAATTGATGATGCTGGAAAATGGCTATAAAAATTCGGACGAAATGTGGCTGATGTATTATAAGTGGAATTTAAGAAGTACCTGCAATACGATTCTTGATATCGGTGTGCATACCAAAAACATGAGCAAGGCGCAGGCACTTCATTTATTGATGGATGAGGCATTCCAGCAACAGGCTGAGGCAGAAGGGAAGTGGCGGCGTGTGAGTCTGACACAGGTGCAGCTTTGTTCTTATTTTACCGGATTTACCGAGATTTGTGAACTGCGTGACTTATATAAAAAGCAGGAAGGCAAAAATTTCAACCTGAAAAAGTTCCATGCAACATTCCTTAGCTACGGTAGTGCTCCGGTGAAATACATTGAGGATTTGATGATTACTAAATAATTATAACGGCTCGCTCACGTAATTTGCTTTAATGAAATCGGTGACCAGATAGCCGATTAATTTCCCAATAAGGTGTTTGTTTTTATCCTCTCCTAAGTCTGGAGCGCCTTCGCAGATATGGAGGTAGGCTGCATTCGGATTTTTGCCAAAATAGCTCACGAACAAACGGGTTTCTTCAATCGAATAACCACTCATGGTCATGGCACTGCTTGCAATATTGGGTAATGCGTCAAGGTCAATTTCAATGCCAAAAGGCTCGTTTCTGATAAAGTTCAGCGCATTGAACATTTCTTCATTAAAGCCCTTCTGCTTTCGGATATTGACTTCGTCATATGTGTTGTATCGCACCCTGTCTTCAATTTTTTTGATAATGTCCAATACGTTTTTCGAGGTATAACTTTCGTGCAATCCAAAAATAAAATATTTTCTAAGGAATCCTTCCTCATAGGCATATGAAAAACCATTTCCGCTGTGCCTTCCTTCAAGGATCCGGAAGTCAGAATGGGCATCGAAATTTATGGCATTTATCGGTTTTCCAAATGCCAGTGCGGCACCTTTAATATTTCCATAAGCGTTGTTGTGACCACCGCCGATAACAATCGGAATTTTCCCGGCCTTTATGATTGTAAATATAATATGGGCGACTTCCTTATCAATTTTTTCAACTGCGGCACTGAGTTTCTTGCGATCCTCAATCATGTTGAAATCCAAGCCTTCGACTTCCTCCATTTCTTTTTTAACATCCAGCGCTCCCAGGACAAGTATCCTTCCACCTTTACAAAAACGATTGTGCTGTATGTTTGCGATGCTGCTTATGGCACTGTACCAGGCAGACGCTGTGCCGGGACGTCCATAATTTGCGCGTACGCCGATATCCTCAGGAATTCCAAACAGCACATACTTCGCTTCGCAGGCTTTCATAAATTTCTCGGGGTCGGCACCAACAGGAATGGTGTGCATCTTCTCGCCGAATTTTATCTCGCCGCTCCTGAAGTTTGTCACTTTTGCCAGATCAGAAATCGTAAAAGGAATCAGTTTTTCCATCACAAAATTTTAGGTTTTAAAAATACTATAAAAGTATAAACTTACGTTAATTTCCTTGGTTTGGGAATTGTTTATTTTAAATTTGTTTAAATGAATAAGCACCAAACTATTATGAAAATCAGTAAAAATTTATTTTATGGAAAATCAAAAAAGTAATTCAAGTTTAAAAGCGGTAGTGGTTGTTTTGGCGCTTTTGCTGATGGGTAGCCTTGCCTACATTTTCAAAATGACGACCGATGCAAAAAAAATGGAGACAGAAGTAACTTCGGTGAAGTCTGAAAAGGATAATCTTCTGGATTCCCTCGCCATTGTAAAAAATACCTATGAACAGGCATTAAAAGACAAGACTGCTGTTTCGGATGAATTGATATCCGAACGCGAGAAGGTAGTCAATCTTATTGCAGATCTTAAAAAATCAAAAGGAGATGCTTCTTCTTTAAGGAAATACAGGGCGCAATTTAACGCGCTTCAGGCCAATATGAAAAAGCTGGTCGCTGAAAATGAAGAACTTAAAAAGCAGAACGAAACGCTTACCGTACAAAGGGACAGCACTGTTGTCGCGCTGGGACAGCAAAAGAAGTTTAATGATACCTTGGTTGTGCAAAATGAGAATCTGGCCAAGACCGTTGAAAAGGGTTCCAAACTAGTAGTGATGAATTTGAGAACACAGGCTATCAAAGAAAGAAGTTCCGGTAAACAAATCGAAACTGAAAAAGCAAGCCGCGCCGATAAAGTTAAAGTTTGTTTCGCTATTGCTGCAAATTCAATTGCAAAATCGGGGGATAAAACGTATTATATCCAGATTATTGATAGCAAGAACAATGTACTGGGCGACAAGAAAACGGAAACCTTTGGCGATATGAGTTTAACTTATAGTTTTACGAAAGTGGTGCCTTACAATAATCAGGCGGTTGACGTTTGTGAATACCTTGATGGGAATGGCAAGGATTTTGCTAAGGGAAGTTATTTTGTAAATATATTTGACAAAGGCGAATTGGTTTCTAAAACGACTTTTACACTAAAATAGAATTTTTCGGTTGGTTATTGATTCAAAACAGAAAGAGCCCCACGGGGGCTCTTTTTTTATGAGATAATTTCACCGTTAATGATCACATCTTCTATGTTATTATTTCCAAACTCATAAGGAAGTTGATAGAAAGAAGTCACCGGCTTGGTAATGATTAGATTCGCGTGCTTCCCTTTCGTTATGCTGCCATGGGTTTGCGAAATGCCCATTGCATAGGCGCCATTAATGGTCGCTGCGTTTACCGCTTCTTCCGGAGTCATTTTCATTTTGATACAGGCTGTTGCTACAACAAAATTCATATTTCCCGATGGTGTGGTACCGGGATTATAATCGGTTGCCAATGCCAAAGGCAAACCTGCGGCAATCATTTTGCGGGCTGGAGTGTAAGGAATACTTAGGAAGTAAGAGCAGGAGGGAAGTGCAACGGGCATTGTTCCGGATCCGGAAAGCGCTTCAATATCGTTGTCGGTCAATACTTCGAGATGATCAACCGAAAGTGCACCATGTTTCACGCAGGCTTCAATACCGCCAATTGCAGTAAATTGGTTGACATGGATTTTCGAAAGCAGGTTGTATTTCTTTCCCGCCGCCATAACCTGTTCCGTTTCTGCGACTGAAAAGTAACCCGTTTCAAGAAAAGCGTCAATATAATCTGCCAGGCCTTCTTTTGCAATTTCGGGAAGCATTTCATTCACAATCAAGTCAAGATATGCGGAATGATTTTCTTTAAAATCAGAAGGAAAAGCATGTGCGCCAAGAAAAGTGGCCTTAATGGCTACCGGGTAATTTTCTTTCAGTCTTTTGATCACGCGAAGCATCTTGAGTTCACCCGCAACCGTCAATCCATAGCCTGATTTAATTTCGACGGCACCCGTTCCCAGGCGCATGATTTGCTCGAGCCTGATTTTTGATTCATGGTAAACTGTATCTTCGTCAGCTTCATTTAGTTTTTTTGCTGAGTTTAGAATGCCGCCGCCCCGGTTAGCGATTTCCACGTAGCTTAGCCCGTTAATGCGATCGACAAACTCCCCGATACGGTTGCCGGCATACACCAGATGCGTATGGCTGTCGCACCAGGCTGGTAAAACGACACGTCCCGAGCAATCAATCTTACGGATATTTTTTAAATCCGGCACACAGTCCATTGTTCCAAAATCTGCAATATACGCGCCTTCAATCAACACCCAGGCATTTTCAAGCATCGGTAATGTAGCCATATCCGCGCCAGAAACTTTGTCAACGTGGATTTCACGAACTTGTAACAACTGGCTGATGTTCGTAAGTAGAGTAGTCATTCGGGAATTTTTCGTAAATGTAAATTGGAAATTTAAAAACTCCTATCTTTATGTAAAAATTATAGCCGTTGAAAAGAATTAAATACAGCAAAGTAAGGAAAGTACAGCCAAACTTATTTGAATATACCGGAAGCTATAAGAAAGACCCCGTCGAAATGCAGCTTTTTGTTTACGACGTTGAGGGATACGAGGAATATAGGAATGTAAGCATCGAAAGGGTTCGGAAAGAACTCGACGACCCTGAGCAGGAACTCGATGTGAAGTGGCTGAATATTCATGGGCTGCACGATATTGAGCTCATAAAGGAAATAGGAAATGTACTGCGCACTGAAACTTTTATCATTAGTGATGTCTTGAACGTACTACGCCGTTCCCGTATAGACGAATTTGACAACATGTTATTTTTCAGTATTAAATCAATTCTCGAAGAAACAGGATCTAATACTGTTAGAATTGAGCAGATTAGTTTTTTATTGACGGATAATACAATCGTGTCTTTTCAAGAGCGAAAGAGTGATTTCTTTTCCCACATCAGGGAACGGATTCGTACCGGTGGTGGGATTGTCCGGAAAAAGAAAAACGATTATTTGCTGTATCTGATGTTGGATGCCATAATCGAAAACTTTTTTATTACAATTGAAAACTATGAAGCCGATATTGAGAAATTGCTGATCGAGGCACAGCATTCTCATAAATCGGAATTCCTAAGCAGGATTGAACACGAACGTGAAAATTTGAACTACCTAAAACGGGCTATACTGCCGTTGCGTGATGCGCTTTATACATTGAAAAGCATTAAGGATGACGATGAGTTTGATGGAATTGAAAGTTCTAACTACACCTTTTTTGCACGCCTCCATCAAAAAGCGCTCGAGCTTTTGGAACAGATCGAATATGACGTCAATAATCTCGAAAGCGCTTCAAATATTTTCTATTCATCGCAGGCACAAAAGATGAATCAGATTATGAAAACGCTCACGATTTTTTCTGTAATCTTTATGCCTTTGACGTTTATTGTGGGCGTGTATGGAATGAATTTCGATAACATGCCGGAACTGCGGAGCAAAAACGGTTACTTTATCGTCCTTGGCGTAATGTTTGTTACGGTAATCCTAATGGTATTTTATTTCCGGAGAAAGAAATGGTTTTAAAGCAGAAAGTCCGCTCATGGCGGACTTTGCTATTGTATTTACAATTTTACTTAAGGCTTCCGACCATGTCTTCGGGTTTTACCCAGGCATCAAAATCTTCCGCGGAAACATAACCGAGGCGAACCGCTTCATCTTTTAAAGTAGTGCCATTTTTGTGTGCTGTCTGCGCAATTTCTGCAGCTTTATAATAACCGATTTTGGTATTTAAAGCGGTGACCAGCATGAGTGAATTGTCAACCAATTCCTTGATGCGTATATAATTTGGCTCGATTCCCTGTGCGCAGTGCTCGTCAAAAGAAACACAGGCATCACCCAATAGCCGTGCAGATTGCAGGAAGTTAGCGGCCATAACCGGTTTGAAGACATTCAGCTCATAATGTCCCTGCATACCGCCAACCGAAATGGCGACGTCGTTACCCATTACCTGTGCGCAAACCATCGTCAAAGCCTCGCATTGTGTTGGATTTACTTTCCCAGGCATGATCGAAGATCCCGGCTCGTTTTCAGGAATTAATATTTCGCCAATTCCGGAACGTGGACCTGAAGCGAGCATACGAATGTCGTTCGCAATCTTATTCAGGGAAACTGCGAGTTGTTTTAAGGCGCCATGTGTTTCGACGATCGCATCATGAGAGGCAAGTGCTTCAAATTTATTGGGCGCCGTTACGAAGGGATGGCCTGTGAATTGTGCAATATACGCGGCAACTTTTACGTCGTAGCCGTCAGGGGTGTTCAATCCTGTGCCTACTGCAGTACCGCCTAGCGCGACTTCTGATAGGTGAGAAAGCGTGTTTTTCAATGCTTTCAAGCCATAGCCCAGCTGTGCAGCATAACCTGAAATCTCCTGTCCCAAAGTTAATGGCGTCGCATCCATCAAATGCGTTCGTCCGATCTTGACGACATTTTTATATTCCGCAGCTTTCGCATCCAATGTCTTTTTTAATTTTTCCACACCTGGAATCGTGACTTCAACGACTGCTTTGTAGGCAGCGATATGCATTCCTGTTGGAAAAGTATCGTTTGAGGATTGCGATTTGTTGACGTCGTCATTTGCTTTAACGACGGCCTCACCTTCGCCAATGTTAAAGCCTGCCAACACTTGTGCGCGGTTTGCGATCACCTCATTGACATTCATATTGCTTTGTGTCCCAGAGCCGGTCTGCCAGATTACCAACGGAAATTGGTCGTCCAGTTTGCCTTCAAGAATTTCATCGCAAACCTGTGCTATCGCGTCGCGTTTTTCTTTGGGAAGCACGCCCAAATCGTGATTGGCATAAGCGGCAGCTTTTTTGAGGTAAGCAAAACCGCGGACAATTTCCAGCGGCATTGAAGCGGATGGACCGATTTTAAAATTGTTTCTGGAACGTTCTGTCTGGGCGCCCCAGTATTTATCGGCGGGTACTTTTACCTCGCCCATTGTGTCTTTCTCGATTCTGAATTCCATGGTAGTTATTTAATTTGAATTGGTTTGTCCGGCAGGGAGTCGTCCTAGCCCCGATCGCAGCGGATATCCTTTTTGTGTTTTTGTAAGAACACAGAAAGATAGCAGCGAAGAGCGGGAAAATGCTCCTAAAAAGCCTTGCCAAATTTAGGGATTAGCGTGGGTTTAAAAAAATATTTTGGCTGGTTTTATTGGCTGGTAAAAATATATCATTTACCTTTGGAAAGAATTCATAAATTCCGGAAAACATGTTTGAATTTCAACAGTATTTAGGCTTTTTAGCATTCCTTACCGTCCTAACGATCGGCTTTTGGCTGATGATTTTTCTGGTGAGTTTCGTAACCTATTGGGTTGGAGGCGCATTGGTCGAATTGGCGAAGGAGAAAAAAGCCAGGAGAAAATTAGAACAAGCTTAGTAAAGTTTGGTTTTAATAAAAAAGGTACGCAAAGCGTACCTTTTTTTTATGCGGTGTTTTTTCTTATTTTTTAACCACTTTGAAAGAAGAGGTTGTTTTTTCAAATTGCAGCATGCATATGTATGTTCCCGTTGCGAAAGCGGAGAGATCTACTACTGCATCGAACTGTTTTTTGTTAAATTCTTCCAACAGTTTTCCATCGAGGCTAAGAACTTTAATTCCCGTGATCTCGGTTTTTGACTTGATGTTAAGCAGGTTCGATGTTGGATTTGGATAGTAGGAGAAATCAACAATTCCTGCCTGATTTGTACCCAGGTTCATGCAGCTGAAATTTGCGTCCCAGCCCGCCAAGTTAGTATTTGTATCCGCATCAAACTGAAATGTGAGTGCACCACTTGCATGGGTTGATGTATATGGCCCAGGGGTTGTAAATCCAGTGATGGTAGCAATATTTGGAGAAAGACTATCAGGTCCGTCGAAAATGTAAAGAAAATCCCAGCCATCTTCGATAGCAACGCTGTTGAAAGAAACTTTTATTTTGTCATTTGGATTTAACGGCATTACCGTTCTCGTCCAGTCTTCATAATCAGCATAATTATTGTCCAGTCCACCTGAATCGGTAAAAGACTGTCCGGCACAAAAGTCGGCGCCTGTCGTAAAGTAATAACATTTTGGCACGGCTTCCATGCTAACCGGACACGCCGAGCGTACACAAATATTGTAATTGGTATTGGGTGATAAACCAACCAATGTATATGGATTTGTACTCACAGGCGTCCAGGTAGTCGGCTCATAAGGATAAGTAGAAACAGAAACTTCCCAGGCGGAATTTGTGGTGTCTGCATCTGTCCAATTTAAAGTTGCGCCTGTTTGGGTTACCTCCGTAATAGTAAGATTGTACACCTGTGAAATGCAGGTGTTTACACAATCGGAGCTTAAACAAGTTGAAGATTCTACATTTTGCAGAATACGGGCAGCCGGTTGTGGTCCAAACCCGTTTGCAAAATTAATCCCAACGCCCTGAAGTAAATGGCAATAACTCATAATCGTACCACCTGTGTCAGCTGTGGGAACATCGCCAATAGGACAATTGCCTTCCGCATAGATTGGATTTGCAGTGGTAGCACAACCATCAATCGCAGATCCATCACCGTTCCAATAGCAGCCGTGTGTATGGGGTGAGCCGAGTAAATGGCCCAACTCATGCGTAATCACTTCCACGGTCCAGGAAAAAACAGGGACCGTATTCACTTCAAAAAATACATCGGAGTAACTATAATTATTGTCAGAACAAAGTCCGTCAACAACTGCAGCAACGCCACCAAGGCCGCTGTCAATCCCAACCAATTGTCCCACATCTCCGTTAAAAACGGGTCGCTGGGCGTGAAACTGCTCAAGAAATTGCCAGGAGAAATCTCCGGTATAAGGGTCGGGTGAAGTCCAAATATATATCGATTTGATGGCAACATTAATTCCGTCATTGCTGTACAAGGTCTGTACATTATTGAATGTAGAAGCCATCCAGATGTTGGTTTGTGTTACATCACTGCCATTTGCCACAAACATATCGTAATCGATCTCGAAGTAGACAGTGACACAGCGCAATGAGGCAGTGGACCTATTGGTTTCTGAAATTTGCGGTGTGTTTTCAGCGATTTCCTTTGCTTCACATTTGAAAGAATTGTCAATTTTGAGCTTTGCGTCAGAATAAATAATGTAATTGGTAAGGTTGTCTTTGATTTCCAGTTTAGCAATTACAATATTCCGGTATTGATGTCCGGAGATGATCCCGTTCATCTGATTGTGAAAAAAGTTAAACGACACCAGTGAACTGTTATCTCCTTTAATAATGCCGCGATAGTGGACACCTGATGCCAATGAAAGATGTCTTTCCTTGTCTGTATTGACTTCAAAGCCTTCAGCCTGGATTTCAACTTTGTAAAGCACAACTGAAATTACAGTGTTATTGTAAGGGATTTCAAGTTCAAGATAATCAGCCTTACGAGAAACAATTTCATTGACAACGTCGGCATTGATGGTGGCAATCGTGGCGTTGTCGACCGTATTTTTATAACCTGAAAACGACGGTGACGCATTTACGGTAAATGGGGAATAAGTTCTAAAAACCGTATTTGCCCGATTCAATTCCGCGATTTTCCCGGCGACCTTTCCGGTTTGGGCAAAAGCAGTGAAGCTGAGTAAAAAGAATAGTATTATTTTTTTCATAGCGTTTGTTTAGTTTCCAAATGTATCAAATAAATGTAAAACGTTAAAAATTAGTCCGCCAAAATGTTTGAACTGTAAGTAATTACGTAGATTATTATCCTGAGGATTAAAAAACATGTAATTAGTTGATTCTGTTGTTTAAAAATCCGAAACTACTCGACATCGCCGGAATACATTTCATAAATGACGAGTCCAAAATAGCCGACAGATGCGAAAATATGGTCGAAAATGTCCGCCATAATATACTCGTAATTTTCAAATCGCTTGTCACTTGAAAATGTATAAATTTCAAGCGGAATACCGTGCGGAGTAGGTTGAAGCTGGCGGCAAAGCAAAATCATGTCGCGGTTGAGGCCGGGATAGTTTTGCAGGTATTGCGTGATGTATTTCCGGAACAAACCAAAATTGGTCATGTTCCTGCCATTGATCAAAATAGATTTGTCGATATTGCGGGTCTTGTTGAATTTGTTGATGTCTGTCTGGCGCTGGTCGATGTAAGCCGAGACCAAATGAATTTTTTTCAGGTCTTCCAATTCGTTGTCTTTCAGGAAACGAATGCTCGAGGCTTTAATCAAAATATGCCTCTTAATCCTCCGACCGTCAGAACTAAGCATACCGCGCCAGTTGCGGAAAGAATCTGAAATCAGGCTGTAGGTCGGAATAGTAGTAGTGGTATTATCAAAGTTACGTACCTTGACGGTCGCAAGATTGATTTCGATCACATCGCCATCCGCACCGAATTTATCCATTGTGATCCAATCCCCGATGCGGACCATATCGTTCACGGAAACCTGGATGCTCGCCACAAAACCAAGGAGTGTATCGCGAAAAATCAACAGCACAATTGCCGAAATGGCGCCAAATGTTCCCAATAAAGCCTTGAAAGAAATATTAAAAAGGGAAAGGAATATCGCGGTGATGCCAAATGTCCACAAGACGATCATGATGACCTGAATGTAGCTGTCAATCGGTTTGTCGCTGTAGCGCGGAATCTGTTTGAGGTAATCGCGAAGCGCATTAAAGATGCTTCGGATAATCCATAGCACCAGCAAGACGATATACATTTTGGTCAGTTTTCCAAAAATCGGTTCCCAATAATCGAAATTTCGGAAAATGATAGGTACTGATTTGTAAACGAACAGGAGCGGAATCAAATAAGCGATGTATTTGGCGGTTTTATTGGAAACCAGCAAATCGTCAAAACGCGTTCTTGTCCTGCGTGCCAGCATGATCATTGCCCTGACCAGCACAAATCGAAACGCTACATAAATTCCATAGGCCAGGAAATAGAGCAGCACCAAGTCGAATAAAAGGCTAAAATAGGATGCCAACGTTTCATTGACATGCCAGGATTTTAGCAATTTGTAGGACCAGCCGAAAATAATTTCCATGACTTTATGCATGGCCTAAAGGTATTTTTTTTCTACGTAAAATGTTCCAAAAGGCAATATTGAAGCGACTCCTATGATGACAAATTTCTTTGTTGGCCAACTTAGCTCAATCTTCAGTATGATGGCAAGGATCACATAAGCGACAAACAAAACACCATGTGTCATTCCGATCGGATATAAAAGCTGATGGTATAACTCCGGGTTGTTGTGCTTTATGAACAGCATGTTCGAAAACAGGGCGAGATAGGAAATCCCTTCCAGGATTGCAATGACTTTAAATAGTTTCAACATTAATTTGTATATTTAGTATGGCCGGAAAATGATGATACAAAATTAAGTATTATACTTACATCATTTAAGACAAATACACATTAGTTTCAAATTATAGACATGAGCAAACGCGACCTAAAGAAATACCTTGCGGGACTTACGAAAGAGCAGCTGGAAGAACAGTTTACAACGTTGTACGAGAAATTCAGCGAGGTAAAAACGTACTACGATTTTGTCTTTAACCCGAAAGAAGAAAAATTGATCGGCGTTGCAAGGGCTAAGATTGCGAACGAATATTTTCCTGTAAAATCGAAAAGGCCCAAATTGCGCCGCTCTGTCGCCCAAAAATACATCAAACACTTTATCACACTTGGCGTTGATCCTATTGCACTTGCCGACCTGATGCTGTTTACCATCGAAACCGCCCAGAGATTTTCGGCGAAACGCGAAATGAAATATGCTTCATTCTACAAAAGCATACAAACGGCTTATGAGCAGGCGGTAAACTATATTATTGCAAATGGCCTGGCAGCCGATTATCGGGTCCGGGTCCTTGCCATCGCAGAGGAAGCTAAACGCCAATACTGGGAAAACCAATACGAGTTCGAAAGGCTGGGGGAGACGATTGGGTTTCTGGAGGATTAATTTTTGGTTTTTGAACGGTTGTTTATAATGCGAATTGGATTAAGGCAGTATAACTTTGCCAAAAATATCCAGCCAAAGGATAAATCCTGTGACCCCGCCGACAATTCCGGAAATCATAAAAGTCAGGCGATAATCACGTGGTATGAAACTTAAAATCACCCATAAGAGTACTGAACAACCGATGGCTCCGGTAGAAAACAGAATCGTCCATTTGGGCCATTCAAGATAAGCGGCCAGCCGGAACTCGTCTCCGCGACTGGAGAATTCCCCACTGTCAAGATATCGTATCACCAACATGACGCTATTTGAGAATTGCCTTAGCCAGAATAAAGCTGTAAATACCATCAGCCATTGCCGCCAATTGAGTTTTTCAGCGCGATAAAAATCTTTGCGGAAAAGGTATAGTAAAATAACGCCTATACTTCCTGTGAGCATCGTCTGCAACGGTCCACCAAGTAGAAAAACAAGTCGGGCGGTTCGTGGCATTCGTGGCCCATGATGTGTGGTCATCCCATAATGCACCACTGCATCAAATCCCATCAATCTGCAGGCGATATAATGGCCGCATTCGTGAGAAACTGTTCCGATGACTGTTGCTGCAATAAAACCCAGCGTAAGGCAAACGAATAGTTTTGGATCAAAACGTAAGGGTATTAAATTGGAGTCCACCATTATTGATTTGTATTATCGGTCATAAAAATAAATCAAATTTGTAAAGCAGTACTAAAAGTTAAATTGAAAATAAAAGTCCGTTTAACTTCTTTTTAGGTGTACTTTTGCAAAAACCGGAATTTTTCCCACTACGGAATACATGAAACAAAACCCCGCCGACTTCGAAGTTCTGGATAAGAAAGAGCTGTATGCCTATCAAAAAGGTGACATTGACACTATTTTTGAGCGTATGGACAATACGCCGCCTGATTATCATCTGCTTTACCAATTGCCCACAGGGGGCGGTAAGACGGTAATTTTTTCGGAGATTGTGCGCCGTTACCTTCAAAAGCACGATAAAAAAGTGGTGGTTTTAACACACCGGATTGAGCTGTGTCGTCAAACGTCAAAGATGCTCAGTGGTTTTGGTGTAAAAAATAAAGTCATCAACAGCAAAATAAAGGAATTGCCGGACCAGGAAGATTATTCCTGCTTCGTGGCGATGGTTGAAACGCTGAAGAACCGGCTTAACGACGAAATCCTGCACATTGACAATGTGGGCTTGGTTATTATTGATGAGGCGCATTACAATTCGTTCCGTAAATTACTGGGCTCCTTCAAAAATTCGTTTATCCTGGGTGTGACTGCAACACCGCTAAGTTCGAATATCAGGCTCCCGATGAACGAGAATTATGACGAGCTGATCGTAGGCGATACTATTGCGTCATTGATAGAAAAAGGTTTCCTGGCCAAAGCCGTAACATATACCTACGATGTCGGGCTGACGTCATTAAAAGTGGGGATCAACGGTGATTATACGGTAAAATCCTCTGACGAACTGTATTCAAATATGGTGATGCAGGAAAAGCTACTTCATGCTTATACGGAGCAGGCATTGGGAAAAAAGACACTGATATTTAATAACGGAATCCATACGTCGTTGTACGTTTATGAAACCTTCCGCAATGCCGGTTTTGGCATCAGGCATCTTGACAATACCAGCAGCGCCGAGGAACGCAAGGACATCTTGAAATGGTTTAACGAAACTCCGGATGCGATTTTGACTTCGGTTGGCATCCTCACCACCGGTTTTGATGAGCCTACTGTTGAGACGATTATACTCAATCGGGCTACAAAGTCGCTCACGCTGTACTTTCAGATGATTGGCCGTGGATCGCGAAAACTGGAAAACAAGGATGAGTTTGTCGTCATTGACTTAGGCAATAATGCGGCGAGATTTGGGCTGTGGAGTGACCCTGTGAATTGGCAACACATTTTTAAAGCGCCTGAGTTTTATCTGGAAAACCTGCGAGACGATGCGGATATCGAAATGAATTTCAGGTATACGATGCCGGAAAGTTTAAGGGCAAAATTCAGCAATACGCCAGACATTGATTTCGATGTGGAAGAAGAACATAAATTAGCCATAAAGCAAAATTTACGTTCCAAAACAGTATTGGACAAGTCTCTGGAACAACATGCAGCGATGTGTGTCGACAATACAGAGACGCTGCCTGAAGCCAGAAACCTTAGTAAAGAATTGCAGGAAGATATTGAATACCGGATTCGTAAATACTCCAACTGCCTGAGCCATTGCAGCAAAAATTACAGGGAGTGGCTTGTTGAGGATTACAAGCTAAAATTGTTGTTGCTCATTGGTAAAAAATACCGTGAAAAGATTTTCCGCGAAGCCGAATAAAAACCAAAAACGCCCACTGTTAAACAGCAGGCGCTTTCAGCGATTTTAGATTTATTCAAGATTTTAAAACACTACTTTTTTAGTAACCGTGACACCATGGTCATCGGTGACCTGTACAATCAGTACCTGTTGCTCTGCGCGTAAATCGTTCAGAACGAAATTGTTGGAGCGGACGGTATCTTTTTCCAAAAGTTGCCTTCCCCGAACATCAAAAACCTTAATACGCTCCATAGTGGCAGAACCGGATTCAATATGCAATACGCCATCGCGTTTAAACGCAACAATACGATATTCGTTAATTGAAGGGTTTTGGATTTCGAGCGGCGCATTTTGGTAAATGATCGAAAAACGTGCTGCAAAAGACCCGGACACAGAAGCAAAACTATACGCCGAATTTTTAAGGTCGTGAACCGCGCCAGACAAGTTATCTCTCAGGAAAATGTGCTGGTCACCGCTGAATAATCCGTCGGTATGGTCAATCGAAATCGTGTAAGTTCCATTGGTCGCTGCATTAAACGATAACGGTACTTCATCGATAATTTCAAATGGAACAGGACGGGCCTGTATTACAAATTCCCCATTGTTGATAAGGCTTGAGATGGAACTGCTGTTGGTGGGCATCATCCTTCCGTCCATAGCGGCATCTTCACCTATAGTTGCGTTGGTTGCATAGGCCACAAGCATTTGATTGGCAGGTGACTCACCTTCAGCAAGATTTAGCCAGATTCGGTGTTTTTCGGTTTGGGCCGTTCTGAAGAACTGGTTTTGGTTATTTCCTATTCGCATCGCATTCGTGAAATTTGCCATCCCAGCGGCATCAGGCCGAAACACAAATCCCTGGCCTACCTGAATACTGCCATTCGGCTCCACGCTGCCGGACGCCGATGCGGTTCCGCCAATGGTTGTATATGTGGAATAATTCTCCCCTGATCCCGCCGCCTGGTTGTTGTGAGTCCAGAAATACATAGTCCCGGGATTCTCAGCAAGGAAAAGATTGCCGTCAACGGTTGAAGGGTAGGGATTTCCGATTAAATTGTAACCCTGGTTGTTCATGGATGCTAAAATAGAATAGTCGCCATTGCGCGGAACACCTGTAAATATTCCTGTAAACGTGGAAGGGGTCGTGGTGAAATTATTTGGCGCACGGATGGCATATCCCACCGCTGGTGCAAACGAA
The DNA here is from genome assembly GCF_002256285.1 of Flavobacterium sp. BFFFF1. Classification (GTDB taxonomy): domain Bacteria; phylum Bacteroidota; class Bacteroidia; order Flavobacteriales; family Flavobacteriaceae; genus Flavobacterium. Next base: position 1,645 of record NZ_NKJE01000023.1, on the reverse strand, counting down.
GTTGTTGCGGCATTTTGCTGAACAAAAGCGTTACTGGTTTCATCGATTGTCATAAACCGATTTGCGATTGTCTGAGGAGAAAAGGAGAGTAGCATTTGGTTATTCACCGGTGAAGCCCAGTAAGTGTAGTCAAGACGTCGCATCGTAGTCGCTCTTTTCACCTTAATATTTCCAGAATTGGTGCTTTGATCAACCTGCACCAGGTTCGCGTTGCTTTCGAAAGTTAGTGTTGACCCGGGATCTACCACGACTGCCCCTGTTATTTTAAAGTCATTTCCTCCCAATACAACCACCTGTGCGTTATTGGTAACGGTTAATGAACATGCCTGAAGGTCTGAAATCGCCGTGAAATTACCCGCAATTATTGCCGGCTGATCTGCTACGGGATAGTTGTTGCTCCAAACGGTACCGTTCCATGTAGTTGGTACGGTACAATAAGGAACTGCATCAGTCATTCCGTTGCAGTCGTCATCGATGCCATTGTCCAATATTTCAAACACACCAGGATGAACCGTGTTGTTATTGTCATTGCAGTCAAATCCGTTTGTTGTTTCCATATAAGGTGCAGGCACTGCCGCTCCATAACACACGATTTCTGTGCCGCCGTCGTAACCATCCTGATCTTCATCGATATATAGCGCATTGCTTTGCCAAACCAAAACGTCACCATCGTTGCAGTCCGTATTGCTGAGGACACCGTTGCAGGAAACTTTCAGCATAGACCCAAATCCGTCTCCATCGGTATCGGCATAGCGTAGTTGGTCGTCGTTGCAATCGATGTTATTTGCTACGCCGCAAGCCACCGTCGTATTAGATCCAAAGCCATCGGCATCGGCATCGAGGTATTGTAACTGGTTGTCATTGCAGTCGATGTTATTCGTAACGCCACAGGCAACCTGCGTGTTCGAGCCAAATGAATCGCCGTCGAAATCAAGGTATTGGATTTGATCGTCATTACAATCAGTATTGTTTGTAACACCGCAGGCAACCAGCGTATTTCTTCCAAAAGTATCGCCGTCAGCATCGAGGTACTGCAATTGATTGTCGTCACAATCGTTACTGTTTGCGAGACCACAAGCCACCTGAATATCCGAACCAAAACCGTCTCCATCTGAATCGGAATATTGAATTTGGTCGTCATTGCAATCTGAATTGTTTATAACGCCACAGGCAACATAACTATTCCTTCCGAATCCATCGCCATCGGCGTCAAGGTATTGGAGTTGGGTGTCATTGCAATCCAGGTTATTTGCGAGTCCGCATGCCACCTGGATGGTCGATGCAAAGCCGTCACCATCGGAATCGAGGTATTGAATTTGGTCGTCATTGCAATCTGAGTTGTTTATAACGCCGCAGGCTACATATGTATTCCTTCCGAATCCATCGCCATCGGCGTCAAGATATTGGAGCTGGTTGTCATTGCAGTCTGAACTATTGGGTACGCCACAGCCTACAAGTGTAACAGAACCAAACCCATCGCCATCTGAATCCAGGTATTGAAATTGGCCGTCGTTGCAGTCACCATTGTTTGCTACACCACATCCGACGAGGGTATTTGCTCCAAATCCGTCTGCATCTGCATCGAGGTACTGTAATTGTGCATCATTGCAGTCTGAATTATTGGGTACGCCACAGCCTACAAGGA
>NZ_NKJE01000001.1:101850-292697 GCF_002256285.1 Flavobacterium sp. BFFFF1 | reverse complement strand
GGTGTTACATTCGGGTTTACCGTGATGGTCAATGTCGTTGTTAAAGCACATTGTCCGGCAGTTGGTGTAAAGGTATAAGTCGTGGTTGCCGTGTTGTTCAGCGCAGGCGTCCACGTTCCGGTAATTCCGTTGTTGGATGTCGTTGGCAATGCAGCCAATGTAGCTCCTGAACAGATCGGCGCTACGGCAGTAAATGTTGGCGTTGCAAGCGGAGTTATAGTAACCGTTACCGCTTTTCGAGGGCTCTCACAGCTGTTTAATGTCTGTGTAACATAATATGTACCGTTTGCCAAAAGCGTTGATGAGGCTAACGCCGAACCATTTACTGGAACATTGTACCATTTTATAGCGGTCCCTGTCGCGGTTAAACCGGCAACTGTTGTACCTGCGCAAAGCGTTTGTGTACTGGCAGCCGTAGGCATAGCAGTAACTGTGATATTTGTGGTGACAGCAAGCCTCAATAGAGATTCGCAAGTTCCGTTTGACTGAGAGGCGTAATACGTAGTGCCATTTACTAGCGGCGTATTGGAGGCCAAAAGATTTCCTCCCGTTGGAAAATCATACCATTTAATATTGGTTCCCGTAACGACTACATTGGACAACGTCGCGGCGTTACAGAATGTCTGCGTTGCTGTTCCTGTTGGTTTTGCCGGTTGAGAAGAAGTGCTTACAAAGCTATATGCCCTTGTCACTAAATTAAATGTGATATTATAAACACATGCCACGGCGGGAATGTTTACGCCATCCTGAGTTCCTGTTCCCGTTGGAAACGTACCACTACCCCAATTAATAACCCAACTGCTGTCCTGGCGGAATTTCACGCCGCCCGTCGCTAAAGTATAGTTATTTAAAGTATAGGTGATTCCGTCAGCTGTTGACATATAAATATCGGTGTCCCAACCCGAGGCGGCTTCACCAACAAGACTTATAACTGGTGTTGCACACGTAATCGATCTTGTCCTATTTACTTCCTCAGAACCACAGGACGAGTTTGTATGGATGAAATATCGGATCAGTCCGGAATTATTTCCTGAATACCAGGTTACCGGAGTAATTCCGCTTGCGTATACTGTATTTCCTGTGCTATTTGTTATTGTAATGTAGTCCGTGGAAACGGAACTCGTAAAAGTATACTGTTTGCCACTTGTTATAGTCACATTCGTAAATTCACCCGCCCACGAGCTGTTGGAAATTACTTCCTGTGCGCCAGAACATGCTGGTGAGAAAGTATTTGGAGGGTATACTCCAAAAGCACCCGCTGTGCCGTTGCAGCTAGAAAAAGAAACTGTCGTAAAACTTCCGCCTGCTACCCACGCACTTTGTGTAGAAGCGCTACAGGCCGACCTGATCCAATAAAAATAAGTCTGGTTTGGGTTTAAACCGGTAACGTTTGACTGTGTTGAATTATTAAAAGTCCCAGTAGGTGTCGTAACACCCGTCGGAGCGACGTTTACAGAGTTTAAATAATACTGATAACCACTGGCTGGCAGCGGGGTTGTATCAGTAAGATTCAAATAGGCTGAATTAGATGTAACGTTTGAAACCGAGAGTCCAGTTGGCGCACTACAAGGTGTTGCAGCCTGTGTCGTAAAGTTTCCGCCATAAACCCAGTTACTTTTTGAACTCGCAGAACAAACACAACGTATCCAGAAATAATACGTTGTACTTCCTGTCAAACCTGTTACGGTTTTAAAAGAAGTTGTAGAGGTTCCTGTCGCGGCAGTACTGTATTGTGGACTCGAAACGTTTGAAGTATCGATGTAATATTCATAACCCGAACCCGGAGTAGTAATACTGGACCAACTTAATAAGGCACTATTTGAAGTTACCGCGCCGCTAGCCAAACTGTTTGGGGAAGGACAAACACTATTGGTACATGTAATAAAACGGTTGCGATTGACATTCTCCACACCACAAGAAGAGTTGGTATGTATGTAATATCTTAAAATAGTAGCACCACTATCAATACTATAGATTACAGGCGAGACGCCATAAGCAAGTACCTGTGTTCCTGAAGCATTTGTAACGGTAATAAAATCAGTGGCATTTGAAGAGGAAAAAGTAAGTCTTGTGCCATTTGAAGCCGAAATATTTGTGTATTCTCCTCCATAGGCAACATTTGTAATTAACTCGGGGTTGCCTGAACATGAAGGTGTAAATGTTGCAGAAGGATATAATGTTCCATTGGTACAACCGTTCCCAGGGTTCTGTAGTGTCACGAAAATGACCGGGCCTAACCAGGCACTTTTTGTAGTGCCGCAATTAGAACGCACCCACCAGTAATATACCGTATTGGGTAACAATCCAGCTACCAATGCAGACATATTGTTAACGTTGGCGGTCGGGGTTGAAGTATTTGTCGGGGTAATATTCGATGTATTTACAATGTAGTCATACCCGCCGCTCGGAATATTGGAAACCATCCAATTTAGTATGGCACTTGAACTCGTGACATTTGTTGTAGACAACGTATTTGGTGTAGAACAGGAATCAATTGAAGTAATATACCTAATCCTGCCAACTGATTCTGTTCCACAAGCTGAATTGGTGTGAAGATGATATCGGATTACTCCTGTAGTGGCACCGGAATTCCAGACCAAAGGCGTCGTTCCTGTAGCGTAAACTGTAGTACCGGTAGCGTTGGTTATGGTGATGTAATCAGTAGCTACTGAACTTGTAAAAGTATATTGTTTGTTGGCGATAATATTTACGTTGGTAAATTCTCCTGCCCAGCTGTCCGTAACAATTTGTTCTAAACTTCCCGTGTTTAAAGGGGTGTATGTAGCTTCAGGATAAAGTCCGTCAGCAGCACCATTACAGCTTTGAAAAGGAATAGTTGTAAAACTACCGCCTGCAACCCAGGCGCTCTTTATGGAAGTACAATTTGACCTGATCCAATGGTAGTATGTCGTGCCCGCCGAAAGACCAGCAACATTCACAACCGCAGTGGGCGTTGACCCTGTCGCAGCGGTTGAAGCGAGCGGCGTCGTGTTTGAAGTACTAAAGTAGTATTCGTATCCGGAAGCTGGAGCAGGAACCGGAGCAGTCCAGTTAATCCTTGCAGAGTTGGACGTGATATTGGTAACGAATACGCCACTTGGAGATCCACAAGATGCTACTGTAGTGCAGGTAATGTATCGTATCCTTCCTACGTTTTCTGTAACACAGGCCGAAGATTTATGAATAAAATAGCGAATTACTCCCGAAATGCCTCCGGAATTCCATACAACAGGTGACGTACCGTTTACATAAATTGTCGCTCCGGTGGCATCCGTAACGGTAATGTAGTCTGTAGCGGTAGAGCTTGAAAAAGTGTACTGCTTATTCGTCAAAACATTGACTTCAGCATATTCACCTGCCCAACAATCGGTGTTGATTGTTTCGACAGCCCCTGAGCATGCCGGTGTAAATGCAGTGGGCGGATACATTCCTCCTGTGATACACTGTCCAAAAACACTTGGAATAAAAAACAATGCAGCCAATAAGCTTAGAAAAGTAATTTTTGATTTCATAAATTCTTATAAAAATTTGATAACACGCAAACTTAAACTTTTAAACACATATATCTATATTAAGCATATGCTATTTTATAAAAAAACATATGCTTTTATTATTGTAGTGCTTCATAACATAAGGGTTTAACCCGATTTGTCCTTTTCAATTTCTTCGATAAAGAATGAAGGGGAAATCCCTGTATATTTTTTGAAAATTCTTACAAAAGTTGCAGCCTCCCGATAACCAATTTCTTCCGCAATCGCTTGTAAAGTGTACTTCCTGAAGATGGGATCTTCTTTTATTTTTGCCAAAACGTAATTGATTCGAAGCTCCTGCGTATACTCTGAGAAAGTCTGTTTTTTGTAATTATTAAAATAGCTGGAAAGGTAAGTGGTATTCGTATTTATCTTTTTTGCGACATACGCCAGCCTAAAATCGGGTTTAAGGAAATCGTGTTTCTTTTCCATTTTTTTTAACCCATTTACAATTTTTTCAATGACTTCTTCCTCCACGGTTATTTTAGTGTTATCGTCAGCTTCATAGTCCGGATTTATCAATCCGCCGGTATTTTCTGGGGTAACCACGGCATTCTTTTCATTCAGTTTATTCATAAGCTCCAGATATTTCTGGTGTTGCCTTCGCTTCCTTCCCACATTAAAAACCCAATATCCAAAAAATGAAATGAGTAAAACCCCCGCAAAAATGATCAGTACGATGTTTTCAATTTTTTTCACATACAAATCATGCTTGATTTCTTTTGACTTGTAAAACCATTCCAGTTCATTGATTTTATCCCGTCGGTCTTTCGCATCACACAGCCGCTCATATTTATAGGAGAGGTCCTTATAATGAAGCGCTTTTTCAGCATCATTCAACGATTTATACATGTTGTACATGTTTTCGTTGTTTACATACAAGCTGTAATAATCTTTATTCTCCAACAACTTTTTCTGGCTCAATTCATAATAATAAATGCTGTTGGGCACATCATTTTCTGAAGTGTAGTAGTATAATAAATTAACATAATAATTTGGGTCAAAGAAATGGTATCGTGCGGATTCCGTAAGACATTGTTTTAGAACCTCAGGATTCGGTTTGCTTTTGAAATTCTCCCTGTTGAAAAGTGCCGCGTAATAAGCCTGATAGTTTCCTTTTTGACAAAAACGCAGTGCTTTGTCCATATTGGATATCACCAGATCTAAACTGTCATTTTCATATTTTTCATAATACAGGTACGCCTTATTGGAATAGTAATTACACCACACCAAGGAGTCGTTAAGCTGTTTAGCCAATGTATATTGCTCATCCAGGTATTCTGAAAACTTTTGGTCATGCGAAATGCCAAGCATCGAATAAATGAGGTTGTTCACGACGTTTTCGTGAAACTTAGGATTCCCTTTTTTGGTTCGCTCATAAAATTCATAATAGACCTTTTGCGCTTCGTTGTCGGACTTTGAATAATAATTGGCAGTGTATCGGAAGGTATTTGCAAAGTAATTCCCCACTTCATCGTTGTTCTGCTTTGCTAATTTTATGGCCGTCCTGGCTATGGAATCACACTGGGCTGAATTCCCCTGATAGCATAAGATCTGGCATTTTGCAAGTAACTTTGAAACAGCATCCTTGTCTTTTGGGTTTACGTTGGCATTTAATATTTTCCGCGTAAGGATTGTGTCATTGTAAATTGTGGTTTCAGTATTTGTCAACACCGAATCGTAGTGCTGAAAATCGGCACTAAAGTCCTGATGTTCCTTTGCGCAGGACACCATAATGATTAAAATGCAAAACGTGAAAAAGCGGGTCATTAAATTAGATTAAAATATGCGCTGTAATTTTGTATAAAGAAAATAAAAAAAACAATCAATCCCGCACAAGATACAAAAGGCGTACCGCAATATCACTGTCAAAAAATAACTACATTATTTGTATTATGCAGTGTACCGGAGAATTCCGGACTTTCGAGATGTTGTCAACTAAACAACAGTTTAACAGAAAAATAACCTACCCAAGGCAGCCGTTTTATTTTTCGGCATTATAAAAATGGCAAAAGCGACCATAGGCCGCCTTTACTTTCCAAAGTTTTATTGCAAACTGTATCCAAGATGTTTCAAATTCTACAACATCAATTCAGGGCTGAATATTGAATTTTTTAATAAATACAACCCCAGTTGCTGTTTCAATTCTCAAAAAGTAGCTCCCTGGTTGGACATTCCGGAAAGAATAATCATTTTCCTTATTTTTTAAAATGGCTATTTCTTTTCCAGGGAGGTCAAAAGCCTGAACTTTTTTAATTGCCAAATTCGTTTTTATCATGAAACGCCCCTGCGAGGGATTCGGGTAAATAATGGCCTCTAATTCCTGAAGCTCCTCATGGGACGTATCGAGTATTATGGCGCCGCAGCCACCGGTGGATTTCAGCCCGTAGTTGGGATTGTTTATGATATTATTCCCAAAAACGGTAAGATTGGAAACACTGCTCGTGGATGACATTTCGCGCACAGCGGAACAGTCAAAGTTAAATGTCCACGCGAGCCAACCGATGTTTCTGCTGCACGCTTGTTGCAGGATCTGGGGATAAAGCGTACTCAGATTTAAATTACCGCAACCGCCATCGTCCTGATTTGGTGCTATCTCTCCAAGGATGAAGCAAACGTTCGTATTTTGTGCTTCGTCCAGTTTGGTCTGAATTTGTGCAAGGCTGTTGGCGTAACCTCCCCAATACGCATGTGCAGAGAAGATTAGATTGTGCTCGGTATCAGCGGTATTCATGCTTTCCGCTACAGATAGGAGTTCAGTAGAAGACTGGCCACAATCAGGCGCATCAATCATAATCGGCACATGGATTCCGGCATTTCGCAGCGTTGCAATAGCAGCATTATAATTGGCCTTAAAATTATTTAGCGCTACCGCCTGGTTGTCAGACCAGCGAACATAATCAAATTCATTAGCCAGATTAATGATGATCCGGGACTGGTTGTTGTTAATCAGGCTGATTACAGCCGGGCTCGTCCAGAAATTCATCACTGCCGTATTGAAATGGTTCCAATCATTATTACAGGTGATGTAACTGTCGTCGTGGATGCTCAGGATAGGAATAAGGTTTTTGGTGATGCAATATGCGATGATATCGTTCAGATTTCCATTGGTTACATAACCGTTTACCGTTCCAGGTGTACCACCGTCTGATGTGATGTCACGCCAACTCTGGCCATTGCTATACCAGGGCAGGCGCACACAGTTGGCGCCGGTAAGGGCTACCTGGTCAATATAGGCATGTACTGAAGCGGCATCGGCAAGCGAAATATCACCCTGATTGATTAACGGATAGTTTACACCACGCAAAATTGCAGTTTGCCCGGTAGGATAGGTGAGGTTTTTACCCACAACTTTCATGGTCGTCTGAGAGAAGACAGAAGAATTAAGAAGCAGTAGTCCTAACCCTAAAAAGCACCTGATATTTTTCATGGTCAATTAGATTTTAAATGTTCCGCTTATTTTTCCGCTGGATTTGGCATCCGGCTTGGGGTTTTTCTGCCGGACAAGATACAGCTCACCCTGAAAACTCCCTGAAGCCTTCGCGCCTTTTATCACAATCGTAACAGTTCCCTTCATTTGATAGACGGAACCATTCAGCATGACGATTGATCCATTGTTCTTTTCTCCAAATTGGTGTGTACCGCTCGCCGTTCCCATGAAGGAAATGAGTATGGTGGAGTCCGGCGTCTTGTCTGCAATAAGGCTGCTCAAAACCTGATAATAGCCTTTTTTAGTGGTGTCCGTCATGGCTGCATCTTTGTAGGTTTTGCCCTTAAAGGTATAGGTAATACTGGCATTTGACTGCTGTTGTTGCTTCATTTTCTTAATCATCTCGTCGACTTTGGCGTCGCCTGTGGTTTGTGCGAAACAAACAGATGTCATGAATAGGGCAAAGAATAATAGCGCTGTATTTTTCATTTTGATTGTTTTTTCTCGGTTAATTGGAAAGTTGTATTTTTTAAAAATTGAATATTTTTTGGACCCGGTCCGTTATCATACCAATGGTACGCTGAAGGGTTGGATTATTTCTTTTCGTATGCTCCGGTACTTGGGTTGTAGATAATGGTACCGCCTTCAAATTTCTGTATGGTAAAATTATCGCGGGACGGAATTTCATCCGAGACAGGAAGTCCAAGATATCCGGTTTCCCATTTCTTCGATGCATAGTAGTCGAAGAATGGTCCCTTTTTGATCACAAACGCATTGGAAACATTCGGGTTTTCATAAATAAATCCTTTTTGAAATTCCGCGAAGTAGTACCGATACATTTTCGGATAGTTTTTATTAGGGGTTACCAAATCACCTAAATAAGAGTCAGTACCACCCGTTGCTTTCCATTTGGTATACAACCCGTAGGTGGAACGCATCGAATTAAAAATAACCTGGTAAGGGCCGGCCTTTACCGAAATCACTGCGCCAAATTCGAAGTATTGTACTGAGTTGTTGTTTTTGACGATTTCATCACCCACAGGATAGCCCAGCTTGCCTTTTTCCCAACCCTCTCGTTTCCATATCTCAATGATGCCTTTTGGGATGGCGAAAGTGCCGAGGTGCGGATGGAAATAAATCGCGCCACCTTCAAAGAAATTAAAGCGGCCATAACCGTCCGGCGTAGGCTTTTCATCAGTTACCGGAAAGCCCAGGAATGAATTTTCCCACCCAAGCGCGGCCCATTTATCCTTGATGGCACCATGAATTTCGTGTGCCCCGGTTCCGGGACTCCAATAAATGCTGCCGCCTTCAAAATGCTGGCCTGCCCCTTCTTTATTTGGTGTCCTGAATTCGTCAGAAACCGGCGCGCCAAGGATGAAATTCTGATTTTCCAAATGGCCACGTCCTTTTCCGTTCTTGTCCTTTACAACATCGCCCGTCATGAGTTTGTTGTAGGCCATTAATATGTCTCCCCATACCGCAAAAGCTTCCTTTGCCCCAGGTTTACAGAATACCGATGCGTTCCCGTTCGAAAATAGGGCATAATATTCAAATTTTCCATCATCAGCAACAGACAGCGGCTGGTAATTTATTGTAAATCCGTCGTCGCTTTTAAGGTTTAGTTTTTTGGCTTTACCGATGATCTGTTGTCTCGCATCATCAGGCAGTTTGCTTTTTCCGGCTTGCGCTGATGCGAAACTGTTGGCTAAAAGCACCAGACACACTACACTTATTATTTTTTTCATTTTAGTATTGTTTAAGAGTTTATTCACCTGCAATAAAATAAAGGTGGAGATACGGCATTACCCGATTTCCCTGCATTAACTCGCAGGGTACTACCTTGCGGACGGGTCAATTGTAGTATACCACGGCTCCTTTTTCAGGGCCCCAATAGATGGTACCGTGATCAAAAGAACAAACAAACGGAAGCCCGTCATAACTTACCTCGCGTTGGCGGACATCAGTTTTAGGAAAGCCGAGCTTCCCCGTTTCATAATTCAGTTCGCCCCATTTCGCCATAATCGGACCATACAACGAGTATACATTTTTGGTTTCCGGGTTGTAATACACCCAGCCTTTTTCAAATCGAAGGAAAAAGCCACCCTTTCCCGCTGTGGGCCTTGGCTTGGAAGATTCGCTGTGCACAGGTCCCAGATTGCTTGAAATGCCTTTTTCAAAAATCATGTCGCTAATGGATTTTTCGGTCTGCACCCTACTTTTAATTATGGGGCTCGTTTCTGCTTTGCCAGGGGCATTTTTGATCGTATCGGTTATCGGTTTTGCCGGTCCGGCGTCGAAGGCTTCGTTTGTGAGTACTTTGCATGATTTTCTTCCCGGATTCCAAAGGATTACCCCGTTCTGGAACCTGCTGTATGCGGTATAGCCCACTTCATTCCAGGTACTGAAAGTGGTCAGTTCTTTTTCGTCGGTAATCGGATACCCCAGTTTTTTAGCTTCGTAGCCCTGTCTCGCCCATTCCTTTAAGATTTCCCCACTGACTTCGTGCGTTCCTGTTGAAGGATGGTAATAAATCGCGCCTCCATTGTCGAAAAACACATATTTACCAATACCGTCCGGGCAGGTCTTTTCCCAATGAAGGGGCAGGCCGATTTTGCTTTTTTCTCCTCCCATGGCCACCCATTTTTCTCCGATAAGCCCGAATGGGATTTGGTAGTATTTGGTATTACAGGGAAACCTGCTGATATTGTAGTATTTCTGGATACCCAGTATGTCATCCGGAGATAACTCTTCGGCGTATCTTCCTAAGCAATCGGCACCAGCCTTATTATTTTTATCTTTGACTTCAATCGTGATATCTCCCTTAGTGACGGCAAAAGCAGTATAGTTGTAATGCATGATGGAGCAAAAATCATATTTGGAGTAGGTAGTTGTATTGCTTTCTTTCTGGAAATTGTGTTTTGCTTTGTCCTCAATCCGATCCATGTGGATGTTTATGTATTGATCCCGGTCGTGTCGGGACTGTTCGTGATAAATACCACTGGCATGAAGAAGTTCATGCATGACGACAGATTTGGAACTTTCGTCCCTTGATTTGATCCGTAAAAGCTGTTTTCCACCCTGCCATCCCACTAAGGAACTGGCAGCGCCAATTTCTTTCGGGTCGATCACAATCCTGATATAGTCTTTTTGGTTGGTGCGTTTTACGAATCGCAAGACGGTTTTGGCATTCAACTCGTCGAGTGCTTCCTTAACTGCCCCATAAACAGGACCGGTGATGTCAGATGATAATTCAACCGGAATCTCGCCATTTGGCCACCGCCATCGCTCTGAAGTCACGAGATAATCCGTGTCGTTGCGCCCCAGCGACTTATTCTGAACAGGCGGAATCAGCATCACGGGATCAATTACAATATCTCCGTTTAAGATAAAATGATCTCCGCTTTTCTGCAACACGAATTCCTGCAGGCCTTCCATGCTGGGCAAGTGGAAATTGACAGTCACAAATTGATTATTCTGTACCGCCATCAAATCGTTAAGTGTGTAGTCGTTCTTTGAAATATCGAACTTCACGCGCATCACTTTTGGATCAAGTGGCCTGATTTGTGCCATAACGCCAAAATGAAAGGCGATAAGCAATACTGTAATATGGTGTCTTTTGGTCATAATTTTTTTTATTGGTTAGACTTCTTTAGTTTGTCGGAGTAACTGACAGCCAACATCAGTAAGCCGAAGAGTAACATGAGTATGATTCCCGGTAATTCCTTCCAGTTTATGATGACGGCTTTTTGGGGTTCATTTTCTGGGTAGGCGACTGTGATTTTTTCGCCCAATTCATAGTTAAAAAGAACGAATAGCTGAGGAGCGTTGCTGTAGGTGCTGATTGCTTTGCCTGCATCCGTAAATTCGAAGAACGGACTTCGTCCCGATAGTGGTTTTGCTACCGAAGTAGCATGTTGTACCTTTCGGGCACCGTTGGCGCTTATCTTATACCCTGTTACAGTGGCCTCCGCTGTTTTTCCGGTGAACGGCAGCGATACCATTTTAAAAAGGATGTTGCCCCAGAATAGCAATATGGCGATGCCTGTCACCAACGTGATCAGGGTGACGATTTTTTTGTTGCGGATAATCATTTTGGCGCGTTACACTTTACTGATTTTCTGCGTATAGGTTCTTCCGTCTGCTAAAATTTTCAGGACGTAAATTCCCTTTGATAATTCGACGTTCAGGGGAATTTTCAGGATAGTGGTATCTAGGGAACCGTTATCATACCGAAGCACTTCTTTACCCAGAAGATCGTACATGACCACAGACACGTTCCCTTTTATCGCCTCCTGAAAATCAATGTGCAGCGTTTCGTTTACTGGATTTGGATAAATGCTTATGTTGTTGCCGTCTAAGTTGATTGTGCTCAGGTTAGACCTCGTAACGCTGAAGGTATCAACCCCAATATAGTTGCTGTTTCCGCCGTTTATACCGCCGTTAAGTACATAGTAGCGAAATGCAATCCTGCAATTGGTTTGGCCCGCCAGGCTGTTGATGACGCTGGTAAATTCAGTCCAGGTGGTGGGATAGGAAACATCGTCTAAATTCGGATTGACTGTCGCCAGCAAAGTGGTAAACGACCCGACGCTGTTCTCATCGGATGGGTAAACGGAATTTTCTCCTAATGCACTCAGCCTTACTTCGAGTCGGTCCGCGCTTACATTTGGGTTTTCTGCGGTCCGGGTCCAAAATGAAACCACATCCTGATTTTGTAAACTCATTACCGGAGTGATGAACCAGGAACTGATGGTGCCTACGGGGCCTGTTGAATTATAATTTGCGCCAGCATATTGCGTACCGCCAAATCCGGCCTGGGCATCAAAGACATTCGGATTTCCCTGAAACCAGCCCGATGGCTGCGCACCGATTGGGTTGCTTTTATTAAGGATGGTCCACAATGGCCTTTTTATCGTAAAGGTATCGATCCCTACATAATTGGAATTGCTCCCGCCGGGGCCGCCGTTGGTGACGAAATAGCGGAATGCAAATTTACACGACGTCGGACCTGATAACCCGCTTACCACCATATTGTATCTTGTCCAGGTTTGTGGATATACTGAGGTGTTCAGGTCAGGATTAATCGACAGCAACTTGTTGGTAAACGTCCCCAGGCTGTTTTCGTCCGTGGGATTAACGGAATTTTCGCCAGCAGTACTCATCCTGAATTCCAGTCGATCGGCATATTCGGTTGCGCCGGGGTCATAGAGCACTGTCCGCGACCAAAAAGTAATGATGTCTCCGTTCTGGACGGTCAGCTCCGGGGTAATCATCCAGCTGCTGATGGTACCCTGCGCGCCTGTGGAATTGAAATTAACCCCGGCATAACCATTGTTGCTCCCTGTCTCTGCGGTGAATACATTCGTTTCGCCCTGAAAATAGCTGTTGGTTAACGTGCCCACCGGGTTACTTTTGTTAAGCAGCAGCCAGCCATTGTTGGCTAATCCCGGGACGTCTTCAAAACCTTCAGTCAGAAGTGTCGTGCTTCCCGGCAGGTTGAAGATGTCTGTAAAATCTTCGCTGAAGACCGTCGTCTGGGCATCGGCCCATGCTATAAATCCAAACAGTAAAAACCCAAGTAATCTTATTTTCATAATGTAAAGTTTTTAATTTACCTCAAAAGTGTAAAATAGATCCTTTTCCTTTTTATGAAAATAAGTGAACTGCGGCAACCGGTAAGTGAAGGAGAAAAAACGAAACTTCCTGACTTACACTTTTTTAAATAAGCTCAGGAATTCCTGTTTCTTGTTCCTGCTCAGTGCAATATTGTTTCCATCCTGCATGATGATTTCCCCGCCTTCCCCACGGAGGTATTGCCTGATGAATTTAAGATTAATGATATGGGATTTGTGGGCACGAAAAAACAGCGAGTTATCCTGCAGCACCTCTTCAAAATTGGCCATCGTTTTACTGGCGAGATGCTTGGTTTTATCATTCATCACAATATAAGTATAGCAACTGCTTGCCTCGAGATACATGATGTCTTCAATTTTGACAAACAGCAGTCCCTCCTGAGTGGAGAGTGCAATGGTATCCTGCATTTTTCCATTGATGAACTGGTGCAGGTGATTCAATTGGTCTTTTGAAATGTGCATTTGCTCCGCTTTGTATTTCTCCAGAACCTGTTCAATGTCGTCGTGTCCAATAGGTTTTAACAGATAATCCAAAGCGTTTAATTTTAGCGCCTTGATGGCATATTGATCATACGCGGTGGTAAAAACCACTTTAAACGGAAGGTCATCAAACTGCTGCAATACGTCGAATCCATTTAAGACGGGCATTTCAATATCCAGAAAAACCACATCCGGCTTGAACGTTTCAATGAGTTCTTTTGCTTGCGAACTGTCTTGTGTCGTGGCTACCACCACCACATTTTTGAACCCGGAAAGCAGGTGCTGCAACGTGATAATGCAATGGTTTTCGTCGTCTATAAGTATGGCTTTAATCATGATAATAAATTTGTAATTCTACTTCAGTACCTGTTGCATTGCTATGCCCATCGGTTAAATCAATAATGGTAAGACTGTTTTTTGGATTTAGCAAAACCAGACGGTCCACTGTAATTCCAATCCCGTATGATTTGTGGCTCACCTGTTCTTTTTTTAACATTGAGGACGCTTTTCGTCCAATACCGTCATCGATAATCCGGATGCTTAATATGCCATCATCTTTCTCGGAGAGAATTATTTTCAAATGGCCTTTGTCTTTTTTATTGTGAAGCCCATGCCAAATGGCATTTTCCGCAAACGGCTGGATAATCAGCGGCGGAATCCTGACGTTTTCAGCATCGAGGCTTTTGTCGCAGATAATTTCATAGTCAAATTGATGCTCCAATCGTACCGACTCCAATTCGAGATACATTTTTAAGGTTTCCAGTTCTTTTTCAAGGCTAATGGCCTCCTGTCTGGAATTCTCCAGGATGTTTCGCATCAGCTTTGAAAATGTGGTGAGGTAGCCACTGGCCTCAATGCTTCTTTGCTGAATGATAAAGCTATTGATGGAATTTAAGGAATTAAACAGGAAATGTGGATTCATCTGCGAGCGCAGGGTCTGCATCTCGACGTCTTTTATTTTTCGTTTTAGAAATCCCTTAATCTTTTCCTGTCGGATCAGGTAGCGGTTTACCAATAAAACAAGGGACAACAGCAATAAAAACACCAAAGCAATAAACCATGGTGTGTAGTAAAACGGCGGGTTTATTTTTAAGTGGACTTCGAGTAACTTCGGTTGCCAGTTGCCCAGGTTATCGCCGGCCTGTATGACAATGTCGTAACTTCCGGGCGACGGTTTTATCAGGGAGAGTTTTGGATTGGAGCCAAGATAGTTCCATTTTCCATCCCCTTTAAACTGGTACCGGTATATGATTTTTTCTTTTTCAGAGAATGACAAAGAAGAAAATAGGATGTCCAGCTCGGTAAAATCATAATCCAGCTCGGCTTCATTTTTTTTTGCGTTAATATTTACGCCGTCTTTTAAGATGGCTGTGAGCTCGAGTTGGTTTATCAATTGTGTTTTTGTAATTTGGTTCAGGTCAAGTACTTGTAGGCCTCCATTATTTCCCAACAGTAGTTTGTTGTTTTCCGTTGCAAAAAAGCCATAAGTAAGGTCATTCGACTCCAACCCATCGATGGCAGACACCCTTACGACCTTATTGGTTTTAAAATTGTATTGGTTTAACCCTTCAGCGCAGGCAAACCAAATATTTCCGCGACTGTCTTCGGTGATGCCTTCAATATGGTCGTTCGCTACTTTGTACAGGTCTGTATTTAAAGATTTTATGATCCTGCCCGCCGGTGACACAATGTTCCATCCTCCATAACCCGAAAAGGCAATATTATTACGGCTGATGAAAGCAATCCGGTTGTAATAATCGGTGACAAACTTCGGATTATTTTTAAATTGGGTCAGCCCGTTGATTTGTACGAAAAGGTGCGTTTGTTCATCAAAGTACGATATTCCATAGTCTTTCGGCATCCAGCTGGCGAGCCAAACCCTGCCGTCAGGAGCCGTTGCAATGTCGTTAAAGGTATTGTCGCTCCAGAACGAGGCAGTATTGGCAATATGATTTGATTTTTCTTTGAACGACACCGCATCATAGACTTTTATAGCACCTTTTAAAGGGATTACCCAAAGTAGATTGTGATTGTCAATCATCGCTTTTTTGAACGGAATCTCAGCAGAGATCTTCAGTTTCAGTCCGCCCGCTTCCAGACGGTACAGCCCATCGTTTGCCGTTGCGAACACCTGCCCATTTTTCAGAAACACCTGCTCAAAAGAAGTGCCGGGACGCGGTGATAACCAGGCTGATATTTTTTTTTCTTTGGAAAGACAGTATAATGTGTTGGTTTTTGTTACGCACCAAATGCTGCGCTGTGCGTCCTGAACAATAGAGACCACAGTTTTCGAATCGGGGATTTTCAGGCTGACGATTTCGTTGCCAATTTTAGACAGTTTCACGAGGCCGTGGCTTGTGGAGATCCAAAATAAACCCAATGCTTCGTCATAGTAAACATGGTTTATTTTATCAGAACCGGTGAATATGATTTTTGTCTTCTGTTTTTTGATGTCATACAGGTATAACGTGTTTTTATCATACAAGACCGCATCAGTCGTGTTACTGACGAACTTTAAAGGAGATATTTCCGCCTGATCAATGCGTTTGACAGAAAGCCTATTGGTTTTAGAATCGTAAACCATCAATTCCCGTTCAAAAGTTGTAAAATAAAGAGCGTCGCCGATGGCCGTCGCCGATGACACACTGGCTTCCGCCAACAGGACGTTGGGATGGGGCTCCATTTTTTTCTGCTTTTCATCCCAGATAAAAACCCCTTTTTCTGTAGCGATTATCAGGTCACCAGTTGCTGATTCCAGAAAAGTGACATTCAGCGTGATGTCTTTGTCTTCGTTCCGAATCGGATAGGAATGACTTTCAAAATCGGTGAAATATTTTATCGTACTGTAATCACTGCACCAAACCCGGTTTTTGTGGTCTACATAGATATTGTCGTAATGGTCGTTGTTTGGCGTCGCGTCATTATAATTGACTTTGGATAGAATCTGTGGTTTGTCAAAAATGGTGTTGATGCTGCACAACCCCTTGCCGGCAGCATAGAAATACAAAGTGTTTTTTCGTACGCAAAGCGCATTCGTTACACTCGAAATCTGCGCGCTTTTAATAAAGCGGTACCCATCGTATAAACACAGGCCCCGCTGGGTAGCGATATACAATTTCCCTTGTTTTTTAGTGGAGTACAGCACGATGTCAGACGGCAACCCGTTTGAAAACTTGAGGTGTTCCGCTTTATAGGTTACCTGCGCAACGCCAAAAGCCTGAATAATCAGGAATAAAAAGCAGATAATAAAACGGGTAGCCATAGTTATCGAAAAGGTAAAGCTAGAAAATATCTTTTGCAAATAAATCACAAATAAGTGAATAGCGGCTTTTGATTATTAAAGAGCGCGCGGCATGAAAAACAAAGTCGTAATATTGATAGCGGTTGGAATGGTCCTTAAAAAGATCTTTCAACGGTATAAATTATTTCGCAGCTTTTACATATTATGCTATATTTGTTTTGTCCTGCGACCTATTTTTGACAAGCATCTTACCGATAATCAATAATTTAACTTCCATGAAAAAAATCAATTTAT
Source organism: Flavobacterium sp. BFFFF1 (assembly GCF_002256285.1). GTDB lineage: Bacteria > Bacteroidota > Bacteroidia > Flavobacteriales > Flavobacteriaceae > Flavobacterium. Next base: position 276,086 of record NZ_NKJE01000001.1, on the reverse strand, counting down.
TTGTGCTGCTGTTGTTCACCGCGGCCGCAAGCGCACAAGCAGTCAAAGAGGTATCATCAACCTGGGGTTCGTTTGTGCAAAGCCTCTCCATCCAATCCGGCTCCACGAAGAAGTTCAGGCTGGAAGGGTTCGTAAAAGTAATCACTGATGATCCACACGCCTCGGCGGGGCTTTGGGCGCGGGTTGACAATAAGAATGATGAGAACGGTTTTTTTGACAACATGAGTGACCGGCCCATCGTGGCCAATTCCTGGCAGCCCTACACGATTGAAGGCACGATTGATGCCAATTCAGAGTCGTTGAATTTTGGCGGCGTCGTTGAATACAATGGCCGTTTTTTCTTCGATAATTTTAAACTATTCATTGAGAACGACAAAGGTGTCATGGAGCAGGTCGTGATACAAAACAGCGGCTTCGAGCAACCTGTAAAAAATGGGCAGATTCCTAAATGGTCTTTAGGGGTTTCAAAAGACAAGCCGGTCAAGGTAAAGGAATACGAAACGACCTCCAGCCCGGATAAATCTGAAGGTAAATTCGCTGTCATGATGGAGGGCAAAGGAATTGTGTACAAAGAACGTGGAAAAATCGGTGGTGTTGATGGCGCCTCGCCACAGATTGGCGCGATGATTTCGATGCTCGAAGACCTTAAGGACCGCGTAGAGAACAAGGTGAAAAATATGAGCCAATATGAACTCGATTACCTTCACGATGAAAAAGCGAACCGGATTGGCTCTTTAATCATGCACCTTGCGGCCGCCGAAGCCTATTACCAGGTGTTTACGTTCGAAAACCGCGAATTCAATGAAGAGGAAAAAAAGAAATGGGGCGTTGCGCTCGACCTTGAACAGGAAGGTCGCGATACATTCAAAGGGCATGATGTGCAATATTATCTGAATATTTACAATGAAGTCCGCGCGAAGACCATTTCCGAATTAAAAAAGCGCGACGACGCGTGGTTTGAGGAAGTGCACAAAGGCTCTGGCATGAGCAACCACTATTGCTGGTTTCATGTGATGGAGCACCAGTCCAGCCATTTGGGGCAAATATTGTTTCTCGCCAAAAGAATTCCGCCACAACCCGAAATGAAATTGGACCAGCCCATCAAAAACTAGCAAGCACAATTCCGTTTATTTTTAGGGCGCGCCCCTGCGGGTCAGGCTGTCCGCTGTGTCTTTTTTCTAACCGTAAACGGATTAGAAAAAAGGACGCCGCTTCCATCCTTCGCGCGGTACCGTGAGGTGTTGTCGTGCCCGCTTTTTATCGGCGCAGTTCACGCGCATTTATTTCATTAGAATCACGCCGGAGAGGGGAATTTTAAGCAAGGTTTATACAAACCCGCGCCTCTTTGCTTCGCAGACGATGTCGTCATCTGTGCCTTTTTCAATGTCGAGCGAGTCCTTGATATGCACCTTGCGCTTTTCAACGGTGCTTGGGGAAACGTTGAGGATTTCTGCGATCTGCTTTGTCTTATTTCCTCTGGATAGCTGTAAGATAATTTCCCGGTTCATGCGATCGAGGTAATTTGCCTGCGATAACAGCTGTTTGGTTCCCGCACGGACCGTCGCACTGTGATAGGTTTCACCGTTGACGATTTTTTCAAATGCATGCAGTAGTTCGTGGGCACTAAAGTCACTTTTTACCAATAATCCTTCCGGCTCCACTTTTTTAATGATGTTGTAGAGGACAATAGCCTCGGCATGGGAAGTCAGCATCACAATTTTAGTTTTCGGCCAGGTTTTCCTGACCAATACCGCGAGATCTTCTCCTGAACGAATGTCTTTTTCGGGATATGGTGGAAGGCTTAGGTCCAGAAAGACAATGTCGAACCTGCCCGCATTGACGGGGTTTGTGATGATGTGGTAGGCACTTTCACCGTTAAATGCAGTAGTGTTAACAATGTCGTGGCCGGTTTCGTTATAGCCAAGAATCAGCTTGTAGCCTTCGATTTGCGTAGGATGGTCGTCAACCATCAATAGGTGGAGTGTCATCGTGTTAATTTTTTTAAAGGGATGGACAGGATTGTAGAAGTTCGCTTGTCGCACTCTACATGGATTTTGAGTCCGTCCTGTAGCGCTCTTCTTCCAGATGCTCCTTTTTTTATTTTTTTTATCAAAACCAATAGTGCCTTACGAAATCATATCGAAGTAAATTAGTATTTGCCAAATATAAAAAATTATCACGCCTCTAACATACGACATGGCATAATGATAAATTACGGTTTTGCCGTAACAAATGTTAAAGTTTTCTGGTTGCGGTGTGCTTTCTGTATTTTTAGGACATGAGAACACTTGTAATTGGCGATATTCATGGCGGGCTTCGTGCCGTCGAGCAGGCATTTGAACGCGCAGGCGTCACGGTCAGGGACCAGTTGATTTTCCTGGGCGATTATGTGGACGGCTGGAGCGAGTCGCCGCAAGTATTGGATTTACTGTTGTCATTGCAACAAACCCACCGCTGTATTTTTATCCGCGGAAACCATGATGCGCTGTTGCTGGAATGGCTAAAAGGCAACAACGACAATCTGCTGTGGTACAAGCATGGTGGTGAAGCGACGGTCAAAGCCTACAGGAATGTCTCGGACCAGGTTAAACTGGAGCACATCGGGCTTCTCGAAAAACTGGAAAATTATTACCTCGATGCCCGCAACCGGTTGTTTGTGCACGCGGGCTTTACAAACCTGAATGGGGTTGCATATGAATACTTTCCTAAAATGTTCTTCTGGGAACGTACCCTTTGGGAAACGGCGCTCGCACTGGACCCAAAAATGAGCCGCAGTGACCCGGCTTTTCCCAAACGGTTCACTTTGTACAAAGAAATCTACATCGGGCACACGCCTGTAACGCGCATCGGGCAGACGGTACCCGCCAACCGCGACTGCGTCTGGAATGTAGACACGGGCGCGGCATTCAAAGGTCCGCTGACGGTCATGGATGTGGATACGAAGGCGTACTGGCAAAGCGATCCGCTGCCCGAATTGTATTTGGGAGAGAAAGGGCGGAACAATTAGGAGTTCCACTGTGACGTTACAATTTGCTTCGTTTGTTTTCGCTCACCCGGGACGTCCCAAAGTACGGCGAACGCCTAGCCCGGATGGGAACGGCATCCTTTGCCGGCGGAGCGGAGCGGAGCCGGTAAAGATACAGTGGACAGCCGGATTAAGCTCCAAAACCAGATTTGATGCAGGGCTGCAGGCACGTGGTTTCCGTTTATAACCTTGTTCGTAAGTACCATCCAAACGCATTGGATACCAGTACTGGAAGCCTTATTTTAGGCGGTTATGAAGTACCCGTACATCATCATTGACGACGACCCGGAAAGCAGTGCGCGAACGGAGTCCCTGTTTGGGGAGTTTGCGAACTATTTCCTGTTGGGCAAAGCGGACAACTATGATGACGCTGTTAATCTGGTGCTGGAACACAAACCGCGCATGATTGTGCTGGAAATCAAGCCCAAAAGCAAGAAAAGCAACCTGTCACTCGCGCTGATCAATGAACTGTTCCGGTTCATGAAGGTATTGCCTAAAGTTGTTGTGCTGACAAAAGGACGGGAACTGGCCTATGAAGCCATCAAGCACGAGGTGTTTGATTATCTTGTGAAGCCGTTGAGCATCCACGAGCTGCGCAAGACGCTGATCAAGTTTGAACGCGGTACGGAAGAGCTGCCGACGACGCTTTGCATCAAATCGTATGGGGATTACCGCTTTATCGATATGGAAGACATTGTGTATGCCAAGGCGGACAACAACTCGACCGATATTTACATGGCGAACGGCGATATGGTGACGGCATTTAAGACGATGAAGCACTTTGAGACGACGCTGCCTTCTGAATTCATCCGAATCCATAATTCCTATATCATCAACATCAACCACGTGTCGCGGATCCATCTTGGGAACAACGTGTGCTACCTTAAAAATTCTAAGGTACAGATTCCATTCTCCAAATCCTACAAGAAGAATGTCGACATGCTGATCCACCTGATTACGACGAATGAAAACAAGGAGCTGAGCAAGATTTACCTGAACCTGGACAACATGAATTAGTGCCGTTTATCGGTGTTAAACGCCGTTTATCGCGCGAATTGCTTTCAATAATTCTCTCAAAATCAGTCCATCCACACTTATACGGATGCCATCTACTATATATAGGGTATCGAATAAAGTTTTTTTTTGAAAGCCTGCGTAGTTTTACCACATCAAATTAAAACAAACATTAAAAAATATTTACAAAATCCCCTAAATTTAAAAGTATCATGAAAAAAATTATCTTAATCGTGGCAATTGTTTTGGTAGCAGTAGTTGGTTTGACTTCTTTTAATGGGAAGAGTGAGATGAAAAAATCAAAAAACACTACGTTATTAGCTTCCTTGATTGACCCAGTTAAAAATGCTGGTGGTGGCAAAAAGCAAGATTAATTACAGTTTATAATATTAAATATTAGGCTATCGATTTTGATAGCCTTTTTTGTATTTACTTTTCACTATTTTTGAAACGAATACGACTATCTTGAAAAGTAAATATTTATTTATTCTGATTTCTGTTTTTTATATATCCGTAACTGGATGTAACAAAAAAGCAAGTCTAAAAAAACTTTCCGACGACTCGGATAGTTTGCAAACCTTATTCAACTTAGCGAATGAGGACAAAATCCCTTACGCAAAAAGGCATGAATATGCTGAAAGAGCATTTTCAATTATTTCTAAGGCAGATAACGATTCTATAACCCGCGTTAACTATTTTAAAGTCGCCAATAGATTTTTTAATATGAATGCGATGGAAGATTATAGAAAAACTGTCGATATCATTATTCCTAAAGCCAATCAGGCTAAAGACACGCTAAGCTTAGCCAAATCAAATGAATATTTAGGTGACTATTTTGGAAAAAAATTTCAGTCAGAAAAAGCATATTCATATTATTTTGATGCTGAAAAACTATATAGTGTAAAGAAGGAGTATGCAAAGACTGCAAAAGTTGTGCTTAATAAAGCAATAATCCAGTTAAATGAAAAGGATTTTGTAGGAAGTGAAAAATCAGTTTTTAAGGCTTTAAAGCTTCTACAGAAGGAGAACGATGAAGATTTAAGATATCAGGGGACTAATATATTGGGTATAATTTATGATGAATTAGCAGAATATCGTAAGTCGATCGAATACTATAATAAAGCACTTCAAATAGCTAGTACAGGTAACGTATCGGTAGCTATGCAGGCAAAGGCAACGACCCTTAATAATCTTGGGGCTTTGTATCAAAAAGAACATAAATATAAGGAAGCATTAGGTTATTTTAACCAATCGTTACAACAAGAGCATTTATATGAGGATAACCCACTTTTGTATGGAAATTTAAAATACAATATTGGCTACTCAATGTTCAAACTGAATGATTACAGCCTCTTACCTAAATTATATTATGATGCGCTAAAAATTGCTGATAGTTTGCAGTTTGCGCCCAATATTATTGCATGCAATTTAAACCTGTCCGAATTTTATCTTGTCCAAAGTGATACATCAAGAGCATATGATTTTGCATCAAAAGCATATTTCCTTGCTAAAACGAATCGTATTCCCAAAGATATATTAACCTCCTTAAAGCAGCTTGCACTCTCGAACCCTAAAAAGAAGTCGGATTACTCAGAACAATACATAAAAATCACAGACAGTTTACAACTCGCCGAACGTCAAATCCGCAATAAACTTGGTCGTATCGAATATGAAACAGACCAACTTGTCACTGAGAAAGCCAATCTCGTCGAACAACGCAAAACCCTCATCTATATCGCGCTTGGGATCATCCTCATCGGGGTTTTTATCTTTGTAATCCGTTTCCAGGCAGCGAAGAACCGCGAGTTGCGCCTCGTACAGGAGCAACAGGCCGCGAATGAAGAAATTTACCGCCTCATGATCACACAGCAGGACAAGGTCGAAGAAACGCGGCAGGCAGAGAAAAGGCGGATTGCCCAGGAAATCCACGATGGGGTGTTGGGCAAGCTGTTTGGGACGCGCATGCACCTCGGTCTGTTGAATGATAAGGAAGGGAACGACGCCAAAATGGAACGGGTCGTGTACATAGACGAACTCAAGACACTGGAGCAGGAACTGCGCGAAATCTCGCATGACCTGAATTCAGAAAAGCAGGCTGTGGCAAACAATTTTGTGCAGATGGTGATGCATTTCATCGACACCCAGCGGACCGTCTGCAAGGCCGAAATCACCATCACGATGGATAAAACAATAGAATGGACAGCGGTCGACAGCCTCGCAAAGATCAACTTGTACCGCATCCTGCAGGAGGCATTCCAGAATGTAAACAAGCATGCGCAGGCAAACCAGGTCAACGTCGTGTTTGACAAAACGGAAGGACAGGTCAGGCTTGTGATTCAGGACGATGGGGTTGGATTTAATTACACGAAGAAGAAGAAAGGCATCGGGATGCTGAACATGCGCTCGCGGATCAGCAGCTCTGGTGGTTCGATGGACGTGATAACCGGGTTAGGGCAGGGTACGCTGCTCGAATTTACACTCCCGATGGAAGACGTTGTGGTATAAGTCTAAGAATACGGGCAACTCCTTATCGTGTCTTTATCCAGCGTCTATTTATATTTTAGGCACACCAATTGTTTTGCTGTATGAGTGAAATCCTGTTGGATGAAGTCGAAATTGACAGGATGGGTTTTCAATATGTTTTTAAGTTAGGAGTACTATAGAAGGTATTCTGGAGGTATGGTCTAGCAGTAGTTGGTTTGACTTCTTTTAATGGGAAGAGTGATGCGCAGCCAAAGTCAAAAGGAAATTTAATTGCTTCTCTCACAGCAGATAAAGTAGTGCAACCGCAACTGTTTCTGCTAGAAAGTAAGACTAAGTATTTTATGGGCTAAAGAAAGTCTCTCATTTTTATTACAGCCTTTCAATATGTTTTTTTGCTATTTTTGGAAAAGACTATATCATCTTGAAACAGAAATATTCTTTACTACTACTTTTCCTAATATGCATTGTTTCCTGTAAGGAAAAGAAGGCAGATCAAAACATTCATGACAAGGTTGACAGTTTGTCAATATTTTTTGATCTAGCAAATCAGGATAATCTGCCGTATGATGCCCGTTATTCTTACACTCAAAAAGCGCTAAGTATAATCTCGAAGGAGCAAAATGATTCCATAAATCGGGTTAATCACTTCAAAGTTGCAAATCGCTTTTTTAATATGAGTGCTTTAGAGGAGTATAAGATGGTTACATTTAAAATTATCAAAAATGCAGAACAGTCTAAAGACAGCTTAAGTCTTGCTAAAGCCTATTCGTATCTTGCTGATTACTATGGCGAAAGGTCTTCTTCCGAAAGCGCCTACGACTACAATTTTAAAGCATTTCTGATTTATAGTAAAAAGAAGGATATGGCAAATGTTGCCAAAACCCTTCTTAATAAAGCGGTATTGCTACATAATGAGCGTGACTTTTTAGGATGCGAGAGAGCTGTATTTCAGGCTTTAAAAACCTTGAGGAATACACAAAGCGATGATATGACCTATCAAGCATATAATTTACTTGGGGTAATTTATGCGGAACTTGCGGAATACGTATTGTCAAGAGATTACTATAATAAGGCGTTAGAGATTTCAAATAGCGAACAGATTCGCGCGGATAGTCAATTTAAGGCATCCACTTTGAATAACATCGGAACGTTATTGATTAAGCAGAAAAAATATGAACAATCCTTAACTTATTTCAGTAAAGCGTTAGCAGAAAAAGACCTCTATATCGATGCGCCTTCTATTTACGCAATGGTGCAAGACAATTTAGGGTATGCAGAATTTAAACTTAAGAAATTTAAACACTTACCTCTATTGTTTGATAATTCGCTTAAAATAAGGGATAGTATTCAGAATGTGCCAGGCATTATTGGCAGTAAAATTCATCTTTCGGAATATCATTCATCTAAAAATGAAATGGATAGTGCGAGAGTTTTAGCACAGCAAGCATACGATTTGGCAGTTGATAGAAAGCAAAAGCGGGAGACATTGTCTGCTCTCAAACAGCTGATAAAAGTTAAGCCAGAGAATGCTGTCCGTTATGCGGAGGAATATTACACCATTAGTGATACTCTTCAGCTACGAGAAAGGACAATAAAAAACAGGTTTGCACGAATTGAATATCAAACAGAAGAATTAGCTATACAAAAAGAGCAACTTGTCGAACAACGCAAAACCTTAATCTACTCCGCACTCGGCATCATCCTAATCGGAGTGTTTATTTTCGTAATCCGCCTACAGCGCGCCAAAAATCGCGAACTCCGACTCATAAAGGAACAACAGAAAGCCAATGAGGAAATCTACAACCTGATGATCACCCAGCAACAGCAACGCGATGAGGGCCGGCAGCTCGAAAAGAAGCGTATTGCGCGCGAACTGCACGACGGCGTGATGGGCCAGCTGTCCGCCATTCGCATGAACCTGTTTGCGTTGGATAAAAAACAGGACGAGCAAACCATCCGGCAATGTTTGCCACACATCGAAAAGATCCAGCACGTGGAAAAGGAAATCCGAAACATTGCATACGACCTGGACGCCCCACTGCAAAGCAACACCGATTTCACTGAAGTGATCCATACCATTTTTGCTGGCCTGGAACAGCATTCGGGAATCCGCTTCGTGTTAGAGGCTGATGACTCCATCAATTGGAACTCGGTATTGGTAGATACCAAAGTCCAGCTGTACCGCATCCTGCAGGAAGCCTTGCAGAATATCGTCAAATATGCCAATGCAGGGAAGGTGATGGTGAGCATCGGCAGGCGAGAATCAATGCTCCGGATAATAGTCCGGGATGACGGTGTCGGTTTTGATCCGGAACAAGCCCGCAAAGGACTCGGATTAAGGAACATGCGCCAACGCGCGCAGGGAATTGGCGGCAACATGACGATAACGACTGCTTTGGGAGCGGGTACGATGCTGCAATTTGAGCTGCCGGATACCACGCAAGTTTAGCCATATTTGGTTAAAGCGATAAAATTCTCGTTGACTTTAGTTTATTGGAAGTTTTAGTGGACATAGAACTTACTTAATTCAATGGTATGTAGAAACATAAGGGAAAAAGGGGGGTATTGTGACAGCACTGATGGATTGGCGCCCAGATGCTGAAGCTACCACTACAAACACCACTATCTCGACAACCAATACTTCTACAAAGGCAAATTAAAAAGATTATAACAATACAAAAGACTACTGTAACTTGTATCCTTTTGTATTTCAATACTTTTGTTATTTTTGGATATATTTTAGAATATTGAGCAAAACAATTTACTTACCTTCAATAATCCTAATCCTCATTCTTCTTAGGGGATGCAATACTAACGACCCAAAAATAAATGGTTTGCATTCTCAAGACAGTTTAGCGGTCTTTCTCAAGAAATCTTTTAATGATTCACTTTCTTATGAGGTCCGACATGCAAACGCTGATAAGGCGCTCTCAGTTGTGTCCAGGATGAGAAACGATTCAGTTTGCAGACGCTATTATGTCAGGATAGCAAATAGATATTTTAATATGAATGCGATGGCGGATTATCGTTACGTAAATCAGGTAATTATAAGAAAATCAAAACTTGCAAATGATACTCTCGGTTTAGCGAATGCCTACACATATATGGCTGACTATTATGCGCGAAAGAATATTCAAGATAGTGTCTATGAATATAATTTTAAAGCTGAGAAATTATTTAGAGCAGTACGTGATAATGCTAGATTGGCCACGACACTTTTAAACAGAGCGGTTTTGCAACATAATAAAAGTGACTTTTTGAGCTGCGAACGGACAGTTTTTGATCTGTTGAGAACTTTAAGGCATATTGACAATGTTGGTATGAAATACGAAGCAAATAATTTGTTAGGGATTGTTTATGGTGAGCTAGAAGAATACAGTCTGGCGAAAAAATATTACGATAAAGCAATAGCAATCGCAGCAAGAGACGATATGCCTAAAGAGCGTGAATATAAGGCCAGCACTTTAAATAATATTGGAATATTATATACGAAACAAAACAAATATACCAAAGCTATCCAAAGTTATGAGTTTGCACTTAGAGACAAAGATCTTTTTAAGAAGGATCCAATAATATTTGCTGCTTTAACTGATAACTTAGCTTATTCAAAATTTAGATTAAAAAGTTATAGTCAATTGCCGCAGCTGTTTACTACAGCTCTAAAAATTAGAGATAGCTTAAATTTTATTCCAGGTGTTGTCCTTTCGAAAATTCACTTATCCCAATTTTTTGCCCTTAAAAAAGATACAGTAACTGCGATTAAATATGCAAGTGAGGCCAACATATTAGCGAAGGACAGCAGTGACACGAGAGATGTATTGCTTAGCTTAAAGCAACTGGCAAATGTTATGCCTAAGAAGGCTTTACAGTTTTCAACAGAATATTACAAATTAGACGATAGTCTTCAAATTGCTGAACGTAAAGAGCAAAACAAATTCGCCCGCATCGAATTTGAAACTGACGAACTGGTCCAGGAAAAGACCCAGCTCGTCCAGCAACGCAAAACCTTAATCTACTCTGCACTCGGAATCATCCTAGTCGGGGTGTTTATTTTCATAATCCGCGTACAGCGTGCCAAAAACCGCGAACTCCGCCTGATCCGGGAACAGCAAAAAGCCAATGAGGAGATCTACAACCTGATGATCACCCAGCAGCAACAGCGCGACGAAGGCCGCCAGCTCGAAAAGAAGCGTATTGCCCGCGAGCTGCACGACGGCGTGATGGGCCAGCTGTCAGCGATCCGAATGAACCTGTTTGTGTTGGACAAAAAACAGGACGAGCAAACCATCCGGCAATGTCTGCCACACGTCGAAAAGATCCAGGACGTGGAAAAGGAAATCCGAAACATTGCATACGACCTGGACGCCCCATTGCAAAGCAACACCGATTTCACTGAAGTGATCCATACCATTTTTGCGGGATTGGAACAGCATTCGGGAATCAGCTTTGTGTTGGAGGCTGATGATTCCATCAATTGGAACGCGGTATTGGTCGATACCAAAGTCCAGCTGTACCGCATCCTTCAGGAAGCCTTGCAGAATATCGTCAAATATGCCAATGCAGGGAAAGTGATGGTCAGCATTGGCAGGCGAGAATCAATGCTCCTGATTATAGTCCAGGATGACGGCATCGGTTTTGATCCCGACAATGCCCGCAAAGGACTCGGATTAAGGAACATGCGCCAACGGGCACAGGAAATTGGCGGCACAATGACGGTAACGACTGCTTTGGGGGCGGGTACGAAACTCGAAATTTCAATCCCTTTTAGTGCGTCTTAGCGCCATCCACGCTTTTACAATTCCAACCACCCACAAGAACCTGCCATCCACCACGATACGGTATCCGTTTACTATTTAGGGTACTTTATATAAGTCTGTTTTCCGACAGGCTGCGTAGTTTTACAACACCAAAATCGGAAAAAACCAATAAATATTTACAACATCCCCTAAATTTAAAAGTATCATGAAAAAAATTATCTTAATCGCAGCAGTAGTTTTAGTAGCCATCGTAGGTCTTACTTCATTCAACGGTAAAGAGCAACATAAAGAAAAAGGAAATGCTAGTTTGATTGCGCAGTTGGATAGTGAGCCAGTAGGCGGAGTTACTACGACAACCGGAGTTCCTCCTACTTCAGGAGATAAAAAGAAAAACTAATCATTCAAACATAATAAAAAAAGGCTATCACTTCGATAGCCTTTTTTTATGCCAATACTTTTCATATTTTTGGCAAAAGGCTTTTTAATGGGATACAAATTCAGTTTCTTTTTTTTCATTTTTTTCATTTTAGTAAACTGTACTAACCATGAAATCAAACTTAATTCTCAACGTCAAACACCAGATAGCCTATCCTCCTTTTTAGAAATTGCGAACAACGATTCGGTTCCGTCGGATAAAAGGAAAATATTTAATGACAAAGCACTAGCGATTGTTTCAAACCAATCCAACGATGCTGCAAATAGAGAAAATTATTTTAAAGTAGCAGGTCGATATTATAATATTAAACTTTGGGATGAATACCGCGATATTACTAGTCGAATAATTCAAAATTCTAAATCTGCAAAAGATACTGCCAGTTTAGCGAAGGCATATTCCTACATGTTTGATTATTATGTCAAAGTTAATCAGCCTGATAGTGTCTATCAATACAATTACAAAGCGGAGAAATTATATATTATTCTTGGAGATAATGAAAACCTAGTTCAGACTCTGTTAACCAAGGCTGTACTTCAACATAATTACAGTGACTTTTTAGGATGCGAGAGGACTGCGATTCAAATGCTTAGGCTTTTAAAAAAGTATAACAATATCCAAATGGAGTATGAGGCAAATAATTTGTTGGGAATCGTTTACGGAAAACTTCAGGAATACGACCTCTCTAAAAAGTATTATGACAAGGCAATTGAATTGGCGAACAATGAATCCGTCCCCCCTAATTATCAATATAGAGCTGTCACAATAAATAATCTGGGTTCAATGTACTCGATACAAAAGAAGTATGGTTTAGCAAAAGAACAGTTTTTAAAAGGATTAGCTGAGAAAGATCTTCTTAGGGACCGCCCCGACCTTTTTGCAATGTTGAATGACAATTTGGCTTACACTTATTTAAAGCTTGGAAACTTAAAAGGACTACCTGACTTATTTGAGAAAGCCTTGAAAATTCGTGAAGGCTCAAAATTAATTTCTGGAATAATAATCAGTAAAATTCATTTATCGGAGTATTATGCGTTGCAAAAGGATAGTCTCAATGCTGTTGCAATGGTGGGAGAAGCATATCGTTTGGCAGATGAAAACAAGCTAACCAGGGACTTACTAGCGGTACTACGCCAGTTATCAGATGTTGACCCAAAAAACGCCAGAAAATATTCCTCCGAATACTACAAAATCTCCGACAGCCTTGACGTCGCTGAGCGCAAAACCAAAAACAAATTCGCCCGCATCGAATTTGAAACCGATGAACTTGCACAGGAAAAGACGCAGCTCGTCGAGCAGCGCAAAACCTTAATCTACATCGCACTTGGCATCATCCTAATCGGGGTGTTTATCTTCGTGATCCGCGTGCAGGCCTCGAAAAACCGCGAACTGCGCCTCATACAAGAACAGCAGAAAGCCAATGAGGAAATCTACAGCCTGATGATCTCACAGCAGGACAAAGTCGAAGAAACCCGACAGGCAGAGAAAAAACGCATCGCACAGGAATTGCATGACGGCGTGCTAGGTAAGTTATTCGGAACAAGGATGAATCTCGGCGTACTGAACACCCGTAAAGACGATGAAGGCATCGTACAGCGTGTCGGCTATATTGATGAGCTTAAAACCCTCGAACAGGAAATACGGGAAATTTCACACGATTTAAATTCGGAAAAGATGGCCGTTTTTAATAACTTTGTTTTGATGGTGTCCAATTTTATTGATACGCAACGCACTGTATGCCAGGCAGATATTTTATTCAATGTGGATCCTGCAATTGAGTGGAATGCCGTGGAAAATACCGCTAAAATCAACCTGTACCGTATTTTACAGGAAGCGTTCCAGAACATTAACAAGCACGCAAAAGCGCAACACGTGACCGTAACATTTCAGAAGAAAGACCGTCATATACAACTCGAAGTCGAAGATGATGGTGTCGGATTTGTATACAGCAAAAAAAGAAATGGAATCGGTCTGCAGAACATGCTTTCCAGGATTACAACCTCCGGAGGGACTATGGAGATTATCACCAGGCCTGAAGACGGAACCAAATTACAATTTGAATTGCCCCTTACCTAAATAAATTAACCTAACAAACCAAAAAATGAAAAAAACTGTACAGGTATTAATGGTGGATGATCACCCCTTTATCCTTCAGGCGTATAAAAATACGCTGGACCGATACAAGCCGGAAGACTACCACATTGTGGAAACTACCGCAGACTCCGGAAAAACGGGGTATGAGGTGATTACCGGGAGTGACACTATCTTTGACGTGGCCTTCCTGGATATCAGCATTCCGACGTACGATGAAAAAGGAATCGAATCCGGCATCGATTTGGCAAAATTGCTTCGGGAAAAAATGCCAGAATGTAAAATTGTCCTACTGACCATGCATACCGAAAAACTAAAATTCCGCTTCTTTGCAGATACCATCCAGCCGGAAGGACTTGTGGTCAAAAATGACCTCACGTTCGAAGAGCTGCTGATTGCCTTTGAGCAAATCCTCGAAGGGAAAAATTACTACAGCGAAACGGTACAGAAAATGATGCAGGAAGAACAGAATTAGTAACCAGTCGCAGTCTCAGTTGGCAGCGCAAAATTGTGACTGCTTTTTACTGCGACTGCGACTGAAAACTACTCCTCCAACGAATCCCATCCCCTTGCGCGCAAGGGGATTTTTGTATCCGCACGCGTGATTAAATGGATGCCTTCCGTTTCTTTGGTCATGTGTCCGATAATCGTGAAATTCGGGTTGCCTTTGATCTTATCAAAATCTTCCATCGCAATTGTAAACAACAATTCGTAATCCTCGCCACCGTTAATCGCCACGGTTGTCGAGTCGATATTGAATTCCTCACAGGTCGCAATCAATTGCGGATCCAGCGGCAGCTTGTCTTCATATAAATTACAGCCCACATTGGATTGCTTGCACAAGTGGATGATCTCTGAAGAAAGGCCGTCAGAAATGTCAATCATTGATGTGGGTTTTATTTCTAAAGCATGGAGCAACGTACGAACGTCCTTGCGCGCCTCCGGTTTCAACTGGCGCTCGATTAAATAGGTGTAAGCATCGAGATCAGGTTGTGAATTCGGGTTGACCTGGAACACCTGCTTTTCCCTTTCCAAAACCTGCAATCCCATATAAGCTGCGCCGATATCGCCGGTAACCACCAGTAGGTCCATTTCTTTTGCACCGCTGCGGTACGCAATCTCACTTTCGTCGGCTTCTCCAATCGCGGTGATGCTGATGATTAGTCCTTTTTGTGATGAAGTGGTATCGCCGCCAATCACATCGACTTTATATTCATTCGCAGCGAGCGTGATGCCGGCAAACAATTCCTCTAGCGCCTCTAGCGGAAAACGGTTCGACACTGCAATCGAAACGGTAATCTGCGTTGCGAGCGCATTCATCGCACAAATATCGGAAACATTCGCGACAACGGCTTTGTAGCCAAGGTGCTTCAACGGCATATACGCCAGATCAAAATGTACGCCCTCGACCAGCAAATCGGTTGAGACAACGACCTTCTTGTCTTTAAAATCGAGTACGGCGGCATCGTCACCTATGCCTTTCAGCGTTGACGGGCGGTGGATTTCAAAGTTTTTGGTCAGGTGCGCTATAAGCCCAAATTCGCCGAGTTGCGATAGTGGGGTGCGCTGCGGATTTTTATCTTCAATCATTACGGGAGTTACAAAGTTACAAAGTTACAAAGTTACAAAGTTACAAAGTTACAAAGTTACAAAGTTACAAAGTTACAAAGTTACAAAGTTACAAAGAGGCAAAGGTACAAAGTAGCAGAGTGGCAAAGGTACAAAGTAGCAAAGTTTTTATAAGGCGTGCTGCGACTGCCCAGCGTTTATGTTTTCCGGGCGCGCCCCTCCGTATGCTACGGGTCGGGCATCGCCTCGCGACGTATCTTCATCAAAGGCTGGCGCTTTCAATTCGATAATGCTACAAGTCCTCGCTCGTACCTCGCTACGGGCTTTACGCTTTCCCCAAGCTTCGGGCCTCGCGCAATCCCGATGATACTCAAATCCCTAGCCCCATACCGACGTTTCGGGAGCAGCGGCATCTTTTCCCGTGGCGTGCGTCCGGGAAACAAGTGCCGGCAAACGGGAAAAGATACAGCGGAGAGCGGGATTATGCTCCTCATTTGATATTGATTATGAATTACTAATTATGAATTACTAATTATGAATTACTAATTATGAATTATCAATTGCTACTGACATACTGTTGTCACTTCGCACTTTTACCTTTGGCCTATAAATCAATAAAACGTAAAATTATGAGCACAACAGCTACAGAAACGGCACAGATCATTTCGCCTTCGCAATTGTTAAACCACTGGCAGGGACACCGCGCACTCACCCGTCGTGTGATTGACGCTTTTCCGGAAAATGAATTTTTTGAATACGCCATCGGCGGCATGCGTTCGGCTTCGCAACTCACCCTGGAGTTACTGGCCATCGGCGCACCGGCATTGAAAGCCATTGTCGAACGCGACGAAAGACCATATGCAGAGGAGGGTTCGGCATTGACGACAAAAGCGGAATTTCTACAGCAATGGGATGCGTCTACCGCCATCATCAACACCTATTTCCTGCAGATTCCGCGGGAAGATTTCAGCAAGACCTTCAATCTTTTTGGGCAGTACAATTCGCCGATTATTGACAGCATCCTTTATTTCATTGACAACGAAATCCACCATCGTGGACAAATGTATGTTTACCTTCGCGGTCTGGGTATAGAGCCGCCATTTTTTTGGGAGCGGTAATTTCAAAACCCGGGAGTGATGCTGCCGGGTTTTTTTATTGCTATACCCGTCGACTGTGCCCGGAGTGAAGAATCGGATGTTCCAAAATAATTTATCCTGGATTTGCCATTGCTGTCACTTGACCGTAGTTGCGAACCATTATTTTTTAGTTTTGTCCTAGAATAATGGGTGAAATCAATTTTAAGAAAAAGTCTGGTTTTCCCGTAAGATTAAGTTCCGGGAAATTTGTATTTTTACTTCAAGGGAAGGGGATAATGGAAGTTTCCCTACGAAAATCTCGAATTATTTCGGTACGGAAATCCCACATATTTTGTTAATATTTACAATGGTGATTAAATAATTTTACACACCAATTTAGGACAATGATTATTCTTTTAATCTTGAAAGGCTTGAAGAAAGCAATTCCGATACACGCGTTTTCAAACTTTCCGGTTCCACAATCCTCGCACAATCACCAAACATCATATACCAGCGTGCGAAACCATGTTCCGGATCCCGGCTCATAAAGGTCATTTCAACTTCGCCGTCATTTTCTGTTTCAGAAACAAAACCGTAGCCGCGACGGTCAGCCATGATGTATTTGGCAATATTTTTATCGAGTCGGATGACGATTTTGGTTAGGTTTTCGTTTTTATCATCGTGTAAATATGTTTCCAGCGCTTCATGGAATAATGAGAATGGCTGGTCCGTCATTTTAATATGGTGAATGCGGTCTGTCCGGAACTGGCGGTAATCTTCCCGGAGGTAGCAATACCCATAAATGTACCAGTTGTTGTTTTCGTGAAACACGCCCACCGGCTCGATGATGCGTTCGATCGGTCCGTCAGACGCGATGGATTCATATTGTAAGATAACCTGCATTTTTTCTCCGATACTCCTGAAAATTGAGGTTAGGGCGTTTGGCGCTTTTTGGTCAGTGGCCTGCCCGCTGTTTCGGATCAGCACTTTTGATTCCATATCCGTCACAAGGTCTTTGTCGGAACTTTTCAACACCGCTTTGAGTTTGTACATTGCCGCGGCATAATGGTTCCCGAGTTCCTTGTCTGTGAATTGCTGCATCAATTTTTCGGCAGCAATGAAACTTTGTGCTTCTTCGCGTGTAAACATGACCGGCGGCAGCCGATAGCCCTCCATTAACGAATACCCGACACCGGCTTCGCTGTATATTGGCACACCGGAAACTTCGAGTGTCCGGATGTCTCGGTAAATGGTCCTGAGGCTCACTTCAAACCGCTCCGCAAGCTCGTGTGCCTTCACTACTTTCCTGGATTGCAGTTGGATCAGGATCGCGACAATGCGGTCAAAACGTTTTGGAGATTCGTCGAACATGGCTCAAGATGCAGTTACAATGTTGCAAAGTAACAAAGTTTGTTTAAAGTTTAAGGATTAAAGTTGCCTGCACCTTAAACTTTAAACCAATATATTGAAGAATTTATCCGAACTTTAATAGCAATAAATATAGTATGAAAAATTTCGATATCATCACGCTGACTGTAAACCCTTCACTGGATAAAAGCACAACATTTAAAGGTCTGGTGCCTGAACAGAAGATTCGTTGTGAAAATCCACATTATGATGCCGGTGGCGGCGGAATTAATGCGTCGAAAGCCATTGCAAGGCTTGGCGGGGAATCGTTATGTGTCTTTACTTCAGGTGGAGATACTGGAAAGCAGCTCGAAGCTTTGGTCCAAAAGGAAAAGATTGAGACCCTCACAATTCCTGTCTCACATCCGACACGGGAAAACCTGATCGCACTCGATTTAAATACGAATTCGCAATACCGTTTTGGATTTCCAGGAGAAGCTTTGTCAGAACCAGAGCAACACGGGATTCTGGAATCTATTGCTGTTTTAAAGCCGAAGTTCCTCGTAGCCAGTGGTAGTTTAACGGAAGGTATGTCGCCTGATTTCTACCAGCAGATTGCCGAAATCGCGAAGAAGTCCGGCACAAAATTTATCGTAGACACCTCAGGCGAAGCGTTGCAAAAAACGCTCGACACCGGCGTATACCTCGTCAAGCCCAACGTGGGGGAACTCGCAAAACTCGTCGGCGTGGAAAAACTCCACACAGACGAAGCCGATGATGCCGCACGCACGCTGATTGAAAAGGGACAGGCAGAGATTGTGGTGGTGTCGCTTGGTCCGCAAGGCGCTGTATTAGTGACAAAAGACATCACCGAATTCGTTCCCGCACCAAACGTTCCGAAGAAAAGCACCGTCGGCGCCGGAGACAGCATGGTGGGCGGCATGGTCTGGGCATTGTCGGAGGGCAAATCCCTAAAAGAAGTGATCCGCTGGGGCGTGGCCTGTGGCTCTGCAGCGACGATGAATGAGGGCACACAGCTGTTCAAGGCGCAAGATGCGAAACGACTGTACGAGTGGCTAAATAAAAAATAGTCAACAAAAAAACCCCGACAACAATCTCGCTATCAGGGTCTTCATTTATAATTCAAAATTTATAATTTAGAATAAACGTCGTCTAATCATTCAACTTCAACACCGCCATAAACGCTTCCTGCGGAATTTCTACATTCCCCACCTGGCGCATGCGTTTCTTTCCTTTTTTCTGTTTTTCGAGCAGTTTACGCTTACGTGAAATATCCCCACCGTAACATTTGGCGGTAACGTCTTTTCTCAACGCTTTTACGGTTTCACGCGCGATAATCTTGGCGCCAATCGCTGCCTGGATTGGAATGTCAAATTGCTGGCGCGGAATCAGTTCCTTCAGCTTCTCCGTCATTTTTTTTCCAATATGGTATGCATTATCGGCATGAATCAACGCGGAAAGCGCATCCACCGGATTGGCATTCAATAAAACGTCCACTTTTACCAGGTTTGATGTCCGCATTCCAATGGGATGGTAGTCAAACGACGCATACCCTTTTGAAACGGTTTTCAATCGGTCGTAAAAATCAAATACGATTTCCGCGAGTGGCATATCGAAATTCAATTCGACTCTTTCTGTAGTTAAATACGTTTGGTTGGTAATCACACCACGTTTCTCAATACACAAAGACATTACGTTGCCTACAAAATCCGATTTCGTGATGATCGTGGCCTTGATGTAGGGTTCTTCCACACGGTCCAGCCTTGATGGCTCCGGAAGATCGGACGGGTTGTTTACAATAATTGCCGTTTCCGGGTCTTTCTTGCTAAAGGCATTGTATGACACGTTGGGTACCGTAGTAATTACCGTCATGTCAAACTCGCGCTCGAGCCTTTCCTGGATGATTTCCATGTGAAGCATACCCAGGAATCCGCAACGGAAACCGAAGCCTAAGGCCGCAGAACTCTCCGCCTGGAATACCAGTGAAGCATCGTTAAGCTGCAACTTTTCCATTGAGTTGCGCAATTCTTCGTAATCTTCTGTGTCAACGGGGTAAATTCCGGCGAAAACCATCGGTTTTACATCCTCAAAACCCGTAATCATATTGGTGGTTGGCGTCTTGGCATCGGTTAGGGTATCGCCCACTTTCACTTCTTTCGCTTCCTTAATTCCTGAAATCAGGTAACCCACATCGCCTGCGGAAATCACTTGTTTCGGAACCTGATTTAGTTTCAAAGTGCCGATTTCATCCGCAAAATATTCGTTTCCGGTTGCCATGAACTTGATTTTCTGGCCTTTTTTGATTTCGCCGTTTTTCACGCGGAAAATAACCTCAATACCGCGAAACGGATTGTATACTGAGTCAAAAATCAGTGCCTGTAAGGGTTCCGTCGGGTCACCTTTAGGCGCCGGGATCTTTTCGATAATAGCCGCCAATATGTTTTCTACGCCAAAGCCGGTTTTTCCGGAGGCGTGGATAATATCTTCGAGTTTACAACCCAGCAAGTCAATGATATCGTCGCTCACTTCCTCGGGATTTGCACTTGGAAGGTCGACTTTATTCAATACCGGGATAATTTCCAGGTCATTTTCCAGGGCAAGGTATAAATTTGAAATCGTCTGCGCCTGGATGCTCTGTGCGGCATCAACAATCAAAAGCGCACCTTCACAGGCCGCAATAGAACGGGAAACCTCATAAGAAAAGTCAACGTGGCCCGGCGTATCAATCAGGTTCAGGATGTATTGTTCACCTTTATAGGTATATTCCATCTGGATCGCGTGGCTCTTGATGGTAATCCCGCGTTCGCGTTCCAGGTCCATATTGTCCAGTAGCTGCGCTTTTTCCTCGCGAGCAGTCACAGTTTGTGTGGCACCTAAAAGCCGGTCAGCCAATGTGCTTTTCCCGTGGTCAATGTGTGCAATAATGCAAAAATTCCTGATATTTTTCATGTTCTCTTTTCGTTCTTTTTTTGGGCGTGCCCCTTCGGGTCGGGCTTTTCGCGGTGCACGGCACCTTGCTTCAATCCCTCACGCAATGCCTTGTATCATGACGTTTTATGGTTCTTTTGGAACGCCTTTCGCCAGTCGGCAAATATAATCTAAAGTTTCGGGATTTCACAGCTTTTGCCCACAACCAGAAGGAATCAGTCACAAAATCCATAAACCGCAGACTTTTCAGTCTTTTTTCCTGTCGGTATGATGGTATGCGACTGGAACTTTTTCCCGGCAATCACATTATTTATAAAATCGAGGATCAGGTATTGGTCTTTTTCGAAAAGCGTTCCGCTGTATTCATGTCCGCCACCACAAAAAGTAAAGAGCGATACGTTTCCATTGAGGTCTTTCGCATAATTGTAAATGGAAAATGACCCGAATAACATCAGCCATCCGCTTGCGTTTGTCGGGCAATAGTGGTGCGCGGCAGTAGCATAAGGAACCGTCGTATCCCCGTTGCCGTGAAAAAGCATCATCGGGATTAAGGTATTTTTATTGATTAGATTGATGTCCATAATCGCACCCGCGCCGGAAACCAATCCTGCATACCTAAAATTATCCGGTAGTTTTACGTCGTACATTTTCATCAACTCGCGATTCCAATGCGATGCATGCAATACCGTTTCGCCGCCCGCACTTGAACCGGCGATGAAAATTTTTTCTATGTCAATATTGTATTTGCTTTTATTTGATAAGAAAAAAGAGGTCGCAAGCCAAAGATCATTGGCGCCATATTGAAACGCTTTTACTTTCTCTGCCAGCACGCCGTCGCAGCTGAATTTTTTACCTTTCATGTAGAGCGTATAACTGATTGACGCTGCGGCAATTCCATTTTGCGCGAGGTATTTGCAAATGGGCTGCCCATCTTCTTTTTTACCAATCGAAAAGCCGCCACCATGAACAAACAGCAGCAATGGCAACTTTGTGTCAGGCATTTTTTCAGGCAGGAATAAATCGAGGTCGAGTTTTAACGTGTCGTTTTGAAAATAGGTAATCGTCTGCATTCTTTGGGCGGACGCCTGAAAGCACAAAAAACAGCTAAGGGCAAGGAGCGCATTTTTCATCATCCGGGTTACATTACGATTTCATTGGCGGCAGGTCAAATGCTTTGGCTTCGTGTTCAAAATGGTTGCGGTGTGATCCATCGCAAAAAGGCTTATTGGCAGACAAGCCGCAACGGCAGATGCTTAACGTTGTTCGTCCCTGCAGTCCGTATACGTTGCCGTCTTTATCGACGATTTCAAAATCGCCTTCTATTTTAACAGAACCGTTGTTGTTGATCGTTAATTTTGTTTTACCCATGTTAAATTTTTTAAAGTTTTTAGTTTAAGGAGACTATAGTAAATGTTATTCCTGGTTTGTTTTCCACTCGGAATACGGATGGTTGCTTAAATATGCGTTGTAATATTGCTTGTTTCCAGTCACTTCCATACCAAGCCAGGACGGTTTTTCGAAGGCTTCATTTTCGTCCTTCAGCTCTATCTCTGCAATCAGCAGCCCTTCATTTTCGCCGTGAAATTCATCAACTTCGAAAGTGTGCTTGCCCACAGGGATTTCGTACCGGGTTTTGTCAATGATGCCTTTTTCACATAATGCCAATAGCGGTTTAGCATCCATCAACGACAATTCAGTTTCCCATTCCAGCCGGGTAGTCCCGCTTTCGTTTCCTTTCCCTTTTATGGTCAGAAACCCGATTTCACCTTTGATTCGGATTCGTACCGTGCGTTCCGGATGGGAATTCAGATAGCCCTGGGCAATGTGGTTTTTAGCCGAAGCCGAAGCCTTGAAATCGTCAGAGGTTACGAGAAACTTGCGCTCAATTTCAATCATTGTAAGTGTACTTTCTTTCAAATGTATCACTATTTTTTGATTGTAGACGTTCTCTTTTTTTCAAAACGTGCCTAAATTTGTGCCATGGCGGATTTCAATACAGCGCGCAAAATTATTCATGTTGATATGGATGCCTTCTATGCGTCTGTGGAACAGCTGGATAATCCTGAGCTCCGTGGAAAGCCGCTTGCCGTGGGAGGGAGCGAACACCGCGGCGTGGTTTCGGCGGCGAGTTACGAAGCGCGTAAATTCGGTGTGCGAAGTGCGCTAAGCGGCGTTTTGGCCAAAAAATACTGTCCGGAACTGATCTTCGTGCGGCCACGGTTTGACCGATACAAGGAAATTTCTCAGAAGATCCGTAAGATTTTCCTTGACTACACCGATCTGGTAGAGCCATTATCACTTGACGAAGCCTATCTCGATGTCACCCAAAACAAAAAGGGCAATCCGAGCGCAACTTTAATCGCACAGGAAATCCGCAGGAGGATTTACGATGAACTGGGACTTACGGCATCGGCAGGAATCTCCATAAATAAATTTATTGCTAAAGTAGCCTCCGACTACAACAAGCCAAATGGACAGAAAACGGTCACGCCGAGTGAAGTCATCCCTTTTCTCGAGGCACTTCCGATTGGGAAATTTTATGGCGTTGGCAAGGTTACACGTGATAAAATGTATCAGTTGGGGATTTTTACCGGACTGGATTTAAAACAAAAGCCGCTGGAATTTCTTGAGAAGCATTTTGGAAAGTCCGGAGGATATTATTACCATATTGTGCGCGGCATCCACAATAGCGAAGTCAAACCGGAACGCGTTGCAAAATCTGTGGCAACAGAGCATACGTTCAATGAAAACCTGACTTCAGAGATTTTTATGGAGGAAAAGCTTGAAACGATAGCAGCAGAATTGGAAAGGCGACTGAGGCGCTACAATATTGCAGGAAAAACCGTTACTTTGAAAATCAAATACAGCGATTTTTCCTTGCAAACAAGGAGCAAAACACTGCCGTATTTCATTTCTGATAAGTCATTGTTGTTTGACACGGCGAAAGAGTTATTGTATCAAGAGCGCATGAAAGATTCGGTACGGCTGTTGGGAATTTCGCTCAATAACTTGAATACAGAAGTCAAAAAAGCAGTTGTTGTGCAGCTTAGGTTTGATTTTTGAGCGTTGAACAAGCGTTAAAGATTTTTTTTTTAAATTGTAATACGGAATATAAATTTACTTTTGTTTAAATATTGTACGGAATGGTTGAACTAAAAGCATATGATGAAATCGCGGCGCAGTTTTCTGAAAGCAGGAAACAGCCCAGGCTCCCATTAGTTAGTTGGGATATTTTCGCATTTCATTTACAACAAACTAATGCGACGGAATCCGATTTACACCAATTGAAGTCTCTTGCGGACAAGAACCGCTGGGTTTTTGATTTTGGTGAATTGCGCGACATTGAACATGATACGACAATTGTGGTGACCGACCCAAATGTCAGGATTGTATTCTCTACCTCTAATGTCGTGGCCATGACGGGTTATGAAGCAAAGGAATTAATCGGCCAAAGCCCAAAGATGCTTCAGGGTGAAGGCACTTCTGGGAATACAAAAGCCACTATTCGCGAAGCTGTTGCAAACCTAAAGCCGTTTGAGGGGATTATCGTCAATTATCGCAAAGATGGAACGCCTTATGACTGCAAAGTCAGGAGTTTCCCGATATTTAATTCAAAAGGAGTCCTTTCCCATTTTATCGCTTTTGAGAACGTAGCCTAATCGCTTCTCTACCGTCCAAATCTTACTATGAAATATACCTTTTTGCCCGAAACTGCCGTGAAGGTCAGTACACTTTGCCTTGGAACAATGACATTTGGGAGGCAGAATACTGAAAAAGAAGGACACGCCCAAATTGACTTTGCTCTCGAACAGGGAATCAATTTTATAGACACGGCGGAAATGTACCCCGTACCTGCAATTGAAGAAAATTACGGTTCCACAGAAAAAATCATTGGGACCTGGATTAAATCATCGGGAAAAAGAGATCAAATTGTGCTCGCTTCGAAAATCGCTGGTGCGAATCGCGGGTTGCCCTATATCCGTGAAGATTTGCGCTACACGCCACAAACCATTGTCTCTTCTGTCGAGAAAAGCCTGAAGCGTCTTCAAACGGATTACATTGATTTATACCAGCTGCATTGGCCTGAGCGTAAATCCAACATGTTTGGGCAATTGGGATTCACAATCCAGAATGATCTATGGGAAGACAACACGTTTGAGATATTGGAAACCTGTCAGCATTTGATCCAGCAGGGAAAAATCAGGCATTTTGGAATTTCCAATGAGACCCCGTGGGGATTGATGCGTTTCCTCGAAGAAAGTAAAAAACACAACCTGCCAAAAGCCATAACGGTCCAAAATCCTTATTCTTTGGTAAACCGGTCGCTCGAAGTTGGGTTGGCGGAAGTTTTGTACCGTGAAAAAGTTGGATTATTGGCGTACTCACCACTTGGTTTCGGAATTCTTACCGGAAAATACGGAAAAGGCCGGATAAGCCCAGAGGCGCGGCTCAACCTGTTCCCCAATTTCACCAGGTACAATTCCGACGAAGCCCGAAAAGCAGCCGCGCTTTATGTGAAACTCGCTGAGGAACATGGCATGATTCCTTCACAGTTGGCATTGGCATTTGTGCGGGCACAACCCTTTGTGACGAGCACTATTATTGGCGCGACGTCTTTGGAACAGCTTAAGGAAAATATTGAGGCACACGCCCTGAATTTAAGTCCGGCAATCTTCGAGGAAATTGACAGCATGCACCGGCAATTTCCAAACCCTGCACCGTAATTAATCTACCAACAATCGCGTTGTCGATTTTATCCCAAGATGATCTTCGGTATTGACCAGATAGACACCAGCTTGCAGGTTGCTGATATCAATTTGCTCACTTTCACCGCTAATGTCCTGCTGCAACAATTGTTTGCCGCTCAGATCAAAAACCGATAACGCAACCGGGAAAGCGCCGCCCGCGGAACGGATGTTAAACACGTTGGAAGCCGGGTTAGGATACACATTAAAGGCTGTCTTTTCATTGTCGGGAATGCTTAACGACGTGTCTATTACTTTATAAATTACGCCATTTGCTGACGAGGCAATAAACAAATCGTTTGCAGCATTCACCCCAAATGTGGTAAAGCTACCGCCAGGCTGGACACTTGAAAAAGTAACGGTGCCTGCGCCATCCACCATACCAATTTTATCGGAACAGTAATCTGTAAAGAAATATTTCCCGACAAAATTCGGATAAGTGGTACCACGATATACGTAGCCGCCGGTTACCGAACAATTGCCGCTACCAGTAGCAGACGAGTAGATGGCAAATGGGAAAGTCAATGTATTCTGCGCCGCGCAACCGGAAGTATCGAAAGCACTGTTGCCTTCATAACAACGCCATCCAAAATTGTAGCCGCCATCGCCGGCAGCCACTTTGTTTATTTCTTCGACATTTTCCTGGCCGACATCTGCGATCCACAGATTTCCGTCGGTTGTGTCAAACGAGAATTTCCATGGATTCCGCACGCCAATGGACCAAATTTCGTCTGCGCCATCAATCCCGACATAAGGATTAGTGCCCGGAATACCATATGGGGTTCCCCCATCGACATCGAGCCGGAGCATTTTACCCAACAATTCATTTTTATTTTGCGCACGGTTTCCGGGATCGCCGCCGCTTCCCCCGTCGCCCATTCCAATGTAAAGGTATCCGTCAGGGCCAAATCGCAACGTACCGCCGTTGTGGTTTGAAAACGGCTGCGGAATGGTAAGCAATATCGTCGCGCTTGCTTGATTAGCCACATTGGCATTCGCGTCACTCACTGAATACCGCGCAATGACGGTGTTGCCGGAGGTATTGGTATAGTTCACATAGAAAAAACCATTCGTGGCATAATTGGGATGAAACGCCAGCCCTAAAAGCCCGCGCTCACCACCTGTGCTGATGAGTGAAGAGATGTTCAGGAATGGTGACGGATTGATGGTCTGGTTTGCATTCAGGATTCGGATGGTGCCGGTTTGTTGTACGACAAATAATCTGCTGTCTCCGGCATGTACGATTTCTACAGGTGAATTGAAACCCGTCGCGAATAATTGTGTCCCAATGGTTTGGGCCGCCGCAAACGTAGAAATGAAGGCGGTAAAAAAGTATAAATATTTCATAGCGAATAATTTAAGTAGGTTGTGTCATCGTAAAAGTAGGAATTTTTTAAGCAAAAAAAAACCTCATAAGCTTATGAGGTTTTAAAAACAATTATAAATTATCAATCCGTTTGTCTTTCGGGTATTTCACTTTATAGCTGATCCGCAGCTTCTTTGTTTCATTCGGTTTCAGGTTCAGCTGCCAGGTCAGGATGCCGGTTTCGGTGTTGACTTTAGCGCCGTCGCTCTCCTTTAGCTCGATTTCTATTTCTTTGTCAGGACTCAACGGATATTGGTCTTTCACCATGATGTTTGCGGTTTCTTTTTTATTGTTGCGGATGGTGATGTCATAGGTGAAAGTCTGCTCTTTTTTAGACGACAGGAACCTGGTTTCTGATTTGTCGATGATTTTCTCCCTTTTGATGCTGATTTTCTTATCACGGCCCATGCTGAGGTTTAAAGTATCCGCAGTTTGGTTCGGGTTGATGGAGGTTTTCCCAACGTACAGACCTTCAAAAATAATGTTTGCTTCACCAGGCAGCAGATTGTATTTGGAATAATCACTGATTTCGGCGAGCAAGAAGGCCTCTTTCTCTATTTTTGGAACGCTGTAATATTTGTACGAAGCTGGCAGCTGGATTTCCTTTAACGCAACACTGTGTGCTTTGCCGTTCGACAGGATGTCATAAGGTATGTCAATGTCGAAAGAAATGTTGAGCTGGTTTTCATTGATGGTGGTGTAGTTTGTCATGCTTGCTGACTTGGTTTTCGCGTAGCCGACGCTTAATCCCGGTGCCTGGCCTTGTATTGTATTCACCATCCGCTCATCTTTCGTTTCTTTAAACATGTCATTTTCAAAAACACCATAATTTAAGAACCAAGCCTGTAATAAAGGCGCCTGGTTGTTTTGCGTGGGGTTGCCACTTGACAACGTCAATTTTACTTTCTTCCAATCAATGCCGGTGGTTTGGGTGACGCGCGCTTTATACATCATCTGGATCGGCTCAATAATGCTATTCGCCCGTAAGTCGTAAAACGGCTGCCATGAGGCGCTGCCTGTAAGGTAATTGAGATCAAAGTCGACATTTCCGGCCACTTCATTCATCACCTGCAAAATCAATTTTCCCTTGGAAATCTTCTCCTCATTTTTAGTGTTGACCTCGAGCTTGGTGTTTAACTTAGCGATGAGGTCGTTGAGCTTTTTAATTTTCTCTTCAAGCACATCATAGTTGTTGCTGATCTCTGTTCGTTTGGCCTTATAATATTCCACAACTTTAGCGAGTTCTGCGAGATTTAAACCTGTATTGGTTCCGGAAACCTGTTGGTTTTTGTCCAGTAGTTCCAGTGTTTTGGCTTCTGAATTCAGGGCGTTTGTAAGCCGATTGACTTCTTTTGATACCAATTGAATGCTATCGCGCACTTTTTTGACTTCAGTAGAATTCTCGTCAACCTCATATTCACTGATATAGTTGTTGGTAAATTGAACCGATAATACGGTTACCGTCGACGGCGCACCAATTTGTATGGAACCTTCGTTAAGATAGTCAGCGACATTTTTCACAATAATCTCACTCGTACCTTTCGGCAAAGTCGCTGAGGTTGATTGGGATAATTCAGCTCCGGCGAAGTAGACTGTTGCTGCTTTGGTCTTTGCAGTTACAAATATTGGTTTTTGGGCGAAAGCCATGCTTCCGATCAGAAGCAGCAGAAAGGGAAGATTTTTCATAATGTAAGTTTTAGCGTATTTATTCATGAGTATCACAATAGGAAATTGGTTGGGAAAGAAACGGATTATTTTTCGATAGTGTAGCCTTTTGCCCTGGCTAATTCGGCAATGGACGTGGTGATGGCCTGGCCCAGATCGTCCTGCGTTTTGGAATTCCTGAGTTCGTCGTCAATAAATGCCTGGCGCTGTTTGGCCAATGCCGTCATTTCAGACTGAATCGCTTCGCGCTCTTTGGTTTTTTCGGCTACAAACGCCTTGATTTCCTCCGTCGTTTTACCCTGTAATTCTTTCGGAAGCTCTTCTTTTTTCATACGGGAAAGCGCTTTGTCGTCACTTTTGACTTTATCGACCAAATCCCAGTTTTTGTTCGTGTAAACCGATTTGGATTTGCTCACGGCACGCTCCGTGTAATTTGCTTTCGAAACCGTTTCGGCATTTCTGTCCTGGATTTCCTGAGCCATTTTTTTCTCTTTACCAATCGATCCATAGCCGACATAGGTGCTGTTGAGACGCTCATTGCATTTGTAGATCCTGTCGTCGTAAGGTGTGACAACATAACGCACTTTGGCATCCGAATCGATATTAAAGTATTTGCCATTTCCTTTTTCGGCGCCGTCTTTCCAATGGGTGTTGATGCCTTCTAAAGCATTTCCGCAAAAAATGGTATTCACATAAATATCATTTTTCAACGCGTCGCTAATACTTTCTTTGTAGCTTATACGTCCCTGGTCAAATGGCTCATTTCCGGCGATGTAAAGGAGTTTCATATTAGATTTTTCAGTCGCCCACTGCAGTTTTTTGGTGGCATCCTGTATGACTGCGCCACAGTATTCCGAGCCGCCATTGGTACGGAGCGAGAACAGTTTTTCAGAAATTAAATCTAAGTCAGACGTCAATGGCGTCACCTGGCGGATGTAATTGGCCTCAGCAGAAAGGCCGTCGTTGCCGTATTCATAAAGACTGATTTCAATATCCGGCGTCTTTCCGGAATATTTCAACGTAGTCAGCGTATTTACGATGTTCCAGAGTCGCGATTTGGCCTGTTCGATGAGCCCGTCCATGCTGTTGGAAGTGTCGAGCAATAGTGCCACCTGAATTTTTGTATTTTCAGTTTTGGCATGCCGTGCCATGACAGGTTTATCTCCGTCGTTGTTTTTACAGCCTGCGAAAGATAAAGAAGTTGCGAGCAGGATTGCGGTAAGTGTGATCGGTGTTTTCATAAGAAGTAATTTTGGTTAAACGGTTTGATCTTTATTCCGGAACCAAAATTATCCACATCCTGAAATCGATTTTTGAACAATGGGTGAAACAACGGTTTGACTTGGTGAAAGCGATAGGAAAAACGTAAGGAATTAAGTTACTTTACATTCCGAAAAATACACTATGCGAATGTCCCATCTCAGGCACACCTTTTATTCATTGCTGCTATTGCTGCTCATCCCGGCATCAGTACGACCGCAGGATACCGTAAAAAAGTTACAGCCGCCTGAAGAAAAGAAAGTAAAGTCAAAGACGAATTCGGTCGCCAGGGAACTCAAGGACTCCTTTGAAAAAAATGACCAGCAGCGCATCGCCAGGAACTATGAAGCATTGGCGGAAACGTTCATTAAAAAAGAAGACTATGCAAAGGCGGAAGAATACCTAAAAAAGGCGATCCTGTATACCAAATCGGACCAGACGGAAGATCTCGCAAGGCTCCGCCGCAGTATTGCTAAAGTGCAGGAAAATCAGAAGAAATTCGGCCCGGCGGTCACTAATTATAAAAAGGCGGCTGCGACAACGGATAACAAATTGCTTGAACAAATGAATTCCAATGACTTTAAGCGCTTAGAGAACGCGGGCAATCCCCAGGCTCAGGAAAGCTACAGCCGCTCTAACATTTCATTGGCGGACAAATCGGCAAATAAAGAGGAAGCTGCTGACGCATACATCCAGAATGCAGAATTAAACGTTAGGACGAACAATGCCGTCGGCGCAATCGAAAGCTATGAAAAAGCCATCACTTACAGCAAGGACAGGCCTGATGAGGTGATCAAGATCAAGAACGAAATAGCGAAAGTGTACACGTCGGGCAAACAGTTTGACAAAGCCATTGAAATTCACGGAAAACTATTGGACGATGCCCGGAAAAATAAAGATAGTGATAACGAAATCAGGCAATTGTCATTGCTGTCAAATGTTTACTTTAAAAATAGTCAATCCGAAAAGGCGGTCGATTTATTGAAAGAAGCGTATCAAATTGCGGCTAAAAACGGCCGTACCAACGACGCTAAAGCAAGCCTTTCAAAGTTATTGGAATATTACAAATCAGTTGGGAATAATCAGGAAAGTCTCGCTTTGTACGAAGGCTTTTTCAAGAATTTTGACGCGTTGGTGCGCGCTGACAGTTCGCTTGTTGATGCGAAGACATTTCAGGTTACCGAAGAGAGAATCCGGCAGCTTGAGAAGGAAAAAGGGCTCAAAGACGAATTGATTGCGAAGAAAAATACGTTCAATTATTTTCTGATAGGTTCGATGTTATTGTTGCTGTTATTTGTCGGTTTGATTGCCAAAGCATTGTATTCGATTAAAATCAAGAACAAGGAAATCGCGCTACAGTCGCTTCGCCGTGAAATGAACCCACATTTTATATTCAACAGCCTGAACAGCGTGAACCAGTTTATCTCGCAGAACAATGAGTTGGAAGCCAATAAATACCTGTCCTCTTATTCGGTGCTGATGCGCAATATGATGGAGAATTCCAATAAGGATTTTGTTTCGTTGAGCAACGAAATCGAGCAGCTCACAAAATACCTCGACCTGGAACACCTGCGTTTTCCCGATCAGTTTACATACAACATTATAGTGGATGATGAAATTGACGCGGAGCAGTCGTTAATCCCCAACATGATTATCCAGCCCCATCTCGAAAATGCGATATGGCACGGTTTGAGATATATTGAATCCAAAGGCTTTTTAACCCTCTCGTTTACATTGGAGCAAAGGAAAATTATTGTCCGGATCGAGGACAATGGAATTGGACTTGAGCGAAGTGCGGCGCTGAAAACGGCCAATCAGAAAATCCACCAGTCACGTGGAATAACCAACACCAAAGAGCGCATTGCACTGTTGAATGATTTGTATAAAAAAGAAATCGCTTTTTCGATCGCTGAAAAAACACCGCCGGAAACGGGTACCGTTGTAACCATCACATTTCCGTTAACGCACAAAATATGATGACATTTCAAAAAATAACTGCAGTAATTGTAGAGGATGAAGCCGCAGCGCGTGAAGTCCTGCGAAATTACATCGGGAAATATTGCCCGCAGGTAGCGATTGTCGGTGAGGCGCAAAATATCAGGGAAGCGGTACCTTTGCTGCACGATTTACAGCCGAGCCTGGTTTTTTTGGATGTCGAAATGCCTTTCGGAAATGCGTTTGATGTACTCGAGGCCTGTAAAGACCTTCAATTTGAGACGATCTTTGTTACCGCGTTTTCAGAATATTCCTTAAAGGCCCTGAACCAAAGTGCTGCGTATTATCTCTTAAAACCCATTAGCATCGAAGAACTGATTATCGCGGTAAATAAAGTGCAACAACAAATCCAGAACCAGGAGATCTTTAACCGAAATAAAATCATCCTCGAAAATTTTCGTGAACCAAAAGCAGAAAAGCAGCAGGTTATTTTACCCACTTCGGAAGGGTTTGAAGTCGTAAAGATGGAGGACATTGTCAGGCTGCGCGGCAATGGGAATTTCACTGATTTGTTTCTGGCGAATGGGCATAAGAAGATGGTCTGTAGGTTTTTAAAACACTTCTCCGATATTCTTCCGCTTCCATTTTTACGCGTGCACAAATCACACATCATCAATCTTAATTTTGTGAAATCTTACAACAAGGGAGGCTCACTCACATTGCAGGACGGCACTGAAGTAGAGGTATCACCAACGTATAAGGAAGATTTCCTGAAGCACTTCCGCTAAAATTCAAATTCTTCGTCAATTCTCAAAGAGTCAACAACGGTAGTATCTTTGACTTTCAGCCTGATGAAGCTTTTGGCAGGGCCGGATATCAGTACGGGAAGCGATTTGTACAATGTATCTTCCGCAATGAGCACACCACGGCGCAGCATCAGGTTTGTGAGGTTTGTTTGGTTCTTTTTGGCATACGATTTCAGATTTCCGTCACCATCAAACTGCCACATAAAATGTTTCGGACTTGGGATAATTGTCGCGAGGTACAGGCATTCATTCAACGACAATTCTGAAGGGCTTTTCTGGAAATAAAAACGGCTCGCTTCTCCAATGCCGTACACGTTCGGACCCCATTCGATGATATTAAAATACACTTCCAGCATGCGCTCTTTGCTCGAAATGCGGTTGTTTTCAAGAGTGTACACCAACAATATTTCCTCTAGTTTTCGCGACAGTGTTTTTTCCCGCGTCAGGAACACGTTCTTAATCAACTGCATACTGATGGTACTGGCGCCCCGCGAGAATTTTTTGGTCCTGATGTTCTTGATAATTGATTGCTTAAACGCTTCGCTGATGAATCCCCGATGCGAAAAAAACGAAGGGTCTTCCGTAGTGAGTACTGATTTACGCAGGTAAGGCGAAATCTGGCTTAACGGTGTGTAATTGGGATTTCCGGGCCCAACAAGGATGCCGCGCTGTTCCCTGCCGTTTTCGATGGCATGATATATAAATTCCCCATTGAGTTTACTCAGGTTTGCGTCGCCATACTTAAGGATTTTAAGCCCTTCCTTTTCGAGTTTGCTGTCGAAAACCA
Organism: Flavobacterium sp. BFFFF1; assembly: GCF_002256285.1. Lineage (GTDB taxonomy): Bacteria > Bacteroidota > Bacteroidia > Flavobacteriales > Flavobacteriaceae > Flavobacterium. The sequence continues at coordinate 242,777 of NZ_NKJE01000001.1, read as the reverse complement.
ACGCGCCCGGTTTATTTTTGTTAAACATAAAATCAAGATTGTAACTGAAGTTCCCTTCGGCTTCCATCCCTTGTAAATGTGAAAACAATCCGTCCGGAAGGGAAGAGATGAAGTCCTGTGCTTTCATTTTCGGGATGTTTACTTTCAATTTATAAACCGTATCGGATTCGGTATCATAAGACACATACGGATGAAATTTCAGTTTGTTCAGGCTGACAGTCGACGCGCTGTCAATCGATATGAAATTTTCGCCGAGCAGGAACCGATAGTCAAAACGTGCGTTTTTAATCGTAACATCTTTACTGGCAATACGCCGGTGGTTGATTTTAAGATTGGCAATGGACGCAAATCCGTCAACATGTAGTTCGTCACCGTCCATATCAATGTCATCGACTTTTACCCTGATGGAATCAAAACTGGATTTGAAGTGATAACGTTCATCGAGGTAAGGTATTTTTATGGCGCCGGTATCGATGTTGAAAAACCGAATATCCGCTTTATTGTGTCTCGGGTCTGCAAAACCTGCCAGCCGCCAGTTTTGCGAAAAATTTGTTGTGCGGACATTAATCGAGGTTTCGAGTTGCTTGTCAGCCAGACTGAGTTTACTGAATAGGATATTGGCTGTTTTACCATTATCATTGAGTCGGAACGCGAGATTTGTCAGTTGCATGTCTGTCGGAATCAGGTTCAAGCCTTGAGATATCAGGCGGTAAGCCCATTCGGCATAATCGCGTTTTTCACTGGGCAGGTCGTTTTCACTTTTCTTTTTAAGGAAGGCGTCGAAGTTTTTTGTTTCGCCCCGTTTGACCAATTGTACAAATCCATCATGCAGTTCCAGCGTGCCAAGCTGTACCTCGCCGAACATAAGTTTCCAGAAATTCACACTGGTTCTTACCTTTTTGATATTTAACAGCGTGTCGGCATTTTTTGGCACTAAAGAAACCTCTTCCATCCTGATTCCTGAAAAACCTTCAAAGGCGGCGTTCCTAACTTTAAAAGTGCTGTTGTATTCCCGGTCCATTTTATTGGAAACCCTTGCAATGGCTTTCTCCAACAGTGTATTCCTGAAAATAAAAAAACCGACAACGATCATCACAAAAAAGACTGCGATGATTTTCAGGGCTAAGTATATTTTCTGCTTTCCGGTTCTCATAGGGTAATTTGATAATATTTTAGCCGAATAAATCTCCGGCGACTTCTTCGATGCGGCCTACCATCATCACTTTTATGCCGAAATTCTTCGCCGAAATTTTGTTGTGCTTTGACACAAAGATCGTAGAAAATCCTAACTTTTCTGCCTCCTGTATGCGTTGTTCTATGCGGTTAACCGGTCGGATTTCGCCTGAGAGCCCCACCTCGGCGGCGAAGCAAAAATCCCTACCGACAGGAATATCCTCGTTTGATGAGAGGATTGCCGCAACAACGGCAAGATCAATTGCCGGGTCGTCGACGGTAATTCCTCCGGTGACATTCAGGAAGACGTCCTTCGTACCCAACCTGAATCCTGCGCGTTTTTCAAGCACAGCCAAAATCATGTTCAGCCTCTTGGCATTGTATCCCGTCGTGCTTCTTTGTGGTGTTCCATATACCGCAGTGCTCACCAAAGCCTGAATTTCTATCATCAAAGGGCGCATGCCTTCTAGCGTCGACGCAATGGCCGTCCCCGACAATTCTTCGCTTTTTGGGGAAATCAGGATTTCAGATGGGTTTGAAACTTCGCGCAATCCGCTGCCCTGCATTTCATATATGCCCAGTTCGGCGGTTGAGCCAAAACGGTTTTTAAGCGATCTTAGTATGCGGTACACATGATTTCGGTCGCCTTCAAACTGCAATACCGTGTCGACCATGTGTTCCAATATCTTCGGCCCTGCAATGCTGCCGTCCTTCGTGATGTGGCCAATAAGGATTACCGGCACATTCGACTCTTTTGCAAATTTAATGAGCTCGGCGGTACATTCGCGGATTTGAGAAATGCTGCCGGGCGATGCCTCGATGTAATCGGTATGCAGTGTTTGTATAGAGTCTATGATGACCACTTCCGGTTCGATTTCTTCGATCTGGCGGAAGATATGCTGTGTTTTGGTTTCGGTTAAGATGTAACAGTTGTTTGGGGCCTTGGTAATCCGTTCAGCACGCATCTTAATCTGTTTCTGGCTTTCCTCCCCTGAAACATACAGCGTTTTAAAAGGAAGTTTCAGTGAAATCTGAAGTAGTAGTGTGCTTTTACCGATACCCGGCTCGCCGCCCAATAAAATCAATGAGCCAGGAACGATACCGCCACCCAGTACGCGGTTAAGTTCACCATCCCGACTGTCCATACGGATTTCCTGCGAAGAATCAATTTCGTCGATCTTTAATGGTTTGGCAGCTTTTTTTGTGGAATTGTCCTGGCTTTTCCACGACATCTTTTCTTCTTTCTGGATTACCTCTTCAACGATAGTATTCCATTGTTTACAGGAGTTGCATTGCCCCTGCCATTTCGAATATTGTGCGCCGCAGTTCTGGCAAAAAAAAGACGTCTTAATTTTCGACATTATTTACTTCCTCCTTTTTTTAATTCATCTGCTTTCTCGAGCATCATGTCTTTGGTGAGGTCCCCGATTTCGTCCATAAGGTAAGCGTTCTGATATGCTTTCGCTGCCTTTTTAGTATCGCCTGTTTTTTCATAAAACATGCCCATCTCATATTGGGAGAGCATTGATTTTGGGTAACTTTTTTTAGCAAGTCCTGCTAATTTTTCGAATTCCTCAAACGCATTGTTTTTGATAATTGCGGCTTCGATGGCTTTGAAATCACCCAAACGGATTGGCATTTTCATCCCATAAGACTTTTCGATAATTTCATATTTTTTTACGAGATAATCGACGTATCCTTTTTCCATTTTTACGATTTTCTCCTGAAATTCTGCCGTTGATATAGGCTGGTATTGCCCGAAGATATGGTATAGTGAGTTTGGAATGCCGTACAATACGAGCGAGTAATGTGATGCGCCTTTAAATTCGTCGTACTCATAATAGACATTCGGATGAAGAATGGTTTTGATGTTTTGATCTAATGTACGCATGCTCGCCAGGTTTTTTTTCAAGTCACCGTCACCACTTGCCAGGTAATAAAAAATTGGCTTTTTGGTTGTTTGCAGCATTACGGGAATGCGCTCCATCATTTGTTCACCAAATTCCGGGCTGAAACAGATGTAAGCGTTAAAAAGTGGGTTTTCTTTATACAAAAATAGGTTCAGAAATCCTGCCGTAACGTCGTGCCCGCCGATAATTCGGAATGGTGAAAGCCTGTATTTTTTTTCAACAGCCGGAAGCAATTCTGTCCCTATAAAATCAAAGAATGCGGCGCCAGATTCGGTGGGCAATCCCTCTTCGTCCATTACTGAATCGGCGTTTCTTTCCTTTTGCTGGCCGCTGTTTTGGTTAACGGCGACAATAATGACTTCCGGAAGGTCGTCCCAATAATTTCCGTAGGCCAGCGCGCCATCATAAGCATCCAGCAGATATTCGCCATCCAACAAAAGCAATAGCGGATATTTACGGTCCTTATTTTTGCTGTATGATAACGGAAGCGAAACGGTAAATTCGCGGTCCATGTTTAGCTTTTCCGAAAAAATAGTGTCACGGCTTCTTTGAGAGAAAGCAGGCATGCAAAGGAGGAAAGCAAGTAGAATAATAATTTTTTTCATAGTCCGCCGATGGTAAAATTCAATGAATCTTTTGAAACAGTCGGGGAAGTTAAGAAATTATTTTTTTCTATTCAGGATGGGGAGTAGGAAAATTGAGATTACTCCGGTGATTACAACGAGTAAAATCTGGGAAATCCAGACAATCCACCCAAACGCGTTGCCTACGGTTTCAGTTATTCCATAAAAGAGCAGGATTTTTGACATCAACACTGGGTAAGTGCCAAATCCACTGCTGGTTACAGCAATTGTGATACTGCCCACGAGAAAAGAGGAAAGTACAGCGCCTACACCAATATCGCTGGTTTCAGTCAATGTGAAGATCGTGATGTAAAACATCGCGATATAGCTTACCCAGATAAACAGGGTATGAAAAATATAAGGCCACTTTTTCTTCATTTTCACCACACTGAGCATTCCTTCCTTTAAACCGGACACTTTGGCTTTCAGTGTCAGGATGAAATTCATTTTCGAGTAAAAATAAAGCAATAGTGCGATGATGGTTAATAATGTGCCGATGGCGAGCAACCAGATTGTTTGCTGTAATGGGATTTTATCCAATACAAATTTCTTCACAGCTTCAAATTGAACAAAGACCGTGAGAATCATCAAAAAAAGCAACACAATCGAATCAACAATTCGTTCCGCAACGATGCTTCCAAAGCCTTTATCGAAAGGGATATTATCATATTTTTTAATAAGCAGTGCCCTGGAGAATTCCCCTGAACGCGGGATGGACAAATTCATTAGATATCCCACGGAGATGGCCATAAAGTTGTTTGCAAACGAACTTTTATAACCCATGTGTTCCAATGAAAATTTCCAGCGATACGCTCTGGACGCACAACCCAAAGTGGAAATAATCAGTGAAATGATGATGTAGAAATAATCCGCACGACGAAAATGGGTTTTGATTTCCTTTAATTGCGCTGCGGTAAATTTATCATAGGTGTAGACAATCAGGATTACTCCCAATAGCAGAGGCAATGTAATTGAAAGCCATTTTGTAAGGCGACTTTTCACACGCCTACGTTAAGGAGTTGTCTTTCTCATTGGGAAAAACCAGCGAAGGTGTAAAAGATTTTGCTTCTTCAAAATCCAGGATTCCGTAGGAAATAATGATAATTATGTCGCCCTTCTGGACTTTTCTTGCAGCGGGACCGTTAAGCGTGATTTCGCCACTGTTTCGGTTTCCTTTGATGGCATAGGTTTCCAGGCGCTCGCCGTTGTTGATGTTCACGATGGAAACTTTTTCACCTTCAATAATATTGGCGGCGTCCATCAAAGCTTCATCGATGGTGATGCTGCCGATATAATTCAGGTCGGCGCCAGTAACACTGACGCGGTGGATTTTTGATTTTACAACTTGGATTTGCATGGCGCAAAAGTAATTAATTAAATGAAATCGTGTCAATTAAACGAATATCGTTAACAAAAACTGCTATAAAAGCACGGTATTTTTTGTTTTTGCTCTTACGGATTATTGGTAATAAGGTCGATTCGTCAGCAATTTCGAAATATTCCAGCTTGAAATCTTTTTGCTTTTGAAATAATTTGTCAACATATTTTGCAACTTCGTTTACACTTTTCGTGCCAAACATTTTTTTGGCGTGTTGTAACGTACTGAAAATGACAGCGGCTTTTTGCTTTTCTTCAGGTGTAAGGCGCTCATTTCTAGAACTCATGGCCAGCCCATTCGGCTCCCGAAAGATGGGTCTTCCGATTATGCGGACGGGGATTTGGTATTTTGAAACCAGCTTTTTCACGATTTGTAGTTGCTGAAAGTCCTTTTCGCCAAAATAAGAATTGGTGGGTTTCACGATTTCGAACAGCCTTTTGACAATGGTTCCCACGCCGTCAAAATGACCTGGCCGGTGGCGCCCTTCCATTTGATTTTCCAACCCGTCGAAATTAAACGATTCTGATTCGGTTTTGCCATTGTAGATGTCGTCGACGGTAGGCGCATAGATGATTACTGCATCGCTGACGGTTTTGATTTTTTCGACATCTTTTTCCAGTGTTCTGGGATATTTTTTGAGGTCGTCTGGATTGTTAAACTGTGTTGGGTTGACAAAAATGCTCATCACGGTAATGTCGTTATCTGTCAAAGACTGTTCAATAAGCGAAAGGTGTCCCGCATGCAGCGCTCCCATGGTTGGTACAAAACCCACCGTTGTTTTTGCAGTCACGATGGATTCGAGATGCGATTTTAGATCGGACTGGCGTTCAAAAATGACCATGGGTAGTTGTATTAATAATTTGCAAACTTAAGATTTTGCCCAATAAATCCATAAAATTTTGTACTTTTGCCTGTTTTTTATCGGCAATACATAAAGTGTAGAATTATATGGAGGATAAGAGGATATTATTTGTATCATCTGAAGTGGTGCCTTATTTGGCGGAAAATGAAGTTTCTTCAATGTCCTATGATGTTCCAAAAATGATTAACGATCAGGGTGGACAGATCAGGATTTTCATGCCGAGATATGGCAATATTAATGAACGCAGGCATCAACTCCATGAAGTAATCAGGCTTTCCGGAATGAATCTGGTAGTCAACGATCTTGATATGCCGCTTATTATCAAAGTGGCGTCGATCCCTAAAGAGAGAATTCAGGTTTATTTCATAGATAACGACGAGTATTTTAAGAGGAAGGCGACGTTTGCAGACGAGGAAGGGGTAATGTATCCGGATAATGATGAACGGGCGATTTTTTTCGCAAAAGGGGTCGTTGAAACAGTTAAGAAACTGAATTGGGTTCCTGATATTATCCATGTGCACGGTTGGCTTGCCGCCATGCTGCCTATTTACATGAAGCATTACTATAAAGACGAAGCGCTGTTTGCACATACAAAAATAGTGACCTCCGTTTATACCCAACAGTTTGATGGAACACTGAACGCGGAGATGATCAACAAAGTGAAATTTGATAACATTCCGGGTGAGGCTATTACAGACCTTGAAATTCCAACTTACGAGAACATTCTTAAGGCATCAATTAACCACTCGGACGCCGTAATTATTGCGTCTGAAACCGTATCCCCAAGTTTAACAAAATTTATAGAATCGTCGGGAAAACCTTTTTTACCTTTCGCCCCGAAAGATAAATTCGCAGCGGTTTACACCGATTTTTACAAAACTAAAGTTCTATAAATTATTTTTATACCCATGAATTACAAAACATTAATAAAGTCTTTTTTTGCCCTGTCTGTTACAGCTGTTTTTTTTGTTTCCTGCGATAAGGATTATAATGATATTGGCTCCGATGTAATTGGTGAGGACCACTTCGGATTTGAAAAATATACTGGCGCTACCGTTGTCGCATATGATAAGGCGACGGGTGTGGTCCAATCCAATAATCTTGAAGTGAATCCGTTGGGGATTTATAAAAATCCAACGTTTGGAATTACAAAAGCATCGTTTGTAACACAGCTCGAAATGGACGTTACAAATGTTGGTGTTAAATTTGGCAATAATGTCGCTGTGGATAGTGTTTTTCTTTCTATTCCTTATTTTTCCAAAAAGACGGCGACTGCTACGGATGGTTCCGGAACCTATACGTTGGATTCCATTTACGGTAGTGGCAAAATGGACCTCAGGGTTTTTGAGAATGGATATTACCTGAATGACCTGGACCCAACAACAGGGTTCGATGAAGCTCAGAAATTCTATAATGATGATCCAAATATTGATAATTTTAAAAAGAGGATTGATGCTTCGGGTAATTATGACTTAAATGGCCGCGCATTGAATGACAGCACGGCAATATCACAAAACACGGCTTTTTCTTTTAGTGAAAAGGAAATTATTACAACAACCACTGAGCCGGGAGAAGATCCTGTTGTTTCAAGAAGTGCCCCGGCGATGAGGCTTAGGCTGAACAGGTTTTTTTTCAAGAAAAAATTAGTGGATGCGTCTTCAGAAAAACTTTCAAATAACGCCACTTTCAGGGATTATTTTCGCGGTTTGTATTTTCAGATAGAAGATGATGCTTCTGATGACGGAACTGCACTTGCGATGATGAATTTCAAGAAAGGAACCGTTACAATGGCTTACAAAGAAGATAAGATAATCCGTAACAAAGCGAATACAGCTGACAGTACTATTCGGGTTTCCAAGAAATTCATTCTTAATCTGGTCGGCAACACGATTAGCCTACAGCAACACACCGACGAGGCCGCTTATGCAAACGCGCTGAACGCTGCGAATACTACATTGGGTGATGAAAGGTTGTACGTAAAAGGAGGTCAGGGGTCCCTGGCAGTTATTGATTTGTTTGGGCCTGATAACGATTCAAACGGTGTTGCGGATGAACTAGAGACCATGCGGAACCAAAATTGGCTGATCAATGAGGCCAATCTTACATTTTATGTTGATCGGGCAAGTATGAAATCGGATGAAGCGTCCAGTGTTGTGAAGCCACGGGAGCCGGAGAGATTGTATCTGTTTGACTTAACGAATAAACGGCCGCTTCTTGATTTTGCGACTGATGGAACTACTAATTCAACCCTTACAAAACTAGGGAAAGTAGTGCATGACGGAATTATACAGCGCGAAGACGTTGACGGTGGGCGTGGTATAAAGTACAGGATTCGCATTACAAACCATTTGCGCAACCTGATCAAAAATGACTCAACTAACGTTAGGCTCGGACTTGCGGTTACAGAGTCGATTAACATTATTTCGAACGCCAGACTGAAAAATTCTATAACTTTGCCAATACCGTTCACTGGTAACGCAACGACGTTGGACAGGATGCCGTCCGCATCCATAATGCATCCGTTAGGAACAGTATTGTGGGGAAGTGCGCCTACAGTGGCAGATGATAAGAGACTAAAACTCGAAATTTATTATACAAAACCAAATTAATCGATAATATTATGTGTGGAATTGTTGGATATATTGGATACAGAGAAGCCTATCCTATAATTATTAAAGGCTTGAAAAGGCTGGAATACAGAGGATATGATAGTGCGGGAATTATGCTTTTTGATGGAGACGCGCTGAAACTTTCCAAGACGAAAGGGAAAGTATCCGATCTTGAGGAAAGGGCGAAGGAAATCACTACTAATGGTACTATAGGAATAGGACATACCCGTTGGGCAACACATGGTGTGCCTAATGATATTAATTCCCATCCACATCTATCCAACTCAGGTAATCTTGCGATTATCCACAATGGTATTATTGAAAATTATGAGCCATTAAAAAAAGAACTCATTAAAAGGGGTTATATCTTTAAATCGGATACCGATACAGAAGTATTGGTCAATTTGATTGAAGAAGTTCAGAAAAAGGAAAATCTTAAGCTTGGAAAAGCGGTACAAGTTGCATTAAACCAAGTGGTTGGGGCCTATGCAATAGCGGTTTTTGACAAACAGAATCCTGATGAAATTGTTGCTGCGCGTTTAGGAAGCCCGTTGGCTATTGGTGTGGGCGAAAATGAATTCTTTATCGCCTCTGATGCATCTCCTTTCATCGAATATACGTCAAACGCAGTGTATTTGGAGGATGAGGAAATGGCTATTGTGCGGCTTCACAAGCCGTTAAAGGTTAGGAAAATTAAAGATGACACGCTGGTTGATCCTTATGTACAGGAACTTCAGCTCAACCTGGAGCAGATCGAGAAAGATGGCTACGACCACTTTATGCTCAAAGAAATTTATGAGCAGCCTAATGTAATTAAAGATACCTATCGCGGCAGGCTTCTTGCCAATGAAGGCATTATCAAAATGGCGGGCATAGAGGACAATCTTGAAAAATTCCTGAACGCAGAAAGAATTTTGATTGTCGCATGCGGTACTTCATGGCATGCGGGTCTTGTTGCAGAATACATTCTTGAAGAATTTACCCGGATTCCCGTTGAAGTAGAATATGCATCAGAGTTCCGCTATAGGAATCCAATCATTAATAAATCTGACGTAGTTATCGCGATCTCTCAATCGGGTGAAACCGCGGATACGCTGGCGGCAATTAAATTGTCAAAGGAAAAAGGTGCATTTGTGTTTGGTGTTTGTAATGTGGTCGGCTCCTCTATTTCAAGGGAAACCCACGCCGGTGCCTATACGCACGCAGGGCCCGAAATTGGGGTTGCTTCGACAAAAGCATTCACAACGCAAATTACGATCCTGACGCTAATCGCACTTCGTCTTGCGAAGGCAAAAGGCACGTTGTCACATACTGATTTCCACAGGTACCTCCAGGAATTGGAAATTATCCCGGAAAAAGTAGCAGAGGCATTATTAACCAATGACAAGGCTAAAGAAATTGCTGCGAAATTTAAAGACGCACCGAATTGCCTTTATCTGGGCCGTGGCTATAACTTCCCTGTTGCTCTGGAAGGCGCGCTTAAACTTAAAGAGATTTCCTATATCCATGCGGAAGGCTATCCTGCAGCAGAAATGAAGCACGGCCCTATCGCGTTGATTGACGAGTATATGCCGGTCATTGTAATTGCGCCGAAGCAAGGGCACTACGACAAAGTAGTCAGTAATATCCAGGAAATTAAGTCCCGAAGCGGCAAAATTATTGCGGTGGTAACCAAAGGGGATACGCAGGTTCGTGAGCTCGCAGATTATGTCATTGAGATTCCGGATACTTCTGATGCGTTGTCGCCATTACTAACGACAATACCATTGCAGTTGCTTTCCTATCACATTGCGGTCATGAGAGGTTGTAATGTAGATCAACCGCGTAATTTGGCAAAATCGGTGACCGTAGAATAAATATTTTTTAAATGTATTATAAAAAAGCAGGCTTAAAGGGCCTGCTTTTTCTGTTTTATTGAAATTTTTCACTTTACATTTAATGCATAAAAAAATCGATTTAGTATGAGTGCATAGTATTTAATTTATGACATTCATTAATTTGTTAAGAAAAATTTAAAAAACAAATATCGTTCCGTTATATTCGGAAAATCGGTTTAAAATTGATGATATTTAAATTTTATTAGTCCTTTCTTAGTAATATCAAAATTATTTGTACATTGGCGATGTTAACTAACAAAAACATAACCAATGAAAGTGTATTTATTTATTTTGTCATTGTTTTTTTGCAGCATTTCCTTTGCTCAAAATACGATTTCGGGAACCGTAACAGACGGAAATGGACTGCCTGTTTCTGGCGCTAGTGTGTCTGTTGTAGGAGAGTCTACAGGTTCCATAACCGACGCGGACGGTAAGTTCGCTTTGAAGACTTCAAAGCAGCCTCCTTATTCCGTCTTGGTTAGCAACGTGGGTTTTACGTCGCAGACCGTTCAGGTAACTTCTTCCAACCAAAAGATCAACGTATCACTCGTTGAGGAGGAAACAAAACTGAACGAAATTGTTATCTCTGCATCAAGAACGCCTGAGAGGATCTTGGAATCTCCTGTTACGATTGAAAGAATGGGAATAAAAGACATCAAGAATACCTCCAGTGTAAGCTATTATGAAGGCATGGAAAACTTAAAGGAAGTGCATTTCAACACGAGCAGTATGTCATTCAAGTCTATCAATACGCGCGGGTTTGCAACGATAGCCAATACAAGATTCATGCAGCTGACCGACAATATGGACAATTCCTCACCTGCATTGAATTTTCCTTTGGGAAATCTGGTCGGCATTTCTGAGCTCGATATCCAAAGTGTGGAACTGCTTCCGGGAGCGTCTTCAGCGTTGTACGGAGCCAACGCTTTTAACGGAATCCTGTTCATGAACAGTAAAAACCCTTTTAATTCGGAAGGCATCAGTTTCTACTATAAATACGGACAGACTTCACAGAAAGTTGCGGGCAATCACAGCTACACCGATTTTGGAATCAGGGCCGCGAAAGCGTTTTCACCCTATTTCGCTGCAAAAGCCAACTTTACTTACATGGAAGGAACGGAATGGGCTGCAGGCGATGCCAGGGACATCAAGGGAAATGGCGATAGTCATGCCGTAAACCGGAATTATGACGGTTTAAATATTTATGGTGATGAGGCGACAAACTTTGTAAATAACGTTGGCCAAATCAGCAGGGATGGTTATGCAGAAAGTGACCTGACCGACAATAAGGTGAATAGCCTAAAAGCTGATTTTGCAATCCACATCCGTCCATGGGCTAATGAAAATGAAATCATCCTGCAGCATAAAGTGGGTATGGGAAATACAATCTACCAGGGCGCGAGCCGTTACATGCTGAAGAACTTTGTCATGCAGCAAACACGTATAGAGTTTAAAGGCAGGAATTACTTTGTCAGAGGGTATATGACCAAAGAAGATGCCGGAGATTCGTATGACATGCAATCCACGGCGCTAAACATCAACAGGCGCGCGAAGTCAGACATCGGCTGGTTTACAGATTATGCGACAATGTACCTCCAGTCCCAGATTTTCCTTGGGGTAAATGGCGTTCAGGCGGATGGCCTGGCCAGAAATTGGGCTACTAATAACATCAACCCGACTCCGCTGCCACTTACCGCACATGGAAGCGCGCAATTGCAGCCTGGAACCGCAGCATACAGAAATGCATTCAACAGCGTAATTACCGACCCGAACCTTGCGACGGGGTCAAAATTCCTTGACAATTCCAAACTATACCATGCTGATGGTAATTATAATTTCAGGGATTTACTGAAATTTGCTGAGTTTCAGGTGGGTGGTTCTTACAGGAAATATATTATGGATTCACAGGGAACTATTTTCACAGATTTCGACGGCCCAATTGATTACGATGAATATGGTGCCTATGGACAGGTACAGAAGAAATTCCTTGATGACAGATTGAAATTTACAGGTTCTGTAAGATATGACAAGTCACAAAACTTTGATGGACAGTTTTCGCCAAGAGTTTCGTTTGTATATTCTGCAGGAAAGGATAAAAACCGTAACTTCCGTTTTTCTTACCAAACCGGTTTCCGTAATCCAACAACACAGGACCAGTATATCGGACTAAACATTGGTTCATTTGCACTGATCGGTTCAGCTCCTGAAAACCTCACCCGTTATTCTGAAGTTCAGACGCTTAGCCTTGCAGGTCAGGCAATTGCGGGAAATCCCGAAACGGTTACTCTGAATGGTTTGAACGCCTATAACAATTCTTATACTGTTGCTTCTGTAGACAAATACAAAAGTACCGGAAACGTGGCTGATCTTGAAGTGTCTAAATTAGGCTATGTAAAACCGGAGCAGGTTAAGGCATTTGAAGTTGGCTATAAATCAATCCTGTTAAAAGACCTTGGATTAGACCTTAACGCTTATTATAACATTTATAACGATTTTGCAACAACAGCAAGGGTTTACGCGCCTTATTACGGTGATGTGAATACCAACCAGGCTTTGGCTTTACAAGCAATAGGAAATAACGACATCCGGAAATTTCAGGTGTATTCGAACTCAAATACCGAAGTAACCTCATTTGGATTCGGCGCGGGCTTTTCTAAAAAGGTGTATAAGAATTTTGAGGCCGGAATCAACTATAATTTTGCTGAATTTAATTACGACAAAGAAAAAGACCCATCATTTGTGTCTTATTTCAATACGCCAAAGCATCGCGTTAAAGTGTCTTTTGGAAACAGCAGTTTGTTTAAAAACTTCGGGTTTAACTTAAATGCCCGATGGAATGATGAGTACCTTTGGCAATCTTCGTTTGCTGATGGGACAATTCCTTCAGTAACCGTTTTCGATGCCCAGGTAAACTACGCTATCCCATCGTTGAAATCAGTGATCAAAGTAAGCGGATCGAATATCGGTGGGAACGACTACATTCAGGTGTTTGGAGCCGGAAGAATTGGACAGCAATGGCTGGTGTCGTGGACTATTAATCCATAAAATTATTTAATTTTAAAAAATACAGAATTATGCTAAAAAATTTCAAATGGCTATTCCTGGTTTCCTTAACCTTTATAGCATGTACCAGTAATGATGACGAAACAACTCCGGTTGAAGAAGTTCCCATTACCGCCGGAGAGGCTGATTTTTCGCACTATGTAGCGTTGGGTAACTCCATCACCGCAGGCTACAGTGATGCTGCTTTATTCAAGGCGGGTCAGGCAAATGCTTATCCGAAATTACTTGCGGACCAGTTTGCATTGGCTGGCGGCGGTGAATTTAAAATCCCATATACGAATGACAATTACGGTGGACTGCTTTTAGGCGGAAATCTGATCGCGGGACCACGATTGATTTTCAACGGATCATCGCCAGTACCACTTCCTGGCGCGTTGCCAAGCACCGAGATTGCGGTGCCGTTAACCGGACCTTTTAATAACCTTGGCGTTCCGGGTGCAAAGAGCTTTCATTTACTGGCGCCTAATTATGGCGATATCGCCGGATTGGCGTCAGGTACTGCAAACCCATACTTCGTGCGTTTCAGGTCCAGCGCTTCCACTTCCGTAATTGCGGATGCTATGGCGCAAAATCCAACTTTCTTTTCACTTTGGATTGGAAATAATGATGTGCTTGGTTATGCAACAACCGGAGGTGATGGAACAAATCCAATCACTAGTATTGATCAGTTTACAACGGCTTACACGACACTGGTGCAGACTTTGATTTCGCAGGGTGCAAAAGGAGTTGTAGCCAATATCCCAGACGTAGCTTCAGTACCACACTTTAAGACCGTTCCGTACGACCCGCTTAGCCCGACAAATGCCTCTTTTGCTGCGCAAATACCAACCCTTAACGCGACATTTGCACAATTGAATCAAGCGTATGCTTTCATCGGACATCCAGAAAGAAGTATTGTTTTCTCCGAAACCCAAAATAGCCCTTTGGTGATTAAAGATGAGTCGCTTGAGAATCTTGCGCCACAATTGGCCCAGGTCTTGCAGGGAGGCGGAATGAATCCAGCAATTGCGGGTCTTTTAGCCAACCAATTTGGACAATCAAGGCAGGCCACGAAAGATGACTTATTCGTATTACCAGTATCAAGTGTTATCGCCACCGTAAATACTACCTATTATACATTCCTCGTTGGTCAGGGCGTTCCCGCGGCAACTGCCGGTCAGCTTTCAGTAAATGGAGTGACCTATCCGCTTCAGGACAAATGGGTTTTGATTCCTACGGAACAGGCTGAAATTGCTGCTGCAACCACTGCATTTAATGCAGTAATCAAAGATGCGGCGACAAATGCCGGCCTCGCTTTCGTTGATGCAAATTCAGCGTTGAAACAGTTGTCAACAGGAGGCATCCAGTTCGATAACTATCACATGACCTCTGCTTTGGTTCAGGGTGGTGCATTCAGCCTGGATGGAATACATCTAACAGCAAGGGCAAATGCCTACGTGGCCAATAAGTTTATTGAAGCCATCAACGCGACATACAAGTCAACACTCAGGACCTACAAGCCACAGGATTTTCCGATAAGTTATCCTGCGGGACTGCAATAGATCCGTATTGACCGTCTATTAGAAAGCCATTCCCTGCAAGGAATGGTTTTTTATTTGAATGATATCGATGAATGTAATTTATCAGTATTATAGCGCTGTACTAAACAATAACGCAAAAAGGGAATATTTTTTTCTCAAAAAATTATTGATTTTATATTTTAAAAAATTATCTTTGCACTCGGAAAAAAGAGGTGTTTTTTGCCTGTTCGTTCCCAAACCTAAATAGCTATTTAATAAATACATAAGCAATGTCAAAAGTAATAGGAAAAGTTGCGCAAATCATCGGTCCTGTAGTCGACGTGGTGTTCAGCGGAGATGTTGAGCTTCCAAAAATCTATGATTCATTGGAAATCACTAAAAAAGATGGTACCCTGCTGGTACTTGAAGTACAATCTCACATTGGTGAAAACGCGGTACGTACCATTTCGATGGATTCTACTGACGGTTTGAGCCGTGGCACTGAAGTTGTAGGTACCGGAGCTCCAATCCAAATGCCAATCGGTCCGGATGTTTACGGTCGTTTGTTCAATGTTATCGGAGATGCTATCGACGGTTTGGGCGATTTGCCAAAAGCAGGTGCTAACGGAATGTCTATTCACCGCCAGGCGCCAAGATTTGACGAACTTTCAACTTCTACCGAAGTGCTTTTTACAGGGATCAAAGTAATCGACCTAATCGAGCCTTACGCAAAAGGAGGTAAAATTGGTCTTTTCGGTGGTGCCGGAGTAGGCAAAACGGTTTTGATCCAGGAGTTGATTAACAATATTGCAAAAGGCCACGGTGGTCTTTCTGTATTCGCAGGAGTAGGGGAAAGAACACGTGAAGGAAATGACCTGCTTCGTGAGATGCTTGAGTCAGGAATTATAAAATACGGAGATGCGTTCATGCACTCTATGGAAGAAGGCGGATGGGATTTGTCTAAAGTGGACAAGCCAGGTATGCGTGAATCTAAAGCGACTTTCGTCTTCGGACAAATGAATGAGCCACCTGGAGCACGTGCGCGTGTGGCCTTGTCAGGTCTTTCGATTGCTGAATATTTCCGTGATGGTGCTGGTTCTGACCAAGGGAAAGACGTTCTTTTCTTCGTTGACAATATCTTCCGTTTTACACAGGCTGGTTCTGAGGTGTCCGCACTTTTGGGGCGTATGCCATCTGCGGTAGGTTACCAACCAACACTAGCAACAGAAATGGGTGCGATGCAAGAGCGTATCACCTCTACAAATAAAGGATCGATTACATCTGTACAGGCGGTTTACGTTCCTGCGGATGACTTAACTGACCCGGCACCGGCAACAACATTTGCCCACCTTGATGCCACAACCGTATTGTCACGTAAAATCGCTGAGCTTGGTATCTATCCTGCTGTGGATCCATTGGATTCTACTTCAAGGATTTTGACACCACACATACTTGGGGATGAGCACTACGACTGTGCGCAACGCGTAAAAGAAATCCTTCAGAAGTACAAACAACTTCAGGATATCATCGCAATCCTAGGTATGGAAGAGCTTTCAGAAGAGGATAAATTGTCTGTATCACGCGCACGTCGTGTACAGCGTTTCCTTTCCCAGCCGTTCCACGTAGCAGAGCAGTTTACGGGTATCCCTGGTGTTTTGGTTGATATCAAGGACACAATCAAAGGTTTCAACATGATCATTGACGGAGAATTGGATCACCTTCCTGAAGCGGCCTTCAACCTGAAAGGGACTATTGAAGATGCCATTGAGGCTGGTCAGAAAATGTTGGCGGAAGCTTAATTAATTATGAATTATAAATTATGAATTACGGTGCATTGCCGAATTCTTAATTCCTAATTCTTAATTCTTAATTCAAAATTATGATTTTAGAAATAGTTTCTCCCGAAGCCTCCCTTTTTAAAGGTGAAGTGACTTCAGTTACGCTGCCTGGTGTAGACGGTTCGTTCCAGATCCTGAACCACCACGCGCCAATCGTTTCAATCCTGAAAGCAGGCGATATTAAAATCGTTGCCAATGCCTTTCACTTTGGGAAAGAAGTAGCCGACCAATTTTTGAAAGTGGATAACAACACTTACGTGTTGTCCATCAACTCCGGTACGATTGAAATGAATGACAATAAAGTAATTGTTTTGGCGGATTAAAGCCGACCCAATATCGTTTTATAAAGCCTGGCAGATTTGTCAGGCTTTTTTTATTTTTATGGCATGAAAGAAGAAAACAAGTTCGAACTGGTTGTTCACCAAGGAAGGAGGCCGCTTTGGAAGACGTTCCTGGCCGCCGTACTTTTTACAGCAATGTTTTATTTCTTATATGATATGTTTCTGATAACGCGCGAGTATGCGATCATTGGCTCATCAAGTAAGCAATTCATTGGCGATTTAAAATGGGCTGCAATGGCGCTTTCGGGGGGAATATCTTTGTCAATAATGAAGTCCGTAATGATCGATCTGGATAAAAACAGGATAATCTCTAAATTTTATGTTGGCCCATTTTATAGGAACATACATTCAGAAATTCCCCGGTTGGAATATGTCTCCGTTTTTCTTGATGGTAAAGGATATTATCAGGTCAATCTTTGGTATCAACGGAATAAGCATTACAATATGTACGCTTTCGAAAACAAAAAAAGTGCAATGCAATTTGCGGCTAAAGTAGCTTTAAAATTAAAAATAAACCTGCTTGACGCTACTGAAAAGGGAAATTTTCACCGTGTTGACCCTGCTTTGATTTGAAATTGGCTTTTCAGGAGCTGATCCGGCTGTCCGCTGTATCTTTTTATTTTTAAAGAAAAAATAAAAAGGATGCCGCTTCCATCCGGGCTAAACCTCCCAATAAATTCAAAAGCCCGCACTACCTTTACAAGATTGTATGCACTCAACACCTAACGACTACAGTTCCGGTAATCATCGCATTCCGGCAATAACGCAGCAGGTTGGTGTGAAATAATTGCAATGCAAATGACATCCTGTGCGAATACCGTAATTGCGACAAAAAGGCAACGACTGATAATCGGTTTTTCACAATGGCCTTTCGTGAAAAAACGCAATTATTTTACCAGAACAACATGTACAACGCAGCGGTGATGGCGCATACAATAATCGCACCAACAGTAAATCCGGCATTTGTTTTAAACATCGACTTGTCCACTTCAAGTCCATTGGGTTGTACCCCATTGCGGGTTTCATATTTGCTAATGACATACATTCCCGCAACGCAAACTGCAAAGACAATGCCCATACGGTCAATAAAAGGGATTTCGTAAACCCCTTTGCCATTAGGCACTGCCCAGCCCGTGCTATATAAAAAGGAAAGGTCCATAAAGCCAGGCAGGAATTTAAGCAATATAGACAATACAAAACCGCCAATCATTGAAAACAAAGCCGCATTGGAAGTCGTTTTTTTCCAGAAGAAACCAAGCAGGAACATTGCAAATACGCCCGGGCTCACAAATCCAGTGTATTCCTGGATGTATTGGAATCCCTGTTTGCCTTCTCCCATCAGTCTTTCGCCGATAACCAAAGCCAGGATGATGGCCATGACCATCGCCACGACGACAGTCATCTTCCCGACCCGAACTACGGTCTTATCGTCAGCGTCTTTATTGATGGCCTTTTTGTAAATGTCAAGGGAGAAAATCGTTGCAATACTGTTTGCCTTACCGGCCAGGGATGCTACAATCGCCGCGGTCAACGCCGCAAAAGCCACTCCTTTTAATCCTGTAGGCAGCAAATTCAATAGCGTTGGATACGCCTTATTTACATCTACAATTCCGTGCGAGTCAAGCATTTCAGTGTGAAACATTCCCTGTTGATAAAGTACATACGCAGCGATTCCCGGGATGACTACAATCAAAGGCATCAGCAATTTAAGGAAGGCACTGAACAGGATTCCTGCCCTGGCCGTTTTCAGGTCTGCACCGAGCGCGCGCTGTGTGATATACTGGTTACATCCCCAGTAATTCAGGTTCGTGATTAACATTCCACCCACCAAAACGGATATGCCGGGAAGATCCATATAATTTGGATTCGATTTATCAAAAATCATGTGAAAATGATCATTGGCCTTGGTCGTAAGCAGTTTAAACCCATTGAGGATGCCCGGGTGTCCGAATTTTTCCCCCACCAGGTCTAACGCAATATAGGTGGCGACCAGGCCACCCAGGATCAGGAAAAATACCTGAATTACATCCGTGTAGCCGATTACTTTCATTCCACCCAACGTGATGAAAATCGCAAACAAAGAAAGCAGGCCAATACACAAATAAATGTCTAACCCCGAAATCCCATGGATTGCTAAGGCACCCAGATAAAGAATCGACATCAAATTCACGACGACATACAGCAACAGCCAGAACACAGCCATAATCATGGCAACAGTTCCGTTATACCGCTGATTCAGGAACTGTGGCATGGTGAAAATCTTATTTTTTAGGTATACAGGAATAAAGAATACCGCGACAATAATCAGTGTGATGGCCGCCATCCATTCATAAGTGGCAATCGCCAGTCCCAGCTTGAAACCGCTTCCGCTCATGCCAATAAATTGCTCAGCACTGATATTACTCGCGATTAACGACGCACCAATTGCCCACCATGTCAGCGATCCTTCGGCAAGAAAGTAATCCTTACTCGACGTTTCGTCTTTTTTCTTTTTGCGATAAATCCACAAACCGTAACCAACGATCAGTATAAAATAACAAAAGAAAACGATATAGTCCTGGGTAGATAATGTGCTCATAAGCCGAAATAAATTTTAGTGTTGGAAGTTAACGTTTTTTGTAATGTGTATCAGGAAGCTGCCGCAAAATTTCGGCACTTTTTTCAGGTGTAATGTCCCGCTGGGCTTCACCCAACATTTCATAGCCTACCATGAATTTCTTCACACTCGCTGACCTGAGCAGCGGCGGATAGAAGTGCATGTGAAAATGCCACTCCGGATGCGCAGCCTTGTCGGTAGGCGCCTGGTGGATTCCGGATGAATAAGGGAATGAGGTTTCAAACAGGTTGTCGTATTTTACCGTGATGCTTTTCATGGCGGCAGCAAACGCACTTTTTTCTTCATTGCTCATCGAAATCAGGCTGCCGAAATGCCTTTTGCTGATAATCATCGTTTCGTAAGGCCAGATGGCCCAAAATGGCACCAGTACCACAAAATGTTCATTTTCCAGCACGATGCGCTCTTTGCGTTTCAGTTCGTGTTCAAGGTAATCCTGGAGCAGGCTGCTTTTGTTTTTCTGATAGTATCGGTCCAGGTTTTTCTGTGTTTTCTCAACCTGAGTTGGAATCGATGACTGCGCCCAGATTTGCCCATGCGGATGTGGGTTGCTACAACCCATGACTGCCCCTTTGTTTTCAAAAATCTGGACATGGTTGATGAAGTCTTTGCCGCCAAGGTCCAGATATTGCTGTGTCCAGGCCGAGACTATTTTTTCGATGGCATCAAGTTCCATTTCGGGGATGGTCAGGTTATGCTCTGGAGAAAAGCAAACCACGCGATTGATGCCGCGCTCCGGTCGGTACCGGAACAACGGATCTGTATTGATTTCGGATGGCATTTCATCGTTGAGTAACGCCGGGAAATCATTGTCAAAAATGTAGACGTCTTTATAATCAGCATTTTGTTCACCGTTCGAGCGAACATTACCTGCGCACAGATAGCATTCCGGATCATATGCCGGCAGCGTGTTGCCTGAGACAGCTTCTTTTTGTCCCTGCCAGGGACGTTTGGATCGGTGTGGGGAAACGAGAATCCATTCGCCTGTCAGCGGATTATAACGGCGGTGGGGATGTTCATTGCTGTCGAATGTTTTCATATTAGGAGGTTTTGTCAAGATGGCTATCGGGACCCAAATTACATTTTATGAACCGAAGTTCCTTTTGATATTTTTATTTTATAGGGCTCCAATGCAATCCCGAAGTTGTCGCTGTAGGCACTTGAAACCGTTTCAATGATGTGGTCCACTTTGTCTTTCTCTACGAGGCAGATGGCGCAGCCTCCGAAGCCACCGCCCATCATCCTGGCGCCCAAAACCGATTTTTCCTTCAGCGCGGTTTCGACCAGAAAGTCAATCTCAGCACAACTCACCTCATATTCTTTCGAAAGTCCGTGGTGGGTTTCTGTCATCAACCGTCCCAAACGCAGGAAATCAGAATTATCCAGCGCATCGACGGCATCGAGCACCCTTTGGATTTCTTTTACCACAAAATGACAGCGGCGGAAGCTGACTTCTCCAAGTTTCTCGCGCAGTTCGAGCAACTGCACTTCTGTACAGTCCCTGAAATTATTGACGTAGGGGCAATGCTCTTTAACAATAGACAATCCCCGCTCCGTTTCGCGGCGGCGGTCGTTGTAACCTGAAGTCAGGTGTGTGTGCTTGACTTTACTGTCGAGTAAAAGCAATGCATAGTTCCTGAAATCGGCGTTGTGGTATTCGTGTTCGAGCGTATCGCAATCCAGTTTAATTACTTTGTTTTTCTTGCCGAAAACACTTGCAAACTGGTCCATAATGCCGCAATTGACTCCGGCAAATGTATGCTCGGCTTTTTGCCCCGTTACTGCAATTTCCGCATTTGTAAGGCCCAATGAAAACATTTTGTTCATCGCATAGCCAAATCCGCATTCTACAGCGGCAGATGATGAAAGGCCGGCACCCATGGGGATGGTACTGCTGAAGGCAAGGTTAAATCCTTTGACAGGCATTTGTTTTTCGATGAATTGGGCCAGCACACCCAACATGTAATTGGGCCACATGATCGTGGCAGGGTTTATTGGGTTGTCGAGGCTGAAGGTAAATTTCTCGTTCAGGTCAATGGCGATAATCGAACATTGGTTGGAATGGCTTTCGGAAACTGCAAAACAAATGTATTTATTGATTGCGGCTGGTAATACGAAACCATTGTTGTAATCGACATGCTCCCCGATGATGTTAATTCGTCCCGGTGCGAGAAATAGGTTTTCTGGTGGAGCACCAAATTCCTTTTCAAATTTCGCGACAGTATTGCGGATCAGTTTTTTCTTCATTAGTGTTTGATGTAGTTCCTTGGGTTAAAAAAATCAAAAGCGGGAAGTGCCTCGTTGTTATTTGCTGCGTCAAAAAAAGTTGCATTGTCCCAATGCGAACCTTCGCCCCACATTGTTTTGCATGACGAAGTAACCCAGGCAGGTTCCCAGTAGATTACGCCATTTCCGCCGGCGTTGATTACTAACTTCGTCAGATCAACGAGATAATTCAGCTGTCCGCTCGGTGTTGCCGGGTAACCTTCGATCAGTGCTTTTTCGGTAAGGATGTTGTTGGCTTTGTCTATGTTTTGCATGGTGTAAGGATATGCAGTTTCGACAACGATCAGGTTCTTTTTATAAGTGTTGACTAACGTGTTGATGGCAGTTGGCAATTCTTCGAATTTAAATTTGGACCAAATTGGGTAATACGAAATCCCGATGACATCAAAATCGGTTATCCCGTTTTTAGCAGCTTGTTCAAACCATTTCAAGGCATTTTCGGGTTGGGCAATGTGAAGCAGCGACTCAATTTTTATGTTTAGCGTTTTGGAAGCATCCCTGACTGCTTTCAGCCCTTTGTTAAATAAGAAACTATTGCGTTTCCAATTGATGCTGTCTTTCGCTTTGCCGGGTGGCTGTAGTATTTCGCTGTTTGTTTCGTTTCCTACCTGCACCATTTCCGGAAGCAGGTGCGCTTTGGACAAATGAATCAGTGTGTTGAAAGTGTAATTGTAAATACTGTCGCCGAGGACATTCAAATCCGTTATTTTTGCCCAGGCTTTTGGAATTTCCTGCCGTCCCGGATCAGCCCAGGTATCAGAATAATGAAAATCGAGTAACACCTGCATGCCCTGTGCTTTTGCCCGGCGAATCGATTTTTTTACGTCAGCCAGGTTTGAATACGGAGCGAATTCCGGGGAATGCCACAACCTTAAACGCACGATGTTGCAGCCTTTTTTTGCAAATAGGGCATAGGGATCTGTTTTTTTTCCGGCTTTGCTGAAATGTGCGGCACCGTCCTCAATTTCGTTTACGTAAGAAAGATCCGCGCCGATATAAACTCTCCGATCCTGCGAAAACGATTGTAGGCCCAAAAGCAACAGGAAATAAAACAACAAATTTTTCATGCTATTCGGCAAAAGCATCCATTACCGGCAATGCGTTATTATCGAAATCCCAAAGCGCTTGATTTTCAAAGGAAGAGCCGTTTGTTGCCTGATCGCCACGGAAAGAAATCCATTCGCCACCCCAATACGCAAACCCAAAACCTGCTGTGCTCGCTTTTACAGTATTTTTTAAAGAGGAGAGAAAACTCTTCTGTCCTGCAGGGGTCGCCTGAAATGCCGGGATCAATTGATTGTCCAGCCCCACGATATTATTGGTGTAGTCCTCCCATCCAAGTGTAAAAGGATAGGCGGTTTCGGCAATGATAACTTTTTTACCATAAGCGGCACCCAATGCGTCAATGGTGTTCCTCACATCGGTGAGGCTTTTACCGTGCCAGACCGGATAGTAAGACAGTCCGATATAGTCGTAATCTACTGAAGACACTTTTCCAAAAAACCAATCTGCAGATGTAAGGCCGGCAAAGTGCAGCATGATTTTGGTATTGGGCGCTTCTGCGCGAATGGTCGCGCTGGCTGCGTTTACCAGTTCCAGATATTGGTTTTCGTTGGTAGTAAGCTTTCCTTTCGGCCATAAAAACCCATCGTTTGTTTCATTCCCTATTTGGAAGATATCAGGATGGATTTCGCTTAAGACTGTTGAAGTATAAGCGGAAACGGCTGCCTTAAGATCAGTGAAAGAAAGGTTTTGCCATGCGGTGGGTGTGGTTTGGTTTCCGGGATCGGCCCAGGTATCGGAGTAATGTACGGTCAGCCACACTTTCATACCCAGATTTTTTACGCGTTGCGCCAGTGCTTTAACTTCAGTCATCCCGGAATGTGCATTGGCAGGGTCTTTCCATAAACGGATGCGGATGGTATTGCATCCGGCATTTTTCAATGTGGCCAGCGCATCTTCTGTTTGGCTGTCATTTTTATAAACTGCCCCGGCGGATTCGGCTTCAGGCAATGTTGACATATCCGACGCGCGAATGAATACTTCCGATATCGGGTTTTCCTCCGTTTTTTTGTCGTCGCCCGAGCATGCGTTAAGCAATGCGAGCATAAAAAACGCCAATAATAAAATTTTACTTTTCATAGTAGTGATGTTATAAAGTGATAAAGTGATAGATCGTTTTGTGCCGGTATACTTCACCTTTTTTCAATATTGAATTGGGGAAATGCGCATGATTTGGTGCATCCGGGTAGTTTTGTGTTTCAAAACAAATGCCACTTGTTGCGTGATATTTCGCATATTCCTTTCCATCAATTTGATTAAAGCAATTTCCACCCACATAGAGATGCAGTCCAGGCTGGTCTGTATGGACTTCCATTTTCAGCTGGTTATTGATGCTGTATAGTGACGCCGCAAGCGAGTCCTTTTTATTTAGAACGAACGTATTGTCTATTTTTTCAGGACAGTTTTTGGGAAATCTGAAATCGAATTCAGAAACGCCGACGTTAATAAGATTTCCTGTTGGAACATTTTGCCCATCTGTTTCGAGGAATTTCTCTGAATTCACAAAAAGTTTTTGTTTGACAACTGACTCTTTATGGCCTTCCAGATTGAAATAGCTGTGGTGTGTAAGGTTGATCACAGTATCTTCCTTAGCCAACGCTTCATATTCAACTATAAATTCGTTATTGTCCGACAACTGATAAGTAAGCTTGATTTGCAGTTCGCCCGGAAAACAGTCTTCGCCATCATGACTTTTATAACTGAATACGACAGCATTTCCCGACAGACTTTGCACTTGCCAGTGTGCGCGGCTTAACCCTTGATTCCCGCCATGAAGTGAATTCTCGCCATTGTTTTTATCGAGCTTGATTTTTCTTCCGTTTAATGTAAATTCCGCATTTCCGATGCGACCAGCGTAACGGCCGACGGTGGCTCCCAGGTAAGGGGCACTGGGAAGACTAAATGAACTCATGTAATTTTCTACATTATCGAAACCGAGCACCACATCAAGCAGTTGAGTTCCTGCTGGAACTTTAAGTGACATCACGGTCGCTCCAAAATTTGTAGCACACAGCTTCATGCCTTTTGCATTTCCAATTTCGTAAGTGGCGATTTCGGGCTTATTTGGATCAACATCGGCTAAATTCTCAATTGCCGGGCTTAAAAAATGTGGGATATGTTTATTTTCCATTCTTTTTTTGATAAATGCAAAATCAAAAATAATTTTTTTTCCGGCTTGACCATACCAGTACCTACCAGTTTTATATATTTGTAAAAAATAGGGTATGAAAATCATTACCATACAAGCCAACCTTGGAATTCCGAAATACCGGCAAATCATAGCATCGATTGAGAAAGCTATCGAAGAAGACCGGCTGCAACGGGGTGTAAAGCTTCCGTCTGTAAATAAGATCAGTATGGAGTTTTCGCTCTCGAGGGATACGGTATTGTTGGCTTACGAGGAGTTGAAAAAACGGGGCATTGTTTTTGCCATTCCCGGGAAAGGATATTACGTCAAAAGTACCGAAGTCAGGATTGAACAAAAGGTCTTCCTGCTGTTTGAAGAATTGAATAGTTTTAAGGAAGACTTATACAATTCGTTTTTGGCGCATATCGGTCGGAACGCACGTGTGGATATTTTCTTTCATCATTTTAACGTTGGTGTATTTCGAAAACTGATTGAGGACGCTAATGGGAATTACACAAAGTATGTGATCATGCCAACCAATCTTTCTGAGGCAGCCCGATATATAAAAACCCTACCGGTTAATGAGGTGTATATTCTGGACCAGACCAATCCAGACCTGAAATCTTTTCCGGCTGTGTATCAGAATTTTGTTACAGACATTTATGATGCCCTTGCCAGGGGAAAATCGAAGTTGCTGCATTACAACAAGCTGATTTTGATTTTTCCGGGTTTTCGGGAACCATTGGGCATGAAAGAAGGATTTGTGAAATTTTGCAAAGACTTTGACTTTGCCTATGAAGTGATTCCGGAGTTTGACCGGCGGACGATTGAAACCGGTGAGGTGTACATTATTCCTAACGACCGTGACCTGGTGAGCGTAATCGAAAAAGCGAATGAACAGGCGATTGCATTGGGAAGTGATTTTGGCATTATCTCCTACAATGAAACGCCGTTAAAGAAAATTGTCGGGAATGGCATCACGACCATTTCAACCGATTTTATTGGCATGGGAAAAATTATGGCGGAAATGGTATTGGAGAACAGAAATGAGCAGGTAGAAAACAAGAGTGCGTTAATACTCCGGAATTCGCTCTAAAGATTTAAGATTTTTGCGAGCAAATGTTGAAAGAGCCTTGTTTTTAAACGTAAAACTTTAACTGTCATATTGTTTAATTTTATTTGAGAGAATGAAATATGAACTTAAACATTGAAGTTATGAAAACGATGATCACAACATTCGCTGTTTTTTTAAGCGTTACTGCTTTTGGTAACTTTGAAAGCAAACAGCCTGCCTCGTTAAAAACAGCTGAGGTGAAAGCGCCAGTCAGAATGTCAAATCTTCCAAAAGAGGCAAGACAATTTATTAAGGAAAATTACCCTGCAAAGGCAGTGACGTACGTCTCAAAAATGAAAGATAAGAAAGGCGGTACAGTGTACGAAGTGGGTTTGAAGGTCGACGATGAATTGTATATTATCCAGTTTGATGCTCAAGGCGAGCTCATCAGTGAAACCACTGCGGCAAAATAAATTTCCAGCAAATTTTCGAATTAAGGCTTATTGTTAGATTCAATAAGCCTTTTATTTTGCGAGTAAGCCCAAATTGTACCCTTTGCGGGTTTGCCTCCTGCGAATTGTTTTCCAACTTTAAAATAGTGCAAA
This sequence comes from Flavobacterium sp. BFFFF1, assembly GCF_002256285.1. Taxonomy (GTDB): domain Bacteria; phylum Bacteroidota; class Bacteroidia; order Flavobacteriales; family Flavobacteriaceae; genus Flavobacterium. The sequence goes on along the minus strand of NZ_NKJE01000001.1, from coordinate 215,855 downwards.
AAAAAAGCTCTTCATTACAAGGAGCTTAAGTACCGGAGCCGGAGTCGAACCTTTAAAAGTTTGCCTCCTTCGATTGTTGTATTCTTTACAAAATGAGCAATAAAAAAACCCCTGATTCCTCAGGGGTTTTATGTACCCGGAGCCGGAGTCGAACCGGCACGGTTTCCCACAGGTGTTTGAGACCAGCGCGTCTACCAATTCCGCCATCCGGGCTTGAGAGACAATATCGAATCCTTCGATATGTACGCAAAAAACAGTAAAATAATGTTACTGCCTTTCTAACACGGTGCAAATGTAAAAAATATTCTTTCTTGTAAAACAAAAATTACTCAAAAATATGCTTTTTAACTCCGATTTTATTTCTAAATTTGCACCTCGTTAACGCGACACACAACTAACTAACTATTAAACAACAAAATACAATGTCTAACCTGGAACCGGAAGCAAAGATATTTGCGTGTTCACAAAGCACTTATCTCGCTGAGAAAATTGCCGAGAAATATGGTGTGCCGCTGGGCAAAGTAACGTTCTCTAAATATAGTGATGGGGAATTCCAGCCTTCTTATGAAGAGTCAATCAGGGGATTGCGGGTCTTTATCGTTTGCTCCACTTTTCCAAGTGCCGACAACCTGATGGAACTGCTGCTGATGATAGACGCTGCAAAAAGGGCCTCGGCAAGACACGTCACCGCAGTGATTCCGTATTTCGGATGGGCAAGACAAGATAGGAAAGACAAGCCGCGCGTTCCGATTGGGGCGAAGCTTGTAGCCAACCTGCTTGATGCAGCCGGTGCAACACGGATCATGACGATGGATTTGCATGCGGACCAGATTCAGGGGTTTTTCGAGAAACCGGTGGACCACCTGTTTGCCTCGACGATCTTTTTACCATACGTAAGAAGTTTGAATCTCGAGAACCTGACGATAGCATCACCCGATATGGGCGGATCAAAACGGGCATATGCGTATTCGAAATTCCTGGAGTCTGACGTGGTGATTTGTTACAAACAGCGCAAAGCCGCCAATGTGATTGATACCATGGAGCTGATTGGTGAAGTCAGGGGAAGGAACGTAATTTTGGTAGATGACATGATTGATACGGGAGGAACGTTGGCGAAAGCCGCTGACCTGATGATTGAGAAAGGTGCATTGAGTGTAAGGGCGATTTGTACGCATGCCATTTTATCCGGCGAGGCGTACGACAAGATAGAAAAGTCGCAATTGAGTGAGCTGATTGTAACGGATTCGATTCCGTTGAAGAAGCAATCTCCAAAAATACGGGTCGTGAGTTGCGCACCGCTGTTTGCAGAAGTGATGCAAATGGTACAGAACAACAACTCGATCAGCGGGAAATTTTTAATGTAGTCGAACGACTAAAGTCGGAAAGTCCAAAGCCGGACAAAAGATTTGAAGGAATACGTTACCCGCGTTAGGGATTGAAGCGGAAATCCTTTTTTATTTAGAAGAAATACCCATCGACTGCGCTCGGGATGACAAAATAAAAAAGATTGCAGCGAAAAGCCCGGGCCGAAGGTAACGCCCAAAAAAGCTGACAGCCGATAGCTAAAAGCTGATAGCCCAATAAAGAGTTTTATTATTAACTATATATTTTTACAATGAAATCGATTACAATTAAAGGATCAGAAAGAGAAAGCGTGGGCAAGGTAGCAACCAAAGCGGTACGTAATGCTGGAGCGGTTCCTTGCGTATTATACGGAGGAGGTCAACCAGTTCATTTCTCAGCTGAAGAGAAAGAATTCAAGAATTTGGTTTACACCCCAAACGCGCACACCGTTGTGATCGACCTTGGGAGTAAAAAATTCGATGCGGTTTTGCAGGATATTCAGGTACACCCTGTGTCTGACAGAATCCTTCACATCGACTTTTTCCAACTGAAAGATGACAAGGAAATCATCATGGAAGTACCAGTAAAAGTAACAGGAACTTCTCCTGGTGTACTTTTAGGGGGTGTGCTTCGTTTGAACCAACGTCGTCTGAAAGTGAAAGCGTTGCCTAAAAACCTTCCAGATTTCATCGAGGCGGATATCACGCCTATGGAGATGGGTAACAAAATGTATGTTACCAGCCTGACTTCTGACAAGTACAAATTGATGCACCCTGACAACACGGTTGTGGCTCAGGTTCGTATCTCACGTGCGGCGATGAAAGCAGCTCAGGAAGCAGCAAAAGCAGCAAAAGCACCTGCAAAAGGAGGAAAGAAGAAATAATTCTTTTCAACATATTATGGAAAAGCATCGGGAAACCGGTGCTTTTTTTTTGAACGATCAATAGGGAAGTGAGAGTATTAAGTGTAATCTCAATTCAACTTAATATCTTAATGGTTTAAATTTTTAGGAGCCAATCCAGGCTATATCTTTTTTCAGTCTAAAGGAGCCGTAAAAAGGATGCCGCTTCTCCCGAAGTTTTGGGACGGGCTGGTTAATTGTTGTATAATGGCATATCATTTCTGAATTATCCCATTATCTAATTGACTAATTTTTCTAATTTTGCCCGATGAACTGGCTATTACAACTATTCACTCCAAAATCAAAAGAAGTAATCGATCCCATGAAGAAATATTTAATCGTCGGCCTCGGCAACATCGGCGCAGAATATGTCAATACACGCCATAACATTGGTTTTAAAGTAGTGGATTTTCTGGCGAAGCAGGAATCGTTGTCGTTTGAAACCGTCAAACTCGGCGCTATGGCTGAGTATAAATTGAAAGGCCGAACCTATTTTCTCTTGAAACCGAACACATACATGAACCTGAGCGGCAAAGCGGTGAAATTCTGGATGGATAAAGAAAACATACCGTTGGAGAATATTTTTGTCATTACGGATGACCTGAACCTGCCGTTCGGCGCAATCCGGATTAAACCCAAAGGAAGCGATGGCGGCCACAACGGGCTTAAAAGTATCAATCAGATGTTGAATACGCAAAATTACACGCGCTTCCGTTTTGGGATCAGCGATGAATTCAAGAAGGGAAAGCAGGTGGATTATGTACTGGGGGAATGGGATGACGATGAAAAGATGAAGTTGCCCGAAAGGCTTGAGATGGCTGCGAATGCGGTTCGCTCCTTTGGGACAGCCGGGCTTGAAAACACAATGACTACTTATAACGTGAAATAAAAAAAGGGAAAGCATTGCTTTCCCTTTTTCTTATCCAAGATGGTGATTATTGTACCACAATTCTTTTTACTTCTTTGTTTTGACCGTCAGAAACCGATAGCAGGTAGATTCCTGCCTCAGCATTATTCAGCTGAATGTTTTCGTTAAAGTTAGCACTTCCGTTATAGTCTTTTTGGAAGATTACCCTTCCGCGAATGTCGTAAACCGTCATATTCACTTTGTCTGAAGTCAGCTTGTCTGATTGAACATTGAAGCTTCCGTTGTTTGGATTTGGATACACAGCAAAATTGAACAGTGTATTTCCTTCAATGCCAAGCGGAATTTCAACGGTGCAGATGTTGATGCTCCAGCTGTTTAACGTTCCGCCATCGCCGGATACGCCATCAGCAATCCTGAGTGTCCAGGTTCCATTGGACGCCTGTCCGTTAAAAGCAGCGAGCGCATTGGCAGGTTTGCGGATACCGGAAATTGCAGTTCCGGTACCACATACAATTGGTGTGCCTGAATCGTCAAACTGAGCATTCACATTGTTCGCGTCGCCACAAAGCCCGGAAAATAATTGGACTTGTGTCGCAGCTGGACTAATTAATGTTGCTGTGATGTCTTCAACATACGAATGGACAATTTGCATGGTTACATTTACATCTGTAATCGTTGCATTTGCGGGGAAATTCAATGTAGAATTTATCGTAGGTGTGCCATTTTGGGATATTGTCAACGGAATATTCGTAGAAGATACAGTTGTGCATACAAAATGCCCGGTAGTAAACTGAAACGGCGCTCCATATAAGGGATTCGAGTTGCATTCAGCGCTTAATGGGGCCACCCTCCAGTAATATGTGGTTAACTCGTTTAAACCACTTGTCTGGTAGGAATTGGTATTGGACGAAGCGGTTGAAACGATATTGGCAAAACTACTGTCTGTTGCGAGTTGGATACTGTAGCTGGTTGCGCCAGTGGCTGCTGACCATGATAGTGTTACATTCGGAGCCTGACCAATTGCCAGGTTGGCAGGTGACGTTAGTGTTGGAACACCTAAACCAAGAACAAGGTAAAAATTAGCTGTTTTTGTAATAGCACCTGAGGTAGAGGTTACTGTTATAGTATAGAATCCCGCCGGACTGGTAGACAGGTTATCGATGGTCATCACCACACTTCCTGTAGCAGAGGCAGATGCTGGAGAAAAGTTAACAGTAGATCCGGCCGGATTTCCGGTTGCAGAAAAAGTTGTAGCTCCTGAAAAGCCGCCAAGCGCAGTGTAATTGATGTTATAAGTTACTGGATTATCGCCATTGCAGACCAATTTATATTGGTCACCCTCGACGCCTGAAAAGGAAATAGCCTGCGTTGCACCAGGGGACGTAATCGCAAAATTGGTGTTCGAAATATCAAAGAAAATGTTTCCGTTTGCTTTTACCATGATGCGGTTTGATGTTCCTGGGGAATTTGGGATGGTGACTATCTCAGAGCCATCATTAGGCACGTGGCTTGCCAAAAGGGTATTAAATGAGGCGCCCGAGTTTGAAGAAAAATAGATGTCGACAAAAGCTGCGTTTATTCCATTGGCTGTAGTCCCTGCAACATTCCATGTTACCGTTTGGTTGCTTCCTGCAGGCCAGCTCACTACGCTATTTGGCGCCGTCACGGCAAATGGACCTGCCGCAGCATTAACGGTTACCACCATTGCATCTGTATTGGTTTGCGCGCCATTGATAGAATTATCCCTGGCTGTAAGCGTGAAATTTAATGGCCTTGAAACATTTGAAACAGATTCAAATGAACTGGTGAGTGAGTTCGTTAAAATTCGGCTCATCGTCGGGAAATAGCGAATTGGAGCAGCAGTAGGCGAAAAAGAACGGAAAGTAGGGCCAGCGACTTTTGTAGCTGAGGCAATACTCGCATTGCCTGATGTGGCGTTCGATGCGTCGTCAAATTGCTCCCAAGTGTAATCTAACACGTCATTGTCAGCATCAGATGCACTCCCTGTCAACACAAATGGCGTTCCTTTTGGGATAGTATAGTCAGCACCAGCATTCACAACAGGGGCTGAATTGGCCGTTGGGGTAGATACCGGACACGTTTTTGTGGCAAGATTTTGCTGTATTTGAATGATGTTGGCATACGTGAAATAATCATCGGAATTTGACTGAACATCAGTTGTATTGCCTGTAATTCCTGCGTAACCCATAATGGTAGAGCCGCTTCCCGGTTCAACATTCGTTCCAGAGCCTTCATAGCTTACAGAATAGGAGTGTGTGCCTCCCATTTGATGGCCCATTTCGTGAGCTACATAATCAATATCAAAACTGTCTCCCATCGGGACACCGTCAGAGGGAGATGTAATCCCACTTCCTTTCTGATTATTGACACATACACAACCAATACAGCCGGCATCTCCGCCGCCGCCTGTTGCGCCAAATAAATGGCCGATGTCGTAATTTGCTTCTCCAATAACAGCAGTAAGTTTTGCCTGCAACTCTCCATTCCAGTTGCCCATATTGGAAGCTGCAGAATAGCCGTCTGTGGTTGCATTGGTGAAAACCACAAGATTGTTGTTCGCAATGATGTTAAGGTGGATGGCAAGGTCTATATCATAAACGCCATTTACACGCGTCATGGTAGCGTTCATTGCTGCCAGTGCGCCTGCAACAGTACCACCGTGGTATATGCCATATTCTCCTGTACAGGAAAGCGCGAGTCGCATGGTTTTGTAGGAGCCATTGTTTGATCGCGCAACACTTGGGCTGCTGTTGATGTTCTTGTTTACAGCAATGTCTGCTGTACTACAAACCAAAGGAAGGCTGTTCTGCAGTCTTGTCTGAGAATCAAACAATACATACAGTGAACGGTCTTTTGTATAAGGCTCAATAAATTCTGAACCTTTATCAGCCCTTAAAGTCATTGTTTGAATTCCCTCTGGTGACAGGCTAAAATATAGTTTTGCATTTTTATCGGTAATACCGCGTCCAATGTACGACCTGATTTCAGGGAATTTTGCCTGAAGTTCTGGTTCGAAATTGGAATTCTCCCAAACCAGGAATTCTTCCATTTCGCCTTTTACATTAGGAATACTGATCTTTACACCAGCATCAGCTGAAAATCGTTTATTCACATTTGCGAGTTGGCTTTTGATCGCACTTACATCAAATGTGTAAAATTTTTGGTTCTCAGAATAAGCGCCAGTTCTGATTTTCTCGCGATTTGAAAAAGCAGCCGGGTCTGCACTGCGCCACACGTTGTTTTTTTGCGCCAAAATCTGGCCCGAGAAAACGATTGTGATTAAAAAAAGTAAAATATTTTTCATTTTAAAGGGGGGTATAGATTTTTTAAAAATTAAAAAAGTGTCCAAATGTATCAAAAAAAATATCAATTGTTCATGAAAGCGTTGTGAATTTCACACATTTTTGTGTTAAAATATTTTTTGTACTTTTAAACACCCCAAAACACTGAAATTCTTTTTGATATGCAAAAATTGATACTGTTTTTTTTAGGATTTTTCACGCTCATCTGCTGCAACACCAGGCCGGTATTGGATCACAATGGTCAACACATTTCTATTTTGTCCGGTTGCCCCGCTGATGGAAAATGTACAGTGGAAATGACTGCAGGAAAATCGCTGGTCGTCCACGAAGATGAATTCGGGAATAGGAGTTATGAATTAATGGACGAAATTGGTACAAATGTATACAAGGTCGCGTATAACCGCAATGTGCCGGATGGCGTACAGGATGGAACGTATCGGGAGGAGATCATCTTTGAGTCAAAAAACGAAAATAAGTCTTCGGTTTTACAAGGGAATGCACTTCAGAACGCAAAATTGCTTTTTGGTCGATTTTGTTATTGCAAAGGACAAACAGGCTATTACAAAATTACAGATGGAACGCTCAGAATTTCGGGGAATACCGGAGAAAGGGTTTACAGCCTTGATTTCAAAACGGATAAAACCCCACAAGTTTTGAATTCAGTCACTTTTAGCATCAGGAATTAAAATGCATGAACTAGTATTCCCAAAAATATTGGGCGTGCATTTCATCTTCCTTTTCAAAACTTGCCCTGGTGTGTTTTTCATTTAACGCGGCATTGATAACACTCTGGATTCTTCGCTCCAGGTCCTTTTCCTCATCTTCGGGTGCCTGCATATTGAAAACTTTATACGCCAGCGGATTTATGGAGTTTGCATCATTGATAAATGCGATTGCAACGAATTCCTTCTTAGAAACATTTCGGTATGATGGCCTGGCAGGATAACTGAAAAAATAAAATGTAACCTTCCGACTCCTGTAGTCGATGGTGCGTTTAGATACGATCGTTATCGGATCCTTTGGTGTGAGCTGATTAAAGTTTGTCAGTGCATCAACAGCCATTTCATCAGCTGTTAAGGCGGCAAATTGCTCGTTTTTACCACGGTTCGCCAATAGTGAAATTAATGGGTAGGCATATTGGGGGTTGTGCAACAACTTCGTGATATCATCGTTACCGAGCTTATCATTTAGAAAATCCAGACGCATCAATTCGGTATTCAATTCCGGAATATCGAGTGCCTTGATTTTTGTGATCAATGCAGTTGTTTGGTTGCCTTGTGGAAGACTGTAAATCAGTTCAAGGTAGCTGATAATCGTTTCTGAGGGCACATGCGTATCGTTTTGTGTGTATTCCTCGATAACCGATGCTTCAGCTTCTTCTGTATTGTCCGTTTGTGTCGTTTCCGGATTGTTTTGTTTCCATGTCACCATCCGTTTACATTCTAATTTTGCATTGGTGACAATCATCTTTCGGTACGATTTGAGTGTTTTTGAAGAAATGAAGTCTTTGTCCAATAAATAGCCTGCGAAATCAAGTATTGGTTCATTGTATTCCGGAATGCTGTAAAATTCAAAGATAGCCGGAAACAAATGCCTGCTGTGGGCGCCATTGTTTTTAAACTGTGTAAACAGGTTCACTATTTCATAACGGGACTGCGGCAGTGGCAAGTCATATTCCATTAGATTGCGGATTTTCGTGTATGCTGCTTTGCTTTTATGTGTTGCCAAAGCGCGTAAAATCGTAAGCTGGTCTGTGGTAGTGGCCTCAGCGCTCTTGTAAAATTCGTCGGCGAAAGCAAGAGCTTCAGGACTTTCTATGCTGATGATTTTAGCGAGTATTGTTTGTTTGGCGAATTTCTCGCTTTCCTTATCGTTAAATGTAAACGTTTTGATGAAATTTCGCATTGCCGGAAAATCCGTTCTGGTAATTTCCAATACATCAGCTGAGGATAAGGCGGAATAGCGGATGGTATCTTTAGGGTTGTTGGCATCATCAATAAAAGTCTTGATTTTTTCCTTCGAATCTGAAAATTTGCTTTTTTCTGTCGGTTCAAGTGAGTTCATTGTTCGTTCCATGAACTTCGTGTCCTCATTTTGGATTTTGTCAGTCAGCGCTGAAAAAGTGAAGATCCGATCATCATAAACGTAAGCCCTATACCGTATGGCCTGCGTGGCATTTGGTTTAGAGACTACTGCGTCGATCACATGCCTGTTGTGAGGCTTGTCAAAAGTTTGAGATTGGTTTACGAACTCATAGTTGTCTTTCTCCTGATCGATGAGCGAATTCCATTGGTTGGCTGCATAGCCTTTTCGGTGATTGTAAAGCGCGTTGTTGAAAGCCATTCTTGCGGTACTGCTACTATAGTCGTAATCATACTCGTCGTAAACAGTTGCCGTGCTGTCCGCGCCAGTATCGTTTGAGGTGAATTCAGTGAGCCATTCTTTGTTCAGTTTTTTCCGGATTGAATCCAATGGTAACGCACGTTCGTATTTTCCGTTTTTCACAAATGCCATCGAGATACTCTGGCCGGTCTCGGAATTGAAATTATAATATTCACGTTCCTGTTCAAAAATATTTTTATGGGACGATTCCCTTGATGGAAATTGTGAAAACAATTGCCGGTTTTGTTTTTCGGGCACTGTAATGCTGAACTGGGCAATGGTATCGGTGTAAACCTTTGTTGCCGCATCAAACAGCCAGGGTTTCGTGGAGAATGACTCGAAGAAACGCGAAGTATTTTCTTTAGAGGCATTTACCGTTCCCAGAAGGTAGTATTTGTTGCCTTTGATAATGCTTTTGAGCCGTATTTTTTTAGTGCCGATTGTCGACGCCGATTCGTATGCGTTTTTGTTTTTGTCAAAGCGCGTCTCCGTGGTGTCGGCGCTGTGCTGCATGTAAAATTCGTAGTGGATTTGTTTGTGCTCATATTCGGACTCTTCGAGCATAGATAAATCGCTGAGGGTTTTTTCAGAGAGGAAATAGGATCCTTTCTCTTTAGGATCGTATGCCTGGATGTTGATGTCGTCACTCTTGTCAGGATTTGCGCCGAAAATTGATGCGAAGGAGGGCATCAAAGCTTCAAACCCGCCGCGTTTCGGGCTGACGAGGTCCCAATCTTTTTTGAAAGCCTTGATTTTGATGTTGTCGAATACGCGATTTTCATATTGTTTCACATAGTCGCCTTTGCCGGTCATCGAAATTACAATAATCTCCAAAGGCGTGATGTAGAAGCGTGAGTGCTGCGTATTTCCTGTTTTGGTGATGTTCCGGATGTCATACCCTGAAAAATTTTCCTGTTCAAAATATTTTTTTTCGAGGATGTTTCCGGCAATCCCCTCATAGAAAAGACTATCAAGGGATTTGGGATTTAATAGGTCTGCATCTTTCTTCATAAAATAATTCAACGGTACACGCCTGAGGGTCGTGACGCCGCCATTGGTATAATCCGGAGATTCGATATTATAGTCTTCATCCCTGATATTCTTTGTCATGGGCATTGATATCATGTTGTCCCTTGTGGTAGCAAGCTTGAATTCTGGTTCGGGAAAATATTCCTCGATAATCTTTTTCTGCTTTTTACCCGCGTTCGTCAGCGAATCAATGACCGGTTTTAACGTATAGCCTTTAGCGCGCAGCAAATCGATGATGCCCTGCTTTCCTGCGAGGTGGGCGGCGCCAACGGCGGCGAATACACTTCCGGTTTTTGCCAGCGAATCGATGCTGCGCGCCATAGTGATGTTGCGTTTAACGATCATTGCTTCATGAGATTTTTCCGAAGATGTCAGTTTCGAAAGCGAATCCAGCATCACAATGTCCTTCTCGCGGTACAAATCCTTCATGGCTTCGTCAAGCGGGCGGTTTTTCATGATTTTCAGGGCGAGCAACTTGTTTTCATCTTTGGGCCGCGCGTCTTTTCCTGTGACGCTGTAAAAGAGTTGCATTGATTTTTTAGCGTTCTCGAGTCCAACAATCCGTTTTTTATATTTTCGTCCTGTTTGGTATATGAACATATCGAGGACATTGCTTTCCTGGTAGTCGACGCTCACGTCATCGTAATAATTTAGCGACATTAAACCAGCGTAGTAGCTGTTGCCTGTAAACAAGTATTTGAGGGTTTCTTTTTCAATGGGTTTTAGGTAGAAATAGCTGTAGAATTTATAATTCCTGGAATAGTATTCCGGCATGTTGTCACGATAGCGGTCGCGGGAGAATTCCTCCCAGCTTTCGGGGTCACTTTCATTGCTTACAATATCGGCTTCCATCAGGTGTTTGAAAAAAGCGTCTGACAAGTGATAGGAAACCTTGTCGCTCACGTGCATTGTTCCGTACAAATACGAATTTTTTGAGAGTCCGTTACCGGAAATTTCCCAGAGCAGGCTGTTGTTTTTTTGGGCTGTCAACAGCGGGCCTGACAGGATTGCGAGTAGCAGTGCAATTTTTTTCAAGGGTTTTGTTTTTTCAGTTAAACAAATATAATAGACAACGCTTAATGAAATTCAATAGTGTTATGATTAAATAAAAAAAGGCCCTGGAATAAACCAGCGCCTTTTCTTAAGTAGTTTTGAATTATAATTATCCCAGAGCAACCCTCTTGAAGCCTGTTACTGTAAGACCTGCATCTACAGATTTTACATAAGCAGCAACACTCATAGAACCGTCTTTAATGTAATCCTGGTTTACCAAAGTGTTGTCTTTGAAGAAACGCTGTAATTTTCCTTTTGCGATATTGTCAAGCATAGCTTCAGCTTTGCCTTCCTGACGCAATTGGTCTTTTGCGATTTCGATTTCTTTCTCAACAGTTGCGGCGTCAACGCCAGTTTCGTCAAGAGCGATTGGAGACATCGCAGCCGCCTGCATTGCCACGTTTTTAGCAGCTTCTTCAGCGCCTTCAACGTTAGCAGAAAGTGCTACCAAAGTGGCAATTTTACCAGAGTGAACGTATGATCCAACGAACGCGCCTTTCAATCTTTCGAAAGAGGCTACTTCGATTTTCTCTCCGATAACCCCTGTTTGCTCGATGAGTTTCTCAGCGACAGTGATGCCATTGAAATCAGCAGCAAGGAAATCTTCTTTTGTATCAAATTGTAAAGCAAGGTTTGCCAAGTCGTTTGCAAGTTTCACGAAACCTTCATTTTTACCTACGAAGTCGGTTTCACAATTTAAAGTGATTGCAACACCTTCCGTTTTGTCAGCGCTTACTACCGCTACAGCAGCTCCTTCAGTCGATTCACGATCTGAACGGTTAGCGGCTACTTTTTGTCCTTTTTTGCGTAGGTTTTCGATTGCAAGATCGAAATCCCCATCCGCTTCAACAAGTGCTTTTTTGCAGTCCATCATTCCGGCACCTGTGATTGTTCTTAATTTATTTACGTCTGCAGCAGTGATTGTTGCCATTGTGTTTTATTTAAAGATTAAAAGATTTTTTAAAATGAATTACGAATTACAAATTATGAATTACGCAGCACGTAAACTCATAATTCATAATTCGTAATTGTTTTTGTTTTATTCTTCAGTAGACTCAGTCACTTCAGGAGCAGCTTCTTCTGCTACTTCAGCCACAGGAGCTTCTTCAACTACAGGCGCTTCCGCTACGGGAGCAGCTGCAGTTACCGGTGCTTCCACTTCGTCAGCAACGTCATCACCAGCATCTTCTTTGTCAGAAGTCCTGTTTGACAGACCGTCGATTACTGCGTTTGTTACTAAAGATAAAATTTTCTCTATTGATTTAGAAGCATCATCATTTGCAGGGATTACATAATCAACCTCACGTGGGTCAGAGTTTGTATCCACCATTGCGAAAACTGGAATGTTTAATTTCTGTGCTTCTTTTATTGCGATGTGTTCTGCTTTGATATCCACTACGAATAACGCGGCAGGAAGTCTTGACATATCAGCGATAGAACCTAAGTTCTTCTCTAGTTTTGCACGCAGACGATCAACCTGTAAACGCTCTTTTTTAGATAGTGTCTGGAATGTGCCGTCTTTCTTCATTCTGTCAATCGTAGCCATTTTCTTAACAGCTTTACGGATGGTTACGAAGTTAGTCAGCATTCCGCCTGGCCATCTTTCAGTGATGTAAGGCATGTTTGCAGCTTTTGCTTTCTCAGCAACGATGTCTTTTGCTTGTTTTTTGGTAGCTACGAATAAGATCTTTCTACCTGATGCAGCGATTTTTTTAAGGGCGTCGTTAGCCTCTTCGATTTTAGCTGCGGTTTTATATAGGTTAATGATGTGAATACCATTACGCTCCATATAAATGTAAGGGGCCATGTTTGGGTCCCATTTTCTGGTCATGTGTCCGAAGTGAACACCTGCTTCCAGTAATTCTTTAACTTCTACTTTGTTTGCCATTTGTAATAGTTTACGTTCTGTCGAATTAGCAATGTTCCATAAGCTGTCAGCTGTTAGCTGTTGGCTATTGGCTTCATTTAGATGCTAAACTAATTTCCAGCCTCAGCGGGAATAGTAACAATAACTTAGTTTTTAATAATTTAATGAACTTGATGCCCTGTACGCTCAGCACAGGACAGGTAATATTAACGTTTAGAGAACTGGAATCTCTTACGGGCTTTTTTCTGACCGAACTTCTTACGTTCAACCATTCTTGGGTCCCTTGTCAATAAACCTTCTGGTTTAAGGATCGCTCTGTTTCCTTCACCCACTTCACACATTGCTCTTGCAATAGCCATTCTCACAGCTTCTGCCTGGCCTGTAACACCACCACCATACACGTTAATCTTAACGTCATAGTTGTCTGCGTTTTCAGTCATGGTCATTGGCTGCATTACTTTGTACTGTAAAGTAGCGGTCGGAAAGTAAGTTGCGAATTCTTTTTTGTTTACGGTGATTTTTCCTGTTCCTTCAGAAACATACACACGTGCTACGGCCGTTTTTCTTCTGCCGATTTTGTGGATTACTGCCATTACTTAAGATCGTTTAGGTTAACAGTTTTAGGTTTTTGAGCGCCTTGTTTGTGCTCTGGACCTACTACTACATTCAGGTTTCTGAAAAGTTCAGCGCCCAATTTGTTTTTTGGAAGCATGCCTTTTACAGCTTTCTCAACTAAAGCAGCAGGGTTTTTAGCCTGTAAAACTTTAGCAGTTAAGGTTCTCTGACCTCCTGGGTAACCGGTATGACGCATGTAAATTTTGTCATCCATTTTTGAACCCGTAAGGTTGATTTTTTCCGCGTTGATAACAATTACGTTATCGCCACAGTCCACGTGCGGTGTGTAACTCGGTTTGTACTTTCCTCTCAAGATCATAGCGACTTTGGAAGCAAGACGACCCAAGTTATGACCGTCAGCATCAACAACAATCCACTCTTTGCTTACAGTGGCCTTGTTGGCTGAAATTGTCTTGTAACTTAATGTGTTCACAATAATTTATTTTAATTAAACATTCCATCCCCAATAAAGGGAGTGCAAAAGTACGATTATTTATTTTAAATGCAAATGTCTGTAAAAGATTATTTTGAGGGATTTATACAAGTTCAAAACTTAACGATTAAAGTTACTCAAAAACCTTACCCTTAAACTTTAAACTAAAAAAAACCATCCGTGGGGATGGTTTTCATGGGTATAAACTTAAATTAAGCTTACACTATAAATAGGTTGGCAATATCAACGACCTGTTGCGTAGTCAAAGGTTCATCATAGGCCTCAGAACCGGCATCGGCTCCAAAGAGCGCAGCGGTATTATATCCAGCTTGCGATGTGACTTCCTCACCATTATATACCGCCTGTGTGGCATCGGGCATTCCTGCGCCGCGTTGGTTTCCGGTAATCCATCCTTTAAGTCCGCGCAATCTCCTTACCTCCGAAGCATGTCTTGCTTCAACAGAATGGATTTGCAACGCTGCGGTTAGCAACGCGGGCTGAGTGATCAGGTTTCCTGCCTGTCCTTTATAAGCACGCACGCCGGTGTCCTCAAAGGCCTGGGCCAAGGCAAGGAACTGGGCATAAGCTGTAGCCTGGCCAATTCCGTTGTCGTTAAACGGGTCAAAAGCGCCTCCCACTGTAAAGTCGAAAGTCGGTTTTGCAGGTGCATCTGCGCCAAGTGCGTTGCTTAAGAACGTCACGTGATCGCTTTCATGTGCAGAAATCTGCATGAAGACTTTCTCGTCCCTTCCGCCGGTTGGGATCACTCCGGAATCCAGGCCCAACTGGTAGAATTCCTTTTCCAGGTATTCCAATATAAGTGCAAACTGCAGCGCTCCGGTTGGGGTCGCTGGTGTTGCTGTAATATCTGATGCAAAAACCTTTGATGTCATGGTAGCGAGCCCAAATGGTACCGCGGCAAGCGCCAGGTTTCTTCCTATCTTTCCGAATTGTCCGAAACTGTCTCTTCTTGAGCCTTCACTGCGCATCATTTCCTCATTGGTAAATGACTCTAAAAATTTGATAATATTCATGATTCTGATTTTTAAAAGTGATTATAAATAATTTGCAGTGAACTCTGTAGTGATAAACCCTCCGGCTACACCAAGGATTTCAGCGGGCTCTTTCGCCTGGTCGAGTCCGTTTGATGTGCTGATCACGTCGTCTCCCGCAAATGAATTGGAGTTTGGATTAATCAGGCTTCGGATGGCTGAAGCATGCCTTGCCTCAACAGATACAATTTTTCCGGCCAGTAGAAGATAATCTACGCTCGTAATTTGTTTGGCGGCGCCGTTGTACGCTGCAACGCCGGTGTCTTCAAGTGCCTTGGCAGTGGCCAAGACCTGGTCTCGGTTGTTGAAGTTCAGGCTTCCGTAGTCAAACGCAAGGGCAGGAAGCAATTGGGTTGATGGGTCCGGTAGCGCGCCTGTCAATGCGGTTTTGAAGAATTCGCGGTGAATTACCTCGTGGTGGTAAAGGTCAGTCAGTACCTGACGGTCCGCGTCGGGAAAACTGTTAAACCCAGATGCGTTTACAACTTTTGTGTAAAAATCCGCTTCCAGTTGCTCTAATGCGTAAGCATAAGTTAGTACGCCCAAGTCGCCTCCACCCAAGTCAAACACGCCATTTCTTACACCAGGCAGTTGATTTTGATCGTTGTTGTCGTCATCGGTATCGTTACATCCGGCTAACAATAGCCCGGTTCCGATTACGGTCAGACCGCTTAATTTCAGGAAACTCCTTCTGTTTGTAAAAGAAGGGTTGACTTCCTGGATTTTCACTGTGTTTTTCATAATGAACATTTAAAAATGGTTAATAATCATTCTACTCCGGTATTGATATAATCGTATATTTGTGAATAGCGATTAACACCTAGCCGGACAATCAACTTTGCGCTTGTTTACTGGAAGTTTGTTTTGGTATTGTAAAATTCATTAAATGGAATCGCCCTTTGTTTCACCTTATCTTAAAAATATTATACAATTCACACTAATTTTTTAATATTGCCTGAAAATCATTTAACCAATGAAAGAAAAAGCTACCTTAAAACAAATCGCAAAAGAGCTGCATGTCTCTGTATCCACCGTTTCCAAGGCGTTAAATGACAGCCCTGAGATTAGTGAACCCACGAAGATTAAAATTCAGGAGTTTGCGAAACTGAAAAACTACAAACCGAATATCATCGGTCTAAACCTGAAAAACCGAAAAACAAAAACCATCGGGGTAATTATCCCAAACATTATGAATGCGTTTTTTGCCAAAGTTTTCAGTGGCATTGAAAAGGTTGCTGAAGCGAAGGGATATAATGTGATCACCTGTATTTCAAACGAATCATTGGAGAAGGAAATTCATACGCTTGACATGTTAAGCAACGGTACGATTGACGGATTTATACTTTCGGTATCCGAAGAAGCGCAGAAGGCAGACGAGCACCAACACTTTGTCGATATTATAAATGATGGTACGCCAATTGTGATGTTTGACCGGATCGCAGAAAAGGTGGATTGCGATAAGGTGGTGGTTGACGACTACGACTCGGCCGTGTATGCCACAGAACACCTTATTAAGTTGGGATGCAAGAAAATAGCATTGTTTTCGGCGATTGATAACCTTAGTGTCGGAAAGCTTCGGGCAAAGGGGTATTTTGCAGCACTTGAAAAGCACGGCATTAAACCCAATGACAATCTGGTCATCTTAACGGACGCGGAAGACGATTTTAATGACAGGGTAGCAAAGGTATTCGACAACGAAAAACCAGACGGTGCTTTTGCACTGGATGAACATGCGTCAACCATGGCGATGAAAGCCGCAATAAAGCGAGGGGTAAAAATTCCGGAAGAACTCTCGGTAATCGGCTTTGCTGATGGGATATGGTCCCGGAGAATGACGCCGAGCCTTTCCACAGTGAGCCAGCATGGTCCTGAAATTGGCGAAGCCGCTGCAAAACTATTAATCGAAAGACTTGAAAGCAAAGAGGAAATCAAGCCGCAGACCACCGTAATCAAGACAGAATTGCGCCAGCGCGATTCGACCAGGAAATTATAGTCGTGCAATCTTAAAGATGTAATTCTTTTCGCCAACGACTTTTTTCTCCAATATCGAATTAAACACCATTCCATTTTTTAATGCGATGGCTTCTATTTTTTCAAGTGCACAATCTTCAGAAAGAATCATGTAAATTTGATTGTCAAGCGTAGTAAATTGGGGCAGCTGCAAAAATAGATTTTCGAAGTAATTAAAATCTTCACCGCAAAACCAGGCATTCTCGCCGATCGATTTTGGGTTTCTCGGGTAATAGGGCGGGTTTATAATAATAAAGTCGTAGTATCGTTCGTGTAGATTTTGAAAAAGATCAGAATACAATATGTCCAGTTTTACGTCATTAATCCCTCCGTTTTTTTCCAATGCGGTCAGTGCTGTTTCGTTAATATCCGTTGCAGTGACAATGGCGCCTTTTTTTGCCGCCGATATGGAAACGATGCCGCAGCCACATCCCAATTCGAGGAACGTTTTGCCGCTCAGTTCAATCGGTGTTATAAAATCCACGAGGATTTTTGTGCTGTGGGTCATAAATGGTGGGAATACCGATGGCATAACCATTACTGAAATGCCGTTGTAGCTGAAATTCCTGGGCTTGCGCAGGTACAAGCTGCTGGCTTTTTTTAAGAAAGGACTGAATATTCGTTTGAGAATAAACTTCATTTTATTCTGAATAAAACCCTTCAATTTCGGGTTGGCGGTATTTCCAAAGTTTTTGCAAAGCTTTAATCTCATAAGGGTAATGATACAAACCGGTTTTATAGCGGAACCCGGAGACGGTCTTTAGCAATCTTTTTTTATAGCCTTTAATCCTGAAATCGGAAACAGTAGGGTAGTAACCATTTAGGACCGTTTCAAAGTTCTTTATGGTATCAATCATATAAGGTTTCAACCACGGGGTCAAAGGATTTTTGCGGAGGTCAAAATTTTCCCAGCTGGGGGAAATCCACTCCTCAAGTGTTTCGGGGAAAGAAAATCCGGCATCGATGATTTGTCTGTACAATTCAGATCCTTCTGTTGGCACAGGACTAAATAGGTAGATAATGATTTCCGCATGAGGATTAATGACCTTGATTTCTTTAATGAAATTGATGTCCCATAAAATCTGCTCGTACACTTCTTTTTCCGTTTTGGCAGGCATTCCAAGCACAAACGAGAGTTCAGGAATGATGTCCGCGTTTTTCATCCGCAACACAAAATCCTTGATCATCTGCCCGGTTTGGGTACCGCCTTTATTCATTTGCTTCAGGACGGCATCATTTCCGGTTTCGGCTCCCAGAAAAATCATTTTGCAACCCGCCTGCCGCATCAGTTTTAAGTCGTCATCGGAATACATATTGATGGTATCGATTCGGCCCTCGCCCCAATAGCTGATGTTGTCATGCATGATCAGGTTTGAAAATTCCAACACCCTTTTTTTGGATGTAAAGAAATTATTGTCATGAAATTCTACCGCGTCGATGTTGTGTTGCTCCTTGAAATATTTGACATCTTCATAAATCCTTGCTGCCGACATTCCTTTCCATTTCGCATTATATATCGGGACAACGGCGCAGAAGGAACAGGAGAATGGACAGCCCATACTGGAATGATACGACAGCGTTTTATTTCCCATGAAAGTTTTCGCTAGGTAATCCCTGACCGGATAAAAGGAGTTAAGATAATCATACGGGAATTTTGGCAGCGTATCCTGGTCCAATAACGCTTCGACGGCGGTTTTAACAATTTCGCCTTTGTCATTTTTATAAATCAGGTTCTTGATCAGGAAAATACGCTCCGTTTCCCTGCTTTCGATGGCTTCAATTAATTGCGGAAAGGTATTGTCACCCGGGCCGTTGATCACATAGTCAACCACTCCGGAATGCAATGCAGATTTGTATTGGTTCGAAGCGAAATAGCCACCCCAGACTGTGATGATGCCGGGGTATTCTTCACGGATTTTTTTTGTAAACGGAATCGCCTGGCGCAACTGCGGACCTGGCATTACTGTAGAGCCGAAGTATTTGAATTCGCCGGTTTTCAGATAGTTCTCAATCGTCTGCCAAGGATCTTTTTCCAGGTTGCCATCGACAAAAACATACTCATATTTGCCATGAATGGAAGCGCCGACCTGCAGGATCGAATTGGGGATCCGGTGCTTGCCGTTGGCACTTCTTGGATTAAATATGATGGTTTTATTTTTCATTTTTTATTAAAATGCACTGCAACAACGGCTGCAGGCTGGTAAAAAACCGCCGGCGTCTCTAAGGTCTTTTCTGAATTTGCCAAACACGGGAGAATTCCAAAGGTCCTTCAATGTGTCGTTGTAAATATTTCCCACTTTTAGATTGTAACAACGGCCATGCGCCGGAATTGCTGAGCCGTCGGATTTGATCATGATGCTGGTATACACCGCTTCACATCTTTTACCCAGAATAACCTCAGATTTGTGGTAGTAGATCTCCATACTATCCAAATCGTTAAGCTCGGGTGAAAAATAAACACGGAACGGATAGCGACTTGCTTTGACTGCTTTTACCTGTTCCAGCAATGAAGGTAAATTCATATTGTTCAGGTTGATTTCGTCGAGATTTGATTCGGTGGCAGGATAAATATTCCCCCATAATTTGTTATGCATTACCGCTATTGAGGGCTCGCCAAACTGGGTATGCATGAAACCGATTTCATGCAGCGGCAGGTCTTTAAAATAATCTGCAAATGCGTTCAGGTTTTCGGCATTCCATTCTGTGATTGCACTTACAATCGAGACTTTGGGGTGGTTTTCAAAATCGAATAATTTTCGGATCCCATCAAGAGCTTTCTGGAATGATTTTTCGTTTCCACGAATCATGTTGTGCGTGTCCTGCAAGCCGTCCAACGACACGAATATTTCCTTCAGGCCGGCGTTGACGAGCGCTTCTGCTTTGTTTGGAAGTAATAGCGCATTGGTGGTAACCGCAGTATATAGATTTCGTTCTGTGGCATAAGCAATTGCTTTGACAATATGCGGGTAGGCCAAAGGTTCGGTAAAAGCGAAACCGAGTTTTGCCTTTGGGAAATACTGCTGGGTTTGGTCGGCAATTCTTTCAAAAAGTTCAATCGGCATGTTTAGCGGTGTAGTCCCGACAAGATTTTTGGCGAAATTCGTTTCAAGGCTCATGGTTCCCACATCGCACATTTTACAATGCAGGTTGCAGGTATTGTTTACACCCAATACAATCCATTCCGGCGAAAACATATAGTTTTCTGGAAGGATTTTTTTATTCGCATATCTTAGCGCGCGTTCAATCATTTGGGGTTTTCAATTTAACAAATGTACCGTTTTTAAATAATTTTCATAATTTTGACTAATGGCACAAAACTACCATACTTTCATTGATATTTCGGTATTTGACAGAAAAATCCGGTCGATTCAGGAAGAAATTGACTTGACGCCACATTCGATAGGCTATCTGGAATTTCTCGATAAAAATATTGATTTTTCAGTAATCCGATTTGGTGCCAATCTACAGGAACAAAAACCATTCTTCCTCTACAGATACCATTTTGGGGATTTGTTGCGCGCATACCGGTTATTTATGTCAAAAAAAAATGCCGTTGTACTTTTTCACGGTTTTTCATTTCCGATTCGGTTTTATCTATTGAGCGCCCTGTTCGGCAAAAGGTTTAAATGGATTATCCAGCACCACGCTGGAAACCCTTCCGAAAATAGACTTAAAAGGGCAATCCAGAAAAAATGCTACTCGCGGGCAGATTGTTATTTGTTTGTGAGTGTGGAGCAGGCACAGCCTTTTGTAGCGGCTGGTTTGGTGCGCTCTGAAAGCCAGGTTCGTGAAATAATGGAATGCTCGACCGGATTCGTTTTAAAGAATAAGCAGGTGTGCAGGGATATACTTAAAATTGATCACGACCGAATGACGTTTATCTGGGTAGGGGACCTCGATGAAAATAAAGATCCTTTTTGTATGCTCGAAGCGCTGTCTTCTTATAAAAAAGCAGGGAACGAATTTGTAGCTTATATGTTTTTCGCCGAAAGCAACTTACTGCCCATCATGAAGTCGTTTATTGCTGAAAATGATCTGGCTGGAGATATAATCCTTAAAGGGAAAGTTGATAATAAGGAGCTGGAAAACTGGTTCAATGCAGCTGATTATTTCATTTCATGCTCACATTCGGAAGGCAGCGGTATTGCATTGGCCGAGGCAATGGCTTGTGGCTGTATCCCATTGGTAAGCAACATTCCTTCGTTTGTGCAAATGACAGCTGGAAGTGCAGCACTGCTTTTCGAAAAAGGAAATTCCAACAGTCTTTTGAAATTGCTGCTGTCGTTAAATACTTCGGAAATCGAATTAAATCGGCTTGAAACACGTCAGGTTTTCAATGATGAACTTTCTTTTGAAGCCATCGGACGAAAAACATCGGCAGTTATAGCGGAATTTTATCAATAATAAAGATCATAAATTTCGCGGCATACCTCATACATTTTATAGTAAGTGATTCGTTTGGGCGGTTTGGGATTTTGAAGCAACGCTGCCATGCGCGCTACGATGTCTTCTTTATGCCGAACGCAGTGAAAATTTTCAATTGGTTTGTCCATCATCGGTAAGGTGCCAACCAATTGGCATCCTGAAAATAGCGACTCAAAATATACTGTTGATCCGCCTTCAAAAGTCGATGGATGAAGAAAAACCTTTGAATGATTCATTTTTTCCAAAGTCTGCTGATGGCTAAGTAATCCGGGGAACTTCACATTGTCTTCGAGATTGTTGTCGTGAATAAATTTTTTCAGTGCCGTTTCCTCAGGCCCTGTTCCTGCGATTTCAGCTTTGATATATGGAAAGGTCTTTTTCAACTCCAGAATTACTTCCACAAACAACCGATAATTTTTCAGTGGTGTAAGCCAGCCCGCGCCAAAAACGTCGATTTCCCTTATTTCCGTGTTCAGTTCCGGAAACAGCGATTCATTGATCGCCATCGGAATGACTTTGTGTGCTTTGATTCGGGAGTTCCTGAAAAGCATTTCATTATTATAATCCGACAAAGCCATAATTTTATTCGGTCTGGGCCTGAACATTCGCAATGTAAGGTTGTTTTTCAGCACATCCTGTCCCAGCATCCATGTGAACGTTTTTGGATGAATCCACGAGGTAAGGAAACTTAATTCATGATACCAAAGATTGAGGATTCCGTCATAGTTATTTTTTTTGTGCAATCGTCTGATTTTAGAAAAAGCCTTTGTCAGAAATAATAATTTACCTGGATATTTCACATCATTGCCGTTCAACGGAATGACATTTATTCCGTTAAACGAATACGGTTTTGAGATGGGTTTGTGAATGGCCACAACGGTGAGTTCAATTTCAGGATACTGTGCCCGAAATTCTAAAAAAACATGTTGCAGGAACGGGATGACGTGGCTTTCAGATTCGTCTTTTGGAAAAGCAGGAGAAAGAATCAGTAACTTTTTCACGGTTTTAGCATCGTATTAAGGTTTCTTTTTCCATCCTAAAAACAGCATCGCAAAAATCGGCAATGTTTGGATTGTGTGTCACTGTCAGCACAGCCATTTGTTCCGAAAGCACCATTTGCCGGATAAATTGATAGATGCTTTTTTCCATCGGGTCATTTTGCTGGTTGGTGGCTTCATCGAGTATCAGAAGCTGCGGTTTATGGTATAATGCCCGTACTAATGCCAGCCGCTGTTTTTGCCCGCCGGAGAGTTTCATCGTGTTATGCAGCAAAATTGTATCGAGGCCTTTTGGCCGTTCGAGCAGTATTTCTAAATACAGACTTTTAAGCAGGAATTCGATATACTCGAAATCGACCGTGTCGGGTTCCTGCCGCAAGGTGATATTCTCCAGAATGGTTCCGTGAAAAATAAAAGGCTGTTGCGGTACATAGCCTACAAATGAAAAAAAGTAATCGTCACGGATAATTTGGTTGTCCAGATGAATAGCACCTTTGTTAGGGCGTATTAATCCCGCGACGAGATGCAGGAAGGTCGTTTTTCCGGACCCGGTAACGCCGTTAATGCCAAGAATTTCACCTTTGCGAATACGGAAATCCAAATTGCTGAAAACGGGCATTTGTTCGGAATAGCTAAAATGGATATTAATGAAATCAAGACTTTTATTAAAAAGGGTGTACATCGTAGGCGGCGGTTCCGAAACGGAGTTTTGTCTCAGTATTTCTACGGTGTAGTAGTGAGAATTCACCATAGTTAGTGCATTCAGTATTTTATTAATGGACGGGATAATCTTGACACTAAGCGCTGCCAATACTGAAATCAGTACATAGGCATCTTTTCCTTCGGGCATTGTGAGATTGTACAAAATTAATCCGGCGGTCCCTGCAATCAGGAAAATTTCGAGGTACTTAGAATAATTAGCAGATGTTGCTGTAAGCTTGGCGCTGGCGTCACTTAACGGCTCTTGTTCTTCCGAAAAACGGTTCAGAAACTTTTCGGACTGGCCAGAAATCTTTATCTCCATATAGCCATCCATAATATTGATCAATTCCGAATTTGCTTTCGCAGCAGCGTCTTTGTATTTTGTGTTGATCAGGATTATCTCTTTCTTTTTTATCTGGTAAATAATCAAAGCGAAAATCCCTGTGACAAAAATGGTGAAGATCGTGAGTTTGAAATAACAGGCAAGCATGCCCGAAAGGATGACTATGAATGTGAGGATTTCTGACGCCAACAGCAGGGCAGAGGCGATCAGGCTGGTAGAAAAATCCCTGCACGCTGTGGTGACACGCTGTAATAAATGCCCTTTGTCCTGTTGCTGGTAATGAATGTAATTGTGTTGCAAATGCCGTCTCATTGCCGCAACGGAAAGTTCCTGTGACATGCGGTATAAAAATTGATACAGGGCAGTATTAAATTTAGCCTGGAAAATATTTTTCACAACGTAAATCAGCACGAGTATAACCACGCCACTGACAATTGTGCCCGTGTTAAAAATATTCACTCCGATATGGTACTGTTGCAGCATTCCAGCCAGTTTTTGCCTGTCAAGCAAAAGGAGCATGGCTGGGATGAGATATGCGACGGAAAGCAGGTCGAGAAAACTGAATAATATTGAGGCATATAAAAACTTCCGAAGACTTTTTCGGCTTTGTTTTGGAACAATAGAAACAATTTCTTTAAATCCTGATCGGAGTTTCAAGGTATAAGTTTTTAAGTGTCATTTTTACGAAGTCACAAACGGTAGCGGCTTCTGATTTTCCCTTCAATAAGCCAAAATTTATGGATGTGTGCTAACATTGGATTATCGGATAACTTCATGATTCCCGAAGTTACTTTGGCAATGTAAACGTTTTGGTTTTTATAAGCAATAATCTGATGTATTTCCGCAACTTCATACGAAGCTACCGTTGATGGGACAAAAATACCGGTTTGACCATCTGCCGAAGACGGAATTTCATTTTTTCCGGAACTGTATTTTCCCAGCTGGTAAATTAACTCCCTCTGGGTAAAATCAGAACTTCCAATAACAATCTCATCACCAACAACCGCCTTGTTTATAATCCTGTTTGACTTCCTTGCTCCAAAAATATAGTAGTTCCCGACTTTCCTGCAGGTGTCCACCGGAAACGTATTCTTTCCCTCCTTGTCCTTAGTGCTGACAAGGAAAACAGGTTTTGGGTAATAGAAAAAGGAAGTTATTTTCAGGAAAACGCCAAAATCGAATACGTCAATTACAAAATTGTTTTTGGCAACCGCTCTTTTGTAAAAGCGCTGTAAATATTTCCGTTTCCAAAATCGGATATCCAGATCCGCATTGTTTACACGGTATAAAAAGGTATTCCCAGAGGGAATTTTAATCGTAGACTCAAAACTAATTTTTAGGCAAATAGCGTTTTCTCCAAGACTGAGATTGGAAACGCCCTCAATTTCGGTGCTTGTAAAATTATTGTCCGAAAACGTCAGACCAATGAGTTGCGGTTCATAGAGTACGTTAAATAGGGTCACAGGCTGATCATTCCCCTGAATTTTCACATATCCTTCGTTGCCCGGAATCTTTTCGAGGGGAACCTGAACGTATTCAGGGTATTTTGCACTGAAAAAGCTTAACAGGTTAAGCATTGTTCCTTAAGATTATCATAGATGACCAAGTAAATTATGTCGTTCCAACGGAAGGTGGACTGAAGGTCTGATACCCTACGATCCAGGAATCAGAATGCGTTGCTTCAGAAGCCTGAGTTAAATTGACTGAGCATACAAAATACGCAATTTTAACCCTTGTAACCCATCCACTCTATTTTTTTAATTTCATAAGCGTTCCGGCCATTACCGATTTGGCCTTGTGTTTCAGTGCTTTTACTGATAATTTATTCCTGATGTATTCCCGATGGTATTCCACTTCGTTAACTACTTTCGACACCGCATAGTCGTAGTACTTTCTTGAATATTCCCTTTTGAAATCAATCTGTCTGTCTGTCGACGTTGACCAATCAGGCGCAGTGGTGATGTCTTTTTCGATTTCGTCATACAATGAAGTACCTTTAATCGGGTAGGCAATCGTAATGGTATAATGTGTCGGATTTGCTTCTTTCAGATATTGGATCGTCTCGGTAATATCGCCCTCGGTTTCTCCCGGATAACCTACCATGATGAAGGTTCCTGTTTCAATTCCGAGCGCATTGGTATCCTGAATCATTTTCTTTACATGATTTACATCAACGCGACGGTCCATGGCGTCGATGATTTTCTGTGAGCCACTTTCAGCCCCAATCCAGATCCGGAAACAGCCCGCTTCTTTCAACAGTTTTAAAATCTCTTCGTTGAGCCTTTCTGCACGGGTGATGCATTCGAACCGAATTTGCGCACCTTGTTTCACTACCTCTTCATGAAAAGCCGTCAGCCATTTATGACTGATGGTAAACACATCGTCGACAAACCAAATGGCGTCGGGGTTGTATTTTTCCTTGAGCATTTTCATTTCAGCAGCTACAAGTTGTGCAGGCCTTCTGCGATAGCTTTGCCCATATACTGCGGTGCTGCACCATTTACAGGTGTAGGGGCAGCCGCGTTGGGTGGAGATGGTCATCGAACTTTCCCCGTGGTTTTTTTTCCACGTGTCCAGGTATTTTTCATTTGGGATGGCGTCGCGGTTTGGCAGCGGCAAATCATCAAGTTCGCGAAATTTGGTGCGCGCAGCGGTTTTGACAATAGCCCCGTTTTCGATAAAAGCGATGCCGTTTACATCTGCCAAAGCAGTATTGCCGGTGATGGCATGATACAATTCAAATGTAGTTTCCTCACCTTCGCCGATGATCAGGAAATCTGCCCCTTCATTTAAGTAATTCTCAATGTTGTAGGTCACATCCGGACCTCCAAGAACAATTTTTAGGGAATTAAAACGCGGTGATTTAAGTTCTTTAATTAACCTGATGACTTCAATCTTCGTCATCAAATTCGTATAAATGGCGACGATTTCTGGTTTCTTGTCCAGAATAAACGAAAGTTGCTCCGATTGCGAACTAAACGTACTGTCAAAAACATGATTTGCCACGCCTTTGCTGTTGAGGTAACCGGAAATGTAAAGCAAGCCCAACGGTGGGTATGGCTTCATGATCCGTTGTTCTTTTGGATCAGAAGACAAATAATAACCATGTGTCAGGAGTATGCTCATTCTTTCCCGAGTATTATACAGTAATGGTCTGAAAAACGTGCGAGCCAACTGATCTTCCTGATTTTGCGTTCCAGTTTTCCCAAGCTAGCCAATATATTTGGATGTTTCATGAAAACGGGTTCTAGATAAGAGGGCGGTACAAAAAAGCCTATTGGATAAACGCGGTTTAGTTTGAATGCTGGTTTTGCCAGTCTCACAATTTCGTTTGGATTATGGTAAAAAGTCACGATTTTTTCGCCGTTAACATCAGCAATCGCAAACTCCTTTTTCCGGCGCTGGATTTCGCTCCACTGCCCTTTGGCAAAAAAATAGAACCGTTCCCAAAGCGTATTTTTAGGCATAACGACCAACGCTAAAACTGCGTTTGGCGGGGTGATTTTACCGAGATCTTCGAAAAAAAATCCCAATTCTTTTTTGGTAAGACAATTCAGTCCGCCGAAATTCGAAAAAATCAGTTCAAATTGGCGTCCATAAAATTTTTCCGCTAAAGTATCAAAGCCGGCCACTTCGAAATGAACACTGTTGCATTTATCTTTAGCTTTTGCCATTTCAATCATTCGTTCGGAAATGTCCGTAGCGATAACTTTAAATCCCTGATCGGCCAGCCAGAGTGCGTCAGTTCCGGTACCACAGTTAATTTCCAGTACTTTTTCCGGTTTTCGAATTTCAAAAAGATCAGATAAAACGGCATGGACGGCTTTACGCTGTAAAATTCCGATAGACGTGTTCGTAAAAGTGTCATCGTATGATTCGGCGGCACTATCGAATCCGGTTTTCACTTTGCAGTTTTTTTAGGCTTATCCGGTTAACGTAGGATCCTGGGACATAATATCCCAGCTTCATAATGGATATGATTTTCTTTACTGAGACCTGCAGCGGATTGACAGCGATTGTTTTCAGGTTATGCAGGCCTTGTGTCTTTCGATACTCCTTGTGCACAAAACGTTGCAACTTTTTATAGTATTTTGATTTGTAGGTGCCGTTGAACATCATTTCCAGGTCATCGGAATTTTCCCAGTTTGCTTTTTGGGTCAGTTCCAATTTTACCTTTTCGAAAAATGGTGTCCCGGGCAAAGGATAAGAAACCGAAATACCGATATTATCCGGCATCAATTCCTTAACCATTGCAATGGTATCCTCGATATCCTGTGCGTTTTCACCGGGATAACCGAATTGCAGAAAAAAGGCCACCCGAATGTCTTTACTTTTAAGCAATTTTGTAGCGTCATAAATCTGTTCGACCGTGGTACCTTTGTCCATGGCATCGAGAATTTTTTGGGAAGCACTTTCCGCACCCACCCAAACCTCTTCGAGTCCGGACTCTGCCAATGCATCGATGGTGTCTTCCTTTAAAAGCAAATCGACGCGGCTTTGGATGTAATAACGGATATTGAGTTTTTTACTTTTTAACGCGACATTGAATTGCTGTACCCAATTCGGTTTTAAGCCAAAGATATCATCACACATCCAGAACCTTTTCACGCCGAATGACTGTCGGAGAAATTCTAAATGATTCGCAACGTATTCCGGGGAATGTGAATTGTAGCGGTTGCCATAAATCGGTTTGGCGCACCAATTGCACTTGTAAGGACAACCCCGCGTCGTGGCAATATTTAATGTAAACTCCTGATTACTCTGGCTCCAGATAATTTTGTAATCGTTCATTTCAACCAGGTCCCATGCGGGCAGCGGCAGTGCATCAAGATCTTGTAAAACCGGCCGCTTCGCATTCACGCAGTATTCGTTGTTTCTTAAATAGGCGATTCCAGCGACTTCTTCGGGCGCCTGGTTGCGTTCCAGGGTATTGATCAATTCCAGCAGCGTAAACTCGCCTTCGCCCTGGATGATATAGTCAGCACCTTGCAATAGATATTTTTCGGCGTGGTCGGTGGCATCAGAACTGCTGACGATGATTGTAGCGCCATTGCTTTTACCGATGCGGATCATTTCAAAACAAGCCTCGCGCATGGTTGTCAGGCACATTTTGGTAAGATAATTAAAGCCATCGTCATAAATAACGAAGTATTTAGGGGTCAATAATTTCATTACCGGAGTAATGTCAAGCGGATCATGGACCAGGCAGGTATCGAACAAATTGACTTTATAGCCATTTTCGCGCATGAGTGCGGCCGCATAGAGCGTGCCCAACGGAGGAAAAGGCGTTTTATTCTTCCATTGTTTCGGATCGCGGCGGTAGAAATAGGAATGTGAAAAAAGAATATCAGACATACTCGCGTTGTAATTCGATGTTATGGTTGATTCTGATCTCTTCGTATTTTTCATTCAGTGCACCAATCACTTTTTTCTGAAAATTGAGCGGATGGTGTTTTGAAATATTTTTAGTGGATTTCAATGCGACTTTAAAATCTTCAGTGTGCATTTGTCGAAACTTTAATTTCCAAAATGCCACCGTTGTTTTTTTAAATACAACGTCCAGAAATTCGCCAAATTTAGTGCTAAGTGCTGCTTCAAGCGCCTTTACACCTGATGGTTTTTCAATCACGCCAATATCTTCAAGTTTTGGGTCGTGTTGTCCTAACAAATGGGATACCCATTCGTTTTTATTGTAAAATTCTTCAAATACCTCCCTGCCTTCAAAGGGAAGTAGCGTTTTAATCTCGGTTGCCGTAAAACGGTTTTTCTCCTCGATTTCAAGGCTTGAAGAAGACATAAAATAGTTAATGCAAAAATATTTTCTCGAATTCAAGAGGAATATTTTTTTATAGAGCATCAAAAATGTGCGGGAAAGCCAAAGTTTTCCGGGCTTTGTAATCACAAAAAAATCAATGTCGCTGTCGTTATCGTAGTAGCCTTTTGAGAGTGATCCGGACACGCCCACAGCTTCCACGAAAGGGAATTTTGAAATTAAACGGGCACGTTCTTTCGCTTTCAGCAAGGCGTCGGCGGCCATTTTATTGCCGTTCTTCCTTTTTTCAAGGCAGCTTGGATCATATTCCGGATAATAATAATCCTCAATCTGGAAAATTACTTTTTTGGCGACGAGATCACGAAGTTCGGTTTCAATTTTAGGGCAGTCCTTGGAAATCGAAAAACGGCAAATCTCTTCCAGCTTCAGCGGGTATTTAAATAAAGAGAAATACAATATTGTTTTTAAAGACTCCAATTTCGTTGTGTTTTCTGGTTACATACCTGATGCCCGCTTTAAGTTAAGGTTGCGTTAAAACTAAGCTTTTAGATTTGAATTTGCTACTCCTGATCCTTTTTAAAGTCGGTTGTCATGCCGCCCTGAATTATTTTAAAGGCGTTCTCCGAAAAACTGATGGTGATGCCCGCTGGTTCAAACGTGAAATCGGTTTCACTTTCTGCCGTTAATGGAAAGGCACTCTGACCGGTTGCCTGTGCTGTAAGACCGCCATTATTGTAGGCAATGGTGATCTTTATAGGCATTTTATCAGTGGCATAGATTCCTGCGTAGCTTTGAAGTTTCTTTTCGTCCACCGCTACGGTTTTAAATTCCGGCCATTTGAAAGCCGTCCCATAGTAACTGCTCAGGACATAAATGGCAATCTGGTTCGTATCATAGTTGGCACCATTTACGGTCATGGCATATGCCAGGCCATCTTCCTGATTGTATCCCAGCATCGATGAAAATCCTTCTATACCGCCGGTGTGTCCGTAAAACGTTTTGGCGAAGAATGGGAAGGTAAAGATGCCTTTTCCATAGCCGTCGGTGATGGTAGTCATGGCAGAGAGCGAAGTTTTATTGATTAGTTTTCCTTCGAACAAAGCGCGTACGAACACCGTTAAATCGTCCGTAGTTGACTGCAGTGCGCCCGCTGCGTAAGCGACGGATTCCTGCCATTCCTCCCGCTTTTCCCATGTTTTTCCGTCGTATGCATACGAAAATGCTTCGTTGTTTGACGCGTCAATTTTTCCGTAATATTTGGTGTCACTGAGCCCAATCTTTTTGACGATGCGTTCCGTTACATTCTCAGGATAGCTTTTTTTGGTAATTGTTTCGATGATATAGCCCAGGAGCAGGTAGTTTGAATTGCTGTAATCCGATTTTGAATTCGGCTCAAAAACAGGCTCATACGCGGCGATCCTTTTCACCATCGATTCACGGGTTTGTGGGATTTCTGAAAAAATCGCGAAATCGGGGTCATTGGTAAAATTGAAAATACCGCTACGGTGCCCCAACAGATCGGCAATCGTAATTTTTTCGGCGTTTTTAATTTCCGGAAAGTACTTTGAGATTTTGGTATCCAGTTTTAATATGTTTGCTTCGATGAGCTGAAAAATAATTGATGCGGTGAACATCTTCGTGATGGATCCGATTTTATATTTGGTCTTTGGAAACGCTTTTACATTGTGGTCAAAATCGGAAAACCCATAGGCATGGCTAAAGACAATCTTATCTTTTTCCCGAAGCGTCACCGAGCCCATGAATTTGTTGTTCTCAGACAGGTAGTGCAAAAGGCTGTCCAGTTTTTTGTATTTGTCGGTTTGCTGCGCGTTCATTTTTACCGAAAGGCAGATCAGGAACAGAAGGGTAATTTTTCTCATCGTTTTATAAATTAATGTGCCTCAAGCCAGTCTTTGCCCATTCCGAGGTCTACTTCCAGTGGGACTTCGAGTTTAAAGGCGTTTTCCATTTCAAATTTAATCATCGGCTGGATTCTTTCCAACTCTGAATTGTGTACGTCAAACACCAGCTCATCATGTACCTGCAACAGCATTTTGCTTTTCCAGTTTTCAGAAACCAGCTTTCGGTGGATGTTGATCATCGCAATTTTTATGATGTCGGCGGCGCTTCCCTGTATCGGAGCATTCACCGCATTTCGTTCTGCAGCACCGCGCACCACTGCGTTGGCTGAATTGATGTCTTTTAAATAGCGCCTTCTTCCTAAAATGGTTTGCACAAATCCCTGCTCGCGTGCCGTTTCGATTTGCTCATTGATATAACTTCGAAGCCTTGGGTAGGTTTGATAGTATGCATCGATGAGGTCTTTGGATTCACTGCGTGTTAACGACGTCTGGTTGCTTAAACCGAACGCCGAAACCCCGTAAATAATTCCGAAATTTACGGTCTTGGCATGGCTTCGTTGTTCGCGGGTGACTTCGTCCAGCAACACATTGAATACTTTTGACGCGGTTGACGCGTGGATGTCTTCGCCGTTCCGGAAAGAGCGTATCATGTTCTCTTCGCCACTCAAAGCGGCAATGATGCGCAATTCGATTTGCGAATAATCCGCAGACAGCAAGGTGTGGTTTTCATCTCTCGGAATAAACGCCTTACGGATTTGTCTTCCGCGTTCCGTCCGGATGGGAATGTTTTGTAAATTGGGATTATTGGAGCTAAGGCGTCCCGTCGCAGCGACAGCCTGCATATAATCGGTATGTACGCGACCGGTTTTGGACGATACCTGTGTGGGTAGTGCGGTAACGTAAGTGCTTTGCAGTTTCACCAGTTGTCTCCAGTCCAAAATATCCTGTACAAACGGGCTTGACAATGCTAAATATGACAATACTTCCTCACCTGTCGCATATTGGCCGGTTTTGGTTTTTTTCTGCTTTCCTTCGCCGATTTTCATTTTATCAAACAGGATTTCGCCGAGCTGCTTTGGCGAAGCGAGGTTGAACTTTTCCCCCGCAGCCTCGTAGATCCGGCTTTCAAAAATTTTAATATCATTGTCCAGTTCGCCAGAGAGTGTCTTTAGAAAATCAGTATCCAAGCGGACGCCTTCGGTTTCCATCGCTGCCAAAACAGGCACCAGCGGAATTTCGATTTCGTCAAAAAGTTTGCGTGTTTCGGTCTGGTCTAATATCGGTGCAAAATGCTCTTTCAGCTGCAGCGTGACATCGGCATCCTCCGCAGCATATTCCTTAATATCGTCTAAGGCGACATCACGCATCGATTTTTGGTTTTTCCCTTTTTTACCGATTAAATCTTCAATGGATTTTGGCGTGTATTGCAGGTAAGTTTCCGACAATATGTCCATGTTGTGGCGCATATCGGGATTGATCAGATAATGTGCGATCATCGTATCAAACAATTTGCCTTTGACGCTAACACCGTAATTTGACAAAACCTTGAGGTCGTATTTGAGGTTCTGGCCGATTTTTTCGATGGTTTCAGCGTTCCAGAACGCGTCAAATTTATTGACCAATGTTTGAGCAGCTTCGCGGTTTTCAGGGACAGGAATATAAAATCCCTTGCCTTTTTCCCATGAGAAAGACAGTCCCACAAGTTCGGCATTCAGTGCGTCAATTCCGGTGGTTTCGGTATCGAAACTCACAGCCGGTTGCTTTAGCAGGTTCTGGACCAGCAGTTTTATGGCCATGTCTGTCTCGACAAGCTGATAATGATGGTCTGTGTTTTCAAGCGTTTTATAGTAGCTGTTATTTCCCTGAGCCGTCTCATCGCCTGAGGGTTCCGGTGCAAATAAGTCAAATTGCTGTTCGTTTTTCACGATTGTCCTGGTAGGCGACAATCCCTGCGTCTCGATGTTGGAGTACGTTTTTTGTTCGGTAAAAAAGAGGTTGTTGAACTGCTCGGCCATCCGTCGGAATTCAAGCTCGCGGAATAGTTCTTCCACTTTCTCTGCATCGGGCTTGGTCAATTCGTAATCGTCTTCATTAAACTGCACGTCGCAGTCGCATAGAATCGTCGCAAGCTGTTTGGACAGAAGGCCTAAAGCCTTATTGGCTTCAATGTTCTCTTTCATTTTTCCCTTCAGCTTGTCTGTGTTTTCGAGCAGGTTTTCCATCGACCCGAATTCCTTAAGCAACTTTTTGGCGGTCACTTCACCCACGCCCGGAAGTCCTGGAATATTGTCTACAGCATCGCCCATCATCCCAAGAAAGTCAATAACCTGCTCAGGGCGCTCCACCTGGAAGCGTTCCTGCACTTCAGGAATACCCCATATTTCGATGCCATTTCCCATTCGGGCAGGTTTGTATATGAAAATATTCTCCGAAACAAGCTGCGCAAAATCCTTATCCGGCGTCACCATAAAGACCTGGTAATTTTGTTTTTCTGCCTGTTTTGCGATGGTTCCTATAAGATCGTCCGCCTCGCATCCCGCCAATTCGATGATTGGGATATGCATGGCGCGCAGTAGATCATGGATGTATGGAATGGCGAGCCTTATCGCTTCCGGTGTTTCATCGCGGTTTGCTTTGTATGCGGTATACATTTCTGTGCGCGCATGGCTTCCGTCTTTGTCAAATGCCACGGCAAGATGATCCGGTTTTTCACGTTTGATGACGTCGAGCAACGAGTTCATAAAACCCATGATTGCTGAAGTATCCATGCCTTTTGAATTAATCCGTGGGTTTTTTATAAAAGCGTAATATCCGCGGAAAATAAGCGCATACGCATCGAGCAGGAAAAGGCGTTTTTGTGACATACAACGGTTTTAGGTGTAAACGGTAAAAATACAATGTTATCCTTAAAATGCGCAACTTCAATTTGTATTTTTATCAACGTTAAAATTTGTTAACGCCACAATCATTCTCCGTGTATTATTTGTTATTTTGGCGAACAAATATCCCCACAATGAACATCTTAATTGTTGAAGACCATCAGGAACTTGCTGACGAGCTTACCGATTATCTGCGGGGTGTCGGCTACCTTTGCAAACAGGTGAGCGGCTGCGCCGATGCTTTGGAAGAAACTGCGGTAAATTCCTATGATGTAATGCTGCTCGATCTTGGCCTTCCCGATGGCAACGGTATGGACGTACTTCGTGACATCAGGAAAACAGCATCAAAGATGGTCGTGATCATTCTTACCGCACGGGGAGAACTGGATGACCGAATCAGCGGGCTACAGCTTGGCGCAGATGATTACCTCACCAAACCGTTTGCTTTAACAGAGCTCGGTGCCCGACTCCACGCCATCGTCAGGCGCATGCACGGCTATACCGCGAATGAGATTGTGGTCCATGGTTTTACAATCCGGCTTGATGATTTTAAGGTTTGCTATGGGGACGTGCAGTTGAACCTGACAAAAAAGGAATTCCAAATCTTCCGGTACCTTATTTTAAATAAAAACCGCGTGATTACCCGCCTACAGCTCACGGAACACATCTGGGGCGATGTTCTTGAAATTAACTCAGATTCTAATTTTATAGACGTACATGTCCGGAACCTGCGCCATAAACTCGACAAGCATACCGAAATCGACTGGTTTGAAACCGTACGCAATGTGGGTTATAGAATTAATCAGTAAACAATGAAAATCAGGAGCCAGATTTCGATTTTTAATGTAATCACCAGGTTATTGCTGATCCTGATCCTCGTATTTGCGCTTCCCGTGCTGATTGAACAGGTGGTTTATAAGCATATTAACAAGACGCTGCTTGAAAAAAAGCAGAAATTCATTCATAATTTAGGCAAAGCTGAAATCACGGAGTTTCTGACAGAAAGCATTAAATCCGATACTTACGCCAGTTTTTCGATACTGCATGACGAGTTTATACTGCTTTCTAAAACGGGTGACCAACTGATAAAAACGACTTCAGTTTTTGTGGATGAACCCCGAATCATTGAAGGACAACAGGACGATTACCGGATATTGCAATACAATTTTAATTATGAAGGGA
Source organism: Flavobacterium sp. BFFFF1 (assembly GCF_002256285.1). Lineage (GTDB taxonomy): Bacteria > Bacteroidota > Bacteroidia > Flavobacteriales > Flavobacteriaceae > Flavobacterium. The sequence continues at coordinate 180,814 of NZ_NKJE01000001.1, read as the reverse complement.
AGGGTTACCAGCTTGAGGTGGGCAGCAGCGTTTCTGAAATAAAGGAATTGACTTTTATGATCCGGATTTTTACGTTGGGACTGCTTTTGTTTATCGTGGCAGTGACTTTCCTGATTGATACCATTTACATAGACTATTTGCTGAAACCGTTTTACAGGATCATCGATACCAAAATTAGGCGTGTGAACGATGCAGCTTCGTTTAATTTTACGCAAATCAAAAGCCATTCCGAAGATTTCCGGGAATTAGACGAAGTACTCAACCAGATGATGCTTCGCATTGACCAGCATTTTAAACAGGAAAAGCAATTTATCGCCAATGTCTCGCACGAATTATTGACGCCCATATCACTGCTTAAAAACCGATTCGAAAACCTGCTGCAACACCAAGGGCTTGATGACGATGTGGCCGATAAAATTGTGTCTTCGCTGAAAACACTCGACATGCTAAGGAAAATCATCAACAACTTATTGTTGATTTCAAAAATCGAGAACAACCAGTTTCAGGAGTCGGAGCAGGTCGATTTAAAACAGCTGGTTCTGGAAATTGAAAGTGAAATCGAAGACCGTTTGCTGGAAAAATCAATAGCATTTGAAGTAAGTCTGTCCCGCGAATTTATTTTTGATGGTAACCGGACGCTTTTGCATATACTGTTGTTTAATATCATTTCAAACGCGATAAAATATAACAGCGTTGGCGGATTTATAAAGATTTCCGATGCGTTGGAAAAATCGTATTATCAGATTTCAATTTCAGATTCCGGCGCAGGCTTGTCCGAAGCGCAGCAGGCCAAAATCTTTGAGCGATTTGTTCGGGTAAACACATCTGAGGAAGGGCAGGGTTTAGGACTTGCTATTGCGAAAAGTATTGGGCATTTCCACAACATCCATATTAAGCTGGATTCCGAACCTGGACACGGCACTGTATTTCATCTTCAATTTCCGCGATAGCCGAAACGCTAAATAAAGGTTAAATTTTTCATCTTCGCCCAAATCTTAATCCCATCTTCATTTTCCGGAAGTAGTTTTGACCTGTTAAACAATTAAAAAATATACACGATGAAAAATTTATTGATGGCAGCGGTTTTAGTATTAGGAACAAGTGCTATGGCCACAGCACAGGCAAGTCAGCCAAAAGCAGTTCCTGCGAAAGAAGTTAAATCTGAAAAACATGCAAAGAAAGCAGCTAAAGAAGTAAAGGCAGAGTTGAAGGCAGAAGCAAAAAAGACTACGGCTACTGTAAAGACAGCTACTCCTGCTAAAAAAGAAGTAAAGGCAGTAAAAACAACTGCAACAAAATAATAACCGTTTTTAATGGTCACTACATTATAAAAGGTTTTTGATTAAGGTGATAGTGTTTTATGTTGAAGAACCGGTGGAATCTTTCTACCGGTTTTTTTTGCGTTAAAAATTTCGTAAGAAAAAAAGATTGCAATGCCATTCTTTGTTAATTTGCAAAAACAATTAAAAAATGATTCGTTGGATTATTGCTATAGCTATTTTTCTACTCATAGAAATTTATGCTTTTCAGGCGTTCCGGACAGTAACAAAAATCCGATGGGTGCTTTCTGGTTACACTATCTTCAGTGTATTGATCATGATTTTTCTGCTGTACTCGTTTTCCCAATTTGACCGCACCGTTGGCCAAAGCAAGCTAATGGTATTCACATTTACGCTTTTTATCCTGGTATATGTGCCAAAAATCCTGCTGATGATTGTCATGTTTGGTGAAGACATTTTCCGCTTATTTGCGAGTGCAGGGAATTACTTTCTGACAAAAACGACGGTCGGAGCGATCCCTTCACGGCGTAAATTTGTGAGTCAAATCGCACTGGCATTGGCAGCAATTCCATTTTCGTCCCTGATTTATGGTATTTTCGAAGGGAAATACAATTTTAAAGTGATCCGGCAGACGATTTTTTTTCCGGATTTGCCCGACGCATTCGATGGATTCAGGATTACGCAGATTTCTGATGTGCACAGTGGTAGTTTTGATGATAAGGAAAAAATTGAGTATGCGATCGACCTTATCAATCAGGAGGAATCAGACATGATGCTGTTTACGGGAGACATTGTAAACACTTTTGCCAAAGAGATGTACCCCTGGATCGACACTTTCAATCGGATAAAGCCTTATAAATACGGAAAATTTTCGGTATTGGGGAACCATGATTACGGCGAGTACCTCAAGTGGCATTCCGAATATGCGAAGGAAATGAATTTCAAGGCCATCAAAGACCTGTATGGGCAGATTGGTTTTGAGTTGATGCTGAATGAGCACCGGTTTATAGAGAAGGATGGACAGAAGATCGCGTTGGTTGGCGTTGAAAATTGGGGAAAGAATTTCAAAAAGGCCGGCGATCTGAATAAGGCGTCGCTGGGTTTAACGGACCAGGATTTCAAAGTACTGATGTCCCACGACCCTTCGCACTGGGAGTATCAGGTGAAGAATGACCCTAAGCACTTTCATTTGACGTTGTCAGGACACACCCATGGCCTGCAATTCGGGATTGAAATACCGGGATTTTTAAAGTGGAGCCCTGCGCAGTACATTTACAAACAATGGGCGGGATTGTATGAGCATCTGGGAAGGTATGTTTATGTGAATCGCGGGTTTGGCTTTCATGCCTATCAGGGTAGGGCTGGTATCTGGCCGGAAATTACCATTATCCAACTAAAAAAAGGCGAGAAAGTAGCATAATTCGTTAAAAATATTACATTTGTATATTCGTTGACTCAAAAAATTTTTTTATGTCAAAATTTGGTGAATTGATTAATGCCCAGGTTCCGGTTCTGATTGACTTTTATACAGAGTGGAATGAGCAGTCCGTTTTGATGCATCCGGTTATCCGTGATGTGGCTGCGGCTTTAGGGGATAAGGCTAAGGTCATTAAGATCGATGTGGACAAAAATCAGGAGCTGGCTGATGCGTTAAGGATTAAAGGCCTTCCCACTCTTATGATTTATAAGGACGGACAGATGATCTGGAGGCAGTCCGGTGAGCTCGACGCAAATACACTTATTGGAATTGTGCAGGAGCAACTTTAAACGATTTTTTCAAACCGATATCCTTTTTCTTTCAAAATTCTTATTGTTTCAGGAAGTGCCACTTGAAGGTTTTTAAACGCCTTTACGCTGTCGTGAAAAATGATAATGCTTCCGGCGGTAGTTTTCGCTGTGGCGTTTTTCGTGCATTGCTCCGGGGCAATGTTTTGATCAAAGTCGGCGCTCAAAACGTCCCACATAATGATTTTACTGCCGGCTCGTATGACTTTGTTTGTTTGCGCAGTTGTCATTTTGCCATAGGGCGGCCTGAATAAATCTGAAAAAACACCCTGATTTTCAATTTCCTGTTGGCATTGGCTAAAATTTTCAATGTATTTCTGCTGATCTGTTTTCCATCCGTTGAGGTGGTTGAAGGTGTGGTTTCCTATGGAATGGCCGTCGACTACTACTTTTTTAAATATTTCCGGGTATTTGCGGATGTTGTCTCCAATACAGAAGAAAGTGGCCTTAACCTGCTCCGTTTTCAGGATTTCCAGTACCCAGGGTGTCACTTCGGGCGTAGGGCCATCGTCAAATGTCAGGTAGACCGTGCTTGTCTTATTTGGCAAATCCCAGACAAAGCTTGAAAACAGCCGCTTGACAATCCAATTTGTTTTGATCCAGTAGAAATTCATAGGAAAAAAAACAGCAACCCTTGGATTGCTGTTGTATTTGTTGTGGGCTACTTTTCTTTTTCAAATCCGTAGGCTTCGTACAGCTTATCAAATCTTTTCGTGTAATTTAAGAAAGTTGTATGTATTGGGCCATATACGGTAGTGTCATTATTGTCTTTTATAATTTCCAATTGGCCATTATATTTCTGGATTTCGGTAAAAATATCCTTGTAAAGATCTTTCTGCTCGGCGAGCGAAAGCGTGCTGTAATAGTTTAAGTTTTCCTGATATTTTTTAATGATTTTTGCAGAAAGCGCTCTCGCTTTGTCAACTTCCCGGAGTTTATAATACCCATTTACAAAAGGATCAAGCATCATATAATAACCATAGAATTCAAACGGCATTTTGGTCATCGCCAGGTCAATTACTTTTTTAGCCTTCTCCGTCTTGCCTTCTTTAATCAGCTGGTCCATGAGCCTTGCCAGATTTGTCCGGAATGAAATGCTGTTTTTCCTTGTTTCGGGATCATGATAAATGTGTGGGCTTTCGCCGTTGCCCCAATCCCATTTCATTACGATATCAAACATTTTGTCAGAATCGATCTGTCCCATATCCATCTGGCTGCTTTCTTTGTCAAGGGTTGTTTTTACGGGAACCAGTTTGTAAACCATTCCGTCCAGTTGCAGGTAATCTTTCATCCAAAGGTATTCCTCGTCACTAGCGCTTCCACCTGTAAAATAAACCGGTCGTTTCCAATTGTTATTCTTAAGGATATCAAGCATCATGAGCCTGTTTTTGTACAAGCCGTTTCCTTTGATGTCAATATCGATATAGGGTACAATGGAGTCATAGTATTTTGGGCTCACCACTTTATTGGCGATAATCTGGTTTTTGTCAACCGGAATACGTATTTTATTGGTCAGGTAAGAATGGAGTTTGTTGCCATTTTTAAGTTCAATCATCGTTCTTGGATCTCGTATGAAATTGATAAAGAATCCCACATCCCAGCGCGTGCTATCCTGTCCGGTGTAAGCAACGTAGTCCAGCTTGTCCCCTACGTACTCGCTGTGTTTGAACGTGATAGGCATCGGTGCAGATTCATAAGCTTTTGCCTTCATCTGGTCGATGTACCAGTCGGTCATGAACAGGCTGGTGTTTACAATACGGACATCGGTACGGACCTTCTCTATTTCCTGGGCATACCACAAAGGAAAGGTATCATTATCGCCGATAGTAAATAATATAGCATTGGGCTCGCAAGAATTCAGGTATGCTTTTGCCATAGAAACAGCTGTATATTTCCCGGAACGATCATGGTCATCCCAGTTTTGTGAAGCCATGAGCACGGGTGCGGCCAGTAGCGTTACGCCCAATGTGAGCGGTACCAGCACTTTTGTGGAAAGCCATTTTTTCGACGAATCGTAAATCGAATAGACTCCAAAACCGAGCCACATCGCAAAAACGTAAAATGAGCCTACGAGCGCGTAATCCCTTTCGCGTGGTTCAAATGGACGTTCGTTAAGGTAGATCTTAAGGGCGATTCCGGTGAATAGAAACAGTACCAAAAGGACATAAAAACTTTTCAGATCTTTACCGGCGTGATATATGAATCCAATTAAGCCTAAAATAAAAGGAAGTGCAAAATACAGATTACGGCCTTTGTTATTTAAAACATCCGATGGCAGATTATCCTGCGATCCCAGCCTAAGCTCATCAAACGGTTTAATTCCGGTCATCCAGTTGGCGTCAATATTGTCATACGTGCCCTGAAGGTCGTTTTGCTTCCCACTGAAGTTCCACATCAGATACCTCCAATACATGTAACCAAATTGGTATTCCACCATAAAGCTGAGGTTATCAGCGGTCGTCGGTTTATTGATGATCAGGTAATCGCCATAACTTTTGAGGAATTTAGAGTAGCCTTCGATACCAATTTCATTTTTCCGGTAGGCCGTCTTGAATTCCGCAACTGTTTTTTCAACTTCGTGATACAATTCTGCTTCGGCTTCCTGAATTTTTTCCGGCTCCATAGACAAGGTGTCAATGCCGTACTGCGCTAGATCCTCTTTGTAAGGATATTCTGGATTGGCGCGAAATTCAAGAGGATGGCTGAAACGCATATAATTCTCTGCGTGTTCTGTGCTCCACATCCTGGGCAGAATGGCCTTTTGGTTGTCGTCAGTGTTCTGCTCAGCGTTCTTGTAATTGTTTGTGATGACATATTTGCCGGTCTTGTAATCCCTTTCGTAGTTAGGCTCCTTATCGATATAAGGGTGTTCCTTATCAAGTCCTGCATAAAGATCCGAGAACTGTGGTCCGTAAAAAAGTGGATTTACACCATATTGCTCGCGGTTGTAGTAGGCCAATACTTCTCTCGCATCAGAAGGTTTGTTTTCATTAATCACGGTATTGGCATTGGCGCGAATCGGGAGCATCATCCAGGTTGAAAAGCCAATCAGAATAAACAGGATACACAGTATTCCGGTATTTAACTGCACATAACCTTTATTCTTTGTGAACTTCAACCCAAAGTAAAAGAAAGCGATAAAAAGTAACGCTACGAATATGGTCCCGGAATTAAAAGGAAGATTTAATTCGTTTACCATATACACTTCGGTATTGGCAAAGAAAGACATGGTCAATGGCAGTAGAAGCTTGAAAATAAATAGCAGAATCGCAACAACAACAATGTTGGCTACGATGAAGTTTTTCAGTGTGATTTTCTCGTAATGCTTAAAATAATACAGGAATCCGATTGCGGGGATAGTGAGTAGCGCCATAAAGTGTACGCCAAATGTCAATCCTATGATTAGAGAAATGATCAAAAGCCAACGGTTTCCGCGTGGGGTGTTCATATCCTGTTCCCATCGAAGCCCAAGCCATAACAGCAATGATATGAGTAACATTGCCATTGCGTATACCTCGGCTTCTACGGCGTTAAACCAAAAACTATCTGAAAACGTAAAAGCGAGCGCGCCTACTGCGGAACTCCCTAAAATCATCATCATATTGTGCCTGGTCAATTCAGAATATCCGGACACCACTTTTTTGAGAATCATGGAGGAAGACCAAAACATAAACAGGATGGTGAATGCGCTGGAGAACACGGACATCATGTTCACCATCAAGGCGACCAGTTTTTCATTCCCGAAAGCAAACATCGCAAAGAAAGCGCCTAACATTTGGAAAAGTGGTGCTCCGGGAGGATGGCCAACTTCAAGTTTAGCCGCGGTAGGAATGTATTCGCCACAATCCCAAAAACTCATGGTCGGTTCTACCGTCAGGGTGTAGGTGATCAAAGCGATTGTAAATACACACCAGCCGGTAATTGTATTCCATTTTTTAAAGTTGAAAGGCACCATAAATCTTAGCTGTTTCTGTTTTTATTTTGTGATACAAAGAAAATGTTTTTTTATGTAATCAAATACGCATTAACATTTTTTTCATTAATTGGCTGATTATTTGGTTAAAGGGTTTCGTTTGCTGGGTTTTTAAGAAGGTGATATATTCCGCTACAGCGTAAATTATTTGTTTTTTAGGTAAAAAAATTTGGAGGGTTTATTTTTTGTGCTAAATTTGCACTCGCAATACGCAATGCTGGCCCATGGTGTAATGGTAACACTACGGTTTTTGGTGCCGTCTTTCTAGGTTCGAGTCCTAGTGGGCCAACAGAAAAAGCCTCCCAATCGGGAGGCTTTTTTGTTTTGAATTGTTTTACGATGCAATCTCTTTCGATGAATAGGCTGCTATATTTTAAAAGTAACAACAGGTCTGATGGCATGGCTCACGAGGTCTTCACTGATGCTTCCGTTGAAGAAATGTGCAAATCCGGTCCTTCCGTGCGTGCACACGCCTATGATATCTGCATCTACTTTATTCGCAAAATTAAGCACACCTTTTTCTACATTGGTATCGTTGTAGATGTGCACGGAATGTTTGTTTATCACAAAATCCTTCAGGAAGTCCTTCATGATCTTTTCGGCGACCATGGTAGATTTAAAACTGTTTGGTGTGTTAATCATTACCAGATTTAAGTCTGCATCAAAAATATTGGCGAAATCGACTAATTTCTGGAAGGGTTTTCTGATTTCGTTTGAAAAATCGGATGCAAAAACAAAATTCTCAGCCTTAAAGTTTGGGATGTGGCTTTTGACGACCAAAACCGGGATGTCGGAAGTGCGTACTGTTTTTTCAGCAATAGATCCGATGCTGTCATTATTAAAACCGGACGCCCCGTGCGAACCCATTACAATCAGATCAATGTTGTGTTCTTTGCTATATGTGGCAATGCCTTCAAAAGCTTTCTCGCTTCGGGCTTCAGTGACGACATGTATTCCATTAAGTTCACCGTTTTCACGTAGTAATGCCAGTTTGTCCTGTGTCTTTTTAAGAAAAAGCATAACTTCAGGAATATTAACGCCGCTGCTGACAGCATCGTTCATGTGGGTAGGGAGATCTAATAGATTAAGAAGATAGAGATCGCTGTTTGTTTTTTTTGCGATTTGTGCGGCGACATTCATCGCATAATTGGCGTGTTCAGAAAAATCAGTAGGGACGAGAATCCTTTTCATAATAAAAAGTGTAAGAAGATTATTAAAAAATCAATTGTTTTAACAATTTAAAGGTAAGAATTATTTTTAGATAAGGCAATGATTTTGATTTACAAAAAAATCGCTATATTTGCACCGTTATTTATTAAAACTTAAATAATGAGGGGAGCATCGCTCCCCTCTTTTTATAAAATTATGACATTCACGGAAAAAGTCACCGAATTATTAGAAAAAGGACTCGAGGAAAAGCCGTCCATTTTTTTAATTGACCTAAATATTTCAGATGGTTTCAAGGTTATGGTAACCATAGACGGAGACCATGGTGTCACATTACAGGATTGTATTGACATCAGCCGGGCTATTGAACACAACCTGGATCGGGAAGAGCAGGATTTTTCGTTGGAAGTCGCTTCGGCAGGTGTTTCATCGCCGCTGAAAAATGTCAGGCAGTATAAGAAAAACCTTGGCAGGACTTTGAAAGTAAAAACAGGTTCAGAAAACATTGAAGGTGAGCTTGTTGAGGTAAATGAGGAATTTATTACCTTAGCATGGCAGGCCAGGGAACCGAAGAAAATTGGAAAAGGAAAGGAAACAGTGCAGAAGCAGCAGCAGATTCCTTATTCAGATATAAAAGAAGCAATGGTTACAATAACATTTAATTAAAAGAGTTGGCATGGAAAATTTAGCATTAATCGATTCATTTTCAGAGTTTAAAGACGATAAGCTCATTGATCGTGTAACGCTTATGGCGATTTTGGAAGATGTGTTTCGCAATGCATTGAAGAAGAAATTCGGTTCAGATGATAATTTTGATATCATCATCAATCCTGATAAAGGAGATATGGAGATCTGGAGAAGAAGGGTTATCGTTGCTGATGACGATTTGGATCTTGAAAATGAGGAAATCACGCTGACCGAAGCTAGAAAAATTGAACCTGACTTTGAAATCGGAGAAGAAGTTTCCGAAGAAGTGAAACTGATTGACCTGGGAAGACGCGCCATTTTAGCGCTGCGCCAAAATCTTATTTCAAAAATACACGAACACGATAACACCAATCTTTATAAGCAATTTAAAGACCTTATCGGAGAGATTTACACTGCTGAAGTGCACCACGTCCGTCCAAGAGTTGTAATTTTGGTTGACGACGAAGGAAATGAAATTGTATTGCCTAAGGAAAAACAGATCCCGTCAGACTTTTTCAGGAAAGGAGATAATGTTCGTGGAATTATAGAAAACGTTGAATTGAAAGGGAATAAGCCGCAAATCATTATGTCCCGTACCTCTGAAAAGTTTCTGGAAAAACTTTTTGAACAGGAAATTCCCGAGGTTTTTGATGGCTTGATCATGGTTAAAAATGTCGTGAGAATTCCCGGTGAGAAAGCTAAAGTGGCTGTCGATTCATATGATGACCGGATTGACCCTGTGGGTGCTTGTGTGGGTATGAAGGGTTCCAGGATTCACGGTATTGTGCGTGAATTGGGTAATGAAAACATTGACGTCATCAATTACACAACGAACACACAGTTGTACATTACCAGGGCATTAAGTCCGGCAAAAGTGTCTTCGATCAAAATTAATGAGGAAACCAAAAGAGCAGAAGTATTTTTGAAACTCGAAGAGGTGTCAAAAGCTATCGGAAGGGGTGGACACAATATCAAACTGGCCGGCCTGCTTACAGGTTATGAGCTTGATGTAATCCGTGAAGGGAATATTGCTGAAGAAGAGGATGATGTTGAATTAACAGAATTCTCGGATGAGATTGAAGACTGGGTGATTGCTGAATTTGCAAAAATCGGTCTGGATACGGCGAGAAGTATTCTTAAACAGGATGTCAATGATCTTGTGAGAAGAACAGATCTTGAAGAGGAGACCATTCTTGACGTAATGCGAATCCTTACTGAAGAATTTAACAACTAAAGATACCTTTCAAACAACAACACAACTAAAAGGTAATTATAAAAACTATTTATGTCTGAAGAGAGAGTAATAAGAATTAACAAGGTTTTGAGGGAACTGAATATTTCCTTGGAAAGGGCCGTTGATTATCTTAAGGATAAGGGAATTGCTATCGATGCAAATCCAAACGCCAAGATTTCCGAGAAAGAATTTGGTATCCTCCAGGATCAATTTGCGGGCGACAGGGGGAATAAGGAAGCTTCGAAAGAAGTAGGTGAAGAAAAAAGAAAAGAAAAAGAAGCGTTGCGTATTGAGCGCGAACGTGAGATTGAAGAGAAACGCCGTTTGGATGAAGAGCGGATGAGAAGCCAGCAGGAGGTAATTAAGGCAAAGGCGGTAGTAACAGGACCTAAAACCGTTGGGACTATTGATCTGAATCCTAAGAAGCCTGCCGCTCCAACGCCTGTCCAGCCAGCGCCTGCTCAGCCAGCGCCTGTCCAGCCGGAACCTGCCAAAGCGGAGCCGGTAAAGCCTGCTGCTGTAGCGCCTACACCAGTTGTTGAGAAGGTGGAACCCGTTAAAACTGAATCTACTCCGGCCTCTACTACTTCTGAATCCGGTGAAGAGGCAATCACAACCCAATACGTTCAGCTTACCGGAGCAACGTTTACAGGTCAGACCATCGATTTGTCCCAGTTTGACAAACCGAAAAAGAAAAAAGAGGATCTTAAGATCACGCCTAATGCTCCTGGTTCGAATAACGCAGGTGCAAACGGGCTTAATAAAAATAAACGCAAACGGATTATTCCAAAACCAGGTGCGCCGAAACCAGGCACCCCAGGACAGGGAGGGCAAAATGCAGGAAATAACGCAAACCGCGGCGGAATTATAAAACCAGGGTTTAACAAGACTGGTAACCGTCCTGCGATTGTAGCGAAAGTAGAGCCTACGGAAGAGGAAGTGAAAAACCAAATTCGTGAGACACTCGAGAAACTTCAGGGTAAAGGCGGGAAATCAAAGGCTGCAAAATACAGAAGAGACAAACGGGATACGCACCGCCAGAAATCTGACGAGGAACAAAGGGCGATCGATGAAGGAAGTAAAACCATTAAGGTTACTGAATTCGTAACGGTTGGAGAAGTAGCAACCATGATGGATGTGCCAATTACCAAAGTGATCGGTACCTGTATGTCGCTTGGTATCATGGTAACCATGAACCAGCGTTTGGATGCTGAAACACTTACCATTGTTGCTGATGAATTTGGGTTTGATGTCGAATTCATTACCACAGAAATTGAAGACTCGATTAAAACGGTGGCGGACCGTCCTGAAGACCTTGTGAACCGCGCGCCAATCGTTACAGTAATGGGGCACGTTGACCACGGTAAAACGTCCCTGCTTGATTACATCCGTAAGGAGAATGTGATCGCCGGCGAATCAGGAGGAATTACCCAGCACATCGGCGCCTATGGTGTTACGCTGGATAACGGCCAGAAAATCGCCTTCCTCGATACACCGGGTCACGAAGCATTTACTGCGATGCGTGCACGTGGTGCTCAGGTTACGGATATCGCAATCATCGTGGTAGCCGCTGACGATGACATCATGCCGCAAACCAAAGAGGCTATCAGCCACGCACAGGCTGCGAATGTTCCGATTATTTTTGCAATCAACAAAGTGGATAAGCCAAACGCCAACCCTGAAAAGATTAAGGAAAGGCTAGCGGGTATGAATCTTTTGGTGGAAGACTGGGGCGGAAAAATCCAATCCCATGATATTTCTGCCAAAGTGGGAACCGGAGTAAAGGATTTGTTGGAAAAGGTGTTGCTTGAAGCAGAAATTCTTGATCTGAAAGCCAATCCGGACAAACCTGCTTCAGGAACCGTAGTGGAAGCCTTCCTTGACAAAGGTAAAGGTTACGTTTCTACGATTTTGGTTCAGGATGGTACGCTAAAAGTAGGAGACTACATGCTTGCCGGAAAACACCATGGTAAGATTAAAGCGATGCACGACGAGCGCGGACATGTTGTCAAAGAAGCAGGGCCTTCCACGCCAGTGTCGGTGCTCGGACTTGATGGTGCTGCGACTGCGGGTGATAAATTCAACGTTTTTGAGGATGAAAGGGAAGCCAAAGCGATTGCAGCCAAACGGACACAACTCATGCGCGAACAGTCTGTTCGTACACAAAGGCATATTACCCTTGCTGAAATCGGAAGACGTATCGCCCTTGGACAATTTAAGGAACTTAACATTATCCTTAAAGGTGACGTGGACGGTTCTGTGGAAGCGTTGTCTGACTCTTTCTCTAAATTGTCTACGGAAGAAATACAGATCAACATCATCCACAAAGGCGTTGGGGCCATTACAGAAACGGATGTAATGCTAGCGTCTGCTTCAGATGCAATCATCATCGGATTTAACGTCCGCCCTGCTGGAAATGCACGAGCATTGGCCGATAAGGAAGAAATAGACATCCGAAATTACTCCATCATCTATGATGCGATTGATGACCTGAAAGATGCGATGGAAGGCATGCTTTCCCCTGAAATGAAAGAGGAAATCACCGGAACTGCAGAGATTCGTGAGGTATTCAAAATTTCAAAAGTGGGTTCCATTGCAGGTTGTATGGTTACCGATGGAAAAATCTTCAGGAATTCTAAAATCAGGATTATCCGCGAAGGCGTCGTCGTTTTCACAGGCGAACTGGCCACTTTAAAACGTTTCAAGGATGACGTGAAGGAAGTTTCAAAAGGCTACGATTGTGGTATTCAGATTAAGAACTACAACGACATCGAGCAGCTTGACATTATCGAGGCTTTCCAGGAAGTAGCGGTGAAGAAAAAACTGAAATAACAGATCTATTTATAAATGAAAAACGTCCCCATCGGGACGTTTTTTTATGTGTATTGGTTTGATTTTTTGGAGCTGTTCCCGGGCTCCGTGGTATCTGTCATTCCGCATGGCTCCATGACAGGATGCCGCTGCGATCGGAGCTGGCGACAACAGACTTGATTAGTTATTAGGCTTAATCAACAATGCATTTGGATACTTTGATTTAATCTCATTGAGGTTGCGTTCTGCTTCAATACGTGTTTTAAAGTTTCCTACCCAGACTTTATAAAACGGCGTATTAAATATAATGGTTGCATCAAAGTTTTTAAACTCTTTCTTGAACTCGGACAGCGTTTTTTTAGAGCTCTCGCTGTCGCCGTTATAAATCTGGATTTTGTATCGGTCATTTACGGTGATCGAAGAGTTGATTCGTCGCTTCTCTTTGAGGAGATTTTCGAATTTTGGATCCTGCGTGACGGTAGTTTTGGCCTCCTGCGAAAACACGGGAATTACTGACAAAAATAAAATTGCCATGACGCACAAAACGGGTTTCCGATTGGTTTTTTTCATAAGTATGTGTTTTTTAAACAAATGTAATATTTCCTGCAATAACAGGCTTTGCAAAATTATTTAGAATTGGTATAAATTGGTTATTAAGATATATTTAAGGTTTTGAGAATGGTTCTTAAGTCGTATTTTTGTGCAGGTTTAAAAAGAGTGTATTGTGCTTTTTCATTGAGAATCAGGAAAAAAGGCGGTACGATCATTAGTCGATAATCATCTAAAATATGAAAAAGGTGGGTAACCATAATTCGATTTCAAGAAATTTATATTACAGTTTAGCTTTTCTGCTGGCTTTTTCCCTTACTTCCCTTGCTCAGGCTCCTGCTGCTCCTGCTCCTGCCGCTGCAACTACAGCTCCTGCTGCTGGTGCTTCTATGGCGGCTACTGCTGGTGGAGGAGATGCTGCTGCGGGCAAGGCATTGTTCAATTCCAATTGTGCTGCATGTCACAAACTTGACGCTAAGGCTACGGGCCCGGCTTTAAGGAACGTTGCAGAAAGGCATGATAAAGAATGGCTCTACAAGTGGATTCACAACAGTTCCGAGATGATTAAGTCCGGGGATGCTGCTGCCGTAAAATTGTTTGAAGAAAACAATAAGTCGGTGATGACGGCTTTTCCGCAATTGTCAACGACTGATATCGATAATATTATTGCTTATACATCGGAACCTGCACCTGCTGCTGCTCCTGCAACATCTGCAGGGCCTCCGGGAACTCATGCTGAAGGCGGGATGTCCAATAACCTAATTCTTGGTGCCTTGGCCGTCGTGATGATTATCCTGATTGTGATGCTGTTCCTTGTAACGAGGGTTCTCAAGAAAATTGCAAAGGCGAATGGTGTTGAATATGCGGCTGCTGAGCCGACGATGTCAATCTGGAAAGCGTATGCTAAAAATCAATTTCTCGTTTTGGTTACTGCGATATTCTTATTGCTTGCCAGTGGATATTATGTTTATGGTTTCTTAATGCAGATCGGAGTTGATCAGGGTTATGAGCCAGTACAGCCAATCCACTACTCGCACAAGATTCACGCTGGAGACAACGGTATTGATTGTAAGTATTGCCACTCTTCGGCAAGGGTTAGTAAGAACGCAGGAATTCCTTCATTGAACGTTTGTATGAACTGTCACAAGAATATTGCGGAATTCCAAGGTGATAAAGACTCTACTTATGCCTATTCTAAAGAATACTACACCGGAGAAATCCAAAAATTATACGAAGCAGTGGGTTGGGACAAAACAGCTCAGAAGTACACGGGTAAGACCCATCCTGTGAAGTGGGTTCGTATCCACAACCTTCCCGATTTTGCTTATTTTAACCACTCACAGCACGTTACGGTTGCTGGCGTTGAATGTCAGAAATGCCACGGGCCTGTTCAGACTTACGAAGTTCAAAAACAGTTCGCTCCTTTAACAATGGGTTGGTGTATCAATTGCCACCGTGAAACTGAAGTGAAAATGGAAGGCAACGACTATTATAAGAAAATACACGATGAACTTTCCAAAAGATATGGCGTAGACAAACTTACTGCGGCGCAGATGGGTGGTCTTGAATGTGGAAAATGCCATTATTAAAATCGGTTACGCCGGGTCGGAAAAACAAAATTTATTAAGAAGCTAATATTTATATAAGATGTCATCAAACAAAAAATACTGGAAAAGTGTTGAAGAACTAAACGAAAATAGTTCTATTGTTGAGGCGTTAAGAAATAACGAGTTTGTTGAAGCAATTCCTACGGATGAGTTTCTTGGGGATAAAGAAGCATTGTCTTCTTCTTCAACTACCCGTCGTGATTTCTTAAAGTACGTTGGATTTTCTACTGCAGCGGCATCGCTTGCGGCATGTGAGGGTCCGGTAGTTAAATCTATTCCTTATGTGGTGCAGCCGGAGCAGATCATTCCAGGTATTGCTAATTACTATGCAACTTCTGTCTTTGATGGTTTTGATTTTGCAAATATTCTTGTCAAAACAAGAGAAGGCCGTCCAATAAAAATAGAGAACAACAAAATGCCTGGCGCTCAGTTTTCTGCCAACGCCAGGGTTCATGCTTCCATTTTGTCACTGTATGACAGCATGCGTCTTAAAAATCCTAAGATAAAAGGTAAAGATGTGTCGTGGGCTGATGCTGATGCAAAAATAAAAAAGGGTCTTGCTGAAGCAAAAGCGAAAGGTGGACAGGTCGTTTTAATGACCAGCACATTGGCGAGTCCGTCAACTGAAAAATTAATTGCGGAATTTATCGCGCAGAATCCAACTGCTAAACATGTTGTTTATGATGCTGTATCTTCTTCTGAAGCACTTGATGCTTACGAAGCGGTTTATGGCGAACGTGCTTTGGTAGATTACGATTTTTCTAAGGCGGGTACTATTGTCTCTGTTGGTGCTGATTTTCTTGGCGACTGGCAGGGTGGTGGCTACGATGCAGGTTATGCAAAAGGTAGAGTTCCTTCTAAAGGGAAAATGTCGAAACATTTCCAGATGGAGTCAAATATGACGTTGTCGGGTGCTGCTGCGGATAATAGAATTCCGATGACTACAGCGCAGCAAAAACAAGCTTTGGTTCATATATATAATGTTGTTGTCGGTGGATCGGCTTCTGTATCTCTAGATGCAAACATCAAGGCGGGTGTTGACAAAGCCGCGCAACAATTGAAGTCTTCTGGTTCGAAAGGACTTTTGGTTTCGGGTATTCAGGATAAGAATGCCCAGCTGCTTGTTTTGGCAATCAACAGCAGGCTTGCGAGCGAGGCGTTTTTAGGGTCAGGAGTGAGACAGATTAGAAAAGGTTCTAACGAGAAAGTGAATCAGGTTGTTAATGATGTGAAAGCAGGTAAAGTTGCTGTTCTGATCATGAATGGCGTTAATCCTGTATATACGCTACCGAACGGAAAAGAATTTGGCGATGCCATTAAGAAAATGGAGTATTCTGTGACATTCTCTTTAAAAGATGATGAAACAGCGATGAACTCCGGAATCGCAATTGGTACTACCCATTATTTAGAATCTTGGGGTGATTTAAGCCTGTTGAAAGGAACTTATGCTCTTACGCAGCCAACCATCCGTCCATTATTCCCGAATACAAAACAATTTCAGGAAGCGCTTTTAGCATGGACAGGAAATTCAGGTACTTTTTATGACTATCTGAAAACCAGTTCTACCGCTTACACTGTTGGTTCAACATGGAATAAAGTGGTGCATGATGGCGTCTTTACAGGTGCAATCACGCCAATGAGCCCTGCAAATGTCGATGCTTCGGCCGCTGCTGCTACGCTTTCACAGTCAAAATCAGCTGGGACCGAATTAGTGCTTTATACAAAAACTGGAATGGGAGACGGCCAGCAGGCAAACAACCCTTGGCTTCAGGAGTTTCCAGATCCAATAACCAGAGTTTCCTGGGATAACTACGCGACAGTATCTGCCAAAGATGCGAAAGCGTGGGGTCTTGAGAATTATAATGTGGCAAATGGAGGATTAAACGGAAGCTATGTAACGCTTGAAGTGAATGGTGTTAAACTGGAAAATGTTCCGGTTATCATTCAACCAGGGCAGGCTTCTGGTACTATTGGTGTAGCACTAGGGTACGGTAAAAAGGCTGCTTTAAAAGAAGAAATGCAGGTAGGAGTTAATGCCTACACTTTATATAACGGCTTTAACGATGTTCAGTCAGTTAAAGTAACAAAATCTTCAGGTTCACATGAATTTGCCTGCATTCAGCTGCAGAAGACATTGATGGGCCGTGGAGATATTATCAAAGAGACGACATTGACCGTCTTCAATACTGAAGAAGCAGAGAAATGGAACGAGCAGCCGATGGTTTCTCTGGACCATAAAGAAGTTCCGGCTACTTCAGTGGATTTATGGGAGTCTTTTGATCATTCGGTTGGTCATCATTTTAATCTTTCGATCGATTTAAATGCCTGTACAGGTTGTGGGGCTTGTGTGATTGCCTGCCATGCTGAAAATAATGTTCCGGTGGTTGGAAAAACGGAAATGAGAAGAAGCCGTGATATGCATTGGTTGCGTATTGATAGGTACTACTCTTCCGAAGAGACCTTCGCTAAGGACGACGATAAAAAGGAAAATTTCAGCGGATTGTGGGGTAAGAAAGGCTCTTTGAGTGGTTTTGGTGAAATGGAAATTGCATATGCGGAAAATCCACAGGTTGCATTCCAGCCGGTGATGTGTCAGCACTGTAACCATGCACCTTGTGAAACAGTATGTCCGGTAGCGGCCACATCGCACTCACGTCAGGGGCAAAACCACATGGCATACAACCGATGCGTTGGAACGAGATATTGCGCGAATAACTGTCCTTATAAAGTACGTCGTTTTAACTGGTTCCTTTACAGCAAAAACAGTGAATTCGATTACTTCATGAACGACGATATGGGACGTATGGTACTAAATCCTGATGTGAATGTTCGTTCACGCGGGGTGATGGAAAAATGCTCCATGTGTATACAGAAAACACAGCTTACAATCCTCACCGCAAAACGTGAAGGAAGAGAAGTTAAAAAAGACGAATTTGAAACTGCATGTTCGGCTGCTTGTTCTTCAGGAGCTATGATTTTCGGTGATGTAAATAACAAAGAAAGCGAAGTGGCAAGATTGGCTGAAGATGAAAGAATGTATCATCTTTTAGAGCATGTGGGAACAAAACCAAATGTTTTCTATCACGTGAAAGTCAGAAACACTTAGTAAATAATTAATCAGAAACAATATAAAGGATTATGTCGTCTCACTACGAAGCACCCATTAGGAAACCTTTAGTCATAGGTGATAAAACTTATCACGATGTAACAGTAGATGTGGCCGCGCCTGTTGAAGGAAGGGCTAATAAACAATGGTGGTTGGTTTTCTCAATCGCATTGGCCGCTTTCCTTTGGGGAATAGGATGCATCACTTATACCATCTCTACAGGTATCGGAGTCTGGGGTCTAAACAGAACAGTAAACTGGGCCTGGGATATTACCAACTTCGTTTGGTGGGTAGGTATCGGTCACGCCGGTACTTTGATTTCCGCGGTACTTTTATTATTCCGCCAGAAATGGAGAATGGCCATTAACCGTTCGGCAGAAGCGATGACCATTTTCTCGGTGGTTCAGGCGGGTCTTTTCCCAATTATCCACATGGGACGTCCTTGGTTGGCTTATTGGGTATTACCGATTCCGAATCAGTTTGGATCACTTTGGGTTAACTTTAATTCGCCTCTACTTTGGGACGTGTTCGCAATCTCGACATATCTATCTGTTTCATTGGTTTTTTGGTGGACAGGTTTGCTGCCTGATTTTGCGATGATCAGGGATAGGGCTGTTACCCCGTTCACGAAGAAAATTTATAGCATTGTTAGTTTTGGATGGAGTGGACGTGCAAAAGATTGGCAGCGTTTCGAAGAGGTGTCTCTTGTACTTGCCGGTTTGGCAACGCCACTTGTACTTTCTGTTCACACGATCGTATCATTCGACTTTGCCACTTCCGTAATTCCTGGTTGGCATACTACTATATTCCCTCCTTACTTCGTTGCTGGTGCTGTATTCTCAGGTTTTGCGATGGTGAACACACTATTGATTATTATGAGAAAAGTGTCCCATCTTGAAGCTTACATTACTGTACAGCATATTGAGTTGATGAACATTATCATCATGATTACAGGATCTATCGTTGGTGTAGCTTACATTACCGAGTTGTTCGTGGCTTGGTATTCAGGGGTTGAATACGAACAGTACGCATTCCTTAACCGGGCTACTGGTCCTTACTGGTGGGCATATTGGTCAATGATGACTTGTAACGTATTTTCGCCGCAATTTATGTGGTTTAAAAAATTGCGTACCAGCATCATGTTCTCTTTCGTAATTTCCATCGTCGTTAACATTGGGATGTGGTTCGAAAGGTTCGTAATCATTGTAACGTCGTTACACAGGGATTACCTGCCATCTTCCTGGACGATGTTCCAGCCTACCTTTGTAGATATTGGTATTTTCATAGGAACAATAGGATTCTTCTTTGTGTTGTTTCTCCTTTATGCAAGGGCATTCCCAGTAATAGCTCAGGCAGAAGTTAAAACAATCCTGAAGTCATCTGGAGAAAATTATAAAAGAATAAGAGAAGCAAATAAAGATTCACACCATGAGTAGTAATAAAGTTATTTACGCTATTTATAACGATGATGACGTGCTTATGGACGCCGTCAAGAAAACGCGTGCTGCACATCATCATATTGAAGAGGTTTTTACGCCTTTTCCGGTTCACGGATTAGACAAGGCCATGGGAATTGCACCCACTAGATTAGCGATTTGTGCTTTTATCTACGGTTTGTGTGGTTTGTCATTTGCCACATGGATGATGAATAACATCATGATTTCCGACTGGCCACAGGATATTGGTGGTAAGCCAAGTTTTAGTTATATCCAGAACATGCCCGCGTTTGTACCGGTGATGTTTGAGATGACTGTATTTTTTGCCGCCCACCTTATGGTAATTACTTTTTATATGAGAAGTAGGTTATGGCCATTTAAGGAAGCCGAAAACCCTGATGTGAGAACAACAGACGATCACTTCTTGATGGAAGTTGCAGTAAAAGGAGACGAGGCTGACATGGTCACTTTTTTCCAGAATACCGGTGCAGTTGAAGTTAAAGTAATTGAAAAACATTAATAACAGATATGAAAACCTTAAACAAATTAGTGTTTTTATTAGCATTTTCAG
Organism: Flavobacterium sp. BFFFF1; assembly: GCF_002256285.1. Classification (GTDB taxonomy): domain Bacteria; phylum Bacteroidota; class Bacteroidia; order Flavobacteriales; family Flavobacteriaceae; genus Flavobacterium. Next base: position 160,608 of record NZ_NKJE01000001.1, on the reverse strand, counting down.
CAGTTGCTGTTTCCTGTCACAATAAGGAAAATCCGAATTATCAGTATATGCCTAATATGTATGAGTCTGTGGGTTATGAAACCTATTCAGAATCCAATGCTTTTAGGAATGGGAAGGAAGGTCAGTTGCCTCCTGACGGAACCATCAAAAGGGGATTTGTCCCTTATGATTATGCTAACACAACTGCAGGTTACGATGCGGCGAAAGCCACTTCTAAATCGCCACTTGATTCTACTGCGGTAGACATGGACAAAGCAGGTCAGTTGTTCAACATCTATTGTGCAATCTGTCACGGTGAAAAAGGGGACGGGAAAGGGAATCTTGCTAAGCGGGAGAAATTTCTTGGTGTGCCAAGTTATAAAGACAGGGTAATCAACGAAGGAAGTATTTTCCATGTTCAGACATACGGTCTGAATTCAATGGGATCCTATGCCAATCAGCTTAATACCGATGAACGTTGGATGGTGGCCGCTTATGTAATGAAGCTTAAAAGCGAACTTTAAATTGTATAACACACTGATTTATTAGATATGTACACATTTTCAAGCAAATTAAAAACACTTTCAATAGTTCTTATCCTTCTTGGGATTTTTGGAATTGGATATGGTTTTTTAACTGCACCAAAAAATATTGAAGACGTTCAGAAAATTCTTGATGCTGAAAGTGCGCATCATGGAGGCGGGCATCATGAAGCGGCTAAGGAAGCTGCTCACGAAATGCCTAAAGTACTTCCTGCTCAGCAAAATCAGTCTGTTGAAAAAGAAGTTGCTCATGAGTCGGAAGAGGTTGTTATGGAAGCTAAAGACACTATTGCTGTTAAACCTTTAGACACCGTGGCCACTGACTCTGCAAAGGTAGCTGTTGCCAATGTGGAACACCACGATGGAGAATATGCTGCGCCGGCTGAACATCATCAGACTGAAGCGGAGGCGCATGCTGAACATGAAGATCATTTGAAGCATGTTTTGACACAATTACAAAACAAACCATGGGCTGCTTTATATGTGGCATGTATATTTATTATGCTTATTTCACTTGGTGCATTGGCGTTTTATGCCATTCAGCAAGTGGCGCAAGCTGGTTGGTCACCCGTGTTGTTCAGGGTGATGCAGGGAATTACGGCTTATCTTCCAGTAGGGTCGGTAATTTTCTTCGTGTTGTTGATCCTTGCGGGAATGCATTACAACCATCTTTTCGTTTGGATGGCGGAAGGTGTCACTCAGAAAGGACATGAGAATTATGACAAACTTGTTGCTGCTAAATCTGGGTATCTTAATTTCCCTTTTTGGATCATCAGGGCTGCAATATTCCTTATCGGGTGGAACCTTTACAGGTATTTTTCAAGAAAGAATTGTCTGGCTCAGGATGAGTCTTCCGATAATTCATTTTACAAAAAGAATTTTAAGATGTCAGCGACATTCCTTGTTTTCTTTATTGTAACAGAATCGATTATGTCATGGGACTGGATTATGTCAGTGGATCCTCACTGGTTTAGTACTTTGTTTGGATGGTACGTTTTCGCCAGCTTCTTCGTAAGCGGTATTACTACAATTGCGATGGTTACGCTATACCTGAAATCGAAAGGATATTTAGAATTTGTAAACAATAGTCACATCCACGACTTAGCGAAATTTATGTTCGGCATCAGCGTGTTTTGGACTTACCTATGGTTTTCACAGTTTATGTTGATCTGGTACGCTGATATCCCTGAAGAGGTAACTTACTTCTGGACCAGGATTGAACTGTATAACTTGCCTTTCTTTGGCGCAGTGGTTATGAACTTTGTCTTTCCAATTTTGATTTTAATCAATTCGGATTTCAAACGCCTTACGTGGGTGGTTGTAATGGCTGGTATTGTAATACTTTTCGGTCACTATGTTGATTTCTTCAATATGATTATGCCGGGAACTGTTGGTGACCGTTGGTTTATTGGTATTCCTGAGATTGGATCATTGTGCTTCTTCATAGGATTGTTTATTTTGGTCGTCTTTACTGCATTGACTAAAGTGCCATTGTTGGCGAAACGCAATCCGTTTATTGAAGAAAGTAAACATTTTCATTATTAATATTTAAAGTACAAACAGATGACAAGTTGGTTGGTAATTATTGTTTTAGTTCTATTATCTATTGCCGTTTGGCAACTGACTAAAATATTTGATTTAACTCAGGTCGGAAGCCACGGGGACAATTCCCAGATTGCGGATGACAAGGATAATAATATTCAGGGCTACCTAATGTTTGGCTTTTTGGCTTTCATTTACATCTTCACGATATATGGGTTGTTGACTTGGGGCCACTTTGTACTGAAAAATCCTGCATCCGAGCACGGAAAAGAGATAGACAGGCTGATGAATATTACTTGGGTGCTTATCTTTATTGTTCAGGCTGTTACACAAGTTTTGCTTCATTATTTTGCCTTTAAATACAGGGGTAGAAAAGACCAAAAAGCATTATACTTTGCAGACAACAGTAGATTGGAGTTTGTATGGAGTGTTATTCCTGCGGTAGTGCTTGCAGGTTTAATCCTTTATGGTTTATATGCTTGGACCAATATCATGTTCGTAGATGAAAACGACGACGTAATCGTGGTTGAACTGTATGCTAAGCAGTTTCAATGGGAGGCAAGGTATTCTGGAGAAGATAACAAGCTTGGTAAGGCTAACGTAAGATATATCGAAGGAGTAAATACTTTGGGTGTAGACATGGCCGACCCACATGCTCAGGACGATAAGACAGCTACCGAATTGCATTTACCGAAAGGAAAGAGGATACTTTTTAAATTCCGGTCACAGGATGTATTACACTCCGCTTACATGCCACATTTCAGGGCGCAAATGAACTGTGTTCCGGGAATGGTTACCCAGTTCTCGTTTACGCCTACTATCACAACAGTGGAGATGCGTGCTGATGGGGATATGATCAAGAAAGTAGAGAATATCAATAGGATTCGGTCTGAGAAAAGCAAGATTTTGGTGGCTGAAGGTAAATCCCCACTTGATCCATACATTTTTGATTATCTATTATTATGTAACAAAATCTGCGGTCAGTCTCACTACAACATGCAAATGAAAATAGTAATTGATGAGCCACAGGATTACAAGAAGTGGATAGACAGCCAAAAAACTTTAGCTCAGGCTATAAAAGATGATAAGGCTTCTAAAGAGGCTCCTGCTGAAAAGCCTGTGGGAACGCCCGCTGCTGCTGACTCAATGAAAGTTGTAGCACAAGTAGTTAAAAAATAATTTTCTTTTAAAATAAAAATTAAAGTACATATGTCAGCAATAGCTCACGATCACGGACACGATGAACACGCTCACGATGAGCACCACCATAAGGATACATTCATTACCAAATATATCTTTAGTATCGATCATAAGATGATCGCAAAGCAATACCTGATTACCGGTATTATTATGGGTGTAATCGGTGTTGGGATGTCAATGCTTTTCAGGATGCAATTGGCGTGGCCAGAAGAATCTTTTAAGATTTTTAATTTTATTTTAGGTGATAAATTTGCTCCTAATGGAGTGATGCGTAATGATATTTACCTTGCTCTTGTGACGATACACGGTACAATCATGGTATTCTTCGTGCTTACGGCCGGACTTAGCGGTACGTTTAGTAACTTATTGATTCCGCTGCAATGTGGTGCGCGTGATATGGCATCTGGTTTTATGAATATGATTTCATACTGGTTGTTTTTCCTTTCAAGCGTGGTTATGGTATGTTCATTGTTTGTGGAGTCTGGTCCTGCGTCGGCTGGATGGACGATTTATCCGCCACTTAGTGCATTACCACAGGCTATTCCTGGTTCCGGTGCTGGTATGACCCTATGGCTGGTATCCATGGCAATTTTCATTGCTTCGTCTTTGATGGGGTCACTGAACTATGTGGTTACCGTAATCAATTTAAGGACCAAGGGAATGAGCATGACGAGGCTTCCGTTGACCATTTGGGCGTTTTTCATTACTGCTGTAATTGGTATTGTTTCGTTTCCTGTATTGTTATCTGCAGCATTGTTGTTGATTATGGACAGAAGCTTTGGAACTTCTTTCTTCCTTTCTGATATTTACATTGCTGGAGAAGTGCTGCATTACCAAGGTGGTTCTCCGGTGTTATTCGAACATTTGTTTTGGTTTCTTGGTCACCCTGAGGTTTATATCGTACTGCTTCCTGCTTTGGGAATCACGTCCGAAGTCATAGCTACGAATTCGCGTAAACCGATTTTCGGATACCGCGCGATGATCGCTTCCATTTTAGCGATTGCATTTCTATCAACAATTGTTTGGGGCCACCACATGTTTATTTCGGGAATGAATCCTTTTCTTGGATCCGTATTTACATTCACCACATTGCTGATTGCGATTCCTTCTGCGGTAAAAGCCTTTAACTATATCACTACATTGTGGAAGGGAAATCTCCAACTGAATCCGGCGATGTTATTCTCTATTGGGTTGGTGTCAACCTTTATCACTGGTGGTCTTACTGGAATTATTCTTGGAGATAGCACGCTCGATATCAATGTTCACGATACGTACTTTGTCGTTGCACACTTCCACCTGGTAATGGGTATATCAGCATTGTACGGAATGTTTGCTGGAATTTACCACTGGTATCCGAAAATGTTTAAGCGCATGCTGAATAAGAATTTAGGATATATCCACTTTTGGGTAACTGCCATTTGTGCGTATGGGGTGTTTTTTCCAATGCACTTCATCGGGATGGCTGGATTGCCGAGGAGGTATTATACGAATACAAACTTTCCGCTGTTCGACGATTTGCAAAACGTAAATGTTTTGATTACTACGTTCGCACTAGTTGGTGGAGCATTTCAGTTGGTATTCCTCTTTAACTTTTTCTACAGTATGTTTTACGGTAAAAAAGCGGTACAAAACCCATGGCGTTCTAACACTTTGGAATGGACTGCGCCAATTGAACACATCCACGGAAACTGGGATGGACCAATTCCTGAAGTTCACAGGTGGCCATATGATTACAGCAAACCTGGACATGATGAAGATTTCGTTCCGCAGAATGTTCCAATGAAGCCGGGCGAAGAAGAGTTGCACCACTAAAATTCATATAAAAAAGCCTTCCACAACGGAAGGCTTTTTTGTTACAGTCGGGTTTTATTATTTATATTTATGCAAATTATATTCGCATGGAAGATTTAAAGGAATATTCGAATGGCGATGTCACAATAGTTTGGCAGCCTAAACTGTGTATACATTCGGGAGTATGTGCACGTGGACTTCCCAACGTTTTTAAACCGAAGGAAAAGCCGTGGATAGATCAATTCGGTGCGCCATCAGATGCGCTCATGAAGCAGATTGGAGCATGTCCGTCGGGAGCGCTTTCATTTTACACTAATAATACTAAAGGCAGTACTACCCATGGATGATTTTAATATCAATGAAGAGAAAAAGCGGTTCGAGCTTAAAGTGGACAACCACATTGCTTTCATCGAATACATTTTGTCAACCGATAATACAATGTTTCTCACACATACCGAAGTGCCTCATGCACTTGAGGGCAAAGGTGTCGGTAGTCGCATAGTAGAACGCACGCTTTTTTATATCACGGACCATGGATACAAACTGGCACCACTATGTCCTTTTGTAGCCAAGTATCTTACCAGGCATCCGGAGTTTCAGGCTATATTAGCTCTTGGATATCATGTTGGGTAGCGGATTTTTAACGGCTTAATAATTATATTTGCCCCATGAATGAAAATTTAGACCCTACCAATAAAAACTTTAACATTGAAGAGCTTGACCTTGAGAAGCGGCTCCGTCCGTTGGCATTTGATGACTTTGCAGGACAGGATCAGGTTCTAGACAATCTTAAGGTGTTTGTTGAGGCTGCAAATCAAAGAAACGAGGCGCTGGACCATACCTTATTTCATGGACCGCCCGGTTTGGGGAAAACGACATTGGCTAATATTCTTGCAAATGAACTTGGTGTGGGGATCAAAATTACATCCGGGCCGGTATTGGATAAACCCGGGGATCTTGCTGGACTCCTGACAAATCTCGAGGACCGGGACGTTTTGTTTATAGACGAAATCCATCGTTTAAGTTCAGTTGTGGAAGAATACCTTTATTCTGCAATGGAGGATTTTAAAATTGACATTATGATTGAATCTGGTCCCAATGCCCGTTCAGTCCAGATTAATTTGAATCCCTTTACACTCGTGGGCGCTACAACACGTTCAGGTTTGCTCACAGCACCGATGCGCGCGCGCTTTGGGATACAGAGCCGACTTCAATACTACACAACCGAGTTACTCACCACCATAGTCCAGCGCAGCTCGTCCATATTAAAAATGCCGATAACTATGGAAGCCGCGATAGAAATTGCCGGACGCAGCCGCGGAACACCACGTATCGCCAATGCGCTGTTGCGCCGGGTACGCGACTTCGCCCAAATTAAGGGAAATGGCAAAATCGACATTGAAATCGCCAGGTACTCTTTAAAAGCATTGCATGTGGACGCCCATGGCCTCGATGAAATGGACAACAAAATCCTAATCACGATCATCGATAAGTTTAAAGGTGGTCCTGTTGGACTTTCGACATTGGCGACAGCAGTCTCTGAAAGCAGCGAAACCATCGAAGAAGTTTATGAGCCGTTCCTGATCCAGGAGGGCTTCATCATGCGTACCCCGCGCGGAAGAGAAGTTACCGAAAAAGCCTATAAGCATCTCGGCAAGGTCAAAATTAATATTCAGGGCGGATTATTTTAGATCGCCAAATCGAATAGCGTATTTTTCTATACCGATTAACAACGAAACCTAAATCACTTGACTATGAAAGGCATACCGGCCATTGCATTGTTATTTTTCACCACCATTGTTTTCAGCCAAAACAAGGAACAGGATATCCATCTGCAATACGGCGTAGAAAAGCAACATCGTCTTGATTTATACCTTCCGGATACGATCAATACCAGGACTCCGGTACTGATTCTTATCCACGGAGGCGCCTGGATGATGGGTGGCAATGAATATACCGAGAAGCACGCCCGTGACCTTCGAGATAAGGGCATGGTTGTGGCGAATGTCGATTACCGTTATGTAAGCGACGAAGTTCATGCGGCAGATCTGCTCAATGATATAGATCAGGCAATAGATTTCGTTTCAAAACAATCGGTGACCTATGGCTATAGCCAAACGGGTTACCACATCGCGGGAGTGAGTGCCGGGGCACATCTCGCATTGATGTTTGGATATACGACCAGTAGGAAAATCAAGTCCATTACCGCACTCTGCGCTCCCTCACGTCTCGATACGGAGGAGATGCTGCAATTCATCCAAAAGAATGGCCTGCTTCCTAACATCGAACTCCTTGCCAACGCTAAATATTCCGGCAAAGGAAAACCGAACATAGCTTTTACCGCCATAAGCCCTTATTCACAAATCGCAAACATCCCGACGCTATTGATTCACGGTACAGACGATCCTTTAGTGCCCTATCAGCAATCGGTTGATTTGAGCGCACTTTTACAAAAAAACAATGTGGATTCAAAGTTGATTACCATGGCAGGCAAGGGCCACGATGTAGGCATGAATGAACCCGATTCGGAGAAGATCGTGTTGGATTCCATTGTGGATTGGATCAACAGCCATTTATGATTTTTGGGCGTTGCCTGCGGCCTGGCTTTCTGCTTCAATCTTTTAGCAACCCTTTCAGGGCTTCGAAACCCTGAAAGGGTTAAGCTAAAAGGATTTCCGCTTCAATCCCTAACGCGGGTATCCGTTTCCAAATGATGCTTTGTGTATCTTTGCAGCGCATGATCGAAAACAGGCATAAATACGCACAATACATCAAATCCGAAGCCAAAAGACTCGGCTTTCTTTCTTGCGGCATCTCAAAAGCAGGTTTCCTTGAAGAAGAAGCACCCCGCCTCGAAGCCTGGCTGAACCACAACCGCCATGGGCAGATGTCTTATATGGAAAACCATTTCGACAAACGCCTCGATCCTACAAAGCTTGTCGATGGTGCCAAAAGTGTGGTTTCCCTGCTGCTAAACTATTATCCCGCTGAAGCACAGGTTGAGGATGCCTATAAGATTTCCCGCTACGCTTACGGTCAGGATTATCATTTCGTTATCAAAGAAAAACTTAAGGAATTACTTCATTCCATCCAAAACGAAATAGGTGAAGTAGGCGGAAGGGCTTTTGTGGACTCCGCGCCGGTTTTAGACAAAGCCTGGGCAGCCAAAAGCGGACTTGGCTGGATTGGTAAGAATAGCAACCTGCTAACCCAGAAGGTGGGTTCGTTTTACTTTATCGCCGAACTTATTCTTGATATCGAACTCGAATACGATCATGCAGTGACAGACCATTGTGGTTCCTGTACCGCCTGTCTCGATGCCTGCCCCACGGGTGCCATCATCGCGCCTTATGTGGTCGACGGCAGCAAATGCATTTCGTATTTCACGATCGAATTGAAGGATAACCTTCCCGTCGAGATGAAAGGGAAGTTTGATGACTGGGCTTTCGGCTGCGACATCTGCCAGGAAGTATGTCCCTGGAACCGCTTTTCTACCCCACATGACGAACCGCTTCTTAATCCCCATCCAGACCTGCTCGGCATGACAAAAAAAGACTGGGAAGAGATTACCGAAGATACCTTCCGGAAAGTATTTAAGAATTCTGCAGTAAAGCGCACGAAATATGAAGGACTGCTCAGAAATATCGACTTTATAAGGTAGAATCGCGGGCGATCACCTGCGTTTCCAATTCGATGGTCCTTGTTTTAAAAGAAGTCATGTCTTTTTTAGCGTTCATCTCCTCCAGCAATAGCCTGAATGCGGCGGTTCCCATTTCAAAACTGGGCTGATTGACCGTGCTCAATTTCGGGGTGATGACTTGTGACATAAACCAATTGCTAAACCCAATCACGCGGACCTGCTGTGGGACTTTTATGTTCACTTCATTGAAGTAGTCCAAAACGCCGACCGCCACCAAATCAGTAATTACAAAAACACCATCTACATCAGCATGTTCCGCTGCGATCTGCTCTGCAAATAGGCGCCCTTCCTCAAAAGTTACATTTTTGCAGGTATACACCAGTTTTGGGTCATAGGGGATATTGTTTTTTTCAAGCGCTTTTTTATAGCCTAGAAAACGGTCGATTGCATTTTGAGGATTCACCGGTCCACGGATGTGGGCGATTTTTTTACAACCTTTCTGAATCAGGTGGGATACCGCTTCGAACGCTGCTTTCTGGTCGTTAATGATGACTTTGGAGCACGGAATCAGTTTTGAAATCTTGTCAAACATCACAAATGGGATTTCTTTTCGCATGACCTCCCTGATATGTTCATCATCGTTTGATTCGTTCGACAACGACATGATAATTCCGTCCACCCTTTTGTTCATCAGAAGTTCCATTTGCTTCTTCTCGAGTTCCAGCGATTCACTCGACTGAAGTATGATCACAAGATAACCGTGTTTTTCAGCTTCATCGATAATCCCATTGATTACACTCGAGAAAAAATGATGAACGACTTCCGGAATAATAAGGCCGATGGTACGCGATTCTTTAGTACGCAGGTTTACCGCAAAACTATTTGGCGTATAACTTAGGGAGTGCGCTAAATCCAAAACTGCCTTCTTTGTCTTTGCACTGACATCAGGATAGTTTTTTAGCGCTTTCGAGACCGTAGTGATCGAAATACCCAACGTTTCGGCAATCTGTTTTAAGGTGATATCTCTCATTTAACAAATATGATAAAAAAATATTAAAACAACGCCGAAAACGTTTTCGGTTATTTCGAAAACGTTTTCGGTTGAAATTCGTAAGAATTTGGCGTTAAAAAAATTAATTTCGAAAAAAAACATTCATATTTAACTATTAAACCAAAACAAATGAAAAACATTACGCAGTTTTTGAAAAAGATGCTGGTTATTGTGGCAGTGATGCTCTTTAATCAATCATTTTCGCAATCAGGCAGTCTTTCCGGAAAGGTAACAGACGCCAAAGGAGAGCCAGTGATTGGGGCAAATGTTGTTGTTGAATCCTCCAAATCATCAATAACAGATACTGACGGGAATTTTAGTATTTCCGGCCTTGCAGAAGGGACTACTTCGGTTACCGTCTCTTTTATAGGACTGACCACACAAAAAAAATCGGTTGCCATTTCCGGCAAAACGGTTTTGAATTTTCAACTTCAGGATGACGCGAAATCACTCGAAGAAGTGGTTGTTACCGGGGTTGTGAATCCAAAATCCAAAATTAAATCCAGCGTTTCCATTACCACGTTGGATGTAAAACAGGTGGAGCAATCAGCACCAAGATCGACTGCCGAGATTTTCAGGACCATTCCCGGCATACGTTCGGAATCGTCAGGGGGTGAAGGAAATGCGAACATTGCTGTGCGCGGTGTGCCAATCTCTTCCGGAGGATCGAAATACCTGCAAATTCAGGAGGATGGACTTCCTGTGTTGCTGTATGGCGATATCGCTTTTGCTACCGCTGACATCTTCACGCGATTTGACAGGAATATTGCTAAAATTGAAGCCATCCGTGGTGGATCAGCGTCGACCTTATCGTCAAACGCACCGGGCGGAATCATCAACTTCATTAGCAAGACTGGAAAAACGGAAGGTGGAAGCATGGCGACCAGTTTCGGTCTGGACTACAATGATTTCCGTACAGATTTAGAATACGGAGCCAAAATTGGTGACGGACTGTTTTTTCATGCAGGAGGTTTTTACCGGGCAGGTGAAGGGGTGAGAAGCCCAGGGTTTATTGCCAACAACGGCGGACAGGTGAAATTTAATGTGACTAAGGAATTTGAAACTGGTTCGGTTACCGTATATGCAAAGTTCCTGAATGACCGTGCGGCGGCTTACATGCCAATGCCTTTAGAAGTTTCCGGCACAAACGCAAGCCCAAATTGGGGAAGCATCAAAGGTTATGACGCCACATCAGGTGCGATGCAGTCGGTTTTTCTTGACCAAAACGTAGGCTTAGGTCCTAATGGTGAATTGCGTCGCGCGAAAGTGTCGGACGGCATGCATCCGGTGTCGAAATCAATCGGGGCAAGCGCCAATTTCCAATTGGGCGATGGATGGAAAGTAACTGAGAATGGGCGTTTCTCATCGAACAGTGGTTTATTCATAGCGCCATTCCCTGCTGAAGTGGGTACCGCAGCAGCTATTGCAACTTCGTTTGGCGCCGGTTCGACATTAACGTATGCGAACGATGGAAGCGCTTTTAACACTGCCAACGGTTTGGTAGCCCGTATCCACATGTTTGACACGCAGCTCAACAATATGGATAACTTTATGAACGATTTGCGTATTACTAAAAAGTTTAACAAAGTGGGCGTGACAGCAGGGTATTTTAAGTCCATCCAAAACATTTCAATGTCGTGGCTTTGGAACTCTTACCTACAGGAAGTGTCTGATAGCAATCCGCGCTTGATTAATGTTACTGATGCTGGTGGCAACCTGTTGTCGGAAAACGGACTTTATGCTTATGGAACGCCGGCATGGGGCAATCTGGCCAGAAATTATGATACGCAATACAACGTGTCAGCTCCTTATGCAAATATTAGCTTTGATGCTACCGATAAGCTTTCCCTTGAAGGTGGTGTTCGTTATGACAAAGGCCAGGTTAACGGGTCATTTGCCGGAGGGACTTCCGCTGCATTCGATATCAACAATGATGGTGCCATTTCAGTTCCTGAGCAAAATGTATTTGCAGTAAATACAGCGAACAGCACTGCGGTAGATTATCAATATGATTATGTTTCTTATACACTAGGCGCTAATTACCTGATTGATGCAGGGCAGTCGGTTTTTGCAAGGTACAGTAGGGGAGCATCTGCGAAGGCAGACAGAATCCTGTTTTCAGGGCTGAACTACCTTGACGGAGATAAGATCAACGCGTTGGATTTCCTAAACCAGGCAGAAGTAGGATATAAAAGAAAATTCGATAAAGGCTATGTGTATGCAACCGTATTCAGTGCAAAAACAAATGAGCAAGGCGGGTATGAAGCGACTTCAAACAGCATCATCGACAACGATTATAAGTCAATGGGACTGGAATTGGAAACGTCATACAATGCCACCGAAAGCCTGAACCTGCGCGGTGGTTTTACTTACACGAAAGCGGAAGTGACGACTGGCGCTAACGAAGGCAATGATCCGAGAAGGCAGCCAAAAATGATGTACAACTTCATTCCAACTTATAAATTCTCACAAAACAGGAATGCTGTCGGATTGAGCTTTATCGGCCAGACCAAAGCCTACACCCAGGACAGCAACCAGCTGGTTATGGATGGGTTCCTTATTGTAAATGGGTTTGTAGAATTTGAAGTGACCAAAGGGCTTTCGTTAAACCTTTCCGGAAACAATTTACTCAACACATTAGCCATTACGGAAGCGGAAGAAGGAAGTATTACAGAGAATACGGTCAATTATGTAAGGGCAAGACCTTTGCCGGGAAGATCGCTTTCTATGTCGTTATCATATAAGTTTTAAGTTTGATTTCATGTTTTGTTTTTATAATTCCTATGCCAATCATGGTGTGGGAATTATTTTTTAAAAGCATAAATTGATACATTTAATTCAACCAGCTGGAAGTATAAATTATGGGCAGGAAAATAAACCTCAGTTTTTGGCAGATCATCAAAATGAATGTCGGTTTTTTCGGTATTCAGTATAGCTTTGGTCTGCAACAGAGTGCCGTCAACCCGATCTATGATTTTCTCGGCGCACACCCGGACCAGATTCCGTTACTGAATTTGGCCGGTCCTTTGACCGGATTGCTGATTCAGCCGATCATCGGTGCGCTCAGCGATAAAACCTGGTCTCCGCGACTGGGCGGCAGGCGGAAGCCATTTTTCCTTATTGGAGCCTTGATTTGCAGTATCGCGTTGTTTCTGTTTCCATTCAGCAGTTCGCTTTGGATGGCTGCCGGTTTGCTATGGATACTCGATGCAGGAAACAATACTGCGATGGAGCCGTACCGCGCTTTTATCGCCGACAAGCTTGATGAATCCCAGCAGCCCACAGGTTTCCAGGCACAGAGCTTTTTTACCGGATTTGGGCAAACCCTGGCGAACCTCTCGCTTTTTATCTTTCCATTGATTTTTGTAGGAACCATCGGAAAACTGCCAACATGGGTTTACGCCTCATTTTTTCTCGGATCGTTATGTTCGATAGGATCGGTGTGGTGGAGTTCATACACGACGAAGGAAATTCCCCCGACAGATGAAGAATTGAAATTGATAAAATCAGCAAAGGTCAACGTGCTGACCCCATTCATTGACATTGCCATCGCCGTAAAGGAAATGCCGAAGGTCATGTGGCAGCTGGCTTTGGTTTACTTATTCCAATGGTATGCGCTGTTTTGTTATTGGCAAAATTCTTCTAAAAGCATCGCACTCTCGGTGTGGCATACTACACCTGAAAAGGATATTAAATTGTATGAGGAAGCGGTAGGCTGGACCGGCCTGGTAAACGGCTGGTACAATATTGTGACGTTTTTATGCGCTTTTTCATTGGTGTATTTCGCGAAAAAGTTCTCCCCGAAATGGGTTCATTTTAGTTGTTTAATTTTGGCATCGATAGGGTTTTTAATTTTTCCACACATCGAAAATAAATACCTGTTATTCCCAGCAATCACTGGGTTCGGTATCGGTTGGGCCAGTATGATGGGGATCCCTTACCTGATGATCGTTTCCAATATCCCGAAAGAGCGGTACGGAGTTTACATGGGGATCATCAACATGATGATTGTCATTCCGATGTTTGTCCAAACCATATCATTTGGGTATATCATGGAGCATTTCTTACACAATGATGCGCGGCTTGCAGTCACTTTTGCAGGAATATTGCTGGCCGTCAGCGCCATCTTCACCTTGCTTATTTCCACAAAAAAAGAACATAATAATGTCTGACGTAGCATACGAAAAAGCCATTGCCTTATTGCGAAAGGTCACTACGCCAGCTGGTTTTGTAGCCAGCGCTGAGCAAACTACGAATTACAGCCGGGTCTGGGCGCGTGACGGCGTCATTTGTGGCCTGGCGGCTTTGGCGTCCGAAGATGAGGAACTGATTGCGGCTTTCAGGGCAACGTTAATCACATTGGCAGAAAACCAACATGAAGTCGGGACCATTCCATCCAATGTTTTGGTCGAAGGGAGTAAAATTGAAATCAGTTATGGCGGATTGGCAGGAAGGGTCGATGCGGTGACCTGGTTTGTCATCGGTGTGACGCAATATGCATTTCATACAGGAGACGATACATTTCTAAATCAATATATTCCTAAAATTGAAAAATGCCTTTCGCTCTTACAGGCGTGGGAATTCAACAACAAGCATTTACTCTATGTGCCGCTGTCTGGAAACTGGGCCGATGAATACATCACTGACGGCTATGTATTGTATGACCAATTGTTGCGGTTATGGGCCTTAAAGGGTTATCATCATTTTGCGCAGAAGGAATCAATTGCGGAGAAAATCGTTCAGGTAACCGCTCAAATTGAGGCCAACTATCTCCCGCGCGTTACCGGCGAAAAATTCCATGAACGCGCATACGATTCGCATACTTTCCAGGATTTCCTGCCCTGCTCCTTTTCGCCTTCGGGTTATAAAACCCAATTTGACGCTTTCGCCAATTCGCTCGCGTTGCTTTTAAATATTGGTGCTAAAGCCTTTCAAAAGCATATCGTAAAAAAGGCGGTTTCAATAGCATCAGCCACTGATTTGGGATTACTTCCCGCTTTCTGGCCTCCGGTTTTTGATGATGATGAAGACTGGCATTTGCTAAAAAACAACTATAAATACGAGTTCCGGAATCATCCCTATGAGTTCCATAATGGCGGAAGCTGGCCCATGGTAAACGGATTTTTTGGATTGGCGCTGATATCGAAATCTGAAAATGAGCGCGCTTCGCTCATTTTGCAAAAGATAAATTCGGCCAATGCCGTCAATGATTTTTCTTTTTACGAAAACTTCAATACCAGTACGGCTGCGCCAAACGGGGTTGCTTTTTGCGCCTGGAGTGCAGCGGCAACCATTTTATTAGATCGGGCTATTCACCATAATTTTAAATTTTTAATTTAAGTTGAAATCAATAGATATCATTTGCGTAGGAGAAGTTTTGATTGATTTTATCGGTCATGAAATGAACACTTCGATCAACAGGACCAAAGATTACCATCGCTTTTTAGGAGGCTCTCCTACGAATGTGGCGGTAAACGCGTCACGTTTGGGACTGAATGCGCTGCTTGTAGCGTCATGCGGCCAGGATGGATTGGGTGATTACATCCTCAGGAAGCTAAAGGACAACAATGTTTCGGTAGATAATATTGGCAAATCCGATCAATCACCAACTTCCGTTATTTTCGTTTCCAAATCAACTGAGACCCCGGATTTTATCCCTTATCGCGAAGCCGACTGTGAGATCTACGAATCGCAGCTGCCCGATGACGTGCTTGCCGATGCCCGTATATTTCATACGACCTGCTTTGCCTTAAGTAAAAATCCAGCACGTCAAACCATTTTGAACCGTGCCCAAAAAGCGAAAGAACTCGGTTTGCAACTCAGTATAGACATCAATTTTTCCGAAAGGATCTGGCCTAACCGTGAAGAGGCGAAACAGGTGCTGCAACAATATCTGGCAAATGATCCGCTGGTGAAATTAAGCGAAGACGACTGTTACCGACTGTTTGCCGCAGTGAAATCAGAAGAGTATATTTTTGATTTTTTTCATGAATTGGGCGCTAAAACAATCTGCCTGACTAAAGGTAAAAACGGTGTGGCGGTCTCTGACGTCGATCAGGGATTGTTCTTCCAAAAAGCCATGGCTATTAATGAAGTCAAAGACAGTACCGGCGCTGGAGACGCTTTCTGGACCGGATTCCTGTATGCCCAGTTGCATCAGAAAGACCTGGAGAAGAGCATGACAATTGCCCAAAAACTTGCTGCCATAAAATTGCAGAATGTTGGCAGGCTGCCGGACAATATCAATATAAAAAAGCTAATAGAGGAATAGTCTCCAATCAGACTTTTCAGTAAAAGCAGTACAATTCGATTGATATTGATGAGACTGTTGTGAAATTGTATGCAGTTTATCCCATAGGGATAGCGATATTGCGATACCATAAAGGACAATAGCGGGTTAAAATGAATCTATTTCAGACTATCGGTGATAAAAGCACTACCTTGTAAGCAATTACAATAGTCATGAGAAAGAAACCGGAAGATCATCAAAACGTTTCCGCCGACCGGCTCGATGATCATGCTGCGTTAATCATTGCCAACCGCGAATTGGCTTTCCAAAATGAAGAAAAGGAAAAACTCACAGCAGAGCTATTTGCTGTTAATCGGGAATTGGCGTTTCAAATCGAGGAGAAAGGGAATCGTGCCGCCGAATTGGCGATTGCAAACCGTGAACTGACGTTTCAAAACGAGCAGAAGGAAAAACGTGCTGCCGAATTGGTCATCGCCAATACAGAATTGGCTTTCCAAAATCGTGAAAAGGAACAACGTGCTGCAGAATTGCTGGTTGCCAATGAAGAGCTTGCATTTCAGAATGTCGAGAAAGAGAAGCGTGCCGCAGAACTGCTAATTGCCAATAAGGAACTCGAATCCTTTACTTTCATTTCAAGTCATGACCTGCAGGAACCTTTACGAAAGATACAGTCTTTCTCAGACCGCGTGCTCACAGGCGATTATGAAAACCTTTCCGCAAAAGGCAAATATTATTTTGAGCGCATGCAGCTTTCAGCCCTGCACATGCAAACCCTGATCAACGATTTACTGGCCTACTCGCGAACCACCGCCTCTGAGCGGAAATTTGAAAATACCGACCTTACTAAAATTATCAGGGAAGTGATGGCCTCGCTGAAAGAAGATATTCAGCAGAAAAACGCCACTATTGAATTCAGTAGACTGTGTGAAGTATGCATCATTCCTTTTCAATTCAGGCAATTGATGCAAAACCTTTTGACAAACGCCATTAAATTTTCTGAACCCAGCCGATCGCCACACATTACAATCGAATGTAATATCGTCAACGAAACAAACAGCCCGGTTGCCTTGCCTGGTTTGGGTGACTATATTCAAATCAGCATTACAGATAATGGGATGGGCTTTGATCCGATATACAAAGACAAAATTTTCGAAATCTTTCAACGGGTCCATGACGGTGAGGCATTTGAAGGGACCGGAATCGGTCTGACGATCGTAAAAAAAATTGTAGACAACCACCGCGGACGGATTACCGCTACCGCAATACCCAGTCAGGGAACGACTTTTGACATTTTTATTCCGACACATCAAAATGAATAATGACTTTCATGACCAACATCTTAACAAAACAATCCCATTAAAAATTTCCTTTTTACCGCCAGACTTATACCTTTGTAAGTCGGAAAAAAAACCACAAAAATGAACAAATACAGCAAACGCAGGGAAGCTTTATTATACCACGCCAAACCGAAACCCGGAAAAATCCAGGTTGTACCCACTAAAAAATATGCCACCCAGCGGGACTTATCATTGGCCTATTCTCCCGGGGTAGCAGAGCCCTGCCTTGAGATTGCGAAAGACATCAATAACGTCTATAAATATACGGCAAAAGGAAATCTTGTGGCTGTAATTACGAATGGAACGGCCGTTTTGGGCCTTGGAGATATTGGGCCGGAAGCATCAAAGCCCGTGATGGAAGGAAAGGCACTCTTATTTAAGATCTTTGCAGATATCGACGTTTTTGATATTGAAGTAGGAACCAAAGATATTGATGCTTTTATAGAAACCGTAAAAAATATCGCGCCGACATTTGGGGGAATCAACCTTGAAGACATCAAAGCGCCGGAGTCTTTTGAAATTGAGCGCAGGCTTGTCGAAGAATTACAGATTCCTGTCATGCACGACGACCAGCATGGTACAGCAATTATTTCGTCCGCCGCGTTGCTCAATGCTTTGGAGTTGGCAAAAAAGAATGTCGAAACCATTAAAATTGTCGTCTCCGGCGCAGGCTCAGCCGCTTTAGCTTGTGCTAATTTATACGTATTGCTTGGCGTAAAGCCTGACAATATTATCATGTTCGATGTCAATGGTGTGCTGTCGTCTGAACGTACCGATCTTTCTCCTTTACAGCAAAAATACGCTAAGGGCAAGCCGGGAATTGATCTTGGTGAAGCATTAAAGGGAGCAGATGTCTTTCTGGGCCTTTCAGCCGGAAATATCCTTTCACCCGAGATGCTGTTGGGCATGGCGCCCAATCCAATTGTATTTGCAATGGCCAATCCCATACCTGAAATCGATTACAGCCTTGCCATTGATACCCGAAAAGATATCATTATGGCAACAGGCCGCAGTGACCATCCCAACCAGGTAAATAACGTCCTCGGATTTCCTTACATTTTTCGTGGGGCACTTGACGTAAGGGCTACGAAGATTAACGAGGAAATGAAGATGGCTGCGGTACGCGCACTTGCTGCTTTGGCAAAAGAATCTGTTCCGGAACAGGTCAACATCGCCTATGGTGAAACGAAATTGATTTTTGGAAGAGAATATATCATCCCAAAGCCATTTGATCCCCGATTAATTTCTACCGTAGCACCAGCCGTTGCTAAAGCAGCAATGGATTCGGGTGTGGCCTTGCACCCGATTGAAGATTGGGAAAAATATGAAGAAGAATTGTTGGAGCGTCTCGGCTCAGACAATAAAATGGTGCGTTTATTGACCAACCGTGCCAGAATGGATCCTAAACGCATCGTGTTTGCTGAAGCGGATCATATTGATGTACTGAAGGCCGCACAGATTGTATGGGAGGAAAAAATTGGTTACCCAATATTGCTGGGCAATAAGGAAGTCATCCTTGCCTTGAAAGAAGAATTGGGCTTCGATGCAGAAGTGCCAATCTACGATCCTAAAACCAAGAAAGAAGACGAACGCAGGCTGCGTTATGCCGAAATTTTCTGGAAGTCAAGACAACGCCGCGGGATCCAACTGCTCGATGCCCAAAAATGGATGCGCGAGCGAAACTATTTTGCTGCCATGATGGTCAATGAAGGCGATGCTGATGCTCTTGTAACCGGTTATTCCCGGAGTTACCCCTCGGTTATCAAACCGATGATGCAACTGATTGACAAGGCGCCTGGGATTTCTCTGTTTGCGACAACAAACATGATGATGACCAACCGTGGACCAATGTTCCTTTCTGACACAGCAATCAATACCAATCCCACCGCGGATGACCTCGCGAAAATCGCACTGATGACCGCCAAGACGGTGAAGATGTTCGGAATGGAGCCTGTCATTGCGATGATTTCCTATTCAAATTTTGGATCGTCAACCAATGAAAGCGCCGCAAAGGTGCGTGAAGCCGTAGCTTATCTTCATAAATATTATCCTGACCTGATCGTGGATGGTGAAATCCAGACCGATTTTGCATTGAATGCCGAAATGCTTCGTAAGAAATTCCCGTTTTCAAAATTGGCAGGGAAAAAAGTAAATACATTGATTTTTCCAAACCTGGAGGCGGCAAATATCACTTACAAACTGTTGAAAGAACTTTATAATGTGGATTCCGTTGGTCCGATAATGTTGGGCATGGATAAACCCGTCCACATTTTTCAGATCAGCGCCAGCGTAGAGGAGATGGTCAATATGGCGGCAGTAGCAGTTGTTGATGCGCAGGAAAAGGAAAAGCGCCAAAAATTGTCAAATAAGTAGTTTTCAGCGGTAAATTTTGCGGTACAGCCGTTCACATTCCGCTTAATAAAAGATTTTTGTTACTTTTGGGCATTACTTATCCGGATGATTGCACATATACAAGGCAGATTGATAGAGAAAACACCCACCGATGTCATTATTGACTGCGGTGGCGTCGGCTATCACATCAACATTTCGCTTCACACGTATTCCCTGCTTCCCGATTCTGAGAACATTAAGCTTTACACCTATCTTCAAGTTAAGGAGGATGCACACACCTTATTTGGTTTTATGCAGAAATCGGAGCGCGAGATTTTCAAAATGCTGTTGTCGGTTTCCGGGATTGGCGCAGGCATTGCCAGGACGATGCTTTCGTCTTTAGAGCCTAAGCAGATTGTAAACGCAATTGGTTCTGGTGATGTGGGTACAATCCAATCGATCAAAGGCATTGGGACGAAAACTGCGCAACGTGCCATTCTAGACCTAAAAGACAAGGTGTTAAAGTTGTACGATTTGGACGAAGTTTCAATTTCACAAAGCAATACAAATAAAGAAGAGGCGTTATCAGCATTGGAAGTTTTAGGATTTAACAAAAAATTGGCTGAAAGGGCTGTCGATAAAATCGTGCGGGATCAACCCGATGCCACGGTGGAATCGATTATAAAACAAGCTTTAAAAAATTTATAATACTTGAAAACATTATACATAAAGGGTTCTGAAGCCATATTGAAAGTCAGTGTTTTTTTTCTGATTTTATTTGCAGCCCCAGGTCTTCAGGCGCAGGTTGACGAAGAAGATGAAGATCAGCCAAAAGATACGATAGGATACAACGCGGGCAGGCTCGAGTTGAATAATCCGCCTAGTATTGTTGCCTCTTACACTTACGATCCAGTTACTGACCGGTACATCTACACCAATAATGTTGGTAATTTCAATGTAACTTATCCAATTATCCTTACGCCAAAAGAGTATGAACAACTGGTTTTGAAGGAGTCAATGCATAAATATTTCAAGGAAAAAGCAGATGCCATCGATGGGAAAAAGCCGGGCAGCGAGGATGCGAAACGAGACCTGCTTCCGAAGTACTATGTAAACAACAGTTTTTTTGAGACCATTTTCGGTAGCAATACCATTGATGTTAAGCCAACCGGTTCCGTTGAAATGGACCTCGGGGTGCGTTATACAAAGCAGGATAACCCTGCCTTTTCGCCACGAAACCGTTCGGCGATTACATTTGATTTCCAACAGCGTATTAGTGTAGCGCTACAGGGAAAAGTAGGAACCAGGCTAAACGTGAATGCCAATTATGATACCCAGTCTACGTTTGCGTTTCAGAATCTTATTAAGTTAGAATATGCGCCGACGGAAGATGACATCCTGCAGAAAATTGAGGTAGGTAACGTCAGTATGCCGTTGAACAGCACGTTAATCAAGGGAGCGCAAAGCCTATTTGGGGTGAAAGCACAGTTCCAGTTTGGAAAAACTACGATTACCGGTGTTTATTCGGAACAGAAATCACAAACAAAAGCAGTTGTCGCGCAGGGCGGTGGAACCGTACAGGATTTTGACCTCTTCGCCTTGGATTACGATTCGGACCGGCACTTTTTCCTATCGCAATATTTCCGGAATCAGTACGACGCTGCGTTAAGAACCTATCCAAACATCGACAGCCGTGTGCAAATCACCAGGATTGAAGTTTGGGTCACCAACAAGCAAAATCGGGTTACCACACAGGACAACAACCTTCGAAACATCGTAGCACTTCAGGATTTGGGTGAATCCAGGGTTTCGAATAAGGAAGATGCCGAGATTGTCAACATCAGCAATCCAAGTGGGTTTTTCAATCCGGATCCCATCAATCCTTCCGGTCCGGCCATTGACCTTCCATCAGACAACCGGAACAACAAATATAATCCGGATGCCATCGGAACGCCAAATGGCTATTTGAAAGACGCTGTCAGGGAAGTGGCCACGACAAACAATGATGCGTTTTCGTTTCCGCCTGTGGCACCGCCAGTCCAAATTTCTGAAGGACAGGATTATGTGAAACTTGAGAATGCACGAAAATTAACGGCTACAGAATTTACGTATAATCCCCAATTGGGATACATCTCTTTGCAGCAACGCCTCGCCAATGATGAGGTTTTGGCTGTCGCATACGAGTATACGATTGGTGGCGAAGTGTATAAAGTAGGTGAATTCGGAAATGGTGGCGTGGAATCCACAGTTGTAAATGGAACAATCCCGCAGAACCAGACGATTGTGACACAAAGCCTTATCCTGAAATTACTGAAAAGTAATCTGACGAATGTTGAAAAGACAATCAATACGCCATCCGGGCCGGTTACCTATACGACGCCAATCTGGAATCTGATGATGAAGAATATTTATCAGGTTGCGCCAGGCGGACAATTGGAACAGGAGGATTTCAGGTTTAACATCCTGTATTCTGATCCCTCTCCGCTGAATTACATCACGCCCGTCGGTACTACAACATTACCTGCTGACGTAACCAATACACCTCTTTTGAAAGTGTTCCGCGTGGACCGCCTTAACGCGACAAACGACCCTCAGCTGAACAGCGATGGGACCTATGGTGACGGCTTTTTCGATTTTATTCCGAATGTCACAATTGACTCCCAAAACGGCAGGATTATGTTTACCACCGTTGAGCCATTTGGCGAGTACTTATTTAACAAATTGAGGACATCGCCAGCGGAGGATTATGATGGAGATTCCAATATCGACGATGATTACAACGCAAACCAACGAAAGTATGTGTTTCGTACAATGTATCGCAGTACGCAGGCAAAGGCGTTGCAGGAAAGCGAAAAAAATAAATTCGAGCTGCGCGGAAAATACAAATCCACTGCTGGCGACGGTATAGCCATTGGGGCTTACAACGTTCCAAGGGGATCTGTCGTCGTTACTGCAGGGGGGCGTGTGTTACAGGAAGGATTGGATTACTCTGTGAATTATCAGCTCGGGCGCGTCATAATACTGGATCCGGCATTAGCCACATCGAACGTGCCCATTAACATTTCCGTAGAAAATAATTCCGTTTTTGGACAGCAAACCAGAAGGTTTTTTGGCTTGAATGTCGAGCATAAATTTTCTGACAAATTTGTATTAGGGGCGACATTCCTGAAGATGTCTGAAAGACCGTTTACGCAAAAGTCAAACTACGGTCAGGAGTCCGTTAATAACACGATTTTTGGTTTCAATGGTAATTTTGCAACCGAAGTACCTTTCCTAACCAGGCTGGTAAACAAGTTGCCTAATCTCGATACCGATGTCCCTTCTAATTTCTCGTTTCGCGGCGAGGTGGCCTGGCTGAAACCGGGTACTCCAAAAGCCGATCGTTTTGAAGGCGAATCCACTATTTATGTTGATGATTTCGAGGGCTCTCAAACTACAATTGATATGAAATCACCTTTGGCGTGGAGCCTGTCCTCCGTTCCTGCCAAAAAGGATACTGCGACAAATCCTGATTTTGGAGAATCCCTTACCGGTTTGGATTATGGTTACAAGCGTGCAAAGTTGTCCTGGTACACGATTGATCCGGTATTTTATACTTCAGACAGGCCCGGAGAGCTGACGGACCAAGACCTTGCCTTTAATGCTACCAGAAGGGTGTATATCCAGGAACTTTTTAATCAGGATATTGCCGATGGGCAGCAAAATGTGCTGAACACACTGGATTTATCATATTACCCTGAAGAAAGAGGACCATACAATTTTAACCCTGCTGCAAACGGGACAAATACCTTGCCCAATCCACAGGATAATTTCGGTGGGATCATGCGGGCGATCAGTTCAACCAACTTTGAGCAGAGTAATGTAGAGTATATACAGTTTTGGATGATGGACCCTTATTACCCGCCTTCAGATCCAAATAGCGAGAACCCTGCAAATACCGGAGAAGTGTATTTCAACCTTGGGGAAATTTCCGAAGACGTGCTGAAGGATGGCAGGAAACAATATGAAAATGGACTCCCGGAGGCCAATTCACAACAAGCGACCACGCCTTCTGTATGGGGCCGCATCCCTGCGTCGCAATCATTGATTTATGCTTTTGATACCAGTGAGGCCAATCGTGCTGTGCAGGACGTTGGTTTTGACGGACTCACCGATATTGGCGAAATCGACCAGTTCCCGGCATTTGGGGCGTTAAAGGATCCCGCCGCCGACAACTATGAATTTTACCTGAGCGCAGACGGTGATGTGCTTCAGCGGTATAAGAATTATAATGGACTTGAAAAAAACTCACCCGTAAATGTTTCGGACAATAATAGAGGGAACTCGACTTTGCCGGACGCCGAAGACATCAATCGCGACAACACCATGGGCACCATAGACGCCTACTACCAATATAAAATCGATGTTAAGCCCAACATGCAGACCGGCGAAAACTATATTACCAATGCGTTTGAAACGAATAGCAGGGTACCGGGACCTGGGAATCAAACCATTCCTGTGCGTTGGATCCAGTTTAAGATTCCAATTGACCAGGGACGAACTACGCCGAAAGTAGGCTCGATTGAAGACTTTAGGTCTGTGCGATTCATGCGTATGTTTATGACCAAATTTACCCAGCCCATTACAGTGCGTTTTGGCACACTTGATCTGGTAAGGGGCGAGTGGAGAAGATACGCCAATTCACTTGAGGCAAATAACGACGATCCAGAGGATGACCCAACAAGTTTTGATGTGCTTGCAGTGAACGTTCAGGAAAATGGTGACAGGGAACCGATAAATTACGTAACGCCTCCAAATGTAGTAAGGGAGCAGCTATACAGTAATAATACTGTAATCAACCAGAATGAGCAATCACTTTCGCTGAGAGTCAATAATTTACTCGACGGTGATTCACGAGGCGTTTTCAAAAATATTGATGTCGACATGCGGCAATATAAAAGGTTGAAAATGTTCCTGCATGGTGAGTCTCAGCCAACGCCCCAAAGCCCGGTTTACGATAACCAACTCGCAGGATTTCTGCGTTTTGGAAACGACATTAAGGAAAACTATTACGAGATTGTCCTTCCGTTAAAAATAACGGTTCCGGGAGCAACATCGGTTACTGCAGATCAGATATGGCCTGAGGAGAATGAGCTCGACTTAAAGCTCGACCTTCTTACAAAGCTTAAGGTTTATGCCATGAGCCACCCAGAAGAGTTCGTCAATCAGGTTCTTACCAAATCCGAGGAGGAACTAGATCCTTCCGCGGCAGACAAGCCTAATAAACTCACTTTAAGTATCAAAGGGAATCCAAATTTTGGACAGGTTCGTACGGTAATGGTGGGGATAAAAAACAATACACTTACCGGGTTAAATACTGATGGAACGCCCCTCACGCCTACTCCTGTTACCGGTGAGGTATGGTTCAATGAACTCCGGCTTTCAGAAATGGACAACAAAGGCGGTATGGCCGCCGTGGCCAGTATGGACACCAATTTCGCTGATTTTATGACACTCTCGGCCACAGGTAAGATGAGTACGATCGGTTTTGGTGCATTGGAAGATGGCGCAAACGAAAGGAGCCGCGAAGATCAAAAGCAATACAGTATCGTTACCAATGTCAGCCTCGGGAAATTGCTCCCAAAGAAATGGGGAATTGTACTGCCTTTCAATTACGGTGTGGGCGAAGAAATTGTAAAACCGCAATATGACCCGTACAACCGCGATATTTTGCTCGATTTGTTGCTTAATGAAACACCTAGTGTGTCGCAGCGGAATAACATCGAAAACCGCGCTATCGAGTACACCAAGAACACCAGTATCAACTTTATCGGGGTTAAAAAAGAAAGAGGAGCAGACCAGAAACAGCACATTTATGATCCTGAAAACATTACCCTTTCGCACTCCTTTAACGAAACGCTGAAGCATGATTTTGAAATCGAGGAATATGTAGACCAACAGGTTCGAAGTACAGTAGATTACAGTTTTAATTTCCAGCCGAAAGCCGTCGAGCCTTTCAAGAAAACAAAATTCATGTCGAAGAGCAGCTATTGGAAACTATTAAGCGATTTTAACTTTAATTACCTGCCCTCAAGCCTCACTTTCAGTTCGTCGATCATTCGGCAATACAACCGCCAGCAATTCAGGCAGGTTGAAGGCATTGAAGGTATTGCGATTGATCCGCTGTATCGCAGAAATTTTATGTTCAATTACCAATACGGTTTCAATTATAATCTGACGAAAAATCTCAAAATCAATTACACAGGCGCCTCAAACAACATCGTTAAGAATTATTTTGATGCGTTGGGAAGGCCAATTGATGCCGTGACAATTTACGACGATTACTGGAACACCGGGCAGCCAAACCAGCATACACAGCAGCTCACATTGAATTATGAATTGCCACTGAATAAACTGCCATTCCTGAGTTTTATCAAATCGACTTACACATATACCGGTGATTACAGCTGGCAACGGGCATCTGAAGCCACTTCTAATTTTGAGGCAAGAGACGGGACATTCTATAATCTGGGGAATACCATCCAGAATAATGGCGCACATCGCTTAAATACCACCCTGAACTTTGAGCTTCTTTACAAATATTTAGGGTTGACAAAGTCAAAAACCCCAGCGAAAGGACCTGCAAAAAATGCCGCTCCGCCTAAACCGGGTCAGAAAGTTACTAATACCCAGCCAGTGGCTCAAAACGAACGAAACGTGATCGTGGATGGACTGATTGGCGTATTAACCAGCCTCAAGAATTTACAGGTGAATTACACCGAAACTTCCGGAACGGTGCTTCCGGGTTATTTGCCTGGGATTGGATTTTTCGGGACTTCAAAGCCGACACTGGGATTTGTTTTCGGAAGCCAGTCTGACGTGCGTTATGAAGCTGCGAAGCGTGGTTGGCTGACCGATTACCAGGAGTTTAACCAAAATTTTACTCAGGTGACTTCCAAGAATCTGGACATGACGGCTTCCATGGACCTATTTCCTGATTTTAAGATTGATCTGACCGGAAACCGTAGCTATGGCGATAATTTCTCAGAACAATTTGACGTTTCTGCTGATGGACGTTACAATTCAAGGTCACCGTATAACTTCGGAAACTTCTCGATTTCGACGGTTTTGATAAAAACAGCTTTTTCGGCCAGTGATGAAAATGGCTCGGCTATTTTTGATGAGTTTAGGGATAACAGGCTTGTCATTGCAAGGCGTGTGGCTGCGAGAAGAGGGTATGATCCATTTATCGTTGATGCGGATGGGTATCCGGTTGGATTCGGTAAAAACAGCCAGGAAGTTTTATTGCCGGCATTTCTGGCGGCCTATTCCGGGAACAAGCCTTCTTCGGTGGCACTTGGTGCATTCAGGGATGTGCCGATTCCGAACTGGAACATTAAATACAGCGGACTGATGCGTTATAAATTCTTCAAAGACAGGTTCAAGAGATTCTCTTTGCAGCACGGATATAAAGCGTCTTACACCGTCAACTCTTTCCGTTCCAATTTTGAATACGATAAAAATCCGAACGGCGTCGACGTATCCGGAAACGTAAACCCGAAGTTGCTTATTTCAAACGTTAACCTTGTTGAGCAGTTCAATCCACTGATTAAAGTCGACATGGAGATGAAGAACTCGATGAAAGTAACGGCAGAGGTTAAAAAGGACCGCGCGCTATCGATGAGCTTTGACAACAACCTGCTCACAGAAGTACAGGGAATGGATTATTCGATTGGACTTGGTTACAGGATTAAGGACGTCATATTCAACTCGGCACTGGCGGACAATCCTCAGGGAATTATCAAAAGTGATATCAATATCAAGGCCGACCTCTCGCTGAGGGACAGCAAAACGATTGTACGTTACCTGGATTATGATAACAACCAACTCGCGGGTGGCCAAAATTTATGGAACCTGAAACTGACTGCCGATTATTCCTTCAGCAAAAACCTGACTGCGATATTTTTCTACGACCACTCCTTTACTAAAGCAGTGATTTCAACAGCATTCCCGATTACAAACATCAGGGCTGGATTTACGTTGCGTTATAATTTCGGAAACTAAAATCAGTGAAAACATTTCGTGGTTTATCAGGAAACAATAAATTTGCATAAAACGCTTAATAAACAAACTAAAACATAAAAGATGAATATTCCGGCTAATTTAAAATACACTAAAGATCATGAATGGGCAAGTCTTGACGGCGGTATAGCTACCGTAGGCATCACAGATTTTGCGCAGAAAGAACTGGGCGATATCGTATACGTAGAAGTAGAAACGGTTGACCAATCCCTTGAAAAAGATGAGATTTTCGGAACGGTAGAGGCTGTCAAAACGGTTTCTGACCTGTTTTTGCCTTTGGCAGGAGAAATCATTGAGTTTAACGAATCGTTGGAGTCAGATCCTGAAAAAGTGAATAAAGATCCATACGGCGAGGGCTGGATGATTAAGATAAAAGTTGCTGATGTAGCCGATTTTGACGGATTATTGTCAGCAGACGACTATAAGGCACTCATTGGAGCGTAAGAGAAAATATCTTTGGCTCGCGTTAGGCTGGACTGCCGTAGTAACCTACTTCTGTCTGGTAAGTTTTAACGAGCTTCCAAAAATCGGCGAAAAAAATTTCGATAAATTCGGACACATTACCTTTCATTTTGGGCTGACTGCATTCTGGTTTTTGTATTTCAGGTTTCAGAGGCTGAACGACAACAAGAAAGCGCTCTTCAGGGCATTTTTATTCTCATTCGTTTATGGGGTCACTATTGAAATAATCCAGGAGACGCTAACCGATACAAGAAGCGGCGATGTGATGGACGTATTGGCCAATGTTATCGGCTCTATTTTGGCGGTTGTCACGTTTTCGACATTTGTAAAACCATTAAAAAAAACCGCCTAGAATAATATTTAAAAATAAGTCCCGCTTCGGCGGGATTTTTTTATTTTTATCCCATCAACTAAATAATCACTTCTATTGGACATTCGACAATATCTCGATTCAACTTACCTGAAGACCCCAGAGCAGGCAGGACTCTCTATTTCAGAAAACACTGAAGTCGTTAAGCAGTTTATCAGGGAGGCGATAACCGAACATTTCAAGTTAATCATGATCAGGCCGGATATGGTTTCTTTGGCCAAAGAAATGATCCTGGAAGCCGGATCAAAATTATTGATAGGCACAGTCATTGACTTTCCGTTAGGACAGTCGGCTTTGGAGGTTAAGCTTGCCGAGGCAGAAAAGGCGATCGCCCATGGCGCTGATGATCTGGATTTTGTATGCAATTACAAGGCTTTCAAAGACGGTCAAACGAATTTGGTAAAGGACGAAGTATTGCATGGTACCGCATTGGGACTCGCTGCAAACAAAACCGTAAAATGGATTATCGAAGTGGCTGCGTTGGACAATTATGAGATCGTAAGGCTTTCGGCGTTAATTAAGAACGTTATCGTAAAAAACTTCAAGGAAGATCAGTATGGGTCTGTTTTTGTAAAATCGTCCACGGGATTCTATAAAACGGAAAATAACCTGCCAAACGGCGCAACGATTCCGACGATCACCATGATGATCGAAAATGCTTCACCATTGCCTGTTAAAGCTGCAGGTGGTGTGCGTACCTTTGACGAAGCCGCTGCGATGATTCGCCTTGGCGTTAAACGGATCGGAACATCGTCGGCAAAAGCAATTTCCGAAGGAGGCGTTTCCGAAAGCGGCTATTAATTGTGAAACACATAGAAATGAAATACACTTTACTCTCTTTATTTTTTTTACTGAATATTGGAACCGCAGCCGCGCAGGTGACTGCCGAACAATTTCCGGTGTTTCCGAATTGTACCGATAAAAACCCATTAGAAACTGAGCGTTGTTTTTATACACAGCTGCAGGATCATGTTTTTAACAATTTTAAAATTCCAGATAATCTGAAGCAGAATGGCTATAAGGGAAATGTCAATGTGCTTTTTGAAGTCGATTCGACGGGCGCATTTAAAGTACAATATGTAGATGCTATTTATCCGGAATTGATAACCGAAGCCAAAAGGGTTTTTTCCTCACTACCTAAAATTAAGCCGGCCACGTATAATGGTAAACCAGTGTATGCAAAATATACCTATAAAATAAAAATCCCGCTTCAAAATGAAACCGATACACAGGCGGTCAAAAATGATGTGCAACAACGAATGGTGCTGAAAGACAAGGAACTTACGGAAATTGACAGCCTGCCCTACCACAAATTTGACAATCCGGTGATGAAAAGCCATTTGAATATTCCGTTTACGCATGTCGGTTATGCGCGTTTTGATGCGGCAGTAAACCAGGTTGGGAGCAATAACCATACCGGTTCAAAGCCCTTCACGTATGAAGAAGTTTCAAAATATTATGACCTTGCCGCTGAAAATAAGAAGTTGATTAAGAATAAAACAGGATGGTGGGGAAAGAAAATATTTGACGAGCATTTTGTGCAATTTCAGGGAGAGGATTATTGGGTTACCCTAAATCCGATCATCGATTTGAGGGTGGGTAAAAGCAAAGGGGAAACGTCAGTTTCCACTTTCCAGAATACGCGCGGGATACAGTTGCAGGCAGGTTTGGGAACGAATTTGGTGTTTACCTCGACGATTTATGAAAGCCAGGGTCGGTTTGCCGATTATTTTAACCAATATGCCGAATCGATAAAGCCGTCCGGAGGCGATCCTGCGATCATTCCAGGCGTTGGGATAGCAAAGCCTTTCAAAACTGACGCATACGATTTCCCATCGGCCGATGCTAATTTGACGTACACCCCTTCAAAATTTATTGACCTGCAATTGGGATATGGGCGAAACTTCATTGGGGATGGCTACCGTTCGCTGCTGTTGGGAGACGCCGCGAGTCCTTACCCTTACATCAAAGTCAACACCAAATTCTGGAAGATAAAGTACACCAATACTTACATGTGGCTCAAAGATGTGCGCCCGGAAGTCACCGAGGAACGCACTTATGCGACCAAATTTATGGCAAACCATTATCTGAGCTGGAACATCAACAAACGGATTAATATCGGATTTTTCGAGTCGGTGGTCTGGACCAACAGCAACGGCCGCGGTTTTGATATGAATTTCGTGAATCCCATTATTTTTTACAGGACGGTCGAGTTTACCTCGTCAGCGCGAAGCGGAAATGCCGTGCTGGGATTGACCGGGAAATACAAATGGAGCAACAGCATTAATTTGTACGGACAATTTATATTGGATGAATTCTCGCTGGGCGCGGTTAAAGAACAGAATAAAAGCTGGTTGAACAAATCCGGAATTCAGGTTGGGGCGAAATATTTCAACGCATTTGACATCGATAACTTATTGCTGCAATTTGAGTACAATGCCATTCGTCCATACGTATACTCACACAGTGATCCCATTACGAATTACGGACACAACAACCAAAGCATGGGGCATCCCTGGGGCGGAAACGCGCGCGAGCTGATTGCGATAGCGCGCTACCATAAGGACCGTTATTTTGCGGATGCCAAATTGACTTACGGTATTCGTGGTTTTGACTTCGATTCTGCGACCGACACGTTTAATTACGGTGGGAATATCTATAAAAATTACAATAATGACAGGCCATTCGATACCGGCGTTTCGATTGGGCAGGGAAATAGGACCAATATTTTTATTGCGGATTTTCAGGCAGGTTATCTGGTCAACCCGACTACGAACCTGAAGCTTTTTGCGAACCTGATTTACAGGAGTTTTGATCCGGAAACGGAAACGGCTGCAGTTTTTAAGGATAATACGACCTGGTTTTCGGTGGGGCTGCGTGCGGATTTGTTTAATTGGTATTTTGACTATTAGTAATTTCACTGTTTAGCGTTCGAAGTTGCGGTCAATGAACACCGAACTTCAACTTTTGGCGTCAGGCGCCTAGCCCTGATGGAAGCGGCATCCTTTTGCAGTATTTTCGGACTGCGGTTTCTTTTAAGAGATTCCATCCAAATGCTGGAAAAGATACAGCGGACAGCAGGATCATGCTCCTGAAAAAACACCTTCATTTTTATCGCTGTAATTTTGCGCATTCGCTTTCTATCAAGTACCTTTGCGGCACAAATGAAAACCGTTTTGAGCGCGACTTCAACGACAATTTCTGTCAAATCAATTTTTACCGATTTTAAAGAGATCACGAAGGCAGGTTTGGCTATCAGTGTGGTTTTTTCGTCCATTGCCGGATTTATACTCGGCGTGCCTAATTTTGCGGCCATTAACCTTACGACGTTGGTAATGCTTGCTGTTGGCGGCTATTGTATGGTTGGTGCGTCGAACGCCTACAACCAGATCATTGAAAAAGATCTTGATGCATTGATGGACAGGACAAAGAACCGTCCGATTCCTTCGGGGCGTATGAGCACAACACAGGCTTTTTTTGTTGCGAGCTTACTGACGGTTGCGGGATTGATCATACTGTATTGCATTAATCCGAAAACGGCCATGTTCGGTGCGGTTTCGATTTTTTTGTACACCAGTATTTATACGCCGCTGAAGACGGTTACGCCGCTTTCTGTGTTTGTGGGTGCTTTTCCCGGTGCGATTCCTTTTATGCTGGGTTGGGTTGCTGCGACGGGCGATTTCGGGATTGAAGCCGGAACCTTGTTCCTGATACAATTTTTCTGGCAGTTTCCCCACTTTTGGGCTATTGGCTGGTTTTTGTATGAGGATTATGAAAAGGCAGGATTTTTTATGCTGCCTTCGGGTAAAAAGGACACCACTACGGCATTGCAGGTAATCCTTTACACGGTTTGGCTTATCGCTGCTTCATTACTGCCATTTGTGCTGCCGTATTTTGTGTATACGAAGTTGTCACTTTCCATCGTTGGTGCTGCGTTGGTTTTTGTTTTAGGATTGTGGATGTTGTATCATGCCATCCGTCTTTACAAGATCCGTACTGCAAAAGCCGCTAAAACTTTAATGTTGGCGAGCGTCGCTTACATCACGCTTTTACAGATGATTTATATATTTGATAAATTTTTACGATAATGATCGAAATGACATTTTCAGAAGAGGAAAAACAGAAGAACATTCGTTCTAAAAAAATGCTGCTGTGGTTTGCTATTGTCAGCATGATTATGGTGTTTGCGGGCCTTACGAGTGGTTATATTGTAAGCAAGAAAAGGGAGGATTGGGTGCCGTTTGATTTGCCGACGGCGTTTTACATCAGTACGGTGATTATCCTGATCAGCAGCATCACTTTTCACCTTGCTAAAAAGGCCATTCAAAAAGACAATCGCAGCATGACAGGCTTGTTCCTTTTGATTACGTTAGTGCTGGGAAGCCTGTTTGTTTATTTCCAGTTTGACGGTTTTCATGAGCTGTATAAAAGGAATCTTTTTCCTTCTGGCAGCTCCAGTAAAATTACGGTATCGTTCCTGTACGTTTTTGTGATTGTGCATTTGGCGCATCTTGCAGGAGGATTGATTTCGCTTTTAGTCGTAATTTATAATCATTTTAAACAAAAATACAATTCAGGTCAAACCCTTGGATTAGAGCTAGGTGCGATGTTTTGGCACTTTCTCGATTTTCTGTGGTTATATCTGTTTTTATTTTTATATTTCTTTAAATAAGAAAAAAACGTAAATTTGGGGACTTTTTAACGGATAACTTTTATGGAAGCGACAGCTACTACTGCAAAAAACGAAGTGAAAACCTGGGGCGGCGGCAATGAGCCATTGGACGCCAGCTACGGTAAACTGATGATGTGGTTCTTCATCGTATCGGATGCTTTAACTTTCTCAGGATTCCTGGCGGCATATGGTTTTTCAAGGTTTAAATTTATTGAGACCTGGCCTAATGCTGATGAGGTGTTTACACACTTCCCTTTTATGCACGGTGTCCCTGCGCCCATGTACTATGTGGCGTTGATGACGTTTATCCTGATTTTTTCTTCTGTCACGATGGTGCTTGCCGTTGATGCAGGACATCATTTGAATAAAGCGAAAGTTACTTTTTATCTTTTCCTGACCATTATTGGAGGTTTAATATTCGTTGGTTCACAGGCCTGGGAGTGGAGTAACTTCATCAAAGGTGAGTATGGTGCCATTGAAACCAAAGGAGGAAGCCTGTTGCAAATTGTGGACGACCACGGAAACAGGGTGAAACTCGAGGATTTTGCGGTACAGTTGCCAGAAGCACGTGAGCAATTGACCCGTAGTAAAGGAAAATGGTTTATGGACGAACCTACACTGTCTACCTTTTCAGTTACTGAGGTTCAGGCGGCATTTGCTGCACATCCTGAATTAAGAGTGAGGACCGAAGTAAATTACAAAGAAGGAAGCAGCGCCAAAAACGATCCTACGGTAGACCATAAGTTGATGGAAACTGCAGAGCACAAGCACAAGGCAATCCTTACGCGTGAAGCGTCAGAAAAGATGATGGCCAATGCACACATGGTGGTAGAAGGCGCTAATCTTAAGAGAAACGAGTACGGCAACAGGCTGTTCGCAGATTTTTTCTTCTTTATTACTGGATTTCACGGTTTCCACGTATTTTCAGGTGTAATCATCAACATCATTATTTTCTTTAATGTTCTTCTAGGGACTTATGAGAAAAGAAGAAGTTATGAAATGATTGAAAAAGTGGGTCTTTACTGGCACTTTGTGGATTTGGTTTGGGTATTCGTTTTCACTGTTTTCTATCTCGTTTAAAATTTTAAAAGTTTATTATCATGGCGCATCACGAGCACGTTTCAAATATTAAAAGAATCTGGTTTGTTTTCGGATTGCTTTCACTGGTCACTATTGTTGAAGTAATTTTGGGTATATATAAGCCCGAAGTGCTTCACGGAAGGCATGTCCTGGGGATGAACCTGCTGAACTGGGTATTTTACATCCTGACCATTTTTAAAGCGTATTACATCGTTTGGGCTTTCATGCACATGGAAGGCGAGAAAAAGAGCCTCAGATGGGCTGTAGTATTGCCGGTTATTTTCCTCGTATTATACTTGTTGTTTATACTTTTGACTGAAGCCGATTATATATTTGAGGTGTTTAAGAATTCTACCATAAAATGGAATTTTTAACCACATATTAATTCAAAAAAAGAGGTACGCATTGCGTGCCTTTTTTTATTTTTGCAAGACATTTATCACATTTTCCAAATGAAGAAAAATCTGGTCCTTTTCGTACTTTTTGTACTCCCTATTGTTGCCTATCTTTTCTTCGCTTCAGGAATAAACAGTTTTTCAAAACTGCCTACGGTCACTGCTAAAGTCCCTGATTTTCCGGCTTCGTGGAAAGCCCTTGATGGAAAGCCCGTTTCGCTGGATAAAAAAATCACGGTGCTGGGTTTCGGGGGAAAGAAAGTCCTCGAAAACCGCGGTAATATTTTTAACCTGAACCAAAAGATTTACCAGCGCTATCATGAATTTAAGGATTTGCAGTTTGTGACCATCTGCCCAGAAGGCACGCAGCAGGACGTTCAAGCGATCGTTAAGGCGATTGGTGCGATTTCAGACACGCGGCACTGGAGTTTTGTTTTTGCAAAAGAGGATGAAATTAATGCCTATTTTCAAACACTTAAACTGAAGGGCAAATTAAATGATGATTTGGGCACAGACCACGTGTACATCATCGACAAAGAACGAAATCTCCGCGGTCGTAAAGACCCCAAAGAATATAAGGAAGGCTACAGCACGTTTCATCCGTCGGAGCTGAGTAATGAAATGCTCGACGATTTCAAGATCATTCTTTATGAATACAGGGCGGCACTAAAGAAAAACAATTCCTATCTAAGAAATCAAAAGAGAAATGTCGAAGAATAAATCATACATCGGGATCTCGTTCATTATCCTGGTATTCGGAATTCTGGTGGTCCCAAGAATTGTCGAGCGCATCAAAAACGACGACATTGTAAAGTCAGACCGCCTCAACATTGAATCCGGAAACGGAAGAAATAAAAATGCGTCATTGTATACGAAAGGCCCAGCACCCGACTTCAGCCTGACCGATCAAAATGGCAAAATCATCACCAAAGCAGATTATAAGGGGAAGGTATATGTGCTGGAATTCTTCTTTTCGACCTGCCCGACGATTTGCCCCAAGATGAATGCCAATATGCTGAAAATTCAGGATGCGTTTTTCGGCAACCGCAGTTTTGGAATTGCATCCATTACCATAAACCCTGAAAACGATACGCCTGATGTCTTAAAAAAGCATGCGGAAACCCTTGGGGTGAAGTCGGAGAACTGGCATTTCCTCACAGGAAAGCGGGACTATATTTTCGACCTGGCGAATAAAGGCTTTAACGTATACGCAGGCCAACTTCCAAATGGGAATAACGGTGGCTTCGAGCACTCCGGGCTTTTTGCATTGATTGATAAGGACGGAAACATCCGTTCCAGAAAAGACAAAGACGGAAATCCAATTATTTATTATGACGGTTTAAGCGATCAGGGCGTAGCCGATTTAGAACACGATATTAAAATTTTATTAGACGAATGATGGAAAATAACGCAATTGAGAAGAAATACAACAAATGGATTGTGCTGCTGTCCGTTGCCATACCGTTGGTGGTAGTGGTGCTTTTTAGTGTCAAATTGAAAGACATCGGGTTTGACGTGAAACCTTTAAGTTTCCTGCCGCCGATATATGCCGCGATAAATGCTATTACAGCAGTGTTACTCATTGCCGCTGTTCAGTCCATAAAAGCAGGTAAGCGGATCCAGCATGAAAGATTGATGAAAATCGCTATTGGCTGCTCGGTGGCGTTTTTGGCGATGTATGTTGCTTATCATATGACCTCCGGGGATACAAAATTTGGTGATACCAACCACAACGGTATTGTCGAAGAAGCTGAGAAAATCGCTGCAGGGCCAATTCGCTACTTGTACTATTTTATACTGCTGACGCATATATCGCTGTCAGTGGCCGTAATTCCGCTGGTACTGATCTCGTATGTCAGGGCGTTGGCAGAACGATTTGACAGGCACAAAAAGATCTCTAAAATTACGTATCCAATTTGGCTGTATGTTGCGGCGACCGGCCCGATCGTATATCTAATGATTTCGCCTTACTATGCATCTTAAAGTCGAAGGTCGAAAGTCGAAAGTAAAAGGCAACGCGTTGTTCTTTCTTCTCATTTCTTGTTTCTGGTCTATTTCCTCATCGGCCCAATGCGCGATGTGCCGTGCTGTACTTGAAACCGAAGACGGCGGAAATAAAGCAGAGGCGGTCAATGACGGAATTGTCTACCTGATGGTTTTTCCCTATTTGCTTGTGGGCCTATTGGCTTTTGTGATTTACAGGATGCGAACCAGAAAGCCGAAACAGGAAAATTCCTGAAATTTATTTAACATTTATTCCGAAAACTCATCAAAATTCTTTTTTAGATAAGAGATAGTTTTGCTTAATCAGGTAGATGCCTGAAGAAAAACGAATCAATTAAAAAATGAAAAGATGAGAAATTTCATAATGTTAGGGCTATCATGCTCTTTTTCTATCCTGATGCATCAAAGTACAGTGGCACAGGTAAATTCTGGAAAAGCGGTCGGGGAAAAAAGTCCATGCGCCGGGTCATCAGATATTTGTTACTTCGTTGAAGTTAGTGAGTTCAGGTTTAAACGCCCGAAGTATGACTGCGAAAGTGGCTTTTGGTTTTGTACCGGAAGCCGATGGATTTTGGTTTGTACTCCCGATGATTCCGAGCCATTGTCGCCGACTTTAACAGAGCGGGGTGTGAAGGTGATCGCCGTCCCAAAAAAAACAGATAAAGTGCTGACATTTTTGTTTCCTTATGCATTGGTGCGCCAACCCGGGAATAATATTGAAGATTTTAGGACCTTCAATGTAGACGAAGAAATAACAATTGGCGGGATGAAGTTGAAAAAAGGCGATTATCCAACGCGGTTCACTGATGCCGAAATCATCATTGATGTACCCTATTATTAAGCGAAAAGTGGATTTGGTTTAATGCCGATTCGTGATTTCCCTCAACGAGCAAAACGTCATGATGTTATTTTAAACCATCGACCTTCACATCAACCTTTCCGTCGATCGATAGAAATGCTATAATCGCCTTATTGGTCAATTGCATTTTCTTGAACTGAATGTCATTCATCGTACCGTTGATGAAGACACCAGGCATCGGAGAATAGTTTTTCATGTACTTAAGCATATTTTGTTTGCCTTCTTCCAAATTCGGCTTGATGGAGTATCTGCAGGTTTCCTGGATCTTTTTCAAAATATATCCTGACGCCAGCCAGTTTGCGGCACGCACCAGCTTACTTTTGGTATCAATCGCATAATCCAATTGGTCAAAAAATATTTCTTTGGAGGTATCATTGTACTGCGGAAAACCCGCGAGGTAAATGGTCCCGGTGACACTTCCCAGTAAGTCCAATGCAATGACCATCTTGCCATCCTTGTGCCAAAGGTTTACATTCTGCACAGTCACTTTTTTATTCCCTGACCCAAATTCCTGACCCTGGAAATTTTTTGTCATGATTTTGGAAGCGTCTTTAAAAGTGGACACTGCTACAATATTGGCAGTAATCTTGTCCGGCATTTTCGCCACAGGTTTTAGGACGATCTTAGTGCGGTCGAATTTCGAATCCGGCTTTTTACCGACCAATGTTTCGATGTAACATTTCAATCCCATTTCCATGCTGATAACGTCCTTGTTCAATGTCGCGTCTGTGGAGTATAATTCCAGCGGAACAATCCGAAGCCAGCTTTCATAATCAGCACTCATTTCTGATGGCGTACAGATTTTCTCAAGGGCATCCAATACATTGGATTTAAAATCCATCGATTTGTCAATCGTATTGTCAATGCTTTTTTCAATCTTTGCGCGGAACAATTTTATGCCCGGATTTATCAGGTAGGTAATGGGAATACTTCTCCCGGCAATTGTAACCGATGGACTTTCAGTCCAATCTAGTGATTTCAGTTCCGTAGTGGTATTCAGTTTCCAGTTTGTGAGTTTTATGCCGCTGGATAAAGTAATTTTTCCATTCAGGTTAATTTCCCTTGTATCACTGAGAAGCCTACCCAAACCATACCGATAGTTAACCGTCGCTTTCAATGGCAATATTGTCTTGATTTTACCGCCTTGATTTTCCAAAGTGATGTTTCCCGTTTTCCAAATTTTCACGGTGTAGTCGTCGTCTTCTATATTATTGTCTTCGTAAATTAATCCTGTCAGCGTTTTGTTGGCCTGTGTTTCAATGTCCTTAAGCTTAATGGTCACTGGAAGATCGATAAAAGAGCTCTCATTATCATATATTAATGGTGTCGCATCGTCCGGTTCTGGCCGCAGGGTTTCAATCTTTTTGGTCGATCCGCAACCGCTTAACAAAATAAGCAATAAAGCAACATTGAAAAATTTCATGCGTTTCATCTTATAAATTTTGCGTAAAAATAGCCAATCGGGATATATGTTTAGAGATTGCAGTAACATATTAGCGGAATTCAAGTCTTATACGCAGTCGATATTAACAAATTTTTATCACAGCTTACCGTCCAGAATATTTAATATTGTCAAAAATCACCTACAATATGATTGAAATCACCGATTTGCACAAATCATACAAGAGCGGAAATTCCAGTTTACATGTCTTAAAAGGCATTAATTTTAGTGTTAAAGAAGGTGAGTTGGTCGCTATTATGGGATCATCCGGGTCGGGAAAGTCGACATTATTAAACATACTCGGCATTTTGGACGAGGCCGATTCCGGCATATATTCGCTGGATGGACTGCCCATCAAAAACCTAAACGAAAAAATAGCTTCAAAATACCGCAATCAATTTCTCGGATTTGTTTTTCAGTCATTTAATCTCATTAGCTACAAATCGGCACTAGACAATGTCGCATTGCCATTATACTATCAGGGAATAAAAAGCAGGCAGCGTGAGGAAATGGCGATGAGCTATCTCGAGAAGGTAGGCCTCGCATCACACTCGCACCACCTTCCGTCAGAGCTTTCCGGAGGGCAAAAGCAACGCGTGGCTATTGCACGTGCCATGGCTTCACAACCGAAAGTTTTGCTCGCTGACGAGCCGACCGGTGCGTTAGACACCAAGACTTCATACGAGGTAATGGAGTTAATCCAAAACATAAATGACGAAGGAAAAACAATCCTGATTGTAACACATGAACCGGATATTGCAGCCATGTGCAAAAGGAATGTGGTCTTAAAAGACGGGC
Organism: Flavobacterium sp. BFFFF1; assembly: GCF_002256285.1. Lineage (GTDB taxonomy): Bacteria > Bacteroidota > Bacteroidia > Flavobacteriales > Flavobacteriaceae > Flavobacterium. Next base: position 120,803 of record NZ_NKJE01000001.1, on the reverse strand, counting down.
AAATCATAGACGACAAAATGATTGTACAACAAAGAGTGAAAGCCCATGTTTAACATCGAGCGCTGGAACGAAATCTTTGAAGCCATTGGCAAAAACAAACTGCGGACCTTCCTGACCGGGATTTCAGTGGCGTCAGGGATTTTCATTCTTGTGATTTTACTTGGGGTGGGCAAAGGTTTACAAAACGGTGTTGAAAAACAATTTGAAAGGGACGCTGAGGGATTAATTGAAGTTTGGTCCGGCACCACAACAAAGGAATACAAGGGCCTGAATCCCGGCAGGGAAATCCAGATGCATAATGGAGATTACGACTTGTCATTGGCACGTTTTGGAAATATGCTCGGACTGAAATCGGCAAGCTATAGCAATTGGGGTGCACAGGTTACCTACCAGAAAGAGTCGGGGAATTATTCATTTCGCGGAGTTTATCCGGATCATCAGCGCATTGAAAATATGACGATAATCAATGGCAGGTTTGTGAATTTTAATGATCTGCGGACTTATGAAAAGGTCGTTGTAATCGGACAAAAAGTAAGTCTGGATTTGTTCAAAGGAAAAGATCCACTGGGGCAAATCATTGCCATAAATACCATTCCGTTTAAGATTGTCGGCGTTTTTACAGACCCTGCCGGCGAAAGGGAAGAGGCAAGGGTTTACATGCCCATTTCTACCGCGCAGAAAGTCTATGGCGCCGGCGATAAAATCAGCAATCTTTCCTATACCCTTAAGAAAAGTGCCACTTATGAAGAAGCGCTTAAGGAATCAAACAAGTTTGTAGCTGAAATGGAGCAAATGCTGAAAAGTAAATATACGGTGGATCCTGGCGACGACGGTGCCATCGGAGTAAATAGCTCGGTTGAAAACGTAAAAAATATTTATTCCCTCAATCTTTACATCAGGCTTTTCTTTTGGGGCGTCGGCATATGCACCATCATTGCCGGTGTGGTTGGCGTCAGCAACATCATGTTGATCATTGTCAAAGAGCGGACAAAGGAAATTGGCATCAGAAAAGCCCTTGGTGCGCCGCCAATTTCAATTATCGGAATGATTTTACACGAGTCTATTTTCATTACTACCATATCTGGATTTGTAGGTTTGCTTATGGGACTCGGTTTACTTGAATTGGTCGGTCCGAATGTTGACAGCGATTTTTTTCGGAATCCGGAAGTCGACTTTAACGTTGCCATTACGACGCTTTTCATTTTAGTGTTTTCCGGTGCGGTAGCAGGGTTTTTCCCCGCTTACCGTGCGGCCCGAATCAGGCCAATTGTAGCGCTTAAAGACGAATAATATGTTTGATAAAGACAAATGGAATGAGGTTTTGCAGGCACTAAGTGCCAACGTTTTCCGAACGGTGCTTACGGCATTTGGCGTGTTTTGGGGGATATTTATTCTGGTCATCCTGCTTGCCGCCGGGAAAGGGCTGGAAAATGGGGTCATGAAAGGATTTTCAGGAATGGCAACGAATTCCGTTTTTATGTGGACGCAGTCAACATCCAAACCCTACAAAGGACTACCTCAAAATAGGGATTATAATTTTAAGAATAGCGATGTGCAGGCTTTGCGGGAGAAATTTCCAGACCTACTATACATTTCGCCCAGGAACCAACTGGGAGGATACCAGGGCGCCAATAATGTGGTCAGGGGCACAAAAACTGCCGCATATACTGTATATGGTGATTACCCTGAACTTGCATACCAGGAATCAAAGGAAATTGTAAAAGGACGTTTTATAAACTACAATGACATCAACCAGAAAAGAAAAACTGCCGTCATTGGCGAAGGAGTTATCAGTGGTTTGTATGAAAAAGGAGAACAGGTATTAGGATCTTACATTAAAGTTAACGGCGTCAATTTCATGGTCGTAGGCGTCTATAAATCCAAAGGGAGGAACGGAAACGCAGAGGAAGAGCAAAAGCAGGTATATGTCCCGTTTACCGCTTTTCAACAGGCATTTAACTATGGTGATGTGGTCGGATGGATGTCAATTACGGCAAAAGACGGCGCCTCGATTACCGACATGAAAAAGGAGATTTTCAGGTTTCTTCGGGAACGACATGATGTCCATCCTGATGATGAAAGGGCCATCGGGAATTTCGACCTTTATGAAGAATTCAGCAAGGTCAACGGCTTGTTTGTAATCCTGAAGTTTATCGCTTATTTCGTTGGAATCCTTGTATTGCTTTCCGGCGTAATTGGGATTTCGAATATTATGCTGATTGTTGTCAAAGAGCGGACAAAGGAAATCGGCATCCGAAGGGCGATCGGCGCGTCCCCGGGCAGGATACGCTCACAAATCCTGACAGAGTCTATCTTTCTGACCATTATAGCCGGCATGCTGGGTATCGCAGCGGCTTCGGGTGTTTTGGCGATCATCAACTTGGTGTTGGATTCAATGCCTTCAGAGGACATGATGTTTGCCAATCCCAGCGTTAATCTGGGGGTCGTATTTTCGGCGTTGGTGATACTGATATTATCCGGTTTACTGGCCGGATTTATCCCCGCCCAAATTGCCATTAAGATAAAACCTGTAGATGCATTAAGAGCAGAGTAACATAAAATCGCATAAATCAAACACAAAATGAAGAGAAAAGGAATCACCATTACTGTCTTAATCCTGATTGCCATTGCATTCGGCTCAGCATTGTATTACCTCTACAATAAAAACGCGGAATCACCTATCGTTTTTGAAACTGATAAACCGGAAACAAAGACCATTGTCAAAAATACCATCGCAACCGGTAGTATCGTGCCTGACGAAGAGGTTCTGATCAAGCCGAATATTTCCGGGATTATTGAGGAAATATATGTTGAGGCGGGAGGATTTGTCAAAGCGGGCGACATGATTGCCAAAATACGTGTCGTTCCCAACGTCAACAGCCTGAACAGTACTTACAATCAGGTGTTAAGTGCCAAAAACGATCTCGAAAATCAGGAAAAGTCTTTCCAACGGCAGAAAGTGCTGTTTGAGAAAGGCGTTATTTCCGCAAATGATTTCGAAGCGGCCGAATTGGCTTATAAACAGGCGAAGCAAAATTATAACGCAACCAAGCAGAGTTATGAGATTGTCAAGACCGGAACCACGTCAGGTCTTGGTAGCGCAGCCAACACGATCATTCGTTCCACCGTTACCGGAATGGTCCTTGAGGTGCCCGTAAAAGTCGGAAACCAGGTTATTGAAAGCAACAATTTCAATGAGGGAACCACCATAGCAAGTCTCGCTGATGTGGGGAAAATGATCTTTATCGGGAAGCTCGATGAATCGGAAGTCGGTAAAGTCAAAGAAAACCTGCCAATCGAAATTACCGTGGGTGCCATCGAGAACAAGAAATTTGATGCAGTACTGAATTATATCGCACCGAAAGGCAAAACGGAGAACGGTGCCATCCAGTTTGAGATAAAGGCAAAGCTTACCAATCGCGATACCACTTTCATCCGGGCGGGACTGAGTGCCAATGCTTCCATTATATTGGCAAAAGCAGAAAACGTATTGGCCATAAAAGAGTCGTTGATCCAGTTTGATGAAAAGACAAAGAAATCATTCGTTGAGGTAGAGACCGCAAACCAGAAATTTGAAAAACGGAATGTTGAGCTTGGTGTCAGCGATGGGATTTATGCGGAAATTAAAGATGGCATCAAAGCATCCGACAAGATTAAAGTATGGAACCAGGGAATTGAAAAAGAGGAAGAAAAGAAATAATCTAAACCTGATTCTAAGCCAAAACATAACCAAATTATAATTAAATTTGCGCAACATGCTGCGCATGATATCCACCCATGAAACAAAAAAAATTAATTACAGCGGTATTTTTCCTGATTTGTAGCCTCAACGCGCAGGCACAAATTAAAAAATGGACGATACTGGAATGTGTTGAATATGCATTGCAGCACAATATTTCGATAAAGCAGACGGAATTGGATACGATGGTCGCGAAGATTGACAAAAAGGACGCTCTTGGAAACTTCCTTCCATCAGTTAATGCGAATGCATCCCATTCCTGGAACATCGGGCTAAACCAGAATATCACTACCGGATTGCTGGAAAATCAGACCACGCAGTTCACTTCGGCAGGATTGAATATGGGTATTGATATTTACCGCGGGCTTCAAAATCAAACCAGGCTCAGTCGTGCCAGGCTTAGTATTATCGCGTCACAATACCAGTTGAAAAAGATGCGCGACGATATATCCCTGAACGTCGCAAATGCGTTTCTCCAGATTCTTTTCAATAAAGAAAACCTAAAAGTCCAAAAGGAACTTCTTCAAAATAATGAAAAGCAGCAGTCCCGTACCCAGGAATTGGTGAGTGCGGGTTCCGTACCACGGGGCGATTTGTTAGACATGCAGGCTACGGTAGCAGGAAGCAAACAGGCTGTAGTTATTGCTGAAAACACATTACTGATCTCTAAGCTTAGTCTCGCACAGTTGCTGCAATTGGAAGACTATGAGAATTTTGATATTGCCGACGAAAAGTTTGACGTACAGGATAGCCCAACCATGATGCAGACGCCTGACGCCATCTTTAAAAAAGCCAAAGAAGAGCGTGCCGAAATCAAGTTGGCCAGGACCAATCTTCAGATTGCTGAAAAGGATGTAAGAATTGCAAAAGGGGGATTTCAACCCAGCCTTACCGGCTTTTACAGTTTTAGCACGAGGGCTTCGTATTCAGACCGTATTTTGGGCGTTGACGGCAACGGGGATCCAATTGTTGCCGGGCCGCAGCCTTTATTTGATCAGTTCAGCGACAACAAAGGACATTCTTTTGGGTTGCAATTGAACATCCCAATCCTCAATGGGTTTTCAGTCAGGAATAATGTTGAGCGTTCTAAGATCAGCCTGGAACGTTCTAAGATTGCCTACAGCCAACAGGAGTTGGACTTGGAACGAAATGTTTATACCGCATTTACAGATGCAAAAGGCGCGCTGAATTCTTACGAAGCAGCAGTATCTGCATTGGAGGCAAGAACAGAGGCGTTTAATTATGCTAAAGAAAAGTTCAACGTGGGGTTGATGAATGCATTTGACCTGAATCAGGCACAAACGCTATATGCCAACGCGGAGTCAGAAGTACTACGAACAAAATTCGATTATATTTTCAGGGTAAAAGTTGTTGAATTTTATTTCGGCATACCCATAACGCAAAAATAAGAACATGTCAAAAAAGTCAATCATTATTACGCTTGTTGTATTGCTGCTGGTATTTATCGGCTACAAATTTTTTACCGGGAAAGAGGATAAGGGAAAGGAAGTCGAAATTGCAAGTGTAAAACAGTTGACGATCATCGAAACCGTGTCGGCAACCGGAAAGATCCAGCCGGAAATCGAAATCAAGATTATGCCGGAAGTGTCTGGTGAAATTATAGCATTGCCTGTAAAAGAAGGCCAGGCTGTGAAAAAGGGAGATTTGCTAGTGAAAATCAACCCGGATTTATATACTTCCGGATTTAACAGGACCGTTGCAGGTTTATCGCAGACAAAAGCAGGTCTTAGTCAGGCGGACGCCCAGTTCAACGAGGCCAAATCCAATTACGACAGGAACAAAACGCTTTTTGAAAAGGGCATTATCTCCAAATCAGATTGGGACAAAGCGATCTCAGCTTTTGAAGTAGCAAAAGCAAGTAAGCAATCGGCTTACTACTCCGTCCAAAGTGCCTCAGCAACAGTCAATGAAGCCAAGGATAATCTGGGAAGAACTACAATTTACTCACCTGCTGACGGCACAATTTCGACGCTTGCTGTGGAACTAGGAGAAAGGGTGCTCGGACAACAGCAGATGACAGGAACCGAAATGATGCGGGTGGCAAACCTGAACAATATGGAAGTTGAGGTGGATGTCAATGAGAATGATATTGTGAAAATAAGTGTCGGTGATTCCGCAAACGTTGAAGTTGACGCTTACCTAAAGAAGAAATTTAAGGGAATCGTAACCAGTATTTCGAATTCAGCGAGTGTGACCCAAACTGCAGATCAGGTGACCAATTTTAAGGTGAAGGTAAGGATACTGAAAGAATCATACGCTGATTTGCTCGAAGGAAAACCAGAGACCTATTCTCCCTTCCGTCCCGGAATGACTGCTACTGTCGATATCGAAACCAAGCGCCGGGAAAATGTGCTCTCCATTCCAATCAGTGCCGTTGTGATTAAATCGGATACTTTGCCAGTAAAGAATACGGAAGGACCAGAGGATGAAAAATCACTACCCAAAACCGATAAGAAACTAGAGTGTGTCTTTGTGAAATCCGGCAATAAGGCGAGAATCCGTGTAATTAAGACCGGAATCCAGGACGATACGAATATTGAAATTATTTCCGGGTTGAAGGAAGGCGAAAGCATCATCGTAGGTCCTTACAACGTTTTGACAAAAGAGCTCAATTCCGGCGATATGGTACTCACCGGAAGCGAAAAAAATGCGGCTAAAAAATAATGTCTTATATCCTTAATATTGAAACGGCAACAAAGAATTGTTCCGTTGCGCTCGCCCAAGATGGAGTTGTTATAAGTTATAAGGAAATAGCCGATTTGGGCTATTCCCATGCCGAAAAACTCCACGTTTTTATTGATGATGTCCTAAAGGAGAATGATGTCCGGTATAATGACCTTTCTGCGATAGCGGTTAGCCAGGGTCCCGGCTCATATACCGGGCTTAGGATTGGGGTTTCAGCAGCGAAAGGATTGTGTTATGCGTTGAATATACCCTTGATTGCGGTTGACACTTTGGAAACGTTGTCGCTTCAGGCGAAATCTCTGGCATTATCGGGAAATGCAGTTGTAATTCCGATGATTGATGCGCGCCGAATGGAGGTATACAGCGCCATTTTTGACGCTGAATTTAAGAAAATACGGGACACACAGGCAGAAATTGTCACTCCGGAAAGCTTTCAGGATATTGATTCCTTAATCTATATTGTTGGCGATTGTGCCGAAAAGTGCCGCCCAGTACTCACTGCGGGGAGATTCACTTTTGTCGAAGGCATCGTTTATCCATCGGCCAAAGAGATGTGTGCCATCAGTTTTGATAAGCATAAAAAAAACGACACCGTTGATGTCGCTTATTTTGAGCCTTTTTATCTGAAAGAATTTTTTCTTACTTCAAAGCCAACTGTTTAAGAAAACGTGGCGACAAACTGTGTGAGTCTTACCATGTCATTTTCTTTTTTGAAAGAAAGATCATTCTGTTTAAGGTAAGTGTCTATTTTCTCTTTTTGCTCAGGAAAAAGTTCCTGTAATTTCTTCTTGTTTTTTGGAAATGAAACCACTTTGTTGTTTTTTAACAGAAGATAATATTCTTCAGATTGTTTGTCGTAACGAGGTGGGGCATAGCTTCCATAACCATTCATAGGTTGTTTTTCAGGAATGAGGGTAACTCTTTCTTTTTTCAGAAGTGTTACGCCGTTTACAGTAGTTGTCTCGACCATGTAACCCTTTACCGATTCATTTTCGCTGTTATTGTATTGCAGGTATTTGTATACCGTTCCGGTTTTTAAGGTAATCGTATTGAAATCCTGTTCTTTGGGAAGGATAAATATTTTCCCATCTCCGTTGTCTACTTCCATTTCATCCGTGTAAGCATTGTACTTCACCAGGATCATTTCTTTGACATTGCTAATGCTTGCAAGTACAAAAGATGGGAGTGTGTATGGGCTTCCAGTTGCTGACTGAGACTCTTTCTTCCCGATTTTTTCAGCAAGATCTGCACTGCCGCCGTTTGTTGTATTGAGTTTACTTGTCAGTCTCATGTTCGACTGTGCCGATACTACGGTTACTGACATCACTGAAATCGTGGCTAAGATCAATAATTTTTTCATTTGATTTTTTTTATTTTGAGGGACAAAATTTTTTAAGTCCGTAAAAATATCGTTTTTTGGTAAGCCTGCAAAAGCAGCCGGTGTTAATCTATGTTAATTTTTTAAAAGTCAAGTTATTATCCGTGGTATACGCGTGAAGCAATAATCTTTCCGTTATTTATTTCCAGCACTTCAGCAACAACCATATTTCCTTCGCCGGCAACAATCCTGATGTATTCCATAAAAACTCGTTCCCCGTTTGCGGTTAGCGATGTTACTTTATACTGTAGACCCGGCAACCTGTCAAATGCATCCTGCCACCAGTTATGTAACGCTGCTTTTCCGCTTACAAAACCATTTGTTTCCGGCCTGTGAATCTTCAGTTTTGGACTGAAATGCTCCGCATTGTCATCATAAAGCGACAACAACTTGTCGAGGTTGTGGCTGTTGAAGGCATCAAACCATTGTCTCGCGATATTTTCGTTCTGGTTTTCCAAGTTTACATATTTTTGAGGTTGATGATTTCCTGGTCGGTCAGGAATCTCCAGTTGCCCCTTGGAAGGTTTTTCTTTGTAAGCCCTGCAAATGCGACACGGTCAATGCGCAAAACGTCGTAACCAAAATGTTCAAAAATCGTTCGCACCACTTTCACGTTGGAAGTTTTCAGTTTTAACCCGACTTCACTTTTCGGTTGTTCTTCCACATAACTCACTTCCTCTACAAAGATCTTATGTTCTTCAATCATCGGGCCTTTGGAAATCTTTTCGAGATCCTCGTATTTCAGGTTTTTGTCTAAGGACACCTGATAAATTTTTGATGATTTCTGGCTGGTCTGTGTAAACTTCGTGATCATGTCATTGTCATTCGTAATCAGCAGTAATCCGGTGGTGTTTTTATCCATCCTCCCGACGGCAGTCATTTTTGACGTGGTAGCACCTTTCACCAATTCAAGCACGTTGCGCAGTTCGGCGCCTTCGTCAAAAGCAGTAGTGAAATTTTTAGGCTTATTTAATAAGATATATTCTTTCTTTTCTGGAGTAATCAGGCTGCCGTCAAAATTAACCACGTCGCCAATTTTGACTTTATAGCCCATTTCAGTAACGGGAACGCCGTTTACCTTGACATTTCCGGATTGGATATAAATATCTGCGTCGCGACGGGAGCACATGCCGGAATTGGCAATGTATTTGTTCAGGCGTATTTCATCAGGATTTTTTGGTGCTTTTGGTGCTTTGGGTGTTGTGGCCGGCTTGCTGTATGTTTTCGCAGGTTTATCTTTATCAGATGCTGTTGTCGGCTTTGCTTTTTTTGGTCCCTGGGCGCGTTTTGCCATCGCCGGTTTTGGCTTATTGGATGATGGTCTGCCGCTGCCTGGCCTCGAACCTCCTCTTTTGTTACTTCCTTCCCTGTTCGTCATGGTATTCTGAAATTTTTTGCAAAGATAGGGTTTTATTATCAACGAGATGCCCTAGCCCGGATGGAAGCGGCATCCTTTTTATTTGCCCTGAGACTTGATTCAATTGAATGCCAATCGTTGATGGGCAATAAAAAGATACAGCGAACAGCCGGAAACAGCTCCAATTAAAAAATCAAAGTAGGTTCCTGCCATGCCATAAGACGGCAGGATCAATGAGGATAATGCAGAAAATTCCTGAGACAATTAACGTTTTCAGCGTAATGTGGAGGCGAAGGAATTGCGCCTTATTCTCTGATTTCCATAGGTAGCCAATGAAGAAAATTAATGTGATCAGGCAGCTGTAAAAATAAATGTCCATATAACCTACGTCATAGTCCTCGATGAGAAGGAATATCGGGATTATTGTAGCGATAGCCAATGCCGTAATGACTTTTTTTGCTGTTTTTTCGCCGTACTCAATCGGAATTGTGCTGTAGTTGTTGGCCAGGTCACCGGCGAGATTTTCAAAGTCCTTGATAATTTCCCTGATGAGCAGCAACAGGAATAAGAAAGTAGCGTGGCAGAAAATGATCCCCACTTTCTGTAGGTCGTAATCCTCATGCTGGGTTTTAAAAAAATAAATCAGCAAACCGAAAAACGGGAACACCGCCAGCAATGCTGCGGAAATATTTCCTATAATCGCAAATTTCTTGAGCTTATGGGAATAAAACCATAATAAAAAAATATACACTGAAAAGAAAAGACTCACCCTCCAGGAAACCAAGAGCGCCATCGCGACCGCGATGAAGTTCAGCGCGAAATACACCTGAAGCTTTGTTTTTTGGCTTACGAGCCGGTCCAGCATTGATTTCTGAGGCCGGTTGATCAGGTCTTTTTTGGCATCATAAAAATTGTTGATGATATAACCCGATGCAATACAAAACGCCGACGCGATGACAAGTATAAAAAGATTCGAGTCAAGGACAACATCAAGTGCACGGCTGTTTTCCGGGGCGAGTATAAAAATAGCGGAAAGGTACTGCGCTAGGACAATGACAGGGATATTGTAGCCGCGTATTACGGAAAACAAACTCGCAATTTTCATCAGTAGTAGCCTGTTCTTCCGACGCATTTAATTAATAGTTAACAATTAATAATTAACAATTAATAATTAACAATTAATGATTAATAACGGAAAGTAATGGCCACACAAAATGCAAGCCGCTATTAATTATTAATTATTCATCATTAATTAGAATTGGTAAACGACCTCGAGCTTATAATCTTTTAGTGAAGCCTGTGCTTTTTCGAGGTCTTCGGTAAATCCGAGGATGTAACCGCCACCGCCCGAACCGCAAAGTTTTAAGTAATAGTCATTCGTATCGATGCCTTTTTGCCAGATACCGTGAAATTGCTCCGGAATCATCGGCTTAAAGTTATTGAGGACTACTTTGGAAAGCTTTTTGGTGTTTGAGAAAAGCGATTTCCTATCTCCGCCAAGGAAATTCTCTACGCACAAATCAGTATATTTTACAAATTGATTTTTTAGCATCGCGCGGAAGCCTTTGTCTTTAAGGTTTTCCATGAAAATGTTGACCATCGGGGCTGTTTCACCCACGATTCCTGAATCGAGCAAGAACACGGCGCCTTTGCCGTTTGTGCTCTGCGTCGGAATTCCGGTCGCTTCGATATTGTCTTTTGAATTGATCAGGATTGGAATGCTCAGGTAACTGTTTAAAGGATCCAGGCCTGAACTTTTTCCATGGAAAAAAGATTCCATTTGTCCGAAAACCGTTTTCAGTGTAAGCAGTTTTTCGCGGGTGAGGTTTTCCAGAACTGTGATTTTACTCTTGGCATATTTATCGTAAATCGCCGCGACCAATGCGCCGCTGCTGCCTACGCCATACCCTTGGGGGATGCTGGAATCGAAATACATTCCGGCTTCGACATCTTTTTTCAATCCTTCCAAATCAAATTGAACCAAATCCGGCTGTTCTGACTGAAGCGTTTCGAGATGTGAAATGAATCTTTTAAGATTGGCATTGGACTTGATTGCTTCAGGGGCGGCGTTGCCGTCTGATTTCAATGCGCCGTTGTAAAAGTTATAAGGAATTGATAAGCCTTTGGAATCCTTGATGATACCGTATTCTCCGAAGAGTAGTATTTTGGAGTAGAATAAAGGTCCTTTCATAAGAATAAATTAATAATTAATAATGGATAATTAATAATTACTTTGTTTTGAACGATTAATGATACTCGTGAGTAATTTTAATTGCTCGGTTGCTTTTATTTTTATTTGCTGATATGAAATTGAATCTATATATTCTGATAAATAGAGTAACTCAATCCAGTAATCAGCTTCATTTGCCTCTTTTAAGGCGATTGATAATTTGTTGATGAAATCCGCTCTGCTCTGAGCATATTCGGCTTCCCTGATATTTGCGCCAACTGATGTTCCAGAGCGTAACATTTGTTTTGATAACACATATTCCTTTTTGTCAAAACAGAGTGTTTTGTATAATCGTATGATGTCTAAAGCAAAAGCAAAAGATTTCTCTTTAAGAACATTTTCTCTCATTGATCATTGTTGTATGGCGTATAGCTGAGTCTGACAGAAATTATTAACTATTAATTATTCATTATTAATTTACTTCCCTGTCCTATCAAGTCACAAATATACTGACCATTTTCACAATAGCCAACTAAATCCTTCTTTATAAAGTTTAAAACTTCAACGCTAACGTTTTCGGGATAAAGGACATGCACGTTCGCGCCTGCATCCAGCGTAAAACAAACGGGGATGCCGGTGTCTCTGCGGAATTTCCAAATGTGGTTGATAATTTCCAATGTATTTGGTTTCATCAGAACAAAATACGGCATTGAGGTCATCATCATCGCGTGTAACGTCAGCGCTTCGCTTTCGACTATATTTACGAAATCGCTGAGATTTCCGTTTTGCATAACGGTACTTAGGTGATGTAAATTGTGGTGCGCCTGTGAAAACCGCTGTTCAGCAAACGGATGGACGTGCATCAAATCATGTCCGACCGAGCTGGACACTTCTTTTTTACCTTTGTCGACCAGTAAAATGGTGTCCTGATAATTTTTGAAATGCTCATGGATGGGGAATGGGAATTCAACGCCATATAAATCTGAACTCTCTGAAAAATCAGCGTGTTTTCCCCAGATAACAGCGCTGCCTTTGATGCTGCGGCAGGCACTTCCCGAACCCAGTCGTGCTAAGAATGATGCTTTTTGATTGAAGTGTTTATCATCCATTTCCGGATTAAGCTGTCTTTCAATCTGCATCAATGCGACTGCCAAAGCGGCCATGCCGGATGCGGAGGATGCAATTCCGGAGCTGTGTGGGAACGTGTTTTGGGTGTCGATGGTGAAATGAAACGTTTTCAGGAAGGGCATATAAACTTCAATCCTTTGGAAAAACTTTTGGATTTTTGGTTTAAAATCTTCTTTTGGTTTTCCTTCAAAAAGTAGGTCAAATGAAAATTCATCAGCATTATCTTTTTTGGAAAAAGCCAATGTTGTAATCGTTTTACAGTGATTCAGCGTAAAACTCAATGATGGGTTTGCCGGAATCTGGTGTTCCTTTTTGCCCCAGTATTTTACCAATGCGATGTTGCTTGGCGCTGAAACGGTAATTGATCCGTTATTGATGCTTTGTTTATAATCGGCAGGGATGAAATTCAAAACTGATGCCATAGGGTTTATTTGTTGCAAAGATATTTTATTTCTATGATTTTATGGAATTTTAAGGACAGTTACGCTAAATGGGTTGCTGTTCACTAGCGTCGGGGAAGGGTCTTGCGATTGACTTTTATATTTTATTAAATAGATATAACCTTACTATAAAGTTACTATAAAGTTACTATAACCTTACTATAATATTATCATAATAGTATTTTATGCTGTCTATTTTCCTGATTTGTTGTGTTTTATTTGCGGTGTATAAAACCCGGGAGGAGCAATGCATTTTCAGGCTGAAACCTTTTTTTGGGGAGACACACGTTGTTAATTTAGAATGGACACCGGACTAAATTTTTATTTCCGGCTGTTTTTATTACTTTTAAGGAAAAAAGATGAACCGATATTTTAAGATTTTAATTTTTGTAGCCACCTGTCTTGGAATTGGATTCTTTTCCGGGATGGCCACGCAATCCGGTGTGAAAGACTGGTTTCCAACGCTTACAAAGCCGGTATTTAATCCGCCAGCTGCCGTCTTTATGCCAGTGTGGACAACGCTGTATGTGTTTATGGGAATCGCAGCAGGTCTGGTTTGGGATAAGATTGAAGGACGTCGGGAGGAAGTGACTGGGGCACTTCGTTTTTTCTGGATCCAATTGTTGCTGAATGCCGCGTGGTCGTTTTTGTTTTTTATGCTTAAAAACCCGTTGCTGGCATTTATTGAAATTATCGTTTTGTGGCTGATGATTTATGAAACATGGTTTAAATTCCGTAGGATTAATGCGGTTTCAGGATATCTTTTTGTGCCATACCTTTTGTGGGTGACATTCGCAACGGTACTCAATGGAAGCATATGGTGGCTGAATCGCTGATACGGTCACCCTATTATTTATAATGAATAAAAATTACGAATTTACATCGATATAGCGTGCACTAATTTTGTGATTTGGGTTGTGATTTAAATACATGAAAGCTATCTTTGTATCCAAAATTTTTAAACGAAATTATGCAGTCTACCCAAACGGATTATCTTCCGATTTTAATACAGATGCTTCTTGCTGTCGGGTTTGTCGTGTTGACAATCATAGGATCCAGTTTTCTAGGCCCGAAAAGGCATTCCAAAAATAAAGACAAAAATTTTGAGTGTGGTATCGAATCTATCGGCAACGCACGCGTTCCATTTTCAGTAAAGTATTTCCTGGTGGCAATACTTTTTGTGCTTTTTGATGTGGAGGTTATTTTCCTGTATCCATGGGCGGTAAACTTCAAGGAAATGGGTATCGACGGGTTGTTGAAAATGGGTGTTTTCATGCTTTTGCTGCTGGTTGGCTTCTTTTATGTGATGAAGAAAAAAGGCCTGGAGTGGGAATAGAAATTAATGATGAATTTTGAATGTTAAATTTTAAATGACAAAACGGATTGAGCGGACATTTAAAATTCAAAATTTATAATTTAAAATATTAAAAGAAATGAGCGATTCAAAAATAATAACAAATGCACCCGCACCTGATGGATATTCAGGGGAAGGTTTTTTTGCCACGAAACTTGACTCAGTTGTTGGGATGGCGCGTGCCAATTCACTTTGGCCATTGCCTTTTGCTACTTCATGTTGCGGCATTGAGTTTATGGCGACGATGGCTTCCCACTATGATGTCGCGCGTTTCGGTTCGGAGCGTATGAGTTTCTCTCCACGTCAGGCTGATATGTTGCTGGTAATGGGAACGATAGCTAAGAAGATGGCGCCCATTTTACGCCAGGTATACGAGCAGATGGCCGAGCCAAGATGGGTAATCTCAGTAGGTGCCTGCGCTTGCTCTGGAGGTATTTTTGATACTTATTCGGTATTGCAGGGGATCGACAAAATTATTCCGGTGGATGTATATGTGCCGGGCTGTCCGCCCAGGCCGGAACAGATTTTGGACGGCATCATGCAGTTACAGGAATTGGTAAGGACGGAGTCTGTAAGAAGAAGAAGTTCGCCCGAGTATACAGAATTGCTGAATTCTTATAACATCAAATAATAATGGCTTTAGAAAATTCGGTTATACAAAATTCGCTTACAGATCATTTTGGTTCTAAGGTCAGCGACTTTATCCAAATCCACGACATCCTGACTTTTGAAGTCGATACTGATGCAATTATTGAAGTGATGCAATTCCTGAGGGATGATAAAACCATGCGTTTTAATTTCCTGACCGATTTGTGCGGCATGCATTTTCCTGATGCGAGTCCGGAAAGGCAATTTGGGACGGTATATCATATGCACAATTGGCTCGATAATGTAAGAATCCGCATCAAATGTTTTATGCCGGCGGATAAACCGGAAATTGATACGGTAACAGGGTTGTTCCTAAGTGCCAACTGGCAGGAGCGTGAAACCTATGATTTCTACGGAATCATTTTTAAAGGGCATCCACAGCTGAAACGTATTTTGAATATGGATGAAATGGTCTCTTTTCCGATGCGTAAGGAATTTCCAATGGAGGACGGTGGGAGGACTGATAAAGACGACCGTTTCTTCGGAAGAACAACAGATAATTGCTAATCATGTCATTGAAATAACATCAAATGTCAGACTTATTATTACCACCTGAATTAAGGTATGCGGGCATCATCGAGCAGCGTAAGAATGAAGACGGAAGTGAGCTTTCGATTCTTAATTTAGGTCCGACACACCCTGCTACTCACGGAATTTTCCAGAACATCCTGTTAATGGATGGGGAGCGGATTGTTGATGGCGAAGGGACTGTGGGGTATATCCACCGGGCTTTTGAGAAAATTGCCGAAAACAGGCCGTTTTACCAGATTACGCCACTAACCGACAGGATGAACTATTGTTCGTCACCTATCAATAACATGGGCTGGTGGATGACATTGGAAAAGGCATTGGGGATTGAAGTTCCCAAAAGGGCGCAATACCTGCGCGTGATCGTGATGGAATTGGCACGTATCGCTGACCACATCATCTGCAACTCCGTTTTGGGGGTGGATACCGGTGCGTTAACAGGCTTTTTGTATGTGTTCCAGTACCGTGAAAAAATCTACGAAATTTACGAAGAAATCTGCGGCGCACGTCTTACCACAAATATGGGAAGGATCGGCGGTTTCGAAAGAGACTGGAGTCCGCTGGCTTTTGAAAAATTAAATACCTTATTAGAAGAATTTCCGCCAATCTGGACAGAATTTGAAAACCTATTGACAAGAAACAGAATTTTCATGGACCGTACGATTGATGTGGGCTCTATTTCTGCCGAGAAGGCGATCAGTTACGGTTTTACAGGACCAAACCTGCGTGCTGCCGGCGTTGATTATGACATCCGTGTGATGCAGCCGTATTCTTCCTATGAAGATTTTGAATTCAATATTCCGGTTGGGAAATCGGGAGATACCTATGACCGTTTCTGCGTAAGGAACGCTGAGGTTTGGGAAAGTTTAAGCATCATCAAACAGGCTTTGGCGAAACTGCCTGAAGGGCCCTATCACGCTGACGTGCCGGATTACTATCTGCCACCGAAGGATGAGGTTTACAACAATATGGAAGCGTTGATTTACCACTTCAAGATTGTAATGGGAGAAGTACCTGTTCCGGTAACTGAAGTGTACCATCCGGTTGAAGGTGGAAACGGAGAACTGGGTTTTTATCTGGTGACTGATGGAAGCCGTACGGCATACCGACTGCATTTCCGCAGGCCATGTTTTATTTATTACCAGGCTTTTAACGATATGGTAAAAGGACAGATGCTTTCCGATGCGATTGCGACTTTGTCCAGCCTTAATGTGATTGCCGGAGAATTAGACGCATAATAGATTATTATAAATGATGAATTTTAAATTATAAATGAGATTCGAAACATTTGAAATTTAGCATTCAAAATTTAAAATAGAGAAAATGGAAAGAAAACAATATAAACAGGATATCAATATTTCTTCGGAGCTTATGGCCCGTATAGAAGAGTTATGCAGCCACTATCCTGAAGACAAAAGGAAATCCGCTTTGCTGCCTGTTTTGCACGAGGTCCAGGATGCCCATGACAACTGGCTCAGTATCGAATTACAGGATAAAGTCGCTGAAATTATCAGGATCAAGCCGGTTGAGGTATATGAAGTGGTTTCTTTTTATACGATGTATAATCAAAGGCCAGTCGGGAAATATATGTTTGAGTTCTGCCAGACCTCGCCTTGTTGCCTGAATGGCGTGGAAAACCTGATGGATTACACCTGTAGTAAGTTGGGTGTGAAAGTAGGCGAGCCTACTCCGGACGGTATGTTCGAAGTGCGTGGCGTGGAATGCCTTGGGGCTTGTGGTTACGCACCGATGATGCAGCTGGGGGATTTTTACAAAGAACATCTTACCGAAGAGAAGATCGATCAGCTGATTGTTGATTGCCGCGATAATAAAATCACGTTACACGATAAATAATATGTCAAAAAAAATATTATTAGACAAGATTAACGTTCCGGGCATCAAAACCTATGAGGTTTATCGCCGTGAAGGTGGTTATGCTTCTGTAGAGAAAGCCCTGAAAATGACTCCGGATGAAGTGGTCGAGGAAGTGAAAACTTCAGGACTTCGCGGGCGTGGCGGTGCGGGTTTCCCGGCTGGTATGAAGTGGAGCTTTATCGATAAGAAATCAGGAAAGCCGAGGCACTTGGTTTGCAATGCCGATGAATCAGAGCCGGGTACTTTTAAGGACCGCTTCCTGATGGAATACATTCCGCACCTATTGATCGAAGGCATGATCACATCGAGTTATGCATTGGGTGCAAACTTATCTTACATCTACATCCGTGGCGAATACATGTGGGTTTATAAAATCCTTGAAAGGGCTATTGCTGAAGCCAAAAACGCGGGATGGCTGGGTAAAAATATACAAGGTTCAGGATATGACCTCGAGTTATATGTACATTGCGGCGCCGGAGCCTATATTTGTGGCGAAGAGACCGCTTTGATTGAGTCACTCGAAGGGAAACGTGGCAATCCAAGAATTAAGCCGCCGTTTCCTGCAGTTTCAGGTCTTTGGGCCAACCCAACCGTAGTAAATAATGTGGAGACGATTGCGGCAGTGCCTTGGATTGTGAACAATTCGGGTGCTGAATATGCTAAAATCGGTATTGGAAGGTCTACGGGAACCAAATTAATTTCTGCTTCAGGACATATTAAGAATCCTGGTGTTTACGAAATTGAATTGGGATTGAGTGTTTACGAGTTTATGAATTCTGATGAATATTTAGGCGGAATGAGTTCTGATCGTCCTTTGAAGGCATTTGTGCCCGGAGGAAGTTCGGTACCGGTTTTGCCGGCCAACCTAATTTATAAGACCGCCAATGGTGAAGACCGTTTGATGACTTATGAAAGTTTAAGTGATGGTGGTTTTGCTACCGGATCGATGTTGGGTTCCGGCGGATTTATAGTATATAACGACACTTCGTGTATTGTGCGCAATACCTGGAATTTCTCCAGATTTTACCACCACGAAAGCTGCGGACAATGTTCGCCATGTCGTGAAGGAACAGGCTGGTTGGAAAAGGTATTGCACCGCATTGAAACGGGTACAGGAAGGGAAGAAGATATTGATTTGTTGTGGGACATCCAGAGCAAGATTGAAGGGAATACCATCTGTCCATTAGGAGATGCTGCGGCATGGCCGGTGGCGGCTGCGATCCGTCATTTCAGGGACGAATTTGAATACCATGTCCGTTTTCCGGAGAAAATAAAGAACAGGGACCATTTTGTCGCCGAGCCGTTTGAGCAGGTGAAGCATTTGGTCGGAAAAGCAACAGTATAAGACCAGTCGAAAGCCGCAAGTCCCAAGTCGCAAGAAGCAGCCGCTGAATCCGACTTTAGACTTTAGACTTTGGACTTTAGACTAAAATTATGAAAGTAACAATTGACGGTCAAAGTATAGACGTAGAACCA
This sequence comes from Flavobacterium sp. BFFFF1, assembly GCF_002256285.1. Lineage (GTDB taxonomy): Bacteria > Bacteroidota > Bacteroidia > Flavobacteriales > Flavobacteriaceae > Flavobacterium. Next base: position 102,004 of record NZ_NKJE01000001.1, on the reverse strand, counting down.
GGAACAACGATCCTGCAGGCTGCGCGTATGATCGGTGGGGAATCTGTCCCGCCGGCCATGTGCTACTATTCCAAATTGAAGGGAAGCGGCGGAAAATGCCGTTGCTGCCTAGTGGAGGTTTCCAAAGGAAGCGAAGCCGCTCCCAGGCCGATGC
>NZ_NKJE01000001.1:86453-101840 GCF_002256285.1 Flavobacterium sp. BFFFF1 | reverse complement strand
GGCTTCCTGTGTAACCGGCTGTATGGACGGTATGGAAGTGAACAGCAAGTCATCGCCAAGGGTTGAAGAAGCCAGGAAATCGGTAACGGAATTCCTGTTGATTAACCACCCACTGGATTGTCCGGTGTGTGACCAGGCGGGAGAGTGCGATTTGCAGAACCTGAGCTTTAAGCACGGGAAATCCAAAACACGTTTTATTGAAGAGAAAAGGACGTTTGAGCCGGAAAATATCGGTCCGAATATCCAATTGCATATGAACCGCTGCATTTTGTGCTATCGTTGCGTGATGGTAGCCGACCAATTGACCGACAACCGTGTACACGGTGTCATGGACAGGGGCGATCATTCGAATATTTCCACGTGTATCTCCAAAGCGATAGACAATGAGTTCTCAGGAAATATGATCGACGTATGTCCTGTTGGTGCATTGACCGATAAGACGTTCCGTTTTAAATCCAGGGTTTGGTTTAATAAGCCGTATAATGCACACCGGAACTGTACAAAATGCTGCGGAAAAACGACGGTATGGATGTTCGGAAATGAAATACAAAGGGTTACCGGCAGAAAAGATGAGTTCCACGAAGTCGAAGAATTCATCTGCAACGAATGCCGTTTCGACCACAAAGATGTGAATGACTGGGTCATTGAAGGGCCAAGAAAATTCGAAAAGGATTCTGTAATCAACCAGAATAACTACACCAGGGAATTGGATACGGTTGTCATTGATACCGAAAAGAATATCCTGAAAGGACGCGATCAGGACCGTAAAAAAATCAGTATGCCTTCTGTTCCGCTGAAGCGTGACGAACAGGAAGCATTTAAACAAGGCAATATTTAACGGATGAATAGTGATATAATCATAGAAAAAAGTATTTTCATCTTCGTTATTTTCGGATTGACGATGTTGATGGCGATGTATTCTACCTGGGCAGAGCGTAAAGTTGCTGCCTGGCTTCAGGACCGTATTGGGCCTAACCGCGCCGGGCCACTGGGACTATTACAGCCATTAGCCGATGGACTGAAATTGTTTTCCAAAGAAGAATTTTTACCCGATACACCAAACAAATTCTTATTTGTTGCCGGACCGGCGATTTCCATGAGTGTCGCGCTGATGACCAGCGCGGTGATTCCCTGGGGCGATAAGTTCCACATGTTTGGGCACGACGTAATATTGCAGGCCACCGATATTGATGTAGCATTGTTATACATCTTCGGTGTGCTTTCTGTTGGGGTATACGGAATTATGATTGGAGGCTGGGCTTCCAACAATAAATTCTCCTTAATGAGTGCGATGCGCGCGGCGTCCCAGATGATTTCGTATGAAGTCGCGATGGGATTGTCGATTATTGCTTTGATCATGATGACCGAGTCCTTGAGCCTTCGGGAAATTGCAGCTGGGCAGTCTGACTGGCATTGGAACGTATTATACCAGCCGGTTGGATTCGTTATCTTTTTGATTTGTTCCTTTGCCGAAACAAACAGGACGCCATTTGACCTTGCGGAATGTGAGGCCGAGCTGATTGGAGGGTATCATACGGAATATTCATCGATGCGCATGGGATTCTACCTTTTTGCGGAATATGCCAGTATGTTCATTTCGTCAACGATATTGGCGGTGCTGTATTTTGGCGCCTACAATTATCCGGGGATGTCATGGGCTGTAGAACATTGGGGTGTTAACACTGCCAATGTAATTGGATGTGCGGTGTTGTTCGGGAAAATCTGTTTCTTCATCTTTTTCTACATGTGGGTAAGGTGGACGATTCCGAGATTCCGTTATGACCAATTGATGCGTCTGGGATGGAAAATGCTGATTCCTCTCGCGATTGCGAATATATTCGTGACCGGAATTGTAATGTTGTGGCCGGAGATTATGAAGGCTTTAGGAATGTAATGAAAACACGGAACGCCTAGCCCCGATTGCTTCGCCAATTCGGCCTTTGGCCTCGGGTGCAGCGGAAATCCTTTTTGGATTACCCGGAGCGCAGCGGAGGGAAATCTTCCACGCAGTGCAACGGAGTGGCAGAAAGTTGCTGCGGATAGCGGGATGGGCTTCAAATAATAAAAAAAGGGATTCATTTTTTAGCCTAAAGTCTAGGATCTGGAATCTAAAAATCTGAAATTAAATGTCAATAGAAACTATTTCATTATCGGGAAGGAAAAAGGAGGTTTCGAACAAAAAGATGACTTTTTGGGAGAGCCTCTACCTGGTGGCGATTTTAAAAGGCCTTTGGATTACGATTGGGCACCTTTTTACGCGAAAAGTAACGATTAAATATCCGGAGCAGGTAAAAGAACGCAGCGCGATCTGGCGTGGGCAGCACATGCTGAAACGCGATGAACAGGGGCGTGAGAACTGCACTGCGTGCGGGCTTTGTGCTTTGTCTTGCCCTGCGGAAGCGATTACGATGACCGCTGCCGAACGCAAACCGGAAGAGAAGCACTTGTATCGCGAAGAAAAATATGCTTCTGTATATGAAATTAATATGCTTCGCTGCATTTTCTGCGGATTATGTGAGGAAGCCTGCCCGAAGGATGCGGTGTATCTGACCGAATCTAAAGTGCTTGTGCCTTCGATGTACCACAGGGAGGATTTTATCTTCGGAAAAGACAAACTGGTTATGCCGCTTACGCAGGCGATGCAGAATGCCCAACTTAAAAACGCCAACTAATGTCGACAGCACTACTTATATTTTATATCCTGTCTGCCGTAACGCTTTCGAGCGCTTTTTTAACAATTTACTCCCGGAACCCTATCCACAGTGCGATTTATCTCGTGGTGTGTTTCTTTTCGATTGCAGGGCATTATTTGCTGCTTAACGCGCAATTCCTTGCCATTGTGCACATTATCGTGTATTCCGGGGCGATTATGATCTTGTTCCTGTTTACGGTGATGCTGATGAATTTGAATAAGGAAGACGAAGTGCATAAACCAAGGATGGCGCGATTTGTGGCCATTACGTTGTTTGGTGCCTTATGTATCATTCTTGGCGTCTTGTTTATGAATTCTAAACCAATCTCTGATATTTATGCTACCGATGGTGGCGATTACCAATCGATCAAAGTATTGGGCCGTGTGCTGCTTGATGGCAAGGATGGTTATATGGTGCCGTTTGAATTTGCGTCGGTGCTTTTGCTGGTGGCGATGATTGGAACGGTTTTATTGTCTAAAAAAGAAAATACAGAAAAATAAGATGCAGGATATTTTAGCACAGATAGGCATACAGAATTATATTTTCCTTTCGGCGATATTGTTCTGCCTCGGCGTTTTCGGGGTGTTGTACCGCCGTAACGCGATTATTGTTTTCATGTCGATAGAGATTATGCTGAATGCGGTTAACCTTTTGTTTGTAGCGTTTTCGACGTACCATCAGGATGCACAGGGGCAGGTTTTCGTGTTTTTCTCGATGGCAGTTGCTGCCGCTGAAGTGGCGGTTGGGCTTGCGATTGTGGTTTCGATATTCAGGAATATAGGCTCGATCGATGTGGCCAAGTTAAAAAAATTAAAAGGATAATTAATGGATACCAATTTAGCTTTAGTACTATTATTAACGCCACTTGCAGGATTTCTGATCAATGTATTCTTTGGCAAGAGCCTGGGCAAAACCGTTTCCGGTGTTATCGGTACGGCCGCTGTGGTGGTTTCCTTTATTGTGACGGTAGTGTTTTTTATGCAGGTGAATAGTGGCCAGCCGGCAGTCAGCATTAAGCTGTTTGACTGGATGAAGGTCGCGAATATCAATATTGATTTTGGATTTTTACTCGACCAGCTGTCGCTATTGTGGCTGATGTTTGTTACCGGGATTGGTTCGTTGATTCACTTGTATTCGATCAGTTATATGCATGACGATGAGAATATGCATAAATTCTTTGCTTACCTGAACCTGTTCATCTTCTTCATGATTACGCTCGTTATGGGTAGTAACCTCTTGGTGATGTTCATCGGATGGGAAGGCGTTGGACTGTGTTCCTACCTGCTCATCGGTTTCTGGTATAAAAATCAGGATTACAATGATGCGGCAAAAAAGGCTTTCATCATGAACAGGATAGGGGATTTGGGATTGTTAATCGGAATTTTTATTCTTGGCGCTTCTTTCTCGACACTGGATTTTGTGACTTTAAAAAGCCAGATCCTTGGTGGAGCTGATTACCGTGATTTCTGGATTGCCATAGCGGCGTTGGCGTTGTTTATAGGTGCCTGTGGTAAGTCGGCGCAAATTCCATTATACACCTGGCTTCCTGATGCGATGGCCGGACCGACACCTGTTTCGGCCTTAATCCACGCGGCAACGATGGTGACTGCGGGTATTTTTATGGTGACGCGATTGCATTTCTTATTCGACCTTGTCCCTGAAGTTCAGAATGTCATTGCTTTGGTCGGTGCCATTACCGCGTTGGTAGCTGCCACTATTGGACTCGTGCAAAACGATATTAAAAAAGTACTTGCTTATTCTACGGTATCACAATTGGGGCTAATGTTCCTTGCATTGGGGCTTGGTGCCTATGAAGTGGCTGTTTTCCATGTGATTACACACGCGTTCTTTAAGGCTTGTTTGTTCCTGGGCTCCGGGTCTGTCATTCATGCATTGCATGGCGAACAGGACATGAGGAATATGGGTGGATTAAAGAAATACATGCCTATTACGTTCTGGACGATGATGATTTCCACGCTGGCCATTTCGGGGATTTTTCCATTTGCAGGATTTTGGTCAAAAGATGAAATTTTGATGACTGCTTTTGAGCACAATAAAATATTATATGTGATCGGATCTATAGCTTCCATCATGACGGCTTTTTATATGTTCCGATTGATGTACCTGACTTTCTTCAGGGATTTCCGAGGCACGGAAGAGCAAAAACACCACTTGCATGAAAGTCCATCTTTGATTACGTTTCCATTAATTGTTTTGGCCATCCTGGCAACTGTTGGCGGTTTGATAAGCCTTCCTACAGGAAGCTGGCTGAACCATTACCTGGCACCTCTTTTTGAGGGAGGCGTAAAAGAAGCACACGAAGGATTGACAAATGAATCGTATATGCTGATGGGAATTGCGCTCGCCGGTGCTATTGTAGGTATCGTGATGGCACGGATGAAGTACCTCAAAGGGAATCAGGTTCCACCACCCGATGCGGAGATTACAGGCGTAGCTAAAGTGTTATACAACAAATATTATGTTGATGAGATTTATGAGTTCTTATTTGTAAAACCAATAAATGCCTTGTCGGTGTTCTTCCGCGACTATGTTGAAACGGCTTTGTCGGCTTCAGTCTTCGGGTTGGGTAAGGCAGCTAACGAACTTGGTTTTTACGGAAGGAAACTTCACAACGGAAGTATCGGCTTGTATTTATTCGCATTTGTACTGGGCCTTTGTGCTATATTTTTATTCATTTTCAGCTCAATAATTTTTACATAATGGATGTAACTTACCTATTAATACTGCTGCTGGCAGGAGCATTTGTAACGTATTTTTCGGGCGATAAGGCCGCGCCAAAAGTGGCTTTGTTCTTCGGATTGGCATCACTTGGTGTTTCGGTGTATCTTTTGAACCTGTATAACGCCGGACAAGATATCAATTTCAGCTGTCCGTGGATTACCAAGCCCAATATTGCTTTTGCGCTTACCGCTGACGGCTTGTCGATGGCAATGATTTTGCTGACAACTGCATTGACACCGATTATCATACTTTCCGGTTTTGGCAACCAATTTAAAAATGCCAAATCCATTTATGCTTTGATTTTGTTCATGTCATTTGCGATGGCAGGTACGTTCCTGGCATCGGACGGACTTTTATATTATATTTTCTGGGAGCTTTCCCTAATCCCGATTTACTTTATAGCGTTGATTTGGGGTAACGGAGATGCTGAAGAGCGTAAGAAGGCTGTGGTGAAATTCTTCATTTATACTTTCGCCGGTTCACTATTCATGCTTACTGCTTTTGTCTATCTATACCAAAAGGCAGGAAGTTTGCTTATCGAAGATCTATATAAATTAGATCTTTCTGCGAATGAGCAATTGTGGATTTTTGCGGCGTTTTTCTTAGCGTATGCCATTAAAATACCGATCATTCCTTTTCATACCTGGCAGGCCAATGTATACCAGAAAGCGCCTACCATGGGAACGATGCTTTTGTCTGGGATTATGCTTAAAATGGGATTGTACAGCGTCATCCGTTGGCAATTGCCGATTGCGCCTTTTGCCGCGAAAGAATATAAAGACATCTTGATTGTATTGGGCATTGCAGGTGTCATCTATGGCTCAATACTAGCTTTGAGGCAAAAAAACCTGAAGAAATTGCTCGCGTATTCTTCATTGGCACACGTTGGACTTATTGCTGCCGGTGCTTATGCTTTAAACGCTGATGGCTTAAACGGTGCGGTATTGCAAATGATTGCACACGGTTTTGTGGTCGTCGGTTTATTCTTTGCAGCCGAAATCATTTATCGGAGATTTGAAACCCGAACCATCTCGGAAATGGGTGGTATCCGTTTACAGGCGCCAAAGTTTACATCGATGTTTATGATTCTTGTTTTAGCATCTGTAGCACTGCCTTCCACATTTAATTTCGTTGGGGAGTTTACAGTACTCTACAGCCTGTCACATGTCCATGTGATGTACGCTGTGTTTGGAGGGACAACCATTATTTTGGGCGCTTATTATATGCTTAAAATGTTTCAGCAGGTCATGTTGGGTGACGTCAGCAAAAAGAGAAATGCTTTCGCCGATATTAATGCAACCGAAGCAATTGTAATGGTTTCTATCATTGGGATCTTGTTTTTCTTCGGAATGTACCCAAAGCCAATTACCGACCTGATCGCGCCCAGCATCGAAAATATCGTATCACATATCAACAGATAATAGTCAGATAAAAAATGAACTTATTAATAGCTATCACCGGATTAGGAATTTTATGCCTTTTGTTTGAGATTCTCAACTTAAGGAAAGCGTTGGTGCCGCTTGTCATTCTGGGCCTGTTGGGCTGTCTTGCCATTGATGTGTATGAGTTTGGTACTGTCGTATCGTCAAACAACAACATGATTGCGGTAAATAATTTTTCTGCGGCATTTTCCGCGCTTTTTATCATCCTGACAATATTTCTGGTGGCTTTAAGCCATAACTTCTACGAAAACCACCAATCAAAAATTTCTGATTATATTGCCATTAAGGTGTTTATGCTGGCAGGATGCGTGGCATTGGTATAATTTCAAAACCTTGCGATGTTTTTCCTTGGAATTGAAGTGTTGTCGATTTCTTTGTACATCCTTGCCGCGAGTAACAGGCTCAACATAAAGAGCAACGAAGCGGGAATGAAGTATTTCCTTATGGGGTCTTTTGCGTCCGCTATCCTGTTGTTTGGTATTTGCCTTATTTATGGTGCTATTGGAACTTTTAACGTTTACGACGCCGGCACGGATGTTCCAAGCCTTCAGTTGGCTTCGGGATCTGCTGCGGTAGAAGAATGGCTGCCGATTGGGACGATCTTGCTCAGTATCGGGTTGCTGTTTAAAATTGCAGCAGTGCCATTCCACTTTTGGGCTCCCGACGTGTATCAGGGGTCTCCTGCGTTAACGACCGCTACGATGAGTACCATCGGTAAAGTTGCGGCAATGGCGGCCTTTTTCAAGCTTGCTGTGGTGATGAATGTGAATCTTCCAGCCGCACAAAGCGTGATTGTTGTGGTGTCTATACTATCGATGAGTGTGGGCAATATCATGGCACTGCGTCAGTCCAATGTGAAAAGGATGTTGGCATTTTCGGGCGTATCGCATGCAGGGTTTATGCTGATGACATTGCTTGGAACGGAAAATCCTTCCGGGACGTTATTTTATTATAGTGCAGCGTATGCGCTTGCCGGAATTGCGGCGTTTAGCGTAATTCTATACGTGTGTAAAAGTCGCGATAATGAAGATATTACCAACTTCAACGGGCTCGGGAAAACAAATCCTTTGCTGGCTGCGGTGCTTACCGGCGCCTTGTTGTCTATGGCCGGAATTCCAATTTTCGCCGGTTTTTTTGCCAAGTTGATTTTGTTTGGACAGGTAATCAGTGCAGGTTATATTGCGTTGGTGATTGTTGCCGTAGTTAACTCCATTATTAGCGTCGGATATTACTTTAAGCTTATTCTGGCCATGTATACGAAAGAACCAAACGAGGAACGTACAGGAACGCCTATTTTGATTTATGCCACAGCAGTGATTTCAATTTCGTTGAATATTGCCATGGGATTGTTTCCTTCGGTAATTATAGACCTGCTTTCGTAATAGCTAAAATATGATATACTTAAAAGCCCACTGGTTATAGTGGGCTTTTTTGTTTTTATTTTTAGAGTAATCGAATCATTTGCTATTCCATACAAATAGTTCATCGATTGGCTTGGGCATTTTGCGTAAGCGAATCAACGTTTGGCAACTTGCTAACTTGAGTCTAAACGCCCTTATTAGCACGCGGCAATTCAGGATTTAAAAGCCCTATCTCCACACTTGGTTCCTGCTTTGCTTAATTACACAATCCTATCCCGGTTCATCATATAATAGATTCCGACAAAAAAACCGAGTGTAATAAAACCAATAGTCCATAAAGTCTTTTCTGAACTGTCAATTTTGATGGATTTATTGACTTCGTATATACCGAGCGCTATGTAGGCAATCGTGCATAGCAGCGCGATTACCAGAAAAAAATTGGAATTGTCGATATGGTTTATTTTAAGGATAGCGCCTAAAACTCCAAAAAAGAAGGCGAGGGCATATGCCCGTCTGAAAGGATTATTTTGCTTTACGTTCATTAACATCTAGCTGCTTTTTGTCTTACAATTATCTGTTGAGGTAAACCCATCCCGTTTTAGAAGTCCCATCGGTTAAATAAGCCACATAGAAATAGGTTGCAGTGGGCAACTGTTCGCCATTGTCAGCCTCGCCGTTCCATTCATTGTTGTAGTTGCTGAATGTGTTCACTTTCTTTCCGTAGCGGTTAAATAACTCCAGTTTAACGATATCACAACCAACAACTTTGAATGTGTCGTTTTTACCATCGTTGTTTGGAGAGAAGCCTTTCGGAAGGCTGCAACCTGCAACCAGGGTCACTATTTCGCTATACTCACATCCGTTTTGGTCCCTTACCGCAATGGTATAATCGCCAGGCCCCAGATTTGTGAAGGTCGTTTCGGCAGAAAATGTCCCGCCCTCGATGCTATACACAAAAGGTCCTTGTCCGTCGTTTACACTTTCTACTTTGATCTTACCGCTATCGCTTTCTCCCTGAGGGTTGATTGCGGTCAATTGTAGGTCACTAGGAGAGGTATTGATGACGATCTGGATTGTAGTCGGGCTTCCGCACTGGCTTTGGGGTGTAAACGTATACGATCCGCTATCCGAAATTGCCGAAGGGTTCCAAATTCCCGCTACGCCATTGTTTGACGTGGCCGGAAGATCAGGCAGGGCAAATCCCGCACAGAAGGGACCGATGGGGTCAAATACCGGAGTTACTAATGGCGCAACAGGCACGAAAATCGTAGTTCCTACAGCACATTCGCCTGCGGTTGGTGTAAATGTATAGAGCGTGGTTGCTGTTGTATTTACCGTGGCAGGATTCCAGGTGCCCGATATGCCGTTAGGGGATACCAGCGGAAGCACTGGTGGCACGCTGCCCGGGCACACGGGTGCGATCGGATCAAAATACGGCAGGATTTTTTCAGTGACAATAATAAGTATTGTCTTTGTTGAGGCGCACTGTCCGGGTGAGGGAATAAAAGTGTAGATGCCGTTTGCCGTATTGTCAACGATTGGCGGAAACCAGGTCCCTGTTATTCCGTTAAGGGATGTGTTCGGTAAAATAGGTGCAACCGATTGTTCACAGATTGGATCGATGACATCAAATACTGGCACTGTTACAGGGAGGACTGGAATAGTCATCGTTGTACCCGTTGCACATTGTCCGGGATTTGGGGTAAATACATACGTTCCAGTATTTTGATTATCAACCACTGATGGATTCCAGCTGCCCGCAATTCCGTTGTTCGAAATTGTAGGTAGTATAGGTGCATTACTTCCCGCACAAACGGTAGGGATTTGGGTGAAGACCGCGGTCGATGGCGTAATGACTGTCACGCTTATTGTCACAGGTGCTGCACATTGGCCGTTAGCTGGAGTGAAAGTGTAAGTATCCGATGCGGTATTGTCAATCACCGCAGGATTCCATGTTCCTGTAATACCATTGTTTGAAACATTAGGTAGCAATGGTGCTGTTTCGCCCGCACAAAATGATGGGATCGGGTCAAATATTGCAGTCACTGCCGGAATAACGGTAGTCGAAATGGTAACGGGTAGCCCACACTGATTTGGGTTTGGTGTGAAAGTGTAATTCGCCGAATTGATGTTGTCAATCACAGCGGGACTCCATGTTCCTGATATTCCATTATTGGAGGTTGTCTGAAGTAACGGGCTGATTGTTCCTTCACAGAAAGGTGCAATCGGATCAAAGATAGGGAGTGTTGCAGCATTTCCAATCGTAATAAAAACAGTCAGGATGTTGCTGCATTGTCCTGCATCGGCAGTAAAACTGTAACTTCCTGAAACCAGGTTGTCAACAATGGCCGGATTCCAGGTTCCTGAAACCCCATTGTCTGAAGTTAAGGGTAAAACTGGAGGCACAGATCCGCTGCAAACTGTAGTGGCAAAACTAAAAGAAGGAATGACAAAGCTATTAACGGTTTGTGTGAGGGTTACAGCCTGCGCGCACTGTCCTGCGTCAGGGGTAAAAGTATATACCGCTGAAGTGGTATTGTCTACCACCGCCGGAGTCCAAACGCCCGTATATCCATCATTGGAAACCGAAGGCAGTAAAGGAGGAGCGTCGCCCACGCAAATTACCGGTAAAAGATCAAAAACAGGGCTCGTCAGCGGTGTCACGATAATATTGACGGTGACAGTGGCAAAACACCCAGCGTCGGTTGGTGTAAAAACATAAATTCCAGAGATGGTATTGTCTATTACGGACGGACTCCACACTCCCGTAACGCCATTTAGTGATATAGAAGGCAATGCAGGGGCGGGTTCGCCAAAGCAGATTGAAGTCGGGATTGGATCAAATTGCGGAGTAATAGTGGGTACTACCGAAATACTAACGGTAGCGGGATTTCCACATTCTCCCGGATTTGGGGTAAAGGTATAACTCCCGTCAGTGGTGTTATCGATAACCGCAGGGTTCCATGTGCCTGAAATCCCGTTGTCAGAGACTAGGGGTAATGCAGGCGGAATATTGCCGCTGCACACCGTGGAAGGAACAGAGAATTCCGGATTGATAATCTGGACCGCTTCAATATGGATGGTGGTAACCAAACCACACTGCCCCGGATCGGGAGTGAAAACATAATCAGCAGAAACCATATTGTCCACAGTGGGGGGATTCCAGGTGCCAGTAATTCCATTGCCAGACAGATTTGGCAATACTGGAGAAACGCCTCCGATACATACGGTATTGAGTGCAAATAATCCTGGAATCAAAGGATCCACGTTAATGGTCAAACTCGTAACGCCGGCACATTGTCCAGCATCGGGGGTAAATATGTAATTACCATCCGCGGTGTTGTCTATGGTTGGGGGATTCCACGTCCCTGAAATGCCTTCAAGGGATATAGCGGGAAGTATATTTCCGGCGCTGCCATAGCAAATAGGTCCGATTGGGTTGAACGTCGGAATGATGTTTGGGCTTATGGTTATTTGCAAAGTGTTTACCAACGCGCACTGTCCTGCATCAGGTGTAAACACGTAAGTATTGCTGGTCAGGTTATCGATTACCGATGGGTTCCAGCTGCCTGAATACCCTTCGTCGGAAATATTTGGAAGTACCGGTGGAATATCTCCACTGCAAATGGACATCGGGAACGAGAATGTGGGTAGCGATGGTGGATTAACGGTCATGACCAAAACTGCAGGATCCGAACAAAATGAAGCATCCGGAGTAAAAACATATGTTCCTGAAATACTGTTGTCGATTGCTGCTGGATTCCAGGTGCCCGTAATGCCATTTACTGAAGTTAACGGCAGCGCTGGAGGAACATCGCCGAAACAAATTGGAATCAGCGGGTCGAATATCGGCAGTATTCTTGGATTAACCGTAACGTCTATCGTGGTCACGGTACCACACTCACCCGGATTTGGGGTGAAAGTATACGTTCCGGAAACCGCGTTGCTGATGTTTGCAGGATTCCAGGTTCCAGAGATGCCATTATTAGAAACTGCCGGTAATAACGGTATAGCATTCCCAAAGCAAATCGGGGCGATGGGGTCAAAGTCGGGCGTTACAATTGGATTTACGCTTATTGTTATCGATGCGCCAGGTGCCGCACATTGTCCTGGGTCTGTAGTAAACACGTAAGTGCCGCCATTGATCGCATCAACTATCGGCGGAGCCCAAGTTCCCGTAATGCCATTGTCGGAAACGGAAGGGAGCAACGGTGCCGCTTCCCCCGTACAAATTTGGGTGTCTACACTGAATGAAGGAACCAATATCGGATTAACAATGATGGAGAGTTGTGCAGTTAACGTACATATGCTACCGGGATCCGGGGTAAAAGTGTATGTCGCAGAAGTGGTGTTGTCTACCGTTGCGGGATTCCATGTTCCTGACACGCCATTGTTGGATACCAGCGGTAGGATGGGAGCAGGAGCACCAGCACAAAAAGGTGCAATAGGATCGAAAACAGGAACTATAGTTGGATTGACAACCACATCGACCGTTGTTACCGACCCGCATTCCCCCGGATTTGGAGTAAAGGTATAAGTGCCTGAAATATTGTTGTCAATAGTTGGTGGATTCCAGGTGCCTGAAATGCCATTGTTGGAAACCAATTGTAATATGGGTGAAGCATTTCCTGAACACAACGGGCCTATTGGATTAAAATCAGGTAACAGTATCGGATTTACGGTGATGTTTAGTGTAGCGGGAAGCGCACATTGTCCTGCATCAGGCGTAAAGGTGTAATTTGCATCAGCCGTGTTGTCGACGATGGCAGGATTCCAGGTTCCGGTGATGCCATTAGTTGAAACCAAAGGAAGCGGTGGCGCCGCCGACCCGGTACAGATTTGCGTATCCACATTAAATATTGGCGTAACATTTTCATTTACCGTTACTGTGATTTGTGTGTTTGGTGTACACACACTTCCCGCATCTGCTGTAAAAGTATAGGTTGCCGTCGCCGTATTGCTTACGGTTGCAGGGTTCCAGGTTCCGACAACACCGTTATTGGATGTCAATGGAAGAATCGGTGCCGTTGCGCCATTGCAGATAGGTGCAACCGGATCGAAAATCGGAATAATGACGGGATTGACGGTTACATTGATAGCAATGGCTGAAGCACATTCTCCCGGATTTGGCGTAAAGGTATAGACGCCGGAGAGCATATTGTCAATTACAGCAGGACTCCATGTGCCTGAGATACCGTTATTAGAAATTGATGGCAAGGTTGGTGCGACATCGCCGGCACAAAACGGGGCGATAGGATCGAAATCGGGGACAAGTATTGGATTCACTTCGATTGAAACTACTGTTGTCGTAGCACAAAGTCCGGCATCCGGGGTGAACGTGTAGGATCCATCAGCCGAATTGTCTATCACTGCCGGATTCCAGGTTCCCGTAATTCCGTTATCTGAAATATTTGGCAAAAGCGGCGCAACACTTCCTGCACAAATTTCTGTGTCTACGGTAAATGTGGGTATGATATTGTCCTGTACGACGACCGTGACCTGTGCCGTTAAAGCACATTGCCCCGGATCAGGAGTGAAAGTGTACGTTGCAGTAGCTGTATTGCTTACACCAGCCGGATTCCATGAACCGTTTACGCCGTTATTGGATACCAACGGCAATATCGGGGCGATTGCATGCTCACAAATCGGAGCGATAGGGTCAAAAGATGGTGTAACATTATCCTCAATCGTAATTGTCAACGTAGTTGTGACCGCGCATTCGCCCGGATCGGGGGTAAAAGTATAAGTCGTTGTGGTTGTGTTATTAATGATTGCCGGATTCCATGTTCCTGAAACACCGTTATTTGAGACGGCGGGGAGCAGGGGGACAATACTTCCTGAGCAGATCGGCAGTATAGGGTCAAAAGTCGGTGTCAGGATCGGATTTACAGTAATCGTGATCACGACAGGTTCAGCACATGGACCAGCAAGGTCTGGCGTAAAAGTATAAGTTCCGGTAGCGGTGTTACTCACAATTGCCGGAGTCCAGATGCCGTTAATTCCATTTGTCGATGTAGGCGGCAATGCCGGAGCAGGATCACCCACACAAATTGGGTCTATCGGGTCAAAAAGCGGAATTTCATTCGGAATTACCTCGACTTGCAAGGTTTCGGTTGTACCACATTGACCTGGGTCGGGCGTAAAAGTATAGGTGGTTGTTGTGGTGTTATTTACTACAGCGGGGGTCCAGGTTCCGGTGAGGCCGTTAAGGGAAGTCGTTGGAAGTGCGGGTGGCGCCGAATTTTCGCAAATAGGCGCTACCGGATCAAACGTGGGGATGGTATTCGGAATAATGGTTACTGGCAACGTAAACGGCGGAGCACACTGTCCCGCATTCGGCGTAAAAACATAACTTCCGGATACAGTATTGCTAATTGTTGCTGGGTTCCAGGTTCCTGTGATTCCATTGGTCGACACAGGCGGTAATGCAGGACTCGGCAGTCCTTCGCAAACCGGAGGCAGTGGATCAAAGGTAGGATTAATAGTAGTAACGGTTATCGTGCGGATCAATGGCACGGCACATTGCCCTGCATTCGGGGTAAATGTATAATTTCCGCCAACCTGATTGTTTATCGTTGAAGGACTCCAGGTACCCACAATTCCGTTGTTTGATAACGCAGGCAATGCAGGCGCAGGCTCGTTGAAGCAAATCACAAAAGGTACCGAAAACGTGGGGGTAACATTGTTTATCACAAAAATCGTGAGGCTTAAGGTTTCTGCACATTGCCCGGGATTGGGTGTAAACGTATAGGTTGCTGTCGCTGTATTGCTGACAACTGGCGGACTCCATACACCCATAATGCCGTTGGTGGAGGATGTGGATAAAATGGGAGCGACTCCGTTCCGGCAGATGGCAGGCACAATGGCGTCAAAGGCAGGCACGATCTGATCTTCAACAGTAACATTTGCTGTTGTTTGCGGCGCTGAAGTGACACCGCAACTGTCCGTTATCGTTAATGAATATGTGCCGGAATTTGTTAGTTGTGCTGAAATGACAGGGTTCTGTGCCAATGATACATAGCCGTTGGGGCCGGTCCAGGTGTAAGAATATGGCGGTGTCCCTCCCGATGGGTTTGCTGTCAGCTGTAAAACGCCATTTTCGCATACCGTTGTAGTGGAAACGGTCGGATTGGTAACCGGATTTGCCAC
>NZ_NKJE01000001.1:0-86385 GCF_002256285.1 Flavobacterium sp. BFFFF1 | reverse complement strand
GAACGAAGCACGGAAGTTTAATCCTCAATTGTTGATGAATCGGGTGGTCTCGCAGGTCGATGTGGTGGTATCCGATCCGTCAAAACTGTAAAATATTTCCAGAATATAATTTCCGGGCGTGAGGCCGCTAAGGAAATTAGTATTCAAAGTATAATCTTTCCACTTTTGGTCATTGGCTGAACACGGTCCAAAACCATCATCAAATATACTGGTTACGGTATTGCAGTCAAAAACCTGTGTTAGCGGAACAGCGTTAAACCCTCCCGACGGTGACCCAGCAGTATAGACCCGCCAGTTTAATGTAACAGCACAAACATTGGACGTTGCTGTTTTCCAGGTTTTGACTTCGCCGCCCGTGATAGACATACAATTGGCATTCTGCCCGAAAGTACCTAGCGAAAGGCCGTCAAAGAATTGGGCACCCGGATCAGGATTAATTAGCTGAATGGGCTGTGACCCGGTGATGTTGTAAATCGTGTTGTTGATCTTAATCCCACTGGCGAAGGATTCGAAATTTTGGCTGTAGCCAACAAGAGTAAAAAAAATAATAAAGAGCAGGCAGTAACTTTTTTTCATTGCTGTCATTTTTTGGGGAAATAAGCTTGATGTACTTGATTTTGGCTGTCAATAAGGTGTTAAAGGTATTATTTTTTTAAAGCTCGCACTAATTTTTCTGATGAAACGCAGATATTTCGGACGAGTAATAACTTGTCGTATTTTTATCTTGTTTGCAATAAAAAAAGCCGGCTTTTTTAAAAAAAGCCGGCTTGAGTTAGCGTTACTGCACGATCAGTTTCTTAAGCTGTTTTAAATGGTTTGCGGTGATGATCTCCACAAGATAAACTCCTTTTGCCAAATGGGAAATATCGATGTCGGTTTGCATTGAACCGATATTTTTCTGTACAATAATCGACTTCCCTAACATGTCTATAACATTAATGTCAGCAATATCTTCTACGGTATTGACCAATGCTACTTTTACATACTGATTGGCAGGATTTGGGAACAGCAATATTTGCGATGGATCAAGTACCCCGATTCCGAGCGGAATTTCGAAAACGGTATTTACAGTGTTTGTCGTGATCGCCGGATTCGCATCAAAATGGATATCGGCTGTATTGGAAATGATGTCTCCCAGTTCGAATCCCGGTAGTGGCTTGATCCTAAAAGTGATGTAACCATGGCTCAGGGCTTCGTTTTGGTATATCGAAGGCAATTGAATATAGTCGAAATGCCAGACGACTTTGTTATCGATGCGCTCCATTACGTAATTATGACTTGCGCTCACCATACGGATACTTTCCGGATCGAGTTTTCCGTCGAGGATGTCTTCTACACGAACGTTCAACGCATTGTATGTACCCGTATTTTGAAAACGGATGGTATAATAAAGGTAATCATCTGCGGAAAATTGATTGAAGTTTATTTTACCCCCGTGCGCCTCCTGTTTGTCATTCGGGTCATAAGAGCCTACTACAGTTTGGGTATTGCTGAAGGCATTGTTAAAGATGTTGATGTCACCCGACGGTGCTGAAATTACGGCTGATGTGGTGAGCTGATCACCGAGGTTGACTGCTGGAATAGCCGGCACACTCATGGTAACGACGAAAGACCTTGTCTCGTGCGGTGGCAGGTTGCTGAAACTATAGGTGAAGCCATCAGCGGTGTTTACAATCCCTGATTGACTGACGCCGGTAATCGTCGTGGATGCGTCGCGGGTGAAGGCAATCGTCCCTGATGTGGAAGTCATCCCAAGGTTGGTGTATGTAACCGTGTTGCTGTAATCAAACCCCGGACGCGGAATACCTGTGGGCAGGATTGAAACGGCAAGGTTATTATAGGCCTGTAGCACGTTTATCGGGAAAAACAATTCCGTGGTGCCGCTTCCCACAGCAACGTTAATGTCATTGAAAGTGGTAGATGCGACGCTGAAATAGGTCTGGAATTCAGGATCTATCACGTAACTAAAATCATAAGTATTTGACGGATTCGAATCATAAAGCGTATAGGTTCCCAACGGTGTTGAGATATGGGTCAGTTCCCCTGTATTGTTCTGCTGGTAGGCGAATGAACCATAGTTAAACGCAATTTCAGTATCTTCCTTTATGCCGTTCGCGTTCTCATCAATAAAAGTGGTGAGCCTTATTTTATCGGTACATTCCGGTGGGCCTGAAGCAAAGCTTCCCGCCTGTAAAAAGACAGCGGAATCGAAACTTCTGTCACCTCTGTCTGCAACGGCCAGTTTGATATGGTAAGGATGGTTTGGAATAATATCAGACGCTGCAGTCATCAGATGGGTTTGTCCATTAAAATTAATAGCTGATACAAATTGATCGTCATCTGGAAAATAGTGCCCAAAAAAGTCCGGATTCATTGAATCACAGTCGGGGTTGTATTGCTGATCCCGAATAGTTACGACGGAAATCGGGGTAATATTATCAGGTAATACCGCCAGGTTCGTTGTAACGTTTGTAGCTAAATCAGTAAGTAAAAATGCAAAGCCGTCAGAATAATTGCATTGAAAAGTCCCATACTCTTCCGAGGCAAACAAGAAATTAAAACTCATGTAAGCTGTCGGGGTTGTAAAGTCAAATTCCAATACGGAAGCGTTATAGGATTGTTGATTCATTTGAATGGCGTTTTGCAACTCCAGGTCACCAGGCCACGTTGAAATTCCTTCACTCAGCGTAAAATTGTTATGCCCCCCCACATGCGCAGCATCACCTGTGCTTAATACCAATCCTGATGCGATCGGGAACGACCCGGTATTGACGCTGTTTAAATTTGTAAAATACCCGATACCATTGACAGAATTAAAATTTGATCCAGTAGAATAAGTGATGTTGGAAATGTCAACACAAGGGTTATTGATCAGGACATTTGTAACCAATTGCTGTGGCGTAAACAATGTAGTTGATGTGGTCAATGAAGCAGTAACATTCATTACACAGACATCAAATACAATATCCTGCACCGTCGCTGCTGATGACCATACCCTGATATAGTACGTTTGGCCGATAGTAAGATTGTCGGTTGTGCTATCGTCAGAATAACTGCAGTATATAGCAGAAAGATTATCGCACGAACCCTGAAAAAGCGAATGGACCAGATTCGTTGCCGTTCCGGAAACATTTAAAAGGCGTATTCCAACTGAAGTAGTTGTGGCAACAAACTTAAACCACACATCATCATCTGCATTACTGGTGCAATTATTCGTAACAGCCGATGTGGTAGCGCCCGCCAATGATCCATGTACTGTATTGTTGCAATTCATATTTTCTGCCACGACAACCGGCATTGCAGAGGCACATTCATCATTTGTGACTGGAATGGGTGTTGCCACACATATATTAAATTTAGCACTTTGTGAAATGCCAGTTCCAGAGGAAAAAACCCTTATGGTGTAGGCATTCCCAACAATCAGGTTTGTAGAAACCTTTGCTGACGCTGTAGTGCAATATATAAAACTGAGTGACGCACCAGAGCCGCTAAATAAGGCGTGGTTGACCGTGTCTGAGCCAACGCTAATTACCGTATCGCTAATTCGGATGACGTGGACAGGGCTCGTTGCGACAAAAGTATACCACACGTCATCATTGACACCAACACAATTGTTAGTCTGGGTGGAAGCAGTGGCGCCCAGGGTATTGCCGGCAGTGGTGACGGTACAATTGGAATCGGGATTTACGGTAAGCGCAATGGCCGTCGTGCTTTCGTCATTTGGAGGAGGCACTGTCAGGCAGAGGTCGAATTCACCCCCGGTGGAGGAAGCCTGTCCGGATATTCTAAGATAGTAAACCTGGTTAACCGTGAGGCCGGATACGGTATTTCCTGTTCCCACGAAACAAGCCAACTTTGTCAAATTTCCGCAATTGCCTGAAAAAATACTACCAAATATCGTACCGGTAGTGCTTATATTTATAGTACAGCTGCTCGATACTGCGGTAAACGTATACCATACATCGCTGGATGTAGCACTGCAATTACTTCCTGTCATGTTAGGCAAAGTTGGAACCGTGGGAGTTGCTCCTAAAGTGCTTCCGTGGATGACGTTTTCCGGCAAACAATCCTGAAGTGTATTTTGCACAACATTAATAGCATTTACACAGTCATCATTGGAAGGTTTCGTACTGAATGCCTTAGGATTGTTATAAGTCCAGGCGCTTTTATCCGTTGGAGAGCACACCGCCCTGACATAATATTTATAAGTTGTCTGCATTGCAAGGCCGCTTACCGTAATAGCGTTGGTGTTGGTAAGATAATACGGTGCAACGCCTGTAACCGGAGCATTAATGGGTGGAGGCAACCCATCAGGCGAAGTAACATACACTTCCCATTGGGCTGAAGTGCCTGCTTGCGTCCAGGTAAGTGTAGCGGAAGTCTGCGTTGTTGCGCTTACACTCAGCGCCGTTGGTTTTTGACATGTTGGAGTTGAACAATGGCCTGTATCCGTAAACAACGTTTCCAACGGATTGCCGCCTTCCCCCGGTAGCTTGTTGTAAATTACATCTGTGTAAGGGTTCTGGATTGAAAGTCCTACATTTTCAGGATGTGTTCCCGGAACGCTCCAGTATACATCAAATGGGATATCATTACATATTGGGATCAGCGTATTCACTGTCACGTTACCAGTCATCGTAAGTTCTCCTACGGTAATACCATTTTGCCGCACGAGCATTTTCCCACCATTCCATCCATTTACTGATGTAGAACTTTTTATAAACTTATAATTGCATTGGTTTTCGACATCACAGACGGCAGTTTGAAATGAACCCGGGGGTGACCATGGACTTTTTCCGTTATTTGAACATACCGTCCTGACGAACATATGATATGTTGTGGAAGGTGTAAGGGTATTTGCGGCAAGTACAATGTTTGAATTCGCACTATTTACGGGAAAAAGTAACGTGCCATTTTCAACGACGGGATCATCAGCGGGAGTTTCCGGAGTGGCATCACCAGGAATCAACAAAACTTCCCATGCATTGTCACTTTGGAAAACCTCGGACCAGTTTAGCGTTGCAGATGTGGCCTTAATGGCGTAAGCGCCTGCATTATCAGGAGCAACGCAATCCTGCGTAATCGCCAGCGTATAGCCCGAAGTTTGCACAGCTGCGGCGCTGGAGATCATGATTTGGTAGGTATTGCCCTCATAAATTTGCAAATTATTTACAATTCTTGGGTTGGTAGTATTATTATAAACCATTTTAAGACATCCGCCGGAATCATTACACGTCGAGGTCCTAATCATTAGCACAGTATTGGGCTGGTCAGGAGTCATTTTTATATTTATGAGTCTTGTTTCTGTAGCAGTGAAGGCGTAAAACACATCATTTCCCTGGAATGCGGAAGGACCATAAGGCATGTCAGTACAGTATATCCACTCAGTTGGGTTGAAACCATTTCCGTAGTTGGCGGTATTGTCAGTGACCGAGAAAGGAATGTTGCTTATTTGTAATGCTTCTGCGCACGTAAATCCGGGTTGCCCATGAACTGAACTTACAATAAAGAGAAAGCAAACGGTAATGGAACGTAAAAAATATTTCATAAATGGTGTTTTGACAAACCAAATATATAAATATTACTATAAAGTTTCATGGATCAACACGTTATAAATCTTACGCCAAAATTCCATTGGCGGCTATGAAACCACCTGTCCACGCATTCTGGAAGTTAAAACCGCCGGTAATGGCATCGATGTTCACGATTTCGCCAGCAAAAAACAGGTTTTCATGGATCTTGCTTTCCATGGTCTTAAAATTAACTTCCTTAAGATCAATACCGCCCGCAGTCACAAATTCTTCCTTGAAAGTGCTTTTCCCATTGACCTGAAACATACTCTGCGTCAGTACAGATGCCAGGCTGTTGAGTTGCGTCTTAGATAGGTCTGCCCATTTGGTTTCATTGTCGATTCCTGCTGCCAAAACAAGGCTTTCCCACAAGCGATTTGGAAAGTCAAAAGGAGATTTTTTTGAGACGGTTTTCTTTGCATGTTCGTGTTTCAGGTTGCGAAGGATTTTTTCCGCTTCCGCCAAATCGATGTCGTTCAACCAATTTACATGAATGCTGAACTGGTAATTTTTTTCAGCCAAAACCCGCGCACCCCAGGCTGAAAGTTTCAGGATCGCCGGGCCGCTCATTCCCCAATGCGTGATTAATAAAGGTCCGGTCGAAGTGAGCTTGGTATCTTTCACCTTTACAGAAACTATTGCAGAAACTCCGGGCAAATCGGTAATGCGTTTGTCTTTGATGTTAAAAGTAAATAGGGAAGGCACTGCGCTGACAATAGAATGGCCTAATCCTGACAGCATTTCCCATATTTTTGGATTGCTGCCCGTAGCCATTACGAGTTTTTCGCAGTGGAAATTTTGCTGTTTGGTTTCAACCTGCCAATGATCTTCTTTTTTGTAGATGTGATTGACGCTTTGGCCTGTAAGCACCTTAATGCCCAATTTGTCAACTGCTTTTTGGAAACAATCGATGATTGTTTGGGAAGAATCCGTAATGGGGAACATCCGTCCATCATCTTCGATTTTCAATTCGACGCCATGCCGTTCAAACCACGCAATGGTATCACCAGACGCAAACTGATGAAATGGGCCACGCAGTTCTTTTTCGCCTCTTGGATAATATTTAACCAATTCGTTCGGCTCAAAACACGCGTGGGTTACGTTGCAGCGCCCGCCGCCGGAAATCCTGACTTTGGTAAGTACTTCTGTACCGCGTTCGAGTATGGCTACTTTCAATAGTGGATTTCTTTCGACAATATTAATTGCCGTGAAAAATCCTGCGGCACCTCCGCCTACAATGATGATGTCATAATCCTGTTTCATATGCGGTCGGGATAGTCTGTGATGATGGCGTTCACGCCAAATTGCTTTATTTTCGCAATATCTTCGGGTTCATTTACGGTCCAGGTAAATATTTTGAAATGCTGCTGCAACGCGATGGTATTTTCTTTAGTCAGCAAATGAAAATGCGGATGGATGGTTTCTGCATGGACGGTTTTGCCGAAAGCAGCGGCGAGTTCCAAATCTGTTTCGGTCAAAACACCCAATGGAATGTCAGGATGTAATTCACTCACGTGTTGCAACGCCGGCCAGTCAAACGATGAAATCAGGAATTCAGGAAACTGCCAGCCTTTTGCCACATATTTTTCAATCAGGCGCAATACCGGCTCAGCCGCTTCGCCCACTTTGAGCTCAATATTAATGAAGGCGCGGTGGTTCACCAAATCAAAAACTTCTGAAAGTAGCGGGATTTCATGGCCATCCCCAATCGTCATTTTTTTCAATTCGGACGCAGTTAATTCCGAAACAATGCCGTTTTGGCCCGTAACGCGATCGGTGGAATGGTCATGGATCACAATTATTTCGCCGTCTGCGGAAAGATGAACGTCAAGCTCAATGCCATCGCAACCCATCAAAACAGCCTGTTCGAAGGCTTCCAATGTGTTTTCAGGACAATATCCTTTCGCGCCGCGATGTCCGATTTTCAGGAGTTTGTTCATTTCGGGAATTTACTTCCGCGAAATTAAATCTTTTCAATCAGAACGATGTCGGATTCGCTGTCAATTATCACATTTCCGCCGGAAACAATGGATTTTTTACCAGAATAAGCGTCGCGCACTTTGGCGCCTTTTTTGAAAACCGTTCCCACGGGAATTGTCTTTTTTCCTGTTGACAGGCCGAGTCCAACCACAACAGCATCACGGAATTTCCCTTTCGAGAAAGTCCTGCTGAACACATACGGTTTGTCTGAAATCTGTACGTGTATACCCGCGCCAACCGCCGGATGGTGTTTCCTGAATAATCCTACTTTCTGCCAGTGTGCCAGGATTTTTTGGGTTTCAGGTTTTGATCTGATATCATCCCAATTCATAAACGAGCGCAATGTAGCATCTCCCTCGGTTCCCGGAACGACTAAAGAACGCCCGGTTTCATCACCATAATAGGTTTGGGAAATGCCGGGAGTAAGCAATAAGCGTATGGCACTTTCATAACTTTTTTCGCGTTTGGCATCGAATGGCGAGCCGTCATCATGTGAAGAAATATAGTTCAACACGCTGTAACCCTTTAGTTCACCATGGAGCTTTTCAGAATATTTAGAGAACAGCTTTTCGTAATCCAATTGCGCAGCATTCCATTTGAACTCGAAGTTGATCATGTTGTTGAATCCGTGTTCAAAATAATTGACTTTTTTGTCTCCAAAGTCAAACAATTTCCCGCCACTGATTCCGTAATTATACACTTCGGCGATCGTATAGAACCCATTGTTATCGAGTACCTTTCCTGGATTGTTTTTTTTCCAAAGCGAAAAGGCATACTCGCATTGTGTTTTAAAGTCTGCCCAAACCGCTTCATCGGTGTGTTTGACGGTATCGGCACGGTAGCCGTCTATCCCAAACGCTGAAACATAATCTGTCAGCCATTTGATGATGTAATTTCCGGGTGTCCTGGCATATCCCGTCCGTTTAAAAAAATCATCCAGCGATTGCATTTCCTGCTCATACCGCCCTTCTTTTTTCCATTTTTCAGCGAGGAATGGGGGAATCTCAACTTCAACAATACTTTCGGTTTTTACATCCGGGAGATTTTTGACCAGCGTACAGGCGGTCGTTCCTTCAAAACTCTTGTAATCGCATTGAGGGCCGGTACGCACCCAGCCTTCCGGCCATACGCTGTCAATTTCCGTGACAGGCCCGGTATGGTTAATGACGCCGTCCAACATAATCCTAATGCCACGCGCATGCGCCTTATCGACAAGTTCCTTCAAGTCTTTTTTAGTCCCGAAATTTGGATCGAGTGTGGTCCAGTCCCGTGCCCAATAGCCGTGAAACCCATACGATAATCCGGTGCCTTCATCGACACCATCGTGAATTTGTTCTACAATCGGGGTAAACCAGATGACATTGACGCCCAGCTTATCAAAATATCCCTCATCAAGTTTTTGTATGATGCCTCTTAAATCCCCACCTTCAAAACCGCGAAGTTTTCCCGGTTTTTTTGTTCGGTCAAAATTCACATCATTTGATTTGTCTCCATTGCAAAAACGGTCGGTCATCAGGAAATACAGGTTGGCTCCTTCCCAAACAAACGGTTTTTGAACTGTCTTTTTTGTTGATTTATGTTTTTGTGCAACGGTGGCAGCTGTAAATAGAAGCAAAGCCATAAATAGTACTTTTTTCATTACAATTCGATTTTGATTTGCGTTTCCCCAACGGTTATATCCACGGTGATAGCGTATATGTTCCTTCCCATTTCGGTGACAGTAGTTTTAGCATTATTGACGGAAGCTGAAGCAGGTTTTTTGTCCAGGCCATGGATGAAAAAAGTATACTTTTTGTCCCTTACGCTGTAAAGCCCTGGATTGTCATTTACGTTGATGGTGATGGCGTCTGCATCCAAAGACGATCTAAACGCAATCATTTCGTATTGTTTCTTTTCGTAAGCATCAGGTGTTTTACCGTCATCCAGGTACAATTCAGATGTGCTTGTTTTCACGTCGGCATCATAGTAGTACTGGATTTCCAAATCTGATTGGGAATAAACCTCAGTGTTCTGTACCACTTTGCTCATCGGGATGAATGCACCACCGCGTACAAAAACGGGGATGTGGTCTTCAGCGGTTTTCACCGTGATGTTTTTTTCGCCTGAATGCTTTTCTCCTGTGAAAAAGTCAAACCAGTTTCCTTTTGGAAAAAATACCGAAGTTTCCGTTGCTCCCGCTTTTATGATGGGTGTTACCAGAAAGTCGTTGCCCCAAAGATACGTCTGGCTGACTGCTGAAAGATTTTTATTTGCCGGTTCTTCAAAAAACAGCGGACGCATCAACGGCAGCCCCGTTTTGTGGTTTGCAAAAGCGAGATTATAATTGTATGGCAGCAGGCGGTAACGCAATTCAATTATTTTTTTGGCTTTTTCTTTCGTAAGAATGTCTTTGTATATCGCTTCAGAAGCGACGTTTTCCTGCGCATGCGGACGGAAAATCGGCTGGAAAACACCATATTGCAGCCAGCGCAGGTACAATTCGTTGTCATTGTAATCGCCGGCGAATCCACCTAAATCGGAGTGCATATAGCCCATACCCTGCATGCCCATCTCGAGTGAAATTTCCATTTGCCCTGACAGGCCACCCCAACTGCGGCTCACGTCACCGCTCCAGGGAATCATGCCATATCGCTGAGAACCTGAATAGCCGGAACGCATCAGGATAAAAGGGCGTTGGTTTGGAAAATCTTTTTGGTATCCTTCAAAAACCATTTTCGCCCAATTGTGCCCATAAATGTTGTGGACTTCATCTGCTTTACCTTTTGCGGTAAATGCAGCTGAAGGAAAAACTTCAGGTTCTCCTAAGTCACCCCAGACTCCGTCAGCGCCTTGGTTGGCCAATCCTTTGTATATGCTCCAGAACCAATTTCTCGCTTCGGGTTTAAATACGTCGACTAAGCCAGTATTCCCGAAATAGAAATCATAAGTAAACGGTTTTCCGGACACATCTGTCGCCAACACTTTTTTATCAACGGCTTCCTGCCATTTCGACGATGTGGTTAAGATAAAAGGCTCTGTAATTAAGATGGTTTTAATGCCTTTTTCTTTCAGCCCGGCCATCATTTTTTCGGGATTAGGGAAGTTTTCCCTATCAAACTCGAGGTTGCCCATCGTGCCTTTTATCGTTTTCCCAAACCAGTACAAATCAAAAATCATCGCGTCCACCGGAATTTTGTCATCAATGAAATGCTGTGCGGTCTTGTCGGCCATTTCCTGGTCGCGGTACCCGAAGCGGCTGGCAAAATTCCCCAATGCCCAACGCGGTGGCAGCGGCTGTCTTCCGGTCAAAGACGTATAATTTTCGATGAGTTTTGCCCAGCTGTCGCCTGCAATGACCTGGTAGGTTTTCCGGCCCGAAATGGTTTCGTACGCCAGTGTGTTGTCTTTTTTACTGTCGAGGTCGAGGTAACCGATGGCGGGATTGTCGAAATGGACAGCATATATTTTTGAGGAAAGCACCAATGGCATAGTGAAATTCATCAAATCGGCGCGGGTTTCATATCCGTAGGAGGCGCGATTGTATAGCTGTAAGCGGTTGCCGCGGCGGTTCATGCCGAGTACGCGGGCTCCGCCGCCATAGAGCGCTTCGTCTTTATCAAGGTTGAAATTCAGCGTTTCCAATTGCTGTGTTTTTCCATCGTTTCCGGTTTCGGTTTTTTTGGCATAGCCATTTTTTTCGGAAAGCAATAATTTGTTTTTATAGGCGTACGAAATGTTGAACGGTGATTTTTTAATCGAAACCGTGATGCCTGTTGAGGTCAAAGTAATTGTCCCATTTTTCTCTGCCGATTTACCGATTTTATTTTGCGGCGTGAGAACGACTGCATGCGACTCCGGATTGAATGCTTCGCCTGTGGGAAGAAACGTGGTTTCTACAATCGATTCGTTGTAGAAATGGATTATATATTTGCCATCGGAAACGGAAATTTCCAATCCATTTGGCGTTTTTTTGAAGCTTTTGAAGGTGCGCGCATTTTGTGCTGTCGCTGAAATCGTAAAAAGGAATACTGCAATGATCGAAAAAAGGTACTTCATGGTTTGGGTTTTTTAGCCCGATAGAGCCGATATCCTTGCTGAAGCGATAGCGGAAGCAAGATAAAGGCGAAAGCGGGATTAGCTCCTGATTCAATTGATAATTAATAATTAATAATGTAGGAGCGCTTTATTTTAATTCCAGAATGAGCGCAGTCTTGGCGTCGATGGTTATTTCTTTACTCAAATCAAAATCCAGGCCGGTCAGGACATCTTTCCCAGACTTAAAGTTCCTGATTCCTTCCTTAAAACGGCTGGTTGCGAAGGTTTTTTTCTGGTCGGAATTATTGATGACAACCATCACCGATTCGTTGTCATTGTATCGGAAATAGACGTATACATTTTCTTCCGGCAGGAACTGCATTGTTTTGCCGTTGTGGATGACGGTTTTGGTTTTGCGCCAATTGAACAATTTAGCCGTAAAGTCAAAATATTGTTTTTGAGATTCCGTGCGTCCGGAATCCGAAAAGGCATTGTTTGTATCGCCGTTCCATCCTCCCGGGAAATCGTGTCGGATGTCGCCATCTCCTTTATCCTTATCGCCGGTCATTCCAATTTCAGAGCCGTAATAGAGTTGGGGAATCCCGCGGATGGTTGCCACCAGTGTCATCGCCAATTTGTATTTATTCAGGTCAGGATACCAATGGCTGATGCGTTGCGTATCGTGGTTTTCCGCGAAAACGAGGATTGAGTTTGGGTTGGGGTACAAGAAATCGTTTACGAAATTTTCATACACTTTAATAATTCCTTTGTCCCACGAAGGTTTGTCATCGTTAAATACAGTGCTGATGGCATCATGTAAAGTGAAATCCATTACGGAAGGCAGGTACGAATTGTAATTTTGGATGGCACCGATTTTGCTGTCTTTCTGCCAATACGCCATTTGGGCCTGATCGTGCATCCAGACTTCGCCAACGATGTTGAAATAGGGGTATTCATCGGTGATGGCTTTGGTCCATTTTGAAATGCCATCTTTGTCGCAGTAGGAATACGTATCCACCCGAAAGCCGTCGAGGTTCGCATATTCAATCCACCAAATTGCATTTTGGGTGAGGTAAGTCAGCAACAATGGATTCGATTGATTTAAATCCGGCATGGTTTTTACGAACCAGCCGTCAACGCAGTACTTCTTGTCCGTTTCGGCGCGGTTCGGGTCGAACTGTGTCGTCATGCGGTAGTTGCTTTGTCCGTATCCCGGGAATTGGTGTACCCAATCGTATGTGGGCAGGTCTTTCATCATCCAATGCTCGCTGCCCCAATGGTTGGTGACGTAATCGAGGACCAGTTTCATGTTCCGTTTATGAATTTCAGATGAAAGCTTCAGGTAATCTTCGTTTGTACCATAGCGTGGATCGATTTTGTAGACATCGGATTGCGCATAACCGTGGTAAGAGCCCCGCGGATCGTTGTCTTCGCAAAGCGGTGTGTTCCAGAGGGTTGTTGCTCCGGTCGATTGGATGTAATCGAGGTGGTCTATAATTCCTTTAATATCACCACCATGGCGGCCGGATGGTTTTGTGCGGTCCATCTTTTCCGTGGTATTATCGGTGTTGTCGTTAGTGGTATTTCCATTGGCGAAGCGATCGGGCATAATCAGGTAAACCACGTCTGAGGCATCGAACCCTTTGCGTAAAGTCGAATTTTTTTCGCGTTCGCGGATTTCATATTTCTGGGTGAAAACGGTTTTTTTCTTTTCGGAAAAAGAAAAAGTCAATGTAGTCGCTTTTGAAATATTTTTGGTATCGATGGTAACGAAGATATAATTCGGATTACCGGTTCTTGTGATGTCTGTAATAGTGACATTGTCCGAAACGCTGACAACATATTGCCCGATACTTTCACCATAAAACATCACTTGCAACGACGGGTTTTTCATGCCGGCATACCAGAATGGCGGTTCGATTTTCTGCACTTGTGCTAATTTCT
This sequence comes from Flavobacterium sp. BFFFF1, assembly GCF_002256285.1. Classification (GTDB taxonomy): domain Bacteria; phylum Bacteroidota; class Bacteroidia; order Flavobacteriales; family Flavobacteriaceae; genus Flavobacterium. The sequence goes on along the minus strand of NZ_NKJE01000001.1, from coordinate 72,877 downwards.
GCACTTGGGCTGAAGCCGATGTTGAAATAAATAGGAAAAGGAATAGTAGTTTTTTCATAATTTATACAATAAAAAAGGACCGGAACCCCGATCCTTTGTGATTATTTATACGGTTACCAAACTGTTTGGCTCCACCAGAACTTCTTTTCCATTTACTGAGACTTTGAGTTCTTTACCACCTTCCAGAGAAAAACGCGTTTCATTAGGGTGGACAGATACTTTCAAAACCTGGTTCCTGAAATTGATCTTGAACGAATAGCCCTGCCATCCATTTGGGATTTTCGGTTCAAAATGCAATTGGTCATTTTTGACACGCATGCCACCAAAACCTTCTACAATACTCATCCATGTCCCTGCCATGGAGGTGATGTGGCATCCTTCTTCTACTTCCTTGTTATAATCGTCAAGGTCAAGTCGGGAAGTGCGCAGGTAAAAAGTGTATGCCATGTCCATTTTGCCTAAAACAGCGGCCTGAATTGAGTGTACACAAGGTGAAAGCGAACTTTCATGTACGGTAAATGGCTCATAGAAATCGAAGTGGCGTGCCAGTTCTTCTTTGCTAAAATCGTCTTCAAAGAAATAAAAGCCCTGTAATACGTCGGCCTGCTTGATGTAAGGAGAACGTAAAATCCTATCCCATGACCATTTCTGGTTGATTGGACGTTGTGAACGGTCTAATTCAGAAGCTTTTACGAGTTCTTTGTCCAGAAATCCATCCTGTTGCAGGTATACGCTATACTTTTCAGAGTACGGGAAATACATGTTTCCGGCAACGGCTTTCCATTGCGACAATTCGGAGTCTGTGAGGTTCACTTTTGACATGATGCGGGAGTAATCTTCCGCATAATCAGCCTTCGTTTTTTCAATTTGCGCCACAGCATAATCAATACACCACTTGGCGAGGTAATTTGTATACCAGTTGTTGTTGACGTTGTTTTCATATTCGTTCGGGCCGGTAACACCAAGGATAACATAAGCATCCTTATCGGTGGAAAAAGTAGACCGTTGCTGCCAGAAACGTGCGATAGCGATTAATACTTCAAGGCCTTTTTCAGGAATATAGGAATAGTCGCCGGTAAAACGGTAATAATTGTAAATCGCAAATGCTATGGCGCCGTTGCGGTGAATCTCCTCAAAAGTAATTTCCCATTCGTTGTGGCATTCTTCACCATTCATGGTCACCATCGGGTACAGGGCTGCGCCGTTTTTGAAACCTAATTTGGCAGCGTTTTCGATGGCTTTCTCGAGTTGGTTGTAGCGGTAAGTCAAGAGATTACGGGCAACCTGCTGGTCTTTGGTAGCCATATAAAATGGGATGCAGTACGCTTCGGTATCCCAATAGGTGGAACCGCCGTATTTTTCGCCAGTGAAACCTTTTGGACCAATATTTAACCTCGAATCTTTTCCGGAATAGGTTTGATTTAACTGGAAAATATTGAACCGGATTCCCTGTTGCGCCTTCACGTCGCCATCGATGGTGATATCTGACATTTCCCAAATTTTTGCCCAGCCGTCGGCCTGTTCTTTCTGCATTTGGCCGTAGCCTTTTGCCGAAACGACTTTGATTGCATCTGCGGCGGCGGAGACCGTATCTTCATGATTCATTGAAACGGTGTAACCCCCAATTTTCTGAATGGTTGCTTTTTGGCCTTTATGAGCAGTTACGGAATAAGTGAATTCAATTTTATCCTCGTTTTTGGCAACATTTTCAGGTGTAAGGTCTAGATTTTGTCCGTCGATGAAAATGCTGTTGTGCATGAATGTCGTTGCGGTAAAATGCGTTTTGAACGTACGTGCTGTAACGAATCCCTGGTTTTTATCAGCCTTTACTTCCAATGGCTCCCAGAATTTCTCTTCCCAATTTGCGTCTTCATTGTGTACGCCGGCATCGACGTAAGGCTTAAAGACGATATTTGCGTTTTTATTCAGTGGCGTAATTTCGTAATTAATGTATCCTGCCTGATCATCATCAAGAGACAGGAATCGGGTAACATTCACAGAAATTTCCACACCGTTTTGTAAGGTGGCTTCAAATGAACGGCGGTACCAGCCTTCCTGCATGTTCAGTTCGCGGCGGAAATGGGCGACTTTTGCGCAGGCGTTCAAATCAAGATTTTCATCATTGATTTCGATGTTAATGCCGATCCAGTTTGGTGCATTAAGCACTTTGGCAAAATATTCGGGATAACCATTTTTCCACCAGCCGACTTTGGTCTTATCGGGATAATAAATTCCTGCGATGTAACTTCCCTGAAACGTTTCACCGCTGTAATGCTCTTCAAAATTGGCACGTTGCCCCATGGCTCCGTTTCCAATACTGAAAAGGCTTTCGGACGATTTTACCCTTTCTGCATCAAATCCTTCCTCTATAATGGACCAATTGTCCGGTTTGATATAATCCTGATTCATTGTTTATAATTTTATAGTCATGTAAAAACCTTTTGGGTTTTATCTGCTTCGTATGGTCTATTTTTTAATTAAAACATCGAGAAAACTGGTTTCGATGTGCGTAAAGTCTTTGAAATTGAATTGGGCTTCATGCAAAATGCTTTCTTCCCCAATCCCGATGCTGGTCATTCCCGCAATATTTGCAGCCTGTATCCCTGCGACAGAATCTTCAAAGACGATGCTGTCTTCATTTCGGGCATTTAACAATTTGGCAGCCTGTACAAAAACTTCCGGGTCCGGTTTTGCGTTCGTCACATCATTGCCATCGACTATGGCATCAAAATAAGAAATGATATTGACTTTCTCCAAAATCGGGCGGGCATTTTTGCTGGCTGACCCTAATGCAATGGCTTGGTTTTTCGCTTTCAGATATTGCAGAACGGGCAATACACCCGGCAATATTTCGCTTTCATCCATGTGAACCAGATAACCGAGATAGTCTTCGTTTTTCTGCACGAGCCAGCGGTCCTTGTCCTGCTGGGAAGCGTTGATTTTGCCTAAATTCAAAATAATGTCTAAAGAACGTACGCGGCTGACGCCTTTTAATTCTTCGTTGTGCTCGGGCGTGAATTCGATTCCGAGTTCGCTGGCAATCTTCTGCCAGGCGAGATAATGGTATTTTGCCGTGTCGACGATGACGCCGTCCAGGTCAAAAATAAATGCTTTTTTATTCATTAATTATAATTTTCGATTTATCATTTATGGTCAATGCAATAAGTCCGGCAAGGATCATTGAAGCACCGCCTATTAACAGCGCATAAATCGGCTCACTGTTAAAGAATTTTGACACTAAGAATCCAAGAATCGACGCTGCTACCAATTGTGGGATTACAATAAAGAAGTTGAAAACTCCCATGTAATAGCCCATTTTGCTCGATGGTAAAGCACCGGAAAGCATAGCATACGGAATAGAGAGTATGCTGGCCCAGGCAATTCCAACGCCAATCATCGGCAGCCACTCGATAGTAAAAACAGTTGGTTCCTTAATAAAATAAAGTGAAATCAAACCTAAGCCACCCATGGTAAGCGCAAAAAAGTGGGTAAGTTTGCGACTGGTTGCTTTAGCCAATAAAGGCAATAGAAATGCTGCAGCAGCTGCTATAAGGTTGTAATTTGCAAACATTTTCCCTACTTGGTTTGCGCCGACATTATAAGCGGCGGAAGTAGTATCTGTTGTGCCATAGATATGTTGTGTCACTGCCAAAGTGGTGTAAATCCACATTGAGAAAAGTGCAAACCAGGAAAAGAATTGTACCCAGGCGAGTTGTTTCATAATTTTCGGCATAAACTGAAAGTCATTCATGATGGTCACAAACCCATTGTCCGTTTTTGCTGATTTCTGCAAAAGTCCGGAAATGATCAGCGCAACGCCACCAAAACTGATCAAACCCAGTGACAACACGTACAAATCCTTTTTCAGGTTGTATTCATAAATACAAAATGAAAATCCCAAGCCAATAATTAACATGACTAAGCCCTTTGCAAGATGGGAGTTGCCGTTTTTTGAAAACCATTCTTTTGGATGTTTATAATCTTCCCTTTTGTTTAGGTTTTCGTTATGTTTTTCAAACGCCTCGATTTCTTCTGGAGAATATTCTTTAGAGAAGATAACGGTCCATAGTACAGTGACTATAAACGCAATGCCACCGATGTAAAATGAATATTTTACAGAATCCGGTATTATTCCTTCGGGTGCGGTATTTTTTACATCAAAATGGGTTAATATCTCGGGAAGCCGAGAGGCCGCATAGGCACCAATTCCGATGAAAAAGCTTTGCATTGCAAATCCTAAAGTGCGTTGTTTCTCGGACAGATTGTCGCCGATAAATGCCCGGAAGGGTTCCATTGATACATTAATAGAGGCATCCATGATCCACAACATACCCGCGGCGAACCACAATACCGGTGAATTCGGCATAATGAATAAGGCTGCAGAAGCAAGAATAGCGCCAGCTAAGAAATAAGGTTTTCTTCTTCCAAGTTTGTTCCAGGTTCTATCAGAGAAGTAGCCTATGATTGGTTGGATAATCAATCCTGTCAGCGGAGCGGCAACCCACAGTATCGGGATGTCGTCAATTTTGGCGCCTAATGTTTGAAAGATGCGGCTGACATTAGAATTCTGCAGCGCAAAACCCATCTGGATTCCCAGAAACCCGAAACTCATGTTGAAGATTTGCCAGAAACTTAACCTACGCTTTTCCATTATCGTAATTTAAAGATTGAATACGATAAGCGCGATGCTTATCAAAACTTACATTTTTGTTTTCGAAGCAAAAAAATCACAAGCCTTGATAAATCGGGGTAAAGATATAAAAGATTTTATATTACGGATTTTGAAGTAACGGTTTTTTTAATTTTTCCAAACGTATTCTGTTGCGATAACGTGGTAGTACTGAGGGTTTGTTGTTGATAAATCATTAGCGCTTGGTCGATTCGCGCTCGATCAGGTTGGTTTCAATGACTTCGGTACGATACAGTTCCTCGGCATCGTCATCTTCTTCGGTTTCCAGTCGGTCAATCAGCATTTTGGCGGCTTTCTGCCCCATCTTTATTCCATTTTGGCTTACAGTGCTGATGGTTGGGGTTGAATATTGCGATATAATACCATCGGTAAAGGCAATGACGGAAAGGTCTTCCGGTACTTTCAGTCCCATTTTGCTTGCCAGTTTGATAATGGTTACTGCAAAAAGCTCATTTACCGCGAGAACAGCATCAATAGCGCGGTTTTCCATCAGTTTTGCGATTTGCGATTCAAAGTTTTCAATATCCTCTATTTTAATAATCAGCTTTTCATTGAAGGGCAAATCGTTGTCGAGGATTGCTTTCGTATAACCGTCTGTACGAAGCTTGCCCACACTTACATAGTCTACTGTTGTCACCAATGCGATTTTTTTATTCCCCATGTTGACAAGGTTTTGGACTGCATCATAAGCCGCCATCTTATCATCGATAATTACTTTGTCGCAAAGGACTTCGTTGGTGACGCGATCGAACATGACCACGGGCATACCTTGGTTGATGACTTCCGTGATGTGGTGAAAGTCACCTTTATATTGTGTTTCTTTTGACAGCGACATGATAAAGCCGTCCATGCTGCCATTGGCAAGCATTTCCATGTTGATTACCTCTTTGTCAAAAGATTCGTTGGACAGGCATACTACGACACTGTATCCGTGGTTATTAGCTACCTGTTCGATACCGCTAATGACCGTGGCGAAAAAGTGGTGGACAATTTCAGGAATGATGATGCCAATGGTCTTGGTTTTTCGGTTTTTCAGGCTTAGGGCGATGTTGTTTGGCTTGTAGTTATAAAGTTTCGCAAAAGCCTGTACTTTTTGCCGGGTATCTTCACTAATTTCCGTGCTGTCACGCAGCGATTTCGAGACGGTTGAAATAGATACGTCAAGTTCTTTTGCAATCTGTTTTAGGGTAACCTTTCTTTTCATGTGAAAATCGTGTAAATATTGTTTTCTGAATAAAGATAATTTTAATTTTTACTTCTATCAATTTCTACCTTAAAAATTTAGGTATTTAGGAAAGTTTTCAACACGAAAACGTTTTCGGCAGGTAATAAAACGGCCAACATTTTTTTTTACCGCATTTTTACATAATTTTAACATTCGAAGCAATAAATCCAAGCAAAAACTCAATTTTAACTTAAACAAAATGTATGAAAACAATTTACAAAAAGTTGTTAATTTTTTTACTACTACTGCCGATTGCTGCCTTCGCTCAGGGCACGCTGAGTGGTAAGGTTACTGACCAGGCGTCAGGCCAGCCACTCCCGGGAGTAAATGTAGTTATTCAGGGTACCCAGAACGGTACTTCGACAGACATGGATGGTAATTTCAGTCTCTCAAATGTGAAGCGCGGCGACAAGCTGGTGTTTTCGTTTGTGGGGTATAAGGAAGTCGTCCAAAACTATGACGGACAAAAATCCGTATCTGTCGTAATGCAAGAGAAGGCGAGTGATTTACAGGAAGTTGTGGTCCAGGTCGGTTACGGTAGCGTAAAGAAAAAAGACGCCACTGGATCTGTCACGACTGTTTCCGAAAAAGACTTCAACAGAGGTGCAAACGTTACTACTGAGAACCTGCTGAATGGTAGGGTTGCCGGTTTGACAGTTAACACCAGCGGTGCTCCTGGTTCTGGTTCTGAGATCAGGATCCGCGGCGGTAGTTCGCTGTTTGCAAGTAACGATCCGCTTATCGTAATCGATGGATTGCCAATTGTGAACACTACCAATACGGGTTCTACTTCTTTTCTAGCTTCACTTAACCCAAGTACAGTTGAGTCGATTACGGTTTTAAAAGATGCATCAGCGACCGCCATTTATGGTTCACGTGCGGCAAATGGAGTAATTATAGTTACTACTAAAAAGGGTGGAAAGAACCTTTCTTTTGAGTATAATTTCCAATATGGATCAGGTAAACTGGTGAAAACCGTTGACGTTTTTAGTGGTGATCAATATCGCGCGCTGATAGCTGACAGACTTCCGGCAAAAGTAGCTTCATTGGGTACCGCCAATACAGACTGGCAGGATGCTATTTACAGAAGAACAGATTTAGTCGACCAAAGTGCTACATTGAGAGGGAATCTTTTCAAAACAATTCCAACAAGGTTAACAATTGGAAGAACTTATCAGGAAGGTTTAAGGCTTACAAATGAGTTTACCAGAAATACAGTCGGACTTTCTATGAATCCTTCGTTTTTTGACAACCATTTGAAATTGAGGGTCAATGCTAATTATTCAAATGAAACCAGTAGGTTTGCGGATGGTGTTGAAGGAACCGCGATTGGTTTTGATCCAACGCAACCTATATATGATCCAACATCACCTTACGGTGGTTTCTTCCAGTACCGTTCAGGTGACGGAACATTGGACGGATCGACATTGTCTCCAAACGTTTCAAGAAATCCAGTAGCACAATTGCTGCAAACTTTTGACACGGGTAGAAACAACAGGACTTTCGGAAACATTGAATTAGACTACAAATTGCATTTCTTCCCGGACTTAAGGGTAGTAGTAAACGGTGGATTTGATGAGTCAAATGGCGAAAGAAGAAAATTGATGGGTAGGGATGCTGGCTCGGCGCCAAGTAATGCCAACAAACCTTTTGGTAAAAATGAGCTCGATTTGGGACTTCAAAGAAATAAGCTGCTTGATACGTATTTTGTTTATAATAAAGGCATCAATGACTTTAATTTTGAGCTTACAGTTGGGCATTCGTACCAAAAGTTCCAGGAGCAATACTTATACCAAGGAAATATTCTGGATCCGAATTTGTCGGATCAGTTTCCAGAGGCTGATATCAAGACTGACGTAGTATTGATCGCTTATTTTGCCAGAACAAACCTCAGTTACAAAGATTTTCTTTTAACCTTATCATACAGACGAGATGGTACTTCGAGGTTCGATAACAACAATCGTTGGGGTAATTTCCCTGCTGCAGCTTTTGCATGGAAACTAAAAGATGCGCTGTTCAAAAGCAGTACTGCGATATCAGACCTTAAGCTTAGGTTAGGATATGGAATTACAGGTCAGCAAAACTTCCCTGAACCAAACGCATACCTTCAGAAGTATAATACCGGTAGCGGTACTTCGCAGTATTATTTTGGGCCAGGTCCTATTCCTATTGGAATTGCGGCGCGTATTAGTCCAGACTTGAAATGGGAGGAGACTACAACTTACAATGCAGGAATCGATTTCGGTTTTGCAAATAACAGGTTTACGGGTAGCGTAGATGCTTTTTACAAAGACACTAAAGACCTTTTAGTTGATGCGGCTATCCCTGACGGAAGCAATACTTCCAACCGGGCGTATCAAAATATAGGAAGCTTTACAACAAAAGGTATTGAGCTTACACTTAATGCAAATGTTATTAAAACAGACCGTTTTAACTGGAATGTAAACTTTAACGCTACAACTTTCCAAAGAAAAATTACTGAATTAGCATACCACTCTGATATCCTCACTGGAGGAGATGTTGCAGGAACAGGGTCTCCTGTGCTAATCTTCAGTGAAGGTTACACGCCTTACTCTTTCTATGTATTCAAACAGCTTTACGATGCAAACAACAAGCCTATCGAGGGAGCGTATGCAGACTTAAACGGCGACGGAATCAAAAATGACGATGACCGTTATATTTACAAAAATCAAGATCCGGACCTTACATTAGGCTTTGCCTCAACGATGAATGTCGGCAATCTTGATTTCTCTTTTAATTTGAGGGCAAGTATTGGAAATCATGTTTTCAACGGTGTAAATGCAAGTCAGGCACAATATGCGTTGCTGCAAAATGGTGCGGCATTAAATAACCTGCCATCTTCCGTTCTTGATACAGATTTTACAACAACCTCGAATGTACTGCATTCCGATATATTTGTAGAAAATGCCTCTTTTTTGAGAATGGACAATATTACTTTGGGATATACTTTTCCAAAATGGCTTGAAGGAAAAGCTTCATTAAGGTTATCAGCCGGCGTTCAAAATGCGTTCGTATTGACAAAATACAGCGGATTGGATCCGGAAATCACCAACAATGGGCTGGACAAAACAATTTATCCGAGACAGCGGTCAATCCTGTTTGGAGCTAATGTAAAATTTTAATTAAAAAACTATGAAAAAAATTAATTTTAACTTTCTCTACATTCTGATGCTGTTTACGGCATTCATATCCTGCACGGATGAGATGAATGTAGTGTCGGAAGACGACGATGTCGTTTCACCGGAAATCCTGTTTAGTACGCCGCAGGGCTACAGACAAGCACTTTCCGGAGTGTATGGTAACCTTTGCCTCACTGGTACGGGTGATTCTGGATCTTCGATATTGCAAGGTATCGATGCAGGAACGAGTAATTTTGGAAGATGTCTTTGGTATTTGCAGGACTTAACGACAGATGAGGCCATCTGGAGTTATGAAAATGATGCCGGAACCAGAGAATTACAGCGAACAATCTGGACGCCGGACAATCCACTTCTTTTAGGGATGTTTAGCCGTACGATGGTTGAAGTTGCGCTGGCGAACAGCTTTCTATATCAGACATCTGATGAAAAAGTGGCGCAAAGAGGAGTGACAGATGCTACACTTTTAGCAAATATTAAAGACTATCGCAATGAAGCACGGGCTTTAAGGGCTTATGCTTACTACATGATGATGGATCTTTTTGGGAAAGCGCCGTTTGTGACTGAAAACGATCCTACTAATTTTGCTGGACCGCAATATGACCGCGCGCAGTTGTTTGCTTTCATAGAAAGTGAATTGAATGAGGTAATCCCTAACCTTAAAGCAGCCAGAACAAATGAATATGGAAGGATTGATAAGGCGTTTGGCCAAATGGTTCTTGCAAAAATGTATCTGAACGCGGAAGTATATATTCAACAGGACAGATACAGTGACTGTGTTGCAAAATGTAGTGAAATCATCGCCAGTGGTTATGGATTAAAACCGAATTATCTTGATAATTTCAAAGCGGATAACAACACGTCAGAGGAAATGATTTTTACATTACAGTCTGATGGTAGTGTGACACAAAACTATGGTGCTACAACGATGATCATCAATGGTCAGATTGGTGACTGGGAATCAAATGGATCCGAGTTTGGCGTTGGAGGCTGGGGTGGTGCTATTCGTGTGAGAAAGCAGCTGGTACAGAAGTTCGACGGTGGGGACTTTGATTTTGACGCCAGAAAAACTTTTGGGACGGGGGTTGCCGGTAACGACAATCAACAAAGAAGCATTGATATTAGCGATATCTCCGTAAAAACCCAGGGTTATATTTTGAATAAATGGTCAAACAAGACGTCTGCCGGACAGTCGGGCCCAAGTACAACGTTCGTAAATACAGACTTTCCATTGTTTAGGCTTGCGGATGTGTACCTGATGTATGCAGAAGCCACACTAAGAGGTGGAAATGGTACTGCTGCACAAGCATTGGCTTATGTAAACGAAATCAGGGAACGCGCTAATGGTGGATCAAACGTTGGAAATATCACTTCAGGACAGCTTACACTCGATTTTATTCTTGATGAGAGAGCTCGTGAACTTCACTGGGAATCGCACAGAAGACAAGATTTGATTCGTTTCGGGAAATTTGCCGGAGGGACTTATAACTGGGCGTGGAAAGGAAATGCGGCTAATGGAATTGCAATTTCCCCGAATTTAAAAGTTTTCCCTATTCCAACGGCGTCCCTTAATGCTAACAGAAACTTAACTCAAAATACAGGTTACTAAACTTCAAATAAAAACTTAAAAAGATGAAAAATACATTTAAAATTTTAGCTGCATTTATCATGATCTCCGGATTGTGGTCTTGCGCTAGCGAAGATAATTTCATGATTGCTGAGCCACAGGCAAACGCTTTTGCAATCTTAACGCCTGATTCAGGAAGTGCTGTCACTATAACTGAAACGACCCCGGCAGACAATACTGCCCTTACTTTAACATGGGAAGGTGTTGACTACGGCACACCGACTGCAGTAAATTACACTGTTGAATTTGCTCTTAACGGAACCGATTTTGCTACTCCAACCGTAATCACTACTGTTCCTGCTACCCGTTATGCAATGACGTTTGCTGATTTGGATGCTAAAGCAAAAGCTTTGGTGGTAACTCCTGATGCGCCTTACAATGGTGACCCTATCGCTATTGATGTGAGAATTAAATCATCAATAGGTACAACTGCTTCCGAAGAGAAATATTCTGAAGTTACCACTGTTGTAGTGAATTCGTTTATTCCTACAGTGCCACCAGTACTTGAAAAAAGAGAATTGTATTTTGTTGGACCCGCTTCATCGGCAGGTTGGAACAACAACAACGATAATATGCCAATGTTCAGGGATGCCAATAATGACGACCTTTATGTTTACACCGGTAAATTTGTTGCAGACCAATTTAAATTGTTAGAGAAAAAAGGACAATGGCAGCCACAATGGGGTATCAGTGGTGGTATTCTTGCAGTGAACGACGGAACGGGTTCTGATCCAGACCCATTCGTTGCTTCTGGAAACGGGTATTACACATTTACGGTAGATGTTGCGAACAATACGTTTGATATGACGCCATTTGCCGGAAATACTGCTACGACTATCCCAACAATTGGAATCATCGGTGATGGTACTGCAGGTGGATGGGATACAGATACGGACATGACTCAAAGTTCATTTGACCCGCATGTATGGAAAATTACGGCAACGCTTGTAGACGGGTTCATGAAATTCCGTGCAAATAATGACTGGCCTGTAAACTGGGGAAGCGGGACAGCAACCAGTGGAGTAGGCGTTCAGGATGGGTCTAATATTCCAGTTACTGCTGGAACTTACGATATCTGGTTCAATGACCTTGATGGAAGGTATTTGTTGATACCACAGCAATAAAAAATAAAAACTTTAAGAGGGCTGTCTTCGGATGGCCCTTTTTATCTTAAATCTACATCTATGAAAAAGATTTACCTGCTGGCCTGTATCTTGGGTCTTTTTGGCTTTAAGGGATTTTCCCAGGTCACCATCACGCCAAGTGTGTTTAACACGACAGATCAAATTACCATCACGGTATCGTTTGCGTCTGCGACCTGTAATACCATGACTGCCAACCCTGCAAAAGTGTATATGCATGCCGGGATAGGCGATGATGCGAATGCCTTCGGATATTCGGTTGTTGGGACTTGGGGCGCTGACAATGGTGTTGGGCAAATGACGAACAACGGCAATGGCACATACAGTATCACCATTACACCAAGTACATATTTTAACCTGAATGCCACGCAACAGTCAAATGCTACAAAAATGGGAATGGTTTTCCGAAATCCTAATGGTGGCCAAACCCGCAAGAATCCTGCAAATTCCTGTGGCGATTTTATTTTCAACGTCGGCTCATTCCAAGCCACGTTAAATACACCTGCTGTTAATAGCACTACAATTATAAACTCTGGGGGAAGCCTTAACATCACCGCATCCAATACGAACGGGAATGCCAGCTATGTACTGAAATCGAACGGCAGCGTGATCAATACAAATTCTGCAACTGCTTCATACGCTTTTAACCATACCAACATCACTGCCAACCAATCATATTCACTTGAGATTACCCAGGGCGCCTCTACAATCGTAAAGAATTTTGAGGTACTCGTAAATCCGGGTGTGGTAACTGCAGCAGTTCCTTTAGGAATGGAAGATGGTATCAATTACAATGCGTCTGATACATCAAAGGCAACCTTAGTGCTTACGGCACCGGGCAAGGATTTTGTGTATTTGGCGGGAAGCTTCAACAACTGGCAGCCTGATACCTCTTATGCCATGAAGAAAGATCCGGATTTTGCTAACAATGGTAAGTTGTGGATTGAGGTTAGCGGACTCACACCAGGTGTAAATTACACGTATCAGTATTGGGTTGTAGACACGACTCCGATGACAAATTCACCGGCATTGGTCAAAACAGCTGACCCGTTTTCGACGTTGGTTGTAAATCCGTACGATGATCCTTACATTCCAGCATCCACCTATCCAAATATGCCTGCTTATCCCGCCGGACAAAGCAGGGATGTTACCGTATTGCAGACTGGTCAGGCACCTTATAACTGGCAGGTTACCAATTTCGCCAAACCTAAAAAAGAGGATTTGGTAGTTTATGAAGTACTGGTTAGGGATTTTGATGCAAACAGGAACTACCAATCTCTGATTGATAGAATTGATTATTTCAAGAACCTGCACATTAATGCAATTGAGTTAATGCCTGTCATGGAATTTGAAGGCAACGAAAGCTGGGGGTACAATACCTCATTCCACATGGCCCTTGATAAATTTTATGGCACATCGACGAAGTTTAAGGAACTGATTGATCTGTGTCATCAAAACGGAATCGCGGTAATTCTTGACGTTGCTTTGAACCATGCATTCGGAAGAAATCCTATGGTACGCATGTGGATGAAAGATCCGGATGGGGACGGATGGGGAGATGCAAGCTCAGAAAATCCGTACTTCAATGAATTTGCGAAACATAGCTACAGCGTAGGAAATGATTTCAATCACTCGTCCGCTTATACCAAAGCTTACGTAAAGCGGGTAATCAAGCAATGGATTAAAGAGTATAAAATCGACGGTTTCCGTTGGGATCTGACGAAAGGTTTTACCCAGGCTTGTAGTGGTGGGGATGATACCTGCACCAATCAGTCGCAACCTGACCGCATCGCCATTCTGAAAAATTATGCAGACTATGCTTGGGATGGTGACGTACCGTTCAATCCGAACAATTCAAATTCATTTAGCGGTGATCCAAGCCACTATGCTATTTTTGAACACTTGGGATCTGACTCGGAAGAGCAACAATGGGCAAACTATCGTATCAACGAAACACCAAGCAAAGGGGTGATGATGTGGGGCGAAATGACCTACGCGTATACACAGCTTATCGAAGGATATGCTACCGGAGCAGACATTAGCAGGATCGGGAACACCGCACATGGATTCACTGCGAAAAGGGTAATGGGTTATCCTGAAAGCCATGATAAAGAGCGCATGATATACAGCGCAATGAAATATGGATTGAGTACAGGAACATCTCCGGTGCTGAATAACCTAAATAATTCGCTTACAAGGATGTCATCGATTGCAGCCATTTCCCTTTTGGTCCCAGGGCCGAAAATGATGTGGCACTTCGCTGAACTAGGATACGACGATTCGATTTATACCTGTAATAACGGTACGGTGAATACAGAGTCCGATGCCACAACAGGCGATTGTAAACTCGACACCAAACCACAGGAGCAGTGGACGAATAACTGGTTAAACGTCACAGAGCGTGCGCAGGTTTACAATAACTATTCACGACTGATCGCGCTGAAAATCAATGAGCCGGTATTCGAAGGTTCTTACACCGTCAGCCCTGATGGGAGTAATAACCTGAAACAAAGGATTTATATTTTCGACAATGCGCTGCCGTCAACGTCCCTGAAGAATGTGGTGGTGTTGACAAATTTCAATACCATCAGCCAGACTGTGACCGCAAATTTTCCATATACAGGTACATGGTACAACCTGATGGACAACAGTTCTGTGAATGTGACGAATACCGCCATAGCACTAACGATTCCGGCAGGCTCGTTCCGTGTCTACGGGAACAAACAAGCATTGCTGAACGTTGATGATATTCAGGAAACCAGAATCAGCCTGTCGCCAAACCCGACTTCTGATTACTTTATGCTGGATGCTGAAACGAGCAGTGTACAAATTTTTTCCATTACCGGGCAGTTGGTAAAATCGTTCCAAAACAATTTTACAAACGCGTCCACGTTTAACATTAGTGACCTTAATAAAGGAGTCTACATTGTGAAAGCCCTTGACAGCAACCGTCGTGAGGCGACCATGAAACTCCTCAAACAATAATTGAATTAGTTGTTTATTATTAAAAGGCCTTTCTTTGCGGAAAGGTCTTTTTTTTATTCGGAGATTTTTGGTTAATTGCATAAAATAAACAAGTGTACATGAGAACAGAATTCAAGAAGGCAGCCCTTAAAACCGCAAAGTGGTTTGGCATTACTTTAGCATCATTATTACTACTGCTTTTCCTGCTGCCGATCATTTTTCCGGGCACCGTCGCTGAACAAATTAAAACTTTTGCGAATAAGAAGATAGATGGCGAACTCAACTTTTCTAAATCCAGGTTGTCGTTTTTTAACCACTTTCCTTCCTTAACAGTAACCTTGTATGATTTTTCATTAAAAGGTTCAGCGCCCTATAAAAACGACACACTTGTGGCGGCAGAGGAAGTTGCATTTGGCATTAACCTCAAAAGGCTCATTTTTGATAATGAGGTGCGCATCGATAAGATTTTCCTCTCGGAGTCTTTTGTAAACGTAAAAATCAATGAAAAAGGGCAGGCCAATTACAATGTATACATCAGCGATTCAAAAAAAGCACCAGATACGATTTCAAATACGTCGGTGAAACTTGAAAAGATTGATATCAGCAACTGCCATCTGCGGTACGAAGACAAATCGTTGAAGATGCTTGTCAATGCCAACGGGTTCAACTACCTCGGAAAAGGCGACCTGAGTAAATCAATATTTGATTTAAAAAGTGAGGCCGAAATTGATTCAATCGATTTTGTATACGACAACAAATCATATCTGCTTCGAAAGAAAATCACTGCCGACCTTATTACCAGTATCAACACCAATTCGCTGGCCTTTCAGTTCCAGAAAAATGATCTCGTCGTGAATAAACTTCCCATCAAGTTCAAAGGGAAGTTGAACATCCTGAAAAGCGGTTATGCGATTGACTTTGAAGCCAATTCAATCAACAGCAACCTTCGGGATTTGTTTACGGCGTTGCCCCCGGAATATGTCGCCTGGTTGGATAAGACAGATGTAAAGGGTAAAATTGACCTAAAACTCGCCTTCAAGGGGAATTACAATGCGGCTGCGAATCAAAATCCTACCTTATCTTTTGGGATGAAGATTGATGAAGGGTACATTCAATACAATAAAGCGCCTTTTCCGGCTTCGGATATCAGGATGAATTTCCTCGCCGTTCTTCCTTCGATGGATACAGACCGGCTGCGTGTGAGATTGGATTCGCTCCATTTCAATTTGGGCAAAGACGCGCTTCATGCTTATGTCGACATCAGTGGCTTAAGCAAGCCCAGAATCAAGGCATCTGTCAAAGCGGGCATGGATCTTGAAAAACTGGACCAGGCTTTGGGGCTTTCGACGATCGATCTAAAAGGAAGGCTGGATGCCGATGTGGTTTCTAACGGCGTTTATGATCCGGATAAAAAAACATTTCCCGTCACTAAAGGGAAGGTATTGTTGCGCAACGGTTACTTAAAAACGTCTTATTATCCAAATCCGATTACGGATATCAACCTGGATCTGAATGCGCTGAACACAACTGGCAGTTACCAAAGTACTACTGTTTCTATTAAGCCCGCTGCATTCACTTTTGAAGGGAAGCCGTTTAGTGTAGACGCATCTTTTACCGATTTCAATGATGTAGCGTATGATATCAAGGCCAAAGGCACCATCGATGTCGGACGTATTTACAAAGTTTTTTCCCAGCAGGGCATCGATGTCACCGGATTTATCAAGGCGGATTTACACCTTAAAGGAAAACAGAGTTACGCCACAAATGGCCAATACGCGAAACTTGACAATAGCGGCACCTTGTTAATCCGGAATATAAAGGCCACTTCAGACCAATTCCCAAAGCCGTTCCGAATCAGTGAGGGAGCGTTTACCTTCACTCGGGAGAAAATGAACTTCGATAAATTTCTCGCAAATTACGGCCAATCCGATTTCAATGTTAACGGGCATCTTATCAATGCGATCAATTACTTTTTTGCAAAGAATGCAACACTGCACGGTAATTTCAGTGTGAAATCAAACCTCGTAAACGTCAATGATTTTATGGCGCTTGCACCAGCCGAAAAAGCGCAGACGGATCCCAGCGTAAAATCTGCGGAAGCGAAAAATCCCACCCAATCCGGAGTGGTTTTGTTGCCTGAAAACCTCGATGTGTCGCTTACCGCAAACGCCAAACAAGTGGTTTATGACAAATTAAATATTCAGGATTTAAACGGAACTGTGGGAATCAGTAAGGGCAAGTTTACAATGAAAAACGCTGGTTTTGAACTGATTGGGTGCCGGGTTGCAATCGATGCGACCTATGATGACGTGAGTCCTGTTAAAGCCGGATTTGATGTGCGCCTGAGAGCACGCGACTTTGATGTAAAGCGCGCCTACAATGAAATACAGCTTTTTCACGACCTCGTAACCGCTGCGGACAAAGCGGAAGGGATCATATCTTTGGACTATCGGCTAAATGGGACGCTTGATGGCAATATGTCGCCAATTTATCCTTCTTTGCTTGGCGAAGGAACGCTGTCGTTGCGTAAAGTGAAGATTAAGGGGCTCAGGATGTTTACTGTAATCAGCAAAAAAACCGGCTCCGACGGCGTCGATAATCCGGATTTAACACGCGTTGACATCAGGACGTCAATAAAGGACAACGTGATTTACGTACACCGTACCCGAATGGGTGTTGCCTTGTTCAGGCTGCGATTTGAAGGGAAAACCAATTTTGATGGGCAGCTGAATTTGAAGATGCGGCTCGGGTTACCGCCATTTGGCGTCATCGGAATTCCGTTCACCATTACAGGAACACAGGACAATCCAAAGATCAAAATTTTCAGCAAAAAGACGGAGGAAACAGAATCGACGGATTACAAAGGCGGTATGATTGTACCAAATAAAGCACTGAAAAGCGACCTTGAGAATGACAGCGGTGGGAAAAAATAGATGCCCTGAAAAGCGATTCTGTTAAGAAAACAAAATAATCAGATCAGGATCTTTTTCAGTCCTTCCTCGATATTACGCCAGAAGAAGTTAAAAAAGGAGGTTTTCGGGTTTCGTTTGACGGATACTGCTACGTTCTTAGTCTTGTCATGGGAATCATTTTTTACAATCAGGTTGGCAATTGCACTTTTGATCTTGCTTTTCTTACTGGGATCGTTCTTTTTATACAATGAAACTTTCAGGTCATGGTATTTTAGCGCAAAGTCGCCTTTTGAATCGACGTCATTGCCAGTGATGTTAAAATATACTTCGTCAAATATGCCTTCCTGCTTCATATTACTGTAATTTTTTGTAAACGAAACCAGGTTTTTTGTATTGAAATTCAGGATGCTTCCTTTGATGTTAAAGCCGTCATTTTTATCCATGACATTGAATTTCCAGTCGACTTTCATGGGAGATACGTTCATAAAAAGACAGTTGATGCCAATCGTTACGTCTGCCATTCGGGTATGTCCTTTGGCTCCTTTAATGTGCAACGCCGTCATGTTAAATTTACTAAAGCTGATTTTTCCCGGACCTTTCTCAAAGCTTTTTTCCTCTTCATATACAATTTCCGAATTGGTAATTTTCACCGTATCGATACGAAGTGGGAATTTGATATCCCGCAGCATTCGGTTGTAGAGTTTCGTTTTCGTAGGCCGATCTACCGGCTCTTTGCTGCGGTAAATATTCGCTTTGATTTTGTCAAGTACCAACGCGTCAGCGCTGAAGAACAACTGTTCGTCCTTAAATCCCCAAGCCATTTTACGAATGTCAAGTGACGCGGCTTTTAGCGTATACAGGTCTTTCTCGATGGGCGTTTGAGCGACAAATTGCCGGCGTGTCATCTCGGGAACCATTTCAAAATTGGTTAGGCTCAGGCCTTCGTTTTCCGTTTGTATATTTTTTGCTTTGATGTAGTACACCGCATTTTTCTTAAAGTAAAGGCTGTCGCATTGGAAAGCATAGGTCTTGTAATCGAATGGGATTGTGCGTTTCAGAATGTCGTCGTTGACGGTAATGCCTTCAAGTTTAACGTCGATATTCGCCGCATTCAGTACTGGTTTGTTGTTCTTGACATAAATAATCTTCACGTCGCCGTGATGCAGGTACACGTCAGAAACCTGCACAATGGATTCAAACGGTTTTACCACTTCTGATCCGATGCTCCTGCTGTTGTTCAGGGCGTTATCGGTCTTCTTGTAGAACACGATTTTTGGCGTATTTACGGTAATACTGCGCGCCTTAATCTTATTGCTGAAAAGCACCGCCATGCTTTTAAAGTCCTTGATTTCTATTGATTCGATGCGTGCATAGATACCGGCTTTATTTGCGGTGTCCTTCAGCGCGTTCTTTGGCGTAACGCGGATGCCCTTGATCACGATGTGGCCTTCCCAGACATCGATTTTCAGGCTGTCATAAGCGATGTGATAACCCGACATGTTTTTCTCAGACAGTAATTCAGGCAATTTATTGTTGACCCATATATTAACACCTTTGTTAAGCAGGAGCAGTAGCAAAGCAAGGATGGCAACACCAATCAGGATTTTTTTGAATATATGCATCCTGCTAATGTACAGACATTAAAAGGGTTGTGTTTTATGCTTTGTATAAACGTTTCTTACAAAATTTGCCTTTACGCCATAAAAAAACCGGACTGAATCCGGTTTGTTGTTTTAAATATTAGAAGTTATTTCGAGGTGGCAATAACGAAATTCAGTTTGAGTTTCACGCCAATCTGCATAATGTCTACCAAATCCTGAACCTTATTGTCGGCTGGGACGCGTACTACGACCACTTTATCATTAGCCGCCGACGTGCGCTGTGCCAATGTGCTTTCAAGCTGGTCAAACGGAATCTCTTCCTGGTTTACAAAATATTGTTTGTTTTCTGTTACCGATAACGTGATGTGATCTTTGTTCGTTGTTTCGTTTGATTTTGCTTTCGGCAGCGTCAGCTTGATCACATTCGGATTCGCCAAAGTCGAGATAATCAGGAAAAACAAAAACAGGAAGAACATGATGTCGCTCAGTGAGGACGTCGGTATTTCCGGATGGAAGCGTTTGTTTCTCTTAATTCCCATTTTGTGGTTCGTGTATTATGTTGATAAGCTCCAGCGTTTGTTTTTGTACTTTAAGCGTGAAATTATCAATCATCATATTAAACAAATGGTACCCTGCATACGCAATGACACCCACCACAAGACCTGCTCCGGAACTGATCATTTTTTCGTAAAGTCCGCCTGAAATCGTCTGGATGTTTAAATTTCCTGAGTTGGAGATGCTGTAAAAGATCTTGATTACCCCTGAAATGGTGCCGATAAATCCAAGAATCGGTGCGATACCCGAAATAAGGCCCAGGTAACTCAGTCCCTTTTCCATTTGTGCAATTTCGACATCTGCGGTTTTATCCATAACGGACTCAATTTCGCTAATGGGGCGCCCGATAAGCGCGATGCCGCTCCGCAAAATATTTCCTGAAGCCGATGGCTGCCTGGTGCAGACCATGAGCGCATTGTCAATTTTACCCATTTTTAGGTTCATCCTGATGTCGTTAATCATCATGACGTCCTGTTTCGTGACTTTTTTGATGGACAGATAGCGTTCAATAATCACATAAATACAGAAGAACAGCAACACGATGATTGGGATGATCATCACCCCGCCTTTCAGTACAAAAGACAGGTAGGAAATTTTTTCGGTTACCGTTGCGTCAGTTGTTGCTGCGTTTGCTGCATTGGCAATCGTGTCTTTAACCGTATTGTCTTGCAGCAGGAAATTTAGGAACATCATAAAAGTCGTTGTTTTAAGGAGTGAATTAGTACGGGCCAAAAACGGCTCCCGACAAAAATAATTAAAATTTAATTTTTCGAACCATACGTCCGAAAGAATAACGGAAGTTTTTTGGATTAAGTATGGAAACCGTGGCATAGCTAAAGCGGAGCAGTCCATATTGAAAGACAAACAACTGCAAAAAACAAAAAACCCCGACAAATGTCAGGGTTTAAGTGGTACCTCCAGCCCCGAAGCTTCGGGGGAACCGGGACACATGGTTATTTTCGCTTTAAAGAGATATCGTTGAGGATCTCAGGGGAATTGATGATTTTCAAAATAAAAGTTCTGCTTTTCATTTTCTTGATAAAACGTTCTAGATACGCGGCGTGGCTTTCGTTCAGACACTCATATTCAAGTACCACTCTCCAGTCGTGAGCGATTTTGGTGAAGGCGTTGTCATAAAGGTGGTTATTTTGTTTTAATAACCTTTCAGCGACATCATAAGTTTCCCCGACATAGTATTTGTCAGCAGATTTTGAATATACAATATACAAATAATGCATGGTAAGTTTCTAAAAACAAAAAACCCCGACAAATGTCAGGGTTTAAGTGGTACCTCCAGGGATCGAACCAGGGACACATGGATTTTCAGTCCATTGCTCTACCATCTGAGCTAAGGTACCTTGCGTTAGCGGGGGCAAATATAGAACGATTTTTAATTTATCCAAAACAAATATTAAAAAAAATCAATTCGTAACTTCGCTCCCTCAAAAGGCCAGACATGATTTTAACCATCGATGCAGGGAATACAAGAATCAAAGGCGCTGTCTTTGAACAACATACTTTGGTAGACACTTTTCTTTTCGAAACCGAAACGCTTCAGGAAAAAATTTTAAAAATTTTAAATGAAAATGGAAACATCACCGATATTGTTATTGCTTCGGTAGGTAAAGCGGCCTTTGAAGAGTTTTTGATTTTCAGCGAGAGGGTGAATGTCAGGACGATTTCGCATCAAGATGTGTTCCCATTTAAAAACCTTTATGAGACTCCATTAACACTTGGGATTGACAGAATGGTGCTTGCTGCGGGCGCTGTACTTGCTTATCCAGGAGACAATAGACTCGTCATTGACGCCGGAACATGCATTACGTACGATTTTGTAAATGACCAGGACGAATACCTGGGCGGGGCAATTTCGCCGGGCATCAGGCTGCGCTATAAAGGGCTGCATCAATTTACTGCAAAACTTCCGCTGCTTGAGCGACAGGATCCTGAGAATTTTATCGGAAAATCCACAAACGAAGCGATTCACTCCGGAGTCATAAATGGTGTCCTTCATGAAATCGATGGCTTTATAGCGCAATATCAGGCGCAATGCCCAAAATTTACAATAATTTTAACGGGCGGCGATGCAGAATTTTTGGCTAAGCAATTAAAAAATACCATATTTGCCAATTCAAATTTTCTACTCGAAAGTCTGAACCATATCTTTCATTATACAAATCAAAATGATTAAAAAATTCTTAGTAAGCATTGTATTGCTTTTTTCCCTTGCAATGAGTGCACAATCAGGAACTGCTTCTCCTTATTCTTTTTACGGTATTGGTGATATCACTTTTAAAGGTGCCGCCGAAAACCGTTTTATGGGAGGTGTCAGTGTCTTTTCGGACAGTATACATTTAAACTTACAAAATCCCGCGTCTGTTGCCGGATTAAGGTTAACTACATTTACTCTGGGTGCAACAAACAGCCGTACAAAACTGATTTCAAATACCCAGGAAAGTAAGGCGTCGAGAACGTCGCTTGACTATGTTGCACTGGCTATACCGATAGGCAAAATGGCATTTTCCGCTGGATTACTGCCTTACTCTTCGGTAGGTTATCGCACACAGACCCTCGCTGAAATCGGCAGTAACGATTCCAGCCGACGTTTCGAAGGGAAAGGCGGATTGAACAAAGCTTTTGCCGGAGCGGCGTATCGGTTGAATTCAAAGTGGAATGTCGGACTGAATGCAGAATACAATTTCGGGGAAATTTCAACAATCAGTTATGAATTCCTTCCGGAAGTCCAGTTGGGTTCCAGGGAAGATAATATTTCGGAAATCAGAGGTGTTACCTTAAATACGGGCGTGATGTTCCAGTCGAAAGTCAACAAAAAATTTGATTTCTTCGGAAGTGCGACGTTTACACCACAAACCAGACTAACCCTTACGAATGCGCGTACCATTTCGACGGTGACCAGCGCCATTTCGGCAGGCACTGATAAAATTGACGTCGATGTTCCGAATACAATTGTGAACCTACCGTCAAAATTCTCTTTCGGTGCTGGTTTTGGCGTTGTAAGAAAATGGTTGTTGGGTACGGAAATCACATTCCGCCAATCCGGAAATCTCGGCAGCAGGTTCAACGACATCACAAACGTAAGTTATGAAAACTCACAGAAATATTCGTTAGGAGGCTATTTTATCCCGAATTTTAATGCATACAGCGGTTACCTTAAACGCGTGACTTACCGTGCCGGTCTGCGTTACGAGAATACAGGAATGGTGATTGCCGGAAAATCGATTGAAGATATGGCAGCCACTTTTGGATTGGGATTGCCCGTAGGGAACGGCTCTTTCTCAAATGTTAACCTTGGGGTGGAATTGGGAAGAAGGGGCACGAAAGCCGCAGGCCTGATACGCGAAAATTATGCTAACTTTACCTTAAGTCTTTCGCTAAACGACAAGTGGTTTGTGAAGAGAAGATACGATTAAACGACAATTCCCCTGAGGAACCTATGAATCATAAATTGAAAATAAAGATGGTGTTGTTGTCCTTTTTCATAATTCCGTTTTTCTGGAGTTGTGAAAGTAACTTTAAGGATGTGCAGAAGTTTTATTTTTCTGAGTTTATGCCGACGGGTGAAGCGGATACGATTAACCTGAAGTACACTGATTCCGGGAAAATCACAGCAGTATTAATGAGTCCGAGAATGCTGGATTACAGCGGCGTTAAATTTCCTTTCACAGAATTCCCGAAAGGTATCGACCTTACGCTTTACGATAAAAATGCAAAGCGGACCTTCGTGAAATCGGATTATGCCGTCAGCTTTAAAGGAACGGATATCATTGATTTACGGGGCAATGTCCGGATCAGTTCAGAAAATGGACAGCAACTGACCACGGAACAATTGTATTTTGACCAAAAGAACGAATGGTTTTTTACTGAAAAAAACTTTAAGTTTACGGATCCCAAAAGTGGGTCAACTACTGGAGAAGGGATTGATTTTAATAAAGACTTTACGCGGGTAAACTTCCAGAAAGTGAAAGGACTACTGAATGAATCTGCAAAAACTAAAATATAAATTATGGGCATTCTAAAATACACTACTTACCTTTATTTAGTCATCTGTGCATTTAGTATTTACAAGTGTATCGAGGTCTGGGATACCGGTTCTGACCAACGATGGCTCTTCCTTGTGCTGGCTGTATCATGTCTTTTCATGTTTTTCTTCCGCAGGCGTTTTATGGCGAGGATTGAGGAACGGAACCGGAGACAATAATTTATGGAAGTAGGTATTATCATATCGTGTTTAATACTTTCCGCTTTTTTTTCAGGCATGGAGATTGCCTTCATTTCCTCCAATAAAGTGTATCTGGGTATTGAAAAAATGCAGGATACGTTTATTTCAAAAATTCTAACCAAACTCACCGAAAAACCGTCAAAATTTATTGCGTCGATGCTAATTGGAAACAATATCGCGCTCGTGGTATACGGTTTCGTTATGGGTGAAATGATCGTCCGCTGGATGAAGGAACTCAACCTGGTTGCTGTGGGATTCACTGCGCTATTGATCCAGACCGTAATATCGACATTCATAATATTAATTACGTCGGAGTTTCTTCCTAAAGTTTTTTTTCAGGTGTATGCCAACAGCCTGATTAAGATTTTTGCAGTTCCGGCCTATTTTTTTTACCAGCTTTTTTATTTCATATCGGGCTTCATTATGTGGATTTCAGATTTTATCCTCCGTAAGGTTTTTAAATCTGATGGCGACCAGGAGCAGGTTTTTTTTAGTAAAATCGAGTTGGGGAATTACATTACCGAACAAATGAACGCCGTCGAAGACGATGCCGAGGTGGATTCAGAAATCCAGATTTTCCAGAATGCGCTTGAATTCTCAGGCGTGAAAGCCCGCGACATTATGAATCCGCGAACGGAAATCGCTGCAGTCGAAATTCACGATTCTGTCCATGATTTAAAACAGTTGTTCATCGAAACCGGCTATTCGAAAATTCTGGTTTACCAAAATTCGCTTGACGACATTATTGGCTATGTGCACTCTTTTGAATTATTTAAAAAACCAAAGACCATCAAATCCGTCATGATTCCTGTGGAATTTGTTCCGGAAACCATGCTGATCAAAGATGTGATGAACCTGTTGACGAAGAAACGCAAAAATGTAGCCATTGTGCTTGACGAATATGGCGGTACTTCCGGAATGATCACGATTGAGGATATCGTCGAGGAACTGTTCGGGGAGATTGAAGACGAACATGATGCCGATGACAGCCTGATTGAAAATGAGCTTGAGCCCAATGTCTACATGTTTTCAGCCAGGCTTGACGTGGAATACATCAATGAAAATTATAAACTGCATATTCCCGAAAGCGATTCGTACAGTACGCTCGGCGGATTTATTGTAAACCACACGAAGGAAATTCCGCAACAGGGCGAAAACATTGGGATAGATTCGTTCCATTTTTATATTGAAGCCTCTACAGACAAGAAAATTGAGCTTGTAAAGCTGACTGTGCGCGAGTAAGCGAAAAAAAAACCGAATTTTTTTTTGAAAATATAGGTGTTAAGTACAATTATTTGACAGATAATTGTATTTTCGCAAACTGAATTTAAAATTAACAGATATACAAAATGGCAGTTTTATCAAAAATCAGGCAACGTTCGATTTTACTTATAGTAGTTATCGGCTTTTGTCTATTCGCATTTATACTTACCGACCTTGTTCATAGCGACCTATTCGGAAAAAGCACCAATAATATTGGAAGCGTAAACGGGCATGATATTGCTATGGCCGATTTCAGGACTAAAGTGGAGAACGTTCAGAAAAATTCTCCGGGCGCTTCTACAAGCCAGGCGGTCAATTACCTTTGGGAATATGAAGTAAGTAATGCCCTGCTTGACGAACAGTTGGATAAGGCTGGAATTCAGGTTGGTGACGAGCAGGTTGTTGATGTTCTGAAGCAAAATCCAAATATTGGTCAAAACCAAATGTTTTTTAATGCAGCCGGCGCATTTGATATTTTGAAATTCGATGCATTGGCTTCTAAAGGTCCGGATGAAAAGAAATTCGTAGTGGAAACAAAAAAGGAAGCTGGTGAAAATGCCCGTAAACAAATTTACAGGACGCTTTTGAAAGCAGGTTCTTATACTACGGAGTTGGAAGGAAAACTGAAATACAAAATGGAAGCGGATAAAGTCAGTTTCGATTATGTATCCGTGCTATACTCTACCGTAAAAGACAGTGACGTAAAAGTTTCTGATGACGAGATTATTGCCTACATGAGGAAAGACGAGAAAAGATATAAAGCTGAGGAAAACCGCGAGGTTGACTATGTGATTATCGATGATAAGCCATCGAAAGCAGATGAAGCTGCGGTAAAATCTCAAATCGATGCCCTTTTACTTCCTAGCGTTGCTTACAATCCTACGACGGGTAAAAATGATACCATTCCTGGGTTTAAGAATGCTACGAACATCGCTGAATTTGTAAACAAAAATTCTGAGCTGCCTTTTGATTCAACGTATGTTGCAAAAGACAAGCTTCCTGCACAATTTGCTGAGCAACTTTACAATTTGCCGGCAGGTGAGGTTTTCGGTCCATATACCGTGAATGATGGTTATTTCCTAAGCCGCGGAATGGGCAGACAGGCTGGAGTTAACGTAAAGGCCAGCCACGTCCTTTTGGCTTACAAAGGTGCTATGAGGGCTAATCCAAACGTAACCAGGTCTAAGGAAGAAGCTGCTGCAAAAGCAAACGAACTTTTAGCGCAATTGAATGCAAAACCAGATACGTTCTTTATGGTTGCGATGACGAATTCTGATGACTCTTCGAAACAACAAGGCGGTGATTTAGGATACTTCAAAAAAGATGGCAACAACCTTACAAAGAAGTTTGCTGATTATATGTTCTCAAACCCAATTGGAAAATTAGGTATTGTTGAAACGGAATTCGGTTACCATATTATCAAAGTAACAGACATTCAGGATGGTGTTCGCCTTGCGACAATTGCGAAGAAAATTCAGGCCTCTGAGGAAACAAACAACGCAAGCCATACTAAAGCATTGAAATTCCAGATGGATACCAAAACGAAATCTTTCGACCAGGTAGCCAAAGAAAACAAACTTACAATCAATCCATCCGTTAAAGTTAAAGCAATGGATGAGAATGTTGGTAGCGTAACAGCACAAAGGGAAATCGTGAAATGGGCGTTCAACAAGAAAACAAACGTTGGTGATGTGGAAAGATTCGAAGTACCAAACACAGGAAATGTAATCGTTAGGCTTAAAAAAGTAAATGCGGAAGGGCTTTTACCTTTGGACGAAGCACGCCCGATGATTGAAACAAAACTTAAAAATCAAAAGAAACTGGCGATCATCAAAGCAAAATTGAAAGGAAGTTCGTTAGAAGCTATTGCTGCTGCGTCTGCTTCAAAAGTAATGACTGCGACTGACAAGACTATCGAAAATGCGAGCCTTGAAGGAGTTGGCTTTGAGCCGAGAGTGGTGGCTACAGCAATCAATACACCTGCCAATAAGGTTTCTGCGCCGATTGAGGGAACACTTGGTGTTTATGTCGTGAAAACTACGTCATATACTAAAGCGCCTGCTTTTCCATCATACAAAGAGTACGTAGCGAAAATCAAGGATGCCAATTCGGTATCTCTTGAAGGTGTTTCTGCCTCTCTAAAGAAGGATGCGGAGATAGAAGACAACAGGAGTTTGTTCTACTAAAATAAAAGGTAAAATACAAAAAGCCGTTTCGAAAGAAGCGGCTTTTTTTATAAGATCATTTCGTGATAAGGGATGATGGTGTGGTATCCTTTTTGTTTGAAGTAGTCTGTGGGATTTTCATCTGATGCCACCAGTACAAAATCACCACCCCATGCGCCCAGGCTTTTTACAAAGCCATCAAAGTCGGGAAATAAATCCTGCTTCACGGGAGTAATATCCAGGAGCTTACCCATTGCGGTTTCATGCGCTGACAATAGCGCCTCGAAATCTGTGAGGCTTGTCGCATGAAGCACTTTTTGGGTAATTTGTGAAATCGTGTCGAATCCTTGAATAGTTCCTTTACGGGCCTTCTTATAGGTTTCAATAGCGGCTTTACTGCTTTGTTTTCGGTTTAAATAAACAAAGTAAAGCTTGTCTTTAAAAGCCGGGTCGAAGCCTACGGGATCAACCACCGGTATTTTGTGTGAAATGTGGTAAAGAATCGGCGTGTGGTTTTGTGCACAGGCGATGTCGTAACCACTGCCGCCAAAACTATTTTTGAGCAGGGCAAAAGCATCAATATGCAGCCACTGGGCGATATTGTTAATTAGTGTGGATGAGGTACCCAACCCCCATTCTTTAGGAAATGTAAGCTTAGTGGTGACGGAGTAGCCGTCTGAATTATCAATGAAATCCGTATTTAATAAATAAGCTTCCCGTAAAATCTCAAGCAGTGTTTTTCTAACCGAATCAGTACTTTCGTGATTTGAGTTGCTTAAAATTTCATTGAATTGAATGGTGTCTTCGTACCAAAGGCTTCCGTCTGCGTCGTGGCTTTTCCAGCTTATTTTTTTTCCTGTTCCCTCTTTAACAAAAAGCGACTGCCCATATTTTGTAGGCAATGCCAGTGCCAAAGCCCCGTCCAGGACAACATACTCTCCCGTCAGCAGGAGTTTTCCGTTGCTGTAAAATGTTTTTTCCACAGTTTATTTCTTACGCAGTTCGGAGATAAAGTCGACTACCGCAGCATGTGATACGGCATTTTTTTTGAAGTGCGCCGTGATGGCTTCCCTTTCCGCCGGTGCGGCGTTAAACTGGTTGATGATATTGTTCAGGTGCATTTTCATGTGGCCTTGTTGGATACCGGTAGTGGTTAACGATCGCAGGGCTGCAAAGTTCTGCGCCAATCCCACGGCTGCGGTAATCTGCATCAGTTCTGGTGCAGAAGGTTTTTCGAGAACTTCGTGGCAAAAACGTACCAAAGGATGCAGCGTCGTCAATCCGCCGACAGTTCCTAACGCCAGCGGGACTTCTACAGAAAAATAGAAAATACCGTTCTCAATTCGGGCATCTGAAAGGCTGGTGTACCTGCCGTCTTTTGCAGCATAAGCATGAACGCCTGCTTCAACAGCACGGAAATCGTTTCCGGTAGCAACCACTACGGCATCAATCCCGTTCATAATGCCTTTGTTATGCGTTACCGCCCTAAAAGGTTCTACTTTAGCAATATTGACGGCCTGGACAAAATTCTCAGCGAACACTTTTCCGTCATCAATATTTTTTTCCTTTAAATCGGCAACCGGACAAGAAACTTCCGCTCTTACGACGCAGTTTGGTACGTAATTCGACAGAATGCTCATCACTACTTTTATGTCTTTCTCCTGTTCCGAAAAAAGCGAATGCTGTTGTGCTTTCGATTTTAAAGTCGATGCAAACTGTTCGAGGCACGAATTGATGAAATTGGCGCCCATAGAATCTTTGGTTTCAAAGGTCGCGTGCAATTGAAAATAGTTTTCCAGCAGGTCCGTTTTGTCACGCAGTTCAATATCCAGAATTCCTCCGCCGCGTTGCTGCATATTTTTTGTGATGCTTTCAGTATCTGAAAACAAGGCAGGTTTTATTAGGTTAAAGAACTCCTGTATTTTAGCATGGCTTCCGTTAAACATAAAATGAACCTGACCGATTTTTTCGGTACCGACGACTGTCGTCTTAAAGCCACCGCGGGTTGACCAGAATTTTGCTGCTTTTGCCGCTGCCGCAACAACGGAACTTTCTTCAACCGCCATTGGAACGGTGTAGAATTTTTCGTTAATCAGGAAATTCGGTGCAATGCCAAGCGGAAGGTAAAAGTTTGTGATGGTGTTTTCAATGAATTCATCATGCAGCTGTTGCAGCTTTTCATCGGAATTCCAATACGATTTGACCAATGTTTCCGCTTTTTCAGCGTCTGTAAAATAGGTTTGTGCAATGAGTCGAATTTTTTCTTCTTTTCCCAATTTCGAAAATCCTGAAACGGCGTGATTCATGTATATCAGATTTATGATGCAAAGATAACTGTTACAAAGAAAAAATCGGCGCAGTGTCGAGGAATTATCTAAATGCCCAATGGAAGAAAAACGCTACATCAAACTTATCAACAGCCTTTAATTTTTAACAGCCTCGATTTTTTTGTGTCTTGTTACAAATGTATTTTTAGAAAAAAACGGATGCAGGAGGAAAGTCAATATATCAAGGGTAGGGGTGCACAAAAAAATGTTGATAACCGATTCTTCAGCCAATCTTATGAAATGCTGGATGACTTCCTGAACTATTGTGAAGCAGAAGGAGACAAACCCGACGACAATCGAACGCATTACCTCGAAGTGTTCCCAAAAACAATTGTAAATAGAGTCGAAAGTCCTGATGTAGGGATGGAATACTCGATGAACGCCTATCAGGGCTGTGAACATGGGTGTATTTATTGTTTTGCACGGAACAGCCACGAATATTGGGGTTATAGTGCCGGATTGGATTTTGAACGCAAAATTATGGTGAAGAAGAATGCACCTGCTTTATTGGAAGAAAAGCTCAAAAGCAAAAACTGGAAGGCCCAGACTATTGTGATGTCAGGAAATACCGACTGTTACCAGCCCGCTGAGAAGCAATTTAAAATTACGCGTGAATGCCTTCAGGTCTTTCTGAAATACAGGCACCCGGTGGCAATCATAACAAAAAATGCGCTGATTTCAAGGGATATGGATATCATTAGTGAACTGGCAAAGGACAATCTTATCGGCGTGAACGTGTCGATCACTTCTTTAAATGAGAAAACGCGCCAATTACTCGAGCCAAGGACCGCTACGATAAAGAAAAGGCTTGAAACGGTAAAGTTGCTTTCCGATAACGGGGTTCCGGTGAATGTCATGCTTGCACCAATTATTCCCGGAATCAACAGCCACGAAATCCTGCCCCTGGCGAAAGCTGCAGCCGACGCGGGTGCCGTCTCCATCGTGCATACCGTAGTGAGGCTGAACGGCGCGATTGGGGAAATTTTCACCGATTAGATTCATAAGGCGATGCCTGACCGTGCCGATAAAGTACTCAACCAGATTAAGGCATGCCATAACGGAACGCTGAATGACAGCCGCTGGGGCGACCGGATGCGTGGCGATGGAGAATTTGCGCAAATGATTCGGTCACAAATGGCCATCGCCAGGAAAAAGTTTTTTGCCGGCAGAAGTTTCCTGGAACTAAATCTCGATTTGTATGAACAATATAAAGGAGGGCAGTTAAGTCTGTTTTGAGAAAAACGAGCGAACTGAATCCGGAAAATTTCATTTAACAGAAAAAAATGCCATTAATTGTAAATTTTTCACTAAAATTGACGGTTTTTATATCTTGTCAAGCTAATGAAATTATACAAAATTATTGCGCTGCTGGTTTTCACGACATTATCAGTTTCGGCGCAGCAAAAGATTACCATCGAGGACATTTACATGGGCAGTTTCAGGCCCAAAGGGATGGATGAACTGCAATCGCTCCAAAACACCAATCAATATACCATTTTAAATGCCATGCGCGCCACGCGTAGTATGCAGGTAGATCTGTATGACTTTGCTACTTTAGCCAAAGTGTCGACTTTAGTAGACAGCCGCGATTTTCCCGAACTCGCAGCCGGAATTGACAGTTATACTTTTAGCAAAGACGAGAAAATGCTGCTTATAGCCAACAATTCGAACCAGATCTTCAGGCATTCGTTTACGGCAGATTTTTACATTTATGATTTGACGGCGAAGAAAATAACCAAACTGGCCGACCAGGTTCAGGAACCCGTATTTTCGCCTGATGGGACCAAAGTCGCTTTTGCGAAACAGAACAACCTTTATGTTTATGAGCTTTCTTCCGCCAAAACCACGCAATTGACTTTTGACGGCAAAAAGAACGCAATCATTAATGGCATCACCGATTGGGTTTATGAAGAAGAATTTGCGTTCGTACGCGCGTTTGACTGGAGTGCTGACGGCAGTAAAATCGCTTACATCCGTTTTGACGAAAGCCAGGTGCCGGAATTTTCAATGAATGTTTATGCCCAGGAATTGTACCCGACAGTCGAAACGTTTAAATATCCGAAAGCTGGAGAGAAGAACTCAGAGGTGTCGTTGCACCTTATCGATTTGAGAAATAGCGGCAAGGATACCACGGTGAAACTTGGGAACTACAGCGACTTTTATATCCCAAGGATTAAGTGGACCAATGAATCGAATGTGCTGAGTGTGCAGGTAATCAACCGCCACCAGGATAATCTTGACCTCATTTTTGTGGATGGAAATACGGCGGAAGCCAAGGTAATTCTGAACGAAAAAGACAAGGCTTACATCGACATCACGGACAACCTGACATTTCTAAAAGACAACAGTTTTATATGGACCAGTGAAAAAGATGGGTTTAACCACATATATTTATACAACAAGAGCGGGAAACTCATTAACCAACTCACAAAAGGCAATTGGGAAATCACGGGCTATTATGGCCTTGACGAAAAAAATAAGATGGTATATTACCAATCTACTGAAAATGGATCTATAAACCGCGACGTTTATAAGATTGGACTGGATGGGAAAAATAAAACGAGGCTAACGGCAAAAACAGGCACCAATGCTGGAACCTTCAGCCCAAATTTCCAATATTTTATCAATGCCTATTCAAGCGCCACCATTCCGCCATTGTACACGCTGAACGATTCCAAAACTGGGAAAGAACTGAAGTCGATCGTAAACAACGATGCGCTGTCAGACAAATTAAAAAAGTATGACCTGCCCCAGAAGGAATTTTTTATGCTTAAAACGGAGAAAGGCAACGAACTCAACGCGTGGATGATTAAGCCGAAAGATTTCGACGCCAACAAGAAATACCCTGTTTTTATGTACCAATATTCAGGGCCGGGATCTCAGCAGGTAAACAATGAGTGGCATGCTTCGGACGATTACTGGTTTATGATGTTGTCACAAATGGGATATATAGTGGCCTGTGTTGACGGCCGTGGAACTGGTTTCCGTGGTGCTGATTTTAAGAAAGTAACACAGAAGCAGCTTGGGAAATATGAAGTCGAAGACCAGATTGATGCAGCAAAAGTATTTGGTAATTATGCGTATGTTGACAAATCGAGGATTGGCATTTTCGGATGGTCCTATGGCGGTTTTATGTCGTCAAATTGCATCCTGAAAGGGAGCGATGTGTTTAAAATGGCCATCGCGGTGGCGCCGGTTACGAGTTGGAGGTTTTATGACAGCATCTACACGGAGCGATATATGCAGACACCCCAGGAAAATGCAGGAGGTTATGATGACAATTCCCCGCTTAATTTTGCGAAGTTGCTGAAAGGGAAATTTCTTCTGGTACATGGCTCTGCAGACGACAATGTGCATGTCCAAAACTCGATGCGCATGATTGAGGCGCTCGTCAACGCGAACAAACAATTTGACTGGGCAATCTATCCCGACAAGAACCACGGGATTTATGGCGGTATGACGAGAATCCAGCTTTATAATAAAATGACGAATTTTATCAAAGAAAATTTATAATTTAACCAACCAAAAATAAAAATTAGAAAGTATGAGTGAAATAGCTGTAAAAACGGGACATCCAAAAGGTCTTTGGGTATTATTCGGGACTGAGATGTGGGAAAGGTTCAATTTCTATGGAATGAGAGCCATCCTGACATTATTCCTTGTCAATTCTCTGATGATGAAAGAAGAGGATGCCTCATTAATTTATGGTGGATTCCTTGGTCTTTGCTATCTCACGCCGATGTTGGGTGGCTTTATTGCTGATCGTTTTTTTGGAAACAGGAATTGTATCCTGCTTGGGGGCTTGATGATGGCTGTAGGCCAATTGTTGCTTTTTGGAAGCGCCAGTATTTTTGGCACTAACATTGGGCTCGCCAACAATCTGATGTGGTTGGCACTTGGGATTATCATTTTTGGGAATGGATTTTTCAAACCAAATATTTCCAGTATGGTGGGTAGCCTGTATCCAAAACAGGAAAAAAGCAAGCTCGATACCGCGTTTACCATTTTCTACATGGGAATCAACCTTGGTGCATTTCTTGGCCAATTGATCTGCCCAATTATTGGTGACGTAAAAGATGCTGGCGGAATTCGTGACATCCATGCGTTCAAATGGGGATTTTTGGCAGCGTCGATAGCGATGTTGATCGGAACAGCGGTTTTTTATGTGCTTAAAAACAAATATGTGGTGACGCCGGAAGGAAGGCCTTTGGGAGGATTGCCATCAAAGAATGATGCATCAGATTTTGAGGAAGGAGAATCACAAAAAGCGGTATTTTCTCAGAAATCTTTAATTATTGCAGTGTTTGCTTTTCTTGGATTGGGTGCACTGATACATTTCGTTGGCGGCCAAAACCTGATTTATACCCTAATTTACTCGAGTGGACTCACCCTGGCAGGCTTGATTATTTCAGATACTTCCCTAACGAAAGTGGAACGTGATCGGATTTTTGTAATTTACATCGTAGCCTTTTTCGTGATCTTCTTTTGGGCAGCCTTTGAGCAGGCGGGATCTTCACTCACCTTTATTGCAGATAACCAGACCGACCGTAACTTCTTTGGGTGGAATATGCCACCGTCGATGGTTCAAATCTTTAACGGACTTTTTGTTGTTGCTTTTGCGGTCCCATTCAGCATGCTTTGGGATTATTTGAGAAGTAAAGGAAGAGAGCCTATTTCGCCGATGAAACAATCATTCGGTCTTGCGTTAATAGCGATCAGTTATTTTATTATTGCCCACAATGTAAAGGATTTAGGGAATGATGGACTTTTAGCAATCAAATGGTTGATTTTATTATACCTGATTCAAACATGTGCCGAATTATGCCTGTCGCCAATTGGACTTTCTTTGGTAGGTAAACTGTCTCCAAAACGATTTTCTTCGTTGCTTTACGGTGTGTTTTTCTTATCAAATGCATCTGGATATGCGCTGGCAGGAACATTAGGATCGATTTTGCCGTCTACAGGCGATAAATTTAACAAAGCGAAAGAACTTGGCATTAACTTGCAGGATGTACTTGACAAGAAAATCACGCTGACTGCTGAACAGGCAAAACTATTGGCAGACAATCAAATCAGTGATCACAACCCAGTATTTGCCGGTTTCGAAATCCACAACTTATTTGAATTTTTCATGGTGTTTGTTGCACTTACAGGACTTGCGGCAGTGATTCTTTTCCTGCTTACACCAGTACTTAAGAAAATGATGCACGGCGTACGCTAATATGGAGCAGGTTCCTTATTCAGATATCGAAGAAATCCAAAGCTTCAAAGGGAAATACCCTAAGCAGTTGTGGTACCTATTTTTCAGCGAAATGTGGGAGCGTTTTTGCTTTTATGGCATGCGCGGGATGTTGGTTGTGTTTATGGTGGGGCATCTTGGTATGGACGAGAAAGTCGCCAACCTGCAATACGGAGCCACCCAAGCTTGGGTTTACGCTTTTACATTTATTGGAGGATTGTTCGCGGATAAGATCCTGGGATTAAGGAAATCACTTTTTTGGGGCGGAATTTTGATGATTGTCGGCAGCATCATACTGTCGATTGATCCGAAGAATTTCTTTTTCATAGGAATTGGCTTTACCATCGTGGGGACAGGCTTTTTTAAACCAAATATTTCGTCGATGGTAGGGCAGCTATATCGTGACAATGATCCGAGGAGGGATGCTGGATTTTCTTTCTTTTACATGGGTGTAAACCTCGGTGCTTTGATTGGTGGTTATCTGTGCATTGCGGTCGCTGAAGGTTCGATGTGGAAGTCGCTTGTTCCGGAACATTTAAGGTGGAACGTCGGTTTTGGCTTCGCTGCGGTGGTAATGATTATCAGTTTGTTAACCTTTACACAAACGCAAAAGAGTCTCGGAAGTATCGGTTTGTCGCCATTACTGAATATCGATACTTCTAAGAAGAAACTGTATGAAATGCTTACATTCATCGGTTCATTGGCTATCGTCCCTGCCATCATTATGATGGTCGAAAACACAGAGTACACAAAATGGTTTATGTATATTATTGGCCCTGCTTCAATTTTGTACCTGTTTTATGAGATGCGTAACTTTTCCGTGGTAGAAAATAAGAAACTGATGGCAGCATTGGTATTCATCATTTTTTCCATTTTTTTCTGGGCATTTTTTGAGCAAAGCGGCGGTTCACTGAGTTTGTTTGCTGCAAATAATTTGAATAACGAAGTATTGGGCATTACATTAAGCCCTAATGGGGTGAATAATGCCGCCAATTCTTTTTTCGTAATAGCATTTGCTGCCCTAGTAGGATTGGTCTGGTTATGGATGGCTAAAAGAAAAATTGAGCCCAACACTATAGTCAAGTTTGGATTAGGATTCTTGTTCCTTGCTGGAGGATTTTGGATTTTTTATTATACAAAATTCTTCGCCGATTTAAATGGACGGACTTCACTTGGGCTATTTACATTTGGATGGTTCGTGATTACTTTTGGAGAGCTCTGCCTTTCCCCCATTGGGATGTCGGCGATGACAAAGTTATCTCCACAAAAAACGCAGGCTGTTGTTATGGGAATGTGGTTTCTTGCCAGCGCTTATGGGCAATATTTTGCTGGAATCCTTGGTGCTAATATCGCTGAGGCTTCTGAGGAATCAACTAATGCACAAAAACTCATCGTATACGCGGATGGATACCAACAATTGGCACTTTATGCGCTGATTGCGGGCGTCGTTATGATTGCAATATCTCCTTTAATTAAAAAACTCATGCAGGGGGTTAAATAGATACAACTATGAAAAAATTAATGCTAACTCTTTTTACAATTGCACTTTTTGCTTCAGCAAATGCACAGGATATTAAATGGATGACACTCGATGAGGCCCTCACCGCGCAAAAGTCGAATCCAAAACCAATTTTTATGGAGGTGTACACCAATTGGTGTGGCGAATGTAAAAAGATGGACAAGAAAACATTTAAGGATAAGAAGCTCGCGGCGTTTATTTCCGAAAACTATTATGCGGTAAAATTCAATGCCGAGTCAAATGCTGAAGTGACGTATAAGGGGAAAAAATATACCAACCCCGAGTTTGATGCAACAAAGAAGGCCAAGGCGAAAAATGCTACCCACGATTTCGTGAAGCTGCTCAAAATTGATTCCTATCCAACGATTGTGATTTTAGAAGGGCAGGGAGAAGTTTCCAATACATTTACCGGATTCCGCACGGCAGCCCAATTATTACCAGAACTCTAAAATTTAGTTTGAATGAAAAAAAGTATTATTCTGACAGTAATGGTGCTGTTTGCACTTGCTGCCAGATCCCAGGATTTAAAATGGTATACAGATGTTAAAGAGGCCTCAGAGCTTTCAATAAAGACGAAAAAGCCATTGATGATGTTTTTCACCGGTAGTGATTGGTGCGGCTGGTGTAACAAGTTACAGAAAGAAGTATTCAAAACCGCTGATTTCGCAAAATGGGCGAATGAAAATGTGATCCTTGTGGAGCTCGATTTTCCGAAACGCAAACAGCTTGAACCCGAACTCGCCAAGCAAAATAATGACTTGGGACAAATGTTTGCCATTCGCGGCTATCCCACTGTCTGGCTGGTAACGCCTTCTAAAAACAATGAGCAGTTTGCTTTTGAACGATTAGGCAGTATCGGCTATGTTTATGGTGGTGCCCAGGAATGGATCAAGCAAACCAATGTGATTCTTAAAAAATAACATTATCGAATTTGAAAATATCCCTTTTCAGCCACGGCATGAAAAGGGATTTTTTGTTTATAGCAGGTTTGTCCCCACAGTTTGACGTAACTTTTATAGTTGGATGCATCTGCAACGATTATTTGAGGCTTATGGATACTCAGGATCCTTTCCAAATTGACCTTTGGAGAAGATGTCAATAGCAATACCTCTGGTTTCAAATTGCTCGGGTAAATTCCGGAACTGTCCATGATATAAATTTTTCGACCATTATAGAATAGAAAGTTTGGAATGGACTGCCTTTCAGCAACAATGCTGAATTTCGAAATTCGGTACGGATTTAATTCTCTGATCTCATCGATTCGTTTTAAAGTACTGTCATTACTGAACGGTATGATGGTTTCACCTTTACGGATGCAAATCAGGCTGCTTTTTCTACAACGGAACACGGTGAGCTCCTGTTCAGATTGCATACGCCAGTGTGTTCCAATGAAAATGCATTGTAAAGTTACCAGCGATGTTAACATTAGTATGGCCCGGTTGTAAACGCGCGTCATGAGATACAAAAACAGACATACAATGAATAAATACAGCCCGGCCATCATGAGTAGGTTCAAAGGAATGTCTTTGATAATAAACGTTTCAAAAGACGCAATCCACCCAATGGTCTTGTTCAGTGCCCATACCATCCACTCCAGTGTTTTCGATGGGAAATGTGGTACAAATCCGACAGCTGCCAATAGCATTGTAGTCACACCGAACGCCATAATAACCCCTAGTCCTGGAAGTATAATCAAATTGGTGATAAAGAACAAGCCAGGAAACTGGTGGAAGTAATAGATACTAAGCGGCAACGCGCCAATCTGTGCTGCGACGGAAACGGTCATAATATCACGAACGTATTTTATGGCCCTTGATTTTGGCTTCCACAATCCTGATAGATATGGTTCCAGCCATAAGATATAGAACAGGGAGGTATAGCTTAATTGAAAGCCGACGTCGAATAAAAAATGAGGAGAGACAATCAGTATTGATAGCATCGATGCCAGGAGTGTGTGGAATATATAAGTTTCACGTTTCAGGTACATCCCAACAGCCACGAATGAAAACATCGTCGCAGACCTGATAACCGACGGCGAAAGTCCGGCGATAAATGTGAAGGTCCATAACGCAATCAATACAGTTGTTACGCGAATTAAGTTCGCCTTTTTGGTCTTGGGCAGTCTGGAAAGCACAAAGTTGACGAACAACATCAGATAGCCCACATGCAAGCCTGAAACAGAAAGCACATGCACAGCCCCCGCGTACTGATAATCCTTGATAATTTCAGGTGCGATTTCCTGCTGCTGTCCCAAAATTAAAGCGGCGATTACGGCAAGTTCTTTCTCCCCGAAATGGCTTTTTTGCAAGTTTGAAATAATGCGTTCCCTGATCGCAGCGGCATAGTAATACATATTTTTGTTCGTGCCTATGATGTGCACCGATGCACCGTTGAGCTCCAGCTGGGCGGCAACCCGTTTGTTGTCGAGGTATTTCCCGTAGTCGAACTGTGCCGGGTTATAGGTCGGAGCGTGTGGCGTGATCCTGCCGGTTACCATAATCACAGAACCGATAGGAAGCTTTCCCATGATTGGGGTTTTCCGGTCTATATTCAATAGTATTTTCCCGATACAGCTTTTTCCGTCAAAAGAATTAACGTTAGCAATGTACCTTTGTTTAGTCGCAGTGGTTTTTAATTTTTCAGTTACGGTAACGCGCAGTAAATGCATCTGGTTTTTTGGTCCAACCAGATATTTATAATGGTCTTGATGTAGATAGTCGTTGTGAGCGGTTAACGTGAAGGCACCACAGCAAACCGATAAAATGGCAATGATTACTCCGAAGAAAAGGTTACTGCGAAGGTGTTGTTTTGCAGTTATCCACCCCATGACAGCAATAATCAAACAAACTATCGTAAGGCAAATTGTAGTCAGAAACGAGAAGTTGACGTTTGCGTTGATAATAATCCCAACGACAAAAAATAAGGTGATTCGGGAGAGAGGGAATTGAAGCGCTTTCATACTGATTAAGAGAAGGGGCCCCTAATACCCCTTCTGCTTAACCTGCAAGATAACCCAAACAAACCAAAAAAGGCCGGCACATGAGAAGTGATAATTAATTGTATACTACGTGGCATATAGTTGATTTACATCCGGCCTTTAGGTCATGATGTAAAAGTACTGCCATCCGTAGTGCTAACTTTACGGAGATTTCGGAAAAAATGTTAAAAAACGGGTGGTGAAGATTACAGGGTTCCGACTACGCGGTTTACCTGTGCGAAAGTTCGTTGGTAATAGGGCTCTTTGGTAGACGAAACAATGACGCCGCTTTGTGTGGAAGAGTGTACAAATTTTATCTCATCATCTTTGACTTCAACGACCATACCTACATGATTGATGACACTCTTGCCGTTAGTACGGAAAAATATCAGGTCGCCTGTACGAACATCTTTCCGGTCGAGCTTTTCCCCAACCTTGGCCATGTCGTTTGAGCTCCTTGGTAATTTAATGTCAAAAATATTGAATACCGCAGTCACCATTCCGGAACAATCCATTCCCGCAGTAGTCGTTCCTCCGCCGTGGTATCTAACCCCAACAAATGCCAGCGCATTGTTGACCATCTGCATCCCAAGATAATTGTCCAAAGGTTCAAAAAAGAGGTCATCGTCATTGGTTTCGTTGATGACAGCCGTTGTTTTTTTAGGTTTGTTGGTAGCTTTTACTTCTTTTACGGTTTCTTTAGGCTTCGTGTCAGTGTAAGCAATCAACTTTGGCTTATCAGTATTCGCAGTTGTAGTCGAGGAATTTTTTTTGTCTGCCGGCTTTTCATAAACACCCTTTTTTATCGCTTCTTTTTTTGAAGTTATGATTTGGGCATGGCCAAATGAGAAACACAATAAAAGCGTTAAAAGGAAAACAGTGTTTTTTGTTACGGACATATTTTATTTTTTATTTTTCATGTAAGGCCATTAAAGCCTTCACAATTTAGATTTATAAATAAAATTCGGTATGAATTTTTTGGCGTAGCGTATTCAGAATAATGACAACGCCTGTGGGCGAAGCTTTAGTATCGCTTCTGGTGCAAAGATATCAAAATTTACCCAAAAAGTTATATTTTAACACTTAAAGTTGTTCGTAACTTTTAAAGAACGACAATTTTCGCTTTAAAATTACATCTTAAAATATTGGTATTAAGGGTTTTGGATTAGGGGTCGTTTTTATATCGATTTCCTGACGAAATTAACAATTAATTCCGCTGTTTTGGCACTTGCTCCGGTGCCTCCCAACTTTTCTTCAAGGATGTCATACTGCTTTAACAGCCTGGTTCTGTAATTTCCATCCAAAAGCTTTTTCATTTCTCTCCGCAGGTTTTTAGCGTTGCATTCGTCCTGAATTAATTCCGTAACCACTTCCTCGTCCATAATAAGGTTTACCAACGAAATAAATTTAAGCGTAATAATCCGTTTGGCGATTTGGTAAGAAATCCACCCGCCTTTATAGCAAACCACCTCCGGAACTTTAAATAGTGCGGTTTCCAGTGTCGCCGTTCCTGACGTAACCATCGCCGCGGTGGCATGGCCCAGAAGGTCGTATGTCTTATTTGAAATGAATTTAATGTTGGCGTGGTGAAGAAACGGCTGATAAAACGAAAAGTCCTGGCTGGGTGCGCCCGCAATCACAAATTGGTACCCCGGAAAATCAGCTGTAATGCTAAGCATCACCGCGAGCATTTTTGTGATTTCCTGCTTTCTGCTGCCGGGAAGGACCGCAATGATCGGCGCGTCCTCAAGATGGTTTTCGGAAATAAAATCGGCATACGGTTTTTGCTGCCTGTCATGGATCGCATCAATCAACGGATGCCCTACGAATGTGACCGGGAAATGATGCTTAGTTTCATAAAATTCCTTCTCAAATGGTAAGATCACATACAGTTTATCCACATCGCGACGGATTGATTTGATGCGGTTTTCTTTCCACGCCCAGATCTGCGGCGAGATATAGTAACATGTTTTTATGCCAAGGGGTTTCGCCCATTTCGCAATGCGCATGTTAAAACCAGGGTAATCAATGAATATGAGGGCGTCAGGTTGAAACTGGGAAATGTCGGCCTTGCAGAATTTAATATTGGAAAAAATGGTTTTAATGTTCGCCAAAACCTCGGCGAAACCCATAAATGCGAGTTCGCGGTAGTGTTTTACCAAAGTGCCACCTGCTTCCTGCATCAAATCACCACCCCAAAACCGGATTTCAGCATCAGGATCCTCGCGGTAAAGCGCCTTCATCAGGTTCGAACCATGTAAATCACCGGAAGCTTCGCCGGCTATAATGTAATATTTCATACCAATAGTTTTCATACAAAAATGGTTGCAATCGCGATACAAACCGTACCATAGATCACACCCCAGGCCATTTGTTCTTTTCTCAGTTTTAACAATGTAAAAAAAGCGATGAGATTTAGTACGGCGCCAATCGTGATCACTTTGCCCAATTGGTTTCCGGCTTTCAGTGTCGCAAGGCCTTCAGCAAAACTCAGTGAAGGAAAAGCGACTTTAGTAAAAATAAGACTGCCTAAAACCGTCGCGGCGATACCAATCAGCGCGCCGTATACCAAATGCAATTTACCCATTGATGTTCCATGAATTAAGTTCCTGTATCGCGTAATGGGCGGTCATGTCATAATGTACCGGAACCACCGAAATATAATGATTTGCCAGCGCCCACTCGTCTGTGTCCTCTCCGCTATCTTGGTTTACAAACTCACCGGTCAGCCAATAGTAGTCCTTGCCCTGCGGGGTTTGCCGCTTGTCAAATTTTTCCATCCAGATGGCCTTTGCCTGGCGGCAGATTTTAATTCCCTTGATGTCCGCTTCCTGTAGCTTCGGAATATTGACATTCAGGATCGTGCCGTTCGAAAGTCCATTTGCCAGAACATATGAAGCAATTTTATGGATAAATTTTCCCGCCTGCCCGAAATCCGCATTCCAGTCGTAGTCCAACAGCGAAAAGCCAATCGCCGGAATGCCTTCAATACCGGCTTCCACCGCGGCACTCATCGTCCCGGAGTAAATCACGTTGATAGAAGAGTTGGATCCATGGTTAATACCCGAAACACACAAGTCGGGTTTACGGTGCAGAATTTCGTTTACAGCCAACTTAACACAGTCTACCGGAGTGCCGGAACAACTGTATTCAAGCGCATCGCCTTCTGCAGAGATCTTGTTCAGGTAAAGGGTGTTGTTGATGGTGATGGCATGTCCCATCGCACTTTGGGGCTTGTCGGGCGCTACCACCACCACATCGCCAATCTCTTTCATAATGGAAATCAGCATCCTGATTCCCGGTGCGAGGATACCGTCGTCGTTTGTTACTAAAATAAGAGGCCTTTGAGTCATTTTTTTGAGGAGCAATTTCCCGCTTTC
Source organism: Flavobacterium sp. BFFFF1 (assembly GCF_002256285.1). Classification (GTDB taxonomy): domain Bacteria; phylum Bacteroidota; class Bacteroidia; order Flavobacteriales; family Flavobacteriaceae; genus Flavobacterium. The sequence goes on along the minus strand of NZ_NKJE01000001.1, from coordinate 29,893 downwards.
CGCTGTATCTTTTTTATCTGTCTGAAGACTAAGATAAAAAAGGATGCCGCTGCAATCGGGGCTGGGGTTCAGAGTTCAGTTGATTTATTTCGTCCTGATGGCGAGAAAAATCTGTGCTAAAATAAGCATTTTTGACCTGAACTTCCTATTTTAGCATGTTTAACAAAAAATTATGCGGCACCGAAAATCATTGGCATGGTTTTTATGTAATTTTAGACGCGAAATTGATGAATGCAATTATGAATTTTATGAAAAGAAATTATAAAGTACTACTGGTTGTCGCTGCCCTGTCGGTGGCGCTGTGGAGTTTTATTCCGAGAACGGATAAAAACGATCCTGAAAAAGACAAATTGTTGTTGGAATTGTTAAGTTTCGTCATTAACAAAGGGCACTACGCGCCGAAAGATATTGACGACAATTTTTCCAAAGGGGTCTATAAAGATTACCTGAACGCGCTCGATCCGTCAAAGCGCTTTTTCCTACAGTCGGATATAGATGAATTTTCCAAATATGAAACGCTGATTGACGACCAGATCAGGAACAAGGAATTGACGTTTTTTGACCTAACCTACAATCGTTTGATGCAACGTATGGAGGAAAGTAAAAGTTATTACAAAGGCATCCTCGAAAAACCGTTCGATTACAATGTCGACGAAAGCTTCAACATCGATTACGAGAAAATGCCTTACGCGAAGAATACCGCCGAGCTTAAAGAAAAGTGGCGCAAACAAATCAAACTTTCAACGCTGTCATCTTTGACCGAGCGGCTGAAATTACAGGAGGACAAGGCGAACGGCATCAAAGAGGAACCCGCAGTGGACGAAGATGAAACCGTCGATCCGATTGCAAAACCTAAGGAGACCGCTAAAGATGAAGCCCCGAAATCTTTTGACCAACTCGAAAAAGAAACCCGTGAAAACTCGTTGAAGTCACTGAATGAATATTTTGGATTTGTGAAGGACCTGACAAGAGATGACTATTTTTCGGTTTTTGTCAATACGATCGCCGAAAGTTTCGATCCACATACGTCATACCTTGCGCCTGAAGACAAGGACAAGTTCGATGTGAGCATTTCGGGTAAATTTGATGGAATCGGAGCGAGGCTTCAAAAGAAAAATGATTTTACTGAAATTACCGAACTGATTTCCGGAGGACCTGCCTGGAGAGGCAAGCAACTGGAGGCAGGCGATATCATCCTTAAAGTGGGACAGGGTAAAGAAGAGCCTGTAGATGTCGTTGGGATGAGGATTGACGATGTCGTGAAAAAGATAAAAGGACCAAAAGGCACGGAGGTACGACTTACCGTAAAAAAGGTAGATGGTTCTATGAAAGTGATTTCAATCATCCGCGATGTTGTAGAAATTGAGGAAACCTATGCAAAATCAAGTGTCGTGAGGAAAGATGGGAAATTGTATGGGATTATATACCTTCCAAAGTTTTATATTGACTTCGAAAATAAGGACAGTCGAGACGCAGGTAAGGATATTGCAATCGAGATTGACCGTCTTAAGAAACAAGGCGTGGAAGGATTGGTGTTCGATGTGCGTGATAACGGTGGTGGCTCACTTCGTACTGTGGTAGATATTGCAGGCTTGTTTATCGATCAGGGACCGATTGTTCAGGTTAAATCTACTGGGAAAGCAGCAGAACCGCTTCCGGATCCGGACAATAAAATTCAATGGGATGGTCCATTGGTCGTGATGATCAACAATTTTTCAGCATCAGCTTCGGAAATTCTTGCAGCAGCCATCCAGGATTATAAGCGAGGTGTCATCATCGGAAGCAAGCAATCCTACGGAAAAGGGACGGTTCAAAATGTGATCGACCTGAACCAATTCGTTCGGAACAGCGCTTCGGGGGATCTCGGCGCTTTAAAAACGACCACGCAAAAGTTTTACCGCATTAGTGGTGGTTCTACACAGTTAAAAGGCGTGAGCAGCGATGTGGAAATGCCAGACCGTTATTCTTATCTGGATATCGGTGAGCGCGATTCTGAACACGCAATGCCATGGGATAAAATTGAACCAGCGAAATATAACGTTTGGGACAGGCAGCCAAATTTTGACAAAGCCGTTGCAAACAGTAAAAAACGCGTGACGCAAAGCCCACAGTTTAAGCTGATTGATGAAAATGCCAAGTGGCTTGGAAAGCGCAAAGATGAAAATGAATACAGCCTGAACATTGACAAGTTCAGGAAAGAACAGGAAAGTATTACTGCGCAGACTAAAAAATATAAAGTCATCAACGAATACAAAAATAATCTCGAGTTTTCTTCTTTGCCATACGAATTGGCGATGATGGAAAAAGACCCTGTGTTGAAGGAGAAGAGAAAAAGATGGCATGAAAGTCTGGAAAAAGACGCCTATATTGAGGAAGCGTTGAACATACTTGCGGATCTTCAACCTGACGGCAGTGTGAAGCCAACCGTAAACCTTAAAAAGAAGGAAAAACTGGTTAAGTCGTAACAGCTTTTTTGATGAGCGAAACAAATCAGTCACTTACAGGAATAGCGCTCCGGAAATTCAGGAAGAATTTCTGGGGCGTTTTCAGTTTTGTATTTATCCTGGTAGTGCTATTTTTGGCATTGTTTGCCTATGTACTCGCGCCGGACGATTCTGAGAATGCCAATAAAATGCATTTGTCGATCCACTCAAAAAAGCCTGGGTTTGAAGTTCAAATGCTCTCCATTCCTTCGGGTGAAAAAAATGAAAGACCCTTCGTGGGCTATTTTTTTGGTTTTAAAGACACTGATGCTGAAGTGCCAATTAGTAGTTATCAACTGAAAGGGAAGGTTATTATTTATAGGGAATACACTGAAGATCCGTCATTGCAGATTACGAAGTCGATTGCCCTTGACAAGTTTAAAGGATGTAAGGATGTGAACGAGGTAGCGCGTAAGTATATCAGTACGCAAAAATTTATGTTGGGTACAGACAAGTATGGCCGTGATGTCCTAAGCCGTATGCTCGTAGGATCACGGGTTTCATTGTCAATAGGTTTCGTGGCTGTATTCATTTCACTTGTAGTCGGGATATTTTTCGGGTCTATCGGGGGCTATTTTGGCGGTAAGGCAGACGCATTCGTCATGTGGCTTGTGAATATCATTTGGTCAATCCCTACGCTGTTACTGGTCATTGCCATAACGCTGGCGCTCGGAAAAGGATTTTGGCAGGTTTTTGTTGCGGTTGGATTAACGATGTGGGTTGAAGTTGCCCGTGTGGTGCGGGGGCAGGTAATCAGTGTCAAGGAAATGCAATACGTCACGGCGGCGCGGGCCTTGGGGTTTGGAGATTTCAGGATTATTTTTAACCATATCTTACCCAATATCATGGCTCCCGTGATTGTTATTTCGGCGGCAAACTTCGCCTCTGCTATTTTGGTGGAAAGTGGCTTAAGTTTTCTTGGACTGGGCGCGCAGCCTCCCATTCCCAGTTGGGGGGGGATGATAAAGGACCATTACAGCTATATTATTCTGGGGAAACCTTATCTCGCAATGGTTCCGGGTGTTGCCATTATGTTGGTTACTTTGGCCTTTATGATGACGGGAAATGCGCTGCGTGATGCGCTCGACGTAAAATCTTCATAACAAGTTTTAGGGTTTTTTCAGGAATAAATGTTATATTGGTACAACCAAAAACGCGAATGCCAGTACCACCCAGAAGTTCCCTCGGGATTTTAATATCAGCTTTTTTTACGCTCTTTTTTCTGGCACCGGGAAATAGTCATGCGCAATGCGCGGGCGTGGACGCGGCAATAGAAATTTGCAATTATGGGGACCCCGCAAACCAAAGCATAAATCTTTTTGATCTTTTAGGGCCAACTGCCGTTCCAGGCGGTACTTGGTCTGACCCATCGTTTTCAGGCGGTCTCAACCAGACAACGGGCGTGTTAAATGCGTGGAATATTCATTACAGCGGCGTCTATGTTTTTACGTATACAGTAGCGCCTTCGCCCGGATGCCCAGACAATACAGCAGAGGTTTCGGTAACTGTAGCGGGATACGTGGGCGTAACCAGTCCCAATGGATCAGCATGCAGCGACGACGACAATGTCAACTTGTTTCAGTTTTTTGATGGCAGTAGTCCCAATCCCCAATTTGATGGCGTGTGGCTTGACAATGACAATACCGGAGCGGTGACACCCGATGGTATTTTTAACGCAACGATGCCGGGCGTCGGAACTTATTCTTTCACTTATACCATGTCTGCAATTGGTTCGTGTCCTGCGCCAGCCCCGGTGACAGCCGTCGTTACGGTATACAGGGCGCCTGTTCCTGGAACGCCTGTTCCGCTGATATTGTGTGAAGATGCCGACTTTTCATTGTACACCAATCTGAACTTATTTGACCAGCTATCTGGTGAAGATGCCAATGGCAGGTGGTCTGAAGGCGATTCCGGAAGCACAGGGCAAATATCCGGCCCGTTTGATTCCGTTATAAACCTTCAGGAAGTTTTCAATACCTACGGACCAGGAAAATACCAATATAAATATACCGTCTTTCCTGAGAATCCCGTTTGTACCCGCAAAACTGCGACAATAGATATCATCATTGAAGAAATTCTCGATTTCACGGGAGCCACGTTAACGGTGAATTCTGATATATGTGAAGATGAGATTGCAACCGCGTCGTATAGCGTCGTTTTAACGCCGGGAAATGAGCCCAAGCCCTATTCCGATTATTCAGTGGATTATCATGTAACCGGGCCAACTACATTTGATGGGACGGCTACCGTTGAAGATGCTTTTTATGGTGCAACAGGAAATGTTCTGACTTTTCCATTGGATGCCGCCTTATTTCAGGATATTGGAACTTACACAATCAGCATTGATCATATTATTGATCTAAAGTCGTACAACGTCTGCGACAACATAATAGACGTTTCAGATGAGCTGCACATCTATCCTAACCCAAAGCTTACAGGGGCGACGTTAAGTATTACGCAATCCTGCCTTGGCTTCGACGCCAATGTGGTAGTCACCGGAAACCCGGTCTATCTGCCTGATGGGAATTATCAGTTTACTTACAGCCTGACGGGAAATAATATTGCTAACGGTGAAACGATTACCGCTGCTATAGTGAATGGCGTCGCCCATTTTAGCATTCCTGCATCTTTATTGGCAGTTTCAGGAAGTACGACGTTATTAATCACGAATGTGATAAACCTCCAGACCAATTGCGCCAGCACGGCGTCATTGTCGAAGGCCTTCAACGTGAATCAATTGCCAAATGTTTCTGCAATCACCATCAATGCAGCCGATGCTTGCATTGGTCAATCTGCGTTGATATCATTGACGGGGCTTAACACCATGACCAGCATTGGTGTTACTTACCAACTTGGCGGCGCCAATGTCACTACAGTCCAAACCGCCAATTTTACCGCCAGTTCCGGACAGGGAAGTTTTACGATTCCCGCTTCTTTTTTGCTAAATACGGGATCAACCGGGATTACAATTTTAAGTATTAAAGATTTGGTTACTGGTTGTGCCGTAGATGCTAGTATCACTGACAGTTTTATAGTCCATCCGCTTCCCGACGTGTCTTCATTGTCTGCCATTGTTCCAAATGTTTGCACGGGGCAGACGGTAAGCGTTTTGCTTTCTGGGCTCGGGGGAATCACGACTTTTAGGATCGCGTATTCGATCTCCGGGGCCAATACTTTTACCGGACAAAGCGCGGTGCTCACTGCGAGTTCAGGCGCGGCGGTTTTTAATATTCCGGCAGCGCAGGCAGCCAATACCGGTACCTCTACTTTTACAATAACATCGCTTACGGATACACAAACGGGTTGCCCGGCTCCAACCAACATCCCTGTTAACTTTTCAATTAATCCGGTTCCAGTTGTCAGCAATTTTAATGTAATTGTTCCTAATGTCTGCGCAGGTGAGCCTCTTGCGGTTCTTTTGGCAAATTTGGGAACTGCGAACAGCATGACATTAACGTACAATCTTAGCGGAATCAATTCGGCCACCAATCAGACCCAAACCGTTACTGTCGCCGCCGGAAGTGCCACTTTTGTCATCCCGCAGGCGTTGGTTCCAAATACAGGAAATACGATAATCACCATCATAAATGCAACCAACAACGATACGGGTTGCAGCGCTACCGGAAACATACAAAAGTCTTTTAACATCAATCCACTACCCGACATCACCACGTTGACGGCCAGTGTTGCTGATGCTTGTATGGGCGATCAGGTGGTCGCTTCTGTTTCTGGTCTTGGTAATCTCAGCACCGTATCCATTACGTATAGTCTTTCTGGCGCAAATTCAGCCACAAATCAAACGGCGATTGTTCCGGTAAATGCCGGAATTGCTGCTTTTATTATTCCAACGGCAATACTTTCAAACTCCGGCGTCAGTACGCTAAGCATCACAAATATCCTCAACAGCCAGACCGTGTGTGGAGCCAATGTCACTACTGTTGGCGCTAGTTTTAAAATAAATGCCAGACCTGTAGCGCCAACTGCTGAGAATGCTATCTTTTGCAGTCAGGAAACGCCTTCGGTTTCCATGTTGGTTCCGTTTGGAAATCAATACCATTGGTATGGCAGTGCTACAAATACCGACGAACTTTCAGGTGAAACGGCACTGACTGAAGGCAATTATTATGTGTCCGAGACGAGCAATCTGGGATGCGAATCCCCACGGACAATGGTTACCGTATCCATAGCTACAATTGAGCCACCGGTATTGAATACTGATGGTGCGTTTTTTTGCGGTGCTGACAAGCCCACGTTGCTGGATTTGACAGCAAATGTTTCTGCAACGGATGAGGTCAGGTGGTACGATGCCCCACAAGATGGAAATCTGTTGGCGCAGGATTTACTGCTTCAGGAAGGCGAAACGTATTACGGGGTTCAATTTTCGGAGTCCGTTGGCTGTGAGTCTTCGGAAGTACTGGAAGTTACGGTTTCGCTTACAGACTGTAATGAGAATCCGTCCCAGTACGATTTCTTCATACCTGATGGTTTTTCCCCAAATGGCGATAGTGTCAACGATACATTCCGCATACCGGATATAGAATTTCTCTATCCCGATTATTCTTATGAGATCTACAACCGATACGGCAATATTTTATTCAGGGGCAATATCAACAAGCCGGCATGGGATGGCACGGATAATGAATCGGGCGGCGGAAAGATTGCGCCGAACGGTGTGTATTTCTATGTAATTAAATTCAACAAGAACAATGCCTCATCAAGACAGGGAAGGCTTTATCTCAATAGGTAGAATAAAAATGAAAACAATATTACATAGCATCATTTTACTTTTCTTCCTGAACAGCCTCTACCCGCAGCAGGATCCCGAATACACCCATTACATGTATAATATGAATGTCCTGAATCCGGCTTATGCGACCGGAACCGAGTCGGTGCTGAACATAGGTACGCTGTACCGTACGCAATGGGTTGGTGCCGTCGGTGCCCCGAAGACATTGACATTCTTCAGTCATATTCCCGTCAGCAAGAGCGTTGAACTGGGTGTTTCGCTGATTTCGGATGACATCGGTGACGGTGCAAAAAAGGAGAATAATTTCTACATGGATTTTGCGTATGTGATTCGGTTGAAGAATAAGCAGAACATTTCGTTTGGTTTAAAGGCCGGGTTCACATCATTCCAAACCGACTTTAATGGATTTCGTCTCGAAAGCGGTGATCCCGCCACAGACCTAGCCTTTTCGCAGAACATCAACAACTTCAAACCCAATATCGGTGCGGGAATTTATTATTTTTCAAACCGATACTACATTGGGTTATCAGCGCCAAACTTACTTTCGAACAAGCATATTGAAGAGCGGAGCGGAATACACGCTTTCGGATCAGAGAACATCCATACCTTCCTTACGGCAGGATATGTTTTTAAAATCGGAAATGATTGCAGGTTGAAACCGGCGTTCATGACCAAATATGTTCCCGGTACGCCATTGTCGACCGATATTTCTGTAAACATATTGTACAACAGCCGTTTTGAACTCGGTGCGGCCTATCGTATCGATGACGCCGTCAGCGGGTTGATGTCAATTGGGGTCAGTCCAAGTATACGCGTTGGTTATGCCTATGATTATACCTTGTCTAATCTTGGCCAGTTCAATTCAGGAACCCATGAAATATTCCTTTTATTTGATCTGGACTTACTGGGTAAAGGGTATGATAAATCTCCAAGATTCTTCTAAATGCAAAAGATAAAAACACTAGCGCTGATTCTCGTCCTGCTGTCTGCCAGTAGCAGCTTTGCCCAGGATTTTCAGGAAATCCGCGCCAGGCGGTTGTTTGAGCGTACGTACTACAGTGATGCTATACCGCTTTATGAGGACATTGCTAAAGAGAATCGCTCGATGGAAGTGCTTCGGAATCTGGCGGATTGTTACTACTATACGAATGATCCAGAAAACGCACTGAAATGGTATCAGCTGTTGCTTAATATTTTCCGAAACATGGATGAGGAATATTATTTCCGTTATGAGCAGGTGTTGAAGGCTACAGGAGATTACGAAGAAGCAAACAAGATCATGCGCAGCCGGCTCGTATCTAAAAAGGATAATGAGAAGTTGGAACAATTTGACCGGGATGTCATCCGACTGGAGAATATTTCCGGTATTGGGGAACGGTTTGACATTGTCAGCCTGCCGGTAAATACGGAAAATTCTGAATTTGGCGCAGTGAGTTTAGGGGATAAAATTGTTTTTGCTGGAATTGCGGCCCAAACGGCATCCGGTAAGAAATATAAATGGAATGACGAGCGCTACCTCGACTTGCTGACGATTCCTTCCGATGATTTTGCTTCGGCCAATAATTTTTCAGCAGAGCTGAACACGGACATGCACGAAGCGGATGTTATTTTCACGAAAGATGGAAAAACAGCCTATTTCACCCGCAACAATTTTAAGAATGGAAAGCGCGCGCGAAATGGAAAGAAAGTGTCGGTGATGCAGATTTTCAGGGCGGAGTTGCTGGAGGGGAAATGGACAAACATCACTTCGCTTCCGTTCAACAATGAGAATTATTCAGTAGAGCATCCCGCGTTAAGCCCCGATGAGCAGACATTGTATTTTGCATCGGACATGCCCGGTACTTTGGGTTCGTTCGATATTTTTAGCGTGCTTATTGTCGGCAATAAATACGGTATTCCGGAGAATCTCGGCGAAAAAATCAACACCGACAAGAAGGAACAATTTCCATTCGTGTCCAAAGATGGAAAGCTTTATTTCTCATCCAATGGGCACTTCGGCTATGGCTTGATGGACGTTTTTGTTTCAGAATTTAAGAATGGGGAATTCGCGGAACCATTGAATGTAGGATTGCCGGTCAATTCTGGTTACGACGATTTTGCGTTCAATATTGATAGTGATACAAAACGTGGGTTCTTCGCGTCTGATCGCCCGGGAGGCAAAGGCGGGGACGACATCTATACATTGCTTGAAACGAAGCCGTTATTGATTCGGGATTGTATGCAACTGATTGCTGGGATTATTTCAGATATTGATTCCAAATTACCATTGGAAAAAGCAACGGTCGTATTGCAGGATGCAAGTAAAACTGAAATTGGTAAGTTGCTTACGGACGCTGAAGGAAAATTTAGTTTCGACGTAAACTGCGAAAGGAACTATACTGTCCTGGCTTCGAAAACGGGTTACAGCAGCGATTCGCGTTTGCTGTCGTTGGGTAAAATTCGGGGCAAAAGCAATGATGCATCGATGGAACTGAAGTCTGAGGCGGTTGCGAAGAAAGAGTTGGAATTACAACTGGAAAAAGATAAGATGGATCAGGCTGAAAAGCTGGCGCAGCAAAAGGAGAAGGACCGGCAGCTGGCAGTAACCCGGAAAAAGGAGAAGGAACAGGCACTGCTTGACAAGGAAAAAGATGTTGTGCGAGACAAAGACCGCCTGCTGATCAAGACAGAGCCGATTTATTTCGATTATGATTTATGGTATATCCGAAAGGAATCAAAGCCGATTTTGAACCGTGTAATCGAACTGATGAAGCGATATCCGGATATGGTAGTCGAAATCGGGTCGCACACTGACGTTCGGGGAAACAACGCCTACAATTTGAATCTTTCGTCAAAAAGAGCTGCCTCCACGAGGGATTATTTTCTAAAAATGGGCATTCCCGCTTCAAGGATTTATTCGAAAGGATATGGCGAAACCATGCCTATAATTCAATGTGTACCGGACCATTCCTGCAGTGAAGAGCAACATGAATTGAACCGAAGGAGTGAGTTTGTAATTAAGAACCTGTAGTTACCATTCGTTGACCTTGTTGGCATCCATTTTCACGAAAATGAAAATCAGGATGGTGAATCCCCAAAGTCCGGAACCGCCATAAGAGAACATGGGCAACGGCACGCCAATAGTTGGAAACATTCCCAAAACCATAGCGATGTTGACAAAGAAGTGGATGAACAATATGGACGCGACGCAATAACCGTAGACCCGGCTAAACTTTGTCTTCTGTCGCTCCGCCATGTAAATGATGCGGACGATCAGGCCGATAAACAGCAGCACAACGATCATCGAACCTGCAAACCCCCATTCTTCGCCCACAGTGGTGAAAATGTAATCTGTGTGTTGTTCTGGCACGAAACCTCCTTTTGTTTGTGTGCCCTCTAAAAACCCTTTTCCAACCCAGCCTCCGGATCCAATGGCAATTTTTGACTGGTCGAGGTTGTATCCGATGCCTTTATCATCGACTTTCTTGCCCAAAAGGATGTTAAACCGGTCGCGGTGGTGCTGCTGGAAAACATGATCAAAAACGTAACTGGTGGAAAGTGTAAAGGCAGAAATCAAAACCAGCAGGATACCGCTGAAGATGATATTTCTGTTTACGATTCTTGTCCTGAGGTAAATGAACGCAATAACTGCGGCTGCGATCATAATAATGTACGGCGTTGCAATGACGAGGCTCATGACAAACAGGATCATCGCAATAAACCCGGTCCAAAGGTACCATGAGGGCAAGCCCTCGCGATACAGTACAAAGAAGAAGACCATAAAAATCAAGGCGCTTCCCGGGTCGTGCGGAGCGATTAGTAAGACGGGAAGAAAGATGATTGCCAATGCCTGGATCTGTCGGTTGACATCTTTCAGGTTTACCTGGACATCGCTGAGGTATTTGGCGAGGGCCAGTGAGGCACCGACTTTGGCGAATTCAGCGGGCTGTAGGCTAAAGCTCCCAAACGAATACCAATTGGTTTGCCCCTTAATCTCTTTCCCGAAAACGAATAGTCCAGCTACAAGAATTACCGTTACCGCATAAATGATGCTTGAAAACTTTTCGTAAAATTTGCCGTCTACAGAGAGGATGACGATAATCAGCGGAATCGACAAAATGATGTTAATCAGCTGCTTTCCGTAAAATTGCGAGGGGTCTAAAATGGCGGCCCCCGTTTCAGGTAAAGACGAAGAATAGATATTCAGCCAGCCCATAATGACCAGCACGGCATAAATTGTTACGGTGATCCAGTCGATGTTACTCCTTATGCTTTGATTTCTCATACAGTCTAGTTTTCAACTTGTGTTGAATCAATCGGTTCCGGTTTTATATTGGTCAATGAATCGATATTTTTCTTCGTATACCTTTCATATTCCGTTTTCAGGCTTTTTTCAAGAATGCGTTTTTCTAAATCCGTTCTGGTGATTTTACCCCGAAGGTACTTCTCAATCATCAAACTGGCGATAGGACCGGCGATTGTTGCGCCAAAACCACCGTTTTCAACCAATACGGCGATGGCAATCTTAGGGTTTTCCATTGGGGCAAAAGCAACAAAAATCGAGTGGTCTTTGAGTTGTATTTTCTTTCCGCCAATTCGGGTAAAGTTTTCCGCTGTCCCCGTTTTTCCACATATGTTGATGCCATCCACACGAAGGGCACTCGCCGTTCCAAAATTATAAACGTCAAAAAGCCCGGAAATCATTGGAGCAAAATACTTCCTGTCAATGGTGGTAACGTGTTTTTTGGTAAACTTAGGGTCGATTTTTTCGCCCTTAATTTTCTTGATGATATGGGGTGTATAATAATATCCCTGATTCGCTACGGCGGCAATCATATTGGCCAACTGTATCGGTGTGGCTTCGACCTCGCCCTGTCCAATCGCATTGGACACAATGGCCGTGGCACGCCAACCGCCGTTTGGATACATTTTCTTATATGTTTTTGAGGTGGGGACCCGACCGCGTTTCCCCGTCGGGAGATCGTATCCCATAAAATCCCCCAATCCAAAACTGCGGACATGTTTACTCCAGATGTCCACAGCGGCTGCGGGTTTCACATATTTGTTGATGATACGGAGGTATACATTCCCGAAATAAGCGTTGCAGGAATTGTAAATTCCATTGTGCAGCTGGTGTGGCCCAAAGCCGTGGCATTTCATAAAACGTCCCCTGGCATAACTAAACCCGTGATGGCACATAAAGGTGGTCTGTTCGTCGATGACGCCTTCCTGAAGCCCCACGAGCCCGGTCATAATTTTAAAAGGAGAGCCGGGAGCATATTGTGCCAATAGTCCTCGGTCAAACAACGGTTTGGCAATAGAGTCGTAAAAAAGCGTGGTGTAGTTTTTGGAGCGCTGTCTGCCAACAAGCAGCGCAGGATCATACGACGGCGCGGTAACCAACGCCAGAATTTCTCCCGTTTTCGGCTCGATAGCCACAATACCGCCTCGTTTATTAATCATTAATTCTTCTCCATACTGTTGCAGCATAATATCAATACTCAGCGTGATGTCTTCGCCGCGGACGGAAATTGTATCAAAACGGCCCTCTTTATAAGGTCCAATGTCTTTATTGAACTTATTCATCTGCCGGTATTTGACACCCTTTACACCACGAAGTATCGATTCGTAGCTTTCCTCAACGCCTTGAATGCCGATAAGATCCCCCGAGTTGTAATAGGGATTTCTATCGATAATTTTTGGAGTAACCTGTGTAATCGACCCAAAGATATTGGCGCCAACATGTACCTGGTAGTCTCGCAGCGATCTTTTTACAATCTCAAATCCACGAAATTTCCTTTGCTTTTCCTGGAATGCGGCATATTCTTTTTTGTTTAACTGAGGCAGGAATACCGAAGGAAGCATAGGGCTGTAGTTTCTCGCTTTTTCGAGTATTCTAATAAAGTCTACTTTATTGATATTGAGTAATTTACAAAACTCAATCGTATCAATATCCTTAACATTTCTAGGCGTCACCATGATGTCGTAGGAGGGTTGGTTCGCCACGAGCAGTTTTCCGTTACGGTCATAAATATATCCCCGTTCCGGATAATCGAATTTTTTTTTGATTGCGATGTTTTCTGACTTAAGCTTCAGGCTTTCGTCAATGATCTGCAGGTAAAACAGCCGGAAAAGAATCAATACACCGGCTATGATAATCACGGTGGGCAGCAATACTTTTCTCATCGTCTGTTCGGCTTAAAAATATAAATAATGATAATGCAAAGCAGTATGGTAAAAATACTACTGCAAATCGTACGCAGCAATACTTCAAAAAGAAGGGTGAACCTAAACGTCTCAAGGATAAAAAGGATGATGTGGTGTACGATGACTGAAATTGCGATGAACGAAAAACGCTCAGGGGTCAGTCGGTCGTTTATCTTTATTGTCTGGTACTCGTAACTTACGCCAAAAGAAAACTTAAAGAATGCAGGCCGTAGATAGGCAAGTGTAATACAGGCCGTAGTGTGTACGCCGCCGCAATTCAGGAAACTGTCCAGTAAAAGTCCCATCAGGAATGCGGAAAGCAGCAAACCATAACGGTTGCCATTTACGGGGTACAGGATGATAAAAAGAATATACGGATAGGGGCTGATGTACCCTAAAAACTGCATTTGGTTAAAAATGAGAATTTGTGCAGCGAGCAGCAAAACGAATCGGGCAATATTTAACAATATGGCAGTATTCATTTTGACGATTGTTGTGATTCAGATTCCAGTTTTTGTATTTCTTCTTTTTCCTTGCTCTTGATGATATACACATGTCCCAGGTTGGTCATGTCATTGAACAACTTCACGTCAAGCGTAAAATAGTTCGTTTCATCATCGGTGTAAATTTTATCAATAGTACCAATACCAATGTTTTCCGGAAAGATCTGGGAGTCAGCACCAGTCACAATCGTGTCTCCTTTTCGAATTGCGGCAAGCCTTGGCACATCAATCAATTGTACAAATCCAGTGCTCCGTCCGTCCCATTGCAAAGTTCCGAAGTGGTTTGATTTTTTGATCTTGGCATTGATCTTAGAGTTCCTGTTTAAGATGCTCTGTACCGTAGCGTAATGTTCAGAAGTATTTTCTACAATTCCGATGATTCCAAGATCGTTAATCACGCCCATATCGCTCTCCACACCGTTTGCTTTCCCCGAATTAATCGTGAGGTAATTCTCCGGCATATTGAAAGAATTTCGGATGACTTTTGACACAATGACATTAATCTTTTTCACGCCCCGGATGGTATCAGGAAGGATGGTTTTGGTGGTGTCCTTCGCATTGAAAAGCAAACTCTTCAGCCTTGCATTTTCTATTGCCAGGGCTTCGTTCCGGGCCTTTAGGTTGAAGTACTCATTGATGGCATTCATCCGTTCATACACACCGCCCGTCAAAAAATTAGCAGAACTGATGACCTTGCTTTTATGAAAGGAATGTGATTGGATCGTCAGCGACAACGAAATTCCCAAAAGCAGCAAAAACAGCAACTTATGGCTGTTTTTAAATATAAAATTAAATATTTGCTGCATTTTCTATCGGTTAAATAAGCGCGGTATGAAAAAATCCCAAACCCCAATAAATCTAATGAAAATTAGTTTTATAAATTGGGGCTTGGGATTTGTTTTATTAACTATTTAATTAAGATACTCCTGAATTTTGCGATGTTTTTTAAAGCGATTCCGGTGCCGCGAACCACAGCCCTCAAAGGGTCTTCTGCGATGTAAACGGGTAGGTCTGTCTTTTGGGAAATTCGTTTGTCCAATCCTCTGAGCATCGACCCGCCACCGGCAAGATAGATTCCGGTATTGTAAATATCCGCTGCCAATTCCGGAGGTGTTTGCGACAATGTTTCCATTACGGCATCCTCGATACGCTGGATTGACTTGTCTAACGCTTTCGCGATTTCACGGTAGGATACTTCAACCTGTTTGGGCTTTCCGGTCAATAAATCCCTTCCCTGTACGGACATGTCATCCGGAGGGGATTCAAGGTCTTCAATAGCAGCGCCAATTTCAATCTTGATTTTTTCTGCCGTGCTTTCACCCACAAAGAGATTGTGCTGTGTCCGCATGTAGTAAATGATGTCGTTTGTGAAAACGTCACCGGCAATTTTTACCGATTTATCACACACAATCCCTGCCAGCGCGATTACGGCAATCTCTGTTGTTCCGCCACCGATATCAACAATCATATTTCCTTTTGGCTGCATGATGTCAACGCCGATACCGATTGCGGCGGCCATCGGCTCATGAATCAGGTATACTTCTTTTCCGTTCACCCGCTCGCAGGATTCTTTTACGGCACGCATTTCAACTTCAGTGATTCCGGAGGGAATGCAAACCACCATACGCAGGGCAGGAGTGAACATTCTTTTCTTCAAAGCGGGGATGCTGTTGATAAACATTTTTATCATTTGCTCAGATGCTTCAAAATCGGCGATTACTCCATCTTTCAATGGCCTAATGGTCTTTATGTTTTCATGTGTTTTACCCTGCATCAGGTTGGCTTCCTTGCCAACATGTGTTATTTTTCCGGAGACCCTGTCACGGGCCACAATAGAAGGGCTGTCAATCACAACTTTATCGTTGTGGATGATCAGCGTGTTTGCGGTACCAAGGTCTATCGCGATATCCTCGGTCATGAAATCAAAAAATCCCATAGGTCTTTTATGAATTTAAAAAGGTTATATTTTTTAAGCGTACAAAGTTAATCAAATTAATGTTTGAAATGACGGGTTCCGGTAAATACCATTGCAACTTTGTTTTCATTACAGTAATTGATACTTAAGTCGTCTTTAATGGATCCACCGGGCTGGATTACAGCAGTTACGCCGGCGTGATTTGCGATTTCCACACAGTCAGGAAATGGGAAAAATGCATCGCTTGCCATCACTGAATTTTTGAGGTCGAATCCAAATGTATGGGCTTTTTCAATCGCCTGCTTCAATGCGTCAACGCGAGAGGTTTGTCCCGTCCCGGAAGCAATTAAAGTCCTGTTTTTAGCCAACACGATGGTATTTGATTTGGTATTTTTGCAGATTTTTGAAGCAAAAATGAGGTCGTCGGTCTGTTGCGCCGTGGGTGCTGTATCAGTAACGGTTCTTAAGTCGTTTTTATTGTCTGTAATGTTATTGCGGTCCTGAACCAATAAGCCATTTAGCGCGGTACGGACTTGCTGCTGAGGCAATTCAACGTCGTTCAGAATCAAAATAATCCTGTTTTTCTTTTCTGAAAGGATCGAAATGGCTTCTTCGTCATACGAAGGCGCAATCACCACTTCACAGAACAGCTTGTTAATTTCCGAAGCGGTATCTGCGTCAATTTGGCCATTCGAGATCAATACACCGCCGAATGCTGAAGTAGGATCTCCTGCCAATGCGTCCAGGTAAGCCGCCTTCATTGTGTCCCGCGTGGCCAGGCCACAGGCATTATTGTGTTTCAATATAGCAAAGGTGGGATCGTCATGCTTAAACTCCAAAATTAAGTTCACCGCTGCATCCACATCCAGCAAATTGTTGTACGACAGTTCTTTTCCGTGGAGTTTTTTAAACATTGCGTCAAAATCTCCAAAGAAATAGCCCTTCTGATGCGGGTTTTCGCCGTAGCGCAAAATCTGTCCGCCTGAAATGCTTTGTTTTAATATCGTGTCGTCGGTGTTAAAATAGTTAAAGATCGCACTGTCGTAATGAGACGACACGTGGAAAGCTTTGGCGGCCAGTAATTTTCGGTCTTCCAATGTGGTTCCGCCATTTTGATTGGTAATCAGCGCTAGAAGATTTGAATATTCTTCAACTGAGGCAATGATAACGGTGTCCTTAAAGTTTTTAGCGGCGGCGCGAATCAAAGAAATCCCACCGATATCAATTTTTTCAATAATATCAGCTTCGGAGGCGCCTGAAGCAACTGTTTTTTCGAACGGATATAAATCAACAATCACAAGATCAATCTGCGGAATGCCGTACTCAATCATTTGTTGTACATCGCTGTCATTGTCCTGGCGGTTCAGGATCCCTCCAAAAACTTTTGGGTGCAGTGTCTTTACACGGCCTCCCAGAATGGACGGATACGACGTAACGTCTTCCACAGGAACAACAGGTATACCCAGATTCTTTATAAAATCTTCTGTACCGCCGGTCGAATACAGGGTCACATTTTGCTCATGAAGTTTGCGCACAATTGGCTCAAGTCCGTCCTTTGAAAAGACGGAAATCAGTGCTGATTTGATGGTTTTTGTTGTGTTCATTTTGTAGTTGTGTTTAAACGTGCAAAAGTAGTTTTTAATGTCAAAATTTACTAATTTGAAAATGAGATAATTTTATTTTCCGGAAAAGATCTTTGCATTAGGTTTTTGGCAAAAAAATCAGGATTTTTACATTACTTCTAAATGCCATTTGATGATTGTTTATTTAAGACTGCTTGGTGAAAGTTTCAGTTTTGCGATGAATGCGCTTCGCAACAACAAGTTGCGGACATTGCTTTCGCTGCTGGGCGTGACGATCGGTATTTTTTCGATAATCGCAGTGCTCGCCGCGGTTGATTCACTCGATAGGAAAATAACCAAAGACCTGAGCAGCCTCGACAAAAACACCATTTATCTTTTTAAAGATTCGTTTGCGCCGACCGATGTTCCGAGTTGGAAACGCGATCAGTTTCCGAACGTCAAATATGAGGAATATCTTTATCTGAAAGGAGCGATGAGTAACCTCGACGAAATGGCCTATCAAATCTTTACCAAGCCAGAGACTTTGAAGTACGAGTCCAAAACAATGTCGTCTATTAATGTGGTCCCCGTTTCTTATGAGTTCATAGATATACAGGGACTTGAATTTCAGGAGGGCCGTTTTTACAATGAATCGGAATCGAATGCAGGTACTCAGGTCGTGGTAATAGGTGATGAGATCGCAAAAAATTTCTTTGGAGGGACTGATCCCATCGGGAAAGGAATTCGGATGTATGGACAGCGTTTTACTGTAATCGGTGTTCTAAAAAAGCAAGGCTCAGCTGAAAGTATGGGGCCAAGTAACGACGTTTCAGCATTTATTCCGGTAAATTTCCTGAGACGACTGTATAGCGAAAACAACAAAATGCTGACCAACGTCATCATCGTGAAACCGGTGAAAGGCGTCGATATGGATGCCTTTAAGGCCGAACTTACGCAGAAACTCCGCAATTTCCGTGGATTAAAAGCGGGTGATGACGACAACTTCTTTATCAACGTTTTTTCCGGTCTTACCAATTTTATTGATGGCATTATCAGCCAAATGAACATGGCAGGATGGGTTATCAGCATATTTTCATTGCTCGTAGGAGGGTTTGGTGTGGCAAATATCATGTTCGTCTCGGTTAAAGAACGTACCAACCTCATTGGTATACAGAAATCACTGGGGGCAAAAAATAAATTTATCCTGTTTCAGTTTCTTTTCGAAGCGGTGATCCTTTGCGTTATTGGTGGAATCATTGGGATGCTGATGGTTTGGTTTCTTCTTCTGGTCTTGACAAAAGTACTCGAATTCGAATTTGTACTGGGATTTGGAAACATAGTGCTGGGCGCGGGGCTGGCTGCCGGAATTGGATTAATTTCAGGTTTGCTTCCGGCTATCTCCGCGTCGAGACTTGATCCTGTTGAGGCCATCCGAAGCGGGATTTAAGCTGAAGTTAAAGTTAAATGAGAGACGCTGTATTTTTTTAATCAGGTTGAACATAAATCTGGTAAGTGCAGCAGTTAAAGAAAGTAGTATCCAAATCCAAACAAAATCATTTGACGGTGCTACGCGCCAAACATGTTTGCAGAAAAGTCATCTATCTGGTGCAGCAATGTTCAGGCTGTGGGTGTTAGAAACCCAAAACATACAGTAGCATACAAATAAAAAATGCTCCTTTTGGAGGAGCATTTTTTTATTTATTATCTGAGTTGTGAATTACTCATTTGCCTTCCTGAACTCAGCAATTTGTTGGTCGACTTCTTCCATCGTTCCAGAGAACTCTTTTTTCTCTTCAACAGGAGCGCCGCCATCAGTAACCGTACTCACACTTACGACCGCTCTAACGGTTCCATTGGTATTGCTTTTGTCTACTGAAATTTGTTTTTTAACATCGTGCTTTACCTCGGTTCCTGCAGCCATCATGTGTTCGCAGGTTGGGTTTGTGCAACCTTTTGCCACACATTCCTCTTTTGTCATCGAAGTGCATTTTCCGGATGCTTCACAGCATGAAGCCATGTGCGCGCCATCTTTAACGGTGTTGTGGCCTTCACCCAAAATTGGAGCGATAACCAAACCGATAAGGCAGGTTAATTTGATAAGGATGTTCATGGATGGTCCTGAAGTATCTTTAAATGGATCACCAACAGTATCTCCTGTTACAGCAGCTTTGTGCGCGTCAGAACCTTTATAAGTCATTTCGCCATTAATCATTACGCCAGCTTCGAAAGATTTCTTAGCGTTATCCCAAGCACCTCCGGCATTATTCTGGAACACCGCCCAAAGTACCCCTGAAACGGTAACACCCGCCATATAACCACCAAGCATCTCAGCAATCAATTGGTTGTTGTCGGCATAAACCAATTTGCCAATCAATACGATTGCGATCGGGAAACCGATTGTTAAGATTCCAGGAAGCATCATCTCACGAAGGGCAGCTTTGGTAGAAATCTCAACGCATTTTCCGTATTCCGGTTTTCCTGTTCCCTGCATGATGCCTGGAATTTCGCGGAACTGCCTTCTTACTTCGTATACCATATCCATCGCTGCTTTTCCAACAGAGTTCATGGCAAGAGCAGAGAAAACGACTGGAATCATTCCCCCTACAAAAAGCATTGCCAATACTGGCGCTTTGAAAATATTGATACCGTCAATTCCTGTGAACGTTACGTATGCAGCGAACAAAGCCAATGAAGTCAGCGCAGCAGAAGCGATCGCAAAACCTTTTCCGGTTGCGGCGGTTGTATTTCCAACGGAATCCAGAATGTCTGTTCTTGTACGCACTTCTTTTGGCAATTCGCTCATTTCAGCGATACCACCGGCATTATCAGAAATTGGTCCGAATGCATCAATCGCCAATTGCATCGCTGTAGTGGCCATCATCGCAGAAGCAGCTAAAGCGACTCCGTAGAAACCAGCCAAAGCATAAGATCCCCAGATCGCACCTGCAAATAAAAGTACGGTTGGAAACGTAGAAATCATACCAGTAGCCAAACCAGCAATTACGTTGGTTCCCGCGCCGGTTGATGATTTTTGCACGATGGCCAAAACGGGCTTCGTACCCAAACCGGTATAATACTCAGTCACAGAAGAAATGGTTCCGCCCACGATCAATCCGACAATGGTAGCATAAAATACCCTCATGGAAGAAATATCCTTCAGGCCTTCGCCGAAGAATGTCATTTTCATGGTTTCAGGCAACATGTATTTTACCAGGAAGAAACAGGCTACCGCTGTTAATGCTATAGAAACCCAGTTTCCAATATTTAAAGCGGCCTGTACTTGTTTTTCTTTGGCATCGTTGCTGCTGATTTTTACCAACATCGTTCCGATGATGGAGAAAAGAATTCCGAAACCTGCGATAGCCATCGGCAATAAGATCGGACCGATTCCGCCGAAAGCATCAACGATTTTTCCGCCCATATCTTTAATTACATAGTTTCCTAGAACCATGGCAGCCAAAACAGTCGCCACATAAGAACCGAACAAATCGGCGCCCATACCAGCCACGTCACCTACGTTATCACCCACGTTGTCTGCAATGGTAGCAGGGTTACGTGGATCATCTTCAGGGATTCCGGCTTCTACTTTACCAACCAAGTCAGCGCCTACGTCAGCAGCTTTGGTGTAAATACCACCACCCACACGGGCGAACAATGCAATTGACTCAGCACCAAGGGAGAATCCGGCAAGGGTTTCCAGAACCATCGTCATGTCAGCAGTAGAAGTCCACACACCTTTCATGAAAAAGTGGAAAAATATGATAAAGAATGTAGTCAATCCCAATACGGCCAATCCGGCAACACCAAGACCCATTACGGTTCCTCCGCCAAAGGACACTTTCAATGCCTGCGGAAGGCTTGTACGTGCAGCCTGTGTCGTTCTTACGTTGGTTTTTGTTGCAATTTTCATACCCATATTTCCTGCCAATGCAGAGAAAAAGGCTCCGAAAATAAAAGCGATTACAATTAAAAGGTGTGTAGTTGCGCCGGGAAGAAATGTAATTCCGGCCAATACGATACTCGCCAACAATACAAAAATGGCCAGCAATCGATACTCAGCTTTCAGGAAGGCAAGAGCGCCTTCATAAATATAATCTGAAATCTCTTTCATTTTACCATCTCCGGCATCCTGCTTTAAAACCCAGGCTCTTTTGGCCCACATGAACAGAAGCCCGATAACTGCCATTACAATTGGCACATAGATCATCATTGAATCCATAAAAATAAATTTTGTTCTTAATTTAATCGCCTGCAAAAGTAACAAAACATTAACAATATGCAACAACCGACTTAATTAATAATTGACAATTAATAATTAATAATTCTGACGTCAATTTACACGAATGCTCAACATTATTAATTATTAACTATTCATTATTAATTGTCTTAGTAGCCCGAAACCCGGTTTCGTTTGGTTAGATAATAATGCCAAAGTAGAAAAGTGGCCGTGGATCTGTGCGGACTCCATTTAGTGACATAATTTTCAATTTCAGCTTTTGTGTGGATATCGATTAGTTCTTTTATGGTATTGATAATGGCGATATCGCCTAGCGGAATGATGTCTGGCGCACTGAGGCAAAAGAGTAGATACACATCAATGGTCCAATTGCCAATGCCTTTAAGCTTGATCAGCGCAGTGCGTATTTCGTCGGGGGATTTTGAGGGCAGGTCGTCCAGTACAATTTCGTTATTTAATATCGCTGAAGAAAGTCCCTTGATGTATGTTGTCTTTTGTCGGCTTACACCCGCTTCGCGATAAATTTCATCAGGCAAACCGATCAGAAAGTCGGGGGTAAAGGCACTTACTTTTGATTTTAGTTTTTGGAAAACGGCCCTGGCAGAATCTATGGAAACCTGCTGTTCTAAAATCAACAACGCTAAAGTTTCAAAACCGGGTGGGCGTTTTGGCATTTCGGGAACGCCGTACAATGCGATTATCTCCCTGAACACAGGGTCTTTTAAAACCAAATAATTGACCGCCTGCTGCATAGAAAGCACTTTAAAGTTAGCCGGAAATGTATTTTCCGTAAGGCGCCTTATTCACAACAAATACAACCGCCGCTGTCAACGTCAGGCAAAGCCCAGCAGCCAATGGAATTCCAACAGCCGGATGCAATAAGTTATAGTTGATGTGAAGCTTGTCGAGCGCCCTCATGATGAGGATGTGCGCAAGGTATATCCCGAAACTATAACGGCTGATGAATCGCACCATTAACGTTGTTCCGCAATGCAACATGTTTTTCGCCATGACAAACACTCCGGATGCAACAAGCAGGGTGTTTGGTTTTAAATAGCCATAAAAATACCCGTTAAAGCGGCCATCAGTATATGTCAGGTAATGGGTTCCGGATATTGTAATAACTATTCCTGAAACGATCATTAGCCATGAAAGAGTTTTGGCTTTCTGGGAAGAAAAAGCTGGGTTTACGGAAAGGTAGTAGCCCAAAACGAGGTATCCCATGAATCCTGCAAAAGAAGAAAGGCTCACCGCGGTTTTGAGTCCGGTAAGCAGTGGTTGTTCTACGGCAATTGTAATAAACCAGCATATAAGAAAAAAACGTATTTCCTTTTGGGGACAATGTTGTATCCACCGCCGAAGCACCGGAATAACCAGGTACAACCCGATCAGCATATAGACATACCACAAGTGTTCTGCGCTTCCGTTTTTTAGGAGATTGAATACATTGTCGGCTAAGTCAGCTGCTGAAAGCGGCTTCAGGCGTGACTTTTTATAAATCACCAGCGCGATGTAAATCACGCTCCAAAACAAAAACGGCAACAGAATACGCTTTAGCCTTCGCGATAAATAATATCCGATTTCCTCATTTTTGGGCAGCAGTAATGCGCCGGAAATCATGACAAAAACAGGAACGGCAAAACGCGTACAGCTGTCTATAATATTTCCAGTAATCCAGATATGTTCGGGAACGTGTCCATATAAATAAAGAATCGGACCGGAAAAGTGCAACAAAATGATGCTGAAAATGGCAATTACCCTTAGGTTTTCCACCCAGTGGAAGTTGTTTTCCGCCATTACTGCCACCTTCATGTTTTAGAAATAAAATCCGAAGGAACCTTTAACACCAAAGTTGTTTGTACTCGGCGTAATGTAGCTTCCCCTCCAGCTAAACTCAATCTTAAACACTTTAAAAATGTTTCCGATACCCGCATTATATTCCCAATAAAAGTCCTCAGGAGCCCTGTATTCCAGTCCCGACGGGATGTTAATCAGCCTGTTTTTATCGCTGATGGTTCCATACACACCTTTGAATCCGACGGTTTCGCGCCAATTTAATTTCCTCATAAACGGAATCCTGGAAAAAATACGGCCTCCAAAATTGTGCTGCAATTGTATGGTCGCGTACGTATCGGCTTCAAATTCATAGAAGTCCAATAGGTTAAAAGTGTTCTCAATAGTAAAATAGGTTTGGTTTCCGGGAACAATACTCATCAACCCTAATGGGATATAACTATAGGTCTTCCCTAGCTCAGTAATAATATCCAGCCTTCCCAATCCACCAATATTCATGGGCTGTTTATAGTACAACTGGAGTTTTTCATAGTCAAAATCACTGTTCATTACCCCTTTAAGTCCCTGGCTGTAATTTAGGAATATCCTCGGGAACGGACTGTCCACCGTGTGTCTTTCAACACCATAGCCTGTTGTTTTCCTGCCAGGCGTGTAATCAATCTGGAAATTCACTTCCGATTGCGTAATATCGCTTTTAATCCGCTGCTGGCTCAGATCGGTATAATAAGCCAGGCTGAAAGTAGGCGACGCCGATTCTAAAGTACGGTATGAAAATCCCGCCTGAAGGGTTAAATTCCGGACGGGTTCTATTTCCAAAGCCACAGAACTGAGATTGATGTTCGTGAGTTTGCCGTTGCTTCCGCTGGTAAACAAGGCGGAAGAAGCGAAACTTCGCCCCAGGATATCATTGGTCGTGGTCAGACTCGCGCCAATCTGTTCAATATCGCGGCGGTTTCCACCTGATAATATCAGCCGGTTTTTCTTGTCGAGCAGCCAGCTTCCCGACAATCCGTATTTAAATTTATCGTCCTTGAATCCGTAAGCAACATACCCTTGGAGTCTCCACAAGTCATTTTGACCAAAATAGGTTCGGCCTCCCGTTCGGATCCGCAACCCTTCCACCTCATTGTATCCGAATGTGGAGAAAATCGGTCCGTAATCGAAATGGCCCCGCTGTATATAACCACTACCGATGATCTCGACAAGGCTGTACAGTCGCTTGAATTTTCGATTGGTTTTCAGCGTGTCGAGCATTTTATAGACACCTTTTTCGTCTTTGTTCAGACTTTCAAACCGATTTTCTTCCCAGAACTCATCGGGTCGGGTATAGATGGCGTCGTCCGCATAGTTGACCTCTTCCTTATAAAAATTATCGGGTTTTTCGATGTCGAACTGGTGGTTTCGGAAAAGGGTCGTCCTTTTGCCATAAACCCCTTTGGATTTTTCTTTCTTATTCAGGGCAAAATCGGTCATGATGTAATCCCTTTTTAAAAGAAAAACCGAATCATTCAAAACGTCAAACTGCTGTTCGATGTAAATTTCCTTCACCCAGTTGATGTTGGCGCTGCGGGTCACCTCCATGTTGATGTCCTTGATGGCCCAGGTCGTGTCATTCACCCAGAAATCACCTTTGAAGGTAAGCTCGTTCGTTCTGCGTGGGTAATAGACAATATTGTAACACCACTTTTTGTCGATAAAGGCGCTGTCAGCCAACACGTAATTGTAGACATCAATTCCCGTTCTCGACAACGGGCTGGTGAATGCCTTGTCGAAAAATTTGAGATAATTGTCGTAAATATCATAGTCGGTATACAAATCCTTAATAAAGCCTATCAACTGTTGATTGGTGTTAAATCCGGAATTCTTGTTAGCGACCAGAATTTCCTTGACTTTGTTTTTGACATTGTCGCCATACACGTTAGAAAGTGCCTCGTTGATGAAAATCGGGAGATAGGTTTTTCCGGTTACTTTAGAAGTGTCCACCGAGTTGAAGATGAACTCCATTCCCTTAAAAATTTTACTTTTCATAAAGGCACTGTCAATCGTATTCATGTCAAACTCTACCTTCTCGTATTTGTCCATCTGGTACTGTTTGAACATGCGCAGGCCATTCTTCCGTTTCCTGGCCCATATTTTCCGAAGGATGTCCAGTGCGGGATTGTTCTTTTTTGAGGTTTTTCCGGAGTAAATCTTGACTTCGGCAAGCTGTTGGCCTTCTTTTAAAACCACACGCATGTTGTAGGTCACCGGTTTTTCAAGCGTAATTTTTTCAGTGGTGTATCCTACAAACGACACCGAAAGTACTTTCCGGTCTTCGGGCGATTCTACATAAAAGCGCCCGTCCTCATTCGTGATAATTCCTTCCGGAGCACCGAAGAATCCAACATTGGCATAGGCGATTGGTTTATTGTTTTCGTCGACGACGATGCCACTGACTTTGGTCTGCGCAAATGATAAAACCGAAAAGATCAGGAGCAAAAGGGTAAGAATATTCTTTTTCATGAGCATAAAAAACTTCACCGTTTTTGCGATGAAGCGTCAAATATAATCAATTAGATAATTGGATAATTAGAAAATGAGATAAATGGGAAATGAGATAATTCAACAATTGGAAAGAGCATCATAAATCATATTCATACCAGTGTAGTCAGGTGAAGTAAAAAAAAACCTCCCACAATGGAAGGTTTGTAATTCAGTACGATTCGAGACATTATCTGATTATCTCATTACCCAAATTATCTAATTCTTATACATCACCTTTTTAACCGCTTTCACGACATCTTCCGAGTTCGGAAGCCATTCTTTTAAAAGGGTAGGCGAATAAGGAGCTGGTGCATCTGCGGTGGTGATTCTTTGGATTGGTGCATCAAGATAATCGAAGGCACGTTCCTGAACGATGTATGTAATCTCAGAAGCGACACTTGCAAAAGGCCATGCTTCTTCCAGGACTACCAATCGGTTCGTTTTCTTCACAGAATTTAAAATGGTTTCATGGTCCATCGGGCGCACGGTGCGCAAATCGATGATTTCGCATGAAATGCCCTCTTTCTGCAAGACATCAGCGGCAATGTGTGCCTCTTTTATAATTTTCCCGAATGAGACAATCGTCACATCGGTTCCTTCTCTTTTAATATCGGCAACGCCAAGCGGAATCGTGTATTCTCCCTCCGGCACTTCGCCTTTGTCGCCATACATCTGCTCAGACTCCATGAAAATGACGGGATCATTGTCGCGAATCGCTGATTTCAGCAATCCTTTTGCATCATAAACCGTTGAAGGTACAACGACTTTCAATCCGGGTGTGTTCGCAAACCAGTTCTCAAAAGCCTGCGAGTGTGTAGCGCCCAATTGCCCTGCAGAAGCGGTTGGTCCACGGAAAACCATCGGCATCGGAAACTGTCCGGCAGACATCTGGCGCATTTTTGCTGCGTTGTTGATGATTTGGTCAATACCCACCAATGAGAAGTTAAAGGTCATGTATTCTACAATCGGGCGGCAGCCATTCATCGCCGAGCCCACTGCGATTCCCGCAAAACCAAGCTCCGCAATCGGTGTGTCAATGACGCGTTTCGGGCCAAATTCGTCCAGCATGCCTTTCGAAGCTTTGTAAGCCCCGTTGTACTCCGCCACTTCTTCACCCATCAGGTAAACCGACTCGTCACGGCGCATTTCTTCGCTCATCGCTTCGGCAATCGCCTCTCTAAATTGTATCGTTTTCATGTTTATGAATTGCTTTCGTCTTGTTATTTGAAACGCAAAAATAAAAATTTTTTCACCGCTCAAAGCATTATTTTTGGTTTAATTCTTAGGGAGCTGTTCCTGCTTTTGCCTTTATCTTCCTGCTGCTAAAGAAGCAGCAGGAAGGATACCGGCTCAATCAGGGCTAAAACCGTGCCGCGAAATCGTTGTAATACTGTAAATTATTATGCGCGCATAGTTTATTTTATAAAATAATTTAGTATTTTCGCGACTCGAATTATCCAATAAATTTTACAAGATGAAAATATTAGTCTGCATCAGCCATGTGCCTGATACTACTTCAAAAATCAATTTCACAAATGGCGATGCCGAGTTTGACACTAACGGTGTGCAATTCGTAATCAACCCAAACGATGAGTTCGGATTGACGCGCGCCATCTGGTTCCAGGAACAGCAGGGAGCAAATGTTACTGTTGTAAATGTTGGCGGTGCTGATACCGAGCCTACTTTAAGGAAAGCTTTGGCGATCGGTGCCAACGAGGCAATCCGTGTGAATGCAACACCAACGGATGGTTTTTTCGTAGCGACACAATTGGCTGAGGTAATCAAAAACGGCGGATACGATTTGGTGATTGCCGGAAAAGAATCATTGGATTACAATGGCGGGATGGTTCCGGGTATGATTGCGGGACTATTAGGATATAACTTCCTGAATTCTTGTATTAGTATTACCGTTGATGGCAATACAGTGAAGGCTTCACGTGAGATTGACGGCGGAAAGGAAACGGTATCGACTACGTTGCCTCTTATAATAGGAGGACAAAAAGGATTGGTCGAAGAAAAAGATTTGCGCATCCCAAACATGCGTGGCATCATGACCGCGAGAACTAAAGTGCTTACAATCCTTGAACCCGTGTCTGCTCCAAGTGAAACGAAGGCGGTAAAATTCGAAAAACCGGCCCCGAAATCGGCGGTGAAATTGTTTACGGTCGATCAGTTGGACGATTTGGTGAACGCATTGCACAACGAGGCGAAGGTCATATAAAGTCGAAAGCGAAAAGGCGAAAGTCGAAAGCGGAAGAGTCGACTAATCTTTCAGACTTTCGGCTTGCGACTTTAGACTGACCATTAAAATTTAAAATCCAACATTTAAAATAATTTAAGATGTCAATATTAATATACGCGGAATCAGCCGAAGGGAAATTCAAAAAAGTCGCTTTTGAGCTGGCTTCATACGCTAAAAAAGTAGCAGGGGATTTAGGAACAACCGTAACTGCAGTAACCGTAAACGCCGGAGATGTTTCGGAATTATCGAAATACGGCGTAGACAAAGTCCTGAAAGTAAACAACGATAAACTGTCCGGGTTCAATGCGAAGGCGTACTCGGATGTAATACGCCAGGCAGCCGAAAAAGAGAACGTAAAATTGGTTTTGCTTTCCTCTACGACGGATAGTATTTATATGGCGCCATTGGTATCGGTGGCTTTGAAAGCCGGATATGCCTCAAATGTAGTTGGGTTGCCCGTGAGCACTTCACCATTCCAGGTAAAAAGGAACGCTTTCTCGAACAAGGCATTCAATATCACAGAGATCTCGACAGATGTAAAGGTTTTGGGTCTTGCGAAAAACTCATATGGTATTGTCGAAAGCGCTTCTTCGCTTACAGAGGAGGATTTTAATCCAACCATCGGGGATAATGATTTTGGCGTGAAAGTAGAATCAGCAGAAAAATCATCCGGAAAAGTGACCATTGCTGATGCCGATATCGTAGTGTCCGGAGGCCGTGGATTAAAAGGCCCGGAAAACTGGGGCATTCTGGAAGATATGGCATCCGTTTTGGGTGCAGCTACAGCCTGTTCCAAACCTGTTTCGGATTTGGGTTGGAGACCGCACAGTGAGCACGTTGGACAAACGGGTAAGCCGGTAGCGACCAACCTGTATATTGCCATTGGAATTTCAGGAGCGATCCAGCACATTGCCGGAATCAATTCGTCGAAAGTAAAATTGGTAATCAATAGCGATCCTGAAGCGCCGTTCTTTAAAGTAGCAGATTATGGTGTGGTAGGCGATGCGTTCGAAATCGTTCCAAAACTAACTGAAAAACTGAAGGCTTTCAAGGCCCACAATTCATAAAAGAAATTATATTACAGCTTCAAAGGCTGTCTGGATAACCATTCAGGCGGCCTTTTTTATTTTTAGCTAAAATTGTTTTCGGATTATATAAGATAGATTGTATTTTTGCATTTATGAGCTTAGTAAAATTAACCATAAAGGGAATCTCATACAGCCAGACACAAAATGGGGCTTATGCGTTAATCCTTAATGAAGTGGATGGCGACCGTAAACTGCCGATAGTCATTGGTGCTTTTGAGGCACAGTCGATTGCGATTGCGCTGGAAAAGGAAATCAAGCCCCCGCGTCCTTTAACCCATGATTTGTTCCGTAATTTCGCCGATCGTTTTGATATCGTCGTAAAGCAGGTCATTATCCACAAACTCGTGGACGGTGTTTTTTATTCCAGCATCATTTGTGAAAGGGACAAGATTGAAGAAATTATAGACGCGCGCACGTCTGATGCGATCGCGCTGGCCCTGCGTTTTAATGCGCCGATTTTTACCTATAAGAACATATTGGATAAAGCGGGAATTTACCTGAAGGTGAATCCGCTTGAGAATGAAAAGACGGCACACGATATGGATGAAGTGCTTTCTACACCCGATACTTTCGGGTTGGAGGAAACCAATCAATCCGGTCAGTACACCAAACA
>NZ_NKJE01000058.1 GCF_002256285.1 Flavobacterium sp. BFFFF1 | reverse complement strand
CGAATCGTGATTTCTTCACGGAGCCAATGGCGTGTACCGTCCGGCGGCTTCACGTCAGTTGCGGCATTTGGAACTGAGTATTCTCGGCGTGGACACAACGAAGTTATGGAAAAAGCGGTTACATTTTACAAGAAAAGCAGCAATTGCGTGAAACCGCTGTTAGCAGCAGTTCAAATCGAAACCTCTTTTTTAAATTTTAGCCAAACAGCAAATATTCCAATTCCAGTTAAATTGGTTAAGGACCAAAATAAAAAATTAGTTAGAATCGGAGAAGTTCGCAATTCATAATAATAAGGATCATACCCATAAATTAGGCCTAAAACATTTTCGATAAAAATTCCGCCGATAATTAACACCAACCATGAGACCATAAGCGAATACATAAGCTTTTCGCTCCAGGATAATTTTTTGGTTGGGAATAAATAGATATTAATATTTACAAGTGTAATTATAAAGTAAGAAAAATATGGAGGCTCTCCGTAATAATCTCCATGATAGGGAGATTCAACAAAAATTGAACACAAAATTAATATTATAGCGATAAGGAATAGGCGGTATTTTTTCGCTAATTCAATCATCTAAAGTTATTTAGGAGTCGTCACGTCGTGAATTGCTGCTAACGTCCGGCGGCTTCACGTCAGTTGCGGCATTTGGAACTGAGTATTCTCGGCGTGGACAGAGCGAAGTTATGGAAAAAATAAGTTTATTTTACAAGGGAAGCAGCAATTGCGTGAAACCGCTGTTATGTGGGTCGCGACACATCATCAAAGTCACACAACGTAACCACAAAGAATTTCCACTGTGTTGCGTTTTTTCAAGTTTTTTTATTTACACGCACTGTTTCCTAAATTAAGATTTCAACGCACGCATTACACGCAATACTTAAGTCCCATTAAGTCCCGCAGAGAACTCTCGGCTACAAGAATCGCAAACAAGAATGACAGTTTCTCCAGTGACTCTAACACAAAGTAACCACAAAGTTGAGCCGTGAAAAATAGGGGATAAGTGAAATTTACTCAAACAAAAGCCGAACCTTTCAACAAACGAGAAACGTGCTTTCGGAGAGCGGAGCGATCACACATAACGTCCGGCGGCTTCACGTCAGTTGCGGCTTTTGGAACTGAGTACTCTCGGCTGGACGAAACGAAGTTATGGAAAAAGCGGTTACATTTTACACGGGAAGCAGCAATTGCGTGAAACCGCTGTTACCTGCTGTTTTAATTAGTTTATCCAAGTCGGTCGAGTTTGTATTATTTTCCATTTCCCATTTATTTTTTCCATAAGCAAAGCAAAGCCACAACCAAAGTCTTTCTTTCTATAATTTATTTCAGTGTACGCTTTCAATTTGTCTTTTGAAAAAATTGGTTCAAGGATTTCGTAATATTCAACGTGTTGTTTTTTATATATTAATGAGTCTGATGTGATGAAAGTTTTTTTTTCGAATGTTTCCGGGATTGAAATTTTTGCTTTAGATTGAGTTTGCTCACGTATAAATAAAGAATCCTTTTTTGTGAAAAACAATTTTTTTTTGTCGACGCTCATAAACAAAAGATTTTCAATAAAAACTCGCTGGCCTGGTAACGGAACTATAATAGCCTTTCCTTTGTTGTCGTCATAGGATGATAGATTAAATTTTTTTAAGGAGTGAAACAGAGCAACAGAATCATTTTTCAATATTGACAAACTGTCATATTTAATAACTTCCGAAATTACAGCGTCAATTTCTGCGTTTGAATTTCTACAGTTCATTAACAGCAATGAGAATAAAAGAATTTGAATTG
Organism: Flavobacterium sp. BFFFF1; assembly: GCF_002256285.1. Classification (GTDB taxonomy): domain Bacteria; phylum Bacteroidota; class Bacteroidia; order Flavobacteriales; family Flavobacteriaceae; genus Flavobacterium. Next base: position 1,884 of record NZ_NKJE01000058.1, on the reverse strand, counting down.
ACTTCATAAGTTCATTTTTGGTAAAAATAGCAGGTAACGTCCGGCGGCTTCACGTCAGTTGCGGCATTTGGAACTGAGTATTCTCGGCTGGACAAGACGAAGTTATGGAAAAAAGAAGTTCATTTTACAAGAGAAGCAGCAATTGCGTGAAACCGCTGTTAGCGGTTGTACTTGCTATTTTTTTCTGATATAGATGACTTTACCCAAACCAATAGATTCGATTTTGCTATATACATCATTTTTTTTGTCCAAAGATTTCGGTTTATCTTTTTTAATCATCTTTTTTGGAATCTTATTTTTCTCATTTCTCCTAATTCCCATAATTCTGGAGTAAAACATTTCTGCCACGATTTTAAATTCATTTTCATCGAGCAAACTTTCGAGATTTTTAGAAATGCCTTTTTGTTTCAGTAGTATCAATATTTGTGACGAAGTCCACTGTAATTTTAGTGCAATATTTTCAATGGATTTGTGTCTTAACCCTTGAATTAACGAATGAACGCCTTTCTCTTTTTTAGTTGCTGTTTCACCATTAACTATGTTATTTTTAGAGGGAGTTTTAGTGCCCGCTATCTCAAACTGCAGAATTTTTAGCCGTATTAATGTATGAGCAGACCTTCTCAATCTCTCGTCCGTATATTTTTTTTCAATTTCTTGAATAAATGACAATAATTCTTCTTGAGAAAATTTATCACTCTCAAAAAATAATTCAACTTCCGGAAATGTTTTAAGTAAGCTCATTTGTGGAGTGATTTTCTTTAGTATAACCGCTAACGTCCGGCGGCTTCACGTCAGTTGCGGCTTTTGGAACTGAGTACTCTCGGCTGGACAAGACGAAGTTATGGAAAAAGGCGGTTCATTTTACAAAGTAAGTAGCAATTGCGTGAAACCGCTGTTGTGCGATCGTGCTAATATATTTTCCTTAGTTCGGCTTTTTGCTCGATAGTAGTTTTGTTAAACAGAGTGAGTAATTCAGGATATTTAAGCCAAAATTCTTTCTGTGTTTTGATATAGTTTTTCTTCAGTGAGATAGCTTTTCTGATACTTTTTTTACTCAAACTTTTTGAAAGACATTCTTTGTATAGTGTCTCATTATCAATGTCAAAGCAAACGAAAGGTGAATTTTTAAAGTAAGAGTCTTTATTTTTTTTGGTTTTTTTGAAAAGCTTGGTTTCACTAATTTTTAAAAAGTCTGATTTGAGTTTTTCAAATTCGATTCTTGAAAGCACAACTCTAGTTGTGTCATATTTTTGCGCACTACCATTAAAACTTAGCGAAAGAATAAAAGCAATAATCAATAGATTTTTCATAGTCAATTTTTAAAAGTTTAATTGAAAGTCTTTGGTTGAATTTGGCGCAAGCATGTCGCACAACGTCCGGCGGCTTCACGTCAGTTGCGGCATTTGGAACTGAGTACTCTCGGCTGGACGAAACGAAGTTATGGAAAAAGGCGGTTCATTTTACAAGGTAAGTAGCAATTGCGTGAAACCGCTGTTAGCCGTAGTTAATAATCTCTAGGATTCGGAATGTAATAAGTTAGATACTTTTTTAGTCGATCACTCGGTTGAAAATATACTGTTAATGTTGGACCCACAGCTTCAATTATTACCTCCCTGATTTCATTACATCTTAAATCTTTTAAAAATCTGCCATAAATCTTAAAGTTCTCGACTGAACTTGTACCATTGATGCTATAAACTGCATCGTTCTTTTTTCCAAAACGTGTAAAAGCTCCGATGAGAAATGAAATTTTTTGGGAGTCAGTTTTAATTTTGGTTGTGTCTATCGTACCGATAAAAATGCTGTCCAAATTTTCGTTTGAGAAATTTTCATTGTATTCCCAATTGTAAAAAGAATTTATTTTTTCTGTCAATTCCTTAGATA
>NZ_NKJE01000057.1 GCF_002256285.1 Flavobacterium sp. BFFFF1 | reverse complement strand
TATAACAGCGGTTTCACGCAATTGCTGATTTCCTTGTAAAATGAACTTCTTTTTTCCATAACTTCGTTCTGTCCTGCCGAGAGTACTCAGTTCCAAAAGCCGCAACTGACGTGAAGCCGCCGGACGTTATCTGCAATTATGAAAAAACCCTCGTAATATTGACGTTTTTCTATTGCGTCGCAAACTTTGCACAAGCTGACTCAATTCCCAAAATTGAAAAATTTTCTTCGCTTTCATTAAAGTTTGATGATTTAAAAAATACTTCCGACATATTTAGCTATCGAATTTGGAATTTTGGCCAGGCTATTGACATTAGAATCTTAGCGGACTCAACAAAAGTTGGCAATATTACAAATTTTATCACGGAACTTCCATTTACAACAATTGATCAAAGCCGAGAGTACAATGAAGATAGCTTGCAAGTTTACGTCCAAAAGATTAGTTTGACACCTTTAGAAGTTCAAAATGCTTTTCAAACTATCGAACGATACAAAATATATAATTTGCCAACACAGTTTGATATTGCAGATTGGAAAGCAATTTTAGATGGTGAGTTTTTCGAGACTGAACAAAAATATAACGGAATTTATGTCAAGAAAACCTATTCAAATCCACGGCAGCAAACAAATCATGAAGGCAAGGCATTCGTAAGTTTTTTTGACGAATTAATTGCTGTTACAAATGCTAAAGAATACTACAAGCCTTTTTATAAAAATCTAAAAATTGGTTGTTATTCAAAGAAAAACGAAGGCATGATTTTTTGCAAAACTAACAAACGAAAACGCAAATCGAAATAACTGCAGATAACAGCGGTTTCACGCAATTGCTACTTTTCTTGTAAAATGAACTTCTTTTTTCCATAACTTCGTTTTGTCCACGCCGAGAATACTCAGTTCCAAATGCCGCAACTGACGTGAAGCCGCCGGACGTTAGACGACATTTCATGATACCATGACCGCAAAAAAATACAACCTCAATTCAAAAGATTTTCCCGATTGGGCAGAATTTAATTGGATACAATTTGAAATAGAGAATTCTATAGATGCGTTTAAAAAATCAGTGAAAATTCAGCAGGAATCACATGCTCAAATCACTGCTGATTTACACAATAATATTGCTAAATTAAAACTAGAAAATAGCGATAACCTTGACGAACAAGGATTAGAACAATATGTAGAACATTTATATGGCTTAGAAGAAAGGATAACTGCAGAGTTAGGCATGTTACAAAATTCATCATCTATAATATTTGCTTTTGCAATTTTTGAAAATAAATTAAGATTGATATGTGAGAAATTGAAATCTGATTTTGATTTCGAATGCAATGTCAAAACAGATTCTTATGCTTCAGATTATTGGAAGATGCTCAAAAATTTTTTAGATGCAGAAATTAATTCTGTTGAAAAGTATTATAGTCAAATAAGGCATCAAAATATAGTTAGGCATATAATTATTCATCAAAACAGTGTTGCAAACCAACAAGAATTTAAAACTTTGAAAAGATTCAAAGGCTTAAAGTTTATAAAATTTCAAAACTCATTTTATTTAAACAGCATTGAAAATTATTTTATCGAGAACTTAGTAACTTTGATTCAAACCTTTTTCAAGGAATTATTAATCGTAGTAAAGAATAAAACCAATGACGTATTAAGAAACGTCGTCTAACAGCGGTTTCACGCAATTGCTGCTTTTCGTGTAAAATGAACTTCTTTTTTCCATAACTTCGTTCTGTCTCGCCGAGAATACTCAGTTCCAAAAGCCGCAACTGACGTGAAGCCGCCGAACGTTAACTGCAAGTTTGGCGCCGAAGTCCGATCAACCTTAAAACCCAAATTGTAAATTTCTTTTCATGAATGAAAGTGCTTTAAATAAATATGGGATTAGTTTCTCAAAGGAATCGTTTGGAATAGACGTAAAATCAACTCATCCATATTTAAACTTAGGTATTTTTCTTTATCTTTTTTCTAAATATAAACCAGAATTGGTGGAGTTTATCGATACTATAAATTTAGCATTGTGTAATAATTATAATTTAATAAAATATGAAGATTCAGAATGGCAAAAGGAATTAGGGCGGGATGTTTTGATAGGAATTATAAATGAGAATCTGACATTTGAACTACTATATTGTAGTGAAAATGATAGTTATGTGAGTTGTGAAGAGAATTTTCCACTCACTGACATTAAAGAATTATTTCAATCATTGTTAGATTTTATGGAATCAAATTAAACCTGCAGTTAACAGCGGTTTCACGCAATTACTACTTCTCTTGTAAAATGAACTTCTTTTTTCCATAACTTCGTCTTGTCCAGCCGAGAATACTCAGTTCCAAATGCCGCAACTGACGTGAAGCCGCCGGACGTTAGCTGTGACCGTGCCAAAATTGTGTGTAAATAAGCTGTTATGAAAAGAATATTGCTTCTTTCCTTTTTGATTTTATCTTTCAATATGAATGGGCAGAATTCTATTGAAGAAAAGGATATTTATGCTTTTTTGAACGAAGTTATCATTCAACAAAAACTTCATTTGAATGATGGTATAAATTTAGAGTTAGAAGCAAATGCCGGAATTGAAGGAACGGATGAAACATTATTAAGATCGTTGCTTCTAGATTGCAAAGATGATAATGACGGTAAAAACATTTTTAGAGATACAATTCATGTTTCATTTATCTCTAAATATTTGACACAGTCTGATATTGACGCTATGTTATTACAGAAAGTGAAATTTAAAAAGTTCAAATTGGACAATGCATTCTTAGGATTCAATACAAAAAACAAGAAAAATGTATATTCATTTTCTTTGCCGCTTTTTTCAATTGATAAGAGCAAAGCCATAATGATGATTAAAAATATTTGTCCAGGACTATGTGGAGCAGGACAAACAATTTTATTTAAAAAAGAAAATGGGAATTGGACATCAGAACTGTTGGGATTTTGGTACTATTAATGGCCACAGCTAACAGCGGTTTCACGCAATTGCTGCTTTTCGTGTAAAATGAACTTCTTTTTTCCATAACTTCGTTTTGTCCAGCCGAGAGTACTCAGTTCCAAATCCCGCAACTGACGTGAAGCCGCCGGACGTTATGACTCATTTTTTGGCGAGCCGGATCTACATCAACATTTTTTTACTACCTTTGAAACATGACAGCTGTACAGATAAAAAAAGAAATTAGTAAAGTTCTTGATCAGGTCCCTGAAAACCTGCTTGTAGATATTTTGGATTTTATCAAAGAAGTTCAATCCGATAAATCTGCTGATTCTTCTTTAACGTCAAACTTCAAAAAGATACTTTCTGAAGACGGCGAATTGCTTCAAAAACTGGCTAAATGATTTCTGAAAAAGAAGTTGAAATAATACATAATATCCTTATTGATAAATTTGGCGGAAGTAAAGGAATCCGTGACTCTGGGGCTTTACAATCTTCATTAGCAAGACCATTTGCAACTTTTGATCAGCAAGATTTATATACAAATGCTGTAGACAAAGCATCCGCAATATTTGAAAGTATTATAATTAATCATCCATTTGTTGACGGAAACAAACGCACAGCTTACACCTTGATGAGATTAATTCTTTTGGACTATGGAATGGATATTTCTGCAACCCAAGATGAAAAGTATAGCTTTGTTATTTCAGCAAGTAAAGGAGAGTATCGTTTTGAAGAGATCCGAAACTGGATAACAAATCACCTTCAAAATTAAAACGAGTCATAACAGCGGTTTCACGCAATTGCTGCTTTCCGTGTAAAATGAACTTCTTTTTTCCATAAC
>NZ_NKJE01000022.1 GCF_002256285.1 Flavobacterium sp. BFFFF1 | reverse complement strand
GTTGCTACCGACTATACCGACGAAGCGGTGCTGAACCGGATCATTATATCCGAGTTTACCAAAACATTTCTGACCAAAGAAGTTGATGACGAAAACAGGGAAGGTTTTTTCCTCATTTATAAAAATGTAATCAGCAGGATTGTTGAAATGGTTCAGCACATCAGGCCAGACTATCCGTATGCAAAAACCCTGGTGTCCAGCATGGTTGAGGGCGCCCTGCACCAGCATTTCCTTAGGGACCATTTAAAAACCATTACCAATTGCAATTCAGGCATCTCCCCTACCGATTTTTACATTGACCTTGTTACAAACGTTCTAAAAAATTAACAATATGACACCGCTTCAACGCTTTTTCAGCCTGCTGAAACTCGATAAAAAAGACGTTTATCAAATATTTTTCTATGCTACTTTTGCCGGACTAATCAGCCTTTCACTGCCACTTGGGATACAGGCCATTATCAATTTCATCCAAAGCGGAAGAGTAAGCGCTTCATGGATTGTGTTAATCATTGGCGTCGTTGTGGGAGTCGCCTTTGTGGGCATCCTGGCGCTGATGCAATTGCGTATTACTGAAAATCTGCAGCAGAAGATTTTTGTACGGTCCTCTTTTGAATTTGCGTATCGGTTACCGAAAATTCGATTTGAGGAACGTTACAACGAGGTGTATCCGCCGGAGCTGGCCAATCGCTTTTTCGATACGCTCACCATCCAGAAGGGCATTTCGAAATTGCTCCTTGACTTCTCCTCTGCCCTGCTTCAGATTGGTTTCGGTATCATACTGCTGTCACTCTACCATCCGTTTTTTATTTTATTTGGACTGCTCCTTGTCGCGCTGCTGTACCTGATCTTTAAATTTTCATACAAGCCAGGGTTGGAAACCAGCATGAAGGAATCCAAATTCAAATACGGCGTGGCAACATGGTTACAGGAAATAGCGAGAAATCACTCAAGCTTCCGGAAAAACCTAAATTTTGATTATGCGCTGCAGAAGAACAACGGATTGGTCGAGGGTTACCTTGCCTACCGCGAAAAACACTTCAATGTGATTAAACGACAGTTCAGCCAACTGATCATTTTCAAAATCATCATTACCGCGGGACTACTATTCATCGGCGGGTATCTCGTAATCAGCCAAAAGATGAATATCGGGCAGTTCGTTGCCTCAGAAATCATCATTCTGCTCGTAATCAATTCGGTTGAAAAGATCATCATCGGCCTTGAAACATTTTACGACGTACTCACCTCGGTTGAAAAGATCGGTCAGGTTACCGATATGGATATGGAAGACTGGGGGCCCGACCAAAAGGACAGCTGCTTCAGCACCATCATTCTCGAGGCTGAAAACATTCGTTTTAAATTCCCCGACAGCAAGAATGATGTCCTGAAAAATATTTCACTGAAAATTTCACAGGGCGAAAAAATTGCGATCACCGGAAAAAATGGCTCGGGCAAGACGACATTGATCCGAATACTGTCTGGTACACTCATTCCCGGAAACGGTTCCTTATCCATCAATGACGATACTTTCCGCAAAATAAACCTCGCCGAATACCGCTCACAAATCGGATGTTTTATACAGGGGGAAACACCGTTTGAAGGATCAATCCTGGAAAACATTACATTCAACAACCCCGAAATCAGCCAGTCCGACTTAAAATGGGTGCTTGATGCCGTACACCTTTCGCCCTACATTAAGACGCTGCCTGAGGGACTGGACACCATGATATTTCCTGATGGCCGACAGCTCACTTCATCCAATGCACAAAAGATACTCTTGGCACGTTGCCTCATCAGCCGCCCAAGAATTCTATTCCTGGAAGACCCGACTGATAAAATGGACGAAGCTGCGGCCCATGCGATCATCGATTTTATTTGTGATCCCAAAAACCGCTGGACTGTCGTCGTTTCTTCCCCATCGGCCTATTGGCAGGAAAAAGCAAACCGGCATATTATCATGGAAAAAGGACGCATTATTAATGACACAAACCGTTACACCAATGCTTAATATTTCAACAAACAAAAAAACAGACGTTAACGCTTTAGGCGGATACAGTACTGTAAAAACGCTGGCTGACCGGCCGCACTATAAAATTCTAAACCGGATCATATGGGCTGCTTCCATCATTGGCGTGGTCGTTTTGTTGCTGCCATGGACTCAGAATATTTCCGGGGCGGGCTCAGTCACAACGCTAAAGCCCGACCAACGGCCGCAAACGATTCATACCGTGATCGGCGGTAGGATTGAGAAATGGTTCGTCCAGGAAGGTGACTTTGTAAAAAAAGGAGACACCATATTGTTTATCTCCGAAATCAAGGAGGATTACTTTGACCCAAATCTCGTTCAAAATACCAAACAGCAGGTTGAGGCGAAACAGTCTTCCCTGCAATCCTACGGTGGAAAGGTAGGCGCACTTAACGCCCAAATCGGTGCGATAGACCGGGAAAAAAACCTGAAATTGCAACAGGCAACAAACAAGATACGGCAGGGACTGCTGAAAGTGAAAAGCGACAGCATCGACCTTGAAGCCGTGAAAACGCAAATAAAGATTGCCACCACCCAGTTCGAAAGGTCTTCGCAATTGTACAAAGAAGGCTTGAAGCCTTTGAGCGACCTGGAGGAAAAACGGTTGAAATTACAGGATGCGCAGGCCAAAATCATTACCCAGGAAAACAAGCTGCTCACCGCAAGAAACGAATTGATCAATGCAAGGGTTGAAATCAATCGGATTACCGCAGAATACGCTGAAAAAACCTCCAAAACCAACAGTGATAAATTCACTGCCCTGAGCAACCAGTTTGACACGGAAGCACAGGTAAACAAACTGGAAAACCAGTATGCGAATTACAACATCAGGAATGGCCTTTACTACATCAAAGCGCCACAGGATGGGTATGTAAACCGCGCATTGCAGTCAGGCATTGGTGAAACGGTCAAGGAAGGCACCCCGATCGTCAGCATTATGCCGTCTACCTATGATATTGCTGTTGAGACCTACGTGAATCCCATTGACCTCCCGTTGCTCAAAAAAGGGGAGAAAGTGCGCGTGTGGTTTGACGGCTGGCCCACCATCGTGTTTTCAGGCTGGCCGGACATGTCCTATGGAACATTTGGAGGTGAAATCGTAGCGATAGAAAACTTCATCAGCGCCAATGGCAAATTCCGTGTATTGATAAGGCCTGATAAGACTGAAGCACCGTGGCCAAAACAACTCAGTATCGGCACTGGTGTTCAAACCATCGCGCTACTGGATACCGTCCCGGTCTGGTTCGAAATCTGGCGTTCCCTGAATGGTTTCCCACCCAATTATTACAAACCGAACACTGTTAAAAATGAAAAGGAAAAGAAATAACGTGAAGTGGTGGATCGTTTTGTTGCTTTGCTTGGGCAGCATCAATTTCTCGACAGTGTATGCGCAGGAAATCAATCAAACCCTGAGCTTTACTGAATTCCTGGGTTACGTCAAAAAATACCATCCGCGGGTAAAGCAGGCGGGACTTGAAATTGGACAAGCTGAAGCCGAGTTAATGAAGGCGCGTGGCGCGTTCGACCCTAAACTTGAAGTTGACTTTGATAAGAAGGAATTTAAAGGAAAAGAATACTACTCGTTGTTAAACAGCAGTTTCAAGATTCCGACCTGGTACGGCATTGAAGTCAAGGCGGGTTTTGACAATAGCGAAGGCATCTATGTAAATCCGCAAAACAGCCTGCCCAACAGTGGCCTAACTTCCCTTGGAATTTCCATACCTCTGGGCCAGGGATTGCTTATTAACCAGCGCATGGCGGATTTAAGAATCGCAAAGATCAATTTAAGCCTAAGCGCTGCAGAACAAAGGTTACAGGCCGCTAATGTTATCTACGATGCATCCGTAGCTTATTTTAATTGGCTGAGGGCCCACGAAGAATCAAACCTATATGCGCAGTACCTTAGGTTTGCTGAAACCAGGTATGAGGGCATCAAAAAACTAATCGTTGCCGGCGATAAACCCGGAATTGATAGTATTGAAGCCGGAATTATCGTAAAAAACCGCCGTTTTAATTTCAAAGATGCCGGTATTAAATTGATGAAAACACGCCAGGAACTCTCAAACTATCTTTGGATTGACAATGTACCTCTGGAACTACAGGACAACATTGCTCCGGAAACAGTATTGAATAAGAGTATCAGCCAATTTTTTTCGGACGAAGCAAACGCTGTGTCAAATAATCTTGATGGGCATCCAAAAATAACCGCCCTGGAAAGTAAACTTGGTATCTTGCAAGTCGAGCGAAAACTAAAGCAAAATGCACTTTTGCCCAAAATTGACCTTGGCTACTATTATTTGTCGGAACCTTCATTAACGGATAACTACAATTTTAAGGATTATAAAGTGGGACTGAATTTCAGCTTTCCATTGTTTCTTCGTAAGGAAAGGGGAAGCCTTAAAGCAGCACAATTAAAGATACAGGATGCAAAACTTGAGCTGGACATCGAAAAACTACAGCTCAAAAACAAAATTGAAGCTTCACGAAACGAAATAAAATTGCTGCAGGAACAATTCGTGCTGACAGAATCCCTGGTAACGGATTATCGCAAAATGCTGGAATCCGAAGAACGACTTTTTTCCTTTGGAGAAAGTTCCATTTTTCTGCTCAATACCAGGGAAAATAGTCTGGTAAGTGTCGGTATTTCGGCCATTGAGCTTAAAAACCGATACCTGAATTCGTATGCGATGTTATTTAAGGTACTTGCAGAGATTCCGGTTCTTTAGCCAACGGTTTTAAGTTACCGCTTGAAAGTTTGTAAAAGTGTCCCTGAATTAGCCGTAAGGGTACGAGAAATCGCTCGGCCGAGAGCGTACATCTTACAAATTTTTATTAGGGGCAAGTCAGCATTTCTTAAAATAGCTACTGGTAAAAGCAACTGATCTGAAGCATCTTACAAAATAAACACGCTTAACATTGTTTAATTTTTTCATAAAATTCATTAAACAAAAATATTGCCTTATTAAATTTGAGTAAACATAAAACCATATACAAATGAAAACACATTTAAAAAAAATTGCTTTATTGGGTTTGATCGCATTGTTTATTTCATGCAACGATGATGACGGCGACAGTACGACGAGCCAAACGATTACAGAGATTGCTGCCGGGAACCCAAATCTAACTTCCTTGGTTGCTGCACTAGACCGCGCTGGATTGACCGCGACGCTGGACGGAAACACAGAGTACACCGTATTTGCGCCAACCAATGCCGCGTTCAATTCCTTTCTACAGGCAAATAACTTTGCAACCCTCCAGGACGTTCCGGTACCATTGTTGCAACAGGTTTTGCTTAACCATGTAGTATCTGGTGAATTCACTTCCGGAGAACTCTCTACAGGCTACGTGAAAACGTTAGGAAAAGGGGATGCATCTGCGTCTAATACACTGAGCATGTTTGTAAACACCGCCAACGGTGTGGTTTTAAATGGCGGAACTACAAATGGTGGCGCCAGTGTTACCACACGCGATGTGCAGGCTAAAAATGGCGTAGTGCACATTGTTGATGGCGTGATTGGACTGCCTACTGTGGTCAACCATGCCATTGCTAATCCAAACTTTTCTATTCTTGTTCAAGCACTTACGAGGGCCGATCAGCCGGATTTTGTAGGTATCCTTTCAGGCACGGCCAATTCACCATTTACTGTATTTGCGCCAACAGATACCGCTTTTGGGGACCTTTTGACTGAACTTAACGCCCCTGGACTGTCAGCTATTGCACAGGCAACACTTGAAAAAACATTGAAATATCATGTGGTTACCGGTGCAAATGTATTGTCCACGTCACTATCAGCAGGACCTGTCGATACGTTCGCCGGTGAAGAATTCACGGTAAGTTTGACTGACGGCGCAAAAATCACCGACGCTAACGCACGGGTAAGTACCATCACCTACACCGATGTGCAGGCATCTAACGGCGTCATCCACGTACTAAACAAAGTACTGCTGCCATCGTTATAAAAGCTATATCATACATTTAGGTTTATAAAAATAAGCCTGCCTTTCATCAGGCAGGCTTATTTGTTATACAACCAAAGCAACCGATCGCTGTGCTTGCCAGGCCGACGCATCTAAATTCTGGTTTTATTTGTTAATAAAATTAAATTTAATTGTGCAGTTCAAATTTTAGTTAATATTTTTGTACCCAGAATGAGAAACCACCGCCATAATATGATGAATACCGTTTGCCGCATGATGTGCTGCACAATGGATTCGTGATATGAAATGGCCCCGAGATAAATATTTTTATTTAAAAATTTATAGAGCCTTTCATATTTGAAAGGCTTTTTTTGTTTAATGTAAAATCGATTACTATGAAGTCCACAACTGATTCATCCGTTCGCTCCTTGCGCGCGGTTCAGGAACGCAACCAACGCGGAACACTTTCAATGGCTGAAAATATTGCCACAACCTGCCGTTGTATGGTAATCTGTCATCATATGATGGTGTGCGTCCATCGTTGCCGGAATGTCTCTGTATAGTTATCACTTCATTTAATTATAAAGGTCCTTCCTCAACGCAGAGCAAGGGCCTTTTTTATTTCCATTCATTTTAAAAATCAATACCATGTCCATTATAAAAAATAAAACAACATTGTTAATTATCCTGGCTTTTGCGGGAATATATGTCATTTGGGGTTCAACATTCCTGGCCATTTCTTTTGGCCTGAAAGGCTTTCCACCATTCATGCTGTCAGGCTTGAGATTTCTCTCTGCGGGACTGATCCTCCTGGTCTGGAGGAAAATAAAGAATGAAAACACAGGCACCGCAACCGATTGGAAAAAAAACGCCATTACCGGTATCCTGATCCTAACCGGTGGAACCGGGCTCGTGGCGTGGGGTGAGCAATATGTCACCTCAACAGAAGCGGCCATCGCCATTGCCACCGGACCATTCTGGTTTATTGCCTTAGACAGAAAAAACTGGAAAAACTATTTCTCTAACAAGATGATTACAAGTGGACTGACGTTAGGATTTGCAGGACTGGTACTTTTTTTGCAGGGTAGTGTCGCACACGGCGACTCAAGCGTCGAAGGCAGCCTTAAGATCATTGCCTTTATTGTTCTGGCGTTAAGCTCCATCTCATGGGTCATTGGCTCACTCTATTCTAAAAATAATCCTGCAGGAAATTCTACTTTCATGAATATCGCCCAGCAACTCATTGTGGCGGGTATCGCCAGTTTTATCATAGCAGTATTGCGGGGTGAATTGACTGCGTTCGTAATTTCAGAAGTGCCTCTAAGTTCCATTTTAGGGTTGTTGTTCCTGATCTTTTTCGGATCAATCACCGCATACGTTTCCTACATCTGGCTATTGTCTGTAAAGGATCCTGTTTTGGTCAGCACACACACCTACATCAATCCAATCGTGGCAGTAATCATTGGATGGATCATCGCCAATGAAAGCATCACGCCCATTCAGTTCGCCGGATTAGGGATTATCCTTTCGGGCGTTGCCCTTACCAATTTATCGAGGTATCAGTTTGCCAAACGCACCCAAGTCAAAATCAGGCGATTTAACCAGGTGGTGACCCGAATTGTAAATCCGTATAAATACATAACCCAATAAATCATGCTTAGAAAATCAATTGAACTCTTAAAAATTGAAGCCACACAAACCGGCAAAGGTACATTAAAGCGAAGTCTAGGTGCCGTCAATCTCGTTGCCATTGGTGTGGGTGTCATTATTGGCGCCGGGCTATTCTCGCTCACCGGAATCGCCGCTGCCAATAACGCAGGTCCCGCCGTAACACTATCTTTCATCATTGCCGCCGTGGGATGCGCATTTAGTGCTTTATGCTACGCTGAATTTGCTGCGATGGTGCCGGTTTCAGGAAGTGCCTACACTTATGCCTATGCCACACTCGGCGAATTGTTTGCCTGGATTATAGGCTGGGATCTGGTCCTGGAATATTCCGTTGGAGCCGCAACGGTGGGCATCAGCTGGTCGCAGTACCTCGTGAAATTCCTCGATAAATTCAACATCCATATTCCGCCACAATTGGTGCAGTCGCCATTTGAATCAGTGACCTTACAGGATGGGACGGTTGTTAGCGGTATTGTGAACCTTCCCGCAATCCTGATCATTTTTTTAATCACCGCGATCATCATCCGCGGCACCAAGTCATCGGCCATTTTCAATGTGGTCGTCGTGACATTGAAAGTCGGTGTGGTGATTGCCTTCATCGGCCTCGGATGGCAATACATTGATCCCGGAAACTACCAACCCTATATTCCAAACAATACGGGAACATTTGGCGAGTATGGCTGGAGTGGTATCCTTCGTGGCGCCGGGGTAGTGTTCTTCGTATTCATCGGTTTCGATATTGTGGCAACGATGGCACAGGAAACGAAAAACCCGCAAAGGAATATGCCAATCGGAATATTGGGTTCTTTGTTGGTCTGCACCATCCTGTTCATCTTATTTGGTTATGTGATGACGGGATTGGCCAATTACACCGAGTTCAAAGACAGTGCGGCGCCGGTAGCGATCGCCATTGCGCATACGCCCTACCAATGGCTGGGGGTAGCGGTTATCCTGGCGATCCTGATCGGATACACGTCTGTGATTTTGGTCGATTTACTCGGACAATCGAGGGTATTCTACTCGATGAGTAAAGATGGCCTGTTGCCGCAGGTCTTCTCGAAATTGCATCCGAAATACAACACACCCTCAAAGTGAAATGACCAGCATCGGAACGCTATTGGCTTTTGTTATGGTTTGCCTTGGTATTTTGATTTTAAGGAAGCAACAGCCTGATGTGGAACGGCCGTTTAAAACACCCTTCGTACCTTTGGTTCCTGTTTTGGGAATCATTACCTGCCTGATCATGATGTTTTCATTGCCGCTGGATACATGGATCCGGTTGATCGTATGGCTGCTGATTGGTTTCGGAATTTATTATTTTTACGGAAAGAAAAACAGCAGGTTGCGGAACCAGCAGAAACAGGAAATCGTTAACCCTAATTCCATCACTGATAAATAACCATTCACACATTAAATGACACACCGATGAAAAAAATCATGTTGCTCTTCACCTTATCATTTGGCATCACTGTCGGTGCCCAAACCAAAAATTTTAAGAACAAAGCTGACCTCGAAGAATTGGTTTCGATGATGCAGGGTACGTACTCTTCGGAACAGCAAGCCGCCGTTGATACCAGCTTTTACAGCATTTCATTGCGGATGGTACCGATCTGGAAAGATAAAGGGCACTACCTGTATGTGGAACAGGCTTTGCTTAAAAAACAGGACAAACCTTATCGGGTCAGGATTTATAAGATTACCCAACGCATTGATAACGAATTCGTAAGCGAAATTTATACCTTAAAAAATGAAAAAGACTGGATTGGAAAATGGAATGATCCGGAAGCGTTCCAGAAACTCAACGAAACGGAAATCGAATTAAAGCCGGGATGTGAGGTCGTTTTAAAACGTATCGAAAAGAACAAATTTGCAGGGCAGACAGGCGTAAGAACCTGCCCGAGCGAACTGCGTGGCGCGAGTTATGCTACTTCAAAAGTCACCGTTACCGCAAACCAGATCCTATCGTGGGACCAGGGATTTGACAAAGACGGGAACCAGGTTTGGGGCGCTGTAAAGTCGGGCTATATATTTGATAAATTATAGCTCCAAATAGCCAATAGCAATAGTAAAGGGCCACGCCCCAATCGGTGTGGCGCTTTTCTTTTGGCGCTGTCTGAAGAAAACATGATGCATTCATTAAGTGCGATTGATTTGGTTTGGTCATTCAGTCCAGCATATGGAAAACCATTAAATCGGTGTAATCGGAAGGTGATGATGGTTTTCACCACTACCATGACCCCAACATGAAATAGGACGCTACATAGTATATATGGTATTCTGAGTATAATTTACATATTGTAATATTGTTATAAGGTTACTATAAAGTTACTATAACCTTACTATAAGGATACTATAATGTTACAATATTTATGTGATTTTTTGCCTTGTTTGCCGGGAATCAGGGCATCTTCTTGCGCGACAACCTGGCTGGGGTGGTTACCAACTTAAAGCTACTACCTTACCAATTTTCAAGTGTATCAGGCACCTACGCCAACCGTTTTGAAATCGTTTATCAAAACAGTCCGTTAGGCGTTCTGAATCCAGAGCTCAACCCAAACAGTGTTGTTATTTTCAAAAAAGAAAATGGACTGCATATCGATTCCGGAAGTCTCGAGATGCAATCGGTACAGGTCTTTGACGTCCGCGGAAGGTTGGTCTATGAAACCGGCACAATCCATGGTACCAAGCTTATGATGGAAGACATCAGGGTGGAAAGTGAAGTGTTGCTTGTCAAAATCACGACAGCTACCGGTCTGACTATATCCAGGAAAGTGGTATTGTAAGTCCACTTCGTACTCCAATAACGTATAAAACGATAAGGCCTTTAGCAGGCTTTATCGTTTTTTTTGTTTTACAATTCCTTTATTTGTAAGCAAAATACCACCTCCTAGTAACAAACCATCTCAAAAATCAAGTTTCTGACCAAACTGTAGCTGAAATTGGATTATTCTGCCAGATTATTAGGTACTTGGTGCAAATAGCGGTAACTTCCAACAAATTAGGGGTGCTGAAAATCACACTGCTTTGGTTTTTCAAGGCAAATTTTAAAATCACCGCTGGTCAATTGGCTACCGCACGCTGCTGTCCCGACTCAACTCCTGACAATTTAATGTGATATCTAATGTATTTCTGTACTGTTGCCTTAATGATTTAAGGTGGCAGGGATACTATTAATGAATGAGACATATTCAGGACAAAGTCCGTTATTTCCTAAAAGATCAGACCAATATCATGGAAGAACCGAGTTATATTATCGCCATTGGCGCATCTGCCGGAGGAATGGAAGAGATCAATACGTTTTTCGAACACACGCCACTAGACGGCGTTGCCTATGTGATCGTACAGCATCTATCCGCGGACTTCAAAAGCAGGATGGTCGAACTGTTGTCTAAACATAGCAAACTGGTGGTGAAGGAGGCCGAACAAGGCATGACCGTTTGCACCAATGTGGTGTACCTGATCCCAAACAACAAATTCATGACGATCAGTGACAATAAACTATTCCTGACGGAGAAGATCAAAACCAAAGGACCCCACCTTACCATCAACACCTTCTTCAACTCGCTCGCAGAATTCAGCGGCAAAAAGGCAATTGGGGTAATCCTCTCCGGCCTCGGATCTGATGGAACTGAAGGCATCAAAGCCATAAAAGCAGCGGGCGGAATGATTATTGCACGAAATCCTGAAACCACAGCGTTTAGCAGTATGCCCGCCCACGCGATTGCGACGGATATGGTTGATTTTATCCTTGAGCCGGAATTCATGCCCAGGACAATCGAATCCTATGTAAAGCATAACAGTACCATTCAGGATGACAAAATCCACGACGAAAAAATCACCGCACTAATTGTTGATTACATTCGGGAAAAGCTGCCCTTCGACTTTTCCGATTATAAAACGACCACCATCATCAGGCGTACTAAACGCAGGGCAGCGTCGCTGAACATCTACCAACTGGAAGATTATCTTGAGCGTTTAAAGGCATCGCCAGCCGAGGTACAACTGCTGGCCAAAGACTTCCTGATCAGCGTTACTGAATTTTTCAGGGATCCGGATGCTTTTGAAGCTGTCAAAAACACGGTATTCCCGCAAATAATCCAAAGCCTGCCGCCGCACGAAGAAATTAAGATCTGGGTGGCCGGCTGCGCTACCGGAGAGGAGGCCTACTCTCTTGCCATTGTGTTGAAAGAATTGTTGACCGGCAAACACCGCGATACTGTGGTAAAGATTTTTGCGACCGATATTGATTCTGACGCATTGATCTATGCCGGTAAAGGCGTCTACGCTGCGGACCGGGTTAAAAACGTCGGTGAGACCTACCTCAAAAAATATTTTGATAAAAAAGGTTCCAATTACGTTGTCCGTCCGGAAATCCGGAAAATGCTGATTTTTGCCCAACACGATCTGGTAAAAAATCCACCCTACTGCAATATGCACCTGATCAGCTGCCGAAACCTTTTAATTTATATGGCTCCGGTGCTGCAGAAGAAAGTATATGCGATGTTGCTTTTTGGCCTGCGGACCAATGGATATCTATTCCTCGGATCAAGCGAAAATCCGCTAACGATCATAGACAGCCTCGAAATTGTCAATAAAAAGTGGCGGATTTATAAGAGCCTGAAAAACAAGCGCGCTGTAACTTTTGAGACCTTTGCGTTGCCCGTTATATTGGATCAGGTACGGAAGGTGTCCGTGAAAAACGATGAATCGTCGGGTTACCTACCGCATTCGTTAAACGAGACCGTCAATAATGCACTGGCAACGGTCATGGATTTTTTAGCCGTTTGTGTAAATCATGAAAATACAGTCGTGAAATCTTACGGCAACACCGCCAAATACCTGATTCAGCAAAATTTCAATACAAATTTATTAGAATTGCTGCCAAAATCGCTGGCTGTCGCCTATAAGGCTTTGAGCAAGGAAGTGCTCCGTAGCAATGAACGCGCCAACGTAAAGGGCATACTCGTGCAACAAAACGGGATCATTATAAGAGTCAACCTCTCCGTCAGCCCCATTGTACTCGAAAAAGACCACAGGGGATTGTTCGCCGTGTTTAATGACGACCATTCCGAACAAAATGACGTTGCAGGCTATCCTGTTTTTGATGAAACAGCCTACCAAAGCAGGTATACTGATACGATTGAACAGGAGCTCAAACAGGTTAAATTAGAATTGACGGCTTCTTATGCCAAACTAGATGCATCGAATGAAAACATGCAATCTTTCAATGAAGAATTGATTTCCGCAAACGAGGAAATGCAAAGCACAAACGAAGAAATGCAATCAGTTAACGAAGAACTGCATACCATCAATGCTGACTACCAGCTCAAAAATAAGGAATTGCTGGAAATCAATGACGACCTCAACAATTATTTCAGGAGCAACATCAACGGACAGCTTTTTATTGATAACGAAATGAGGCTGATGAAGTTCTCGCCCGGCGCGGTAAAGCACATCAACCTGCTGGACACTGATATTGGGCGGCCAATAAACCACATTTCAACCAATATAAAATTCGAGACCATTATTGCCGATACAAAAATAGTCCTGGACCAAGGCTCGGTCATCAGTAGGGAAATCGAAGATGCGAATGGCAGGTGGTACCAGGTGATGATTATGCCCTATGTTCATGCCAGCCATCGGAATAACGGTGCGATCATCACGTTCAATGACATTTCTGAGTTAAAGGAAACCCAGTCTGAACTGAACAAAAAGAACCAAAGCCTGACAAGGATTAATGCTGATCTGGATCATTTTGTGCATGCAGCCTCCCATGATCTGCTTGCACCATTAGGGAATATTGAGGCCAGCATCAATATATTGAATGACTTGCAGATGGAAGATGCTAACTTATCTGAATTTCTGCTTGCCATCAACAGTTCCATCAAAAATTTCCGCTCGCTGATCATCGATATTGCTACTATTGCAAAACTGGAAAGCGATATGATTGTTACCGAACATGTTCATATCGATGACGTTTTGGACAATATCGAGTGGAGCCTCAAGGACAAAATTGAATCCTCGGGAGCAAAAATCATCAGGAACTTAGGTGTCAATGAAATAAAATTTTCTAAAAAAAACCTGCGAAGTATCTTGTACAACCTGATTGCCAATGCGATAAAATTCAGGAGTGAGCGCACACCGGAAATTAATATACGCACCTTTAATCTTGAAAAATCCTTTGTCATTACCATCGAAGACAACGGGGAAGGAATACTAACGGGCAAAATTGCGAAAATCTTTGAAATGTATGGCAGACTGCATCAGGACATCGAAGGCAGCGGTATCGGACTCTATCTGGCAAAAAAAATCATCAATGCCGCGGGAGGACAAATCATCGTCGAAAGTAAACCTGGAATAGGCACAAAGTTCACAATTTACCTTGAAAATATAACTAACGCGGAATAACGTCATTCACATGACAGTTAACGGCCGTAGTTGCTACCGAAATGTTCAGTAATAACAAAAATCTTCTGGCCAGTAAAGGCGGTGTAGCCACCGCAATGGAGGAAATGGACTGGAGCAGTTCCACAATGGGATCTGTTGATCACTGGCCGGTCAGCCTGCGCTCTGCTTTGGGCATTATGCTGAGCTCAAAATTTCCCATGCTGTTGTTCTGGGGAAAGGACATCCATTGTTTTTACAATGACGCCTGCTATCAGGGCATGGGGATTACAGGAAACCATACTGATTTATTGGGTAAGACGGGAACAGTTGTACTTCCGAAAACCTGGAACGTCATGCTTCCCTTCGTAAACGAAGTGCTGAAAAATACAGAAGCGTCATGGCATCAGGAGCAATGGCTCCCCATTCAGCGTCACGGTAAAACGGTCGATAGTTACTGGACTTCAAGCTACAGTCCCGTCCACAATGAATTGGGGGTATTTGAGGGAATTATCGTGACACTAAACGACGTTACGGAAAAAGTGGAAGTGCGCAAGAAAATGGAAGAAGCGGAAGAGCGATCCAGGCTGGCTACTGAAATTGCCGAGATTGCAACCTGGGATCTGGACCTGCAGACGCATGAAATGATTCACTCTGAAAACCTTGCCCATATCTTCGGATACCCTAAAACGGCAAAACTTTCCAATGCCATGATGATGAGCCACCTGCACGCGGAAGACCTCTCGAATATCGCCGAGAAGGCTTTTGAAGTGGCCATGACCACCGGAATTTACAAGTTTGAATCGCGTATCATTAAAAAGTCCGGCGAATCCGGATGGATCCGGTCGCATGGAAAAATATTCTTCAATGCCGACGACGAACCGGTCAAGATTATCGGGACGCTGATCGACATCACGTTGGAACAGAACCGCCGGGAAATCCTGATGAAAAGCGAATCGAAATTCAGGCTTCTGGCCGATTCCATGCCCCAGTTGATCTGGACTGCGGATCCTGCCGGAGATTTAAATTACTACAATCGGTCCCTCGCCGAATACACGGGAGCGTCGACACTCACTAAAAACACGGGAGGTTGGCCGACTATCCTGCACCGCACCGAAATAAAGGAGTACAAAAATCAATGGAGGCGCGCCATCACATCCGGCGCAGATTTTCAGATCGAACACCGCCTGAGAAAAAATGATGGAACGTATCGCTGGCATGTCACGCGTGCGATTGCCCAGAAAGATTCCGATGGTACAATCCAGATGTGGGTGGGAACAAGTACCGACATCCAGCAGCAAAAGGACTTCACCGGCAAATTAGAACAACAGGTAAAGGAGCGCACCGCCGAGCTCGAAAACAACAACATCAACCTGATTAAAATAAATATTGAGCTACAGTCTTTTGTATACATCTCCAGCCATGATCTCCAGGAGCCACTGCGAAAAATACAGATTTTTATCAGCAGGCTCTATGGTGGAGCCAATGCCAAATTACCTGAAAACACCACCTTGTATCTCGATAAGATCAACGAATCCGCGATACGGATGCGCGCGTTGATTCAGGACCTCCTCGCCTACTCCAGGACAAACTTGGCAGACAACATCTTTGTAAAGAATGATTTGCGTGCCATGGCCGAAAAGGTCATCGACGATTACAGTGAACTTATACAGGAATCTGGCGCTGTTGTTGAAATCTTTGATTCGTATGAGCTTAAGGTTATCACGTTCCAATTTTGGCAGTTGCTGAATAACCTGTTGGGAAATGCCCTGAAATTCACAAAGCCCGGTGTACCGCCCCATATCGTTTTCAAAGCGTTCCGGATCAATGGCAGCGGTATTGACCAACCCGATGCGGACCCGGCACTGACCTATTGCCACATCAGCATCGCAGACAATGGCATTGGATTTGATATGGAATACAAGGACAAAATTTTTGAAGTATTCAGGCGCCTGCACAACAACGAGGTCTACACGGGGACAGGAATCGGACTGGCCATCGTAAAAAAGATCGTCCAAAACCACGGCGGTTTTATTACGGCTTCCTCCGTTTTGAACCAGGGAACCACCTTCAATATATACATTCCTGAAATGTAAGTCCACTAAGATAATTGGATTTAAGGATTGCAAAGCATTAAATTATATACCAATCGGTATTTTATTTAAAATTTATTTTTATATTCGCATGGTATTAATTCAATCACGCTGTTTACGATGGCAGACTCAAAAGCGGACCGCACCAGAAAATTCATTATCGAAACCACCGCCCCAATCTTCAACACCAAAGGGTATTCCGGGACTTCGATAAACGATCTTACCCAAGCTACGGGTCTGACCAAGGGAAGCATTTACGGGAATTTTGAAAGTAAAGATGATGTGGCGTTGGCGGCGTTTGACCATAATTTTGGTAAAATCGTTTCCTTTATCCGACAAAAAATAGAAGCCCGTGAAAATGCGATTGGCAAACTACTGGTTTACACTGAAGTATATCGGGATTTTCTCGATATCCCGTTCCTTGAAGCAGGCTGTCCGGTGCTTAATACATCTACGGAAGCTGATGACACGCATCCTGAACTTAGGAAAAAAGTTGTTGCGGCGTTGCATTTGTGGAAAACTTCGATTGAACGCCTCCTTCAAATGGGAATTGCCAACCAGGAGATTAAAGCCGATACCCATGTGACCGAATTCACTTCGGTGATGATGTGCCTGATTGAAGGGGCCGTGATGCAATCCAAGGCATACGGGACGCGCGACATCCTTCACACTACGATGGATTACCTCCAACAAATGATTATAAACTTAAAAACATAAAAAAATTTAAAGTAAAATATACCAATTGGTATATAACTAACCACTTAAATCCTTTCCAATGAAAAAATTATACCTTATTCCGTTTTCCTTTGTATTCTTTTGCTTTGCTCACGCAGATGCCCAAACTGCCAAAATAATTACGGGTTTCCACCACGTAGAAAGCGTGGCCGTAGCCGACGGATTCCTCTATGCTGCAGATATCGGTGTCGAACTTAAACCAAGCGCAAAAGACGGCGACGGACAAATCATCAAAATGGATAAAGCCGGAACCATCATTGATGCCCAATTTGTGAAAACGAAACTCAACGCACCAAAAGGGCTCGCCATCTACAAAGGCATTTTATACCTTACGGATATTGACCGGGTACTGGGCATCGACATTGCAACCGGCACTGTGTCATATGAAATAGACTTTAGTAAAGACGCCAGTTTCCTGAATGATATCGCCGTGTGGGATGAACACACCCTTTTTGTTTCAGCGACCGACAAGAGCAAACTTTTCAGGCTGGACCTCGTTGAGAAAACCTATGCGGAAGTCAAGACCAGTGTTTCCATTCCCGGAATCAATGGATTGTTTTGTAAAAAACGTTCAGACAGGCTCTACGTAAATGGTTTCGGCTCTGAAAATAAACCCAATGGCATTGTGGGATACATCAGCCTGAAGGACAATCATTTTACAAAGATTGATGTCCCTGAAGGATACTATGATGGTCTCGCACTCAACAACGGTATCCTGTATACCAGTGACTGGGTTGCTTTTGAAGCAAAAGGTGTCGTCCGTGAGATGGCAACCAACAATTTCAACAAAGTAAAAAAAACGACCTTTTCGTTACAAATTCCCGGGCCTGCCGACTTTGTGATCTCCGGAAGCGAAATGTTTGTTCCGGCAATGCTCAGCGGGGAAATCTATATTTTCAGTATCTATTGATTCAACCATTCATCAAAAAAATAAAACAACATGGAAAAAACGCCGGAATCCCAGTACAAAATACGGTTCAGCGATTGCGATCCTTTTGGACACCTCAACAATTCCAGATATTTGGATTACCTGATCAACGCCCGAGAAGACCATCTGCTCGAACACTACCAGTTTGACCTGACGCATTCTTACAAACAGGGCATTGGCTGGGTGGTGGGAAGCCACGAGATAGCCTATGCAAGCCCTGCCGTTTACAATGAAGTAGTCACGATACAGTCGGCATTGCTAAAAGTGGATGCCGCGATGCTGCACGTTGAAACCGTCATGACAAACAGCAACAAAACCCAACTGAAAGCGGTGATGCGTACAAAACTGATTCCAGTCAATGCCCACACCGGGAAACGCGAAGCACATACGCCCGAGTTCCTGGTTTGGGCCAAAACAATTGAACATCCGGAATTGAGTGAAGCTATTACGCTGCAGGAGCGCGTGATGCAATTAAGAACCCAATTTAAAGGCGAGAATACAAAATAAAAGCCG
The DNA here is from genome assembly GCF_002256285.1 of Flavobacterium sp. BFFFF1. Lineage (GTDB taxonomy): Bacteria > Bacteroidota > Bacteroidia > Flavobacteriales > Flavobacteriaceae > Flavobacterium. Next base: position 39,453 of record NZ_NKJE01000022.1, on the reverse strand, counting down.
TGATGGTGCTATTGTTTCAACCTTTCCAGTTTTTCCCTGATTTCCACATCGTTCGGATCTAATTCAAACGCATGTCTGTAGGACCGGATCGCTTCTTCCCTATTGTGTTGCATTTCATAAAAGTCACCCCACCTGCAATATACAATGGCCGCATTGGGATGTTGTTCCGTAGCGACCTCGAGTAATGTACGCGCGGCTTCAATGTCGAAGTTGCTTTGATGCAGCAGATCGTAAATACGGTATGTGATTGCATATTCGTTCATGTTCATGGAGCGGAAACCTTTTTTGGCGCCTTTATAGTCTTTCCTGGCGAGGCATTCCGTAGGACTGAACTCCTCAGGTTGCATTTTCATCATCGGTTTTTCATTCCAATCAATTTTAAGCGCATTGACGAGTCCATTGCTGTCTTTTAAGAATGCGCCTTTTACATTGTAATCTGTGAAGGCAATTGTGTCTTTTGCAACCGGAAAACAATAAATATCCTGCCCATCGTTGATTTTTTCAACGAGATAGTTCTTCTCACGCCGGATGTAAATTACCTCGTCAATGCTTTTTCGATACCGCCCTTCATATTCTTCCAATTGGGCTTGCGGCAGCACGGTAGGAATGATTTCCTCTGGCAGGAATTTATACCAACCATACGTTTTGGCCACCGCACGCCTGATTTCTTTCCCGATACCATTCACATCATCGCCCGAGTTCAGCATGATTACAACACCATTCCCGCCTTCGACGCTTCCGATACCGTATGCCAAAAAACCGGCGTTGACTCCGGTAAATTCAAAGTACCTGCCCTTTCCTTCGGTGTTGTCTGCCCTTTCAATCAAAAACGGCCCTATGCCTATTGTTTCCTTATAAGTCCCTTCTGATACTTTTGCCTGCGACGTCATCATCAATTTCGTCATTCTCTCCGAAAGCAGCCCACTTTTCCCGCGATAAGCCTGTTGTAACGAAATGAAAAATTTCGCAAGGTCTGTCGGTGTCGTATACAATCCGGCTGCTGCCTGCTGAGGGTAAACGTATGGCATTCCTTTAAACCAAGACGCCGCGGAATAAGCCCACGCCGCTTTTCCGACAAATTTACCGGGTAGTGGTTGTTCAAACGTACTGTGCGCCATCCCCAGTTTGCCGAATATCAGCTGCTGCATCAGTGGTGCAAAATCCACACGGGTAGCATCCATCATGGCCAGTTGTGCGATGAGGGAACCGCCACCAGAATACCGGAACTCCTTTACGGGTTCCGAGTTTACCACAACCGGCCTGCTTTCCGAAGCTGGGGTTCCGTTGAGTATCTCGACCACCGTTGGGAATGTCACCTTATCAGGAGTAAATCCAAAATAAGCCGATTGGGACGTTCCTGCAGTATGGCTTAAAAGCATCCGCAGCGTTACGGGCGTTTTTACAGTATACTCATTCTCGTTTATTTTCCATGAGGTCAGGAATTGATTTATTGGCGTGTCCAGGCTCAATTTGCCTTGTTCTACGAGTATCATGGCACCCGCTGCCGTGACCAGTTTGCTGATCGACCCCGCAGAGAACATTGTCGTAACATCCACAGGTATCTTTTTGATGGTATCCGCCAAGCCATAGCCTTTTGCCCACGAAATTTTGTAGTTTTCAATTACCGCAATACTCAATCCCGGAACGCGGTAAGCTTTCATACGGTCACGGATATTCCACCCGGGAAAGTCCTTAACCGGAACATACGGCATCAAACTATTTTCAACTTCGACAATCTTGGTGTCTCTTTCAATTCGCTGGCAAAATCCGTGAATGGAAAACAGCAGTACCGCTGCGATAGTAAGTAATTTAGGCATAACAGGTTTTATTAACTGCAGCAAAAATGCAGCTTATTTTGGCTTCCGTCGTTCCAATTCATGATTTGGCACCTATCAAATATTGTTTTGTTCCACAGTTTCGGCAACATACGATTTGGGGGTCAGGGAAGTGTTCTTCTTAAACGCCCTGTTAAACGTCGTCTTTGAATTAAAGCCACAATCAAAAGCAATCGCTAATAAAGTGTGCTTTTCGTAAACCTTAAGGTTCAGTTGCTGCTTGAACGCCTCAATCCTTAAGTTGTTGATGAAATCGTTAAAATTCATACCGTAAGCCTTGTTGATGACTTTTGAAAGTGTAGTAGGATTGGTTTGCAAATCCCTGGCCAGGTCTGCTAAAGTAAGCTCCGGATTTTCATAACTCCTGTGCTGTTCAATGAACGATGAAATCCTCAGTTTCCATGACTCAAACTGGAGGTTGTCGGCTGGCTGATTTTCTTCCTGACCTTTGCGTAAGGGCAACGGTTCATCCTCTTCAGTTAACTTAACGGGAGCAATCGATTTGACATTGTTGAGCAACGCATGAATGGCGATGTAATAAAATAATATCGAAAAACTAAGGTAATACCAGCCCTTCGCGCTAAAGTTTCCCCATTCAGGATAAAGTACAAAAAAAATAATCCTGATGGCCTGCATCGCCAGGAAAGCAAACAGGTATTTTTTTACCCAGGCAAAGGTGATCGTATCGGCAAAACTGACGCTGTTAAATATGGTTCGCCTGTACCCGAGATATTTCTTCATTGACATAAAACCATATATTGACATGGAAAAAAGTCCTAAAAGCTGATACCAGGAATCGAGATCCTTATCGTGTCCATCGGCATAGAAATAATACCTGCCCAGAATGATCTTGTCGACCACCCAAACAATGAAGGTGTAGGCAAGGTACATAGCCGCAGGAATAAAATGAATGAAATTCTTCCGCACGATCTTAAATGATACATCCAGCTGGCTGCACGTATAAAAATACATCAACGGGCCCAGCAAAAGCAATTGCTGCAACGGCAGGTAAAACATGATGTCGCGATACGGCTGCACAAAATACCAGCCTGCAAACCCGAGCATCCATGGGAGGATGTACAACGCACAAAGCACTATGAAAATACCCAGCAGTTTGTCCGCATACCGGTTTTGCGAAGCGGATCTACGAAAAAGCAGGTATGAAAAAATGATGCCCTGGCTGAAAAAAATCAGGAGTATCGCGCTGTAAAAATTAAACTGATAATGCATTCCTGCGACGCTGATTTTTAAAAATTACGGTCATAAAGATATTATATTATTACAATTGTTTATCAATATTGCAAATTTCTATAAACAAAATGATAGTGACAGACGCGATTAATGCGTAGCTTTATAAAAAAAAATATGCGAATCCTACTCACTGGTGCCAACGGCTACGTCGGAAAAAGGCTTTTGCCGGAACTGCTCAACCTGGGCCACGAAGTTGTTTGCTGCGTGCGCAATGCGAACCGTCTCGGATTGGACGATGTCACCTTATCCAAAATCAGCATTTGGGAAACGGACTTCCTGGATGAACCCGATTTGAAGTCGCTTCCCGCAAAATTTGATGCGGCCTATTACCTGATTCATTCGATGAGTTCTTCAAACGCCGACTTTGACAATCTCGAAGCCCGTTCCGCAAGAAATTTCAATACCTATGCCGACGCGATTGGCATCACTCAGGTGGTGTTCCTAAGTGGCATTATCAATGATGCTGTGCTTTCAAAACACCTCCAGTCCCGAAGCGATGTCGAAGACATCCTGTACCAGGGCCACTTTAAACTTACCGTGCTGCGCGCCGGAATTATTGTAGGATCGGGAAGTTCGTCTTTTGAAATTATCCGTGACCTGTGTGAAAAACTCCCGGTGATGATTGCGCCAAAATGGATCCTGACCAACACACAGCCCATCGCCATCCGTGACGTGATGCAATACCTGATTGGCGTGCTGCTTCGGGAAGATTGCTATGACGATTCATTTGATATTGCCGGACCCAATATCCTGACCTATAAGGAAATGTTATTGCTTTACGCTAAAACCAGGAAGATCAAGCTCTGGATCATCACGGTACCGGTCATGACACCGAAGTTGTCTTCGTATTGGTTGTATTTTGTCACCTCCACTTCTTATAAACTGGCGTCCAATCTGGTAGAAAGCATGAAGATGGAAGTGGTGGCGCGCGACAAAAGATTGCAGCACATCCTCGGAATCCATCCCATTTCCTATGTCGACGCGATTAAACTGGCCTTCCTGAAAATCGAACAGAACCTCGTCATATCCAGCTGGAAAGACAGCTTGTCGAGCAGTAGGTCTTCAGGGGATTTGCAGGGCTACATTCAGGTGCCGGTATTCGGATGCCTCAAGGATAAAAAATCGTTAGCCATCACAGACCTGGAAAAAACAATGGACAATATTTTTTCCATCGGTGGTGACACCGGATGGTATTATGGCGATTGGATGTGGCGCATCCGCGGGCATATGGATAAGGCATTCGGTGGTGTAGGGCTGCGGCGCGGCAGGACACACCCTACCCAGATCCACTCCGGAGATTCCCTTGATTTTTGGCGGGTACTGTTGGCAAGCAGGCAGGAAAAAAGATTGCTTTTGTTTGCCGAAATGAAACTACCCGGCGAGGCATGGCTCGAATTTTACATCGACGAAAAAAATGTACTGCATCAAATTGCCACATTCCGTCCTCGTGGCATCTGGGGACGTTTATATTGGTACAGCCTTGTGCCTTTCCACTTTTTTATTTTTGGCGGTATGATTAAGAAAATTGCCGTGTAAAAAGTATAAGCGCAAATCCTTATCATATATGAATTTGCGCTTTTCCGGTACACTGGCCTGCTACTTTTGAGGCAGGTTCCACTTTTGAATCAACTCCTCGTTCAGGGTCTCATCTTTAGTATTGGGATTGCCTTTTCCTGTGGTAATCAGGTTTTTTAAACTGCCCTGTAGGTAACTTGTCCACGCGTCATTGCAGACATCGTAACATTCATACTCCGGTGTTAAACCGTGTTGGGTGAACTTTAGCTCGGTGCCATGGTCCGTTTCAGCAATCTCAAACACCATTTTATTGCCTTTCCATTCGGTTTTATCGTCGGTGAAGTTGAAATGGTTTTCTAAAACCAGCCACACGACTTTTTCATTTGGGACAAATTCTACAATCTTTATTTTACAAACGTGGACGTCTTTGTAATGGTACAAAAATTCCGCATCGGGTTCGTCGGTTCTGCCATCGATGCTTTCGCTCCACCAGCCTTTAACATGGTTGATGGCGTCAAATACTTCCGCAGTGCTGTTTGGCACGATGAGGGTTGTGGTGTAATCCTGGTTTTTCATTTTGTTTGATTTTTTAGAAATTTGTTGCTATTGTATGGTGTTAATCAGTGGCACTAACTTGTGTTCGAGGTATTGCGACCAGGCAGGTACACAGGAATTGTAACATTCAAGTTTCGGTGTAAGCCCTTTGTGGGTAAACGTCAAAACGGTCTGCCCGCCTTCTTCAACAATATCAAAAATGACATGTGTGCCTTTCCATTCATCGGCTTTTTCCACATAATTGAATGCGCTGTCGGTAATAAGCCAAACGACTTTTTTATCCGGAACTACTTCGATCAACTTTTGCCGGCTGAAGTGGACATCGCCACCTGCCGTAAAATCAAATTCATCACCGGCGTTTTCGGTATTGCCAATAATTTCTTCGCCGTAGTAACCCACCCACCAGGAGCGGACGTCAGCAATTGCTTTGAACACCTGCGACGCCTTCTTATCGGACTTGATCGTGTAAATAAAATCTGTTGAATCCATGTTGCTTTAAAAATTTATCTTTTAATAATGACAAAGCTATGGCCTGTTTCCGACTTCAATGGTGGGTAAAATAGACATTGTGACGGGTTGATTTGGACAACTGCAGTTTATATATTTGCCAAAACAAATGTGATGAAACACCTGACTATTTTAATTCCGGATGGACAAAGCAAACTGAGCAGCATCGTTTGCACTTATAAAGTCTTTATAAAGGCCAATGCCTATTGGAAAGAAATCCATGGCAGCGATCTCTTCAAAATACAGCTCGCAGGAATTTCAGAGGAAGTCGAATTCTATGAAGGGCTGTTCACGGTGAAACCACATACGCATATCTCCGCGATTGCAAAAACAGACCTGATCATCGTGTCTGCACTGAACAACTTCAACTATCCCGAATCGATAGCACAAAACAAGTCCATGACCGACTGGATCACGAAGCAGTACAAACTGGGCGCCGAAGTGGCCACGATGTGCACCGGTGCCTTCCTGCTGGCTTCGACAGGATTATTGGATGGCAGACAATGTGCTACACACTGGGCTGCCGATGGTACGTTTCGGGCCATGTTCCCAAAAGTCAACCTGCAAACAGACCTGCTTATCACCGATGAAAACGGAATTTACACCAATGGTGGTGCGTTTTCCTTTCTGAACCTGATCCTATACCTAATCGAAAAATATTACGACCGGCGGACCGCGATCTACTGTTCCAAAATATTCCAGATTGAAATGGACCGGAACAGCCAGTCGCCTTTTATCATATTTACCGGACAGAAAATGCATGGCGATACCCTCGTTATGGAGGCGCAGTCCTATATCGAAAGTAACCCGGGCGCAAAGGTATCAGCAGAAAGCCTGGCTGCAAAGTTTTTAACCGGAAGACGTAGTTTTGACCGGCGGTTCATCAAGGCGACGGGAAATACGCCGTTGGAATACGCACAACGCGTCAAAGTTGAAATGGCGAAAAAAGCATTCGAGACCACGCGCAAAACCATCAGCGAAGTCATGTATGAAGTTGGCTATACGGATGTGAAAGCTTTCCGGGAGGTTTTCAGGAAAATTACAGGCATGTCACCCATCGCATACCGTAGTAAATACAACAAAGAGGCAGCAGTCTGAAATGCTTAACACCAATCAAATGACGCATTTCTGTCTTGGAAATCAATGGCCATATTTACGGTGAAGCAATTTCAGTTTTAACTTAAAGTTATCAAATACAATACCTGAAATTAAAGCACCCGCTCCTATCAGCAACACATAAAGCCCAATTTCGGAATAGAAAATACCGCCCACGATTCCTCCGGTGAAAAAGAAACTGATAATCGTGAGGCGCAATCTGACAGAAGAAAAAAGCTTCTCACGCGATTCCAAATCGTGGTAAAAAAACAATTGCGACAATTCGATTCCCAAGTCCGTGAAAAGGCCAGTCAAATGTGTCGTCCTCACAGTAGCATTCGAAATCCTTGTCACCAGCGAGTTCTGAAGCCCCATTGCAAAAAGCAGGCTGCAGGCAATGAGGTTAGGATATAAGGCAATAAAATGGCTTCCCAACAATGCCACAACTACCAAAATCAGCGCCTCAATCGAGGTGGGTACCAGGTAGACGTAATTGGCGTTTCGCCGCGAAATGACTTCCACCAGAAAATTGGATGAAAACGAACCCAGGAAAAAGAAAAAAATGTACAAAAAATAGATGAAACTCTGCCAGAAATTCAACTTAAATACCTCGTCCACAAAGAAGGCAAAATGTCCGGTGACATTCGTAGTCAGTTTGGCCACTGCAAGGAATCCGGCGACATTGACGATTCCAGCAACGAAAGACAACAGCGATGCAATCTGCAGGTTGTGCTTTGAAGTCCGTTTCTTTCCCTGATGTGTAAACATCGTGCTGATTTTAATCCCGTTTTTCCATGTCAGTTTCTGTAATGGCGTGGTGGGAATACCCAACGAAGTTATAAAATAATACGCCTCGTTTTACAATTCAAACCAATGATATTGCAACGTTTATCGACTGGCATTCCTGGCACTTGTCGACCACCAAAACGCTCATACCAGAAGTCATAAAAAACGAAATATTCTGAAACCGCTACAGGATGATTTTCTTGACGAAATCCTTGTCCTGTTCATCAACAACCTGTACGATCAGCAATTTGCCTCGTAAATCAGGCCGGTTCAATTGAACATAGGTGTTGCCTATATTTTTGTTTTCTGACAACAGCCGTCCCTGCATATCAAACAACCGGACCGTTTTCATCTGGTTTAGGGATTGAACAAACAGCGTGCCATCTTTTGAATAAATCGCAGCCGCATTCGGAAAGGCATTGGCAGTACTTAAATCAGCATCAGTATACGCCATTTCAAATCGGTTGTCAAAGACACCTGTTTCGCTCGTGAAAGTGTAGGGTACGGTCTTGATGCTGTTGGTTATCCCAGTAACATTATCCCGTAGCAGGATATCCTGATCCCCGGCAAACAGCCCATCAGTGTTTAACACGGCAATGTGAAAGGTTCCCGATTCCGTGGCGTTAAACCCCAAAGGCACGATATCGTCATTGGTAAATGGTAAAGGCCGTCCCTGGATGACATACGCATTCCCGTCGATGATAGAGTAGAACTCGGCGCCTGTAGTTCCAAAACTTACCGCATCGTAACCGCAGTCGACGCCTATCGTAGCGCCCGTAACATAGCCCACGAGCAACGTACTGAACATGCCGCTCACATTCTGCAACGTCAGCCAAATCCGGTGACGCTCGATTTCAGTAGTATCCGGAACTGACGCTTCCGTTCCTGCAGAGGACCGCGCCACAATATTCGACAGCAATAGCGAGTCGTGCGGGATAACTTTTATCCGCGACGCAACGCAGCCAGCGTTTGCTTTAGATGCCATAAATCCAGCAACGGAAACGCCCTTGTCCACCGAATTAAAATTTGAACCGCAGGATGCCGAGGCCGTTGAAAAATGAAGAAAGGCCAATAAAGCCCCTGCGTACAGTCTGCCTTTAACACCGTTCCGCAAAACATTCGAGTCAGTCAAAAGAGTAAGTGGATTTTTCATGGTATTTGATTTATATCATTAATATGAATGTACTGCAATCAATGGGTAAAGCAAGCAACAAGTCAGGTAGTTGTGGCATCGCTGAAGTAAATATCCGCAACAATTTTCAGCCTTAATGCCCCAGTTAACAAATGCCATGTCTGGCGCATAAGTGTTGTGATTCAGCGAACAGCTGTTGTCCCAAAAGTTTCTATTTTAATCTACCATAAAATTTTCGGGCAGGACAGCGTAAAAAGCGTGTGCTTAAAGCGGAAAAAACAAAAAAGAGCTGTATATTTGTTTAATAATTTCATTCAAACATTAAACAAGTTTCAATGCTACAATCCTCACGAACTTTCACTGAGATAGAGATTGACCGGATTATCGAAATGGCATGGGAAGACCGAACCCCATTTGATGCCATAAAGTTCCAGTTCCAATTATCGGAAGCAGATGTAAAAGCTCTGATGAAGAAAGAGCTTAAATTCAGCAGCTACAAACTCTGGCGCAAACGTGTCGAAAACTGTAAAACAAAACACCTTGCGAAGCGGGTTGACGGTATTGACCGATTCAAATGCGCACTGCAACGCACCATCTCCAACAATAAAATCTCCAAGCGATGAGCAACACCAAGGTACTACATGCCAATGATATTGAATTATTGGATAAACAGGTGCGGGTACACCTCATCAACAGCCTTGGCGGATTCAAAAGCGTTGTTTTGGTCGGGACACAAAGTAAATCAGGAAGCTCGAATGTGGCCGTGTTCAGCTCTGTATTCCACATCGGGGCACATCCTCCGTTAATTGCGCTGATTTTCAGGCCTAAACCACCGGAACGCGATACGCTCAGAAATATTCTGGAAACTGGTTTCTATACGCTGAACCACCTTAATGAGGCGATGTATAAAAAAGCGCACCAGACATCGGCACGTTACGATCCCGATGTTTCAGAGTTCGATGCTGTAGGCCTGACACCTTTGTTGAAAGATGACTTCCCGGCACCGTTTGTAAAAGAAAGCCACATCCAATTGGGGATCCAATTCAGGGAAAAACTGGATTTAACGATCAACAACACGACCATGGTGGTTGGCGAAATTGTCCAGGTATCTATACCCGAAGACTGTCTGGGCGCCGACGGATTTGTCGACATTGAAAAAGCCAATTCGATTACCTGTTCCGGTCTCGACAGCTACCACAAAACAATCAGGCTGGATAGACTGGCCTACGCAAAACCCAATAAAGAAGTGACCTCCATTAGCCCTAACTTATGAAAACAGCAGTAGTTTGGTTCAAAACAGATTTAAGGATTACTGATAACGAAACCCTCGTCAAAGCCATCGCACAAAATGACCAGATTGTTCCAGTCTATTGTATCGATGACGCGCAATTTAAAACCACGTCCTTTGGATTCCTGAAAACAGGCAGCTACCGGGCACAATTCCTGATGGAATCGCTGCGGGACCTCGATGCCAGTCTGCGGTCCATAGGCTCGGGCTTATTAATTGTGAACGGTAACCCAGAAGTTGAAATTCCAAAAATTGCGAAACAATACAAGGCATATCGCGTGTACGCGAAAAAAGAAGTGGCTTTTGAGGAAAAGCAAACTGAGATTGCTGTGCAGGCGGACTTGTGGAAAATCCATTGCGAGTTATTGACTGTCAGTACCAGCACGCTGTACCACGCTGAAGACCTGCCATTTTCGATCAAGGACATTCCGGATGTATTCACGAGTTTCAGGAAAAAAGTTGAAAAAGACGCGATCATCAGGCCTGCTTTCGAAGCCCCAACAGCGATTAAATCGCCTGAAATCCCTCCATCTGAAATCCCTTCAATTGAAGCATTCGGATTGACCGTAACGGCTTTGGATGCCCGCTCCGTATTGCAGTTTAAAGGTGGTGAAACAGAAGCATTGAAGCGGCTGGAGCATTATTTCTTTACTTCGCAGGCTGTTTCCGAGTACAAAGAAACCCGAAACGGGATGATTGGCGCCGATTATTCGTCAAAATTCTCAGCCTGGCTGGCGTTGGGTTGTATTTCTCCCAGGCATATTTACCAGCAGCTTAAAAAATATGAATCCCTGCATGTTGCCAACGATTCAACGTATTGGCTCGTTTTCGAGCTGATGTGGCGCGACTATTTCAGGTTTATGATGAAAAAATACTCCTTGAAATTCTTCCAGAAAGAAGGCATACAGGACAAGCCGGCGCCATTAACGACTGTGAACAGGAAATTGCTGCAGCAATGGATTGAGGGAAACACCGGAATTGATTTTGTGGATGCCAACATGAAGGAGCTCCGGCTTACCGGTTTCATGAGCAACCGTGGACGCCAGAATGTAGCCAGCTACTTCTGTAATGATTTGAAACTGGATTGGCGGTTTGGCGCGGCATACTTTGAGGAGCAACTCGTAGACTACGACGTCTGCAGCAATTGGGGCAACTGGGCCTACCTTGCCGGCGTTGGGAACAATCCCCGGGGCAACCGCTATTTTAATATTGAAAAGCAGGCCTCCGATTACGATAAGAATAAGGCGTACCGCAAATTGTGGCTGTCCGATTAATAAAATCCGGAATTTTTCTTGTCCAGCAGAATCCATTTTTTATCACTGTTCAACTTCACCGTGGCGATGTACTCTTTATTCCACTCTTCGGGTGAAATCAACGATAAGAATGCATTGCCGTCATTTCCGGCATACATGTGGTATATTTCCCCGATGACGGGCTCAAATGAGAACCTGGCGTTGTAAACCAGTTCGTTCCATTTGTACTCCTCCATCAACTTCTGGTATTCGGCCTTGAGTTCGTCGAATTTATTCGCAAACTCCTTATTCACATTGTGGATGCCCCGGCTTTTCCACGCGACCACATCATCAACCCGGATGACAGGAGCTCCGATATTTGTGGCATAAGGCAGGATATTGGCATTGTAACCGTTCTCTTGAGAGTACACGATGTTGTCTGGTTTCTTCTCTTCCATATTTTTTTGTGAATCTCAAATTTACGGCAATGAAATGAATTGAAGGTAATTTCCCATAACATCTGCTTATAATGAAATTTAAAGTGATGATGGCAATAGGCGGCTCGATTTTTACGCGCTGCCCCGCGATATGCAAGGTTTGAAAAAGATGGTTATTACTTTGCTTATATTCTCCGTTGATTAAGCAACAAGCGTAAGGCATTAGCTGCAAACGCTAAAAAAAACCTGCAGCAAATCAATGCAGCAGGTTCAAACCAAAACAAAACAAGATTTTCAATCCTTCATTTTACCGTCCACCCGTATCGGGTTAAAAGGCAATCCATTTGACAGCATATATAACCTGTCATAACCAGAAAACCGGGGTTTTGCTCCGTTAAGTTTTTTTAACTGCGCTCTAATAACAAACTTAAAGCACCCAAGCGGAAAAAATTTATAGTCTCTCAGGATTATGTTGTGCGATATACGGCTTGCCATTGAAATCACATCGCATTATCTTCGTTTGTACTTTAATAATTTTCAATAGAAATTGTATAATAAATCCATTAAAAATGCATTTTCTATGGACTTTCTATGGACTTACTATGGACTTTCCATGGATTTTCTTTAAGATAAATAGCATCAAAACCCAACCGAAACCCGTTTGTGAATTGTGGGAGAAAGCAGTTCGGGAACAGGCTGTTCCAACGCAGTCGCCCTTTTCTCAAACTGCAGCCTTGCGTTGATTTCGGCAATTACCTTTGGGTAAACATCGCTGAGCGCGACAATAAAATCGCCGGGCTGCGCCATGTCCAACGCGACTTTAATAGCATCTGCTTCTTCAGGGACCAGGTCAAAAGTCACAGTAGCACTTACAGTACGTATGCCCTTTACCACAAGATTATTGATTTCATCTACCGTCCTTCCCCTAAGACTGTGTTCCTGCCGTACGATAATATGGTCAAACATCCCCGCAGCTATGCCTGAAAATGCCATGGTATCTTCGTCGCGGCGGTCTCCAATCCCTGCAATAATGCCAATTTTGCGGTTGGCGTCAACGTGCGAAAGATAATCCTTCATCGCAAGCAAGCCGTGCGGATTGTGGGCGTAGTCAACCAGGACTTTGTATGCTTTGAATTCAAAAAGGTTCATTCTGCCTGGCGTTTGTTCAACACCTGGGACAAATGTTCCCAACGCCTGCCTGATCTGCATCACGTCAAATCCCCAGCAGTATGCCGCGAGCGTTGCGGCGAGCACATTGGCTGTCATGAAACGACACTTTCCGTTTTCAGTCAACGGAATTTGCGACAACGGCGCAATGGGAATGCGTGCTGTCCCTTCGATAACCGTTACGGTATCGCCTGAAAGTACCGCTACAGGCCTGCCTCTTTTAATGCGGCGTTGTATGAGTGCGTTTTCTTCATCCATTGAGAAAAAGGCCCGATTGCAGTCCAGCTGGTTGGCAATCCGGACGCAGTGCGCATCCTCGGCGTTCAATACCGCCCAACCACTTTCTTTGACACTCCTAGCTACCACAGCTTTGACCTGCGCCAAATCCCGCAGCGTCTCGATATCATTCAATCCGAGGTGGTCTTCCTGGATATTGGTGATGATCCCGACGTCGCAGTGATCAAAACAAAGTCCGCTGCGCAACAGCCCTCCCCTTGCGGTTTCGAGTACAGCAAAGTCGACCATCGGATCGTTGAGTACCAATGCCCCGCTCGCAGGTCCCGTGGTATCACCTTCTTTTATCTTGTATCCATCGATGTAAATGCCATCCGTAGTGGTATAACCCGGATGGTACCCGGCAGATTTTGCTATATGTGCCAAAAGCCGTGTAGTTGTCGTCTTGCCATTGGTTCCTGTTACCGCAAATAGCGGAATGGTGCTGGGCGTTCCCGGCGGGTAAAGCATATCGACCACAGCGCTGGCCACATTGCGCCGTCTTCCGACGGTTGGTTCCAAATGCATCCGAAATCCCGGCGCCGCATTCACTTCGAGGACAGCACCTCCAGTCTCCCGGATGGGGTCGCGCAGGTTTGCCGCCATCACATCGATGCCGCACACGTCAAGCCCAATGATTTTCGCTATGCGTTCCGCCATAAATTTATTCTCCGGGTGGATGACATCGGTCATGTCCTCGGCAGTACCGCCTGTACTAAGGTTTGCAGTCGATTTCAGGTATACCATTTCGCCCGCTGCCGGAACTGATTCGTAGTGGTATCCATATTTTTGAAGCTGGAAATCGGTGTCCTGGTCGCGCTTTATTTTGGTCAGTGGTGCTTCATGTCCTTCTCCCCTGCCCGGCTGGCTGTTTACTTCGTCAATCAGTTCGCTGATGGTTAACCTCCCATTTCCAATAACATGCGCCGGATACCGTTTGGACGCGGCGACAAACTTCCCATCAACCACCAAAAGCCTGAAATCACTGCCCGTGACAAATTTTTCTACAATTACGTAGCGGCTGTATGCCTTTGCTTCCTGCAGTGCCACTTGTGCGGATGCAAAGTCGGTTACATTAATCGTCGCACCTTTTCCCTGGTTGCCGTTGAGTGGCTTGATCACTACTGGAAATCCAATGCGGTCCGTAATCTCCTTCAGGCCCTCATCGGACTGGCAGACATCGCCTGCAGGAACCGGAATCATGGCATTGGCAAGCAGTTTTTTAGTGGCATCCTTATCCCCGGCAATATTTACCCCGGCGTTGGACGTATGACACGTCATGGTGGCTTGAAACTGCTTTTGGTTGACGCCGTATCCCAATTGAATCTTAGAGTTTTTTCCCATTCGGTTCCATGGAATACCCCGCTTCTCCGCTTCCTTCACTATGGAAAGCGTGCTGGGCCCCAATCCGAATCGCCGCTTCAACATTTTCAACTGATCGATGTCTGCTGAAAGGTCATAGGGTTCGTTGCTGTAAAGCGCATTCACAATTCGGAATGCTGCGTCGGCGGCATACAATCCCGCCTCTTCGATTTCGTATGTAAAAACCACGTTGTAAACTCCTTTGGTATTCGTTTCGCGGGTGCGCCCATAACCGGCTTCCATTCCGGCGAGCGATTGGATTTCCAGCGCGACATGCTCCATAACATGGCCCAACCAGGTACCGCGTTCCACACGTTCGAAGAAACCGCCCCGTTTTCCTTCGGAGCATTCATGTTCGATCATTCCTGGCAGCAACGCTTTGATGCGATCGCAGAAACCATTAATATTATCGGTTGGAAATTGCTCCATTTCTTCAAGGTCGAGCCTCACCTGTATCAACCTGTTCCTGTAATTGCTCCAGACATTTGGTCCGCGCAGTACCTGTATCTTTACTATTTTCATGCTTCGGTTTGTTGTTAGGATAGTGTTTGTCCGTTTCTGACAAAAGCGAATCAAATGTCAATAGAAATGAAGGTTAATAAATTATATCTTTTTCATAATTTATTACATAATCTTCTCGGTGAGACCCCGCGAAACACACTTGTAATGACTTCATTGATACCAAGATATCAATGCGGCGATCAATTGGGTTTTAGCGAAAAAACATGCAGGCCCTCCTGGTAACTGTAGGCAAGTGAAAGGTGGCTGGCTTCCGCAATTTCCCGGGCGATGGCAAGGCCGAGGCCAACAGAGTCCGGCAAGTCAGCATTTTTATTAAACCGGGAATAAAGCGTTGCGGCATCTAATGCTGTTGACAGACCAGTATTGGCGATGCTTAACGATGCAGTGGTCATGGTGATTATTATTTTACCTCCGGGAATGTTATGCCTGATAGCGTTCTGAATCAGGTTATTAGCAAGGACGAGGCAAAGATCTGCATTAGCATGTATCGAAAAATCGGCCTCAAAATTTTTGACGACATCCAGGTGACTGCTCTTGATGTGGTCATCAAACAAACTGAGCGCGCCCAATACCTTTTTTTGAAAGGAAACTTTATCCGTTGCTTTAAACTGTCGGTTTTCGATTTTGGTGAGCAGCAGCAACGACCGGTTGATGCGGATGAGTTTAGAACACGCATCGTCAATAGACATGATGATTCGGGCTTCGCTCTGCCCAAGGTTTTCCGATTGGATCAGCAGGTCGATCTTTGATTTGATTACCGCCAATGGTGTCTGGATCTCGTGCGATGCATGCTCTGTAAATTTCTTCTGACGGCCGTAGTCGGCGATCATGTTTTTCATCATTTCATCCAATGAAACGTTCAGCTCATTGAATTCCACGATATTACTTGGCTTAAACGCGGGGCTTTGCCTGTCGTTTGGATTAAATCCTTTCAGGTTGTCTATGACGGTATAAAATGGCTGCCACAATACCTTTGAAATATAAAGGTTGATGATGACAAAAATCAGGGTAAGCGAAATCAACACAGTGATCATAGAGGAGAAGATACCCCAGATCAGCTGGTCTGACTCGAGCATGCTGCGCCATATTTTGATCTTCAGGTATTTGTCGCCTTTTTTAACGAAGGACGTCAGCATCCTGTTTTCAGAGTACTCACCTTCCTGCTTGTTCTGCACCAGCGTGTCAGAGAAAAAGCTCCGGCGCACTTCCGAATTTTTCACCCGTGTTATGGAAACCTCTTTATCTTTGGTAAGCACTTTTAGTGACACCGAATCATTTTCGAAGATAAAGGTCTTGATCTGGGTGTTGAAATCAGACAACAGCGCATCACTGCTTTCCTCTATTTCCTCCGTGGCAATGGCATAACACACAAACCCCGATAGAACGAGGATTGGAATACCAAAAATCATGTAATATAAACTGGTTCTGTTTAGCAGTTTCATTCTGGTGTTTTAAAATTATACCCCAATCCATAAACCGTATGCAGGTAATCCTCACAGTGCTTTTCGAGCAGCTTCTTCCGAAGGTTTTTGACGTGGTTGTAGATGAAATCGAAATTGTTGAGTGCATCGGCATGGTCACCCCAAATGTGCTCTGCCAAGGCACCTTTACTGATGACACGGTTCTTGTTCGCGATGAAATAAAGGAGCAGGTCATACTCTTTTGCCGTCAGGAAAATGGAACTGTCATGGACCATCACCCGACGTTCGTGGGGTAAAATCCGGATTTCGTTGAAACTGATTTCGTTGTTGCCATCAAACAGCTTGCGGCGCATTAGTGCTTTGATGCGGGCATTGAGTTCGGGCAGGTGAAATGGCTTCGGGAGGTAATCATCCGCACCCAGGTCGAGGCCGTAAATCCGGTCATCAAGAGAGTCTTTTGCTGAAATGATAATGATTCCGGCTTTCGATCGCCTGTCCTTAATCTGGCGGATCAGGTCGAGCCCGGAGCCTTTCGGCAGCGTGATGTCGACGAGCACACAGTCGTAGTCGTACAGCGCTATCTTTTGCCCGGCAACAATGAAATCAGAAGCCACCTCAACAATGTTCCCTTCAGGGGCGAGATAATCGCGGATACTTTTTTGCAGTTCCGGCTCATCTTCTACCAACAGGATCTTCATAACAGTAATTGGTTTGACATAATGCACGCAATGTATACAGATTAGCGGGAATTCAAAGATGGCAGGATACGCCGTGGCGCACTGATTAGCCATTTTTCATACTCCCAAAAACAAATGTCCGATGCAATTCTATTTTAATTCTGTAGTGGTGACCGACTTTTCCGATGCAACACCGATTAAAAATCGGGATTCTTAAGATTCAGTTAAGATTGTGGTTCGGGTCCATTCTACAGATTTGAAATAGAATTGAAAGCGAAGTTTGCATTGAAAAAAACAACCCAGAATGCGAAACCTGACGCTACAATTGCTTTTTATCTTATTCGCCTCTACGCCTATGAGATCCCAGCCTTCCACTGTTTTTGATGTTTGCCGGAAAGGAAGCCTTTCAGAAATCACAGCGCAATACAACCAAAATCCGGACATCATAAACAGCGTGAACGAGGGCGGCTCAAGTCCGTTGATCCTCGCTGCATATAATGGAAATGAAGCGGTTGCCTTATTCCTCGCTGAGAAAGTGAAGGATCTGAATTACAACAATGGCCGCGGTACTGCACTGATGGCCGCCGTGATGAACGGAAACATCTCGATTATCAGCAAACTGCTTGCCCAGCATGCTAACGTAGACCTCACCTCGGCGGACGGCAAAACGGCACTGATGTATGCGGTTTACTTCAACAAAAATGAAGCGGCAAAGCTTTTAATAAAATCGGGAGCCGACAAAACCTTAAAAGACAATGAAGGAAAAACTGCGCTCGACATGGCGCAATTCAATAAGAATACCGAACTCATCATACTGTTGGACCAATAAAAAAAAATGAAAATGAAAACTACGTTTACCGTCCTGCTCACTGCGCTTGCCATCACCCTGGGAACTGCGCAACAAAAAACAACCGGTGTTAAAAACATCGGGTCAATGACCGTAAAGATCGACATGAACCAGGCGACTTCACTGCTTACGTTTACGATGACCGGCCCCGCCACAAAATGGTTGTCTGTTGGCCTTGCAGCGACCACCATGTCCACCAACACACCGATTGATGTGATTACGTACACCACGGTGCTCCTGGACCAGCACCTTTCCGGCGGCCATAATGCGGCAGTGACGGACGGGACCAACAACCTCACGTTAGTGAGCAACACGGTCAGCGGAAGCACAAGGACAATAGTGGCCACAAGGCCCTTTAGTACCGGTGATGCGAATGATCACACCTTTACCTACGCCACTAACAGCATCAACCTGATCTGGGCGGTGGGGCCAAATACCAATTTCAATTCCGAACACAGTACTAAAGGAAATACGTCGGCAACATTTACCACCGTATTGGGCGTCGATGACATCACCCTTGCCGACAAAATTACGGTCTATCCAAACCCCTCAGACGGGAATCTTTTGCTGGACAACCGCATGCTAGAAAGGATCGAAGACATAAAGGTGTTCAATACCGATGCACAGCTGGTAAAGGAATTGCAACCGAAAACCAGTGATGCCAGTATTCCACTGAACTTGTCCGGATTATCCTCTGGTGTTTATTTCCTTGAAATTTCAAACGCTGACGATCGTATCGTAAGGAAAATAGAAATTAACTAATTCGACATGAATAAAAAACTCAAAATCTGGACTTCAGTCATTGTACTGCTGGCCCTCGTACTCACTTTAGGGTATCTATACGTTATGAAGGGAGGTCAGCGGAACCTGCAGACAGAAGATGCCGCCTTTAAGGTGACTGCTGAAAACCTGACTTCCGAATTCAACGTTGATGCTGCCAAGGCGACCAAAAAGTACCTCAACAAAGCCATCGAAATTAATGGAACGGTGACCTCTTGTAAAAATAAGGAACTCGTACTGAACAGCAATGTGATCTGTACCATGCAGACCCTTGCAGCACTGACTAACGGGCACATTGTTGCCGTAAAAGGACGACTCATCGGCTTTGATGACCTCATGGGTGAAATCAAGCTGGATCAATGTTACATCATTAAATAATCCCTGATATGAAATTAAAAAAGATTACGGTATTGGCCTTGGCGCTGCTGGGTTGCGGCATTGCATCAGCACAGGAAAACCTGCTAGATGAACTCGACCAGAAGTCCACTAAGAAAGAAATAGAAATTGCAGCGTTTAAAGGAGTACAGGTCGTATCGATGCAATCGACAAAGCTGGCTGCCAAAGGTGAATTTTATTTTGTGGTGTCGCACCGGTTTGGTGATCTCACGAATGGGCTCGATAATTTTTTTGGATTGGACAATGCCTATACCAAACTGGGGGGAATCTACGGCGTAACCAATTGGTTCTCTGTGGGTATTTCCCGTCAAACCTACAACAAGGTGTTTGAACTGACTGCAAAATATAAATTTGCCGATCAGGAAATTGACGGCTTCCCGGTGACGATTGTGGGTTTTAACTCGATGGATATCAATACCAAATTAAGTGTTGACGAATATCCGAACCTTAAAAGCAACAACCGCCTTGCCTTCACGACCCAACTGCCGATTTCGAGAAAGTTTTCCAATGCTTTTTCGCTGGAAATAAATCCGGTTTTTGTGCATAAAAATCTTTACGACCCTGCCACTGAAAATAAGGACCAGTTCCTGGTTGCGGCAGGCGGACGGTATAAACTGACCAAAAGGCTTAGCGTGAACCTTGAGTATGCCGCCAGAATGGATGCCCCGGAAAACGAGATGTACCACAACCCATTGTCTGTAGGGCTTGATATTGAAACCGGCGGCCACGTGTTCCAACTGCTGTTTTCAAACAGCCAGGCCATCAATGACGTGGCTTATTTTACAAATGCTACCGGAAAATGGAATGGTGGCGGAATTTATTTCGGATTTAACATGTATAGAGTTTTTTAATATGAGAGCAATAAAAATAGTAATGCTTGCTGTGGCAGGCATGGCGGTAATGTCATGTGAATCAACTACGTATGACGAAGTTTCGGTGATTACGACCAACCCGACGTACCTCGCGAATATTAAACCCATAATGAGCGCGAACTGCACCAGTTGCCACAGTAGTGACGGGGGCCAGCAACCCTATCTCGAAACCTATGACGACGTAAAAACTGCTGTGGAAAGCGGCGGCCTGCTTGATGAAATAAACGCACCTTCGGGACAGGGCATGCCTGAAATCGGGAGGATGCCGCAGCATAAAATCGACATGGTAAATAACTGGGCAAACAACGGATTTCCTAACTAATTAAATAAAACGAAAATGAAAAAATGTATCCTATGCCTGTTCACTTTGCTGACGGCCCATATTATGGTCAGCCAGAAAATGATGACGCGGTCAGGAGAAATCAAATTTGAAGCGTCAATGCCTGCTTTGGAAGAAATTGCCGCGACAAACAATTCGGTTTCCTGTATTTTTGATAAAAGTACCGGTGAGTTTGTTACGCTGGCACTCGTGAAGGGATTTCGGTTTAAAGTGCCTTTGATGGAGGAGCATTTTAATGAGAACTATGTCGAGTCGTCGTTGTATCCAAAATCAACCTTTAAAGGAAAAATCGTGAACTACGATGCGGCAAAACTGGCAGTAGGAAAATCAACATTTGATATCGAAGGCGAGCTGACACTGCATGGTGTTACAAAAAAAGTAAAAGCAAAAATCACGTTCACACCTTCCGGGGATAAGCTTCTGGCCAATAGTGCCTTCGCGATTAAACCGGTTGATTACAAAATAGACATTCCATCTGTGGTAAAAAATAAGATCGCTGAAGACGTAAAAATCAGCTTGAGTTTTGCACTTGAAGCAAAATAGCACCGACATTCTAATTGGTTATTTAAGTTTTGTTATGCTTTTAAATGAAGCCCGTAAAGAAAATTTACGGGCTTTATTTTTTTAGCTTTATTAAAGAGACACCTTAAGTAAAATTTAAGCCAAAGGCCATACGCAATCTATCTGCAAGCCGTTCCTAGATAACCAACCACTGTTAAGGATGGTAGAAAGCCATCCTAACCTTAATTTTTTTCACATGAAAAAGTCAATTGCCCTGATCTTTACCTGTACTCTTTTGCCGTGGCCTGGCGCTGCACAAGATACTGTCCGGAAATACAACGATCGGGATACCATCAGGAAATCTGAATTCCATTATAAAAAACTCATCCTTCCATCTATCCTAATTGGATATGGCGTCATTGGGCTCGAAAGTGACCAGCTCAAAACCTGGAACCTGAATCTCAGGGATGAAGTGAAAGAAGACATCGATGAAAGAATCACAATTGACGATTTCTCACAGTGGGCGCCGGCTCTTTCAGTGTATGCCCTAAACAATATCGGTGTGGCGGGGAAGCACAATCTGCGTGACCGCTCGATGATTCTGGCGACTTCGTATTTACTGATGTCGGCAACGGTGCTCAGTTTAAAAACCACAACCCGGATTGAGCGCCCAGACGGCAGTTCGCGAAACTCTTTTCCTTCCGGGCATACTGCGACCGCCTTTGCAGGTGCTGAATTCCTTTGGCAGGAATATAAAGACCAATCAATATGGTATGGTGTAGCAGGATATGCGGTCGCAACAGGTACCGGGATTTTCAGGATCTATAACAACAGGCATTGGCTTACGGACGTGGCTGCAGGCGCCGGAATCGGGATTTTAAGTACAAAGGCCGCTTATTGGATGTATCCCTGGCTGCACCGCACCTTGTTCAGGAATGAAACAAAATCAACATCGATGCTTGCACCGTCGTACGATGGCAGCCATATCGGCGTAAGTTTTCTGAGAAGGTTTTGAGTCTCTCATTTCGATAACGAAGGATTTCATTCTTTTTCACGTCTAACAAAAAAACCAAAACCAGTAAGCATGAAAAAAGTGATCGTCCTAACCGCAATCCTGACCCTCTCTCTGTATTCCTGCAGTAAAAGCGAAGACAATGAATACGTCCCAATTGATCTTTATCCAAACATTACCGCCACCTTTGGAACTACGATAGATCCAGATAACCTCAGCAATTACGCAAACCAGGCTATTCCGGCTTATATTACAAAAGACAACACTGCCGGCAACCCGATTACGGATAAAGGCGCGACGCTGGGAAGGATATTGTTTTATGACAAAAACCTTTCTAAGAACAACACGGTTTCGTGTGCAAGCTGCCACATCCAGGCCGATGCCTTTGGAGACGGCGCTGTGGCAAGCCCCGGTGTTAATGGTACCACAGGAAGGCACGCCATGCGGCTGATCAACGCCCGATTTAGTGTGGAACGGAAATTCTTCTGGGATGAGCGGGCGGCGACATTGGAAGCGCAGACGACACAGCCCATACAGAACCACATTGAAATGGGATTCAGCGGAACCGGCGGCGATGACAATATCGACGGACTTGTCTCAAAACTGCAGTCCATTGGATACTATCAGGAATTATTCACATTTGTTTATGGGGATTCAGAAGTTACTGAAACCAGAATACAGGACGCGCTGGCACAATTTGTCCGCAGCATCCAGTCCTTTGATTCAAAATATGATGTCGGGAGGGCGACAGCCGCCAATGACGGACAGCCATTTACTAATTTTTCCGCCGAGGAAAACCAGGGCAAAAACCTGTTTCTTACTCCACCGCAATTCAATGCAGCAGGTGTAAGGACCGGAGGAGGCCTGGGATGCGCGGGCTGCCACGCTGCACCGGAATTTGATATTGCACCCAACAGCGGCAATAATGGTGTTGTGGGCACTTTAGGCAATCCCACTCTATTAGACATTACAAATACCCGTGCGCCATCGCTGCGAAATATGCTGAAACCAGATGGAACGCCAAATGGACCGTTTATGCACACGGGAGAATTCACCACGCTACAGCAAGTGCTGGCGCATTATAATGTGATTCCGATTGTACCGGGAAATACAAATCTTGACCCCAAACTAAGGCCAGGCGGCATGCCGCAAGAGCTCAACATGACGCCGCAGGAAATCAGTGCGATAACGGCATTTATCAAGACGCTTTCTGGAACGGATGTGTATACCAACGCCAAATGGTCGACCCCATTTTAATGGGTAGGAATGCCAGCCCCGATCGCAGCGGCATCCTTTTTTAGCGACCCAAGCCGAAAATCCGGAAGACTGATATTGACCGCTAAAAAAGATACAGCGGAGCGCGGGATGAAGCGCCATAAAATAAGAAAACAGCCTCTTTTCAGGGGCTGTTTTGCTATCGATATTATAAAAAAAGGCCCGGCACGAATGGATGAAGTTTAAAAACATCCTGATGACGCCACCTCCCAATGCCGCCATCTATTCGTTAAACTGTGTCAGTTTTATTGGACCGGGCCGAAAAACTTCTACGGGGAATTAGACGGCAAATTTAAAAAAAACCCTCGGCCTCAGTCAAAAAAGTAAGATTTTTTTTATTGATTCGGTGTTAATCTGTTGCGATTGTAAGGCGGTGCAATTGTGCTTTGGTGTGCAGCAAGTGAAAATTGAAGTCCTCATTGATTAAAAAATAGTCCGTCCCATTTGCCGTGGCGATACCTTCTACCTGCCTGAAACGTTTCCTAACACGGATCTTTCTACCTGGTTGAGAAAAGAAATCCTGCCCTGACGTTTTTGGAAAAACCAAAAGATACGGTTGCAGGGTTAAGTTGTAGCCACACAATACGAGTTTCTCACCTTGTTCATCGTAAGAAGCTCCGGTAACCAACAGCCTTGTTTCTAATGTCGTTTTGTACCTGGCAAGCCATTGGCCGGGAAGCTTTGGGACGGTGAATAGACGGGAGCGCCTGCCCTGCTTCCACTCTTTCGTGAACAGGCAAATGCTGTCGCCGACAACCACCATGGCCTCGCAATCAAAATTCAGTTTGGTCTGCACACCCCGATTCTGGGTTTCAGGCCAGGTAAAAGCGATGGAATCGATAACCGGTTTCCTCTGGAGCAGGGAACGTTTATCGATTCGAAAAATCTTCAGCGTATCAGCCTTGTGTGCATTGTTGCCAAAATCACCAATATAAAAAAAATCATGATCCTGAGAGATTTCTTCCCAATCGCGATTTTTGATACGGGGTAAATCATATGTATCCGCCAATTTCCCATTGGCTGTATCAAGCGCAAACAGTTGGGGTTTTCCGCTGTCATTGTGGGTCCAAAGCTTTCCGTTCCATATGGCAAGGCCCGAGCCCTCCTTAATCGTCGGGTCCAAATTGATGGATTTTTTCGGCTTCAGGGAGCCGTGTTTCATCTTTGGCTTTTGTACGGACGCGCCGCCGTTGGTCTGTGACCATGCCGACAGGCTTATCGTTAAAATGATCAGGTATTTTAAAATAAAACGCATGTTATTGGGGCATGATGTAGTTCAGAATCTCTGGAATGTCCAGGATAAAATCGGGATTTGCATTTAACTTCGCGTGGTTTGGCATGAACGGCATTTCAGCCGATTCCGGTAGTTGCACGATTGTAGTGCCTCCTTCCCTTTTGATGGCTTTGAGTCCATTGGTCCCATCGGCATTTGCTCCTGAAAGCAAAATGCCGGTTAATTCCGGTCCAAATACATCTGCGGCCGACTCAAAGGCCAGGTCGATGCTTGGCCTGCTAAAGTTTATTTTCTCCGAAACGTCCAGTGCAAAGGTATTGTCTTTTTCGAAAAGCAGGTGGTAATCGGATGGGCCGATGTAAATGGCACCCGCCTGTATGGGTGTCTTGTCTTCAATTTCAACTACGGGAACGATAGTTTTCATTGCAATCAGGTTTTCAAGGGTACTGTCTTCTGCGTTTTTTCGGTGTAAAACGATGACAAGGGCAAAGTCGGGGATGCTATGGAACTTGGGCAGCAATTGCAACAACACTTCAAGGCTGCCTGCCGATCCGCCAATAACCACCACTTTTATTTTTTCTTTCATTTGATCTTTTTCCATATTTTTTCCTTTCTCAATTGTAGAAAACGGGGCTGCAAATGGGAATATTTGATGGTTTCCTTCGTCCCTAACGCAAGAAATCCCAATTTACTAAGGCTGTCGTCGAAAAGCTTCAACGCCCTTTCCTGCAGGTCTTTATCAAAATAAATCATCACATTCCGACACAAAATCAGGTCAAATTCATTGAAAGAACTGTCCGAAACCAGGTTATGCTGTGAAAATACCATTTTTTCAATCAGTTCCTCGCTAAATTTCGCCCGGTCATAATTTGCAATATAGTAATCAGAAAAATCCTTTTTCCCGCCGGAAGCAATATAGTTCTCGGAATACTGCTGCATCATCCGAATTGGAAAAATGCCTTTCTTAGCCGCGACAATGACTGAAGGGTTCAAATCAGTGGCATACAACAGCGATTTCCTGAGCAAATTGGCTTCCTTCAGCATAATTGCCATGGAAAAAACTTCTTCGCCGGTGGAGCAGCCTGCATGCCAAATCCTTATAAACGGCTTTGTTGCCAATAGGGGAAGGATTTCTTCCCGAAGCACTTTGTAAAACAAGGGGTCACGAAACATCTCTGTGACATTGACCGTGATTTCTTCGACCATCCGTTTAAAATACTCCGTGTCCGTGCGCATTCGGGAGAGCAATTCCGGGAAGCTTTTAAAGCCATCAAGTTGGTACAGCCTATCAATGCGGCGTTTGAATGAGGCGCGCGAATACCCTCCGAAATCGAATCCGTAGTACTCAAACGCTTCGTGGATCAAAACCTCGACTTCATGGTCCGTTAACATTGCAGTCTCATTTAGGCGTTATTTAAAATCGCGAGCAGCTTATCAACATCAATCGGCTTTGAGATGTAGGCGTCTGCTCCCGCAGCAAGACACTTCTCACGGTCTCCGATCATGGCCTGGGCGGTTACTGAAATGACGGGCGTTGACGCATGAGCGGGAATTTCCTTGATTAACGGAATGGCCTCATAGCCATCCATTTCAGGCATCATCATGTCTATCAAAACAAAGTCTATGTGGGCATCATTTTGCAACAGCTCCAGTGCTTCAGCTGCACTTAAGCAGGAATGGCAATCGAACGACCTTGCCTTAAGCACCGCAGTCAACGCAAAAATATTGCGCGCGTCGTCATCAACAATAAGGATTCTTTTATTTTCCATAATTTATTGCTTATCGTAGAGCCAAACCCTGAGCAGCGATAATAACTGGTCTACATCGACAGGCTTTGTAATATAATCCGATGCGCCCGCATTGATGCATTTTTCACGGTCCCCGACCATCGCTTTTGCCGTTACGGCAATTACCGGAAGCGACTTAAATCGTTTGATTTCACGGATGCGTTTTGCGGTTTCGTAGCCATCCATGTTTGGCATCATCATATCGAGCAGGACGACATCGAGATCTGGATGTTCGTCCATAATCTTCAGGGCTTCGTTTCCGTCAATTGCCGTAAGTACACGCATCTGCAAGACTTCAAGCGCTTTTGTAAGCGAGTAGATGTTCCTTACGTCGTCGTCCACCACAAGAACGGTCTTGTTGCTCAGGACATTGTTCAGCAGCTGCAGGTTCCGGTTCTTACCATGTTTATCCGATTTCTTTTCTTCGACCAGGTGTAAAAACAGCGACACTTCGTCAATCATTCGCTGGTAGGAATGCGCCGTTTTAATCACGATGGAATCTGCATATTTCTTCAGCTTCAATTCCTCCTGCATCGATAGGCTTTTTCCTGTAAATACGATGATGGGCAGGTTTTCAAGCCCCGGATTTGACTTGACGCCTTCGAGAATTTCGTAAGACTGGCGGTCCGGGATTCCCATATCCAGGATTACGCAATGCACGTCTGGTTTTTGCAGCGCGTCGACGCCTTCTGATACTTCGCTTTTTATCTCTGAGATGATGCTGTGCGTTTCCAGGAAATACGCCAGTGCTTTGGCATGTTTTGAATTGTCTTCAATGATCAGCACCTTTTGTGAATCGCGGTTTACAATGTGTTCGATTCGTTTAAAAATCTCCGTCATTTGCTCATAGGCAACGGGCTTGTCCAGAAAATTCACGGCACCTTTTAGTAAACTCTCCTGTTTCAATCTGTGAGACGACATAATGTGGACCGGAATGGGACGTGTTGTCGCGTTGCTTTTCAATTCTTCCATCACCTCCCAGCCGCTTTTTACAGGAAGCTGGATGTCCAGCAGGACACCGACGGGCCTATATTTCAATGCGAGATTCAAGGCATAGTCGCCACGAACAGAGACAATTCCCTTATATCCTTTTTGCCTTGTGAAATCCAGCAACGATTTGGCAAAATTGGTATCATCTTCCACGATCAGTATTGTCTTATCATCTTTACCGATGTTGTCGCGGTCGTCGGGAATATCGTCGGGAATGGTTTTACTGAGATACGGGTTCACCGTTGCTTCAACTGTTTCTAAAGGCTTATGCATAGGTGTTTCCTGCCATTGGTTTGATACGGTACCCGAAGCCGAAACGGAAGCCGAAACCGGGATGCAAAGTGTAAAACTGCTGCCCTCATCGACGACGCTCTCCAGCGAAATACTTCCATGCAACAATTTTGCGAGCTCCCTGCTGATTGACAGTCCAAGGCCTGTTCCGCCGTATTTGCGTTTGGTTGAGCCATCCGCCTGCTGAAATGCTTCAAAAATCAGGGGCTGCTGTTCTTTTGGGATACCAATCCCAGTGTCTTTTACGGTAAAGCAAATGCGCTTTTCATTCCCGGGATCTTTATGAATGTCCAGTGTTACAGTACCTTTTGACGTAAACTTGATTGCGTTTGAAATAAGGTTTTTCAGGATTTGCTCCAGGCGCATTTTATCTGTTTTCATGACCAGAGGCGCTTTGTCCGAAATCACCTTAAATTCAATTTTCTTGTCGCGGGCAACCTCTGAGAACAAACTTTTCATGCTGTCGGCGATTTCCTGAACGGAAATGTCGAGTATTTCAAGCTCCATTTTGCCGGCCTCAATCTTGGACAAATCAAGGATTTCGTCTATAAGGGCGAGAAGTCCATTTCCTGAACTTTGGATGACACGGGCAAATTCCATTTGCTCATTACTCATATTCCCTTCGTTATTTTCCGAAAGCAAACGGCTCAACAACAAAATCGAATTGAGTGGCGTACGAAGTTCGTGCGACATATTTGCCAGGAATTCTGACTTGTATTTGGTGGATAACTCCAGTGCTTCCGATTTCTTCTGGATCTCGGTGTTTTGTTCTTCGAGCAGCACACTTCTCTCCGCCAACTCCTCATTGGTTTGTTGCAGTTCTTCCTGTTGTACTTTCAGTTCCTCCTCTGATGCCTGAAGCTTTTCTGTCTGGGTTTCCAGTTCGGCGTTCATGCTTTCCAGCTCACTGTGCTGCGCGGTGAGCTCTTCAGTTTGTGCCTGAGTCTCTTCCAGTAATTCCTGAACGCGTTTGCGGCTTAGGGCAGCTTTTACAGCGATGGCAATATTGTCAGCAGCCGCTTCCAGAAACTCCAAATGCAGTGGCGTGTACTCTTTAACAGAAGCCAATTCGATGACACCTTCCGTCCTGAGTTCCATCATGGGCACTGCCACCACATGGGTCGGTTTAATTTCGCCTAAAGCATATGAAATTTTGATATTGTCCGGCTCCAGTGACTTAAGTTCCAGCAGGCGACCTGAAGCTGCTGCCTGTCCTGAAAGCCCCTCTCCGATCTTCAAATGTGTCCGATCACCCGATGGAATATAGCTGTAACTGGCGGCAATGTAAAGTACCTCTCCTTCAATGAGGTAGAAAACGCCTGCGCTGCTTCCGGTATACACCGAAATGAATTCGACAACTTCTTTTGCCAGTTCTTCGAGGTTCTTTTCGCCGAGCATCACATTATTCAGCTCCGCAATCCCAGTTTGCATCCATTCTCTATCAGACAACAGGTTGAAAGACGTATTTAAAGACGCAGCCATATTGTTTAATGAAATTGCTACACTGCCCAGCGCATCGCTTTCGGTATCATTAACACGGATGTTGTAATTGCCTGACGAAATCTGTTCTGCAATGTTGCTGATCACACGGATCCGTTCTGCCGTTTCATATTCGTTTTGCTCAAGTTCCCGCTGTAGTTTTACCCGGTCATTGTAGTCCCTGATAATTCTTATGAAGAATACGATACTGATTACAACGGCAATCAATGCTGCGAAAACTATCAACAGCGAACTGTACGCGCCATATTTCTCTGAATTTCCGGTCCTTTCCTTCAGAAGCTGGTTTTCACGCGCCTCCATTCTTTTAAATATGGCACGAATTTCGTCCATCAGCTTTTTGCCGGTATCCAATTCATCTGGTTTAACCGGCAGCCCGTTGGTTTTGGAGGCAACCCGCAATTCGAGATAAGTGTAAAATGTATTTTTAATCGGTTTCAAGTCGCTTAGGCTGAGCTGTTGCTCCTTATTGTCAGCGGTAAGTGCCTGGATTTTCTCCAAGTAACCATCGGTTTTTGATTCTGAATCTGAATAACGATCCAGAAAAACGGTTTTTCCGGTAATTAAGAATCCGCGGACACCGGTTTGTGCGTCCGACATTTCCGCGCTGCATTGGTTAAGGTTGTATATCACTTCCTGGGTATGATTCACCCAGTTATTGCTTTCCAGGAGACTTTGGATACTAAGATAGGAAGCGGTCGAACTAATAATTAAAATCAGCATGGACACAGTAGAGCTGACTACCAAATTCCTTTTAAAATTATTCTGCATATTCACTATTTTGGAAAGATAATAATAAACTCGGCGCCTTCACCTTCCTTACTTTTAGCGGTAATAAGTCCGTTGTGTTTTTCGATTATTTTTTTGGCGATTGCCAGGCCGATACCGGTTCCTTCATAAGCATCGCGATGGTGCAGCCTTTGAAAAATCGTAAAAATCTTGTCTACGTAGGTCTCATCAAAGCCGATTCCGTTATCGCTCACAGTAATCCTATAAAAATCACCATTTTCAGAAACAGGCGCAGAAAAATCCTTTTCGGCAATCCGTTCTGCGGTGATTGTAACTATTGGCGGTATCTCTTCCTTGCTGAATTTTAAGGAATTTCCAATTAGATTTTGCATGATCTGGCGCAACTGGCTCGGAATCCCTTCGATGATCGGGAGGTCTGTAGTGATGATGATTTCGCCTTGTTTTTGGTCAATAAGATATTCCAGATCGGCAAGTACTTCCCCGATGATTTCGTTTAGATCCGTTTTCTCAGGAGTTGCGGGGGATGAAAGCCTGGAATAGTCGAGCAGATCTTCAATCAATTTGGTCATTCTTGCCGAAGAAGCAAGTGTCCGTTCAATAGTTTCGGTCGCTTTGGCATCGCCCGACACGAGGTAACGATCCCTGATCAGCTTCACAAAAATTTCAATCTTTCGGATAGGCTCTTTTAAATCGTGTGATACGACCCACGCAAACTGCTGCAATTCATGGTTTCGGAATTCGAGCTCCTCATTTTTTGTGACGAGTTCCCTGGTCCTTTCAAAAACTTTTTCTTCGAGGTTTTCCTGGGCCTGTTTTCGAATTTCTATTTCCTTAGACAGCAGGTCGCGAACATCTTTTAGTTCTTGTTGCTGTTGGTGCAGTTTAAGAAAAGCCTTGACCTTGAGTATCAGCAGATCCGGATCAACAGGCTTCGTAATATAATCTACGGCACCGGTCTGGTACCCTTTAAAAATATATTTTTTCTCTTTGTTGATGGCAGAAAGGAAAATGACTGGAATATCTTTGGTACGGTTGCTCCCTGACAGTATCTCGACGACTTCAAAACCATCCATGCCCGGCATTTGTACGTCCATAATAATGAGGCAGTAATTCCTTTTAAGAATCATTTTTAATGCCTCTTCGCCTGATTCTGCTGAGTCCGAATCGAGCTGGTGAAGTTCGAGTATTTTTTTTAGCGGAATAATATTTTCCCGCTTATCGTCTACAATTAATATCATAATAAAAGGAGTCCCAAAACCTCCTGTCTTAAACCTGCGCTATTCATTAAGCATAGGCGGGAAAAACGCGGCGAACCGTCGTTAATCAAACGTCATTTAATTATGATTGTAGTTTTTCCGTTGCTGATTAGGGGATTTATCGGCGTTCACGGAAATTGCGTATTATTTTGGTAGGCTAAAAATACAAAAAAAAATGAAAAATCAAAGGGCTTATTCAATTTGGAAATGAATCCTGAATTTCTCTTAGAAAACCTACAGCTTATTGCTTTTCTGTCAGGTATTTCCAATAGCGCTTGGGCACATGCTGCAAGTGCAGTTTCATATTTTTCCGGGCGGGAATGTTTGTGCTTTTAAAATAATCCTGCCACAGCACACTGTAGAGATTTTCTTTTCCGTGAAGCAATTCGGATGCAGACTGTGTATTAAGGATGGGCTTATATTCCATCCTGATTTCCTTTACGTCCTCCAAATCATAAAATAAGCCATAATTTCTTTTTAAATCGTAGATAATCCATTGCTGGTCTGCATATCGGTTTTTAAAAAATGTGGCAATCAGCGGCAACACGTTAAAATCAGGCTCAATCGGCGCGTAAAAAATGCCGTCTGTCGTTTCCTGAAAACGGATAAACGCTTTCATGCGGTGCTTTTCCCGGTTTACACTGCGGTCTGTCTTAGAAATGGCTATTACAGATGGATTACCATAATTCTGTTCAGCGCCCTTTGGATGATCGAAAATGTAAATGCAGAAATCAAAAAGGTGCTGAAATACTTCCGGTGTTTCCGCGAAGTAAGATTTGTAAAATCTTGACACCCAGTCGGCGCTTATTTTTTTCCGCAATCCCTGCCAAACCCGATCCGCTTTCTTCCTGTCACTGACAATGTCGACCGGAATATCAATAATTCCGGGTTGATAATGTTGGCTGCAAACCAGTTGTACGGTACCCGGTTTTGTTTCGTAATATTCGAATACTGCGCTGAGCAAGCCCTCGAAACTGCCGTCAAAGAGAAAAATTGTCATTAGAATAATGTCAGCTGGTTTTGGGGTACCTTTAGGTATTTGCTCGAACTCTCGGAAAGGATCATTTGCTTTACCTTAAACGAATCGGGCGTATTGAGCTGGAAGATACTATCGGCACAGCGGATAAAATATTTCGCCCTGTTGAAGGCAATTCCCATTTGTTTGAGTTGGTCTGACCGCAAGCGTCCGAATTTACGCGCTGTTACGATTTTCTTTGCCGATCCTACACCGATGCCGGGAACACGAAGAATCATCCCATAATCGGCGGTATTAACATCAATAGGAAAATGTTCCATGTTTCGCAAGGCCCAGCTTAATTTCGGATCCATGTCGATATCAAGGTGTGGGTTTTCGGGATTCAGAAGCTCCTGTACCTCAAAACCGTAAAAGCGCATCAACCAATCGGTTTGATACAATCTGTTTTCGCGAAGCAATGGTGGCTGACTGCCAATGATTGGCATGCGTGTATCGTAACTAATGGGAATGTAACCGGAGTAATATACTCTTTTAAGGTCGTAATTTTTATAGTATTCGTTTGCGCTATACATGATTTCCATATCGGTTTCAGGCGTAGCGCCTATGACCATTTGTGTACTTTGACCAGCGGGGACAAACTTAGGG
The DNA here is from genome assembly GCF_002256285.1 of Flavobacterium sp. BFFFF1. Classification (GTDB taxonomy): domain Bacteria; phylum Bacteroidota; class Bacteroidia; order Flavobacteriales; family Flavobacteriaceae; genus Flavobacterium. The sequence continues at coordinate 6,949 of NZ_NKJE01000022.1, read as the reverse complement.
GTGCTGTTGATCAGTTTTTTCTCGTCTTTTAACGCGATGATACTTTGCTGTATGAAGCCGAGCGGTTTTTTCACATCGTCGTGTGACTTGTCCGGAGCCAATAACTTAAGGCCTGACTCTGTAGGCATTTCAAGATTGATACTCATGCGATCGGCGTAAAGGCCCGCTTCAGTGAGCAGTTCCTCGCTCGCACCCGGAATGGTTTTTAAATGGATATAACCATTAAACCGATGTTCGAGCCGCAACCTTTTTGCAATGCGTACCAGGCGCTCCATGGTATAATCTGCATTTTTAAAAATTCCGGAGCTCAGGAACAATCCCTCTATATAATTTCGGCGGTAAAAACTCATGGTAAGCTCGACAACTTCGGCAACGGTGAATGCAGCACGTTTAATGTCGTTGCTTTTTCTCGACACGCAAAAGGCGCAGTCAAAAATGCAGTGGTTGGTGAGTAGGATTTTCAGCAGCGACACGCAGCGTCCATCTTCAGTGTAGGTATGACAAATCCCAGAACTGCTGGCATCGCCCAAGCCTTTATCGGTGTTTTTGCGATTGCTGCCGCTTGAAGAGCACGACACGTCATACTTGGCAGCATCGGCAAGGATTTGGAGTTTTTCACGAATACGGTCAGACATGGTTCCGGAAGTATAATTTTCAACGTTATAGCAATGTTGGAAATTTACAATTTAAGCCATACTATGGACTATAAACAGTCGTTAAAAAAACTGCAATATTATCGCATTAACCGTCAGAATATACTTTGATTTTTTTCGAAAATTACCTTATCGTAAATGCTGCCAAAAAGCAATTCAAAAAAAAAACCGCCTTGACGGCGGTATTAATACATTTTTGGTTTACTCTTTCCTGCAGTACTCAGGCCCAGAAAAAAATAAATGACGCAAAACCTCAACAATCCCGAAATGACCAGGTAAATCCCCGCAATCAAAAAGATATTGTCTAACAATTGATCTGGGCTTACATCTGTAAAAGATAGGATCATCAATACTGCGCCTAATATAAACCTGACTAGAATATCAGAATTACCCACATTTTTTTTCATTGCGTTGTGTGTTTGTTTTTCAAATTTGTAGAAAAATGTCTACAAGACGCGAATTTAACAAATTTTTGACGCAATCAAAAAATAATTTAAATATTTGTTATTAAAGAAATTACGGGATTTCAGTTTTGCCTTCCCATTGCATAAATCCGCCCAGCAGGTTGTAGGTATTTTCGAATCCCAACTGCCCCATAATATCACAAGCCTGGCCGCTTCTGCCTCCGGCTTTACAATAAACATAATAGTTTTTTGATTTGTCGAGGGACTCCAGTTCGTATATAAAACCCTGCCCTTTGTAAATGTCAATCATTACAGCATTTGGAATGATTCCGTCATTGCATTCGTCTGCGGTGCGCACGTCAAGAATGACAGCATTCTCGTCCGCTTCAAGCTGTGTAGCCCAATCGTGTTGCGATAAGTTCATTTTATTGTTTTTTTGCAAAATTACAAAAGAAATGGATTTATACTTTGATCGAGCAACCAATTGCTTTCGTTTCCTTCACATTAATTTCAACGTTGTTTAAAAGCGCGTCCACGGCATTCTCAACATACTTCGCTTTGACGGCAGTCTCATCTTCATAATTATCATCGATAGCACCGATATATTTTACCGCCAAACCTTTCGATGTTTTTTGCAGCAGGTAGACGTGAGGTGTTTTTGTAGCACCGTACTGGGGATAAATTTTCTGGCCTTCGTCGATTAAATAGGGAAAAGTAAAGCCTTTTTCCTTTGCCCGAACCTGCATCAGCGCAAAACTGTCGTCCTTCTGTTTCTCAGGATTATTTGGATTGATTGCAACTACCGGATACCCTTTTGAAGCATACTTGTTATGCAACGCCACAATCCGGTCTTCGTAGGCTTGGGCATATGGGCAGTGGTTGCAGGTAAATATTACTATAAATCCTTTCGCCGACTTAAAATCCTTTAACGAGACCATTTTACCGTCAACATTCTTTAGGCTGAAATCCGTTGCATAGTCCCCAACCTGATACCCGCCTATTGTGGTCCTTGCAGTAAAAGCGCTGGCTCCTGTGAGGATAATCGCCAACGCGATCATAGTGAATTTGCTCATCATATTAATATTTAAATTGTTTCAATTCGTTTTCCAGTGATGCATAGCTGAAACTCCGCTCAAAAAATTTTCGCTCGTCCTTATTGTAAATTAATGTCGCAGGGATGGCACCACTCCAGTCCTTGCTTACCTTCCCAATCCATTCATTCGCATTCGGATCATCGAGAAAAACCACCTCGGACGCCAAACCTTTTTTTGCTATGAACGGAATGAGTTTCGTTTCCACCTGTTTTTTCATATCGAGGCTTACGAGCAGTACTTTCACTTTCCTGGCTTTGTTATCAAGCTGCAGCTTTTCAAAATGCCTGAGCTCCGCTACACATGGCGCACACCAGGTTGCCCAAAAGTTGACCACATACGTAGTGTCTGTTTTTTTGCTCAGGAAATACTGAAGCGACTTGAAATCATACGCTTTTACTATAATTCCCTCAGCACGGTAAATCCTGAGGGGTTGCGGCGCTCCCTCCAACTGCCGTGCGTCTCCCGAAGAAAATTCAAACCCGGTAATGATAAGAAAAAATAGAAGGAGACGCGTCATTTTGTTTTTTTAGGATTATAAAAATACCCATTCTTTACTGATGCCTAATCGATTTAACAAAAATTTAATAAACATTTGTATATACAAATAAAAAATAATCCCATACATTTGTACCTACAAATATCACAGTTACTAATGACAATAGAGGAGATTATAAAATCAAACGCAGTACTCCCCATCGAAAAGAAGGTGGTATTGAATATTTTATATGCCAACAATGTCATTGCCGAGAAATTCAACGAAGTGTTGAAACCCTTCGACATCTCTTCAGAACAATTTAATGTGTTGCGCATCCTTCGGGGTCAGCAGGGATTACCGGCAAACATGTTCCTGATACAGGAGCGAATGCTGGCAAAAACGAGCAACACAACGCGCCTTGTCGACAAATTGCTGCTGAAAAACCTCGTAACGCGTGAAATCTGTCCCAACAACAGGCGCAAGATGGAAGTAGCCATCACCGAAAAAGGGCTTGCGCTTCTGGAAGCACTGGATCCAAAAGTCCAGGATCATGAAAGGAACTTCGCAATCAACATGAGCCCGGAGGAAATGGAACAACTCAACGCGCTGTTGGAAAAATTCAGGACTTTCAGTCGGGAAACAAAATCAGGATCTTAATCAATTTTTAAACAATAACTAATTTTAATTACAATGAAGAATTTAAAAACAATCGCTATCGCCCTTTTTATCGCCTTAGGCGCAACAGCAAACGCACAAACAAAAAAGGTAGATGTTAAGAAAAGTACCATCACATGGGTGGGTAAAAAAGTAACCGGGCAACACTCCGGAACCGTAAACCTGAAAGATGGCTCATTGGTTTTCAAAAGCAACAAACTAACAGGTGGCGCTTTTAATGTTGACATGACATCTATCGCGGTAACAGACCTTAAAGCAGGTGAAGGTAAAGAAAAACTTGAAGGTCACCTGAAAGCGGATGACTTTTTTGGAACAGCAAAATTTGCTACAGCATCATTGGCCTTCAAAACGATTACTGCTAAAGCAAACAACACCTATACCGTTGTTGCCGACTTAACCATTAAAGGCATCACAAAACCGGTAACGTTTGATCTTGCAGTCGCTGGAAACAAAGCCACAACTTCTTTCAAGATCGACAGGACGAAATACGATATCAAGTACGGTTCAGGAAGTTTCTTCGACGGACTTGGCGATAAAGTAATCAACGACGATTTTGACGTGACGGTTTCGTTGGTATTCTAATTCCAGCAAAGCAATAACTAATGAAACCCCGGCATTCGTGTCGGGGTTTTCTTTTTTTGGGCGTGACGGCTGCTTTTTCAGTTGCGTCCTGCTTGTTCGATCCATCAAGCCGCCGTCGGGCTCTACGCAGTGCACGGCACTTCGCTTCGATCCCTCACGCAACATGGCCCACACTTCAAACATTGTTTTTACCTTTGCGAAATGAAACAAGTACTTATCATCGACAACTACGACAGCTTCACATTCAACCTCAGCCACTACCTTGAGGATCTTGGCGCTTCCGTCACCATTTGGCGCAACAATGCATTCGACCTTGACGATGTGGAACGTTTTGACAAAGTCCTGCTTTCACCGGGACCAGGCATTCCGTCAGAGGCAGGCCAGTTACTTGAAGTTATCCGCAGATATGCAAGTACTAAAAGTATCCTTGGCATTTGTCTCGGCCAGCAAGCCATCGCAGAGGTTTTCGGCGGATCCTTGGTAAACCTCAAAAAAGTACATCACGGCGTCGCATCAACAATCAAAGTTATTGTCGCAGACGAAATGTTATTCAAAGATATGCCACCTGAAATAGCCGTAGGACGATACCATTCCTGGACCGTAAACAGAAACCTTCCTGTTGATCTTGAAGTGACGTCGGTGGATATTGATGGCGAAATCATGTCACTCCGCCACCGAACTTACGATGTAAAAGCCGTTCAGTTTCATCCTGAAAGCATCCTCACACCACACGGAAAATTGCTTTTGAAAAACTGGGTTGATTCTTAACACAACCGTAAATACAGTTTAGGTAAAATAATTTATCTATTTGGATAACAAACTATTAAATATTTGTAATAGATTTAATCTATACGAATTACAGCACACAATTTACGTTTGTAACCCCATTATTTCACATGCAATTCCATTGTTAAATAACCGTTAAAAATATTTTAAACGTTTGTTTAACTTAAACGTTTGTTTAAATTTGTACCCGAAATTTAGCATTTGAAAATGACTATAGATTTTAACGAAAAACAAATCCGTATACTTCACGTCGCTGAGCAGCTTTTTGCTGAGAAAGGGTTTGACGGAACATCGATCCGCAACATTGCAAAAGAGGCCAAAATCAATATTGCGATGGTATCGTATTACTTTGGATCGAAAGAAAGGATGCTCGAAGCATTGATTATTTCGCGTACCGCTGACCTCAAGATCCAACTCGAAAACCTGCTTAGAGAGGACCTTGCCCCGATGGATAAACTGGAGAAACTCATCGACCTTTACCTCACCCGCATCCAGAAAAACCGCTGCATTTACCAAATCATGCATTTTGAACTGTCCAACAAAAAGCGGGCGATCAATATTAAATCATTTACTGAGGTCAAAAGAAGGAATGTCGACTCACTGCGCGAAATTATCACCCAGGGTCAGGAAGAAGGTGTTTTTCGAAAAGACATCAATATTTACCTGATTCCTCCTACGGTTATGGGCACTTTTTTTCATTTCCATATGAATAGGCCGCTTTACGAGGAGATTCTTGACCTCCGCACAGATGAGGCGGTCAATAATTATATAAAAAACGAACTTTCAGCACACATTAAACAAACCATCAAAGCCTTACTGACACATGAGAATTAGGAATTTATTGCTTGCAGGGCCATTTGTTTTAGGGTCGATTTCGCTTCAGGCACAACAGAAAACAAATCTTTCACTTCAGGATGCGGTGAAAATCGCATTGTCAAAAACGGATGAATCCCTACTTGCGGACGCAAAAGCATCGACAAAAGCGTACCAGGTTGACGTCACTAAAAACAATCGCTATCCTGATTTCAAACTTTCAGGGCAATACCTTCGGCTTACCAATGCCGATATAAAGCTTAAATCCAGCAACGAGGCCGCCACAGACCCCAACGCCGAGCCTGCTTCTTCCCCAAAAGTGAATCAGTTAATCCTGGCGCAGGCCAATATTAACATGCCCATCTTTTCGGGCTTTAAATTAAGGCACTCCATCGCTGCTTCGGAAAATTTGTACCAGGCTGAAAAAGCCAATGCAGCGTATACTAAAGAAGAAACGGCAATGCGAGTGGTAAGTTACTACGCGGCACTTTACAAAGCGCAAAAGTCTGTTGAATTGCTCAAAGAAAGCCTTAAAAGCAGCCAACAGCGTGTTACCGATTTTACGGCAATGGAAAAAAATGGTATTATCGCCCGCAATGACCTTTTAAAAGCCCAATTGCAGGAATCAAAAATCCAGCTGTCGCTCGACGAAGCCGAAAAGAATGTCAGGTTAATCAATTACAACCTGGTAACCTTACTAAAACTTTCTCCTGAAACCATGGTTGAAGTAACGCCTGATAACATTGCTCAGGACCTGTTCTCTAAATCCGTGAAACCAGAAGCTGAAGAACTGTCAAACCGCAAGGACCTCGAAGCACTTAGCTATACCCAAAAGGCTACAGAAGCCAATATCAAGGTAGCAAAAAGCAACTACTACCCTTCCCTTTCGCTCGTTGGCGGCTACGCATTTATTGACCTTCAGAACGTCGTACGCGTGGAAAATGCGATGAACGTTGGAATTGGGTTATCTTATAACTTAAGTTCTATCTTTAAAAACAACAAAGACGTCAAAGCCGCCAAAAGCCGTGCGGAAGAAGTGAAACTGGAGCAGTCCATCCTCACGGATCGCATTAAATCGGAAATCACCGAAGCGCGCGAAAACTACGAACTTTCCGTAAAACAGGACAAAGTGTATTCGGAAGCGGTAAACCAGGCTGATGAAAATTTCAGGATTGTAAAAGACAAGTACGACAATGGTCTGTCTGATACCAACGACCTGTTGGAAGCCGATGTCGAAGACCTTTCTGCCAAAATAAACCAGGCTTATGCCAAAGCGAATATGGTGCTTAAATATTACGAACTGCTTGACGCTACCGGCCAATTAACACAATCCTTCAACCTTAACTAACAATACCATGGAGAAGAAAAAAACCAACAAAAAATTTATTTTTATACTGAGTGCGCTGGTAATTCTGGGTGTGACTTATGGCACATTTAAATACCTTCACTCACTAAAGCACGAAGAAA
>NZ_NKJE01000056.1 GCF_002256285.1 Flavobacterium sp. BFFFF1 | reverse complement strand
ACTTACCGAACATTGGGTCCCATCGGCGTTAGGGATCACAGCGGCATCCTTTTTTGGGATGGGCGCGGAGCAAAGCGAAGCCGCATCCAAAAAAGATACAGCGAAGAGCCCGACCGCGTTGCAGCAAAAATCCAGACATGCGTTCGCTGATTTCCGCAACGCGGGTACGCCCAAAACAATACTATATAGTAATAGGGATTTCTTTTGGCGATGATTTGCGAAACTTCTATATTTGCCGTTCAAATTTTTAAACAATGATCAAGATTACACTACCCGACGGTTCGGTGAAAGAGTTTGCTTCCGGCGCGACGCCAATGGAAGTTGCCAAAAGCATTAGCGAAGGGCTGGCCAGAAACGTGATTTCGGCTTCCTTTAATGGTACAACGGTTGAAACGGAAACGCAACTGACGACGGACGGTAACCTTATTTTATACACATGGAACGATGCGGAAGGCAAAAAAGCCTTCTGGCACTCGACTTCGCATGTCCTCGCGCAGGCTTTACAGGAATTGTATCCGGGAATCAAACTAACGATTGGGCCTGCGATTGAGAAAGGGTTCTATTATGATGTGGATTTTGGCGATAAAAGCATTACTGATGCGGATTTCAAGAAGATTGAGGACCGTGTACTCGAAATTGCCCGTGAGAAGCATGAATTCAAAATGCGTTCGGCTTCAAAGGCCGATGCGCTGGCATTTTACAGAAACGAAAACAATCCGTACAAGATTGAATTGATTGAGAACCTGGAAGATGGCACAATTACGTTTTGCGACCATGCCACGTTTACGGATCTATGCCGCGGTGGACACATTCCGAATACCGGAATCATCAAAGCGATGAAAATCATGAGCGTTGCCGGAGCTTACTGGCGCGGTGATGAAAAAAACAAGCAGCTGACACGTGTTTACGGGGTTTCGTTCCCTAAACAAAAGGACCTTACCGATTACCTTGAACTTTTAGAGGAAGCGAAAAGACGAGATCACCGCAAATTAGGAAAAGAACTCGAATTGTTTGCGTTTTCACAAAGGGTGGGACAAGGCTTGCCATTATGGCTCCCGAAAGGTGCTGCATTGCGCGACCGCCTGGAGCAATTCCTGAAAAAAGCACAGAAAAAGGCCGGCTATGAGCAGGTGGTTACGCCTCACATCGGGCAAAAGGAATTGTATGTCACCTCGGGGCATTACGCAAAATATGGCGCCGATAGCTTCCAGCCGATCCACACGCCGGCGGAAGGCGAGGAATTCCTGCTGAAACCGATGAACTGCCCACACCATTGCGAGATATACAACAACAAACCCTGGTCTTATAAAGACCTTCCAAAACGTTATGCTGAATTTGGAACGGTGTACCGTTACGAACAATCAGGAGAATTGCATGGACTGACCCGCGTTCGCGGGTTTACTCAGGATGACGCGCATATCTTTTGTACACCAGACCAGTTGGATGAAGAGTTCAAAAAAGTAATCGATCTGGTATTATATGTATTTGGTTCGTTAGGTTTTGAAAACTTCACCGCGCAAATCTCTTTGCGTGACCAGGAAAACCGCGACAAATATATCGGATCGGATGAAAACTGGGAAAAAGCGGAGAACGCGATCATCAGCGCGGCACGTGATAAAAACCTAAATACCGTTGTGGAATACGGCGAAGCGGCGTTCTATGGCCCAAAACTGGATTTTATGGTCAAAGACGCTTTGGGAAGACAATGGCAATTGGGAACCATCCAGGTGGATTACAATCTACCGGAACGTTTTGAGCTTACGTATAAAGGTGCGGATGATAAATTGCACCGCCCGGTGATGATCCACCGTGCGCCTTTTGGATCGATGGAACGGTTTATTGCCATATTACTGGAACATACCGCAGGAAATTTTCCGCTTTGGCTGATGCCTGAACAGGCTATAATATTGTCTTTGAGCGAGAAATATGAAAATTATGCGAAAAAAGTTTTAGAATTGCTGGAAAATGACGAAATTCGCGCCCTAATTGACAACAGAAACGAGACGATTGGCAGGAAAATCAGGGATGCAGAAACGCAAAAGTACCCGTTTATGCTGATTGTTGGCGAGGAAGAAGAGAAAAACGGCACCATTTCAGTACGCCGTCACGGTCAGGAAGGAAAAGGAAATACCACTGTTACAATCGCTCAATTTGCTGCGATGGTGCAGGAAGAAATAGACAAGACATTAAAAACATTCAACGTTTAACTAAAAATTTAGAGCCATAGCAATCAGAAACAACAGGGGTTACCAACCCCGAGTAGAAAAAAAAGACGCCCACAGAATCAATAACCTGATCCGTACACCGGAAGTCAGGCTGGTGGGTGAAAATATTGAACCGGGAGTGTATAAAATTTCCGACGCGCTTCGAATGGCAGACGAACAGGAACTCGACCTGGTGGAAATTTCACCAAATGCCGAGCCGCCTGTCTGTAAAATAATGGATTATAAAAAATTCATTTATGAGCAAAAGAAACGCGAAAAAGTGCTTAAGGCTAAATCTACTCAGGTCGTCATCAAAGAGATCCGTTTCGGACCGCAGACAGACGAGCATGATTACGAGTTCAAAAAGAAAAACGCTGAAAAGTTCCTGAAAGAAGGTTCGAAGTTAAAAGCTTTCGTGTTCTTTAAAGGGCGATCCATCATCTACAAAGACCAGGGACAAATCCTTTTACTAAGGCTCGCCCAGGATCTCGAAGAATACGGAAAAGTGGAAGCACTGCCCGTACTTGAAGGAAAAAGGATGATCATGTTTATCGCGCCGAAAAAGAAAAGCAAATAGCCACATCAGCAGTATCACGTTAAACCGGCATTGAATATCATGCTGCGGGGCGTATCTAAAAAGTAAGTAAGTTAAATCTAAATATCCTTAGGAATTATGCCTAAAATGAAAACAAAATCCAGTGCCAAGAAACGCTTTAAAGTGACTGGCTCTGGTAAGATCAAAAGGAAACACGCTTTCAAAAGCCACATCCTGACTAAAAAGTCGAAAAAACGTAAATTGGCTTTAACACACTCTACGCTTGTTCACAAGACGGATGAAAGAAGCATCAAACAACAATTGAGGATTATCTAATCAGTCGAAAGACGAAAGTCAAAAGGGGAAAGTCCAGTACTTTCGACTTATGACTTTAGACTTTTGACAAAAGACCTCTCGGTTAAAAATCATTAATAACCCTGGAGTACGGCCTTAAGTTCCCTTGATTTAATTCGGGACGCCTGCTACAAAAAAAAAAGAAAATTATGCCAAGATCAGTAAATTCAGTTGCTAAAAGAGCACGAAGAAAAAAGATTATGAAGCAAGCCAAAGGTTTCTTTGGCAGACGTAAAAACGTTTGGACAGTTGCTAAAAATGCGGTAGAGAAAGCGATGAGCTACGCTTACCGTGACAGAAAGCAGAAAAAAAGAAATTTCCGCGCGCTGTGGATTATGCGTATCAACGCTGGTGCACGTCTTGAGGGAATGTCCTATTCTCAGTTCATGGGTAAAGTAAAAGCAAATGGAATCGAATTGAACCGTAAAGTTCTTGCCGATTTAGCAATGAACCACCCTGAAGCTTTCAAAGCAATACTTAAAAAAGTAAAATAACGTCTAATAATTGTTTAGCTTACTTATAGAGAAACCCGTTCAAAAGAGCGGGTTTTTTTATACACTACAGGAAAGGTTTAACATTTGTATTTCAAAACATTCCATCTTTTCCCTATTTTTGATATCAAACCAGAAAAATTATGATCAAAACAATGCTACGCGGCTTACTGTTCGTATCGGTTACGGCAGCCAGCGCACAATCCTTCACCACCGAAACTAAAAAAGATGCGAATGGGTATTCTTATGAAGTAGTGAAAAACGACAAAACCGGCGTGCGCGTGTACACCCTGAAAAACGGATTAAAGGTATACCTCGCCCAAAACACCGACGAGCCGAGAATACAAACCTACATTCCAGTCAGGACAGGATCAAATAACGACCCTTCCGACAATACAGGGCTCGCCCACTACCTTGAACACATGGTCTTCAAGGGAACCAGCAAAATCGGGACACAGGACTGGGAAAAGGAAAAGGTGCTGATTGCACAGATTTCCGATCTGTATGAAAAACACAAAGCAGAAACCGATCCTGAAAAAAAAGCAGCCATCTACAAACAAATCGACCAGGTATCCCTGGAAGCTTCCAAACTATCTGTTGCCAACGAATATGATAAACTGATTTCGTCACTGGGCGCCAAAGGAACCAACGCCCACACCTGGCTCAACGAAACCGTATACAAAAACAATATTCCGGCCAACGAACTGGAAAAATGGATGGTGATTGAAAAAGAGCGTTTCTCGGAATTGGTGCTGCGCTTATTCCACACCGAATTAGAAGCCGTGTACGAGGAGTTCAACCGCGCGCAGGACAATGATGGCCGCCTGGTCAATTATGCACTGATGGACGCGCTGTTCCCATTGACACCTTATGGGCAGCAAACCACGATCGGGAAATCCGAACACTTGAAAAATCCGTCGATGGTCGCCATCCACAATTATTTCAATACCTATTACGTGCCAAACAACATGGCAGTCGTATTGGTAGGCGACCTCAATTTCGATAAAACCATCCAAATGGTGGACAAATATTTCGGCACTTTCCAATACAAAGAATTGCCGATGAAGAAAATGGTGTCTGAACAGCCCATGACTGCGATCACAGAGCGCGAAGTAAAAAGCCCAACCGCAGAGCGCCTTACCATGGCCTGGAGAACTTCAGGCGTGGGGACG
>NZ_NKJE01000021.1 GCF_002256285.1 Flavobacterium sp. BFFFF1 | reverse complement strand
TCAGCAATTCGAGCCTGCCAAAGGGTTTGGTAATATAGTCGTCGGCGCCCATTTCCATGCCCTTACGCAAGTCACCACGGTCAGATTTTGCGGTGATAAAAATAAACGGAATATTCGTGGTCTCCGGGTTTTTATTAAGCAGGTGCAATACGCCATATCCATCCAACTCCGGCATCATGATATCGCACAAAATCAGGTCTGGTATCGCTTTATTTGCCATGGTCACGCCTTGGGTTCCATTGACGGCAAACATCACGTCGTAACCGGCCAGTTCGAGTATTTCTATGATATTCTCCCTGATTCCTTCACTGTCTTCGATTACCAGTATTTTATCCATATTGCTCAAATGTTAACATTGTTCCGTCGGTTACTTACTGGTAAATTGCTCTGACATACATCAGGATAGTCTGGCGTGCTGCGATAATTTCGGCCGAAAATCCGATGCCACAAGCGTCTGCGATTCGCGTAAATGTAATTGTTGTTTTCACTTGAACGATTATGTAATTCATGGCATATGTTATGAATTTAAAGCATTGCATGTAGCTACGGAACGAAAAACTGTGGCTGTTAAATAATGTTCTTATAGCAATACTAACTAAAATGACAGACAAGCCCCGTGTCCCGGATAACAACATCTTACGAGTGTTTTATATCACGCTACCAAAGTGGACGCATCATTGTTATAAACAAATGACAACAGCATCTTTGCTACACTTTTAGCATCAGGTTCCTTAGCGTAAGTCGCCGATAGCTGGAGTTTAAACAATCCACAATGAAAACAAATGAAGATTTACAGAGAGACGTCCAGCAAGCCCTTAAATTTGAACCCCTTTTGCATGCCGCCGAAATTGGCGTGACGGCAAAGGACGGCGTGATTACGCTATCGGGTTCCGTTGACGGCTATTTCAAAAAGACCGAGGCTGAAAATGCCGCAAAAAATGTTACCGGTGTAAAAGCCGTGGTGGAAAACATCAAAATTGAATATCCGAATGGATTCTCAAAAAATGACAATGAAATTGCCGTCGAGGTGCTCAAAGCATTACAAGACAGTTGGACCGTACCCAATGACAAGGTAAAAGTAAAAGTTGAGAACGGCTGGGTAACACTCGATGGCGAATTGTCATGGGGCTACCAGAGAGATGCCGCAAAAAGTACCGTGAATTACCTGATGGGCGTAAAAGGTGTTACCTGCAACATCATGATTAAAGCTGAAGTTCACGACGCCGTAGAGGAAAAAGCAGTGGAACGTGCCCTGGCCCGCCATTCGTCTATTAATTCTGATGACATCACAGTAAAGGCTTCAGGTACAAAAATTACCTTAACAGGCAATGTTACCTCACTTTACCAAAAAGAACAGGCAGGAAGACTCGCATGGAATACCCCCGGCGTGTGGCATGTCGAAAACAATCTGGTAGTAGAATATGATTATTCGTTTGTAGATTAAATCAAACAAACCGGGAGGAATGAAGCTTCCCGGTTTGTTATTAACTGCTATACAGCCATGAAAACACTGCTTACGGTAATCGTGCTCCCGGCCTTAACGGCGGCCTTATTGATGAATAATTTCGGAAAAACGGCGGAAAAAATATACCGGAAAAATCCAAAGATATAAATAGCAATTGCTACACCATAAAGGAACTACAGCATATGGGTTTATTCAGCATAGGATGCCCCACAAATAATTTTGAAACCCCGATCGACAATGATAAAAGTCAAAAAAGAAGGCGTAATTATCGCAAAGACGGTATTGCCATTTGAAAATGAAGGCGTTCTGAATCCTGCAGCGATAAGGGAAGGGGATTTTGTCCATTTATTCTATCGTGCCGTCCGCACGGGCAACAACTCCAGTATTGGATATTGCAGGCTGAAAGGGCCTTTACAGATCGACCATCGCAATACGGAACCGCTGCTTGTGCCGGAATTCGACTACGAAAGCCACGGGATGGAAGATCCACGTATCGTAAAAATCGAAAACCTGTATTACCTCACTTATACCGGATTTGATGGCGTCAATGCCCTGGGATGTCTCGCCATTTCAACAGACCTGAATCATTTCGAAAAAAAAGGGATTATCGTTCCCCAAATCAGTTTTGCTGCCTTCGACCAGCTGGCAGAGAAGGAAAGCCCCATCAACGAGAAATACTTCCGCTACAACCAACACAATAGTGATCTGGAGAAAAATCCGGGGAAATCCCTGGTTTGGGATAAAAATGTCATTTTCTTTCCGAGGAAAATTGGCGGTAAATTCTATTTCCTACACCGCATCAGGCCCGAAATTCAGATTGTGGTTGGTGTGGAAAATTTAGAAGACCTTACTGCGGCATTTTATGAGGACTACCTGAGCCATTTCAACGACCATGTGGTGCTCACTTCGAGGTTCGATCATGAGATCAGCTACATCGGTGGTGGCTGCCCTCCTATCGAAACAGCACAGGGATGGCTGCATATTTACCATGGCGTCAAAGACGGACTCGAAGGATATGTCTATTCGGCCTGTGCGGTTTTGCTCGACCTCGAAAATCCACAGCACGAAATTGCGCGCCTGCCCTATCCGCTGTTCCAGCCGGAGATGACATGGGAGCTTAAAGGAGAAGTCAACAATGTATGCTTTCCAACCGGTGCGGTAGTTTTCGATGATACCTTATACATCTATTACGGCGCGGCGGACGAACGGACAGCCTGTGCTTCCGTTTCCTTTTCAGGCTTAATAACAGAATTACTGCTTTATAAGAACAACAAATGATACAACAAACACACCCGAATAGCAACATTAGAAACAACGGCTACAACCAGTATCGGTTTCCATTGCAGGAAAACAGTCCGTTACCTGAGATTTTATTCCTCACCACTTTTCCCCCAAGGGAATGCGGTATTGCAACCTATTCTGAAGATCTGATTTCGTCATTAAACAATAAATTCCAAAACAGCTTTCATATCACCATCGCTGCTTTGGAAACTACAGTTGACCGCTATACCTATGGCACCGAAGTACCGTTTACCCTCGAAACCGATAACCCCGATTCTTATACACGACTTGCCGAAAGCATCAACAAAAGCCAGCACATAAAAATGGTGTTGATCCAGCACGAATTTGGTTTGTTTAAATCCAATGAAGCAGATTTTGTCCACTTTCTGGAATCTGTCAACAAGCCGGTGATCGTCGTATTTCATACCGTCCTGCCAAACCCGGATGCCGTCCTGAAGCACCACGTGCAACAAATTGATGCTGCGACCGGGTCTTTTATCGTCATGACCCACTCTTCAAACAAATTGTTGACCCGGGATTATGGCATCGCGCCTGATAAGATTACCGTAATACCTCATGGAACACACCTGGTAAAATTTACCGATAAGGATGTCCTTAAGAAAAAACACCGGCTTTCGGGAAGGAAAGTCATCTCCACCTTCGGGCTGCTGAGTGCCGGGAAATCCATCGAAACCACTTTAGACGCTATGCCGGTCATCATAGACCAGCATCCTGACGTGATTTTTCTGGTCATTGGAAAAACACACCCTTCTGTTGTTAAAGAAGAAGGCGAAGCATACCGCAACAGCCTGGAGCACAAAGTCATGTTGCTGGGACTGCAGCAACATGTAAAGTTCATCAACGCTTATCTGCCTCTTGACGAATTACTCGAATACTTACAGCTTACCGACATTTATCTTTTTACCTCAAACGACCCAAACCAGGCGGTGAGCGGTACCTTTTCCTATGCGATTAGCTGCGGCTGTCCCGTGATCTCCACCCCTATTCCCCATGCGCTGGAACTATTGCAGGATGGTGGCGGCATTTTTATAGGCTTTGGAAATTCGATAGCGCTGGAAAAACAGGTCAATTTATTGCTGGATAACCCTGAGTGGTGCAAAGAAGTGGCCTTACGTGGTATTCATAAACTGGCGCCAACAGCATGGGAGAACACTGCCATCCTGCATGCCTTATTGTTTGAGTCGCTTCTCGGTAAAAAACTCAGCCTGAATTATAAAAACCCGCCCATTAACCTCAGCCATTTCAAAGCCCTTACGACACCATTGGGAATGATACAATTCTCGTTAATCAATCAACCCGACATTGAAAGTGGTTACACGCTCGACGACAATGCCCGCGCGTTAGTGGCCATGTGCCGGCACTTCGAGCTTACCGGTGATCGTGAAGACATCGCGTATATTGATCGCTATTTTCATTTCATTTGCTTTTGTCAACAAAAGGACGGAACGTTTTTAAACTATGTAAACGATGATAAAAAATTCACCGACCAAAACAGCGAAAACCTCGAAGATGCCAACGGCAGGGCCATCTGGGCGCTGGGCTACCTGATTTCGATGGGCGAATTGTTTCCGGAAACGATGATAGCGCAGGCAAAACTGACATTGCAGTCCGCTTTGCGCATCGTCACTGCAATGCATTCAACCAGGGCCATGGCCTTTGTAATAAAAGGGATTTATTACAGCAATAAAAAAGACGGAAGCTTTGAAAACAGGATATTGATAAAACGGCTTGCAGCACGGCTGGTCCAAATGTATCGGCACGAATCAAAAGCCGACTGGCAATGGTTTGAAAGCTACCTTACGTATGGAAACAGCATCCTGCCCGAAGCGATGCTTTGCGCCTATTTAGCCACAGGCGAAATGATTTATAAAGAAATCGCCAAAACATCATTTGATTTCCTGTTATCCAAGATATTTACGGATACCGGCATTAAAGTGATCTCGAATAAAGGCTGGCTGCACAACAATGCCGATGTCAAAATGGAAGTCGTTGGAGGGGAACAGCCTATTGATGTGGCGTACACCATTTTGGCATTGGCCAGCTTCTACGAGGCTTTCAGGAACAACGGGTATTTACAGCAAATGGAAAAAGCGTTTAGCTGGTTTCACGGAAACAACCATTTGCACCAGATCATTTACAACCCGTGTACCGGCGGCTGCTATGACGGCCTCGAAGAAGACCGTGTCAATCTGAATCAGGGCGCTGAATCTACTGTAAGCTACCTGCTGGCAAGGTTAACCATTGAAAAATATGCAGGACAGGAAAATCATCAAAAAAATAATGCCCGCAAGTTACACCGGGCTAAAACATACGCTTCATGAAAAATAAGAACACCATTATGAAAAATGAACATACCGTAGAGAAACAACTCGTTGATCTGCATTATCCACCGTCGGAAGATGCCTTTAACAAACTCGCCGAAGAATCGGAAATCGACCCGGAAGATGTCTCGCAAAATAAGCCGGATATCCGCATCAGCAATACGCAGTGGAATGAAAAGGATTTTAATCAGGATCAATCGGGTGCCGATTTAGATATCCCCGGCTCATCATCCGATGATGCCAATGAACTTGCCGGTAATGAAGACGAAGAAAATAACGGTTACAGCATTGCCGGCGATGACCACAATGACCTGGACGAAAATTAAACAGGATAGTGTTCATAAGTACTTTATGTCTATAATCTTAAGATCTGCATCCATCCGGTAAACCCTTGGCTGGCCGGTTGGGATGTTCACTTTTGAAATATCCTGCGGACTGATGTTTTCAAGATACATCATCAATGCCCTTAGGCTGTTCCCGTGTGCCACGATTAGTATGTTTTCTTCCAGCCTCAGTCGCGGTTCGATTTCAAGCTTATAATAAGGAACCGTTCTGGCATAGGTGGCTGCCAGACTTTCCCCATCCGGTGGGGCGGTGTCATAACTCCTGCGCCATATTTCAACTTGTTCCGGTCCGTATTTTGCAGCGGTCTCCCCTTTATCAAGTCCCTGCAGGCTCCCGTACATCCGTTCATTTAGCGCCGCATTGGCCACAACGGGAATTTCGGTCTCGCCAATCATTTCGAGAATAATCCGTAAACTTTCCCGGGCCCGGAGCAGCATTGAGGTGTAAGCCATGTCGAAACGAAAAGCTTTCAGTTTTTTTCCGGCCTGCCTGGCTTCCTCTTCACCTAATGCGGTAAGCCCAATATCCAAATTGCCCGTGAACCGGTTTTCCAGGTTATAGATCGATTGGCCGTGCCTGACTAGTATTAACAGTGACATAAGATAAACGATCTATTTCTTCAAAGGTATGGCTCGCAACGCCGTCAGCCAATGACACGCGTCCGCAGCTGTAGTGACAGGCATCACCCTATTGCGGAAGCAATCACAAAAGGCACACCAAGTGTTGCACATCATTATTTCAACGGTTTCCAATCACCTGAAAATGGCCAGTGTTATCGCAGCTTTGTATCGCCGATACTTTGGGCTTCGATCGAAGTAACGACTTAATAATTTTAACACAGACACAGATTATGAAATCAAAATCGAAAAAAATGGTCGCTGCGTTGACAACGGCACTTAATGAAGCCGCTTTGGTAAAATCAGGCGGGAAAAAGATTGTCAAACGAATTAACGATACGGCAAAGAAGATCGTCCGTAAAATAAACAAGAGAATTGACACTGCCACGGAGCATATTCCCAAAAAAGTACTTGCAAAAGAGCAAAAGCAAGCGATAAAAATTCAAAAGAAATTAGCTGTTGCTATTCCCGCCAGGGAAACGACATAATACAATTTTCAGATTGACTGTATTGGAGCCACACCGGCAAGAATTTTGGCTGGGACCATTCCAATTGCAATGTGTAACAAATTTTTACGATGAAAAAGTGGATTGTCATTTTGATTGCCTTGTTGGCCGCCGCCGCGATAGCGTATTTTTACTTCCGCAATAAGAAAGTGGCAGTAGAAACATTTGATGTCGCCAAAGCCGAATATGGTTATATTGCCAAAAGTATTACCGCAACAGGAACCATTCAGCCGGTTGATACTGTTGCCGTGGGCGCACAAGTTTCCGGGGTTATTAAAAGAATTTATGCCGATTTTAATTCGCAGGTCAAAAAGGGACAACTGATTGCTGCCATTGATCCATCGATAATATTAGCTCAAAAAGAACAGTCCGTTGCAAACCTTGCCAATGCGTTAAGCAATTCCAAATTCCAGCAAAGCACTTATGAACGCCAGCGGAAATTGTTTGCGTTGGGTGTTGTGAGCCAGGCCGATTACCAGCTTGCCCAAAATAACTATAACGTGGCCAAAGCGGCACTGGATAACGCAAGGGCACAGTTGAGGATTACGACTAAAAACCTCTCGTATACCAACATCTATTCCCCAATTGATGGCATGGTCCTAAACCGCGCGGTAAGTGAAGGGCAGACCATTGCCTCGAGTTTTAATGCGCCTACGTTGTTTGTCATCGCCAAAGACCTGACCAAAATGCAGGTTCGCGCTGCGGTAGACGAAGCTGATATTGGCGATGTGAAATCCGGGCAAAATGTTAGCTTCACTGTCGATGCGTTTCCTGATGAGATTTTTAAGGGCAGCGTGCAGCAAATTTTATTGCATGCTAGGGTCAATGCCAATGTGGTAACCTATACTACCTTAATCAATGTCGACAATACCAGTCTGAAACTCAAACCCGGAATGACCGCCAGCATCAGCATTTATACAAAAGAAGACAGCAAAGCCTTACTGATTCCGGCTAAAGCACTGGCATTCAAACCGGACAGCACCGCTTTAAAACAGTTTGTGATCATACACGCTAAAACCAAAATAAATTCCAAACCGAAAAACCCTGAAGCCATCGCGGCGAACGCCTGGATCAAGTCGGGGGATACGTTGTTTGAAAAACCCATCACTACTACCATGACTGATGATATCAATGTCAATATCACGGGGGGATTGAAAGAGGGCGAGGAAGTGATCACGAATCTCAGCAGCTCGGATAAAAAATCAACAAAAACACCAGCCAAGACGAGTCCCTTTATGCCGAAAATGGGCAACAGGAAAGCTTCAAAACCTGCCAAGTAATGAGTGCAATAGTCGAAATACAAAATCTAAAACGGGAATTCACGGTGGGAAACCAAAAAGTGAAGGCTCTTGACAACGTAAGCTTCACGATTAATTCCGGCGAATTCATTACGATTATGGGTGCGAGCGGTTCCGGAAAAACAACGTTGCTGAACATTCTGGGCTGCCTCGAAAAACCCACAATGGGCACTTACCTGCTCGACGGTGTGAATGTCAGCGGACTCTCCAAAAATGAACTGGCGGGGCTACGCAATTCCAAACTCGGTTTTGTATTTCAATCCTACAACCTGCTGGCAAGAACTTCGGCTATAGAAAACGTAGAACTCCCCCTACTCTACAATAATAAATATACCGCATCGCAGCGTAAGGAGAAATACCTTAAGGCACTCGAGGCGGTGAAGTTATCTGACAGGGCCTACCATTTACCCGGCCAATTGTCTGGAGGTCAGCAACAGCGCGTTGCTATCGCCAGGGCATTGGTTAACGATCCTGTTATGATCCTGGCAGACGAAGCAACCGGAAACCTGGATTCCAGAACTTCTTATGAGATTATGATGCTCATTCAGGATTTAAACGACCTGGGAAAAACGATTGTTTTTGTCACACACGAGCCGGATATCGCCACCTTCAGTAAACGGACAATTACTTTGAGGGACGGTAGGATTTTAAAAGATGTAACAAACCCAAATGTCGTCCGCGCCAAAGAAGTCCTCGCAAAACTGCCCGCTGTTAACGTCATCGTAGACCCATGAAAATCACCAATCTTCTAAACATTGCCTGGCGGTCCATCAGCCGGAACAAACTACGCACCTTCCTTACCATGTTGGGCATCATCATTGGCGTTGCGGCTGTAATTGCGATGATTGCTATTGGCGAAGGCTCTAAACAAAGTATAGAGGGACAGATTACGGGAATGGGCAGCAATATGGTGATGATTATACCGACAAGCAATACCAACGGCGGCACCAGGATGGATAACAACAGCGTGCAATCGCTAAATGAATCTGATGTTATTGCCTTGAAAAAGAGTCCACACTACATCAATGCGGTATCGCCGGTTGTCGCTATGAAAGGGCAGGTCGTGAATGGGTCGTACAATTGGAGCACTACCATTCAGGGTGTGCACCCCGATTTTCTATTCATCAGAAACTGGCCACTCCAGGAAGGGATCGCGTTCACCGATAAAGATGTGAGGTCCGCTTCTAAACTATGCCTGATCGGGTTAACGGTTGCAGCTAATCTGTTCCCCAATGGCGGCGTTATCGTTGGGAAAAGCATTCGCTTTAAAAAAATACCTTTTAAGATCATAGGCATCCTAAGCAGGAAAGGGCAAAATTCATTCGGGCAGGACCAGGATGATGTCATCATCACGCCGGTAACAACGGTGCAGAAGCGAATTTTGGCAACGACCTATTATCAGTCCATCTATGCTGCGGCAATTGAAGAAAAATCTTCGGACAGCGCTTCCGCAGAAGTAGAAAAAGTACTTCGGAAAAACCACAGGTTAAGGGAGAACGATGACAATGACTTTACGGTACGCACCCAGTCTGAACTGGTCAATATGCTTACCTCAACCAGCAGCATCTTAACCATCCTGCTCACCGTTATCGCCGGAATATCATTGGTCGTTGGCGGAATTGGCATCATGAATATCATGTATGTTTCTGTGACAGAACGCACTAAAGAAATTGGCTTGCGGATGGCCATTGGTGCACGCGGCCTGGACATTTTAATTCAGTTCCTGATTGAGGCCATATTGATAAGCATCACGGGCGGTATCATTGGTGTGATCATCGGGATTTCGGCTACGAAAGCCGTTTCATTTTTTATGGAATGGCCTACGCTGATATCCGCTTCCTCCATTTATGTTTCGTTTTTGGTTTGTTTCGTTACAGGGGTGTTCTTTGGCTACTATCCTGCACTGAAAGCTTCTAAACTGGACCCGATTGAGGCGCTGCGGTATGAATAAACCGCAACGCATAAACCTTTGAAAATGATGTGTTAAAGTAAAACGAGTGCGCTTCATCACCGCTAAGGCAGTTCGAAATCATTGTCAGGCCATTGGCGCATTACCATCTTTGTTCCTGCAAACAGCACCCTCATAAGGCGACATCCAGAACACTTCGACTAGAAGCACTGGAACCTTTAAAAAATCAATTGCCGGTGGCCAAAATACCTTTGGTATGTACGCTCCGATATAAAAACAGAACCAAATGTCAATCACAGCAGCACTTCAATGGCGGTACGCCGCAAAGAGAATGAACGGAACAAAGATTCCGGAAAGTAAAATGGATGTTATTCTTGATGCCATAGCACTGGCGCCTTCCTCTTTTGGGTTACAGCCCTACAGTGTGCTTATTGTTGAAAACAAGGAATTGCTTGAAAAAATAAAACCGATCGCTTACAGCCAGCCACAAATTACAGAAGCATCGGCGTTGGTGGTTTTTGCGGCATGGGACAAGCTGACAAAGGAACGGATTAGCATCTATGTAAATCAAATCGCGCAGGAAAGGGGTATCGCCCTGGAAACCCTGGCTCCGGTGAGGGAACAACTGGAATCGCAGCTCGCCAATAGTGATGCCGATAACTTCAACTGGCATGCAAAACAAACCTATATCGCGTTAGCCATCGGACTGGTTGCTGCCGCTGAACAAAAAGTAGACAGCACCCCCATGGAAGGATTTAATTCGCTGTTGCTCGACGATCTATTGCAGTTGCAGGAAAGAGGATTGCGAAGCACGGTGATCATGGCCCTTGGCTACAGGGATGTCAAAAATGACTATCTGGTCAACCTGAAAAAGATCAGGAGGCCAAAAGACGCGCTGTTCATACACCTTTAAAAACCTGTGGAATCAAATGTAAAAGCAGAAGACCTTCGGCATCTCGAATTCCTCGCGCTGAACTCAAAAGAGATTGTTGAAAAGCAGGTAGATTCGTACCGGCAACAACATTCTTATGCCGGCACGATAATAGGTTTCACCGTGTTGTTCATCCCATTTTTCCTGAACAGCATTGATGGCTCAAATGAAACAATACAATTGATCACTATCGTCCCGATTGTATTGTTTATCAGTTCCATCCTATTAATGTTAAGCATTTTTAGGGGAAAGCCTTTGGATCAAGCTTTGTCAACTGAAAAATTCGATACGTTGATGATTAAAACCTACAAAGAAATTCTGGTGTATGAAATTGGCGCAAATACCGTTTCCTACACCAGGAATAATGCCGTAACACGTAAAGGGAACAAGCGTTATACATTAGGCGTTGGACTAACCACTATTGCAATCCTTATAGCCATTGTATTGCTTCTGATCAGTTCTTTTATGGCAATTGAAAAAGGCCCGACAAAGGTCCAGGTCGTCAGTCCAACCGCCAGGTAAAAAGCAAACGAATATCCCATTATGCAATATCCATCATCACTTTAAGCACTAGGTAAATGCGTGCATACATAAAAAATATTTTCGACGAAGCCGGCAAGCTGTCCTTATTTACAGGAAGGTTTTTCCGTGAGATTGCCCAACGGCCTTTCCAGATCAATGAGTTCATTCGCCAGTGCTACGCCATTGGCGTGAAAACATTGCCCTTGGTATCGATAACAGGATTTATTATGGGATTGGTGCTTACGATTCAGTCCCGCCCCACGATGTCTAAATTCGGTGCGGAATCCTGGTTGCCGAGTATGGTGTCTTTATCCTTAATCCGGGAGATTGCACCGGTGATCACGGCCTTAATCTGCGCCGGGAAAATTGCTTCAGGAATCGGAGCCGAACTGGGTTCGATGAAGGTGTCGGAACAGATTGATGCCATGGAAGTCTCGGCCATAAACCCATACAAATACCTGGTGGTGACGCGTATTTTAGCCACAACCATCATGGTGCCTATATTGGTTTTTTATGCTGATGTGATTGGGATTTTTGGCGGATACGTTGGCTATAACGTACATGGAAGCCTTGGAATATTCCGCTATTTCTCTGAAGTAATCGAACACCTTGATTTCCTTGACCTGCTCCCCGCCACCTTAAAAACCTTCTTTTTCGGATTTTTTATTGGACTGATCGGCTGTTACAAGGGATTCAATGCTGCAAGTGGTACTGCCAGTGTTGGCCTGGCAGCAAATTCGGCTGTCGTAACCGCTTCGCTTTCCATTTTCATCATCGATATGCTCGCCGTGCAGATAACCGATTTATTCTTCTAAAGATGAAAGACGAACCGATTATTGAAATCAAAAACCTGCACAAATCGTTTGGAAAGAACAAAGTGTTACGCGGCATCAACCTGACGGTGGAAAAAGGTGAAGATCTGGTCATACTGGGACGTTCAGGTTCCGGGAAATCCGTCACGATCAAGTGCCTTGTCGGATTAATGGAATCGGATAAAGGGCAAATGAAGGTTTTTGGTACCGACATCACAAAGCTAAATTACAAGCAGCTCAACGCCATAAGGCTCCGCATCGGCTTTATGTTCCAAAGCGGCGCATTGTACGACTCCATGTCTGTCAGGGACAACCTGGCTTTTACGCTAAAGCACCACACGCCGCATTTATCGGATGATGAAGTGGAAAAACAGATTGTCGAAGCACTGGACAGCGTGGGTTTATCCGACGCCATCGACCAAATGCCTTCCGAACTGTCAGGCGGAATGATAAAACGAATCGGCCTCGCACGAACCTTAATCATCAACCCTGAAATCATTTTGTACGATGAACCCACCGCCGGACTGGACACGATCACAGCCCGGGAAATAAGCGAGCTGATACTTTCAGTACAAAAAAAATACAAGACCACATCCATCATCATCACGCACGACATCGCCTGCGCAAAGATGACAGGCAACCGCATCATGATCTTAAAAGACGGCGTCATTAATGCGGAAGGCACCTATTTAGAATTGGAAAATAGTCAGGATGAGTGGGTGCGCTCGTTCTTTATTTAAAATCGAAAGCAACAACATACTATCATGAAGAAGAAAAGTTCAAATTATACCTGGAAATTGGGAATGTTCGTCATCATGGGATTGGCAGCATTCTTTATTACCATCTATTTTATCGGGAAAAGCCAAAATCTCTTCGGATCGACATTTTACCTGAAATCGCAGTTTAAAAATGTAAGCGGCCTGAAAGTGGGCAACAATGTGCTTTTGTCCGGCATCGACATTGGTACTGTAAAAGACATCCAATTTGTATCGGACTCTGCGGTAGTCGTCGGCATGACGATCAGGAGCGAAATTCAGCAATACATCAAATCGGATGCGATGACGAGCATCGGCTCAGACGGATTAATGGGCGATAAGGTCGTGACCATTTCTCCGGGGTCTGCATCTGATAAAATGATCCAGGACCATGCAACGATTGCCTCAGTTGAAGCCATCGAAATCCAAGACTTGATGTCGGGACTGAAAAAAAGTGTTGACAATGCGGAGATCATCACCAAACAGCTTTCTGAGTTCAGCTACAAGATCAACAACGGAAAAGGCGCACTCTCAAAAGTACTTACCGACGCGGAGTTTGCGAAAAGCATCGATAAAACGATGACCAACCTGGAAACGGGAACCGATGAATTTGTAGCCTTTACCAAAAAACTGAATGATAAAAACGGTACCTTTTCCAAACTGATGACCGACCCGTCCTATGCCAACAGCATTAAAAAAACGCTGTCCGGATTTGAAAAAAGCGCCGCCGATATCAACGTCTTCACCGCCAGCCTCAACAATGGAAAGGGCATTGTTTCCAGACTGTTCACCGATGAAACATGGGCAACTTCCCTCGATTCTACAATGATAAACCTGCAAACCGGCACAAAGAAACTCAACGAACTTGAAGAAGCGGCCAAACACAACTTCCTTTTAAGAGGCTATTTCAGAAAGCAGGAAAAAGCAAAAGCCAAAAAGAAAGCCGAACTCGGGAAAGCAAACCGGTAATGGCTACCAATCCGTTTTTTGTTTGCTAAATCCAGAAAGCAAAATTTCGTAACGACCGTCACTTTTTAACGGGTACAGCATCATTTCAGGTATTAAGGCAATGTCCGATCTTTACAGGACAAACCCCTTCAAATCCGGACAAAAGTGATATTGTTCAACTTGATTTCATTCCATTAACCGCTAATCCCTGCATTTTGAAAAACATTCCCTTTTTAGGCATTTTGCTTGTCTTTTATGTATTAACCGGCGCTACTTCAAATGCCCAGACCCACTTTTCAATTGAAGAAAGTTCCGATAATTGTATCGAAATCTCTGGCACCTCGACTTTCCACGATTGGACTATGGAAACAAAATCACTTTCTGGCCAGGCACAATTTAACCTGCTGCCGGGAACTGACATTACAGGGCTTACGATGTTGGAATTGTCTATCCCTGCAAAAAGCTTAAAAAGCAATAACCGCGCGCTGAATAAAAACGCCTGGAAAGCACTGAAAACAGATCGGTTTAAATCGATTGCTTACAAATTAGTTTCCGCTAAAATAACGGGTCAGGAAAACTACAGGACGATCATCACTACCATCGGAAAGCTCACGATAGCGGGTGTTACAAAGGAAGTCACGATTGACATTCATTGTATGGCTAACAAAGGAGGCAGCATTACCTGTACGGCAAATTACAGCTTTAACATGTCAGATTACGCCATTGATCCGCCCTATTTCATGAAGAAGCTGATGCGTACCGGTGACAAGGTAGCACTGGATATTTCGATGCGGTTTGAACGTTGACACTAAATCACAATATTTCAGAATATTAGGCTGATTTTATACGGGTTATGGTTTTTATGAACTACCTTTAAAAGACATAAAATATTTAAACCTAAGGCTATGGAAATGAACTGGATTATTTTGATGATTTTGGGCATCGCGGCCATCGCCCTGATCATTTTCCTGATGAGACAAAATCAGAAGGATAAAAAAGTCATGGAAAAAGAAATGAACTACTTTGAAAAACCAGATGAACAGGAGGCAAACGATAAGGATGATGGTTTGTAATATTTCTAAAATAAAGGGTCTGCAGAAAAATTAAATTATGGAAAAGGTAAACATGGACAGTCTGGTTACGATATTGGCCGAAGTAGAAAAAATGGGCTTCCGCTCCCAATTCGAAATAAATGGCAGAAATCTGGTCTCATTAAAAACAGGCAGCCATTTTGTTCCGGAGGAAATTACGATTGTGCACTTCTACCGTTTTGAAGGAGAATCGAATCCTGATGACAGCGCCATCATGTATGCCATTGAAACCTGTGATCAGGAAAAAGGTACGCTGGTGGATGGATACGGTACTGCCGCAGACCCTGAAACTGCTGCATTTATGCTTAAAGTAAAGGACGTCCATAAATAAAATGAACCGCCATTAATCCCATGAAAAAAATACTCGTTACAACAGATTTTTCCACCCACTCCAAAACAGGGATTCGTTTTGCCATACAACTGGCCACGCAGGCTCCCTGTGAACTTATTTTCTATCACGCCAATGCAAAAACGCCCATCAATGCATGGACAGATGACAATTACAATGATCTAAAGGATACCGAAAACGCCATGCTGAAAAACAAGCTTTGGAAGTTCGTCATGGCCATTTACAAGCAAGCCGGACATTCCGCCGGAAAAGTAGATTGGATGATTGATAACGGTACGGAAGTGGACACTGCAATCATCGAATACGCACAGAAAATACATGCCGATTTTATCTGTATGGGCACACGTGGCGGCGGGACAATAAGTAAACTCCTGGGCACGAATGCTTCAAAACTGATGACCAGCTCCCCCGTACCGGTTATGGTCGTGCCGTACACGTATCGCACTAAACTGATGGAAAACATACTGTATGCTTCAGACATGCAGAATATTGGGATTGAACTCCGGGCCGTACTGCAATTTGCCGGGCCGTTTAAAGCAAAAATTGGGGTGTACCATTATGATTATTTACTGGACTATGCGGAGGAGAAGTCCAAATTAAATCAGGTTGCCATAAGGCATCATTTCGAAAATGTCGTGTTTAATTTCAGGAAACTGAATGCCGAACGCTCTTTGCTGGCGCACCTGCAAACAGACATTAAGAAATCAAATCCTTCGCTGATCGTGATGTTTACGAAACAGGACCGCAACTGGTTTGAACGCCTGTTTCTGTCCAGCAAAACCGCAGCCTTGGGTTTTGACACCAAAACACCGATGCTGGTTTTCAGGAAGTAATGCAAGGGATGCAAGTGCTGTCTACCACGAACCCATAAAACAAATATGCCAGAAAATAAATTCAATACAAATGGACTAACGGATGCTGAGGTCCTTATCGCACGGGAGAAACATGGCTTGAATGTGTCTACCTACAAAAAAATCAACAGGTTCCTCAGGGCACTGATCGGAATGGTGAAAGAACCCATGATGATCCTGTTATTGGCAGCATCAACCATTTATTTTATCAGTGGAAAAACATCAGACGGTATTTTCCTGGTATCGGCAATTGTGTTGATTTCACTCATTTCGTTATTCCAAAATGCCAGGAGCCACAACGCACTCGAGCAATTAAAAGACATTATAAAACCCAAATGCAAAGTTGTCCGGAACGGGATTGCAGTCGAAATCAAAACCGAAGAAATTGTTATTGGCGACAGCCTGATGGTGGAAGAAGGCACTTTTATTTCCGCAGATGGCGTGATCATGCATTCGAACGATTTTTCAGTCAATGAATCCATCCTGACGTGCGAATCGATGGCCGTCAGTAAAGACAAAACGACTGAGGACAATAAAATCTACCAAGGTACCACAGCAGTTGGCGGTCTGGCCATCGCAACCGTTTTTGCCATAGGCAGCGATACCAAATTGGGAAAAATCGGGAAAAGTCTTGAAGCCATCACCGATGAAAAGACGCCACTGGAGGTGCAGATTGGCAATTTTGTAAAGAAAATGGCAGTCGCCGGCGCGTTGGTTTTTCTGGTGGTCTGGGCGATCAATTACTTTCATTCCTATAACTTATACGACAGCCTGCTCAAAGCGTTAACGCTCGCGATGAGCATCCTGCCGGAGGAAATTCCGATCGCCTTCACGACTTTTATGGCGATTGGTGCCTGGCGGATGATGAAGGAAGGCATCGTCGTGAAGCAGATGAAGACCG
Organism: Flavobacterium sp. BFFFF1; assembly: GCF_002256285.1. Lineage (GTDB taxonomy): Bacteria > Bacteroidota > Bacteroidia > Flavobacteriales > Flavobacteriaceae > Flavobacterium. The sequence goes on along the minus strand of NZ_NKJE01000021.1, from coordinate 47,250 downwards.
TTGAAACACTGGGCAGTGCTACGGTTATTTGTGTTGATAAAACAGGGACTATCACAGAAAACAAAATGAGCCTGGCTAAAATTTTTAGTTTAACATCTGGGGAAATCAGCAGTTTAGACGCGTTATCAGCCGATGAAAAACACCTCATTACGATGGCCATGTGGGCAAGCGAACCCATTCCGTTTGACCCGATGGAAGTCGCCTTGCACGAAGCCTATTCGGCAATTTCAAAAGAAGACCAACGCCCCGATTTCCAGATGGTGCATGAATATCCGCTGTCAGGAAAGCCGCCCATGATGACGCACATTTTCGAGGACCAATCCGGAAGCAGGATTATTGCTGCCAAAGGTGCGGCGGAATCCATCATGGCTTCAGCTGCACTCACTGCTGATGAAACGAAATCGGTATTACAAGCCATCAAGGATTTTTCAGCCGACGGATATCGGATTCTGGCCGTTGCTGAAAGCCGTTTCGCCACCAAAAACTACCCGAAAACACAACAGGAATTGCCCTTTGAATTTATTGGGCTATTGGCATTTTATGACCCGCCAAAAAAGAACATTGCATCCGTGTTGGAGCATTTTTACAAAGCGGGGATCAAAGTAAAAATCATCACCGGAGACAATGCCGAAACCACTGCAGCCATTGCGAAGCAAATCGGGTTTGCCGGCTACGAAAAAAGCATTTCGGGGGATGCATTGATGCAACTTTCGGACAAAGCATTACAAGTCCGCGTTGCCGACACCAGTTTGTTTACCAGGATGTTTCCCGAAGCAAAACTCAAAATCATCAATGCGTTAAAAGCCAATAATGAAATCGTCGCCATGACCGGTGACGGTGTAAATGATGGGCCGGCTTTAAAATCAGCGCATATTGGCATTGCCATGGGTAAAAAGGGGACGGAAATAGCCAAACAGGCCGCCTCTTTAATTTTGATCAACGATGACCTTTCTAAAATGGTGGATGCGATTGGAATGGGTAGAAAAATTTATGCCAACCTCAAAAAAGCCATTCAGTTTATCATTTCCATCCACATCCCGATTATCCTGACCGTGTTCATTCCGCTGGCCCTGGGCTGGATTTATCCCAATATCTTCTCGCCAATCCACATTATCTTTTTAGAGCTGATTATGGGTCCGACGTGTTCTGTCGTTTATGAAAACGAACCGATGGAACAAAATACGATGTCGCAAAAACCCAGGCCCTTTACAACCACATTTTTCAATTGGAAAGAACTTTCAACGAGTATCATTCAAGGTTTGGTGATGACCGTTGGAACCTTATTCGTGTATCAGTTTTGTGTGTACCAGGAATATAATGAGTCGCTTACGAGAACGATGGTCTTCCTGACACTGATCAGTGCCAATGTGTTTCTAACCTTCGAAAACCGTTCCTTTTACTACTCCATCATCACGACTATAAAGTACAAAAACAATTTGGTGTTCCTTATTGCGGCCATCACTATCGCGATTACTGCGTTGATGCTGTATGTCAAACCGCTTACCGACTTTTTTGCATTGGAACACCTGAGTATCCGGCAGGCTGCCCTGTCAATTGGGATTGGCTGCATTTCGGTACTGTGGTTTGAACTGGTCAAAATTGGGAAGCGGAATATACAACCAGCTAATCCTTAACAACGTGCGATTGCGAAATTTGAAAATTTGACGAACGGAGTTATACCGGTCTGACATTTTTTTTGTGCTGTTCCACAATTGAATTTGACCATGTTCGGTATAAAGCATCGGCTATCTGTAATGCAATGCAATCTGCCCGATTTGCCCTACGATTTTAAAAGAGTCCTTGAAAGACAATTTCGAACCATCCATATGCACCCAACGGTTTAAAGGCTTTTCGCAAATGAGTTGTTTTGCTTTGTCGCTTCCGTAAACTTTCTTCATCCTCATAAAAATCTCGACATCAAAAAGCCATTTGGTCAAAAATTTCTTTTGGAAAGTCTTTTCGACAATTTCTTTGGTCATGATTTTTGCACCGCATTGTGTATCCTTGAAATCCATACCCAACGTCTTTCTGATAATGTAGTTGATGGTCATGCTGATGATTTTACGGGCCGATTCTTTGGCAATGTCAGCACCCATTCGATTAATACGGGAGCCACTCACAATTTTATAGTCGGAATGGCGGATGGTCTGCACCAAATCATCAAAATCATCGAAATTTGTGGACAGGTCCGCATCAAGGAAACCAATGTAATCGAACTGATTTTGTTTTGCCAGATGCAGCATTCCCAAACGCACAGCTTCTGCCTTTCCTCCATTTTTCTCGCAATTGTAGATGCTGATGCGGTCTTCGTTTCCTTTTCGCATTTCCTGCAAAACAGCGAGTGTATTGTCTTTACTGCCGTCGTTTACAAAACAAAGGTGATAGCCTAGATTCTTATGGATAAAAGCCTTAAATTCATCACTCAGCAATCTCGTTTCTTCATTATAACAAGGTATTACAACGCCAGTGCAAGTGCTTTGTATGCTTCTGTTCCTATTCATCTTCATAGTAGAAATTGAATCTCCGGGGCCAATAAGCCTACTCACGCGAACGGCAATTTCGCCTAAGCTAAGTGGCTTTTTCATGTAATCAGCCGCACCGAGTTCGAATCCTTTTACGATAATATCCTCGTCATTGTTTCCTGACAGAATCATCACGGGCGTATCGTGTTTTTTTATTTTCTTGATGTATTTAACTATTTCCAGTCCCGAGGCTTTGTCGTTGATATGTGTGGTATCATTTTGCTGTTTTCCCGTAGCCAATACCGGCATGTTAATGTCTGCAATGACCAGGTTAGGTTCAAATAAATCATATTTCTTAATGGCATCAAAAACATTGTTTGCACTCACTACATTATACCCCAGGTCATTCAGACATTTGCTTAGGGAAAGTAATACTAATTCCTGATCGTCAACGATTAAAATATTCATGATTTTTATTTTTTGCGATTAATTTCATGACAAATATAGATTGACTTTAAACCCTGAATTGTCGATTTTAGACTAACGGATACGTTTGTGTCGACGAATGGAAAGTTAGTACCGTTACTTAAAACTCGTCGACATGTTGTTTATTCCTATATTTACATTCACAATAACCAGCGCAGGCAAACGTGAAAGAAAAGTCTAATAAATATCTCGTCGTTGCACTTCTCATCGCGATCGTGTTCCACGGAAGTGCTATTTTCTTCACTTTAGAAAATACCTACGATGCTTTAATTCATCTTTTTTTCGCAAATCACTATGCCCACAGTTGGTTTGAACCCTGGAATTACAGTTGGTACACCGGCTTTACGGTTACTGGCTATCCGCCTTTAGTGCATCAGTGTATCGCAGTCCTTTCGCTTCTCGGAGGCTTAAAATTCGGGCTTTTTACCGTCGCAATATTGGGGGTGATCTTGTTCATTACCGGAGTATTCCGCTTCTCATTGCTGCTTACGGGAAACAGGACCATTGCAGGATATGCCGCACTGGTGGCTGTTTTTTCCTCTTCGTTTGTAGAAACACTGCATATTTTTGGGCAGCTGCCCAGTATCATCGGTATTTCAGTATTAATGCACAGTTTGCCGGAGATTTATTTGTGGATTAAAAAAGGTGAATACCGTTATTTTTTCAGGGCGGTGTCGCTGCTGGCCGTCACAGTTTGTTCACACCATGTAACCCCGCTTTTTGGGATGGTCTTTTTCATATTTCCGCTCATCGGAATGGCAATCATGGATGTATCCCGGGAAAAGGTCACCAGTTATAAGGAAGTTACATTCAGGATATTCTATAATTCATTTCGATCTTTATTTAAACGCATCGTCGTTTTTGGTGCTACAGCGGTATTCTTATTGATCATTTGTATTCTTCCGTACTGGATCAACTCCCGAAACAATCCAATTACACAGGTTCCCATTCCGCACGGGAGTCGGGACAATTTCCTCGAGGTTACGTCATCAGGATTGATGTTCTTCTTAATTCCATGGGGAATTCTGCTGTTTTTCATGCCTTATTTATATTATCGGTTTTTCAGCAAGCGGTTTTTGTTTTTTGGGCTTTCGTTTGCGTTACTGACTCTTTTAGGTACGGGCGGCACGACCCCTATTCCGTTGATGTTATTAGGAAAAAATGCCTTCAACATCCTTACGCTTGACCGCTTTACGCTTTGGGCTTCAATTATGAGCCTGCCGTTGTTCGGGGAGTTGACGTACCGTTTGGTGGAAGGCGATTTAAGTGAAGCGATGCAGCGCCGATTCGGATCTGTTTACCATCGGATCGTGTGCGGGTTGCTCGCTGGCATTTTTTTAGGGTTTGCCGTTTTTACCATTACACTGGGCTACTTCAGGCCATTTCAGCCTCAAAGAATCAATATGCTGCCGATTGTGAATTTCTTAAATCAGGACCAACACGACCAATGGCGGTACCTGACATTGGGCTTCGGCGATCAGATGGCCACTTTATCACTCCAGACCAAAGCACTCACTGTAGATGGCAATTATCATTCTGCACGACGGTTGCCCGAATTGACTTCACGTGCGGTTGAGCGGTTGGAAAATTCAAAATTTCGCGGACTCGAAGGCATCGGCTCCCTGCAGCAATTCCTCACAGTTCCTGAAAAATACAACCTGAAGTACGTTTTTTCCAACGACAAATTCTATGACCCGATTTTGTATTTCTGCGGCTGGCACCGCCTTTCTCAACTCGAAAATGGCATCATGGTTTGGGAAAAACTAAATGTTGCACCGCTATCGAAAATCCTTCCGTTTGAAGATATCCCGAAATACCAAAAGCTCATGTGGGGCATTATACCACTGCTGACCATTCTGATTGCTTTCATATTGAACATCCAGATGCTCTTATACCAATCCCTTAAACTTAAAGCGATTGCAAAACCAGATTTTTTCAATTTCGCGCTTCCATACCAGCATTTCCCAAACCGATTGATTTCCCTGATGCAGCTGTGGGCCTTGATTTTAACGGTGGTCATCGGCATTTTCATTTACAGACTTTACTTGAGTAACGCCACACAGATTTCTGCTTTAAATGTCGTAAAATCATACTATGACGCGCTTGATTTTAAGGAATATGAGAAAGCGTATTCGTTGTTGGTTCCCGATAAGAAATACCCTTTGTCCCAGTTTATGCTGGAAACGTCAGTTCAGGATGGCATACTAAATTCTTATGCGAAATTAGATGCCATTGAAATGGAAACCATACACCAGTCTAAAGGTAAAGCGCAAATAATAGCGCGTACCAAATGGGTTACGCCGCTCGAAATCATCCGTCGGGATTATACTCATGAGGCAGTAAAAATAGGTGGAAAATGGTTTCTGAAACCGAATAAGTTAGACATCGATATCCCCCCGGACCAATTTGTTTCGGCAAACACTACCGACTTTTACAAGCACGGAAGAAGGGCTGTCACAACACAACAAACCTATCACGATGATGTTCTCAAACAGCCTGTTTTGGAGATACTTTCAGCACGGCTCATCCGGTGGCAGCAGGAGTATATTATTATCGGAACGCTGCAGAACGTGGATAATGTTCCCGCCGATGTCACTTTAAAAGCCACTTTGTATGACAAAAACGATAAAAAACTGGCATCCCACAATGCCAAATACGTTATAAAACATAAATTAATGCCAAAAGAAATCACCAGTTTCAGGGTGAATTTTGAAGACATTGCCTGGTTGAAAAACACCGATCTGAAGCCGACAACTTTTAACCCGAACGAGTTTACGCCTTTGGATATTAAGGGAATCCCGGTTACTTTCGACATTCAGGCCGCAGGAAACGTAGCCATTACCGATCTTTACACCGCTGTGGGCTTGTCTGATCTCAACATCGAAAACAACCAGTTGCAAGGCACTTTGTTCAATTCAGGAATTCAGGAATCAACCATTCCGGAACTGCTGATTTCCTATTATAATTCAAAAAAAGAATTGGTATACGTAGACCATGCTTTTATGCATGAGGGCGTTCGGGTGCAGCGAAAACATTTCTTTAATTACGAACTATTGGACCTAAAGGGCGTTCGCCTATTAAAATCGTCCCTTGAAAATTGTTTTGTAAATGGCCTCGCAAATGCATCAATCGCCAAAGCTGTGGTTCCGAACCGAAAATATGGCCAGGAATTGGAACAATTGCAAAAAGTACCCGGAAAGGGCTACGACTACATTAAAATTGAAATCAACAATTTTGTTGGAAACCCACGCTAATGAAAAAGACAACTTATCTATTTTTTCTTTTTTGTGCTTTGGCATTGCTGTCATTTGGAAGTGTATTGGTTTCCGGTAAAAAACCCGCCTCATTTCACCTGATTTCAAGAGAAAGTTCATTTCGTGCCGGAGAACCGGTTGCGCTTAGATTTTCAGGTTCTCCGGATTCGGAAATACCGATGCTTTTCATCATCCATTCTTATGGAAAAACGATCCTGGAGCCGAGAAAAGAAAAAGACAAATTCGTTTTTATTTTCCCCGAAAGCTACAGCACCAAAACGGGTACCATTTCATGGTTTTTAACAACCGAAAATAAGACCCTAATCCAGGGGAATGTTGAAATACTCCCCTCGAATAAATCACAGGTTCACATTGAAAACTACCTCGGGCCAAGAAGTATTTTAGCCGGAGGAAAAGAGTTTACCATGATGGTCACGGTTCCTACTGATGGTTTTGACAATCCGCTGGCAGACAATACTCCGGTTCTTATCAAGCACCAGTTTTTGGACAATATTTCAGTCACAACCGAGAAAACAATGAATTTCATTGCGTGGAAAGACATTTTTTCCGAAAACAAATCGGGTAAGTTACTGGTCTCCAGCGATTGCAGTCAAACGGCTACTAAAGAAATTGAAACTGAAATTTATCCAAATATCGCTACGGATTTTACTATAAATTACGCCAGAAATCATGCCTTTGCAGATGGAAATCAAATCACGAAGTTTACTACTTCGATCATAAAAGACGCTTATGGGAACACCGTCAGTGATGGCACGATGGTGACATTCAATATTACGAATGCCAATCAGAAAAATTTAAAAACCTTTGGCACGACAATTGGCGGCATTGCCACGGCACAACTACTGCACCCGGACCATCAAGACGACTATATTGTAAAAGCATATGTTACCGGGATAGCAACCAGTAACCACTTGCGTATTCATTACAATCCGCTCATCGCGTCATTCAATTATGATTTTACAAACCAGAACCGGACTTTACAAGTGGGTCCTTTGCGGAGCTTCATGGGCCAATTGGTTCCTGACGGCATTCAGGTAAAAGTAGTGGTATACCATGGTCCAAAAGCAGTCGCTACATTGTACGAAGAAAGCAACAAAGGATACGCCTCGTTTGTATTGCCTGCTGATATTTATAAGGAGAAAGCCTATCGTTTTAAAATCACTACGCTCGGCGTAACCCAAACCACCGAAACCAAAGAATATGTCATTAATTAACAATAAAATATCTATTCGCGTCGTACTCATCGTCACATTTATTGCAGTCAACCTGCTTGTCATTATGGGAATCAATTCGGTACTCACTTACATGAATTCAGGTGCCAGCCGTACGTCAATGCTGCACCTGGACAAAGAAACCATCAACACTTACCTTCCTAACGTAAAATGGGAAAGTCTAGAAAATCCGGGCCGTATAATGGAACCGAACACCCTTAAGACCATAGAAAAGCACTACCTTTTTTCATGGGTCGTTAAAAATAAATCTTTGGAAGATAATCGGAATGAGGGTATTGAAGATTATTATACGCAGAATGCCCGGACGAATCTATACCGAACCATCGGCGAGAATTCCAAAAAGAACCTCACCATTGAAAGTACAACCCTGGAGCACCATCCGTCGCTGGAATTCTACAGTGCCGATGGGCAATTGGTCGTATTTACAGACCGCAATGTAGTCGAATTTCAAAAGATATTCCAATCGGAAAAACTGATTGCTACAATCCAGGATACGGCCTCCTACAAAGTGATGATGCTGCTCGAAGACGGATTTTGGCGTGTGCGTCATATCCAGAAAATGAAGCCCTCTGATTTTCCTATAGATACCGTTGTTACCGCACCGGTTTTCAAAGTCAGTGGGAAGAAAATATATAAAAACGATAGGGAATTTGTAATGAAGGGCATAAACTACTACCCAAAAAATTCCGCCTGGGATACCTTTGGCAAGGCGTTTAACAAGGATACGATTGGCCGCGATCTGGATATTATTAAATCAGCAAAGCTCAACACCATCCGGATTTTTGTACAATATGAGGATTTTGGCAAAGCCGATGTAAAACAGGAAAAATTAGACAAACTCAAAAACCTGCTCGACATGGCTGCCTCGAGAGAGCTTGCGGTTATCGTTACTTTATTCGATTTTTACAGCGACTATAGCATTGCCGACTGGACGCTTACACACCGGCATGCCGAGAAGATCGTAAGCACCTTCAAAGACCATAAGGCGATCATTGCCTGGGATTTAAAAAACGAGCCCAATCTGGACTTTGAGAAGCGAAATCAGTCGAATGTCCTTGAATGGCTTGAACATTTAATTCCTGTTATAAGACAGAGTGACCCGAACCATCTGATTACGGTTGGCTGGTCCAATTCGGCGGCAGCAGTGCAATTAAAAGACAAGGTCGACTTTGTTTCCTATCACTTTTATAACGCGATTGATGACTTTGAAAAAGAACATGACAGTTTAGAAAAAGCCGTGAATAAGCCTGTTGTCATCCAGGAATTTGGACTTCCATCCGATAACGGAATTTGGCATTGGTCCGGGCATTCAGAAAAAGACCAGGGCGTTTATCATGAAAAAATGCAAGCGCAATTCAAAAAGAATCACCTTGCATTTTTATCGTGGACGTTATATGATTTCCCAAGTATTCCCAATCAGGTTGCTGGAAAATGGCCCTGGGTGAAGAGCAAGCAGAAAAGTTTCGGATTCCTGAATTCAAAAGGCAAGAAGAAACCTTCATTTTCACACATTACGTACGAGTAATTTGGTCGTTTTTTGCATTTCAATTTCCTCGAATCGATTGAGGTACATGCTAACAATCTTATCCATTGACAACGCGCACGCCGCTTTATAATTGGCCTGGGCAATGCTTCGCCTGTATTGGTCATCGTTTAAAATACAGGAAATAGCATCCGCTAATGATCCGGCGCATTCCGGGTTAAAAAATTCTCCGCGATACCCTTCTTCATGAACCAACAGATTCAGGTCACCCAGATCCGGCATCACTACCGCCTTACCATAACTTCCGGCCTGGTGCAATACGCCTGAACTGCCTGTTGTTGAAGTATAAGGAAACACCACTACGGCACTTTCATTGAAAATTTGTGCCACCTGATTTTCCTCAACATAGCCCGTAAAGACAATTCCGGGCACGTGTGCATATTTCTCCTTTACCGATTGCAGATAACCCGGAGTGTTCGGGCTGTCGGTACCGGCAATCACAATTTCGATCTCTTCATCGCTGTGCTTCCGGATTTGCTCGACGGCTTCGATCATAATTTCGACTTTCTTATAAGTGCCGAACTTCCCGAAAGCCATCACTTTTTTAGGACCCGCTGGTAAATCGAAATTTGCAGCTTCAGGTGCCTCAAATGAGCCATGTGGAATCAGCACAACATTGTCAGCTTTGTACTTTGCGGATAAAACATCAACATATTTACTGATGGTAACCGCCACGCGATCGGATTGCAGCAAACAGCGTGTTAAATTGGTTCCAATGAAATTATAAATCTTTTCGACCCATTTGTTTTTTGTAAAACCGGCACTTTCCAAATCGACCTGTTCCAAAATATTATGCAGTAAAACGATGGTATTGCATCCGAAAATCTTCAAAAACATCGGTATCAAAAGGCCTAATGCAGCAGGAATTTTCTTGTCGCCAAATTTTACGAATTGAAGGTTCAGCAACACCGCATCCGGCTTTTCCTTAAGGATGGTCCTTACAATTGTAAAAAGATTGGCATAACTGTTGAAAGACCAGCATTCGCGAACTTTTACTTTTTCACTTTTATCGAAATCCAGTTGCTTCGGGTCGGCAGTTTTATCCGTCACCAGTAAAAGCTCTGATACTTCGTGCTTTTGGACAAAATTCTTTACCAAATGATATCCGTATTCATTTAAGGTCACTTTACTGGGTGGAAACGAGGTTACAACAGCTATTTTCATTTTTAATGTTTTTATTTTTATCGTGCAAATATCGAACGGCTTCTGTTGTTTTTCAGGACTATTCGACGAATGGAAATTTACGTTAGACGAATGTTCTTGTTTGTGTGGTAAAGGAAATACGCAAGCTGAATAAATAATAGCCCAAACATTGCTATGATTTGCATTTCTACCGTTTGTTGCAGGCTTTTGTGAAACATCACAATCAGTGCAATCTGCGTCAGGCCCATTATCCCCGAAAACAGTACAGGGATGTATTTTCCGAGCGAAAGAAAATAATACGCGAAGATGTTGGCCACAGCGAAAACCGAGGTCGCCAGGGCATACTTCCACAACAAAGGTGCAATCGCAAGGTAATCGTTGCCAAACATCAGGCGCACCACCGTTTCGGGGAAAAGACAGCTGCCGGCAACAATTGATGTGGACAAAAGGCTGATGTAGCCTACATATTTCATTAAAACCGATTTCGTATCCAATCCTTGTTTCTGTCGCTGAATTACCTTTGGCAATAACAGCATGACGAACATCCAGGCCACAAAGTAAACTACCCGGCCAATGAGTGCCAATGATGAATACAACCCTGCATCATGGTTTGAGAAATAATGTTTTACCAAAAGGACGTCGCTGTTATTTATAATGATTTGAACACATTCGTAGCATGCCGTCAGCGCAAAAAAACGGATGATGCTTTTCGTGTTGATCGTTTCCTTTAAAATTTCTGGCTTTTTAAATAAGTTCTTTTGAAAAGGAAGCAGCCCAAACACAAAAGAAACAACGATTCCGGCGGCAATCGCGACCGATGTCGGCAACGAAGGAAAGAGCGATACCACAAGCAGCGTAATGGCGAGCCTACTAATCATTTCGGTTTGATAGGTGATCGCCATTTTGGCCAGGCGGTCTTTTCCCTGATACAACCCGCGGTTCACGCTCATGAGCAAATACAGCGGAATTCCAAAACCAAAAACCACAAACATGGCTGATGTCTTGGTATGGAAAAGCAACTGCAGTTCGTGGCTGAAAATCATTATCGCAGCCCCAATCGCAATTCCGATTCCAATGGTCACTTTTGAAATTCCTGCAATAAATACATCCAACTGGTCTTTTTCTAATAGTACAGCATATTTTGAGGTTACAATTTGAAACGCCATGCCGAGAAATGAAAGCACCAATAAAAAAGTGATTAAGATCGCCGCATCAGCAAAGGCTTCAGGACCCAATATTCTGCCGAGCAATAAATTGTAAATATAATTGCCGCCATTGACCAAGAGCATCGTGAACAGGAAAAACTGTTCCTCGCTGATTTGTTTTGATCGGATCCTGCGCAGGGTGCCAGTTGTCGTCATTGGATAAAGGGTAAAGGGTTAGAATTAAAGGATGTCGCGGCGCAACAGGTAGCTCATTTTTTGGGTTTGGAATTTTTCACTGATTTTTTGGTTTTCCTGCCCGATAACATAAAAAACTTTATTGCCCGCTAACGCTTTCCGGTACAACGAAGCAATAGCCGAAATGGCGTAGGTATCAATATCTGCGAGTTTGTTCAATGAAATGGTAATCATTTTAGACCGCTCCAACATGGTTTCAAAATGATTGTTCAGAGAAAAAACGTTTTGCGAATTCAAATCGCCATTGATTTCAAAAATTCCACCGTTGTTTAAAATTTGTAGTGCCATGATATTTACTTTAAAATTTATATTGTTTGTGATTTCTGATGCAAATATCCAATGCGCCAGCAAGTTTTTTTGAGAATATTCGACGAATGGAAGTTTGGTGTAGATGAAATATCATAGGTTTGTCCCTAACTTGCAATCAATATCAATTACAATATCGACGAATGAAATTATTACATCGGGCCATCCTTCTTTTCTTCATTAGTATTAGTGGTTTAAGTTATGCCCAAAACATGAATGAAGGTTTTAGCAATCTTGAAAAAGGCGAGTTTAGCAAAGCCGAGATTTTCTTTAAAGGCATTTTAAAAGACTATCCAACCAATAAAACGGCGCGATTGTGCTATGCCAGGGCGGTCGGGTTAAACAACCAACCTGAACAGGCATTGCAGATGTTTGTCGATTTGATGAAGGAATACCCCGGCGATCTCGAAATCGAATTAAACCATGCAGAAGCCTTGCTGTGGAACAAGAAATTTTCAGAAGCGAAAGGAGTGTACAGCAATTTGGTTCGCAATAATCCAACAAATTTCGTGGCACACCTGGGTTTTGCCAATACCTTATCCAATCTGAAAGAATTTCCTGACGCGCTGGCCCAGGTGAATACCGCCCTGGAATTGTCTCCCGCAAATCCCGGCGCATTAATATCCAGGAAGTACATCAAACTGGGTTATGCGAACGACAAGGTTAAGGAAAAAAAATATGCTGAAGCGGAGGCTTTCTATAACGAAATCCTCTCCGATTTTCCGAATGACAAAGAAACACTGCTCAACAAAGCAAACCTATACCTGATTACAAAAGACATTGCAAAGGGCAAGGCAACTTACAGTTTACTTGCTGCTGGTGATTCGGTGTTGTCTTTAAACGGCCTGGCCTTAATAGAACATATTGATGGAAACGACAAGATGGCGCTGTTGACTGCCGAAAAAGCTGTGGAAGCGGCAAAAGCTGTGACCGATCAAAACCTAAAAAAACAAGCCTCGGAGCGTTATGTACAGGCGCTAATCTGGAATAAAAAATTCAAAGCCGCCGACGCCGAAATCAAGACGCTCAACGCCCAATACGGCAATGAAAACTGGCTATTGGCGCTGGCTGCTACCCTATCCATTTATAAAAGTGATTTCAAAGACAGCATCCAATATTATGAAAGCATATTGAGCAGTGATAAAAGTTCTTTCGACGGAAATCTCGGTGTTGCAAACGCCTATTATGCATCCGGAGAAATCGATAAAGCCTATGCCGCAGTGAAAACGACGCTTGATATTTTCCCGGGACAGAACGATGCGACGAATTTCCTGAAGAAATTAAACCAGGAGCATACGCCTTCTGTTGAAGAAAAATTAAGCTACTCATTTGACAATGGCAACAATACGGCGGTAACATCCAGAACTTTGGTTACCGTTCCTCTTTCCACAAAATGGTCGGTGAATACCACGTACCAATTTCGGAAAACCGGAAACAAGAATACCAATATCAAGGCAGAATCGAATGATTTCCTGGCTGGCGTAGGATATAAATTTCATCCTAAAATCAGTTTTAATACAGAAATCGGAGTGACATCTGCTTCGTCTACCTCAAGTAATTATACCGAAGCGTTGGTTGCAGCCTATTTTAAGATAAAACCCTATAAATTGCAGGACTTGGAAATTGGATACAAGCGCGAATTACAAAATTTCAATACCGACCTGATCGACCAGCAAATCGCTGCAAATAATTATTACTTGAATTACAATATCGGCACCAACGTCAATCTGGGTTGGTTTACACAATACTATTACACCACCCAAACGGACAATAACAAGAGAAATTTATTATTCACTTCGCTTTATTACAACATACTTTCCAAGCCTGTTTTGAAAACAGGATTCAACTACCAGTTCATTTCATTTAAAGACCAGTTGCCAACCATTTATTTTAGTCCGAAGAAGTTCAACGCCTACGAGATTTTCGTGGATTTCCTGAAAGACGAAATGATCACCACCTCTAAAAGTGTTTTTTATAATGCGAATGCCGCTGCGGGATATCAGTACATTGAAGACAATGACAAACAGGTCACCTATCGCATCCAATTGCGTTTTGGTTACAAGCTTTCAGACCGGTTTTTGGCAAACATTTACGGTGGTAAAAGTAACATCGCATCGGCTTCCGTTGCAGGATTCACCTATACTGAAATTGGGCTTCGCCTGAAATGGCTCTTTTGTCCAAAACCAATATTTAGGCAAGTTAGTAGATAACTACTGTTGATAACTTTTAATAATCAAGTTTGCGAAGAAAAATGATTTACTAATAATTTTATGTAGATTTTAAATTTGTTATGTTATCATAAAACAACATTGAACGAGAGAACAGAGAATCTGGCACAGGTGGAAAACCACTATATAGTCACTATAGCAGCCTTTAAGCTTAAGCCCACCATTGTGGGCTTTTTATTTTGGACAAGTATAATCTCTTTATAGCAAATGTCAGAAATTATTTTTTATAATTATTGACTCATAACTAAGTGTTTTTTTCTTTATTAAAAGATTAGGTAACTACAAGTCCGACTATCTTATTAAAATAGTTCTATTAAAATTAGGTTATTTCTTCAAAATGATAAATATTTGCAAAAAATAAACTTACAGGTTGATTTTTATGAAAATAGTTGATACCTTTAGCATTGTGGAAGACAGCCTGTATTCAGTTCAATTTGAAAATGAAGAGTACAATGAATTTCGAAAGCTCTTTTTGAATTGGAACGATCCAGAATTTTTGCATCGTTTTTTTAGCGAACATGAAAATGATTTAAAATCCGCAATCTGGGGTTATATTTCTGTCGATGAAGCCATAGAAAAAACTAGAAATCAAGCAAAATGGATGGAGAAAAAAATTTTAGATTTAGCAAATACCCCACAAGACCCTGAAAGAAATCTATTGAAATATTTTGAGCCATTGGGTGATACTTACGTGAGTAGTACATTGGAATTGAATAAGGGTAAAGGGCTTTCCAAGCACAATTGGCTTAGAATATATGCGGTAGAACCAGAACCTAATTTGTATGTCATAAGCGGCGGTGGCATTAAACTAACACCTACAATGAATGATCGCGATCACTTAAAACTTGAGTTGAGAAAGTTAAAAATCACGAAAAATTATTTAAACACTTAAGAATTTAAAAATTCGAAAACTTAACACAAAACAAATTCATGAACAAAGAAAGTATCAGAGAAAAGCTTTTAAAAAATTCCAAAGTAGATAAAGATTGGATAAAGGAAGCTAAAGCAAGGGTACAAAATGAGGAAGATTTAGATGTAGCATTCTCAATCGCCGTTAAAATTTTAAGGGCAATGAAAACAAAAAATCTTTCTCAAAAGCAATTAGGAGAATTGTTCGATGTATCACCCCAATATATTAGTAAGCTATTAAAAGGAAAACAAAATTTGACTATTAATAGCGCTAATAAATTTGGAAGGCTATTAGGTATAAAATTACTTGAAGTACCTAAAGATTTCGACGTGCAACCTAAAAAGGTTATATTTAAGTACATTTATATGGATCATCCGGTGGAAATAAGTAAACTCTCGAGTTATGCGAGAAATCAACCCAAACCATATATTGCACAAAAACCGACTGAAATGCGACCATCCAATCATAATTTAAAACACTTTACCGCCCAACAGTTATGGCCACAAAAAAACAACCCCTCTATACATACCTGCTAAAAGTAACAACGGATCGATTTGCCATATTTGATGACAACTGCCCGCTTAATATAGGTAAAGGTGATGATGACAGTGAAATATACACTAATATTGGTGTAAAATTTGGTGTAGATGCTAATAAACAAGCTATTGCAGTTGTCTTTTCATTCGAATTAAGCTGCAATGAAAAAACTATGTTGATTGTAGAGCCTGCATTGCATTTTGGTGTGGAAGAAGAATCATGGAAATCCATTTTTAATCCAAAAACTAATTTGATTAAGTTGGACCACGGCACTGCAGCCCATCTGTTAGGAATTTGTATCGGAACCGCCCGCGGGATATTACACACAAAGACTGAAGGTACGCGTTTAAATGGTTACTTTGTACCATTGATGCATCCTACCGAGATTATAACTGAAGATATAATCATACATTGGGAAGAACCAATTAATGTAAATGTAGAAGATGAAACTAATGTCTAGACTAAGGAAACTATAAGTTATTTAAAGCCCCTGACTGGGGCTTCTATTTTGATTTCTATTAGATGAAGTTATAACATAGTAAACCACAAAAGTTATAAATAAGGTAAATTCGACAGGTATTAAATGACATTTCCATTGCGAAAACCTTGTGGTCATAGGGTAATAACAACAAACTCAAATTGAGTAGTAATTTATGCCAAATCTGTGTTAATGGGCATCAGACAGAGTAGGTGGGAAAATCGACATAGTTATCTACCGACCTGCCAATATTCAAAACCTAAAGCCGCGGGCTTTTATAAAAGAAAAAGGCCGCCATTGCTGACAGCCTTTTTCAGGAATAGATTGGGGACAATTAGTTTACTAAAAACTTCGTTTGATATTGCTGATTTTCGGCCGTGATGACCTCAAAAAAGTACATTCCTTTGGCAATACCGTCTAATGGCACTGTTATTTCACGGGTATTGGCCTGAGAAGTCTGTCTTTTTAATATTTTGCCTGTCAAATCCACAATGCTCACTTCAGCTTTAGCAGTTGTTTGCGGCAACACTAGCGTCGTCATACCCTGACACGGATTTGGGTAACTGTACAATTTTGCAGTGCCAAACGCTTCGGGCGTTGTGATTCCCAGCGTAGCGGCTGCTGTCTTCAACGCAAGGTTTGATATTGAGGCAGTAAAATCCTGGAATGTCGTATAATTTCCGGCAATCGAAAATACAAATCCTTTAATTTTCTCATTATTGAAATGGTCTCCTGAATTGTTCGTGAAATCTGCCAATGCAATCGCCATTTCATGCATTGAAGTATGTGCCGGAATCTGAAAACGCAGGCGGTTACTCCAGTCTGTAGTGTTTTCGGTCACCAATACGACTTCAATGGGAAGCGCATTTTGTACGGAGAAGCCCACGGCAGCGTACTCAGACGCGTCAAAGGTCAATTCGCCGGGCAGTATGTTCCTAAAGATGTTTAATGTCCCCAATACCTGTCCGCTTACTGTTACATTTCTTTCAATGGCATAAGCATCAACAGCGGCAGCTGCGGGAGGATTGCTGATTTGAAAATTCGCAATCGTCGTTTCGGCCTCAGCATAATCCAAGCCCCATGGACCATCTGCCATATATAAGGCATCCTGCTGCGGGGAATTGCTTCCTGTTATGGAGAATCCGAAGTCAAACAAACCGCCCAAACTCAAATCCAGTTCCTGCAGATAATCATTCGATAAAGAAATAGTTTGGGAAATACCTTCTAAATTTGCCAACTCGGTGGTTCTTTTATTTCCCTCTAAAAGCATTGATGTCGCTCCCGATTTATTGATGATTGATAAATGCATTGTACCATTCTTATAATATCCGTTCCTCACGAAAACGCTCGGAATCCGATCTGAAACCGCCACGGAAGCCAAGGTCCCCTGAGCCTGGTACTGTGCTATAATATAATTTGTAATGCTGCAAACCTCGCCCATTGAACTGCCCCAAACCTGGAAATTAGTATAGTCGCCCGATGGGTATTGTGCAATATTCCAATAACTGTGCAAAGTATTTTCAGTATCTGATTGCTGAATCGAAAAATTCAAAGCATACTCAATCGCGCCATTGGCCCTTTTAATTTTAACCATGATGATCTCAAAACCGTTTAGATTTATTGTCCTGACGTCTTCGAGCGTACTGTTATTCAATCGGTCACAAATTGCTTTGGAATGGCCATAAATTCCATTTGTGGTGGTGGTTGCCAAAACCGCAGCGACCCTTGTTTCGCCTTGATAGTAATCGACGGAGTACACTTGGTTGGCATTCGTAATTCCAATTAAATCCGTCGGACTGGACACGTAGGTGGTTTCATTGCCAAACATTCCGGTATCAGGCAGCAAGGCAGCAAAATTGGTTTGGTTCCCGGAACGCAACTGCATGCCCTGAAGCTTTGAGAAAGTCGTCTGCTTCACTTTACGGTCGGCGAACGCGTTGTTCTTGATTCTGTTGAAATTACGCTTTGCGATCAAGGTCGCTAAATCGCCTTTGCTTTCCAAGCCACCATTATTTCCGGAACTGACATCGGCTGCGGAACTCACGTCGGCCAGATTGGTGGAGCGAAGCGCTTCATATGGATTCGATGTAATATAAAATACGGCATCATTAAAATCGTTATCACAGCCGCCGTTGTCTCGGCGGATATCTTCAAAGCCCAAAATCACACGCTGATTATCGGGGTCGTTGAGCAATACGTTATGCTGCCGTAATGAAGACGTGGCTTCCGGGTTGAAATCCGGATTAGAGAACAGACGCCAGCTGCCATTAGTAACCTGAGTGCCATTCCATCCGTTTGCCAGCAATACCCAGCCTATACCCGTTCCGGCGGGAAATGTGCCGATTTTCACTTTATTTCCGGCCAATAAGGAACCACCACTGCCCGCTCCGGAAACGTTTGGAAAAATGATGGTAATCTGACTTGCCGTTGGTGCTGTTGTCGGTGGATTATTAATGTCATAAGTGTAAAACCCCAGGACATTTCGATATCCGGCACCTTCGCTTACGAATGTTACCCACACATCTGCGAGACTGTCGACGATAATGTCTGTCCCATAGCCTGACGAAATGTACTGGGGATTGTAAATGGGAACAGGGTAATTTTCTGGAAGTGAATTGCTTACCAGCGAAAGGGTCGCCGGCGTGATTACATCGCTTGGATCAAAATAAAGTGGTGTTCCATCGGCAGTGTAAGGGCCCAGATACTGGAAAGTCTGTCCGTAGTTGATTGCGCAAAAGAGACACGCCATCGTAGCTAAAATTGTTTTCATAATTCATTTATTTAATTATGAGACAAATCTAGTGGGTCGCTTTCCGGATTTTTTTAATATTAGACAAACGCAGCCGGAAGTGTCGACCAAAAGCAGTTTTCCTTAGATGACGGATTCAGAGTAAATTCAGCCGATTCATTAATTCAGGACGATTGGCCCGGCTTACGGGGATTACATCTTTACCAATCAGGACGCTGTTGTCCTCGATGTCGATGATTTTTTTGGTGTTGATGATAAACGACCGGTGCACTTTCAGGAACAAATCTTTGGGTAATTTGTCTTCAATTTTTTTAAGCGTAGAGTGCACGACGTAATTTTTACCTTCGGTTTTGATGTGAATGTAATCACCTTTGGCTTCGACCACGTTTACGGCAGCAAATTCAATTTTAATCAGTCGGCGGTCGATGTTGATGTAAAACTCGTTGGCATTGTCTTCAGTCGGAACTTTCGTGACCGCAGTCGGTGCAGCAGCTGCAGCACTCGCCTTTTGAACCGCTTTAAGAAATCGGTCTTCAGTGATGGGTTTCACGAGATAATCCACGATGCACTCGTATTCAAATGCTTCAATAGCAAAGTTCTTATCGGAAGTGACGAGCACTACTTTAGGCGGATTTTTTATGGTTTGTATAAAATCAAATCCGGTAAAGTCGGGCATATGGATGTCGAGGAAAATCAAGTCAACATCCTGTTGATTGAGGAATTTGATGGCTTGCATTGCATTCGAAAACGATTCAGACAAAGTCAATTGCGGATTTTTTTCAATCATTTGCCCGATGATGGCACGTGCCATTTCTTCGTCGTCAATTACAATACAATTCATAGGTGTATAAGATTATAATTCCTGAACAAACTGCTGCATTTTCTCCAGAATGGCTTTAAAATCAGATTGCAACGCAGTATTGTTTTTTTTTAACTGTTCCTCAAATTCTTCAGCAATATAATAACTTTTTTCAAGACCCAATATGGAAATCTTATGTTTGAGTTTATGGACACTTTGTGCCGCTTCAGCAAAATTACTGTTTTGAATCTGGTTTTGAAATGTCGTGATTTCTTCAGGTAGCTCACGTTTCAGTATGGCAATCATTTTTTCCCGAAAGTCAATGCTGTCGCCTGAAAGTTGTTCGATATAATTGTTATTCGGCTGTTCCATGGTTTTTGGGTAAAGTAAAATAAAAGGTGGTACCAACATTTTCCTGACTATCAAGCCAGATTCTCCCGGCGTATAAGTCTACAATCTTTTTCACGATGGAAAGGCCAATACCTGAGGATGGATCGTTATTGTGCAATTTTGAAAAAACGTCGAAAATTTTACCTTGGTGCTTTTCCGCAATACCTATGCCGTTGTCTTTGACATAAAACTCGATTTCACTTTCATTTTCTGTACTGCCGATTTCAATGGACGCAGCGTCTTTGTCGTTATATTTTATCGCATTCTGAATTAAATTCTGAAACAGCTGGTTGAAGCGAAACGGGTTGCCCAACACCTTTGGCAAAGTATTGTGTATTGTGAATGTTACGTGTTTAGGGATATGAATGGTCCGAATGACCTCATCTATCAAGATATTCAAATCGATTGTCCGGTCATCTATTTCCTGTTTTTCTACTGACGAGTACACCAGAATACCTTTGATCAGCAGGTCCATTTTTTCAACATTGGCCAATATCGTATGCATTGATTTCTTATTGGAATCATTCATGATTTCTGCATTATCCTCCATAAACCAGTTGATCAGCGTGTCGATGCTGCGCAAAGGCGCCTTAAGATCATGAGAAACCATGTGCGCATATTCATTCAGCGCCTGGTTTTGCTTTTCAAGGTTGCCCAAAAGCGTTTCCCGCTGTTTATTTATTTTTACGATCTCGATCGCCTGTTGCCTGATGTAATCCGATGATTTCAGGGTATTGTTATCTGTGACTTTTGCAGAGTCCAGATTCATCGAGTTTAGAACCGATTCAAGATTGCGGTTGATCTCCTTGAGGCTCTCTGCCTCTTCCCGCAACTTTTGGTTGGCTGCATAGAGTTCGTCAGAGCTGATTTTCATCGCGCGTTGCAGCATCGCAATCTGGTCCTCAAAATTTTGATATGAATTGTCCACCGCCTTAAAAAACAAATCGATATTGTTTAGACCGGTATCCAGGTGTTTAGCAATCTGTCGCTTGAGCAGTGAATTCATTATTCGCTGATTAGGGTTAGTGTCATGGTCTGGTTGTGCAGTTCGCATGCCGTTTTTCCGTTGAATGGTGCCATTTCCCCATAAGAATAAAAACCTGTAATCGTAGTTTGCTGCCCGATGATTTCCTGAACCTGTTCGATCTCTTCTTCCACCCTTTGGTTCATCACCAGTTTTCGTCCGATACAGCTGACCAAAACTGCCAAATCTGGTGGCGTTTGCCTGCCTTCCATTGCAATGGCGGCGGCATTCTGTGCGCCGGCAGCAATCCCGTCCACCGAAGCCATCATGAGTTGTACCCTGGAATTCACTGGTACATCGCCTGCCAGGATCATGGAATTGTTCTTGTCATCAATGCCCAGAATCGTGCGTACGACGGGCTCTGATTTTCCTTCAGGGGTCACATTCAAGGGATACAAAAGAGATGCCTGGGGCAGCTCGCTGGCCTTATCACCTAAATAATTTCTATATAAATCGAGTGCAGATTGGTCATCAATCTCAAAAAGTACATTGCCGGTTGATTTGGTGATTTTCCTTTCCGGCCCGAATGGCAACCATCCGCCGAAACTGGCAAAAGTGATTTCGAGTGATTCCCCATAAAACCCAATCAGGACCACTTCACCTTCTTTGGGATTTTCCTTGTAAGAGGCCAGTGTTTTTAAAAAGCGCGCATCGTCGCCACACATGCCTCCCGTGATGGAAACTGCATCGCTTAGGTGGTCTTCGATTCCGTCAATTAACGAGCTGCCATTTACGAAACTCCCTTCAGACAACACAAAAAGATGCTTTAGGTTTGTCTTATTTATTTTACCGTATAGTGCTTCGCCCAGTGGTCTTGCATTTTTATGATAATCCAGAATATTTTCTGTAACGACCTGAAAAGTGCTTTTTTCAAACTCAATCGCTGTGACAACTATCGATTTTTCATACACTTCCCCGCTGACAATCTCGCCTGAAGTTGACCCAAACACGATATGCTCATACGGAAACCGGCTTCGGATATCGCTGATCACCTCGCTTTTTTCGAGCAAAAAACGGTCTGCAAATACCAAAACCAACGGATTGTGTAACGGGATGTCCTCCTGAAAAAACTTCCATGGTTTGTCCTCTATCTTTAAAGCCTGTACTATTTTCATGACTTATTTAATTTTATAAAAAAGGTTGTTCCCTTACCCATTTCGCTCTCTACCCAAATTTCACCCTGATAAAGGTCAACTATTTTTTTAACAATTGAAAGTCCCAGACCTGTTGACTTATCGCGGTTTCCTAAAGACTGAAATATCTTGAATATTTTTTCCTCATTTTCCTTTGCAATCCCGGGCCCATTGTCCGCAATTGAAAAGAGGTAGTGCTTTGGAAGGTTTTGGCAGGCAACTTCTACAACTCCTTCTGGCTTATCTATGTAATTTACAGCATTGCTGATGATGTTTTGAAAAAGCTGCTGCACCCGGTAGCGGTCCCCTTTGATGATCGGCAATTCATTTTTAATGGTTACGTTAACATGAGTGGGTATATGAATGATATTGACGATGTTGTTAATGATTTCCGAAGTGGACACATTCTCCAGCGTCACTTCCACTTTATCAATTTTGGCATAGGTCAGGATTCCCTCTATCAGGTGGTCCATTTTTTCGACCTTATTTTCAATCATTCCGAGATACTGCAGGGTCTGGGCGTTGAATTCCTTATCATTGTCTTCCTTTATCCAGGCAATAAGGGAATGGATGCTATGCAAAGGCGATTTTAAATCGTGTGATACTATAGCCGCATAATCTTCGAGTTCCTTGTTGCTCTTAGCGAGGCTGTTCATCAAAAATTCCCGTTGGTGTTCCATCTCTTTCTTCGCAGTAACGTCTTCCTCGATGGCAAAGAATTTTACAACTTCATTTCTCTTATTATACAAGGCCTGTCCTTGGATGCTTACCCAATACTTTCTACCTGATTTAGAATAATTTACAATTTCACAATTGAATGGCAGTCCTTTTTTGATGCGCTCTTTTAGATAAGCAACCGTATCAGGATTGGTATCCGGTCCTTGCAGCAGCTCTCCCGGTTTCCTGCCGACAATTTCTTCCATAGCGAATCCGGACATCTCCAGAAAACTCGTGTTAGCCCATTCTAATTTTCCATCCTTGTCGGAAATGACCACGGCATTGATATTTTTTTCTGCAATTAAAGACAGTATGTACAGCTGTTCCTCCTGGAGTTTTTGTTCTGTAATGTCAAGATGTATCCCTATTGAGCCTACAAGATTGCCATTGAGATCATAGTTTGGCGCGCCGCTGATCAGCCAATGCCGTTTTTCCCCCTGTTTGTTAAATACCTTTACTTCATAGGAATCTGTGATGCCTTCCAACCGCATTTCGTTTTTTGACTGCAGGATTTGCTGACTTTCAAAAGGCATTAACAACGCAGAAGCTTTCTTACCGATTAAATCTCCGGCAGGATATCCACTGATTTCGCTGAAACTGTTGTTAGATAACGTAATTACATCATTCAGATCCACTTCGAGCAGTCCCAGATTCATATTCGCAATGATACTCTGGTATTTGCTTTTTTCAATCTCCAGACTTTCGTCGTAGCGTTTTTTAAGCGAAATGTCCTCAATCATCGCAAAATACTGCTTTACATTTCCCTGCTCATCAAAAATAGGCTGTCCCTTAGTGCGTGACCAGAAATAGCTTCCGTCTTTTCGGCCGTGCACCAACTCGACCTCAAAAGGAGCGCCGCTGTAAAAAGGAGTAAGCATTTTGGAAAACTCACTTTTATTGGTTTGTGCACAAACACCAATCTCAATTGGCGTTTTACCGATAATAAAAGCTTTGTCGTAACCTGTTAAATGGGTATAGGCGTCATTACACCAGAAGATCTCGCCGTTGGGATATGTAAATACGATCCCGTTTTCATTAGCGCTGGCTACTAAAGAGAGCCTTTCGAGTTCGGCACTGGTTTCTTTTTGCTCAGTGATATCACGCCCGTAGATATTGATGTATTTCTCCTCTCGCAGGCTTTTGCAGACGAAAGAATAGTATTTTCCGCCGGACTGGGCTTCAAAAATGTACCGCTCCTTTTCCACATCGATCTCGCCTATGATGTGCTTAAAGAAGGCTGCAGCATTATAAACTTCGCCATTATGGGTAAACTCCAAAAGTACATCAGCTGCAGGATTTCGCTTCAGTAAATTTCCGTCAAAATCGATCCGGATCAACGGATCGGGATTTTGCGTCGGGAACAAGGCGATGTCATGGATTTCCTTATTTGCTTTCTTCAGCTCGTTTCTTTGG
This sequence comes from Flavobacterium sp. BFFFF1, assembly GCF_002256285.1. Classification (GTDB taxonomy): domain Bacteria; phylum Bacteroidota; class Bacteroidia; order Flavobacteriales; family Flavobacteriaceae; genus Flavobacterium. Next base: position 23,025 of record NZ_NKJE01000021.1, on the reverse strand, counting down.
TTGTTGATTGTAATCAGCGTTTCTTTAAGTTCCTGGGCTGAAATCTCCAGGTTTTTCATTACATGAAGCAAATCCAACAAAGGGTCGCTTATTGAGAAATCATTGATAGTCAGATTCCTTTCGGCTACTTCATTCATCGAATTAAACCAAGGCGACCCGACGAAAAGCAATTGCCCGTCATGTGATTCGAGTTGGCCCCTCAGGACCATGCCATCAACAACACTTTCAATCACGACCAATTGTCCGATGAAACTGCTGAATTCTTTAAAGCTATTGTTTGTGATTTGTGGTTTTTTGACGCGGAACGCATCGGTAAACAGCGTTCCAGGCTTTAATTCAGGGTAGATTTTAGGAAGGCTTCTCCCGAACGTTGTTAGGGTTAATGAACTGTCAATCAGAATAAAATACGGGAATAATTTATTGAAGGATTCTTCCCCGAATTTAAATTCTAATTGTGCCATATTTTACCAGCTAATTTTAAATATTTCGTGATTGCTTCCGTCATCACGGGTCTGCAGGAGCTGAATTGTGACCGGAGTCTGATACATTTTTCCCAATCCCTGAATCAGCCCACGAACGAACTCCTGTAACCCTTCGCGTTTTGAAAAATAATGCAGGTGAATGCTGTCATCCGATACATCCGATACTTTAAACTCCGGAGGTGTCAATTTTGGATAGATCAACATCACCCGATTATGGAAATTAGGTAAATTTAATAAAAATTCCTTAAGGTTATTGCCCCCTGACTGCATTAAGCCGGTATATTTTTCGGAAGTGGTTTTTATCACCCACCATTCTCCGAAGGCAATTAAAACTTCGCCGACTGTCATGTCCATTTCCTCTGCAACCGCTATGGCGAGTTTGAAGGTAACGTCATCGTCATACGGCTCGCTGCTGATAAAAAAATCGATATCAATGCCACTTCGTTCTTTAATCAATTCCCATTTTTCAGCACCGAAATTCGCAATTACAAGGTCTTCAATAGCGCGGTTGACAATTCCATACATAAGGCTAACGGGAAATTAATTCGTTTAAACTCCAATAAGAAAGCATTTTCTGAATGCGGTCAACATAATCCTCATACTTCAGCGGCTTCAAAACGTAACCTGCGATGCCGATACGGTAACACTCCATCACTTCCCTATGATTACTTGAAGTCGTCAGGATGATTGCCGGAATGTACTTTAGATAATCGTCAGCCTTAAGGATCTGAAGAAACTCGATCCCATTGATCTTGGGCATATTCAAATCCAGAATGATAATATCGGGAATGATTTCTCTCTCTTTTAAGATTACCAACGCCTCTTCGCCATTGTTGGCCTCGATGATTTTGTGATTCATCTTTAATGTGGCGAGTACCCGATGGAATTTCATTACTTCGATGGCATCGTCTTCGATAAGAAGAATGTTCAGTGATTTTGACATTTTTATAAAGTCTGTTTATCCAATCAAAGCTAATTTAAAAGCATCAATACCACAGTTTCTTTCGGCGGACACCTTTTTGCTGTCGACGAATGGCAGTAAAGTGTCGACGAGTAAAAATTGACTTCAAATGTATTGGGTTGTGGTTTCCTGTTAGGTGTAGCATTGGGCAATTAAAGATTAAGTACAAACAATCTATTCTGCGATTCCCTCGCGGGCCGAACTGGACCAGCAAACGTTTAATACCGGTTTTTCTTACTGCTATCAGCCAATTGATCTCCCTTATCAACTATCATATTCCTCCATTATAAAAAAATTGAACAGCGTTCAAAAAAAACAATACATTTGTAACAGAAAATAATACGATGACTGTAGCTGATCGAAAAGCCCGCGACAAAGAGAACCTCAAAAGCCTGATTCTGAATGGGGCAAAAAAGCTGTTTCTCGAAAGGGGCATCGAACAGACGACCATCCGGAACATCGCGGATGAAATTCACTACAGCGTGGGGACGGTATATGTGTATTTTAAGGACAAAAATGCCATACTGCACGATTTACATACCATTGGTTTCCAGGAATTGGGAAACAGTTTTAAAGACCTGTTTATCATTGCAGATCCGATGGAACGCCTCCGCAAAATGGGCATCCGGTATATCAAATTTGCCATTGAAAATGCGGAAATGTATGGTTTGATGTTCAACATTAAAGCGCCGATGGAATTCATTGAACATTCAGAAAAAGAGGAATGGAATGAAGGTATCGGTACGTTTGAGGCACTTAAAGGCACCGTAGCACAATGCATGGAAAAAGGCCATTTTAAGGGACACCATTTGGAGCCTTTGGCCTTCATGATATGGAGTCTCGTGCATGGCATGTGCTGCCTTGAAATCAGGAACAGGACCAAGGGCGTTAAGTTTACAAGTCCGGAAACCATACTGTCAGACGGCTATCAGGAATTTTTAAAGATTATCGAAAACCACTAATATTTTTTTTATTAATAATTTGAACATTGTTCAGTAAAAAAAAACCGTTTAAAATGAAAGAAACTGTCTTAATCACAGGGGCCACTTCAGGTATCGGTCGCGAAATGGCACGAATGCTGGCTGCCCAAAAATTCAATCTGATTCTGGTCGCCCGAAACGGGGAAAAATTGGCAGTACAAAAAAAAGAATTTGAAAATTCATTTGGCATTCAGGTAACGATCTTTGCGCTGGATTTATCGGTTCAGGACAATGCCTATCTGCTGTTTGAGAAAGTCAGGAATGCTGATATCGCCGTAGATATGCTCGTCAACAACGCTGGAATTGGAAACTATGGTGCCTTCACGGAAACTTCTTTGGAACAGGAGCTGATGATGATTGATCTGAATATTTCAGCCGTCGTAATTCTTACCAAACTTTTCGGTCGGGAAATGGCAAAAAGGCGATCTGGTAAAATTATGAATGTGGCTTCCCTGCTCTCTTTCCTCCCATTTCCATATTATTCGGTCTACTCCGCAACCAAGTCGTTTGTACTGGCATTTACAGAAACGGTTGCTGCTGAAATGGAAAAATCGGGCGTTACCGTTACCGCGCTTTGTCCCGGCCCTGTTGATACGCCTTTCCAGACGAAAGAAATGCTGGAGACAAATGCTTACAAAGCCAACAAACCTGTTTCTGCAGCCTATGTTGCAAAAAAAGGGGTAGCGCTTTTGCTGGAAGGAAAAGGGAAAAAAATACCGGGATTCAACAATTGGTTCATCTCTAATTTGCCCCGAATCACACCGGACTACATCATGATGAACATCAAAAAAAAACTGGCCAGTCCAAAAAGTAAATCTTGAAACTATGAGACAATTATACGAAATCATCCGAGACAAGAATCAGCTGCTGCTGATTTACAGCGTGGTATGCATCATGGGCGCAATAATGTGTTTTACAATAAGCAGGTACAGCGCGGTTCAGGTAATGGGCATCAGTGCGTGGTTAAAACCGGCAAAATTCTTTCTAAGTGCGGCGCTTTTCACAATTACGATGGGTGTTTATTTGCACTACCTTGACAATCAAAAACAGGTGAGCCTATACAGTTGGTCAATCGTCGTTGTGTTTTCGCTGGAACTATTATTAATCGTGTATCAGGCGGCAAGAGGAAAAATGTCGCACTTTAATGTGGCCACGGCATTTGACCGGCTGGTCTTCAACATCATGGCATTGGCTATAACAATACTTATGCTGCACACGCTCTACATCGCGATCCTGTTTTTTAGCCAAAACCAATTCTCAGCACCGGAACCGATTGTCCTCGCTGTTAAATTAAGCATCCTGATTACAATCCTATTTGCTTTTGAAGGATTTGCAATGGGCTCCATTTTGAAACATACCATTGGCCACAGTGACGGCACTCCTGGTATACCGGTACTAAATTGGAGTAAAAACCACGGTGATTTGAGGGTGGCGCACTTCTTCGGGATTCATGCGATTCAGGTTATCCCTTTGCTGACCTACCTGTTGGCCAAAAGTAAAAGGGATGTAATTGTCATTTCCATTGCCTATTTTTTATTCGTGACCTACACCTTGATCCAGGCGCTACAGGGAAAACCATTGATTAAACTGTAAGGATGACCTTTGAAAAACGACTGAAAAAGACGGATTGCCTGCATTAAGACTACTTTTCCGGTTTCTAATGTTCAGCTATTAACTATAAGAAATATTGACGGACACGCACCAACATCATATTTGAAAACAACCAATCGTTTCTTCACGACATGATTTTTTTAATTTATCGCCATACCGTTGGTAAATAAGTTACCAAACAAAGTACATGGTCTGACAACCTGCACTGCCGCTTCACCAAAAAAACTTAACATTGCAATATTGTATTTACAATTATCTTTGCGAAAGATCAAAAAACTTACAAATGACCGAACAACAAAACGAAAAGGCTGAAACACCTGAAACCAATGCGACAGTGCATACGCCTCAGAAAGAAGACAACAATGATGCCGCTGTAGTGCCTTCAGAAGAAATCGAGATACCAACCACCGAAACGATATCCGAAGAACCCGAATTGTCTGAATTCCCCGAAAAGATTGAGAAAGTAGCACCGCGCAAAGCTGTTTCAAAAAAGGAAAAGGAGAAAGAGAAAGCCAAACTGAAAAAGCAAAAAGAAAAGCAAAAAGCGAAGCTCAAAAAAGCAAAAAAGGAAGCGAAAGAGAAAGAAAAAAGAGCTAAAAAGAAAGAAAAAGCGAAAAAAGATAAGGCGAAAAAGAAATCAAAGAAATAGTAAAAAGAAACCGGCTTAAAGCCGGTTTCTTTTTGTACAAATAGCAAATACCTATCTTTTCAGTGAAAAATGCGCTTTAAATTCTTTGTCCAGCCCCTGTCTGTTTTTATATGTCAGCGTAAACCAATAGTCTGAAGACGGAAGATCATATCCATTATAACGACCATCCCATCCACCTGATGCGGGGCTGATTGCGGTGAGTAATTTTCCGTAACGGTCAAAAATAAATATCTGCGACTTCGGCTGGTTGTAAAGTCCGCTGATGTTCCAGTAGTCATTGTATCCATCGCCATTTGGCGTAAAAAAATGAGGATAGTTTAATGCAAACACGCTTAATGCTATTTCCCCACAACCATTCTTATCCCGTACAACGATGTCATATTCTCCCTGGTAAATCTGGGAAAAAATGTTACTATCCTGTGCTGGTCCGTCATTCAGGATAAACTCATATTGGCCTGATCCGCCCGTAACATTAACTACGATCTGCTGATTGTCCTCAAAATCATCTCCAACAGTCGCGCTTGCAATGGCGATCGAAGAAGTTCCTACAGTCGTTGATGCCATCATGCTGCATCCGGTCAGCCTGTCTGTAGCAGTGACCGTATAATCTCCGGGTATATCGGTTTGAAGCGTATTCGAGGTCTCCAAAACCGGATTTCCGTTTAATGTCCATGCAAACCGGTATCCGGCGTCCGGTAATCCACAATATAAGTCAACCGTAGAAATAATGTCGCCGCTTACGTTGTCGAGGCACAAATAATAAGCGTTGTTCAGTACCGGATTTGGCAAGGCGTTTACAGTGACGGTTTTACTGGATAAAGCAGGACATGATCCCGATGTGGTGTAAGTTATGGTAACAGTACCGGCAACAATCCCGGTCAATTGGCCATTGGTATCAATCGCCGCTATGGTGTCATCACTACTGGTCCAATTACCCCCCGCATTTGCGTTTGAAAGGAGTATGGTTTCTCCAGCACAAACTGCATTTGCACCCATGATAGGCAACGCGGTCGTTCCCGTATTTACAGTAATCGTTAATGTTGTTGTCGTCGCACACTGACCAGCATCCGGTGTGAAGGTATAGATTGTAGTCGATGTATTGTTCAGCGCCGGCGACCAGCTTCCGGTAATTCCGTTTTGTGAAGTTGTGGGTAATGGCGCAAGTACACCACCTGAACAGATCGCGGGGACGCTGCTGAATGCGGGTACAACCGGCGTGTTAACAGTAATAGTTAACGTGGCTGTCGTTGCACACTGCCCAGTAGTTGGAGTAAAAGTGTAAATAGTTGTCGATGCATTGTTTAGCGCTGGTGACCAGCTTCCGCTAATTCCGTTTTGCGAAGTCGTCGGTAATGGTGATAGCGCATCGCCAGCACAGATGGCCGGGACGCTGTTGAATGTAGGTGTCACCGGTGTATTCACCGTAATTGTCAATGTCGTTGTCGTCGCACACTGCCCTGCATCGGGTGTGAAAGTATAGATTGTAGTCGATGTATTGCTTAGTGCCGGCGACCAGCTTCCGGTAATACCGTTTTGCGAAGTCGTGGGTAATGGTGAAAGTCCATCACCTGAACAGATGGCAGGAATACTGTTGAATGTTGGAATCGTGTTGCCACCGTTTACCGTTACTGTAAGCGTGGTTGTCGTCGCACACTGCCCTGCATCCGGTGTGAAAGTATAGATTGTAGTCGATGTATTGCTTAGTGCCGGCGACCAGCTTCCGGTGATTCCGTTTTGCGAAGTCGTCGGTAATGGTGAAAGCGCATCGCCAGCACAGATGGCCGGAATGCTGTTGAATGTCGGTGTCACAGGAGTATTCACTGTAATAGTCAACGTCGTAGTGGCCGCGCACTGCCCTGCATCCGGTGTGAAAGTATAGATTGTAGTCGAAGTATTGCTTAGCGCTGGTGACCAGCTTCCGGTAATGCCATTTTGCGAGGTTGTCGGCAATGGTGATAATGTATCGCCCGAGCAGATTGCCGGGATACTGTTAAATGTTGGGATCGTAGCGGCGGCATTCACTTCTAACTGTGCTGCGTGGCTGACAACTTTTCCGGCAGGCGATGTTACTTCACAATAATATTGGTACTTATCAAACGACAGCGGTGTGCCGGTCAACGTGAGGGTATTGGAGTTGGCACCACTGTAAACCGATGAATTCGTAACATTTGCCCAGCTTCCTGAACCTGTATGCACCTTCCATTGATAAGTAAAACCGGTATCGCTAGCCAGTACTAAAGAAAATGAGGTATTGCCGTTTTCACAAATGGTTTTGCTTACGGGTTGGTTATTTACAGCCGGAAGTGTATTCGTTGTTACGGCATGGACACCTATATCAGTGCAGGTTTCAGTCCCAACAAGATTCCAGTCTGATGCATTAAAAATAACTTTTGGCGCCACTGCATCCGGATTTCTGGTGATGGAGTAACCCGGCTGGCCAGTAATCACCGTTGAAGAAATCTGTACGTCATCGATGACTGTACCGTTTTTTACAAGCTTAAACTCGTCATTGGAATTAAAACCGCCACTGGGGTAATAGTGTCCAAAAGTTACTCCCGTACATGGAATTGCCGATGTCCCCACACCAAATAAATAGATTTCGCCCGGCGCTATGAAAGGCGAAATAGGCAGGGTGGGTGTTAAAGGTTCATCATAACTTGGTGTTGCATCATTGATATCGCCATACCTCCTGATGCTGTAAGCGGAAACGTCGACATTAGAATCGGTTCCGTTATAAATTTCTATAACGCCTCCGCTGCCAACCTCGGCGTCATACACTTCTGAAATATAAATATCAGTTGAATAATTTACTGCCGGCTGCGAAACAATCGATGTAAAAGTACCAGCTGAAGTACCTTCACAACCGTTTGTAATCAGTGTAATATTTCCGGAAATCGCCCCGGCGGGAATATATGCTTTAATTATGTTGTCAGAAACAACCGTAAATGATGCGGCGTTAACACCTCCAAATTTAACAGAACTCGTACCGGTATTGGCCAGAAAACCGCTCCCGTTAATTGTAACAAGCGTATTCTGAGGACCTGTTGTAGGCGAAAACGAGGAAATTACGGGCGCACTGCAATTTGGGGTAACACTACCGTTTAACTTAAAATCATCGAGGCGAAAAGTCCCATTACCCCCTGAACCGGTTAAAGAAAGCGTTACTGTTACTGTGCCTGTTAATCCGAAAATTGTATTGGCGACAGCGGTATTTCCTATTGCGGCCCCTGCAGTAGGAATGGTTCCCGAGCCTACGTTAATTCCGTTAATAGCCATGGCCCAGTTCTGTGGGCCAAAATTGCTTCGCTGTCTCCAAAAATCAAAAGAAGTTACCTCAACCTGATAACCGGGCGCCACATCAAAAGTCAGTGTAATAGAAGCGGCCGTCGAGGTCGTCAAACGGATGGCTTCACCGGTAGCGCCGTTATTACTGCTCCATGCGTTGGTGCTATTGCTCCAGGAAGAGTTTGACAGATGGGAATCAAATGTAACCGGCGCCACCGTGTAAGGATGGGTACTGATGGCTGTTGTACCGAAATTATGCAAATAGATCTGTGCGTATGCAACAGGTGCATTAACAAGGCAGTAAGATGCTAAAAGTATAAAAACAAATTTTCTTTTCAGGAAATTAATACCCATATAATTTTGATTATCGGTTGATGTAAACCCATCCAGTGAAAGTCTGTCCTCCATTGTCTACAATAACATAGAAATAGGTTGCATCGGGCAAAGTTTTTCCATCATTTGAAAGCCCTTTAAACTGATCCGTATAATTTTTATAATGAAAAACCTCTGTTCCGTAACGGTTAAATACGGTAAGGTCTTTTACACCCATGCCTGTCAAATCAAAAGCATCATTCTTATCATCATTGTTAGGAGAAATCCCCTTAGGTATGCTGCAGAAAATCCCTTCCACTGTAAAACTTCTATTCACACTGCAACCGTCCTGATTCGTAATGGTTACCGTATAATCCAGCGGGAATTGAACATTAGGTTGGTCTCCAACTAATGCCGTTATATTCAGGGTGTTTTGTGTGCCAACCACATCACCGACAGCGTCTTTCCAAAGGTAATCGGCCTGATCCAGATCGGTTGACCCCGCAATCGGATTTACCTGAAGCAGGTATTCCCGGTTGACACAGCCTTCGCTGACGTCAAAATTGATTTGGCTTACCGTAACCGTGGTGGTTACCGATGCTGCGCATTGTCCTATTGAAGGCGTGAATGTGTATATGCCGTCTGCCGTAGCATCTATAATTGCAGGGCTCCATGAACCTGAGATTCCGTTTGCTGATGTTGCCTGCAGTGTAGGGGCTGTTTCTCCATTGCAAAGTACCAGTGTAGCGGGAAAATCAGGTGTGACCAAATTGTTTACGGTAATGACAAGTGTCACAGGTGAAGCACACTGTCCTGAGTCAGGAGTAAATGTGTATGTTGTCGTGGCAGTATTGTTCAATGCTGGCGACCAGCTTCCAATGATTCCATTCGTAGAAGTCGTAGGCAATGGTGACAGGTTATCTCCTGAACAGATTGGCGTAACTGCATTGAATGCTGGCGTTAGCAATGAATTCACCGAAATTGTCAGCGTAGTTGTCAAAGCACATTGCCCTGCATCCGGCGAAAAAGTGTAGGTCGTTGTAGCAGCGTTGTTTAATGCCGGCGCCCAGCTTCCGGTGATGCCATTCAATGAGGTCGTTGGCAACGCAGATAAGGCATCGCCTGAACATATTGCGGGAACTGCATTGAATGTTGGGGTTTGTAAAGCATTTACCGTAATTGTCAATGTCGTAGTTAATGCACATTCACCGATAGTTGGCGTAAACGTATAAGTTGTTGTAGTCGTATTATTTAATGCCGGAGCCCAACTTCCGGTAATTCCATTGATCGAAGTTAAGGGCAGTGGGGAAAGTGTGTCTCCAAAACAGATTGCAGGAATGCCATTAAACAAAGGCACGGTAGTTGGCGTATTTACAGCAATTGTAAGGGTTGTTGGTAAAGCACACTGGCCGGCATCCGGTGTAAAGGTATACGTTGTCGTTGCGTTATTGTTTAATGCAGGCGACCAGCTTCCGACAATTCCATTCGTCGAAGTCGTAGGCAATGGAGACAAAACACCTCCGATACAGATTGGTGAAACCGCATTAAATGCTGGTGTCAGTAAAGGATTTACGGTAATTGTCAATGTGGTCGTCAATGCGCATTGCCCCGCATCCGGTGTGAACGTATACGTCGTTGTCGCAGTATTGTTAAGCGCAGGCGTCCAGCTTCCGGCAATGCCATTCGTAGACGTCGTTGGGAGTGCTGTTAAGGTATCACCGAAACAGATCTCAGGAACTGCAACGAATCCAGGGATCGTACTCGGAGTATTTACAGTAATGGTAAGCGTGGCTACAGAAGCACATTGCCCTGCATTTGGAGTGAAAGTATACGTCGTCGTGGCAGCATTGTTTAGTGCGGGCGCCCAACTTCCAATAATCCCATTTGTCGAGGTTGTCGGTAATGGCAGAAGTGTATCACCTGCGCAAATTGCCGGAATGCTGTTGAATGTTGGCACCACTGGTGTGTTGACAGTAATCGATAGTGTGGTTGTCGTGGCACATTGCCCGGCATTTGGCGTGAATGTGTACGTCGTTGTAGCGGTGTTGTTCAATGCTGGTGTCCAGGTTCCCAGAATGCCATTCGTCGAAGTCGTTGGCAAAGCTGCGATCACATCGCCGGAACAAATGTCAGGAACCGCAGCAAATGTGGGCACAATACCCGGAGTGTTTACAGTAATCGTGAGGGTTGCAGTAGAAGCACATTGCCCTGTGGCGGGCGTGAACGTGTAAATCGTTGTGGCGCCGTTATTCAGTGCAGGCGACCAGCTACCCGTAATACCATTGGTCGAAGTTGTTGGCAGTGGGGATAAAACATCTCCCAAACAGATCGCGGGAACCGCATTAAACGTTGGAACTTGTATCGTATTTACCGTAATCGTTAATGTCGTTGACGAAGCACATTGCCCAACATTTGGAGTGAACGTGTACGTTGTTGTGGCAGCGTTATTTAATGCAGGGGCCCAGGTTCCTAAGATGCCATTAGTGGAAGTCGTTGGCAATGGGGAAAGCGGATTCCCGGAACAGATGGCCGGAACCGAATTGAAAGTAGGTGTGATACTGTTGGTCACCACGACGTCAATCGTATCTGTTACGATCGCACCACAGCTATTCGTCACAGTCAGCGTCAGTGTAACTGTGCCTGTTGCGGCAGGATCAAGCGTATAATCGGTCGATAAAGCAGTCTCGTCGGAAAACGACCCGGATGCAGCAGACCACAACACCGTTTGCTGGCCCTGCGCTGTTCCTGTAAGTGAAACGGTACCTCCGGCACACGAATTCACAGACGGCGCCCCGGCATCTACAGTAAATGGCTGTACTGGTGCAGAACAGCCGTTATTGATGTATGTAGCATTTCCGGACGGATCGAAAGTAACAATCGCGCCATCACCTGCGGTTGTGGCTCCACTACTGTTAATCAGTAATGCCCTGTTATAAGTAACCGTATCGGTACAGGCATTAAAAGATATGGTAAGTGTTCTGGTCCCGGTTCCCGAATTGGCAAAGTGCCCGCCAGTCGTTGTCGCATTATCCTGGTACAATATATAAATATCCTCTGTCAGTGCCCCAAACGAGTTTAAGGCCGTATCGAGGTTGAAACTCGTTACAAGGATCACATTGGCATTGGCCGGTAGTACGCCGCCAGTCGGTTCGATTAATTGGCCGCATCCTCCTGCGTCAAGGATATCCGCATTTAAGTCTGCGGTCTTCGTAGCCGTTGTGCCATCCTGTACAAGCCCCTGCCACGGATTATTGGGCCAGTCGACGACTAATGAACTTGTATTAACTGCAGTCGGACCAACCTTAAAGCGCACCATTTCATTCAGCCCTTCCTGTCCGCCACAAGCGTCTACCAGAATACTTTCGATCTGGAAGCACTGTGAAAAACTATGTTGAACATTTACAAAAACAAAAACAAACGTGAACGCTATTGATAGCAGGTATTTTTTCAATATCATTTTAAATTATTTAAACCGGGCAAAGTTCGGTTGTATATCTCATTCTAATTTTCACGCCGGATTAATAAATTGTTATATGTTCCGTGTTTCCTTAGCTTTTTGTCGATGAAAATTTTACAATAAATTAACATCGCGCGCCAAATTTAATGGAAAATATTAATTAACGAAGCTTTATTTTCATTTCTTAACGAATCGCAATACACTAAGGACATCACCCGATTGTACTTTCATAAAGTAAATTCCTTCAGGCAGTTGTGAGACGTCGATGTCAAGAAGGCTCTCATTTCCTTTAACGCTTTTCAATTCCTGGCCATTGATGTTATAGATTATTGCTAAAGTGATGGTTTCCGTGTAAGCAATATGCAGGATGTCCTGTACGGGATTTGGATAGAAAACAAATTCGTGTGAATCAAAATCCCCTACCGATAGTTCCGCGGTAACAGTTACAGCCAATGCCGCTCCCCTACATCCATTAACAGCTTGTGTTACATAATAAGTCGCGCCATTAACCAAGGGCGTGTTTACGTCTGCCGGTAGGTCTTCCTCCAAATCTGATTCCGTCAAGTACCATTGTAAATCCATGCCGGAAACGTCAATATCTGCAAGCGTCTCCCCTTCAGTAAATTCCTGCTCCGTTTCGCCCTCAGGTGCATCGGTGCTGTTTATGGTAATTGAAGCGAGCGTTCTGCCACTTTCACAGCCGTTAATGGTTTGGGAAACGTAGTAGTCTCCCGTTGCCAATGCTTCTGAATCCGATAAGACATTTCCGCCGGAAAGGCTGGTATACCATTGGATTCCTGCGCCCGAAGGCTCTAAATCAGATACGATAGCCTGATTGCAGAAGGACTGCGCTGCGGTAACAGGTGCATCGATCATATTTACAGTCACTGATGTCAGCGTTCTGGCACTTTCGCAACCGTTAATGGTTTGAGAAACATAATAATCTCCCGTTGCCAACGCTTCAGAATCCGCCAGGACATTTCCGCCGACGCCATCCGCATACCACTGAATACCTGCACCCGATGGGAACAAATCCGCAACATGCGCTTCGTTACAAAAAACCTGTGATTGTGTAATCAATGAAGGAACAGTATTGACCGTTATTGCCGCCACGGTCGAATACGTTACGGGACAATTGCCATTGGCTACAACGGCACGATAATATGTCGTTGCCGTTAAATCAGCATACGCTAAACTGCTGGTGGTATTGTCTATGTCCGCGAATGTGGCAAAAGAGATGTTTTCAGAAGATTGCCATCCGATAATGCTCCCGTTGTATCCTGTGAGTTCCAGCGTCCCTGAATTTTCGCCATTGCATACGGTTGCGCTTCCTGAAACCGTTCCGCCGTTACTGAACGAATTGACGGTCACTGTGGCCGATCCCGTCAACCCCGCAGGCAAAGCCTGGCAGTGTGCGTCCTCGACTGCTGTAACGGTGTACGTTTTTGTACTGAAAATACTTGCCGTGAAGGTATACGGACTTTGCATAATATTGTCTTCGGTGAATGCGGAAGTGCCATCTGTATAGGTGATGTTCCAGGGCGCTGTTCCCGTCAGGCTGATGCTGATATCCGACGACTCCGTTCCGAAGCAGATCGACTGATCACCCACTATTGTTGCCGTTGGTCTTTCGTTTGCGATCAGTAAAGTACTGATCCCGTTTACCTCGTAGGTACACGATGGCAGGACATCGGTACGCGTGATCGATTCAACACGGAATTCCTCTCCGTCATCGTCCGCAAGAAGCGACAACTGGAAAGTCGCTGTTCCTGTAGCGTCGGCTGTAACACCATTTACGGTTTGAAGGCTACCGCCGGCAATCGTGTAGTCTATAGCTGATGTTGTAGACGGGAGCATTCCGGTAACGGTTACTGTGGTCATCTCTCCTGAACCGCACACCGGAGTTGTAATGACACCCGAAATTTGCGGAAGTGGATTTACAGCTAATGTTAGCGTGTTGTTTGCAGTTAAGGTGATTCCGCAGGAAGGGGTAATATCCGACCTTTCGATAGCCGTAACGGTTAAGGTTTGTCCATTATTTTGCGCGTTGAGCAGCACATTAAAGTTTAGTTCACCGCTTCCATCCGAAATCTGTCCTGTCAACACCTCATCCGGCGCCGAATTGATATTATAAGTAATATTAAAAACCGCGTCAGGCGATACCCCTGACAAAGTGATTATGGCTTCATTACCATCGCAAACGGCTTGCTGTTGCACAATTCCTGAAAATGGCGTGATGTTGTTAATGATAATATCGTGACCATTGTCATTGGAGCTAAACGTAAGCGGATTATCATTAAAAACCCTGACCCGGTATTGCGTACCAGCAGTGAATCCGGCCGGAAGGGTTACCGTAATCGGGCTGGTAGCAGATGTTCCGACAATATTTTCAGGCAAATTTGAAAAGTTTCCATCGACATCGGAAATCTGTGCATAAAATAAAGTCCCGGTAAAGCTTCCGCTGGGCGTAAAATCAACATCAAATGTATTCGCGACACCATTGCAAAATGGCCCATATGGTTCATCATCAGACAGAATGGTACTTGGCGGATCTACAATTCCCGCAATGGTAAAGAAGGTGCTTAATCCACCGCCGTCAACCGATACGGTGTCCGGAGCAATGGCGCCCGCAGTAAGGCCGGCTTTCATCCTCACATATATTTCGGGATTGACAATGGTATTATCTGCGGAAGCATATGCAAACGCTGCGGAAAAACCCCAATTGATGCCATCAGCAGAAATTTCATAATTTGACGAACTGCCTCCTGATATTGAAAAAATGATGGTCCCCGACGCAGGTGAAAGTGCGATTGATGTAAGGCTTGTCAGTTGAAATGCCGCTGAAGGCCCTCCATTTTCTGGATACGTAAGACTGTTGATAACTTCAGGTGTAACCGATAACGCAGGAACGGGAAGCCCTGTTCCTGAAACGGCGACGATCTTATCGTCAGCGCCGGGCGACGTCAATGTAATGTTTCCACTGACGGCACCAGTCGCTACTGGTTTGAAACGCACCCATATCTGCATGTCATTCAAGCTGCCCCCTACCGGACTGAAATCGCTCCCGGGAAACCAATTGGTATTGTCGGTACTAATCTCAAATCCTGCAGAAGCTGCAATGCTGACATCATCTGTAAGGCCCTCACCGTCGAAAGTAAAACTTTGTGAAGCAGAAGTGGCTCCTACTATCACATCACCGAAATTGTTCAGCGAGGTCAATGATGGCGTGATTAACGGGCTAATAAGTGGCGCTACCACGCCCTCAATCCTAAGGCAATTGGTACCGTTATTAAGGTAGTAATTACCGGTGGAAGAGCCCTGTGGGACAATATAGATTTTTATGGTGCTTCCTGTAGCAACTTCCTGTAAATCGTTTATTCCGCTTAAATCTGCACTGTTTGGTGTGCCGGTATTGCCACTTGAAGATGTCGTGATCCAGTCCGTTATTTTTGTTGGCGGCGCATTGTTTATAGAATACCATACGGAACAGCCTGACGGGCCGGCGTTAGACCTCCTTGTCGCCGTTGAAATGCTGCTTAAGCTTACTTTATAACCTGCTGTAGCCTGGAACGTAAAATAAAAGCTTCCTACGTCAGTTGGCGTACCGGTCCAGCCTCCGGCGCCGCCCCAGGCAGATTGTGCGGCGCCGCCAGAAGTTCCAATAGCGCTTCCCCTGGTCAAACCGGAACATTGCAGGTGGCTGTCAATCGTTTCCGGCGCCCATGGACTGACTCCAAATCCACCGCCATTGTTACTTGAATTCCAACCCAGAAGCTGGGCATTTCCAGCCCAAGGGATGCTTAAAGAAAGTAGGATGTAAAATAAGAGGCTACAGATTTTCGGTTGTAAAGATTTCATCATAATCATGAGGTAATTTGTTATAGGTTTTCATTTTCATATCGACACAAATATCCAAACCCGATGTTGCGTGGACTTTACGGCTGCATTTAATTAGTGTCAGTACAAAATCATCTTTATGTAAAGCAGATATCAATTTATCGCAAACAGCGCGTCACGAATCAAAAAACCCTGCAGTAAAAACTGCAGGGCCTACCTGTCAAAGTATAAAAAATGAGGACTAAAACACGATTTTTCTGCTGACGACACGTCCATCGGCCAGGGTGGCCCTGACAATGATCAGCTGCTCGCTGATGCCCGGGTTTCTGACCACAGCTGTTGGTGCATCGATGCCGCTTTGTTCAAAGAGCAGCCTTCCACGGATATCGAACAGGGCGACATCTGATAGGTTTATATTTCCGGTATGGATTTCCAGGTGATTATCTTTGGTAAAAATCACCATGCTTTCGACCGATGTCACTGGCGTTACGGCCAGGGGCGAATTTTGGTAAACTACTTCAAAGCGCTGTTCAAATGTGCCGGGTACTGTGGCGAATGTATAAGGTGCATCCTTTAGATTAACCGTTGTTCCTACGGCATGGTCTTTCAGGAAAATATCCTGGCCTTCTGAAAACAAGCCGTCGAAATGGTCCAGCGTGATGGTATAATTTCCAGCTTCGGAAGCCTTAAAACCCAATGGTACCGAATCACTATCGGCAAACGGAAGCGCCTTCCCCTGGATCGTATATGAAGTATTATCCAAGATATTGTACAGCACCGCATTCTGATTTTCCAGCATCTTGCCGTCAAATTGTATGTCCAGGCCATCGGTAGCCCCTTCAACGTAACCTATTAATATCTGGTTGTATTTCTTCGCCGCACTGGTCAGGTTGAGCCACAATCTTGATCCGGAGTTCGGGTTGTCAGCTGATCTGAAAAACTGGTTGTCATGATTGTCCGCACGCATGCTGTTGCTGAAGGTGACAGTGGTGGTGTTCAATGGTACTTTTACCATAAACCCCTGCCCGTTCTGGATGGTACCGTTTGGCACTTCTCCTCCCAAAGCCGAAGCCGCTCCGGTTTCATTATATGTTGCATAATTGGCACCGCTGTCTGCACCCTGTTGGGTATGGGTCCAGAAATACAGCGTTCCGATGGTGGGGTTAGCCAATGCAAACGCAGCCGCGCTTATCGGTGAAGGATAAGGATTTCCAATCAGGTTATAACCCAATCCAGCAGTAGTAACCGGCACGACAACCGTCCCGTTGTGCGGTGCGCCTTGAAACACACCAACGAAGTTTTGTGGCGCAGCGGGGAAATCATTTGGGGCCCGGAGCATATATCCTTTACCATTGGCAAACGTGGTAGCAGTAGGGTCCACTGCAGTAAATAAGTTTGTCGTTTCGTTCAGGACGTAAAAGCGGTTCGGCAAAGTCTCCGGCGTAAAATCAAATAACAATTGGTTTGATACCGGTGATGACCAGTAAACGTAATCCTGACGCCTCATCATGGCATTCCTTTTCACGGTGATTTCGCCGGTATTGGACGCAGCACTTACCTGAATCAGATTTGCATTATTCTCAAAGAGGACGGTGCCTGCATTGTTGAGTTCGTCTTCCAAACGCATTGTTGTTCCAGAAGAAACGGTCACTGTGCCTGATAATACCGTAAGGCTTTTAGCGATCAACGCTCCGTCAACCTGGGTCGTATAATCCCCAGCTATTGCGGCAATGGCATTGGCATCCGGAGTGCCGTTCGACCAGGCATCACCGTCCCACGTTGTGGTTTTTAAAATATAAAGGTCCCTGAACCGCGTCGTATTGCTGCCTGCAGTCATCTTAATCCTAAGCTTTCCTGTCGTCACCGGATACAGCGTAAGGTCAACATCTGTTTTTGTTGTAGTAAAGGAAGCTGAAGGAGGTACCAACGTTCCAATCGTGGTGTAATTTGTACCGCCGTCAACGGAAATTTGCAGTTCCAATGTCTGCCCGCTGACACCCCCGAATGTTGCTGCGGCATAACCCACCTGGATGGTACGGGTCTGTGTAAAATCAATTACAGGGGTTTCGATGTAACCATTTAATCCAATTTGTTCATAACCGGTAGCATTAAACGTAGCATTATTTATGACAAAACCTTGTGCCAAAGCATTATCCACTGCCACTTGCGTCCGGAAATCATTTGTATATGGAATCCTAAAAGGTTCCCTGACGATGGCCTGCACATTCCGGTTGACGGTCGGTGCGCCGCCACCACTTATGGCTACCGTACCATTATAGGTTCCCATTACCAGGCCGGAGACTGATCTGACATAGACAAGCGCGTTCGTTATGCCGCCGTTTGTATAGGGTATTGTGGCTTCATTGGCAAAAGTGATATTATCCGCAGAAACCTCAAAATTGACAGAAGCTGTCGCCGTAACGCTTCCGGATACAGGATTAAGATTGGCACCTGTTACCGACAGCGTTTTTGAAGCAGAAGGTCCTGAACCGACAAAATAATCCAATGCAGTCAATGCAGCCGGCGTAACCGAAATGGATGGAACTGCACTTGCATTTACATTTCCGTTGAACGTAAAGCTGTTGATGCTAAAAGTTCCCGCGGAGGCGCTCGCTCCAAAGGCGTATATCCTAAACGTAATCGCCGTGGTAATATCCTGATAAGCTGTAGCAGAAAGGCTGATCGTGGTACCCGCTACCGTTGGAGAACCGATTCCAGTTACGTAATTGTCTTTGCTTGATCGGATTACGACTGAAGTAGGTCCTGTTCCCGATGCCTGCCCGGTATAAATAAAGTTAGCAAAATCAATTTCATATCCCGAGTTTGGTGTGATTGTCAACTCGAAATATTTGGCCGTATCAATGGCAGGCGTATTCCAGCCATTGGCCGTATACCTGTCATTGGCATTGGTTCCTGTGATACCAGTACTTCTTCCGATTCCGGAAACGGTAATGTTGGCGTTAAGTGTTTGCCCGGTGGTATAAGGATTTGAAGTGTTTGGGTTTGTTCCGGTAATCGGATTTGAGAAAATGGAGACCGGTACCGCATTTACGGTAAGCGTCCTGTCGACAGCAACAGCCGCATTGTAGTTCGTATTCCCTGCCTGACTCGCCGTGATGGTGGAAGTGCCGGTTCCCGTAATGGTTACTGTGGCGCCCGAAACGGTCGCGACCGCTGGGTTAGCACTGCTAAAACTAACGGCCAACCCGGAGCTTGCCGTCGCCGTTAACGCAAAAGGAGCATCGGCTGTGGTTTTCACAGGAAGTGTACCAAAAGTAATTGTCTGGTCTGCTTTGATAATTGTCAGTGCCGTGGTATTGCCTGCATCCTGAGTAAAGCTATAGTTCGTTGCAGTAAGGCCTGCCCCATTGATCGCATAAATTCCTGGAGTGCTGGACGCATTGGCCGGAGACGTAAATATTAATGTGCCTGTGGTAGCAGTAATATTTTCTCCGTTTACAAATCCATTAACTGAACCTGTAAAACCTGGGTTGGCCGTATTGTATTGTCTTACAGCCGGATTTGCAATATAAGTAAGCGTCGCCGGAAGGATTGATGCCGTGATGCCTGAACTGTCCAGCGTGTAATTTCCGGCATCCGCACCGGTTAAAGAAAGCCCGTTGATTTGCAGGATTTTGTTGGCTCCTGCATTTGCATCTGTAAATGCCACTGTTGCCGTGCCGTCAATAATTACGTCTTCTGTACCAATAATGCCATCTATTGCCGGTGTTCCTGAAAATGTGGCATTGGTCGTTCCATCGTAAGTTTTACTTTCTGCAACAATTCCGCTCAGGAGTAATGCTTTAGGCAATAAATTTCCTGTAAGTACAGGTTGTGACAATACATAGTTTGGAGCCGATGCACCGGTAAGCGTATACCCCGTTACCGTCACATTTTTGCCATTGCCTGGTGTAGGCGTCTCAAAATCAGCTGTTACCGAAGTGGCATCTAATAAGACTTCAGCCATGTCAGCTGGAAGGATACCATCAATTGCGGCGATACCACCCAGGGTGGCAGCCGTGTTGGCATCATATATTTTATCGTTAACCGAAATGCCGCTGATGGTCGCTGCTTTTGGCGTGATATCGGCACTTAAGCCGATTGGTTGCGTTATGGAATACCGCGTACTATCAGCACCGCTTAGGGCGAGCATTGCAGTAATTGCCTTACTGGATCCGGCGTTGGCGTCCACGAAGCTTCCATTACCTGAAACCGTCACCTCGTCACTACCCACTATTCCGACCAATGTCGCTCCGGTAAGCGTTGCGATGGTATTGCCATTGTATTCTTTTGAAGCGGCACTTGTGCCAGTCACCGTAAGTGTTTTTACTGTTATATTCAATGATTGTTGTACTGGTGTCGCCGGATTAAAATTGGCGTCTCCAATTTGTAAAGCGATAATAGTCGTTGTTCCGGGTGCGATGATCGTAACCGTGTTTCCTGATACCGTGGCTACGTTTGTATCCGAACTGCTGTAGGTGATCGGTAATCCGGATGTTGCTGTAGCCAATAGTTCAAACGCAGCGTCACCATAAGTAACCGGAGCAAGGGCATTAAATGTAATGACCTGATCCTGTTTTGCTGTAGAAGAAACGTTAAGTACCTGATCAACCGGAACGGCCGGATTGTAATTGTTGTTACCCGCCTGCAAAGCGGTGATGGTCGTCGTCCCCGAACTTATTATGTCAACTGTATTTCCGGAAATGGTAGCGACATTGGTATCCGAACTCGTGTATGAAACCGTAAGGCCAGAGCTAGCAGTAGCAGTAAGACCGAAATCCGGATCTGTATCTAATTTCAGATCCAGCGGACTAAAAGTTAGCACCTGGTCCGCTTTATTAATATTGGCTGTGATGCCTGTTGGCTGTGCTGAAAGGGTGTAGTTTGCAGCATCGGCACCGGAAATGCCAAGTCCTGAAATGGTAACCCCTATTGACGTCCCAGCATCAGTTGTGTCGAACAAAGCCGTCGCCAACGCTGCGTCAACCGCCACTACATCCGGAGAAATTACTCCTATAACTGTTGCCGATCCAAGATTTAATACCGCTGTATTGGAATTATCGTAAGATTTGTTGTTAACCGTTACGCCGGAAATACTGACTGCTTTGGGTGTAATGTTTGCGGTTAAGCTTGGTTGCGTAATGGTATAATTGGCGGAAGGCGCTGTATAACCTGAAACAGCAATGGTTTTTCCGTTACCGGCCAAAAAATTTGTAAAAGTAGCTGTTGGAGTGCCACTCACAACAAACGATTCGCCATTAACCAATCCCGAATAAGTTGCTGTTCCCGTAAAAGAAGCGGTGACGTTGCGGTCATACACTTTATTGGTTCCTGTAAGTCCGGTAATGGTAAGGCTTTTAGCATTCACAACATTTCCGCTGGCAGGCGTGGCAACATTAACTGACGTTGCTCCTGTGCTACTTAATACAATCGCGGCAGCATTATAGGACCCCACTGCGGCATTGGCTTTCAAACGAATTCTTAACGAGCCGCTGGCGTTTCCGCCGCTTTGCGTGAAAGAGGCTGTTGTGTTGTATGAAATTCCGTCAGCAGAGACTTCGAAACCTGCTGGCGCTGTGGCCGTAAGGTTCGTGGTCAGGTTACTCCCAGAAACTGTAAATGTCTGCACAGCAGAAGCCGTTCCGTAAGTCGTAGTAAAAACGGCAGACGGCGTCGCACCAGGGAACGTAGCGGTGAGGCTAACATTGTCTATACCGATCCCCTGCCCATTTGAGGAGCCACCGACACCGGTAAACGTCCATCGCAGGT
Organism: Flavobacterium sp. BFFFF1; assembly: GCF_002256285.1. Taxonomy (GTDB): domain Bacteria; phylum Bacteroidota; class Bacteroidia; order Flavobacteriales; family Flavobacteriaceae; genus Flavobacterium. The sequence goes on along the minus strand of NZ_NKJE01000021.1, from coordinate 1,682 downwards.
AATATTTGGCAGCAGGTGCAATGCTTAATCCAGAAAGGGTAAAGCTTTTAGAAACAGAAGTCGCAGGATTTACAACGGTATTTCCTCCATCTGCAGCATAACTTTGATCTCCCGCTGTATTGGCAGTTGCTGGAGCCGTCGTGGCACCATGAAAAAAAGTCCAGTCGAAAGCCCTCGAACCTGATCGGTATTTCTCATAATTAAAGGAGACCAATAAAGAGGTAATATTGGAAGCGCCATTGTTCTGGATTTCCATGATGATTGATCGGGGACTGGAAAATGATCCGGAATTCAGAAAACCAACTGCCCGGTCTGTGGAACTGCCGGTCACACCGTCTGCCCAGTTGACGGCAGCGCCGGATGAACTGGCCCCTACAGCCCCAGTGCCACTTGTACCATAAGCCTGCGTTGTTGCGGTAGTTCCCGAGGTGTAATCTGTTCCGATTTTAAATCCAGTGGGCAATGATGCCGTTCCGGAAGTACCCATACTATTAAAGTTCTGGGTTACAGGGGTCGTATTCGTTATAATAACCTGGGCTTTCACTTGCCATTGCAGGCAAAATAATGTCAGGCAGAATAAGGATACGCTGAAATTTTTCTTAAACAGTAAAGTGCTTTTCATAGTTTTTTATTTTTATGTCAAAGCTACTTTCACAAGATTAAGTAATCCCGTCCTGAAAATCAGTAAATGTTTATGTTTCTGGTTATCAATTGTAATGTAAGTGTAAAGGAATTTATTTTTCGAAATTCACATAACATAACAACGGATGACGCCATACCATCAGAGAGGAATGGCCAGTGTTGTTCGATACGGAAAAGTAAGTCGCAGGAAGTATTTTAGGCTTTAGTAGCCGCTTTGTGCATTTTTTTGCGCCTGTGCCTTTTGCGCCTCAGCGGATTTTCGGTCCTGGTGTCAACATCGAGAAAAAGGTACAACGGACAATAATGAACGGTGCCTGTTACGATGGTGTAAAAAGAGATTCCTATTAATATATCGCGAACCAACTCGTCCTGTATGGTTACAAACAGGAAAAAAGCCAGCGCCAGCCCGCCAATGATTATACGTATTAACCCGTCTTTATTTCCAACATTTCGTTTCATCACGCTTATTTAACGGTAGTTATTATTTCATTTCACGATCACAAAATTACGCGTATCCAATGAAAACCATTAATCACCTTCGTTAACAAAAAGAGAACTTTTCTACCATGCTGCAAATAACCGCTTTCCGGAAACGTTGCCAAATGACTGTTAAATAAAAATTAAAAATTTTAAATTGATAGTAATACTATTATATTTGCAATCAAAATAACCGAAATGAAAGAAATACTTTCCAATATCAAAATCCACGTGAATGAAAAAATCTATCTTAAAGATCCTGAAACATCAGCCCTTGGTCGTAATATCATTCAACACAGCATCCTGCTAATCGATGAAATAGGGTTTGATAATTTTACCTTTAAGAAGCTGGGAGAGCGCATCGGCTCTAATGAGAGCTCCATTTACCGGTATTTTGAAAACAAACACAAGCTATTGGTATACCTGTCTTCGTGGTATTGGAGCTGGATAGAGTACAAGCTCGTTTTCTCTACCACCAATATCCCGGACCCTATGGATCAGCTTAAAAAAGCCATCGCGGTGGTGACCGAAAAAATTCAGGACGATGTTGCTACCGACTATAT
>NZ_NKJE01000055.1 GCF_002256285.1 Flavobacterium sp. BFFFF1 | reverse complement strand
ATAACAGCGGTTTCACGCAATTGCTACTTTCCTTGTAAAATGAACTTCTTTTTTCCATAACTTCGTTCTGTCCAGCCGAGAGTACTCAGTTCCAAATGCCGCAACTGACGTGAAGCCGCCGGACGTTATGCGAAATACTTGAGAAACGATGAACGAAAATAGTTCCGAAAACTTTACTGATAATTTTGAAAAGGAGATATTTAAACAAAGTTTTGACTTGAGTATTGACTACGCTGAAATTTCTTTAGATGCTATTTGCCGAGAAGATGCATTGAAAGAAATTCCTATCGTAAAATCTCTCCTTGCATTTTATAATATTTCGTCTTCGATTGTAGCACGTCATAATGTTAAAAAAATAATAGTTTTTCTTCAACAATTTCAATCACGAACTATTGACCGGCAACAATTAAACAAATTCAAAGAAAGGTTTAAAGAAGACATGAAATTTAGAAATTCAACCATTGAGAATATTTTAGTGTTACTTGAAAAGTTTACTGAAATAGAGCAAGCAAAAATTCTGGCTAACCTTTTTAGTGCTTACATTAAGGAAGATTTAACTTGGGACGAATTCAAAAAAATGTCTTTTATCATTAAAAATTTGAATCCTGCGGCTTACGAAATACTGGAAAAAAAAGTAAACAAAGAACATATGCCGATGACAAAAACAATCGAAGGTGAAGGTTTTTTACTTGCATGCGGAATAGGTTCAACTTTTGAAGACCAATATCGATTTAGTAGTACAGGTGAAAAACTATTTAAATTTGGAATGAAATCGTAAGTAGTACTTCGCATAACAGCGGTTTCACGCAATTGCTACTTTCCGTGTAAAATGAACTTCTTTTTTTCATAACTTCGTTCTGTCCAGCCGAGAATACTCAGTTCCAAATGCCGCAACTGACGTGAAGCCGCCGGACGTTACCGGCAAGCGCGGCGCGAACGGACTAAATTGACTTCAAGGACTCAAAATCGTTTTTTAATGTTTCGTTTAGTAATACATTTGAGTATTTTTGTATAAAATCACTGGAACAAGAAAATGAAAAATATTGACAAAAACAGTTTGGAGAATGCTTACCGCCTATTTGAGTCTAACGATATAAGTTCTATAGAAATTGGCACTACTAAAGGTTTGATAGAAATTCATCAATATCTGTTCGGTGGCCTATATGATTTTGCAGGGGAAATTCGCATAAAAAATATTTCTAAAGGCGGTTTTAGATTTGCAAATGCTTTATATCTAAATGAGATTTTGGTAAAAATTGAGCAAATGCCTGAACAAAACTTCGAGCAAATTATAGCAAAATATGTAGAGATGAATATTGCTCATCCATTTATGGAAGGAAATGGCAGGACAATGCGGATATGGCTTGATTTGATTTTAAAAAATAGAATCCAAAAAGTTGTAAATTGGCAATATGTGGACAAATCGCTCTACTTGCAAGCCATGGAACGAAGTCCAATCAATGATTTAGAATTAAAAACATTGCTCCAGGCAAATCTCACAGACGAAGTGAATAACCGAGATGTTATTTTTAAAGGGATTGAACAATCCTATTATTATGAAGGCTACGAAAAAGATGAAGAATAGCGCCAGCCGGTAACAGCGGTTTCACGCAATTGCTACTTTCTTTGTAAAATGAACTTCTTTTTTCCATAACTTCGTTTTGTCCAGCCGAGAGTACTCAGTTCCAAAAGCCGCAACTGACGTGAAGCCGCCGGACGTTGTGCGACAGTTTAACCGAGCCGTAACCAAATTACCGTGAAACGGAAGTTCAAAATATTCTGCTTTATCAATCTAGTTATTTTGTCTAGCTGTAATAGCTATTGTATAAGCTATGATAGAAATAAAATCATTAAAAAATACGGCAAAAACTATCAAATCCATTTGAATCATTCATCGATAGATTTTATGAACGTTTATTTAGATAAAGAAAATATCAAGAAGATAACAGTCAACAAAAACTCAAAGTTAGTAGAGATTCAAAGTGTACTCGAACCTAAATATCTTTTACTAGCAGAACTTAATCTTGATAGCCTAAGTAAGCGGCCAGGTTTTGGTAAAAACAAAATAGAAAGCTTGATATTAAATGGAGAAATAGTTTCGGATGAACAAATGAAAAACACAAAGATTGAAATTTCTGCAATTACAAATATCCAACTACTAACTCAAGAACAAATGAACAATTCAATAAATTGTAGAATGGCAATTGGAGATTTCTTTTTAATAAATACGAAACAATAAAACCGTCGCACAACAGCGGTTTCACGCAATTGCTGCTTACCTTGTAAAATGAACGACCTTTTTCCATAACTTCGTTCTGTCAAGCCGAGAGTACTCAGTTCCAAAAGCCGCAACTGACGTGAAGCCGCCGGACGTTACACGCCATTGGCTCCGTGAAGAAATCACGATTCGCGTCATTGAAAAGATTCGGCTTGTGTAAAATAGAAATTGCTTCTCTCCTATTTCCTGGAAACATAACTTTGTCAATTTTGCAACTCTGAAATCGGTTGTGGAAATTCGGTCGTTTGCTTTTTCGTTTTGAGTAGCGGAGAGTTCTCAGCGAGATTTAATTGGGTTCAATCATGCTTAAAAACTTTATCATTTTTTTTCTGCACTGAAACTGCTGCAGCTTTCTTTCTTTTCTTCGGTGATCAGCAAAAACACAATTCACTGCAGAAAAACTTTCTGGTTACTTTGTGTGATTTTGCAGCTGTGTCGCTACGGCGTGTAACAGCGGTTTCACGCAATTGCTACTTTCCTTGTAAAATGAACTTCTTTTTTCCATAACTTCGTTTTGTCCACGCCGAGAGTACTCAGCTTCGAAAGCCGCAACTGACGTGAAGCCGCCGGACGTTACCTGCCACCAAAAAAGCGACGTGAAAATTGCAATCGATACCAATAATTGGTATATTTGAGCAAATTTTAGAAATCATGGCAAAAAACACATCAATTTTACTCGGAGATTATTTTGATAACTTTATCAATAGCCAAGTTAAAACTGGGAAATTTTCCTCAGCTAGTGAAGTAGTTCGTGCTGCGTTAAGAATGTTTGAACAGGAAGAGACAAAAAAAGATCAATTGATCAAAGAACTGATTAAAGGAGAAAAATCAGGATTTGTAAAAGATTTTGACCGTACTTCATTTTTGAAGAATCTTAATGAAAAGTATACGGAGTAATGAATTACATTTTAAGTAAAAAAGCTTCAGAAGATTTAGAAAATATATGGCTTTACACTTTTGAAAATTGGTCCCGAGATCAAGCTAACAGATATGTAAATTTATTACTCGATGAAATTGAATATTTGTGTATCAAACCTGAATCAGGCTTTGATTTTTCAAAAATTCGAAAAGGATATTTCCAATCAAAAGTGAAATCTCATTTTATCTTTTACAAGGTTTATAAAAAACGAGATGAAATAGAAATCATTAGGATTTTACACGAAATGATGGACATAGAAAGTCATATCAAATAAAATCTTGGCGGCAGGTAACAGCGGTTTCACGCAATTGCTACTTCCCTTGTAAAATGAACTTCTTTTTTCCATAACTTCGTTTTGTCCACGCCGAGAATACTCAGTTCCAAATGCCGCAACTGACGTGAAGCCGCCGGACGTTATGTGTAATGCTATCGCCGAAATCACGAACTATGATCAATAAAATTCCAAGAGATGTTTGCCTAATAAAATATAGAAAATTTCCATTGTATGCTTTTGATGCAGAGATTGACGATCACATTTTTTATTATCCAAAAATACATTTCCATTATTGGATCAAATTACCTGACAATACAAAAACATTATCTTCGCAATTACACAAACTCTATCAATATCTAAATATTGAATATTTGGTTTTTATGTGTGACTATAACAGAATGTGGATTTCGAAATTTACTGAGCAACGAAATGATTCAAAGAAATTAACTGAAGCAGTAAATTATTTCAAAAGCTATAAAATTGGAAATCGTTTTAATGGCGGAGTTAAAGTTGAAATTTCACAGCTTGAAGAATTCATTAAACATGTATTTACTATAACTGTATGTGATGCTTCATTTGCAAATTATCATTTCATAAATGAAGAACAGAAGATTTTAGGATTTATACATTACTCTGGAGAGGTTAGAATTGACATTTTGGATAAAAATGCAAACGAAATCTTTTTGAACGAAATTTCAAAGACTAAATTTATAAATGTCATACGAGAACACACTGATAAGATATAAGCACTACACATAACAGCGGTTTCACGCAATTGCTCCTACCCTTGTAAAATGAACTTCTTTTTCCATAACTTCGTTTTGTCCAGCCGAGAGTACTCAGCTTCGAAAGCCGCAACTGACGTGAAGCCGCCGGACGTTAACTGTAACCTTTCCCAAAAATTGCGTTGAAAACCAAAATGAAAACAAATTATTGCTTACTAATTTTCTTTTTAATCTTTCTTGTTTCCTGCAAAGAGAAATTTGAAAAATCTAAATGGCTTTTCAAAAGCGATATGGAATATCCTTACCGTAATAAAATAGTCGATGACTTAGTCGAAAATCAAAAATTGAAAGGTTTGACTTATTCAAAAATAATTGAATTACTCGGCACTACGAATGGAGAATCAGAACCTGGAAAATTAACTTACGATATAGAAACTGATTATGGAATGGATATTGATCCTGTTTATAACAAATATTTAGAAATCAATTTTACAAAAGATAGCATCGTCAAAAGTTTTAAAATTGTCGAGTGGAAAAAATAAGGCTACAGTTAACAGCGGTTTCACGCAATTGCTGCTTTTCGTGTAAAATGAACTTCTTTTTTCCATAACTTCGTTTTGTCCAGCCGAGAATACTCAGTTCTAGATGCCGCAACTGACGTGAAGCCGCCGGACGTTATATGCCATTTCAAACCGAACGCACTATGAAAAACGCTATTCTCCTACTCTTTCTAACATTTGTGAGTTGTAATTCGCAAAGCAAATCGGACAATCAAAATGATCCAATAGTGAATGTTTCTGCTGAAGACATTGAAATGAACAAAGCTATACAGACTGCAAAAAATACTTTAAAAGATTTTAATAATGCGCTTATTTTAAAAAATGCAAATTTTAATTCTTTTGCTCTAAAAGTAAAATTTGAAGATGGTGAAGATGTAGAACATGTTTGGCTAAGCTATATTGAAAAAAGGAATGGCGAGTTTTTTGGCGTTGTAGATAATCTTCCTGAAAAAATTACCAATCTGAAACTTGGCGATACAATTAAAATAGAAAAAAGTAAAATAACTGACTGGATGTTTCTTGAAAAAACAAAATTAAATGGAGGTTTTACTATCAGAGTTTTAAGAAACCGCATGAACGAAGCAGAGAAAAAAAAGTTTGATTCTGAATGCGGGTTTGAGTTCTAGAGAAACGGCATATAACAGCGGTTTCACGCAATTGCTATTTTCCTTGTAAAATGTAACCGCTTTTTCCATAACTTCGTTTTGTCCACGCCGAGAATACTCAGTTCCAAATGCCGCAACTGACGT
>NZ_NKJE01000020.1 GCF_002256285.1 Flavobacterium sp. BFFFF1 | reverse complement strand
TGAGATCTCGAAAAGGGAGTCTTAAAACGGGCGTTGGGTATTAGATGTTGGGTGTTAGTGAAGCCCAAAACCCAAAACCCAAAACCCAAAACCTAAAGAAAACATGAAGCAATACCTCGATTTAGTAAAACACGTCCTCGATAACGGCACCCAAAAAGGAGACCGTACGGGAACCGGAACAAAAAGCGTTTTCGGATACCAGATGCGGTTTGACCTCAGTGAAGGTTTTCCGATGGTGACCACTAAAAAGCTTCACCTGAAATCGATTATTTATGAGCTGCTTTGGTTCCTGAAAGGCGAGACCAATATCGGTTACCTGAATGAAAACGGCGTAAAGATCTGGGATGAATGGGCAGACGAGAACGGCAATCTCGGACCGGTTTACGGACACCAGTGGCGCAATTGGAACAGCGAGGAAATAGACCAGATTACAGAGTTGATCGAGACGCTCAAGACCAATCCGAACAGCCGCAGGATGTTGATTTCTGCCTGGAATCCTTCGGTACTTCCTGATACTTCAATTTCTTTTGCCGAGAATGTTGCGAATGGAAAAGTAGCCCTTCCGCCGTGTCACGCGTTTTTCCAGTTTTATGTCGCCGATGGCAAATTATCCTGCCAATTGTACCAACGGAGTGCTGATATATTTTTGGGGGTCCCATTTAATATTGCTTCTTACGCATTGTTAACCATGATGATTGCGCAGGTCTGTGACCTGAAACCGGGTGATTTTATCCATACTTTCGGCGACGCGCACATTTACAACAATCATATGGAGCAGCTTGAACTGCAATTAAGCAGGGACCCAAGGCCATTGCCAAAAATGATTTTAAATCCTGAAGTAAAAGACATTTTTGATTTCAAATTTGAAGATTTTACTCTGGAAAATTATGATCCACATCCCCACATTAAAGGCGCTGTAGCTGTTTAAAACACTGTGAAAAGACTATTCTTACTGCTGTTGCTTACCAGTTTTTCGTCATTCAGCCAGCGTAATGCCGACAAAATAATCTATACAGACTCTATTGGCCGCGTCACTACTGAAGAAGATGCAGCTAAATACCAGATTGTCAGGGATTATTATGTGGATAAAGACGAATATACATTCCAGTACTATTATAAATCGGGGCAATTGCAGCGACAGGGAAATTCTATTGACAAGGAAGTGCTCCGCGCAACCGGTGTCTTTACTGAGTTCTATGAAAACGGAAATAAGAAATCGGTGGTTAATTACAGAAAGCCCAAGAGTAAAACAGAAGTGTCGCTTGCAATCGGATCTTATAATTCATGGTATGAAAACGGCAACAGAAAGGAAGAGGGAGAATACATTGAAAAGCAAAACGAAGGCAGGACTGTAAGTGTTTTGAAGATTAATCAATTTTGGAACTTAAGCGGAAAGCAAACCGCAGTGAACGGCAACGGAGATTACGAAGATGAGCAAGACGGTTGTTTGTTGTCAGGGAAGTTGAAAAACGGATTTAAGGATGGCCAATGGACTGGCAGTAATGACAAATACAAATTTACCTTCTGGGAAAAATATGAGAATGGCAATCTGATCGAAGGGGAATCAACAGACAAAAATAATGAAAAGCATCCCTACACTAAACTTTATATCATGGCAGAGCCAAAGGACGGCATGAAGGGCTTTTATCAATACATCATGAAAAGTTTTCATGTTCCTGAAGGCCAAAACATCAACGGGTCTGTAATTGTTAATTTTAAAGTAAATGAAGACAGTAGCCTCACAAATTTAGTGATTTTGAGAAGTCTCGGCAGTAATGTGGATGCTGAGGCATTGCGAATCGTTGCCGGCTACAGGGAAATGCAGCCGCCGTTATTGCGCGGGATCAAAGTGAGCGCGAATTTCAGCCTTCCCATAAAAATTGTTGCCTCAGAATAAAAAAATCCGCTCGAAAGCGGATTTTAAGTTTTTCATTGGTAAGTGATTACAATGCCAAAACACTGTTTTCAGCATTTGCAAAGTCGTTCCACTGATAAGAATCAGCTTCGGTTTCATTGATAAAAGTACCATCAACCAAATACCTGAACTCGTATGAAGCGTCTTTTCCCAAATCGAAAGTTCCTTTGAACGTTCCGTTTTTCAATTTGCTCAATTCGCCTTCAGCAGGATTCCAGTTGTTGAAATCGCCAACTACTGCCGCTGTATTCGCTTCTTTAGCTTCCAGTGAAAAGGTCACTTTAACAACCGGTTTTGTTTTTATAACTTGTTTTTTAATTGCCATAACTGATTCTGTTTTAGAATTATACGGCAAAGAAAACAAATTCACGTGAAAGTTCAGTAAAGGCACTGCAGAATTACCGTAATGACAAAAAGTCTGTTATAATATCCGTAAATTCTTAATTTTAAGTGGATTAAATTTAATATGTTAAAAACGAAAACCTTTGCACGATAAATTATCTGCAGTCCCGAATTGTTAATTTTCGAAAATAATTTTACCTTTAAAAGCCAAAAATCGCCAAAAATGGAAAAAGAAGCCTACGAACAATATGAATATGCACGAAAACGGATCAGGCAGAAGAAATACCTTTATTATCATTTCGTGTTCTTTCTTATCGGAAGTTTATTTATGTTCGTCGCCAATGAATTGCTTAAATTTGGCGAACCGCAGCAGTGGGATATCTGGGCGGCCACGATATGGTTTTTTATCGTAATTCTCCATTTCATAAAGGTGTACATTACGGATCGCTTTATGAATAAAGAATGGGAAAGAGAACAAATCAACCGGCTGATTGCAAAACAGCAAAACCGTGTCCGACAACTGGAATCGAGGATGGATACAGAAAAAGAATAATTTCATGGTGATAATGATTGCGGCGGCAGCCGAAAACAATGCGCTGGGCAAAGACAATAGTTTGTTATGGCATTTGCCGGATGACTTTAAAAGATTTAAAGAAGTGACGACCGGGCATCACATCATCATGGGTAGAAAGACTTTCGAAGGATTTCCGAAACAGCTGCCAAACCGAACCCACATTGTGATTACCCGTCAAAAAGACTACACTCCTGAGAATTGCATTGTGGTCAGCAGTATGGACGAGGCGCTGGCCCGGGTTCCGGCCAATGAAGATGCTTATATTATTGGTGGGGGCCAGATTTATGAACTGGGAATGGCATATGCTGATACCATAGACTTGACGCGGGTTCACGGCCATTTCGAAGCGGACGCCTTTTTCCCGGTAATCAATCCGCATTTGTGGAAGATGGTATCTGAAACGTTACATCCGGCTGATGAAAAGCACAAGTATTCCTTTAGTTTTCAGACTTTCGTCAGGAAATAAGACCCGTTTTCTGAATTTCTCGTTTATCTTTGCAAAAAAAAATCACCGTGCCGGAAAATATCACTCCTTACAAAGATTCCCAACTTGGGAAAAAAGAGCAGGTTACTCAAATGTTCGATAATATATCAGGCAGTTATGACGGGTTAAATCGCGTGATTTCTTTTGGTATCGATATCAAATGGCGGAAAAAAGTGTTGAAAATGGTTCAGGATACGCGTCCAGATACCATTCTCGATATTGCAACCGGAACCGGCGATCTTGCCATCCTGATGTCGCAAACCAATGCCAAAAAAATCATTGGACTCGATATTTCGGCGGGCATGCTGGAGGTAGGGAAACATAAAATTGCAGATAGAAAACTGTCCGATAAAATCGATATGGTCATTGGCGATTCTGAAAACATGACGTTTGACGACAATACATTTGACGCGATCACGGTAGCCTTTGGCGTCAGGAATTTTGAGAACCTTGAAAAAGGGCTTGCTGAAATTCTGCGGGTGCTCAAGCCCGGTGGCATTTTTGTGATTCTGGAAACCTCGCAGCCTGAAAAATCGCCGTATAAACAATTTTACCGTTTTTATTCCAAAAATATACTTCCTTTGATTGGAAGGTTGTTCTCGAAAGACAATTCGGCTTACAGATACCTGTCCGATTCGGCTTCCGTTTTTCCTTATGGTGAGGCGCTGAACAATATTTTAAGGAAAACGGGGTTTATAGAGGTTAAGTCGCTTCCGCAGACCTTTGGTGTGGCGACGATTTATTCAGCATCGAAAAATTAATATGAAAAGACTTTTTTTCTTCTTTATACTATTGGTTTCGGTTGTTTCACATGCACAGTTCGGCAGTATGTTTGGCAAGGATCCGATTATCAATCTTGAAAATTTTGATAAGCAGCGCGTGCATTGGGGGTATTTTTTAGGGTTTAATTCTTACGATTTTAAATTCGATTATAAAACCACTCCGGATGTAGATGTCGCTGTAGAATCAACCATCGGCTTCAACGTCGGGCTCGTTGGAAATTTGCGTTTCAATGACTATTTTGATCTTCGTTTTGAACCGGGATTGTATTTCAACCAAAGGAACCTGACCTTTCCCGGCTTTACCAATATTTATGATGGACTCAGGGAAGTAAAATCAACGTACATCCATTTTCCTTTATTGCTGAAAATTTCTTCAGTAAGGACTGGAAACATAAAACCATATGTCATCGGCGGATTCGGTTCAGCACTCAATCTTTCCAGCAATGCAACCGCGAAGGATGATAACTCCAACAACCGGTTCAGGATGATTAAGTGGACCAATTTTTACGAAATAGGCGTCGGAATTGACCTTTATTTTGAATACTTCAAACTGTCGCCATCGATTCGGGGCGTGTTCAGTTTAAACGATGAATTGGTTCGCGACAATGACCCAAACAGTCCATGGACCGGAAACATCAGTTCAATGCAGACGCGTGCCGTTTTCGTCAACTTTACCTTTCATTAATTCAGGAGTTCCTGCAAAATTCGCTTAGGATAATCGCGGTCGCGGTGGCTACGTTCAGGCTTTCGGTTTTCTGGTTATTTCCGAAGCGCGGAATCGACAATCGTTTGGAAACCGTTTTTTCAACATCAATTGAAATGCCATTGGCCTCATTCCCCATCACAATGATGCCTTCGCTGGGTAAAATCGATTTGTAAATGTTTTCGCCATCCATAAAGGTTCCAAAAACAGGAATGTCTGAATTGGCAAGAAAGTTGTTTAAGTTTAAGTAACTTACATTTACCCTTGCCAGCGAACCCATAGTCGCCTGTACCACTTTCGGATTATACACGTCTACCGTTTCTTCGGAGCATACAATCTGAGCAATTCCGAACCAATCGCACAAACGGATAATGGTTCCCAAATTCCCCGGGTCCCTGATGTCATCCAGCGCGACGATTAATCCTTGTTGTTTTATAGGAACTGCATCTGGAATCCGAAAAACGGCGAGTGCGTTATTGGCGGTGTTCAGTGCGCTGATTTTCCCGATTTCAGTTTCAGAGATCACGCTCCTTTTTGAAGCAGGTATTTCGACAAAAAGTGGCGCAGTCGTATATAAATGTTCCAGGGAAAAGTGGGAATCCAAAAGTTCGCTGATCACTTTTACGCCTTCCGCAATAAATAAACCGTTCAAAGCCCGGTATTTTTTTTGCTGAAGCGACGAGATTAATTTTATTTGGTTTTTACTAACCATGGAAAAAATGTACTTTTGGATAAATTTCCGTTACCAGTTGAGAAACGCATTTGCAAAAATAGCTTTAATTATTATAATCGGGATTATTTATTCTGCGTGTAATAGTGTAAAAAGGGTCCCGGAAGGGAAAAGCCTGCTGGTTGACAACAACATCACCGTTGATGGGGAGAAAGATAAAAACGGTACGGTCAGTGAACTTTTATATCAAAAGCCCAACAGTTCGATTCTTGGGTATCGCTTCAGGCTCAACCTTTACAACCTGGCCCGGAAAAACCCCGATTCTTCGTACAAAGCAAAATTCCTGAACAACCCCAAAAAATATGCGCGACAGGTAAAATTGTATTCGGCAAAGCAGGTAGCGAGAAAGGGGCAGTCGTTTTGGTACCTTGGGATACATAATTTTTTGAAGAAGATTGGCGAAGCGCCTGTCATTATCGATGAAACGAAGGTGAAGAAGTCGGTGGGCAGGGTCAAGGCCTATTATTTCAACAATGGCTATTTTAACGCTGCAGGAAGTTATAAGATCGATACTTTAGCCGGCAAAAAAGGGAAAGTCACTTACACTTTTACAAAGGGGGCTGTCTCAAAACTGGATTCGATCAGGACGCAGATCAATACGCCAGCATTGGACTCGCTTTATATGGAAAGCAAGGCGCAGTCGTTTCTGAAGAAAGGGGAGAATTTCAAGACAGAAAATTTTGATGCGGAACGCAACAGGCTTAACACTTATTTCCGAAATCGTGGCGCCTTCTATTTCCAGCAGGCAAACATTACCTTTAACCTGGATACCGTCGGCACCACGCACAAAACGAATGTTGAAATGGTCATCAGCGACCAAAATATCAGGACCGGTGATACCACTTATCAGCGTCCGTTCAAGTTGTATAAGATCAGCAAGGTGAACATCATTACCGACAATTCTAATGAGGCTGACAAATCCAAAATTAACGATAGTGTGGCCTTTAATGGGTTCAATCTGTACAGTTATAAAAAATTAAAGTACCGTCCAAAGGCAATCACGGATGCGGTTTTTATCACTCCGGGCAGCCTGTATTCTGATTTAAGGACGAACCTAACGGTCCGTTACCTCGGGAATCTAAAGATTTTCAATTATCCGCTGGTGCAATATCGGGTAGACGAAAAGGATGAGAATTCCCTGATCGCCAATATCATCCTGACGCCAAGACCCAAGTACAGTTTTGGGGCATCGCTCGATTTTACGCATTCCAACATTCAGGATTTCGGTATCGCTGCAACCACATCATTGGCGATCCGAAATGTTTTTAATGGGGCGGAAACCCTTGAGATTGCAGCCAGAGGAAATATCGGTTCTTCAAAAGACCTCGCGAACCCCAATAACACGTTTTTCAATATTTCTGAATATGGGTTAGATACAAAACTGAATTTCCCCAGGGTGCTGTTGCCGTTTAATACGGAAAATATTATTCCGAAAAAGATGCTGCCTTCCACAGCACTGAGTTTTGGTTTCGCAAAGCAGCAGAACATTGGGCTCGACAAAGAGAATTTTACCGGTTCGATGACGTACAACTGGACGCCGAAGCGAAATCATAATGCCCGGTTTGACCTTTTCAATGTTCAGTATGTTAACAATTTAAATATCAACAATTATTTTGAAGTATACCGTTCATCGTTTACGGCTTTGAATGACCTCGCAAAGGAATACAATGCTGATCCTTCTTATTTTGTTGACAACACGGTTCCCGCCGATGAAAGGAAGTTATCCATACCTACTGGAACAACAGGCTTCACCACCGATGTTACTGAAAGCGGTTTTGGTCCGCAGCCCGGCTCAGCCGACTTCAAAACGATTAAAAGTATAGAGGAAAGACGCAAAAGGCTAACCGAAAACAACCTGATCCTCGCATCGAGCTATAGTTTTTCGAAGACTACCAAAAGTTCGCTAAGCGATAATAATTTTTACATTTTCCGAACAAAAATAGAATCGGCCGGCAATGTACTGTCGCTTTTTGCTACCGCAACAAAAACCATCGACAACCAACTTTCAAAAAAGAAGGTTTTCGGTATTGAATATTCCCAATATATAAAGACGGAATTCGAATACATCAGGCACTGGGATTTTACGCGGGAGAAAGTACTCGCGGTGCGTGGTTTTTTCGGGATTGCCATCCCTTACGGAAATTCGACGAGTGTACCGTTTTCACGAAGCTACTTTGCGGGTGGGTCAAATGACATCCGGGCGTGGCAGCCATACAGTCTGGGTCCTGGACGAAGTGGCGCCGTCAATGATTTTAATGAAGCGAACCTAAAATTGACTACCAGTGCAGAAATGCGTTTTAAGATCCTCAATAACTTTAAAGGCGCGTTGTTTGTCGATGCCGGGAACATCTGGAATGTATTTGACGACGGACCTTATGAAGCTGAAGGAGGGAATTTTGAAGGAATCGCTTCACTTAAAGATATGGCGGTGGGTTCTGGTTTTGGATTGCGTTACGACCTGAGCTTCTTTGTGGTGCGCATTGACATGGGATTCAAGACTTACAACCCCGCCGATACGTCAGGAAAGAAGTGGTTCAGGGACTACAATTTCGCAAACTCGGTTTTAAATATTGGGATTAATTATCCGTTCTAAAGCAAGAATTGTTATTTTTGTAAACTTAACTTAAAACAGAAAACATAATGGCTCATTCTATTAAACCGGGAGTTGCAACTGGTGATCAGGTTCAGGAAATATTCAGGTATGCAAAGGAAAAAGGGTTTGCCCTTCCGGCGGTAAATGTAACTGGTTCCAGTACGATTAACGGTGTTTTGGAAACGGCTGCAAAGTTGAAGGCGCCAGTGATTATTCAGTTTTCAAACGGTGGCGGCCAGTTTAATGCAGGGAAAGGCCTTTCTAATGCCGGTGAGCAATCAGCAATTTTAGGATCTATTGCCGGTGCAAAACATATACACACTTTAGCGGAAGCTTACGGAGCTACTGTAATCCTCCATACAGATCACTGTGCTAAAAAACTTTTACCATGGATCGACGGTCTGCTTGATGCAAGTGAAAAACACTTTGCTGAAACAGGAAAGCCGCTTTTCAGCTCGCATATGTTGGATTTATCCGAAGAACCGATGCATGAAAATATTGAGACCTGTAAAAAATATCTTGAAAGGATGTCGAAAATGGGTATGACGCTTGAAATTGAACTGGGTATCACCGGCGGAGAAGAAGATGGTGTGGATAATTCAGGTGTAGACCATTCAGAACTGTATTCAACCCCAGAAGATGTGGACTACGCTTATACAGAACTGCTTAAAGTGAGCCCACGTTTTACCATCGCCGCCGCATTCGGAAATGTCCATGGCGTATACAAACCGGGCAACGTTAAGCTGACCCCGACAATACTTAGGGATTCACAGGATTACATTCAGGAAAAGCACAACACAGGCAAGAATCCGGTTGATTTTGTATTTCATGGCGGATCGGGCTCTACCGTCGAGGAAATCAGGGAAGCAATCAGTTATGGCGTGATTAAGATGAACATCGATACAGATCTCCAGTTTGCTTTCACCGAAGGAATTCGGGACTACATGACCAAAAATATCGAATACCTGAAAACACAAATTGGTAATCCTGACGGGTCAGACGCACCGAATAAAAAACATTACGACCCAAGAAAATGGGTACGTGAAGGCGAGGTTACCTTCAATACAAGGTTAGAGCAGGCATTTGCCGACTTAAACAACGTAAACACTTTATAATTTCAAATTACGATTTAGGGATTGAGGGTGGCTGTCATTCTTAATTCATAATTCACAATTCACAATTAAGTATGGCTTGGTTTAAAAGAACACAAAAGGGAATTACTACCGCAACAGAAGATAAAAAAGATGTTCCTAAAGGGCTTTGGTATAAGTCACCCACAGGAAAGATTATTGATGCAGATGAACTGGCCAGGAATCTTTATGTAAGCCCTGAAGATGGATTCCATGTAAGGATTGGCAGTAAGGAATATTTTGAAATCCTTTTTGACAACAACGAATTTAAGGAGCTTGATGCCAAAATGACCTCAAAAGATCCTTTGCATTTTGTGGATACCAAGAAATATTCTGACCGTCTTAAAGATGCGATGGAAAAAACCAAGTTAAAGGATGCGGTGCGCACTGGTGTTGGAAAGTCAAAAGGACGTGAACTGGTCGTCTGCTGTATGGATTTTGCTTTTATCGGAGGATCTATGGGTGCTGTGGTAGGAGAGAAAATTGCGCGCGGAATCGATTATTCGATTAAGAATAAAGTGCCGTTTGTAATGATTTCAAAATCCGGAGGCGCCAGAATGATGGAAGCGGCCTATTCCTTAATGCAATTGGCAAAGACTTCTGCTAAACTGGCACAATTGGCAGAAGCTAAAATCCCGTATATTTCCCTTTGCACAGACCCAACCACCGGAGGAACGACAGCATCGTATGCCATGTTGGGTGACGTAAATATTTCAGAGCCCGGAGCATTAATCGGGTTTGCAGGTCCACGAGTGGTAAAAGATACTACCGGAAAGGACCTGCCGGAAGGATTCCAGACCGCAGAGTTTGTTTTAGAGCACGGTTTTCTGGATTTCATTACACCAAGGAAAGAATTAAAGAACAAGATTAATTTATTCATTGATCTAATCCTGAATGAGGATGTAAGATAAGTAGTATTATTTCTTGAAATTTACCTAAAAAATACCCTCTAGAGGGTATTTTTTTTGTCGTTTACCTTTCCCATCTTTGTCCTGTTCAAACACTATACATATTGTAACCGGCGCCGGATTGTTAATTTATTTTTAGGGGACCATTGGTAAATTTTTCCGTAATGCGGTGGCTGGTTACAAGTTTGAAATCTTCATATTTTTTAAGCTAGGGGAGCTTAGATTTGGTATATATCCCGATTGTTTTGGTTGCTACCCGAAACTTCGGGATATATTTTTTTTATCTTAGTCCAAAACTTTTCGGATGTACAAAAAAATACTCTTCTTTTTACTGATTTCTCAGGCCGCTCTGGCGCAATCATCGTTGCCTTTAATTCCGAAACCTATTGAAGCTCATCTTCAGAATGGGAATTTCCTGCTTGACGGAAACACATTTATTTCAGCAGGAAAAGATTCTTTTGAAGCCCGGTTTTTAAAGGACTACGTTGCCGGGCAGTACGGAATTGAATTGAGAACACTGACAACAAAACCTTCGACGGACCAGCGTGTCATATATTTTTCAATTGTTCCTTCCGATACATCGAATGAACAGGAAGGGAAGTACCGTCTCGAAGTTCAAAAGACCAGGATTGATATCATTTCGTCAAGTGCTACTGGTATTTGGTATGGCGTACAGACGTTGGTTCAGCTGTTGCCAGTTGAAAAATCGGCATCGCTTCCAATCAAGTGTATCCGGGTTTCCGACGCGCCGCTTTTTAAATGGCGCGGCATGCACCTCGACGTTTGCAGGCATTTTTTCTCTGTAGATTTTGTGAAGAAATACATCGATTACCTCGCCATGTACAAAATGAATACCTTTCATTGGCACCTTACTGACGACCAGGGCTGGCGTATAGAAATTAAGAAGTACCCAAAACTGACTGAAATAGGAGCGTGGAGGAACGGAACGATGGTGGGCCATTACAACGATCAAAAATACGATAGCATCCGCTATGGCGGGTTTTACACACAGGAGCAAATTAAGGAAGTCGTGGCCTACGCCAAAGAAAGGCATATTGCAATTATTCCCGAAATTGAAATGCCAGGGCATGCTCAGGCTGCCTTAGCTGCTTATCCTGAGCTATCATGTACTGGAGGTCCGTTTGAAGTAGCCCGACGGTGGGGCGTTCTGGATGATGTTTTCTGTCCGAAAGAAGCAACGATTGCATTTCTGGAAGACGTTTTGTCTGAAGTGATGCCACTATTTCCTTCGGAATATATTCATATTGGTGGCGATGAGTGTCCAAAAGCGAGATGGGAAAAATGCCCGCATTGTCAGGCCATGATAGCAGAACTCGGATTGAAAGATGAGCACGGGCTTCAAAGTTATTTTATTACGAGGATTGAAAAATTCGTGAATTCAAAAGGCAGAAAAATCATTGGATGGGACGAAATTCTGGAAGGTGGTTTGGCGCCAAATGCCGCTGTAATGAGTTGGCGTGGCACTGAGGGCGGTATCGCAGCAGCGAAACAGCAGCATCATGTTGTGATGTCACCGGGCTCACACTGTTATTTTGACCAATATCAGGCAGATTCAAGCACACAACCGCTTGCCATTGGCGGCATGATCACAACGGAAAAAGTATATTCTTTTCATCCGGTTCCGGAAGGCTTGTCGGCGTCTGAAGCAAAATATATCATGGGCGCTCAGGCAAATGTCTGGACGGAATACATTGCCTCAGAAGACCATGTGGAATACATGGTTTTTCCCAGGATTGCCGCACTTTCCGAAGTGTTATGGGGCACCGCCAAATCTGAAGAATATAGCGATTTTTATCAACGGCTTATGAAGCACCTCAAATTATTGGATAATCTTGGCGTGAATTACTGCAGGGAAATACTCAAGCATTAGGCTAAAAAAGCCCGTTTAATTCGGCATTGATACGGTTTAGGATTTCTCCAAGATCTTCTGGATTGTTCACAAAATCAATGTTGTCCACATCGATGATCAATAGTTTTCCCTTGTTGTATGTCTGGATCCATGCTTCGTAACGTTCGTTCAGGCGGCTTAAATAGTCGATCGAAATTGAATTTTCATAATCCCGTCCGCGCTTGTGTATCTGCCCGACGAGATTTGGAATGGAACTTCTGAGATAAATCATCAGGTCTGGCGCCTTTACAAGGCTTTCCATCAGTTCAAATAATGACGTGTAATTCTGGAAATCACGGTTGGTCATCAATCCCATCGCATGAAGGTTTGGCGCAAAAATATGGGCGTCCTCATAAATGGTACGGTCCTGGATGATCTTTTTACCACTTTCCCGAATCTGCAGGATTTGCCTGAAACGGCTGTTGAGGAAGTAAATCTGCAGGTTAAAAGACCAACGCTCCATCTGGTGGTAAAAATCATCGAGGTAGGGGTTGTCCACCACGTCTTCATAATGTGGCTCCCATTTAAAATGTTTCGACAATAAACGCGTAAGTGTGGTTTTTCCGGCGCCAATATTTCCTGCTACTGCTATGTGCATTATGGTAAGGTGATTTTATAATTCGTAATTCCCCGATTGGTAAAAATAGATAAAATTTGGTCTTTGAAAAAAAAAGTTTGGAAGCTTTTATCAATATTCTCAATGTAATATTTTTTATCATTTTTAATGCTGAAAAAATACAATTTCGCATCGGCGGCATAGATTAGTCCCTCGCGTCCGATGAAACACAATTTGTCATTTTGTGGTACACTTCCCATGCTTTGCACTTTTCCAAACAAATCGCAGGAATACCACTTTCCATCTGCGTCAATCCATTGGAAATAGTTAAAATCGGAAGTGTAAGTGGCAATCGTTCCAGTGACCGGCGGCGCGATAAACAAATAAGTGTTTTTGAGGTAGTCGAACAATCCGATTTGCTGCGTCAGGCTGTTGTAAATCCAAAAGCGGTTTTGTGACGCTGTTCCGGCGGCAGTAATCACTGGTGAGGCATCAAGTGCTGAGAAGTTGATTTTCTGGGTTTCATTCAGCTGATTGTCTACAGTTACCACCGTATTAAAGTCTTCGTAAAAAATAAGGATTTTTAATGGATTTTGCAGGTCGACGCGTTTAATCCTGCCGAGACCAAGATTTTTGTAATCCATCGATTTTCCGTCTTTTTCTTTGAACAGCACATTGTCTTTGATGTAATAGACAAATCCAAAGTCATCACGCCCCACGAAATCATCAGCGCTGATGGAAAGAAAATTTTTCCGGACTGCCGAAATGGTGTCCTGTGGGAACGTTGGTGTCAGGAAAAAGGCTGCAATAATGATTAGGATTTTTTTCATACGTTGCCAAATTACGAAAATTCCAGTTCGTCATCATGCGTTATTTAACAAAAGATTTGTAACAAAACCAACAAGCTTTCGCCATATTTGCCAGTACCTTTTCAAAAGACATAAAAATGAAAACAAATTTAATCGGTTCAGCGTTAGCCATCTTATTCATGTGTGGCATCACCCCAGCATTGGCTCAGAAGGAATTTCAGGGCACGGCAGTCTATGAATCGAAAACCAGTACCAGTGAATTCAAAAGCCGCTTCGCCGAAAACAAGGAGATTACTCCTGAAATGCAGAAAATGATTGAAGAGAATATGAAAAAGATGTTTGAAAAAACCTTTATACTCCATTTCGATAAGTCGGCTTCCATTTACAAAGAAGAGGAAAAGCTGGAGGCGCCCGGCCAGAACCCTGGAATGCGCATGATGGGATCGTTCATGGGCGGGGGTGGGACCTATTACAAAAATGTAAAAGAAAAAACGTATACCGTCAATAAGGAATTTATGGGTAAGGAATTTCTAGTCAAGGATTCTTTGCCTAGACTGAATTGGAAGCTGGAAAGCGAAACACGCCAGATTGGAGGATACACCTGCTATAAAGCCACTGCGGTGATGGCCGTTAGTAAGACCGATTTTAAGAATTTCAGGCTTAAGAAAAAG
The DNA here is from genome assembly GCF_002256285.1 of Flavobacterium sp. BFFFF1. Lineage (GTDB taxonomy): Bacteria > Bacteroidota > Bacteroidia > Flavobacteriales > Flavobacteriaceae > Flavobacterium. The sequence goes on along the minus strand of NZ_NKJE01000020.1, from coordinate 50,944 downwards.
GAAGAAGGTAAAAAAGAGGAGGAGAAAAAGGATGAACCTAAGAAAACCAATTTCATGGACGATGTCGAAATCCCAAAAGAAATCACGATTACAGCATGGTACACGCCTGAGATTCCGGTTAGCCAGGGTCCGGACAACTACTGGGGCTTGCCGGGTTTAATCCTCGAAGTAAATGATGGAAAAACGATTATCCTGTGTTCAAAAATCGTGATCAATCCAAAGGAAAAGGCTGAAATTAAGGCGCCTACGAACGGAAAGGAAGTGTCGCAAAAAGAATACGATGAAACCGTTCTCAAGAAGATGGAGGAATTCAGGGAAATGGGCGGCGGTCCGGGCGGCGGCAGGATGATGAGAATGCGCGACTAATTTCTTCTTTCCCAAAAACAAACAATATGCAAAAATATTTACTGCTTTATATCCTGTTATTTGCTTTCGCATCCAATGCACAGGTGGTAAAGGTTGAAGGCCTCGTGACGGATAACAAGGCTGTGCCCATGGAAATGGCAAACGTAATGGCCGTCAACCAGGAAACTAAGGCTATGGATTCTTACTCCATTACGAATGACAAAGGGAAATTCCAACTCTCCCTGAAACCCAATACGGCTTACCTTGTTAAAATTAGTTACGTAGGCTATAAAGCGGTAGAGCTTACAATCAATACAGCAAGTGAAAGTATCGTGAAAAACATCACCCTTGAGGAAGGGGCCATGCTGGATGAAGTAGAAATCGTTCGGGAAATGCCGGTTTCCATAAAAGGGGATACGATCGTCTACAATGCGGATTCTTTTAAAACAGGAACCGAAAAGAAATTGGGTGATGTGCTCAAGAAACTTCCGGGAGTGGAAGTTAATGCGGATGGTGAAATCGAAGTTGAAGGCAAGAAAGTCCAAAAACTGATGGTGGAAGGCAAGGACTTTTTTGATGGAGACACCAAACTGGGTGTGAAAAACATTCCCGCTGACGCCATTGACAAGGTACAGGTACTGCGCAATTATAACGAAGTCGGAGCGCTCAAAGGCCTTGAAAATAATGAGGAAAGCATCGCCATGAATATCAAACTGAAAGATGGGAAGAAGAATTTCTGGTTTGGTGATTTTACAGCTGGAGCAGGTCCTGACGGACGCTACCTTTTGAATCCGAAAGTATTTTACTATAATCCAAAGTACAGTATCAACGTCATCACCAATTTCAATAATATCGGTGAATTGCCACTGACGGTCCAGGATTACTTCAAATTTACAGGTGGCTTTCGGAGCATGATGAAAAAGGGAGGAAGCAATTTTAATGTGTCCTCAAATGACCTGGGCATCTCTTTGCTGCGGAACAACCGTGCCAAGGAGATCGAAACGCGTTTTGGCGCGACCAACTTTTCCTATAACATTACCAAAACCTGGGGCCTCAGCGGATTTGCAATCCTTTCCTCATCAACCACAGAGACGGAAACCAAGTCGCAGACGGTGATCCTGGACACGGGCGACCAGCAGCAGAGTGATGAAAAATCATTGCAAAAAAGCGAACTCGGATTATTTAAGTTCAGCTCCAGTTACAAGCCCAATAGTAAATTCCAGTTTGATTACGATGTGCTTTCCAAACTGTCAAAACAAAATGAAGATACCGGATTATTCCGCCAGCAAATCGTAAACAACACCGCTACTTCGGAGGACATCTTCACCGGAAAAGACCAAAGTCCCAAATCGGTGAACCAAAACCTAAGCATGTATTATACACAAAGCGATAAAAATGTGTTTGCGCTGGAAGTACAACACCTGTATCAGGATGAAGATCCTTTTTATAACGCGAACCTACAGACGCAGCCTTTCGACCTTCCCGGCTACCTATCCGGCCAGGCAAGAAATGAGATCAACCAGGAGCGCTTCGTAAAAACCAATAAACTGGATGCCAAACTGGATTACTATTACATGCTTACACCGAAAAGCAACATCAATATTACTTTTGGCGACACCTACTCCCACCAGGATTTCAATTCACATATTTTCCAGATTCTGGACAACAATTCCACAAACGATCTGGACGAACCGGCAAATAACAACAGAGTCCGCTATAATTTTAACGATGCTTTTTTGGGCTTTCATTATAAGGTGCTTTCGGGTAAATTCACGTTTACGCCAGGTTTCAGCGTCCACTCGTATACCATGAATAATATACAATTGGGGACCGAATACAAACAGGATTTCTTTCGGATTTTACCCGATTTTTTTGCCTTGTATCAAATTAAGAAAGCCGAAACCCTGACGTACAATTTTGCCATTAGTAATGACTTTACCGATATTAACCAATTGACAGAAGGCAACGTGTTTTCGTCGTATAGCAGTTTGTTTCGGGGCAACAGGACATTGGAAAATGCGACTTCACAAGTGCACTCGCTGCGGTATTTTAAATACAATATGTTCAATTTTGAAAATATCAGCGGCTACCTCCAATATTCCAGAAAAACTGATGCGGTCAAAACAAATGCTGTTTTCGATGGAATCAATCAATTTTCGACGCCCTATAATTCGAATTTTGCTGACGAGAATTTTTCCGCTTTTGGCAATTACGGAAGATCTTTCCTGAGGAATTACAAAGCGTCGCTTAACGCCAGCCTGAACTGGTCAAAGTTCAACAACATCCAGAACGGAATCCAGCGTACAACCGAGAGTTTTACGCACAGTTATACCGTGAAAGCAGCGACGATTTTCAAAAATATGCCCAATCTTGAAATCGGCTACAACATCAGTATCAACGATTACAACAATTCGACTTTTATCACCGACAAACCATTTGCCAGCCTCGATTATTATTTTTTGAAAGCATTTTCGTTTACGATGGATTATGAGTTTTACCATTACCACAACAACGACAATACGGTCAACAATGAATATGATTTTCTTACGGCCAGTTTAAGTTACCAGAAAAAGGACAGCAAATGGGAATTTAAAGTATCAGGTACAAACCTGCTCAACACGACGTCGCTCAATGACGACGGGTTTTCGCAATTCTCCACCCGGACGTCGCAGTATTTTGTACAGCCAAGGTATTTGCTTTTTAGTTTAAAATACGATTTGTAGATCGAACAGAAAATCCGCTAACGGCGGATTTTTTTTGTTTAAATTTCATTGCCGAACTAAAATTATAATATCTTTCTGACTTCAAAAATCAATCGCCCTATGAAGAGATTATTGTTGCTGTTACTGCCTGTCATGGGCCTCGCCCAAACCAAAGAGATCAAACCCGGAAGATACCATTCCAATTCTGCAGGACAGGATTTTATCCTTAAAATGAATGAGGATAAGACATATGAGCTCGTCTTTCTTCATGGACTGTACCAACAGCAGGGCGATACCATCAAACTGAATCCCGAAAAATCGCAGCAAGGTGCATTTTCTGTTATTCCTGTTGCCCGGGATAAGGCCTCCCGATACATCACGATAAAGATGACGAACAAAATGTCAAGGTACTTTGTTTACAATATTTATATCGGCACGCAGCAAACGGAATCCCGTCCGGCGGAATACAAGAGCATAAAGGACTATATGAAGTCTGTAGACTTTGATTCGGAAGAACCCATTCTATTTACCATTGAAAGAACAAAGTTCTTGTATTTTGCAAATTACGGCGGCACTGATTTTCGTCCTGCGAAAAAAAAGGCTACGTCCATTTCGAAATTTGAAATTCCGGATGATGTTTCTGAAATTGACCTGGATTACAGCTACGGAGGCATAGACAATCTCGATTTTTCACTGTATCGGGATGAAAATAATGAAATCGTGATGGCTGCAGGGAAATCACCTTCTCCACTAATTTTTACTGAAGAAAGCGAAATAGTTCAAAGGGAAACCCTTACTGCAAAAGTGATTGAAGATCCGGATTTTGCGAGAAATGCAGGACTTATAACAGACACCGATGAACAGATGGCTTTGGAAGAGGAGGTGGTACAAAGTTATAATTTTAAATATGCCGTTGAAAAAACTTTTGATGAAGCGCAAAAAGCCACGGCCAGATCCAAAGATAAATTTTTAGTAGTTGCTTTTGACTATGATAACACAAAGCGTGTAGCCGAGTTTGAGAAATTTGTCGCCAGAATGGAAACGCTGGTGAGCAACAAAATGGAGGGCGAATACAATGCAGCGGAAGACCATTTTAATTTTTACCCGGCTTCAGAAAAGGACAAAAATTTGCTGGTGAAAAATAAGTTTGATCTCAAAAAACCTCAGATATTGGTTTTTAATGCTGGCGGTGATTTGATTTACCACAGCACAGCAAAGCTAAATACATCAGGTTATTTCGGCACTTATAATTCTGCCTATGATGAACTTGCAAGGGCAAATGAATACCTCAAATTCGACCGTGTCCTATCGAACAGGAAGTCAACGCAGGCAGCAACCGTGAAAGCCTTCAAATCCGTTTCAAAAGTTGCGTCGCCCGGTAATCGCGCCGACTACGCCGTCCCTGTGCCCACAGCCACAGAAGTTGAAACAGAAACTTACACGGAAACCTACACCGAAACGGTCGTCGATACGACGGTGGTATCGTATTCTTACGACGAGGAGGACTATGATTATACTCCTGATGTCATTCGGGATAAGGAAAATTTATACCAGCTTCAGGCCGATCCAAATACCACCAATTCAAAGTGGGCGCAAATTGTCTCGTATTTTAAGCAGAAGAACCTTTATGATCAGGATTTTATTGATGTTGGTTTAGCGGAGGTATATGGAAAAGGTTTCACAAGAAAGCTTTTTGGTAAGGGAAAAGAAGCGCCGGAAGAAACAGATTTTCAATTCCTGAACTATGTTTTTGTGCATTTCGAAGAGATACGCAAAGCGGAAGCCGAATTTCACGATGAAATCCATTACCAACGAAACGATGTGAATTTTGTTTTGGATCGATTCTTTAAAAGCATTGCAGATTCCGCTATGGACAATGAAACAAGCCGGCAGAAATTACTTCAATATTATCGCAAATTTGTGGTTGCCACTGGAGATAATGTGAATGGCTTAAAGCTGTATTTCGATTTCCTTCAGGCGATATTGGACGAAGGGACGTCGCAGGAATACCTTGATGTTTATGGTAGGTATTACAATGCCGTGGTACAGCCGAATGCAAGTATTATTGAAAGCCTGGACCGGGTTTATACTAATGAAAATGAAGCGACGAGACAGCTGGATTGGACAAATTATAAGCAGTCATTTGCGGGTACAGCAAACACAGTGGCCTGGTATGTCGTGGAGCACCGATTACATGAATCGGCGGTAAAAAATGCGATACATTGGTCGGAAACGAGTTTGCATATCGAACCTGGAAATGCCTACTATCTGGATACATTGGCTCAGTTGTATTATTTGAATGGAGAAAAGGAGCGCGCGATTTCGAAGGAGCGCGAAGCGGTTAAGGCCGCTTTGCTGATGGATGATGCGGATACAAAATCGAAGTATGAGGAAGTTTTAGAACGCATGAAAAACGGTACTTACTAGTTACCATAGGCACTTGCAGGCGCCGTCTGGCTGAATTTTCCTGAAATTTACAAGCCGATACCACCAGTCGGTTTTAGTGAAATCAGTTTCGCTAAGATTTGCTGTTTTGATGGTGTCACCCTGATAAACCAGTTTACAATGTATGTTTTTAAACCTCTTTGCCCAGTTTGCAGCCTTAAACTTAAACTCTGAAACGGGCAGGAAGTAGCCTTGTAACTTTTCGTATTGAAGTCTGTTGTCCAATTCCAGTATAAATAGGTTGTCTTCTTCAAGATTGACAATCTTTGTTCGTTTGGTGTCAATTAGCAAGTGATTGCTTCGGCTTTTTTCAGTAATAAGGTTGCTGAACATGGTCAGGTTTCCACTATTTCCAAGCCCGATGTATGATTTCATAGACCAAAAGCTAATAATGAGCACACACAGCAACGGCAGCGTGATTTTTTTTGGGCGGGTTTCGTCTGCGGAAGCGGCGTAATTCCTCAAATAGTGGATAAAGAAAATCAAAACGCCAATATTAAAAATGACGCCATGCAGGAACGGTACTTTTTCCGCCATGAGGAAGCGATCGAGAAACGGCCGTGCTGCCAAAGAGATTACCGTGAAGAAAAGGTAAATCCTCAGATAGAAGGCAGTTTTGGGATGAAGCGATTTTACGCCGGGGTCGACAAGGCATCCAAGAATCATGAAGCACGCCAGCGCACTGAAATCGGCGAAAACGGTGAAAGCGAGATAGCCATGAAAGACCAGCAATACTGCCGCAGTAGCTTTTCTGGTTTTGCGCCATAGCAACCCGAAAGGCAGGATGAGTTCAACGAAAAGCGTGGCAAGCTGTAAAAGGTGTGAAGCTGTTTTTGTCAGGATTATGTTGTTTCCGGTAAGATTTTCGAGTGCGTATTCATTAATTCGGTTTACACAGCTTACGGAACTGTCCAGGAAATCAGTGTTAAGTTTATGAAATCCGGTATAAAAGTAAATGGTCACCAGCGATACCCGGAAAATTTGCGTGATCAAATGACCCGAAATGCGAAGACTGGGCTTCCTGATCTTCATCAGCAATAAGACGATAATAATCGTGCCTGCCACCAGCTCAATATTGGAGTGGTTGGCTAATCTCGGGAATTTTGGCACAAAGAAATAAACCGCCAAAACGGTATTGATGAGACTGGCCCACCAGAAGCGGAAATCGACTGCGGAAACAAAGCCAAAAAACAGCAATAAAAGCGCCGCAAAAAGATTTGTCCTGTAGAAAGAATGGAAATTCATGAGCAACGCTGCGTTAAAGAATGCAAGCAGCATCAGGTAGTTTGGATTAGCAATCAGACCTGTAGTTTTTGCGTAGAAATACCCTATGAGTTTGTCCATCTTTGTTTTACCTGATGCAAAATAATGAAAAAAGCCCGACGATTGCCGGGCTTTGCTATTTTAAATGAAGTTACTAAATTCCGAAAGACGTTTTTACAGTATCTACAAAATCAAGTTTCTCCCAGGTGAACAGCTCGACGGTAACTGATTTAATTTCGCCGCCAGGGCTTTTAAAGGTCTTGGTGACGATTTCAGGTTTGCGCCCCATATGCCCATAGGCAGCGGTTTCGCTGTAAATCGGGTTTCTGAGTTTTAATCTTTGCTCAATAAAATAAGGACGCATATCGAAAATTTCTTCCACTTTTTTCGCAATCTCGCCATCGCTGAGGTTCACCTTTGAAGTGCCATACGTATTGATGTAAATTCCCATGGGTTTCGCTACACCGATAGCGTAAGATACCTGCACCAGAATTTCATCGGCCACGCCAGCTGCAACAAGGTTTTTAGCAATGTGTCTTGTGGCATACGCCGCGCTTCGGTCTACTTTGCTCGGATCTTTCCCTGAGAAAGCACCGCCGCCATGTGCGCCTTTGCCGCCGTAAGTATCTACGATGATTTTGCGTCCGGTCAACCCGGTATCGCCGTGTGGTCCACCAATTACAAATTTACCTGTTGGATTAATATGGTATTGGATTTTATCATTGAAGAGGTGCGCGTATTGTGGGTATTTTGCTATGATTCTTGGAATCAGGATAGAGACGATATCATTCTTAATTTTTGAAAGCATCGCAGTTTCCTCATCGAAGTCATCGTGCTGGGTCGAAATGACGATAGCATCAATGCGGGATGGTTTATTATGATCATCATATTCGAGGGTAACCTGCGATTTTGCATCAGGGCGCAGGTAATTAATTTCATTATTTTCCCGTCGAAGGTCCGCGAGTTCCTGTAGCAATTTATGGGACAGGTCTAACGCCAATGGCATGTAATCGGCAGTTTCATTAGTGGCATAACCGAACATCATTCCCTGATCACCAGCGCCCTGCTCTTCTTTATTAGCACGATCTACACCTTGGTTTATGTCCTGTGACTGTTCATGGATTGCCGACAATACACCGCAAGAGTTGGCCTCAAACATGTATTCGCTTTTTGTATAACCAATCTTTTTAATTACGTCACGTGCTATTTGCTGCACGTCAAGATAAGTCTTCGATTTTACCTCTCCGGCAAGGATTACCTGTCCGGTCGTAACTAGTGTTTCACAGGCTACTTTCGACTCATTGTCGAAAGCCAGGAAGTTGTCGATTAAAGCATCAGAAATCTGGTCGGCAACTTTGTCAGGGTGCCCTTCACTAACAGACTCGGAAGTAAATAAATAAGCCATAAAAATTAATTTTTTTATTGAATTTTATGGGAAAAAATTGCGACAGCTAAAGCTAAAGAAGGGAACCTGCTTTAGCATTTTTTTATGAGGTTGCAATCAGACAAATTTTTCCTCTTTATATTTTTCGACTGCAAATGTATGAAACCCTTTTCAAAATTTATAACTTTGGGGAAATAAGTTTTTTTTATCTGAAAAAATTTATATTTTTACCGTTCATTAAATCAATAAATTAAAAATTATGAAAAAACTATTACTATTGACGGGCCTTGTGTTTGGTTCGATTAGCATGTATGCGCAGACCACCTGTGCAACGGCGACGAACATTTCCGGGACTGGTACCTTGGTGTGTCCGGCTATTACAGGAACCTATCCGGCGGGAACGGGGTTATGCTATACAGCACCAGCAACAGCACCAAAAGCAATTTGGTACAAATTTACACCGGCTACTGGTGGAGTACTTTCGGTTACAAGCGGAATTGCTGCAAATCCAGTAGCAACAACGGATACGCGTTTGAGTGTTTTTACGGGCGCTTGTGGTGGTCCATATACCTGTGTGGCATTGAATGATGATATTAACGAGGCTGGCCAGGATTATCGTTCTGCCATTTCTAATATTACATTGACAGCTGGGACTACTTATTATATTGTATGGGACAACAGATGGTCTGCTACAGGCTTTTCTTTTGATTTCACTTTCACCGCAGCTACTTGTTTCAAACCTACCGGTTTTACTTACACAGCAGCGCCTACTACTACTTCTGTTGGTTTGGGTTGGACGGCACCTGCACAGGGTTTCCCTGAAGGGTACGATTTCGAGTATGGGCCGACAGGATTTGTTCAAGGTACGGGAACATTGGTTTCAACAGCTGACACCTCTGTATCTTTGACTACATTAAGCCCTAATTCAATTTACGACTTTTATATCAGATCAAATTGCGGGTTTGGTGATTTTAGTGTGTGGGCAGGTCCAATATCATTCAGTACACTGTTTACTCCAGCAACCCCTCCATATAATACAAGTTTTGAGGAAACTAGTTTTGATTTCGTAGGATGGACACTTGATGAACCGGCTACTTATGCAGGTGAGAGCTGGCAAGTTTATCCTGCGGGAGCTGGAAGTCCATTGGTTCAGGATGGTGACAATATGGCTTTGATTTTTTCAAGCAATGCTGCATCGGGACCAAACGATTCATGGTTAATGTCAAGAGGTCTTGACCTTAACGCAGGTGCGACTGTCACAGTTAGTTACTATGTAAGAAACTATGTTAACGCTACAAGTACCGGGACTTCTACTTATGAATTGAAAGCGGGTACTTCTCAGGATATAGCGGGAATGACAATTCCGATCGCGACTGAAAGTGAGACCAGCGCTACTTATGTACAGAAAACATCTTCTTTTGTTGCACCATCTGCAGGCACATACTATTTAGGTTTTCATTCCACTAACGCAGTAAATGCAGGAACTCATGCAACGTTCATTGATAATGTGGCGGTAAGCCAGGTTTTGGGTACAGAAGATTATCTTGCATCTCAATTTACCGTTTTTCCAAATCCTGCAAATGATGTTATTAACATCAACAATACCAATGATGCTATCATTACTAATGTGAAAGTAACGGATTTGAAGGGGCGTACAGTTAAATCAAACAACGTAGTTGCTGCGGCAAATGTTCAGATTAGTGCTTCCGATCTTTCTGCAGGGGTATATTTTTTAAATATTACTTCTGATAAAGGAACAGTAGTTAAGAAAATTGTTAAAAAATAATTTATACTGATTAGAAAAGCCCACTTTTTAAGTGGGCTTTTTTTTTTAGACATAACTCAATCGATTTCGGAGTATTTTAGATTAAATGTTGTTAAATACATTTGTATTCCCGTAATTTGCATTGTTCATAAATTTATTGAAAGTTATCACGAAAGGCAGAGGGATTAGACCCGTTGAAGCCTTAGCAACCCTTTACGCTTAAAGAAGGTGCTACATTCTACCAATTTGGATAGATAACAACAGAAATACGATTCCGTATTGCCCTATTTCCTGATGACATTCAATACAAAACTTTAAGAATGTCAGATATCAAAACGATTTTATCAAAGAGAATCCTTGTGCTCGATGGCGCCATGGGTACGATGCTTCAACGCTATCAATTCACCGACGAGGATTTCCGAGGCGAACGCTTTAAAGATTTTCCACACCCACTAAAAGGGAATAACGACCTGCTTTCACTGACGCAGCCATCAGCGATTCGCGAAATTCATCGGCAGTATTTTGAGGCCGGTGCAGATATTGTAGAGACCAATACATTTTCGTCTACTACGATTGGGATGGCTGACTATCACATGGAGGAATTGGTGTATGAACTCAATTACGAATCGGCAAGAATTGCGCGTGAGGCAGCGGATGAATTCACTAACAGAAATCCAGAAAGGCCGCGTTTCGTCGCCGGCTCCATCGGACCCACAAACCGAACAGCCAGCATGTCTCCGGATGTTAACGATCCTGGGTTTCGCGCAGTGACTTTTGACGAATTAAAAGCCGCTTACAGGCAACAAACCGAAGCCTTGATTGATGGAGGTTGCGATTTACTGATGGTTGAAACCATATTTGACACACTTAATGCCAAAGCCGCCTTATTTGCGATTGAGGAAATCAAGGAAGAAAGGAACTCGGACATCCCTGTAATGGTGTCAGGAACGATTACCGATGCATCCGGAAGGACGCTTTCCGGACAAACCGTTGAAGCATTCCTAATCTCCATTGAGCACATGCCGTTGCTCAGCATCGGATTCAACTGTGCTTTGGGTGCAGACCAACTAAAACCATATCTTAAGAGATTATCGAGAAATACTTCGCTGAATATTTCGGCTCATCCGAACGCAGGATTGCCCAACGCGTTCGGAAATTATGACCAAACACCTCAGGAAATGCAGCTTTTGATAAGGGAATATTTAAGCGATAATCTTATCAACATCATCGGCGGATGCTGCGGTACCACTCCGGATCATATCCGGTTGATTGCCGAAGTTGCCGCCCAGTTTAAGCCACGTGAAATTTTTGAATCCGCTTGATATTCGTATGAAATACTTAAAATTGTCAGGTCTAGAACCGCTTATTATTACGCCAGAAACGAATTTTGTCAACGTAGGTGAAAGAACCAACGTAACGGGCTCCAGAAAGTTTTTAAGGCTGATTAAGGAAGAACGATATGAAGAAGCCGTCGAAGTGGCCCGCGCACAGGTTGATGGCGGAGCGCAAATCATCGATGTAAACATGGATGAAGGTATGCTCGACGGCGTTTTTGCCATGACAACATTCTTGAACCTGATTGCTGCTGAACCGGATATTGCGCGTGTTCCCGTAATGATTGACAGTTCCAAATGGGAAATTATCGAAGCGGGACTTAAAGTCACGCAGGGGAAAAGTGTTGTCAATTCGATTTCGCTTAAAGAAGGAAAGGAAAAGTTCATACAGCAGGCCAAACTTATCAAGCGTTATGGTGCCGCAGTAATTGTCATGGCCTTCGATGAAGATGGTCAGGCTGATACCTATGACCGACGCATTGAAATCTGCAAAAGATCTTATGATATTTTAGTCGACGAAGTCCATTTTCCCGCAGAAGACATCATATTTGATCCGAATATCTTTCCGGTTGCAACCGGAATGGATGAACACAAACTCAACGCCATCGATTTTTTCAGGGCAACCAAATGGATTCGGGAAAATCTTCCCTATGCGCATGTGAGCGGAGGCGTGAGTAACGTATCATTTTCTTTTCGCGGGAACGACAAAGTTCGTGAAGCGATGCATTCTGCGTTTCTTTATCACGCCATTCAGAATGGGATGACCATGGGGATCGTGAACCCGGAAATGCTCGAAGTATATGATCAGATTCCAAAAGATTTACTCGAACGGGTTGAGGATGTATTGCTAAACAGGCGCGGTGATGCCACAGAACGATTGCTCGACTTTGCGGAAAGTGTAAAAGGGGATTTTAAGAATACCGAGAAAATCGCCCAGGAATGGCGTTCCGGTTCCATACAGGACAGGCTTACGCACGCGTTGGTAAAAGGCATCGACGAGTTTATTGAAATCGATGTCGAAGCAGCAAGGCTCGCGGCTTCGAAACCAATCGAGGTGATTGAAATTAACCTGATGACAGGAATGAATGTCGTAGGCGACCTTTTCGGGAGCGGAAAAATGTTCCTGCCGCAAGTCGTAAAATCAGCACGGGTCATGAAAAAGGCTGTTGCTTACTTACTTCCGTTTATTGAACAGGATAAAAACAGTGTGTCCAAATCCAGCGGAAAAATCCTGATGGCGACAGTAAAAGGCGACGTACACGACATCGGAAAAAATATTGTTTCCGTTGTATTGGGATGCAACAATTATGAGATCATTGACCTCGGCGTTATGGTACCACCGGAGCGCATCATAGAAACTGCCATAAAGGAGCGCGTCGATATCATTGGCCTAAGCGGATTGATTACACCATCATTGGACGAAATGGTTTACCTGGCCAAAGAAATGGAGAAACTAAACATCAGTATTCCAATTATGATTGGCGGTGCCACAACGTCCCGTGCGCACACAGCCGTAAAAATTGCGCCTGAATATAGCAAAACCGTGGTTCATGTGAATGACGCATCCAGGGCCGTTACCGTGGCAGGAAACTTAATGGGTAAAAATGTAAAAGACGATTACGCCATCGCTTTAAGATCAGAATATGATGAACTGCGCGAGGGTTATTTAAGCCGATCCCGGGATAAAAATTTCCTTTCGCTGGCGGATGCGCGGCACAATAAACTAAAGTTAGATTGGAGTACCTTTGAACCTTCGCCCCCCTATTTTCTCGGCGTAAAAACAATAGAGATAGACCTTGATATTTTAGTGCCTTATATCGATTGGACGCCGTTTTTCAGAACATGGGAATTACACGGGAAATACCCGGCAATCCTTTCCGATGACATCGTCGGCAAAGAAGCAACGGCACTTTTCTACGACGCAAAGTCACTTTTAGAAAAGATACTCAATGAAAAAAGATTTAAAGGTAAAGGTGTTTTTGGAATTTTTGAGGCAAATCAGGTGAATGACGACGATATTGAAATTCGGGATGCGCATGGAAGCATACTGTCCAGTTTTCTAACCTTACGCCAACAATCACAAAAGACGAAAGGCGCTTCTAATTTGGCTTTAGCCGATTTTATTGCGCCCAAAGCCTCAGGCAAAAAAGACTATATGGGCGCATTTTGCGTCAGTACCGGTTTTGGTATTGAAGAATGGGCCGTCGAATTTGAAAAGGATCTTGACGACTATAACGCCATTATGGTGAAAGCACTGGCAGACCGATTGGCAGAAGCCTTCGCAGAATACCTGCATGAAAAGGTTCGGAAGGAATTCTGGGGCTATGCGTCAAACGAAATATTGTCAAACGAGGCGCTGATTGAAGAAGAATACAAAGGAATTCGTCCTGCGCCAGGATACCCGGCGTGTCCAGACCATTTGGAAAAACCGACCATTTGGGAATTATTGGACGTGGAACAAAACATCGGCGTGAAACTCACCGAAAGCATGGCGATGTGGCCCGCTTCGTCTGTTTCAGGGTATTATTTCGCCAATCCGGAAAGTAAATATTTCGGACTTGGAAAAATAAAACATGACCAGGTGAACGATTACGCCCAACGCCGCGGCATACCGCCAGCGGAAGCGGAAAAATGGCTTGCCCCGAATATCGCTGACTGAATCGCAACTCCGCGTGAGGAAGGCAAGCGGGGTGCCGTGTCCCGAAGCTCCTGGACGGACTGCCCGACAGTGGCGCAGTGCAACGGAGCCGCTGGCAAACCCCACTATTAATAATTTAAATTTAAAATTCACTTGTAATGAAAGTTACCCAACATATCGAAAACGCTCAGGGGAAATCACTTTTTTCCTTTGAAATATTGCCGCCGTTAAAAGGACAGAATATCCAGTCCATTTTCGACAGCATTGACCCGCTGATGGAATTTAAGCCTCCGTTTATCGATGTTACTTACCACCGGGAAGAATATGAATTTAAGGAACTCGAAAACGGCCTGCTCGAGAAAAAGGTGGTGAAGAAACGTCCCGGAACGGTCGGGATTTGTGCCGCAATCCAGAATAAATATTCAGTAGACGCGATTCCGCACATCCTTTGCGGTGGTTTTACCAAAGAGGATACGGAGAATTTCCTGATCGATATCGACTTCCTTGGAATCCAAAACGTCGTTGCATTGCGGGGTGACGCAATAAAAAGCGAAATCTATTTCAGGCCCGAAAAAGAGGGGCATCAGTATGCGTCAGAGCTCGTTACACAGATTGACAACCTGAACAAGGGCATTTACCTGGATCCCGAGCTGCAGAACTCCGCCCAGACGGATTTTTGCATTGGTGTGGCGGGGTATCCGGAAAAGCATATGGAAGCACCAAGTCCGGACAGCGACATCTATTTCCTGAAACAGAAAATCAAGAATGGCGCGGAATATATCATTACGCAAATGTTTTTTGACAATAAAAAATTCTTTGATTTTGTGGCCAAATGCCGTGCTGAGGGGATTACCGTCCCAATTATTCCGGGGCTGAAACCCATTGTGACCAAAAAACAGCTGAACCTGATTCCGCACCGTTTTAAAGTCGATTTACCCGATGACCTGATCATGTCAATAGTGAAAGCGAAAGACAACGACGCCGTCCGCGAGATTGGGATTGAATGGTGTATCCAGCAAAGCCGTGAGCTGCTTGCTGCGGGAATTCCGGTGGTGCATTATTATTCGATGGGAAAAGCCGCGAATATTAAGGCGATTGCGAAGGAGGTTTTTTAGGAGCTGTTCCCGCTCTCCGCTGTATCTTTTACGGCTCCGCTGCGCTACGCCGTAAAAGGATGCCGCTGCGATCAGGGCTAGGGATTTACTTCCCCGTCACATCCCTGAAAATGGACTCAAGATTTTTATTCTTCTGGTTTAGCTGAAGGGTGCGGAGCCCATTGGCGCTGGCAAAATCAAACACGGCCGGGCGCATGTCATCTGCGGCAGCAAAAACCAGCTCCCACGTCATGTCATGGATGTTTTTATAGGAGACCAATCCCGGAATGGTGGCGATTAGTTGTGCTTCCACTTTGAAATCGAATTCAACTTCGATAATTTGTTCTTTCTGTTCTTTTAAGTTCGTCAGCTTTTTATCGGTAACGATTTTTCCGTGGTCGATGATGATGACACGGTCACAGATGGCTTCCACTTCCTGCATAATGTGTGTAGAAAGGAAAACGGTCTTGTCTTTCCCAACATTCCGGATGACATTCCGGATTTCAACCAATTGGTTCGGGTCAAGTCCCGTCGTGGGTTCGTCAAGGATCAATACATCAGGATTGTGAAGCAGGGCGTTCGCTAACCCAACCCGCTGGCGGTATCCTTTCGACAATTGCCCGATTTTCTTATGACTTTCAGGAGTCAGTCCCGTCAATTCAATGACTTCGTCGATGCGTTTCTTAGGTGTCTTATATACCTCCGCATTAAACGCAAGGTACTCCCTGATGTACAAGTCGAGGTACAAAGGATTGTGTTCCGGCAAATAGCCCACAGATTGCTGCACCGCTTTTTGATCCCCGGACACATCGTGCCCATTTACGGCGGCTGTGCCTTCATCTGCAGTCAGATAGGTGGTCAGGATTTTCATTAACGTTGATTTTCCGGCGCCGTTTGGTCCAAGAAAACCCACAATTTCGCCTTTCTCGACTTTAAACGAAATATTGTCGAGTGCTTTTTGCGTTCCATAACTTTTGGAAATATTACTGACTTCTATTGACATACAAATTGATTTGGAGCAAAAGTAAAGAATTGCAAAGTTAATTTTTTCAAAAAAAAAAATTCTTTTGTCGAAGCGAAACCAATTTTTTCTATTTTAGCCATATAACAAAAAGATATGTTCAATAACAGCTTTTATTACAGCAACTCCTTTTATTTCTTTAGTACAAAAGAACGGGATTGTTGTATGGTTATTTGAAAATTATTAATTCAAGACTGATATAAATCCCGATGCAAATCGGGATTTTTTTTTTGCTCTAATATGAAGAAAATTGCTATACAGGGAATTAAGGGTTCATTTCACGACCAGGTGGCCGGCGCTTTCTTTGGTGAAAATTTTGAAGCCCACGAATGTATGTCATTTGATAGGCTGGCGATGAGTCTCGTAGACAACATATCATCAGCGGCAGTGATGGCGCTGGAAAATTCGATTGCCGGTTCGATCATCCCAAATTACGCATTGATTGATAAGCACAACCTGACGATTGTTGGCGAATATTATCTGGATATTCACCAGAATCTCATGGCGTTGAAAGGTCAGAGACTGGAGGACATCCGCGAAGTGCACTCGCACCCCATGGCGCTATTGCAGTGCATGGAATTCCTGAAAACGCTTCCGCAGATAAAACTCGTCGAAGACAAGGATACTGCCGAAACCGCCAAACGCATCAATGAACAGCAGCTCAAAGGGATTGCCGCCATTGCCGGAAGAACAGCAGCAGGGCTGTACAACCTTGAAATACTGGCGCCGGAAATTCAAACGGTCGATAACAATATGACCCGATTTGTAATTTTGCAAAAATCGGAGATCGCCAAACCCGATGAAACGGTTAACAAAGCATCCATTAAATTCGAACTCGAACACAAGCGTGGAAGTCTTGCCGCAGTGCTGAATGTGATGGGCGATTGTAGACTCAACCTGACCAAAATCCAATCGTTGCCCAAAATTGAAACACCCTGGAAATATGCGTTCTTCGTTGATGTGACTTTTGATGATTACGCTGATTTTGCAAAAGCAAAAGCGATATTAGAAATCATGTCGACGCATTTCAACGTGCTCGGCGAATACAAAAACCAACAGCCATGATACAACCTGCTCACCGACTTAACGTGGTCGAGGAATACTATTTTTCTGCCAAACTGAGGGAAGTAAGGCAACTGATCGCTGATGGGAAACCAATCATCAATATGGGTATCGGCAGCCCGGATTTGCCGCCACCGCCAACTGTGAGTGTTGCGTTACACGAAGCATTGCAGCATCCGAATGCACACCAGTACCAAAGCTACCAGGGTATTCCCGAGTTGCGAAACGCCATGGCGGCGTTTTATAAGAAACATTTTAATGTAAGACTTAATCCTGCGAACGAAGCACTCCCGTTAATGGGATCTAAAGAAGGAATTATGCACCTATCAATGGCTTTTTTGAATGAAGGTGACGGTGTACTGATTCCGGATCCGGGTTACCCCACTTATGGATCGGTAGCAAATCTTGTCGGTGCAAAGCCTATATTTTACAACCTGACTGCGGATTATCATTGGCAGCCGGATTTCGAAGCGCTGGAAAGACTGGATTTATCCCGCGTAAAATTGATGTGGGTCAATTATCCAAACATGCCGACTGGTGCTTCCGCAGACGACAGGTTGTTTGAAAGATTAATTGCTTTTGCCAGGAAACACCATATCCTCATCATCAACGACAATCCGTATAGTTTCATTTTGAACAATACACAACGGTCACTTTTAAGTGTTGAGGGCGCTGATGGGATGGCGCTCGAAATGAATTCGATTTCAAAGACGTTCAATATGGCGGGCTGGCGCGTGGGCATGGTAGCAGGAAATGCCAGGCTGATTGATTCCGTGTTAAAGGTGAAAAGCAATATGGACAGTGGCATGTTTTATCCAATCCAACAAGGCGCCATTGCGGCGTTGGAAACCGATAATCAATGGCTTTCGGAATTAAATGACATCTATGAAAAAAGGAGGGCGCTGACGTTTAAGCTGGCGAATACAATAGGATGCACTTTTAATCGCGACAGCGCAGGCCTTTTTGTATGGGGAAAATTGCCGGAATGGATTTCTTCAGCTGAACGGTTTGTCGATGCGCTGTTACATGAAAAGCATTTATTTATTGCACCCGGAACGATTTTTGGAAAAAATGGAGAAGGGTATATCCGATTTTCACTTTGTGTTCCGGAAAATGAAATCCAAAAAGCCATTGAAAGATTTTAAGATGAAAGTATACGTAATTGGTGTTGGGCTAATTGGCGGATCGATGGCACTTGACATCCAGGATTTGTATCCTGAAGCAGTGATTTTTGGCGTAGATTCAAATGACAGCAATTTGAATGAAGCGGAGCGGCTTGGAGTCATCCATAAAAGTGCAGCGATTGAGGCAGTCGCCGACGCTGATATCGTCATCGTTGCTGTTCCCGTCGATGCCGCTTTGATAATTGTGCCGAAAGTACTGGACTTAATCAACGACAATGCACTCGTTTTTGATACCGGATCTACAAAAGCAGCTGTTTGCAAAATCATTAGTAATCATCCGAGGAGAAAGCAGTTTATGGCAACACATCCTATTGCAGGGACAGAATTTTCAGGGCCGACTGCCGCGTTGCGTGGACTTTTTGAAGGAAAAACAAATATCATCTGTGAAGTGGAAAAGACGGCTTTCAAACTGCAGGAAAAAGGGATGCAATTGTTCCGCGATCTGGGCATGCGCATCCGATTGATGGAGCCTAAGGCACACGACCGGCATATCGCTTATGTGTCACATCTTTCGCACATCAGCTCGTTTATGCTTGGTAAAACGGTGATTGTGAAAGAAAAGCATGAGTCCGATATTTTTGACATGGCCGGCAGCGGTTTTGAAAGTACCGTGAGGCTTGCAAAGAGTTCGCCGGCGATGTGGACGCCTATTTTTAAACAGAATAAAAAACAGGTTTTGAAAAGCCTGGAAGAATATATTGCGAATCTGGAACACTTCAGGAATTTGCTGGAGCAGGATAATTTTGAGGCCATCTTTGAAGAGATGCAGAATACAAACAGGATCAGGGAGATTTTGAACAGGCAGCAGCAACGAAATTGATGCACAGGAATGAAAAAAATATATACAAATAAGAAGATGTAGTTCAAATCAGCAATGAATATCTTTGCTCCTGCTTCTTTTATCTTAAAAAAACATGGAAAACAATAAAAACCTCAGGAAATGGCTTGATGATTTTAAACTGGATCACCCTTTGGTCATTGCAGGGCCATGCAGCGCGGAAACAGAAGAACAGGTTTTGCAGATTGCGCACCAGCTAAAGAATTCGGATGTCAGCATCTTTCGAGCGGGCATATGGAAACCAAGGACGCGTCCAGGGGGGTTTGAAGGTGTGGGTGCCATTGGGTTAAAATGGCTGCAACGCGCTAAAGCCGAAACCGGACTACTGATGGCTATCGAAGTGGCCAATGCGACGCATGTAAAACTCGCATTGGAGCACAATATCGATGTCCTGTGGATTGGGGCGCGGACTACCGTAAATCCTTTTGCGGTTCAGGAAATTGCCGAGGCATTAGAAGGTACTGATAAAATCGTGTTGGTAAAAAACCCTGTCAATCCTGACCTCGCACTGTGGATTGGCGGCGTGGAGCGGTTGTACAATTCGGGGATCAGGAAACTGGGTGTGATTCACCGGGGCTTTTCGACTTATGAAAAAACCAAGTACAGAAACATCCCGGAATGGCAGATTGCCATTGAACTGCAGAGCCGTTTTCCGGACCTGCCCTTGATTTGTGATCCGTCACACATCACAGGAAGGCGTGATATGATTCTCGAAGTGTCGCAACAGGCATTGGATTTAAATTATGACGGGCTCATTATCGAAACGCATATTGATCCTGATAATGCCTGGAGTGATGCTGCCCAACAGGTTACGCCGGATGCACTGAAAGCCATTTTCCAGAATCTGAAGATCAGGAAAGAAACGTCGGAGGAAGATGACTTCAATACCGAAATGATCAAGCTGCGCGCAAACATTGATATCGCCGACAGCAAGCTCATTGAAATTCTGGGCAACCGAATGAAAGTTTCGGAGCAGATTGGCGCGCTGAAAAAGGCAAAAAATGTTGCCGTGCTTCAAAATAAACGTTGGAACGAAATCCTGGGAAAAATGATTCTTGAAGGGGAGCAAAAGGGTTTGAGCGAGGAATTTATCCTCAAAATATTTAAAGCGATTCACCAGGAGAGCATCAGCCATCAGGAAAAAATTATCAATGGACGATTGGGATGACGGCGTTTTGATACAGCGATGGAGGGGTAAATGAACCTGGCGCCGCGCCAGCGATCGCAGCAAGCTACCGTGTAGCGCGTAGAGCGCGGCCCGAAAGGGGGCGCCATGATAAAGGGGGCAATGGTCGTAAGCAGCAGGAGAAACTGCCTATATGGACTGCGAACTGCAAATTGAAATTCCTATCTTTGCGCCATGACAGGGACGGTTTATAAATCAACGGGAAGCTGGTACACGGTAAAATCTGAGCAAGGTGGCTTTATCGAGTGCCGTATGAAAGGGAAATTCCGCATGCAGGGGATCAAGAGTACGAATCCGATTGCGGTGGGTGATGTGGTTGATTTTGAAGTAGACGACAATTCGGATAAAGTGACCGGTGCGATCCATAAGATCCATGACCGCAAGAACTACATCATCCGGAAATCAGTAAACCTGTCGAAGCAGGTGCATATCATCGCGGCGAATATCGACCAGGTTTTTTTGCTGATTACGATTGATAATCCTCCGACGACAACTTCATTTATTGACCGATTTCTTGTTACGGCTGAGGCATACGGCATCGAAACAGTGTTGGTGTTTAATAAGATTGACACCCTGAATGAGCAAACGCTTGACGAGCAGTTGTACCTGCAACACATCTACCAGGAAATTGGCTATCGCTGCCTGCGGATTTCCTCGACGGAGAAGAAGGGTATTGATAAGGTAAGGGAAATGATGCTTGGAAAGGTAAGTATGTTTTCAGGCCACTCCGGCGTAGGGAAATCCACATTGGTGAATGCCATTGAGTCCAATTTGAACCTAAAGACTACCGAGATTTCTGACCAAAGCAAACAGGGACAGCACACGACTACTTTTGCAGAAATGTATGACCTTTCGTTTGATGCGAAAATCATTGATACACCAGGGATTAAGGGTTTTGGTATTGTGGATATGGAGCAGGGTGAAATCAGCGACTATTTTCCGGAATTCTTCAAGCTCAAGGAACAATGTAAATTTAACAATTGCCTGCACAAAGATGAGCCCAACTGCGCGGTAAAAAAGGCTTTAGAGGAAGACCGCGTAGCCTGGTCGCGTTACCGCAGCTACCTGCAAATCCTTGAAGGCGATGACGAACATTACCGCACTGACATTTACAATGACGACCGCATTGCGAGCGATGAAACCAGAAAATCGTGAGGGTAGTTGTCCAACGTGTGTCATCGGCATCGGTAACGATTGATGGCGTTCAAACGGCTGCCATCGATACAGGCCTGCTGGTGCTGGTTGGAATTGAAGAAAGTGATGCGGAAGAAGATGCAGCGTGGCTTAGCGCTAAAATTTCAGGGCTACGAATTTTTGGTGATGAAAATGGCATCATGAATTTTTCCTTAAAGGATATTGATGGCGGTATCATCGTTGTAAGCCAGTTTACACTGCACGCGCTGACAAAAAAAGGCAACCGCCCCTCCTATATAAAAGCAGCCAGGCCCGAAAAGGCCATACCATTGTACCAGTATTTTATCGACCAGCTCGAGGCCGGATTGGGAAAAAGGCCGGGCACGGGAATATTTGGCGCAGATATGAAAGTCGCACTCATAAACGATGGTCCGGTTACCATATTGATGGACTCAAAAAACAAATCCTAAAGTTAAAAGTTTCTTAAATTTAGTTACATTTGGCGAAATTCCATCTAAAAATGAAGCGAGTTATTTCCTTTGTATTACTTTTCTGTATTTCCTTGCCGTGTGTCGCTCAAAAAGAGAATTATGCCGCAGCACTGATTGACCCGATATTAAAAGAGAATGCGAATGCGGTGATTCGCCTTGAGCAATACAACATCGATATTACTTCACAAAAAAGCATGATTGTTAGTCAAAAACGTGCTGTGACGGTACTCAATGAATCGGGCCTTGAAGATATTGGTGCAGTAGTACATTATGATCCCAGGAATAAGGTTAAAAAGTTGTCGGCTACAGTGTATGATGGATTGGGGAAAGAGATAAAATCGCTAAAGAGAAAGGATTTCAGGGATGTTAGTGTAGCGGATGGAGTTTCTGTGTTTAACGACAACAGGGTACTTTATCTTGATTATACGCCAGTCGGCTATCCCTTTACCATGGTTTTTGAAGCAGAAACAGAAACTTCGAATACCGCTTTCATTCCTTCATGGACGCCACTTGATGGGTATTACGTCAGCACAGAAAAATCTGTAATTAACATTACTTATCCAAAAGATATTGGATTTCATTATAAAGAGGCGAATTTTGGACAGAAGGCCATTCATAAATCTGATGCTGAGCTTGCTGTGAGTTTTTCAGCAGATCATCTGAAAGCGCTTAAAGGAGAGGAAAGCAGTCCTGGTTTCAATGAAATTGCTCCAGTTGTCTATTTCAGGACAGACAAGTTTAATCTTGAAGGAGTTGATGGTGAGGCAAAGACCTGGGAAGAATATGGCAAATGGTATTACAATAGTCTTTTGGCGGGTACAGACGAATTACCTTTGGAAACACAAAGTAAAATTAAAGCTTTAGTAGGGAGCGAACAAAATCCGTTGGAGATCGCAAAAATAGTGTACAAATATGTTCAGGACAGAACGCGTTATGTAAGCATTCAGGTGGGAATCGGAGGATTCAAGCCGATGCTTGCCAAGGACGTAGACAAGCTGGGTTATGGCGATTGCAAAGCGTTGTCCAATTATACGCGGGCGTTATTGAAGGCGGTCAATGTCAACGCATACAACGTCCTCATTTATGGTGGTCGCAAAGTAAATATCCAATCAGATTTTGTATCGCAACAAGGAAACCATATGATACTGTGTATTCCCGATGGGGACCATTATGTATGGCTAGAATGTACTGATCAGCAAGGGCCATTTGGTTATTCCGGACATTTTACCGACAATAGGGATGCACTTGTTATCAAGCCGGATGGAGGGCAAATTGTGCATACCGTTGTCTATCCTGATACTCAAAATACGCAGGTTTCGCATGGCAGTTACGTTATTTCTCCGGATGGTAACATCAGCGCTTCCGTTTCGATTGTTTCAAAAGGGATACAATACAGCGATGCGGCTAAGACAGCGTCATTGTCAGCCACTGAAAAAGATGATTTTTATAAGGAGTACTTTGACAATATCAACAACCTGAAATTTTCCAGGCTGAATTTAGTCGATGACAAAAAATCGATTTCGTTTTCGCAGGACATCCAGTTTTCAGCAGACGGTTATTGTTCCGTCAATGGCAACAGGATGATGTTTGTCGCGAACGTTTTCAATTGCAACCACCGTACACCAAAGCGATATAGGAATAGGGAGAACCCCTTCGAAATCAACTATGGTTTTTGTGATGAGGATGAAATCGTCATTAAGCTTCCCGAAGGCTACGAGGTAGAAGCTGTTCCGGACGTCTTGGAAACTAAAACAAAATATGGCGAGTATACAGCCCGCTTTGTAAAAAACAGCGACAATACGATCACCTATAAACGGAGGCTATTGATCAACAGCAGCCGGTATGACAGCAAAGATTATGAGGATTACAGGTTGTTTCGGGAGCAAGTATTCAAAAACGACAATGCAAAAATTGTAGTAACCAAAAAGTAATAAACATGAACACCAAACTATTTGTTTTTATCGCCACAATCCTGATGTCTCTTCCAGTAATGGCTCAAAAGTTTGAACTTGGAAAAGTATCTGTTGAAGAACTCCAGCAAAAGCAACACCCAACAGATCCCGATGCCACTGCAGCCGTTCTGTTTACAAAAGGCGAAGTATCATTTGATTATAATGAACAGAATGGATTTACTATGACGCGACGGGTTAAAACACGGATTAAAATTTATAAGAAAGAAGGATATGACTGGGCGAACTTCGAACAAACCTACTATTTGCCCAATGAATCAAAAGAGACTGTTTCATTTTCCGACGCAGCGACTTTTAATCTTGAGAATGGAAAGATTGTGAAGTCAAAGCTTAAAAGTGACGGAGAATTCGACGAAAAGCTCAACAAGTACTGGGGTAAGAAAAAAATCACCATGCCAAATGTTAAAGAAGGCTCTGTAATCGAATATGAATATACGATAAGCTCCGGAAATATTACTAAGTTGGATGATTGGGATTTTCAAATGTCGATTCCCGTTAATTATTCGGAATTTCAAACGGAGTTTCCGGAGTATTTTGTGTACAAGATTAATCAGCGAGGCTACATTTTCCCGAAAGTAACTACCCAAAACTCACAGAAATCATATACGATAAATGGAAAGGAACGGACCGGTGGCGAAGGTTTTTCACCAGTAAGAACTACTTTTACGCAGGATAAGATTGATTTTGAAGCAACGAAGACAACGTACCTTGCAGAAAATGTTCCTGCACTTAAAGACGAGGCTTTTGTCAATAATATTCATAATTACGTCTCCGGAATTTCCCACGAGCTTTCCACTATTAAATACCCAAACACGCCTGTAAAATACCTTTCTACTGATTGGGAAACTGTTACAAAGAAAATATATGACTATGACGATTTTGGACCGGAGTTAAATAAAACAGGCTACTTTGAGGAAGATGTAAACACTTTACTCGCTGGAATAACCACCCCAACGGAGAAAATAATAACCCTTTTTGATTTTGTAAAAAAGAATATAAAATGGAACGGATTCTACGGTTACGCCTGCAACGATGGTGTAAAGAGGGCCTACAAAGATCGTGCTGGAAATGTTGCCGAAATCAATCTGATGCTTACAGCAATGCTTAGACATTCGGGAATTAATGCAAACCCAGTTTTGCTCAGTACCCGTTCAAATGGAATTTCTTTTTTTCCCTCCAGGACAGCATTCAATTATGTCATTTGCGCTGTCGAAATCAAAGATGGGCTGATTTTGCTCGACGCCACAGACAGCTATGCGTTGCCGAATGTACTTCCGATAAGAGATTTAAATTGGTTTGGCAGGTTAGTCAGAAAAGAAGGTTCTTCAAATGAGGTGGACCTGGTTCCGAAAATGCTGTCAAAGGAATCGGTAAACATGATGGCGAAAATAAGCGACAAAGGTGAAGTGACTGGAAAGTTAAGAAAACAACTGACAGATTACAATGCGCTGGTGTTCAGGCAGCGTTATTCCGACATGAACAATGATTCGTATCTCGAAAATCTCGAAAATAAAAATAACAAAATTGAAATTTCAGAATATTCCCGTGAAAATGACAAAGAACTGGCAAAACCAATAATTGAGACCTATGCCTTTAAAGGGAGCACCGTTGAGATTATTGGCGATAAGATGTACTTCACGCCGATGCTGTTTATGAGTCTGGATTCCAACCCGTTCAAACAGGAAAAGAGGGAGTATCCTGTAGATTTTACTTTTCCTACAGAAGACAAGTATACCGTCGCTATCGAGATTCCCTCTGGATACCAGGTAGAATCAATACCGGCTTCTGTAAGCCTTGCCACTGTGGAGGGATTTGCGACTTTTAGATACACCATTGCGCATGCTGATGGAAAGATTCAGTTGTCTGTCATTACAGACATCAATTCTGCAATAGTAGCGCCGGATAACTATGAAATGCTCAAAGACTTTTTCCAAAAAATGATTGACAAACAAAAAGAGAAAATTGTATTAAAAAAAGTTTAACATATGAAAGGCTATTTTGCGTTACTATTTTTTTTTACAATCGGAAGCGGAATTGCGCAGAAGTTTGAATTTGGAAAAGTTTCAGTTGCGGAACTGCAGCAGACGTCACATCCAAAAGATTCCTCAGCAGCAGCAGCAGTTTTATACAATAAAGGAAAAACAACGTTTGGATACGATCAAAAACGTGGTTTTAGTGTTGAACACTCGTTTGAAATGCGTATCAAAATTTACAAAAAACAGGGCTTGGGATATGCCAATTACGAAGTCCCGTATTATATTGGGTATGAGAACCTCAATCAGGATGTGCTTCGGGTTACGGATGCAGTCACTTACAATTTGGCCGACGGTAAAGTTGAGAAAACAAAAATCAGCAGTGATGGGAAATTCACCGAAAAAGTCAATAACAATTGGAAGACGGTAACGATAGCGCTCCCAAATGTAAAAGTGGGGTCTGTTATCGAATTTAGGTACAAACTCAAAAGCGAAGATTTGTCGAGTTTTCCAACGTTTCTTTTTCAGAGGGATATTCCAGTTGACTTCGTAGAATATAAAACCGATATTCCGGTTACTTATGGGTATAAACAATTGCTTAAGGGCTACGGTGCGGGTATTACTTCTGCCAGTAAAATAGAAAGCAATTCGATTGGATTCTATAACGCCACTACAACACGGACTGACATGCTCGAGTTTAATCAGGTTGCTACGACGTTCAGCGGTAAGGATATTCCTGCCTTAAAGCCGGAAGATTTTGTAGATAACCTCGAAAATTACCAGAGTGCAGTGGACCACGAACTGGAGGTAATCAGAAGTGCAACTGAGCCGGAAAAAGACTTTTCGAAAACATGGGAAGGAGTTACTAAGGAAATTTATTCCAGCGAATATTTCGGAGGACAATTGAAAAAACGAGATTATTTGGACAATGAACTGCGGCAAATTCTCGGATCAGCTGAGACCCATGAAGAGCGGGCTAAGTTGGTGTATGAATTTGTAAAGACAAGAATGAATTGGAACGGTGAATTTGGAAAATTTACTGATAAAGGGGTGGAAACAGCGTGGATTGAACGTTCCGGAAATGTGGCCGAAATCAATTTTATTTTGTGCGCGATGCTCAACAGGTCCGGGGTAATTTCGTTTCCTGTTTTGGTAAGTACAGTCAAACATGGCGTTCCTGTATATCCGAACCAGAATGGTTTTAACTATGTCGTCGTAGCCACTGAAATCAGTGGTAAGCGATTACTGCTGGATGCTACAAATAAAAACGCTCCAATGGGCATTTTGCCGATTTATACGCTAAACTGGCATGGTAGATTGGTACAAAATGATGGAAATTCTGAAGAAATTGATATGCGGCCGAGCGTAGTGTCCAAAACCCAGACAGCTGTTTTAGCCGAATTGGACAAAATGGGAAATGTAAACGGTAAAGTAAGATTTAACCGAACAGATTACGAGGCATTGCATTTCAGGGAAAATTTTAAAGGCGTTAATTCAGATCAGTATTTGGAGCATCTGGAAAATATATTACATGGAATTGTAATTAAGAATTATAGTTTGGAAAACGAAGGTGATTTGTCGTTGCCGATTATTGAAACCTTTGATTTTAGCGCTGACAATAGCGCCGAAATTATTAATGACAGAATGTATGTCAATCCCATGTTGTTTTTAAGCCAGACTAAAAACCCTTTTAACCAGGAACAAAGAACGATGCCGGTTTTTTTTGGTTATCCGAAGCAAAACAGGATGAATATCACACTCCGGATACCAGATGGCTATGTCGTGGAGTCTATGCCCGAATCGTTATCCGTCGCAACACCTGAGGGGGTAGCTTCCTTCAATTATACTATACAGCATTTAGGAAATAATATACAAATTACCTCTGCCTACACTACGAATCAAATGTTGGTGGCCCCTGGTTTTTATTCGGTTTTAAAAGATTATTATAAGAAAATTATCGATAAGCAAAGCGAGAAAATTGTTTTAAAGAAGGTATAGGGCAAAATGCAAGACCATCCCGGTTCGATAGGGCCATCCGGCAATGTCTTTGATATGTTTGCTGACCTAAGCGAAACATGATGCGATCAACGGTTTTTATTTTTGAGACTAGTTAACAAAACCAACAATTTATTGAAAAAAAAAATTAATTCATGGATATCAAAAACGCCCAAATCGCAGTAGACAACTGGATCAAGGATCACGGAGTGCGCTATTTTAATGAGCTCACCAACATGGCACAGCTCACGGAAGAAGTAGGCGAAGTGGCACGCATAATTGCCCGCCGTTACGGAGAGCAGTCAGAAAAGGAAAGCGATAAGAATAAAGACCTCGGCGAAGAATTGGCTGACGTCGTTTTCGTAGTTTTGTGCCTCGCCAACCAAACCGGAATCGATCTTCAGTCCGCATTTGATAAAAAGATGGACTTAAAGACCAACCGCGACCACGATCGCCACCACAACAATGAAAAATTAAAATAAGGGCCCGTTGGGCAATAAGAAATGGATGTAAAGCTTCGCCCACAGGTTATCTTTAATGCGCTTACCTTTAATATCACCGGAAGTAAATCAGAAACCAACCGGTTGTTATTGCTTAAGGCATTGTATCCTGAAATAAATCTTAAAAACACCTCCATTTCCGATGATTCTGAAGTGATGCTTCAGGCGCTTTCTTCCTTAGATAAAATTATTGATATCCACCACGCCGGCACCGCGATGCGCTTTTTGACAGCTTTTTTTGCCATACTGGAAAACAGGGAAGTAATACTCACCGGTTCTTTAAGGATGAAGGAAAGACCCATCAAAATCCTGGTCGATGCCTTGCAGCAATTGGGTGCGGACATCCAATATCTCGAGAACGAAGGATTTCCACCATTGCGCATTAAGGGAAAAAAGCTGCCTGGAAACAAAGTTTCATTGCATGCCAATGTTAGCAGCCAGTATATTTCTGCATTGCTGCTCATTGCCCCGAAAATGCAAAATGGTCTTACCCTCGAGCTGGTTGGTGATATTACCTCACGGCCTTATATCAATATGACTTTGGATTTGGTGCGCGAACTTGGGGTAGAGACTTCGTTTATCGGAAACGTAATTGTCGTATTTCCCGGCAGAGAACACCCAGCGCCGCGTACACTAACCGTCGAGTCGGATTGGTCCTCCGCTTCTTATTTCTACTCCATTATCGCGATGGCCTCAGCCGGGACTTCAGTCACTTTGAAGACCTATAAACAAAACAGCCTTCAGGGCGATGCGGCAATTGCTTCGATCTACCGGGACTTTGGCGTCGATACTGTTTATTCAGAAAGCAGCATCACCTTAATCAAGCGGGAATGTGAGCCTAAGATGCAGTTCTTGTCGCTGGAAAATACACCCGACATCGCACAGACAATTGCTGTAACCTGTTTTGGATTAGGGATCGGATGCGAATTGGCCGGACTGCATACGCTGAAAATAAAGGAAACCGATCGCCTTCACGCCCTTAAAACGGAATTGGAGAAACTGGGTGCCAGCGTATCGATTACCGCCGACAGCCTGACACTGAAACCATCAGATCGCATTAAAGAAGATGTAAATATTGAAACATACAACGACCATAGGATGGCGATGGCATTTGCACCGCTGGCAGTGAATGTTCCCATTACCATAAGAGACGCAGAGGTCGTTTCAAAATCGTATCCTGATTTTTGGAAAGATTTCGAAACCATGGGTTTTAATGTGTTGAAAATGATGTAATGCAATGTTTACTGACCCTCACACGGTGCGCCCATTGAACTTTACGCCATTATCGTAAATAAACACCAAAACACTTGACAACGCCTATCCCGCAGTCGTATATTTGCGCCCTAATAAAATTCATAGATGAAATTATCTCATTTTAACTTTAACCTCCCGAAAGAACTGCTCGCCGAGTTCCCGGCCGAAAACAGGGATGAGTCCCGCCTGATGGTCGTCAACAGAAAAGAAAAAACCATTGAACATAAAATGTTTAAGGACATTATCGATTACTTCGATGAAGGCGATGTGATGATCCTGAACAATACCAAAGTTTTCCCCGCGCGTCTTTACGGGAATAAAGAGAAAACCGGAGCACGTATTGAAGTATTTTTACTTCGTGAACTCAATGCCGAACAACGACTTTGGGATGTGCTGGTTGATCCTGCCAGGAAAATCCGTATTGGCAACAAGCTTTATTTCGGGGATGATGATTCTCTGGTAGCCGAGGTAATTGACAATACCACTTCAAGAGGACGTACACTGCGTTTCCTTTATGATGGTTCATATGAGGAATTCCGCAATAAACTGACAGAACTCGGAGAAACGCCGATCCCAAAATACATCAACCGCGAAGTGGTACCTGAAGATGCAGAGCGCTACCAGACGATTTATGCGAAAGAAGAAGGTGCTGTAGCCGCTCCAACCGCCGGATTGCACTTTTCAAGACACTTGTTGAAACGTTTGGAAATTAAAGGCGTGAATTTTGCTGAAGTAACCTTGCACGTTGGACTTGGAACCTTCAATCCTGTTGAGGTGGAAGATCTTTCAAAACACAAAATGGATTCTGAAGAACTGAAGATTACACAGGAAGCCTGTGATATCGTAAATCAGGCCAAGGTCAATAAGAAAAGGGTTTGTGCCGTAGGAACTACATCCATGCGTGCCATTGAAAGTTCCGTTTCGTCTGCAAGGACACTAAATCCATACGATGGCTGGACCAATAAATTCATTTTCCCGCCACACGATTTTAGCATTGCAGATTGTATGGTGACGAATTTCCATACCCCAAAATCCACATTATTGATGATGATTTCGGCCTTTACGGGGCACGACCTCATGAAAAAAGCGTATGAAGAAGCCATCAAAGAAGGGTATAAGTTTTACTCTTATGGCGATGCGATGTTGATTTTGTAACAAGATCGAAAGTCAAAATAAAGGAAATCCTGTCAGCAATGGCAGGGTTTTTTTTTTATGGCGTGCCCCTTCGGGTCGGGCTATAGGCTGCACGCGTGCCTGCCGCTATCCCTCACGCGGTCACGGATCACGACATCTTTCGATTTCGGCTTTCGGGTTTCGACTCTTTTCTCTACTTTTACGCCTCTAACAACAACTCCATGACTTTTCAAAATACCCGCGACTACGCAAGGCAGCTCGATGCACAAGATGCGTTGGCCAAATACCGTGACGAATTCCTGTTTCCCAAAGTGAACGGCAAACAAGTCATTTATTTTACCGGAAATTCGCTTGGGCTACAACCGAAGCGCACGAAGGCTTTTGTAGACGAAGTCATGGACGATTGGGCAAATCTTGCGGTCGAAGGACACTTCTATGCGGAGAAACCCTGGTGGGACTACCACGAACGATTTGCGGCTCCGCTGGGCAAAATCGTAGGCGCAAAACCATCGGAGGTTACCGTAATGAACACACTGACCGTCAACCTTCATTTGTTGATGGTGTCGTTTTACAAACCGGGAGGAAAGCGTTATAAAATCTTATGTGAGGCAAAAGCATTCCCAAGCGACCAGTATATGCTTCAAAGCCAGGTCCGTTTTCACGGTTATGATCCGAAAGATGCTATTGTTGAATTGGAACGCCGGGAAGGGGAACACAATATACGACTCGAAGACATCCTCGCAAAAATTGATGAGGTCGGTGATGAGTTGGCCTTGGTGCTGATTGGCGGCGTAAATTATTACACGGGCCAGGTTTTTGATATCAAAACCATCACCGCGGCTGGCCATAAAGCTGGTGCGTTGGTAGGCTGGGATTTAGCGCATGCTGCCGGAAATATCAAATTGGAACTTCACGATTGGAACGTTGATTTTGCCGCCTGGTGCAGTTACAAATACATGAATTCGGGGCCTGGTAATGCTTCAGGATGTTTTATCCATGAAAAACACCACGCCGATAAAACGCTGAATCGTTTTGCGGGCTGGTGGGGACACAATAAGGCACGTCGCTTTAAAATGGAACCCGATTTTGATCCCGTTGAAGGCGCTGACGGGTGGCAGGTGAGCAACCTTCCAATACTGAGTTTAGCACCCTATTTGGCTTCTGTGGAAATGTTCGCGGAAGTAGGCATGGATGCGTTGATTGAAAAACGCGACCGAATTACGTCCTATCTGGAATTTATATTGCACGAAATTGGCAACGAGGTGAGCAGTTCGTTTGAGATTATCACGCCTTCGGATCCGTTCCAGCGTGCTTCCCAATTATCTGTTTTTCTGCACGGTGAGGGCCGTCCGCTCTTCGATTATCTGATGAAAAATGGCGTGATTACAGACTGGCGTGAACCAAATGTCATCCGGTTGGCGCCGGTCCCGTTATATTGTTCTTTTGAGGATATGTATGATTTTGGTCAAATCCTTAAGCAGGGAATCGTTTCTCAGTAATATCCAACAAAAAAGCCTGAATTAACTTCAGGCTTTTATACTTACAGACTATTTGATAAAAGGTCGATAACTAGTTTTTAATGATATTCATTGAACGTGTTCCTAAGGCTGTTTGGACTTTTACGATGTATGTTCCGTTTGAAAGTTCAGCAGTTCCCAATTGAACTTTTCGCGCGTTCATGCCATTTTTAGACCCGATCTGTTGCCCAAGCATATTGTACAGCCTTACCTCACTGATGGCTTCTTTAGCGTCAATGGTCAATACATCGTGAACAGGGTTAGGATAGATGTTGAATTTCTCCCTTTCGAGATTATCAGTATTCAGCAATGCTTCGTAGGTGATTGTTACCTTGAAAGTATCACCCAATACCCGATTATAAACCATATCGCAATCGGTATTGCCATAGGTTCTCCAGGCTCGAAGCTCAAATTCAACGCTTCCTGTCAAATCGTTGGCAATCGTAAGGCCTTCTCTCAGGTAACTTTGTGTTCCTCCGGTGTTGCCCGTCCCCGAAGAAATGGCATCTTCCTTAAGTCCGCTTGTGTTACAAACCAATATAGAACGCTGTTCTGCTTTCCAACCATTACTGGCAGTTTGCATGTCATAAGAAACAGCGGTTGAGGTAATCTTATATCCCGCAGGCACATCCACGTACAGCAGCCCAGGGCAGGTGTTTTCAGACTCTGTGTTGATATTTGCGGCAGTAATAAATAATGTATTGATGTCGCCGTCGGGATAAGTGGTGTCAAGTTGGCCTGTAATGAAATCTGCAGGCTGCCAACTTCCGGTATCATTAGTGCCGCAATTGGAGCGTACCCATACATAATAATGCTGCCCGGTAACGAGATTGCCAAAATTTAAGGAGTAGGTTGATGATGAGACATTTCCTGTCGGGGTTTGCGATGCTGCCGGCGTTGTTGGATCGGTTGAAAAATAGTAGTCATATCCATTTACAGGACTGATTACAGCCGGATTCCAGCTTACGGAACCTGTAGTGGCCGTGCTTCCAGTCTCAAAACCCGAAGGACCTGGGCAGGATCCCAATACCTCGGCACTCACGGCAAAGATATTGATTGTACCCTCAGCAGTGGATGTTTTTGTAAAATCTATTCCTGTAATCGTCTTGGCCTGATTCTCCGGAAGGATTGCTATTTCGATTTGGTAAAGACGTGGATTGCCAGATGGATTTTCCACTGCGTCAGTAAGCCTGTTTACGCGGCCAAACCCCGAAGCGACTACAGGCAATGCGGTACTAAAGAACCAATCAGGAACCACGGTGGCTGTGATTTCCTGAAATGTACTGTCGGAAAAATAGATGTAACCTATCATGGTCGCTTGTCCGCTGCCGGAACAAGCCATGACATAAACTTTGGTGGCCATAACGGGGTTGGAAAAAGTGAATGCGCCATAATCGCCTTCGTTTTCAATCCTAAGTGAATTGTTGTCATAATACGGTGCCAATTGGTAAGACAAACCGGCTAAATCGGGACTTTCGATCAAACCTGACAGGGGTAAGGCATACGATGGAGGGGTATCCGTATCAGTCGCCTGGTAGTCCGCACTCATAAAATTGTAGTCTGCATTGTCCACTGCGATGGTAGTAGAAACCGCTGCAGGGTTAATGCCGTCAGCTATAACGTCAGCATTATAGCCTGAACTCACTTGTAACGGGGTGTAATCCTGTGCGCTGACCACGTAAATAGGGAACATTAAAATGAAGAGTAATTTTTTTTTCATTGTAAGAGATTTTGTTGGATAATTGGTTTTTCAGTTTAAAAGTAGGTGTTTTTCCAGTACGGTGTTGCAAATCATATATTTTTAATAAATTTTACAAAAAACGTTACTAATTTAACAAAATCGATTTTTTAATGGGATGTTCGCCTTCAAATTTTTATGATTTTGCCAAGAGGTCAGATAGGTGTGGTTTGGTGGATTAAATATTTGAAACGTTTTCATAAGATTATCTTCATTATTGCGTAATTTTGTCGTCTCATTCACAAATCGCCTGATGCAGAATCCCCTCAAAATTGCAATCGTTGGTTCAGGACTTGTAGGTTCTTTACTGGCGGTTTATCTTAGGAAAGAAGGACACACCGTACATATTTTTGATCGTAGCCCAGACATCAGGAAAATCCAGTTTTCCGGGCGGTCAATCAACCTGGCGATGTCACACCGGGGTTGGAAAGCGCTGGATACCGTTGGAATCGGAGATGCAGTACGGGAGATCGCCATTCCGATGGACAAACGGGCGATACACGTCCGCGATAAGATTACGCTACAGAATTACGGGCTGGAAGGAGAGAGTATTTATTCTATTTCCAGAGGCAGCCTAAACAGAAAGATGATTGATCTTGCGGAAGCCGCAGGCGCTCAGTTTTTCTTTGAGCAGCGGGTGTGGGATGTTACGTTATCTGATGCCACTTTGCATATTGGAGAAACAGAACGGGGGGAATGGAAAGACCTTAGCTATGATATGGTTTTCGGCGCGGATGGTGCTTTTTCAAGAATCCGTCACCGTATGCAACGGCAAAGTATGTTTAATTATTCTCAGGAATTTTTGAACACGGGATATAAGGAACTTAATATTCCCGCAAATGACGATGGATCCCATAAGCTCGACAAAAATTCATTTCACATTTGGCCGCGCGGCGAATACATGCTGATTGCGCTGCCCAATCTTGACGGTAGTTTTACCTGTACATTGTTTATGCCGTTTGAAGGGGAGAATTCCTTTGAAAAGCTGAACACTCATTCAGAAGTTGTTTCGTTTTTTGAAAAGAACTTTCCGGATTCCGTTGAGGTCATACCGAAGTTGGCCGAGGATTTTTTCAAAAACCCTACGAGCACACTCGTAACCATGAAGTGTTTTCCTTGGACTTATGACGATAAAGTGGCATTAATTGGAGATGCATGCCATGCTATTGTGCCGTTCTACGGACAAGGAATGAATGCGGGATTTGAAGATATTTCAATTTTGAACGATATGATGCAACGTTACGGGAATGACTGGAAAAAGATATTTTCAGAATATGAAAAATCCAGAAAGCCTAATGCGGATGCTATTGCAGAGTTATCGTATCGAAATTTTATGGAAATGAGTTCGAAAACTGCCGACGATAAATTTCTACTTCAAAAGAAGATTGAAAAGCGTTTCTACGAAAAACATCCTGACAAGTGGATCCCGTTATACAGCAGGGTTACTTTCAGCCACAGGCCTTACTCAGAAGCCCTCGCATTAGGCGACAGGCAGAAGGCCATTATGGACAGCATCATGCAATTGCCGGATATTGAAAATATATGGGATTCTGAGCCTGTTGAAAATAGGATATTGTCGCTTTTAAAAACGGAGTAGCTTATTCGCGATGCACTTTGTTAAAGTCGAATGCAGGTTTGCAAATCGCAAGGTATTCGCAAGGTTCGTCAAATGGATTTGAATACTGAACTCTGGTGTTTTTTTCAATCTTAATGGATTGGCCTGCTTCGAGAACGATGTTTTCACCATCAATCGTAAATTGTTTCCTCCCTTTAATGATGTAGGTATATTCTTCGAATTCAGGCGTTTGGAATGGCTCACTCCAATGTGGGGGAGCAATCATATGTGCGATAGAGATCGCGTCGTTTGCTGTTGATGCCTTCCCATGATGCTCCTCGATTAATTTTCCATCAGTAGTTGGGACTACAAACGGATTTTTCTGGATTGTGTAGCTTTTCATTGTACTATTTTTTAAATATAAAATATACGGCAAGGATCAGGAACAGAAAACCCACCGCATGGTTCCATCGAAACGTTTCGCCCTTAAAAAAAAGCATCGAAAAAATCACGAAGACGACCAGAGTTATAGCTTCCTGGATTACTTTCAATTGCATTAATGTAAATGGACCGCCATTGCCTTCAAAGCCAATCTTATTTGCCGGCACCTGGAAACAATATTCAAAAAGCGCCAGTCCCCAGCTGAGCAGGATTATTGTGATCAGTCCTGCGTTCTCGAACCATTTTAGTTCCTTAAACTTCAGGTGTCCATACCAGGCAAGCGTCATGAATATATTCGACAAGATCAACAGGCCTATTGTCGCAAAACTTTTCATTAATGTTTTTTTTCAAATGTATAAAAAATACTTTTTAAGGCGCTGCGACCCAACGAATGTGAATTTAACGTTACGTTGTTTAACTTTAACAGGAAAGGATGTGTGAAAATTATATCGATATCGCGTTGTGGTTTTAGCAATAAAAAAGTCCAATTTGGCGTATGGGTTATTGATAATTCCGTAATTTAATGTTCTTGGGGGCATATTTATAAAAAATGACCATTTTTCCTTGAATTTACTGGGATTTAACATTGTCTTTAATTACTGTTAATAATGGACAAAAAGTTAAAATTTATTTTTTTTTCTCCACTAAAAATATAAATTTGTCGTTCTGATAAAAATTATCATTTAACAAACCTATTAAGTATTAAAAACTATTAAATTTCAAAAACTAAAAATTTAAGAAAATGGCAAATGCATCAAACGCTACTGCAGCGAAGAAAGAATCAGGATCAAATGGAGGTAATTTGTTTACCGGAATTGTAATTATTGCCTGTATTGTTATCGGGATATTAATCTGGAAATTCCTGATGGGTGACCCATCTCACTTTGAAAATGAAAAAGAAATGATCAACAGCGGCGCTGAGGCAGGTCACCCAAAACCTGGAGATTATCTTGCGATGGTTTACAAGGGAGGTAAAATCGTTCCCGTGTTGATGGGATTATTGTTGATGGTAATTGTATTCTCTATTGAGCGTTTCTTCGTTATTTCCAAAGCGGCCGGAACGGGAAGTTTGGATAAATTCATGAAAAGCGTTCAGGGCAACATCCAAAGCAACAACATTGACGCAGCAATTGCAGACTGCGACAAGCAGAAAGGTTCAGTGGCCAATGCAATTAAAGCAGCTTTAATTAAATATAATGAAGTGAAGAAAGAAGGCTTCGACAGCGAAGCTGCTGCCGAAACAATCCAAAAAGAAATCGAGGAGGCAACTTCTTTGGAAATGCCAATGCTGGAGAAAAACCTGACAATCATTTCTACTTTGGTTTCCTTGGGAACACTTGCTGGGCTTTTAGGAACAGTAACCGGTATGATCACGGCGTTTGGTGCATTGGCAACTTCAGGTACTCCTGACCAGGCCGCACTTGCAAACGGTATCTCTGAAGCACTTATCAACACAGCTACAGGTATCTCAACTTCTGCATTAGCAATTATCATGTACAACTTCTTTACTTCAAAAATTGATACGCTTACGTATTCAATTGACGAGGCAGGTTCTACAATCGTTGGAACTTACAGACGTTTCAGAGGAAGTTTAAGAGGTTAATTATTAATCGGAGGAATCCGTAAAAAAGATAAAATGGCTAAAGTAAAAATGTCTAAAAAGGCAACATCCATCGATATGACAGCGATGTGTGATGTTGCGTTCCTTTTGCTGACTTTCTTTATATTAACTGCGACCGCCAAGCAGCCTGAGCCTTTACCGGTAGACACACCAAACTCTACGGTTGAAGACAAGCTGCCGGAGAAAAACCTTGCAATTATTACCATTGGTGACAACGGTAAGGTTTTTATGGGGATCAAAGAAATTCCAATCAGGAGAGAGACGCTGAAAAAAATGGCAGAACTTAAAGGGGTGAAGTTTTCTGATGATGAAATCACTAAATTCGGTCTTATGGATGAGTTTGGTGTTCCGTTCAATCAATTGAAGACTTTAATCGGAATGACTTCAACGCAGCGTAACGTAAAAGGGCAGCAGATCGGTATCCCGCACGATACCATCCCAAACAAAAACGAGTTGTCAGACTGGATACTGCAGGCAAGAAATGCCAATGCAGAGACCAATTTGGAACAGCTTAACTTCGCCATCAAAGGCGACGCTAAAGAACAATATCCTCAGATCAAAGCGGTGATGGATATTCTGCAGGATCAAAAAGTAAACAAATTCTACCTGGTCACCGGACTGAGGAGTGATAATTTCTAAAACATACCAACATGGCTGAATTAAATACCGGCGACAGCGGCGGTGGTAAAGGCAAAGTAAGGAGTAAAAAATCGAATGCAAAAGTGGATTTGACCGCGATGGTGGATTTGGCATTTTTACTGATTACGTTCTTTATGCTTACGACCTCGTTGTCAAAACCACAATCGATGGATTTGCCGATGCCTGATAAGACTAAAACTGAGTTTATTAAGATTGCTGATGCGAGAACCCTCACGGTTCTTATTGGACCGAATAATAGGTTGAAATATTACATGGGTCAGTTTGCGTCACCAATTGAAGAGCCAACGGATATAGGATACGGGAAAAACGGAATCAGAAAAAAAATCCTTGAGAAAAAAGCTTCGGTGCCTATTACAATGGGAGCTGCTGATAAAGGAGTCATTGTGTTGATCAAGGCGGATAAAAAAGCAAATTACAAGAATCTGGTGGATATTCTAGATGAAATCGCCATTTGTAAAGTTCCGACCTACGCTATCGTTGACATCACCAAGGAGGAAGCTAAGCTGTTTGAAAAGTAAAATTTGTTACTCAAAAACAAATAACAAATTATAAAGATGAAATTAGATATATTTAAACAGAAATGGATTGATATGGTGTTCGAAGGCCGTAATAAAAGTTACGGTGCTTACGAATTGCGTAAAAAAAATCCTAAAGTAACAATGATTGCGTTGCTAATCGGTGCGTTATTTTTTAGTGCATTGCTTGCGCTTCCAATGATTGACTGGGGTAAGAGCGACGATGATGAAAAGGAAAAGGTAAAGATGGTCGATATGGCCAATTTACCACCGCCTCCACCGCCAGATAAGCCTCTTGTACCGCCTCCACCGCCACCGCCACCTGCTCCAAAAATTGATGAGGTGAAATTTGTGCCTCCAAAAGTTGTTAAGAAGGAGGAAGTTGTCGAGGAAATCAAGACAATTGAAGAACTGAAGGACAAAAACGTCGGGGCTAAAGATGTGAAAGGTCAGGACGATGGTAGAATTGTGGTGGATGATCCATCAGGAGACGGCCCGCCAGAATCAAAAGTTGTAGAGGATAATACGGTTTACAACAACGTAGAGATTCCAGCAGAGTTTCCTGGAGGAGGTTTGCCAGCATTCTACGAGTACGTTAAGAAGAAATTTCGTGTTCCCGAAGGTGAAACCATTAATGGTAACATCATTGTGACATTTGTTGTTGAAAAAGATGGAAGCCTTACGGACATTAAAGTGCTTAGGGATCTAGGATACGGAACTGGAAAAGAGGCAGAGAGGCTTTTGAGAAGTTCTCCTAAATGGAAACCAGGTGTTCAAAATGGACGTTCTGTAAGATCAAGGTTTAATCTTCCGATTAAAATCGTTCAACAAGGAGATTAATGTACCGAAATGATACAAATCAAAGAGTTCAGAAATCGCTTAAAGGGCGATTTCTTCTCTTTATAGGCATACTGTTGTTTTTGGTTTATCTTACAATGGGATTGTTCGTGATTTTTGATAAGCGGCTGCCACTTGGCATTCCGGATAATTACAGAACCTTCCTTGGCATAGTCCTTATCGTATATTCACTGCTTCGTTTTGTTAGGTTGTTACAAAAAAAATAAAATGAAAAAACGTAATCCATCACTATACAAAATTGTGTTTGTCGGTGTTGCCGTTATCGCGGTTGCTATTTGTTGCACAAAGAAAACGGGCAGTCAGGAGGAGTCTGTACTTTCCGGCGAAGCCACGTTTTATGTCGATGAATCCATATTTCCCATTGTAGAAGATGTCAGGGATGTTTTTTTAAGTGATTATCGCGCTAAAATAAACCTTATTGCTAAACCAGAGTCTGAGGTTGTGAATGCACTTTTAAGTGACAAGACGAAAGTTGTGATTTTACCTAGAAAACTAACTGTTAAAGAGAATGAGATTCTGGCATCAAGGCATATAAATCCCAAGATCACAGAATTTGGCACAGATGCAGTTGCCTTTATAACCCACAAGAATTCAAAAGATACTTTGGCTGATCTTCAAGAGGCAATAAATGTCATGCAGGGAAAACCTTCACTGATGAAAAAGCTTGTTTTTGAGAATCCGAATTCCGGCACGGTTAGCATCATGAATAATTTAGCCGGTACAAATACCAATTCGCTTCACGATAACGTTTATTCTATGAAATCCGCAGAAGAAGTACTGAAGTACATTTCGGGAAACCCGGATGCGGTCGGTGTGGTGGGAATCAATATTATATTGCAACCAGATGCCAAATGTCAGGAATTGGTAAATAACATAAAGGTTATGGCAGTCAGAAATGTTAAAAATCAGAAAAATGATAGTGCATACTA
Organism: Flavobacterium sp. BFFFF1; assembly: GCF_002256285.1. Taxonomy (GTDB): domain Bacteria; phylum Bacteroidota; class Bacteroidia; order Flavobacteriales; family Flavobacteriaceae; genus Flavobacterium. Next base: position 10,398 of record NZ_NKJE01000020.1, on the reverse strand, counting down.
CAAGCCCAATCAGTCCAACATTGCACTGGGATTATATCCCATCACCCGAAAGCTATATATGTTAAATTTTCAGGGAACTGCCGGTTTGGGCATGGGATTTGCTTCTTTTATTGCCGGAGAGAGGGGACAGCGGATTATTTTAAAATCTGGATTGCTTCCGGTTCGAATTCCTTCAAGAAATATTACCATCCGAAAGGATATAAATACTAAATAAAAACTGATATGAAAAAGTTGAGAATTTTAAGTATTGCGTTTTTGATTTTGGGATCAGCTGCGAATGCACAGGATCTTGATCAGGCGAAAAAGGCTATCGATGCTGAACAATACGAAAAGGCTAAGAAAATATTAAAAGGTTTGGTGGCTGCCAAACCTGAAAGTGGAAAAAACTTCTTCTTTTTAGGTAACTTATACCTGACGCAAAAACTTCAGGATTCCGCGACAGCAACTTTTCAAAAAGGGCTGGCGGCAAAATCTGAAGCAAACTTCAATTACATTGGCCTGGGTCAGGTAGACCTTGAGAATGCGAATCAAGGTGGTGCGACTGCAAATTTTGACAAGGCTTTAGCAAGTGTCAGGAAAAAGGATTTTGAAGAGCTTTTATATATAGGTAAAGCCTACCTGAATCCTACAAAACCAGACTATAAAAAAGCGTTAGAGTACCTTAACAAGGCAAAAGTAATCCAACCCATGAATGCAGAGGTATTGCTCTATTTGGGGGATGCTTATTATGGCGATAAGAACGCAAATGAAGCATTTTCTGCTTATAGAAATGCCGCAGATGCAGATAAGACATTATTACGGGCATCACTTCAGCAAGGTGTAATTACAAAGTTTTCAAAAGCATTCCCTGAAGCTAAAGCAGCATTTGACAAAATTCTGGCAACAAATCCAAATTACGGGCCGGCATACAGAGAACTTGCCGAGACCTATTATGTTTGGGCATTGAATGATAAACAAAAGTATGCTGAATATAATGCCATGGCGATTCAATATTACGAGAAGTATATGACCATGACGGATTATTCACTGGATTCGCGTATGCGTCATGCAGATTTCCTTGTTTTGACAAAAGATTACAAAGCGCTTGAGGCTGAGGCGACTGCGATGCAGCAGTTGGATAAAGTTAATCCGAGAATCTTGCGATATCTGGGGTATTCCGCATATCAAAATGGAAATTCTGATGGTGCAATCAAGGCGCTTAATGAGTTTATTTCTAAACCTGGTTCAAAGATAATTGGTCGTGATTACCTTTATTTGGGTCTCGCTAAGACTCAGAAAGCGCTTACGACTACAACCACGGCAGACGGCAAACCTTCCGGGACTGTAGACAAAGCATTATTTGATACAGGTATTGCTGATGTTAGAAAAGGTGTTGAGCTTGATCCTGGAATGGCTAATGAATTAAATGATTTCGGCAAAAAGTTTTTTGACTTGAAATTGTATAAGGAAGCGTCAGCAATCTATGAGATTGCTGTAACCAACCAAAACTCCAGAAACTTTCTTTACGACAACTTTTATTTAGGGTATTCTTTATACTTTTTCAACGCAGCAAAACCTGAAACAGAAAAAGCCGATCCAGCAGACGTTCAGAAAGCTAATGCTGCATTTGATGCTGTAATCAAGTCTTCGCCAACAACTCAGGATGCGTACATTTATAAAGCCCGTCTAAACAGTTTGCTTCAGGAAGACGCAGCTGCCCGCGCTGAAATGGCTAAATATTATGAGGAATATATCCGTGTGGTAACTGAAAAAGGAGAGGCCGAACTTGCCAAGCCAGCTAACAGAACAAAATTCCTCGAGGCGTACAATAATATTGCCATCTTTTATGCTAAAACCGGTGACAAAGTAAAAGCACAGGAAAACCTCGACAAAGCACTGGCACTTGACCCCGCAGATGAAACTGCCTTAAGCACACAGAAGTTAATCAAAAAATAGACTTCTTTGCATATCTTGAAAGACCGGCGACCACAGTTGCCGGTCTTTTGCGTTTAAAATGATTATCTTTGCACTTTATTTTAAAAAAATGCTTTCAAAAGAAATACAGGCAGAAGTAGAGAAAGGTACGATGCTTCCATTGATGGAAGAGTTTTATACCATTCAGGGAGAAGGATTCCATACTGGAACAGCAGCTTATTTTATCAGGGTCGGAGGGTGCGATGTGGGTTGTCATTGGTGTGATGTGAAAGAAAGTTGGAACGCAGATTTACACCCACCGACACATGTTGATCGTATCGTTGAAAACGCAAGCCGATTTTCGGAAACGGTTGTGGTTACAGGAGGCGAACCACTCACTTGGGATATGACGGCACTTACCACAAAGCTTAAAGACGCAAACCGACGGGTGCATATTGAAACTTCAGGAGCCTATCCATTGACTGGTATCTGGGATTGGATATGTCTTTCACCAAAAAAAATGAAGCTGCCCGTGCAGGAAGTGTACGATAAGGCTCATGAACTTAAAGTCATTGTTCATAATAAGCACGATTTTGTTTTTGCTGAAGAGCAGGCGGATAGCGTCAACAAAGATGCTATTTTATTTCTGCAGCCTGAATGGAGCAAAAAGGAAGAAATGACACCGTTGATTGTTGAATATGTGATGAAAAATCCAAAATGGCGGGTTTCACTACAAACCCATAAATACTTGAATATCCCCTAAAGTGAACAATTTTATTTGGAGGCTTCTGCCGGAAATTTTATTCGTGTCTTAGAGAGAAGGCGCCTGGATGGGGGATTTCGAAGCGCTTAGGAAAACTTTCCGGCGTTCAGATAAGTTGCCGTTGGATTTTATAGTAACAAATATTTCCCGAACTAAGTTTGGGATTTTTTTTAATTTAGAAGCAAAACTGATGAAACCACTATTTCTCCTCGATCCTGAAATTACCTATCTTAACCACGGCTCGTTCGGGGCGTGTCCAGAACCCATTTTTGCAGACTATCAATATTGGCAACGGGAACTCGAAAAAGAACCGGTACAATTCATCACCAAGCGGCTGCCGCAATTGATGCAGCAATCAAGACAGGCGCTGGCAGACTACATTTGTTGTGACGCCGATGATGTGTACTTTGTGCCCAATCCAACGACAGCCATTAACACCATTATGAGAAATCTGGATCTCAGCCCGGGCGATGAGATACTGTCAACTGATAATGAATACGGGGCGATGGATCGGACCTGGAATTTTTATTGCCGGAAGTCGGGGGCAAAATATGTCAGGCAGCCTATTTCAATGCCCGTCATTTCAAAGGAAAAGCTGATTGAGGAATTTTGGAAAGGATACAATTCAAACACGAAAGTGGTTTTTCTAAACCAAATTTCCAGTGCCACGGCGTTAATTTTTCCTGTAAAGGAAATTTGTGACCGCGCACAGCAGCTCGGTTTAATTACGATTGTGGATGGCGCACATGTTCCCGGGCATATTGAACTGGATATCAATGCGCTTGATCCTGACTTTTACACCGGGACATTGCACAAATGGATGCTTGCGCCAAAAGGCTCGTCCTTTTTGTATGTTAAAAAGGAGTTTCAGGATCGCATCGACCCTTTAATCGTAAGTTGGGGGTACGATAGCGAATCCCCTGGAAAAAGCCGCTTCATTGATTACCATGAGTTCCAGGGAACCCGCGACATGTCGGCATTCTTAACAACACCGGCCGTAGTAAGATTTTTGGAAGAGCACAATTGGACTGATAAATCAATGTCAAGCAAAAGCCTCATCCTTCAAAACTACAAGAGGTTCTGTGATCTTTTGAAAACGACGCCTTTATGTCCGGTATCTTCTGAATTCCTTGGACAAATGTGTAGTGTTCCTGTAAACACGCAGAAGCCGATTGAATTAAAGGAGCTGCTTTATTCAAAATATAAGATTGAAGTGCCAATTACAAAGTTAAATGGACGATTTTTTCTGCGGATTAGCTGCCAGTCCTATAATTCACAGCAGGATATTGATACGCTTGAAAAGGCCATTATCGACATTCTCAACACCACTGATCTAATTCAGTAATTACCTGCCGCCATTCGCCTTTAGATCAGCCAGGCAATCTGCATCCAGGGCAGGCATGCCTGACTGCATCATGTTTTGGATATTGCTTTCTGTTTCATAATACATGAGGCAGTTCTGGTTTGAACAATGTTTCCCGTGCGCAGCATCCAGATGGTCGGTTTGCATGGGCGAACCCAAATCGACTAATCCAAGGATATGGCACAATTCGTGGAGGATTACGATGGTTTCCAAATCCGTGCGATTCGGCTCTGTAGGTGAGTTGCTAAGCGTCCTAATGGAATTTTCAAACAGCACGCACGAAGTATTTCGATAGGCGGCGCCAAGGGTTAGGGTGGTATTGGTATCGCTCGAAAAATTACCGTCAACGAAAAGGACAAACAAAGCTAATGTATCTTCACTGTTATATCTGGTGCGGATTTCGCTTTCTAGATCCGCAATCTCATTGATCGTATAGGGTGTGCCTTGGGGGCTTGAAATTTGCTTTTGTTCAATCGTAATACCGCCAGGTTTGTGGAGCCGCGCCTGCATGAACTGCTTCAAGTTTTGCAGAGTCTGGGCATTCGGTTGAAGATCGCCGACATAAAATACTTCAATAACCAACGAGCTGTATTTGTCAGCAGAGAGAAAATCATTGGCGCTACTTCCGGTTGCCTTTAAGTTAGGTGCCGGATTTGTTCCATCTTCTACAGCGGAATTGCTTTCTTCATTGGAACAGCCCCAGATTACGAATAAAAAGATTATTGAAAGTAACTGTAGCTTCTTCATGTTTTGATTTTGTTCAAAAATACAAAAACACCAAATGCCACCGTTTTCAACATTTCCTTATTCTTTTATAGTGAGCCGCGCCAGGTAGTCGAAATGGTTTCCTTCCATGATGCGATCACAGTTTAGTCCATTTGCCTCTGATGCCGTTTTTAAGGTGTCATAATCAATGTACAGCCAGTCAAAAGGCAATTCGCTTTCCCCTTTATAGGTAATTTTGAAGATAACTTCGCCGTAATAGCTTGTGTCAGATGGAATCTCATCTTCATCAAACATATAGATGATGTCGGAACTGTCAAGTAAAATCTGCCCTCCGTAATTTAAAAGTGTCTTTAACTTTTGAAGGAAAATGCCTATTTTACTTAGCCTGCCGCATATCCCGGTACCATTCATCAGCAGTAAAATTGTGTCATATTTTTCATCCCCAAAAGCCATGACATCCGTATTTACAGTTTTTTTCAATCCGCGCAAACGGCATGCTTCAACAGCGTTTGGAGAAATGTCAATAGCGGTGACGTCAAAATCCTCTTCCTGGAGATAAAGGCTGTGACTTCCTGCGCCGCAACCCACATCCAATATTTTGCCTTTTGAAAGTTGGAGCGCTTTCTGCTCGATTTGAGGCATTTGGGAATAATTCCGAAACAAGTAAGCAACGGACATTTCATCCTCTTCAGAAATGCTGGTTTCCGTCACCAGATTCTGCGGATTGTTATCCGTTTGATAATCGAGTATTGCCTTCCCAAATAAATCTTTCATCATTACCTTTTCCGGGTTTTTGTGATTTTCGTCTCTTAAAATTGTAATTTTGCGGTGTGAAACATCTACTGGACAATCTTCCGAAACTAGCCAAAGATAAGCATATCGAAAACAAAAAGTATTTCGACAAGCTTAAAAAGAAGCCGCCTAAGAATCTTGACTACACTATGCAGGAATTGCATGACGCGGAGTTTAAAAAAACGGATTGCCTCAGTTGCGCCAATTGTTGTAAAACTACAGGTCCTCTTTTTACGGCGGCGGATATCGAGCGTATTTCAAAGCACTTGAAGCAGAAACCCCAGCAGTTTATTGAACGGTATTTAAGAATTGACGAAGACAATGATTATGTGCTGCAGCAACTTCCCTGCCATTTTCTGGACGCCGAAAACTATTGTATGATTTATGATGTTCGCCCAAAAGCTTGCCGCGAATTCCCTCATACAGATCGCAAGAAATTTCAGCAAATCACAGAAATCACGCTAAAAAACCTACCGGTGTGTCCCGCAGCATTTCGTATTGTTGAAGAAATGAAAAAAAAGATACCGCTATAAATTAAAAAAGCCTCTGAAAAGAGGCCCTATAATTTTTTAAACGAAAAGGTCGTCTTCGTGAAACAACAGCAAATCTTCCTTCCTGCCGCCGACGGCGCTGACCAATCGGTCAATGCCCTGTTCGATGTAGCCGATAATCTTCTGAATCCATTCCCTGACTTTAATGAAGACTTCGATACCCTGCTCTATATATCCGTTGATTACCGTTATAAACTTTTGGATCTTGTCCATCAGTGTCAGTAAGATTTGTGCTCTTTCCATAATATGTTGTTTTAGTCGTTTCGCAAAATTTTCACTAATTTAATCATTACAATCCATTTGTTAATGAACCCCTATGATAAAATTTTCTTATTTTTTTGGAACGAAAAAATGACAATCACTTTTTATTCTGCATAAATCAAATACTTACGGCGCTTCTCCTTAAATTCGATTAACCCGGTTTCCCAGCTGGCCCTGATTTGTGACGCTGTCATTCCTGCCTCAATCTGCTCGCGTAGTTTTTTTGTTCCTGCGAGTTTTGTGAAATAGGAATTGAAAAATTTAGACTTGTCTTCGGTTTCATTATAGGCCTGAATAAGCCATTTTAACTCCAGGCGTTCTATTTTAGGAATTCCCGAAAGATCTTCTCCAAAACAGGGTTGACCCGTATATTGAGGATCTTTGGCTCCAACATTCGGTTTTGGAACGAAGCAATAATCAACATTAGGCAGATATGGAGAACCAAAAATCTGGAACTGTTTGTCCGTACCGCGACCCACGCTGACATTTGTGCCTTCAAAAAAGCATAAACTGGCATAGAGGTTAATGGCCATATCGTTTGGCAGGTTTGGCGACGGTTTTACGGAAATACTGTAAGGCATGTCTCTGGTGTAAGCAGAGCAGGCCACTACCTTAATATCGCATTGAACGCCATTTTTAAGCCACTTTTCACCATTGATCATCTGCGCATATTCACCGATGGTCATGCCATGTAACACCGGAATCTGGTGCATTCCAACGAAACTGGTGTATTCGGGCTCTAAAACAGGGCCGTCTACAATCGAACCATTCGGATTGGGACGATCAAGGATGACAATCGGAATACTATTTTCGGCACACGCTTCCATGACGTAATGTAGCGTAGAGATATACGTGAAAAACCTGGCGCCGACATCCTGAAGATCAAATAGAATCATATCAACGCCTTCTAATTGCTGCGGTGTAGGCTTTTTATTGTCGCCGTAAATGGAAATAATCGGCAGGCCTGTGGCGATGTCCTTGCCATCGGCAATATTTTCTCCTGCGTCAGCTGTTCCACGAAAGCCGTGTTCAGGCGCAAATATTTTGACGAGATTTACGTTTTTCTGAACCAGGAAATCGACAATATGGGATTGGTCTGCGAGCAGTCCGCTTTGATTGGTTACAATTCCTACCCGTTTGTTTTCAAGCAGATAGGAAAAGCTCTCGAAATTGTCTGAACCGGTAGCAAACTTTACTGCATTTGGATTTAAGATTACGGTTACTTTGCCCGCATCCGAATTTTTCGCGATAACAGGATTCCCAATTATTACGGGATGGGTGACTGCCTGTGCAGGTTTGCATGACAAGATAAACACACAAAAAACCAACAGGATAAAATACTTAGAGTGTTTCCTGACCGTTAGGGGAAAACACTTTTTTGTCACATTAAGGTTATGAATCATAATCAAGCTGTCTCTATAATTAATTGGGCAAAACCACGAAAATTCGTCGCCAAAACAGTATTTTTGGAAGCTTAAACAAAACTTCGCGCCATTTTGAATTTTGAATATTTCATTGCCAGAAGGCTGATAAATGCCAACGGCGGTAAAAGTAATATATCTGCGCCAATTATAAAAATTGCCATTTCTGCCATTGCAATTGGTATGGTGATGATGATTATTTCCGTGGCTACAGGTCTTGGGCTGCAGCAAAAGATCAGGGAGAAGGTGTCTGCGTTCAATGGACATATTGTTATTTCAAATTTTGACAATAATGCGTCCGACGTCAGTATCAGGCCGATCTCCACAAAACAGGACTTCTATCCGAAATTCAAAAATGTCGAAGGTATCACTCATATTCAGGCGGTTGCTACAAAAACAGGAATTATCAGGACGGCGTCAGCGTTTGAAGGTGTAATACTCAAAGGTGTCGGGAAGGATTTTAGCTGGGATTATATCAGGGACTTTATTGTTTCAGGGAAACTGCCTGATTTTAAAGGGAGTTTGAACAACCAGATTTTGATTTCAGAGTTTCTCGCCAAAAGGCTTGGACTGAAAGTGGGGGATAAATTCAGTACCTATTTTATGAAAGATGGCGGTAATGCGCTGCCCAATCTTCGCGTTTTCAGCGTTTCGGGAATTTACAATTCCGGTTTTCAGGAATTTGATTCCAATTATATCATTGGTGATATCCGTCACATCCAAAGACTAAACAAATGGCAGCCGGATGAAGTAGGGCAGTTTGAGGTTTTTATAGATGATTTTAGCCAGATCGAGCAAAAAGGCAAGGAAGTTTATGAACAAACCGGCTCGCTGCTGAATACCAAAACGATTGTGCAGAAGTACTTTTATATCTTCGAGTGGCTCAAGTTATTCGATTTCAACATCATGTTAATGTTGGGCGTGATGGTCGCCGTGTCAACGATTAATATGGTCGTAGCGCTGCTGGTACTGATTCTGGAGCGCACACAAATGATCGGTATTTTAAAAGCGGTAGGGGCGGCCAACTGGTCTGTCAGGAAAATATTCCTGTACAATGCGTTCTATTTAATTTTGCGTGGGTTGCTTTGGGGCAATTTTATCGGAATTGGCATGTTGTTGCTGCAACGGTATTTTGGAATCATTAAACTGGATCCGGCAAGCTATTATGTAAATGAGGCCCCTGTGTATATCAGTTGGGACTATATTTTGCTGTTGAACCTGGGCACGATGCTGGTTTGCCTGCTTGTGCTTTTGATTCCTTCTTATATTGTTACCAAAATTTCGCCGGTGAAAGCCATCCGCTTTGAATAATTATTTTAGCGTTTCCGCATTGCCTTAGCTCTCGCACGGCAACGCGGTCGGGCTCTTCGCTGTATCTTTTTTGGATGCCGCTGCGCTTTGCTCCGCGCCCATCCCAAAAAAGGATGCCGCTGTGATCCCTAACGCCGATGGGACCCAATGTTCGGTAAGTTGGTAAAGATCTTAAGCCTGCTCATCCTCTCGAACTTCTGATCGTCCGATCTCCCGATCTTCCGAACTTCACGAACTTTCCGAACATTTCTGATGTCCAGCGTTTTAGGATGTGATGTTAAATTTTCTTCAAAAAAAGGTTGTAAAAAGTTTGCGAAACTGAAAAAGGGGGTTACTTTTGCACCCGCATTGACAAAGACGTTCTGCTGATTTACTGCGAGGTTGTGTTTAAAAAAAGTTTGTAAAAATTCATTTAAATATTTGCCTGAAAGGAAATAAGTTTTACCTTTGCCGTCCCGATAAGGGGAAAGGAAAGTTCATATAGATATTGGTGTTTTGGGATTTGGGAATAAACTTAAAAATTATTTTTCAAAAAGCTTGCACGGTAAAAAAGAATTAGTACTTTTGCACCCGCTTTGAGAGACAAGCGGTTTTAAGAAAGATTGACACGTTCATTGATATATTGGATTGACAGCACTTCTGAAGAGATTCGGAAGTAAGCAGAGAGTAAGGAAGATCGAGAGATTTTCAAAAGAATAAATACGTTAGAATTCGTCTAAAATACGATGCAGAAGCAATTCAGCATAACAATATACGATGAAGAGTTTGATCCTGGCTCAGGATGAACGCTAGCGGCAGGCTTAACACATGCAAGTCGAGGGGTAGAGGAAGCTTGCTTCCTTGAGACCGGCGCACGGGTGCGTAACGCGTATGCAACCTACCTTGAACAGGGGGATAGCCCAGAGAAATTTGGATTAATACCCCATGGTATTATGGGATGGCATCATTTCATTATTAAAGTCACAACGGTTCAAGATGGGCATGCGTCCCATTAGCTAGATGGTAAGGTAACGGCTTACCATGGCAACGATGGGTAGGGGTCCTGAGAGGGAGATCCCCCACACTGGTACTGAGACACGGACCAGACTCCTACGGGAGGCAGCAGTGAGGAATATTGGTCAATGGGCGCAAGCCTGAACCAGCCATGCCGCGTGCAGGATGAAGCATCTATGGTGTGTAAACTGCTTTTGTACGGGAAGAAACACCGGTTCGTGAACCGGCTTGACGGTACCGTAAGAATAAGGATCGGCTAACTCCGTGCCAGCAGCCGCGGTAATACGGAGGATCCAAGCGTTATCCGGAATCATTGGGTTTAAA
>NZ_NKJE01000019.1 GCF_002256285.1 Flavobacterium sp. BFFFF1 | reverse complement strand
AACCTAAAAGCCACACGGATAATGAAAAAATTATATATAGTATTGATTTTAGTGTTCGCTGCCAATACCATAAAGGCACAGAACAAGGATACGGCTGCCGCTGACAAATTGTACATTAGCCTCGAATATGTGGACGCCGCAGAGGCGTACAAAAAGCTCGTTGATGATGGCAAGGGAAGTCCTTATGTCTACAGCCAGCTCGCGGAGAGCTACTATAATATGTTTAATTACAAAGAGGCGGCCAAATGGTACGCAAAGGTGATCGAAACACAACAGGAGGCAGAAGTGTATTACAAATACGCCCAAATGCTTAAGGCGGATGGTAAATATGAGGAAGCCAACAAACAAATGGGAACTTTCGCAGCGAAAGCGCCCAACGACCAGCGTGCAATTGAATTTAAAAAAGACCCAAACTACCTGCCGAAACTTCGCAGCCAGCAAAAGTTGTATGACCTGAAGAACCTTAATATCAATAGTGATAAAGCAGATTTTGGCGCGGTGTTGACCAATGACAACCACCTGTATTTCGCATCCGCCAGAAGTAAAGGCAGGAAGAAATACGGTTGGAACGAAGAGCCGTTCCTGGATTTATACAGTTCCGTAATGAGTGGTGATGGGGTATTCGGCGAGCCACAACCGGTTGGGGAAATCAACAGCAAGTTTCATGACGGACCCGCGACGATTAGTGCCGACGGCAACACCATGTATTTTGCTAGTGAGAGCTTTAAGGAAAAGGAATTTGTGAAGGATAAGAAAAACAACCTTCGCCAAGGGCAGGTTTATATTTTTAAAGCGACTAAAGACGGCGAAAAATGGGGTAACATTAAGGAAGTATCGTTTAATAACAAAACGTATTCGGTAAGCAATCCAAGTCTTAGCAAAGACGGCAAGACGCTTTACTTTTCGTCCGATATGCCCGGAGGACAAGGCGGAATCGACATCTGGAAGGTGGCTGTCAGCGGAGATGGAACGTATGGAACACCGGAAAACCTGGGTAAAAAAATCAATACGGAAGGGAATGAAAGCTTCCCGTCAATCACTGACGACAACAAGCTTTTCTTTTCTTCTGATGGGCGAAAGGGATTTGGTGGACTGGACGTGTTCATGATCGATACTGACAAGGACAATGAGGCGAAGAATGTCGGGTTGCCTGTCAATTCTCCTAAGGACGATTTTGCATTCAGTTTCAATACCGCCAAAAACATCGGATTCTTTTCCAGTAACCGTGATGGAAATGACAACCTGTATATCGCAACACCGGTTTGCAGCGTGGATGTAATTACGACAGTAAAAGATGCATTAACAGGCAAAGCGCTTTCAAACGCAAGCGTCGCCATACTGGACAACAAAAAGAACATCATTGAAACGAAAACCACCAATATGGACGGCATCGTAGTTTATACGGTAGATTGTGACAAGGAATACAGCGTACAGGTGACTAACGACGGATATGAAGGAAATGTATTCCCGGTTGCGAAGACACGAGGCGGGAAAGTTGATATTGCCGCGAATCTGCAGCCAATCGAAAAAATTATTGACAAGGAAGTTGTTGTATTGAACGATATTTTCTTTGAATTTAACAAGAGCAACGTCACTAAAGAAGGTGCATACGAGCTCGATAAGTTAATACAGGTGATGGTTAAATATCCAAACATGGAAATTCTCGTGAAATCTCATACAGACAACCGCGGAAGCGACCAATACAACTTGAGCCTGTCTGACCGCAGGGCCAAATCCACAGTGCAGTACATCCTTTCAAAGGGTGTAAGTAAAACCAGGATTTCCGGCAAAGGTTACGGCGAAAGTGAGCCAAATATAAGCTGCACGGATTGTACAGAAGAGCAGCACGCACAGAACAGGCGAAGTGAGTTCCTCATTGTGAAACAATAAACCAAATACCAATCAAAAGAAACCCGGCCCAGCGTCGGGTTTTTTTAGCCGTCCATTTGTCGACAAACGTTTTTTTTATAAATTCGTTACTCACCTAAACATCAATGCGGATTTTATGAGCATCAACCGCGCCCTACGATACGCACTTTGCCTTTTTTTGATTGTACTCTTCAACTCAGTTGCGTTTGGTCAACAGAATATGGAAGAGCATACCTGGAAGGACTTTATCAATAGTATTAAGGAAGGTTCGGATAAATTTAAAGACGCAGACTTTATATTGATTATAGATGGCGAAGTAATTAACGATCCGGGAACAGTGGTTTTTGAACCGATTATGACAAAAGAATTTTCGGTTGTCAACACGGAGCGGAAAAAGGAGCATCCGGAGCCGCCGGTAATCACAATTTCCGTGACAACAACTGACAATCAGATTATTAAGGAATCGTTTATTAACGAGCGGGAAAAAGGCTAGTTTCTTATGTTTACTGAAAATTATCCGATGCAAACCATTCTGCAAACGAAGAGTCCGTCTCCTGCAATTTCAGCGAAAAAAGATCAATCCCGTGGGGTAGACGCCGTTTAATTTTCTCAGCAAAATCTACCACCATATTTTCGCTGGTCGGCTGGTATTCGACCAGAATGACATGGTGTCCGCGGTCTTTAAGTTCATTCGCGAGCTCCACGTGCGGGGTATTGCGGTTGAATACGGTCGCGTGATCAAACAGGTCTACAATTTCTTCTCTAACGATGTGCTTCAGGTCGGTGAAGTCAATCACCATGCCATATTTCACATTGGAAACATCATCAATTGGCGTCCCAATTACCGTCACCGACAGCTTATAGCTGTGCCCGTGTACATTTTTGCATTTTCCATCGTACCCATATAAGGCGTGGCCTGTTTCAAAACTGAACTGCTTGGTAATCCTGATCCTGCTCATTGGAAGTTGTTTGGCGCAAATTTACGCAATTAAAAAACAAATACACTATGGTTCGACGGACTGCAGCCCCGATGGCAGCGGTATCCTTTATTCCCGTTTTTTCTACGGGAATAAAGATAATAGCGGACAGCGGGAAGTTTGCTGCCCAAATCAAATTAACCAATAGAATGTGTTTAGTGGAAAATTTTGGTATGTTAAATGCCTGATAAATAAAAATTTAATTATATTTTTACCATAACCACAATAATAAATCTTCGAAAACTATGAATTCAAAGTTTACAAAAATTGTCAGGATCCTGTTGGGTTTGATCCTATTGGCTTCCGGACTGAATAAAATGCTGCCTTCTCCTTTTATTCCAATCCCATCATTGGGCGAAGCCAGCTATGTGCTGAAATTTGTCGGAATACTTGAAATTCTTATCGGCCTGCTGTTGATTGTGAGAAAATGGGTGCCCTTTGCGCTGATCGTACTCGCACCGATATCCGTGAATATATTGCTGTTCCATCTTTTCCTTGACCTGTCCGGAATTGCCGGAGCCATTGTAGTGGGTGTGCTTAATGGCATCTTAATTTACAAGCACTGGAAAGCATACAAGCCACTTTTTCATTAGTATCAGTAAATGTTTTCGCTATTTTTGTACAACCAAAAGTTTAAACAATGAAAAAAAGTTATCTGATTATGGTTGCTACATCTGCTATGGCTGTAAATGCCCAGAAAAGTCCTGAATATCCCAAAACCGATAAAGGATCTGTAACCGATACGTATTTTGATACCAAAGTAAATGATCCGTATCGCTGGCTCGAAGACGACCGCTCTGAAAAGACGGCGGAATGGGTGCAGAAAGAGAATCAGGTTACGTTTGATTATTTGGCGGCCATTCCATTTCGCAACACGATAAAGGCTAGGATGGAAAAGCTTTGGAATTATGAGAAGATTTCGGCGCCGTTTAAAGAAGGCAATTACACCTATTATTACAAAAATAATGGACTGCAGAACCAAAGTGTTTTGTACCGGAAAGACCTATCCGGAAAGGAAGAGGTTTTCCTGGATCCAAATACATTTTCCAAGGACGGAACGACTTCTCTTGCGGTAGTTGGATTTTCGAAGGACGGTTCGCGCGTGGCCTATTCGACATCCGAGGCAGGCAGCGACTGGAATAAAATTACGATACTGGATGCAGTTACGAAGAAAATGCTTGAAGCCCAACTCGTAGACGTAAAGTTTAGCGGCATTTCCTGGCTTGGCAACCGCGGTTTTTATTACTCCAGCTACGAAAAGCCTAAAGGCAGCGAGTTGTCGGCAAAGACGGACCAGCACCGACTGTATTTCCATGAGCTTGGAAAGCCCCAGAAAGAGGACCGGATTGTATTTGGAGAGAAGGAAAAACGTCGCTACGTGGGCGGAGAAGTAACCGAAGATGAAAATTACCTGGTTATTTCAGCGGCAAATTCCACTTCAGGAAACGAATTGTACATGCAGGACCTTACCAAACCAAACAGTCCGATTCTGCCCATTATTACTGGATTTGATACCGATACCGATTATCTGTATAACGTGGGTTCGGAAGTGTTCCTGACAACAAATCTGGAAGCGCCGAATAAGAGGATTGTCGTGGTAGATCCCAGTACGGCACAGTTAAAAAAATGGCACGAGGTAATCCCTGAAACCGAGAATGTGCTTACCCCAACAACCGGGAGCGGTTACATTTTTGCCAACTATATGAAAGACGCCATCACACAGGTAAAGCAATTTGACCTGAATGGTAAGCTGATCCGGGAAATTAAGCTGCCTGGCCTGGGAACAGCCAGTGGTTTTGGCGGTAAGAAACAAGAAGTACAATTGTATTATTCTTTCACCAATTATATTACGCCGGGAACGATTTACAGTTTTAATCCAAAAACCGGCGCCTCGACTATTTATGACAGGCCAAAAATTGATTTCAACGTGGATGATTTTGAATCGACACAGGTGTTTTATACCTCTAAGGATGGTACAAAAGTGCCGATGATCATCACCCATAAAAAAGGGGTGCAGCTTGACGGAAAAAACCCAACAATACTATACGGATACGGGGGCTTTAATATTAGCCTGACACCTGCATTCAGCATTGCCAATGCGGTATGGCTGGAAATGGGAGGCGTATATGCGGTTGCCAATTTGCGCGGTGGCGGCGAGTATGGTAAAAAATGGCATGACGATGGCACGAAACTGAAAAAGCAGAATGTGTTCGACGATTTTATTGCTGCTGCAGAATTCTTAATCGCAAAGAAATATACGGCGTCGGATTTTCTGGCGATTAGAGGCGGGTCAAATGGAGGATTGCTTGTCGGGGCGACGATGACGCAACGTCCGGATTTGATGAAAGTGGCGCTGCCAGCTGTCGGCGTTATGGATATGCTTCGTTACCATACGTTTACCGCGGGTGCTGGCTGGGCTTACGATTATGGAACCGCAGAGGATTCTAAAGAAATGTTCAAATATCTTAAAGGATATTCACCAGTCCATAATGTAAAAAAAGGCGTGAAATACCCTGCGACCCTTGTTACAACAGGCGACCATGATGACCGTGTGGTGCCTGCACACAGTTTTAAATTTGCTGCAGAGTTACAGGACAAACAAACCGGTGAAAACCCCGTGTTGATCCGGATTGAGACCAATGCCGGGCATGGAGCAGGAAAACCAGTATCAAAGACCATAGAGGAAGCTGCCGATATCCAGGCGTTTACTTTGTACAATATGGGGTTCAAATCACTGCCGAAGGTTTAAACAACAAAAGATATATTCAAATCCCGGAATTCCCGGGATTTTTTTATTATAAAAAATAGCCAAGCGTAATCGACCCGTAAATAAATCCTTTTACGCCGTCACGCATGACTTCCTTTCCACGATACACGAACACATACGAAAGATCCCACTTGCCCTTTCGGTATTTCAATCCGGCTTCAGCATTAAACCGGAAAGGCTGCACAGCATAAGTCACCGGGCTGTTGTCATTGAACAGGCTTCCCTGAATTGTGGCATCGTATAGTTGGTACTGCACGTGCGGCGAAAGAAACAGAAAATATTCACTTTGATTTTTGAAAACGCTTTTATCGTTGTTTAGGGCCGCGTGGTATAAATTCGAATCGTAAATCGGCAGCAACGGCTTTAAGCTGAGGCGCGAGGTTAGCCCCAGGGAAATATTCGTATTGACAGTACCCGCCTTGACTTCTGCGGAAGCGTGGAAATCATTGAAGCTGCTGCTGATGGCATTCGCGATCTTATGGGAATAGGTAGCATTCACCTGAAGCGCCAACGCATTTTTGATTTGCAGTTCCCAGCCCTGAACAGCAATGTATCCGAAAGAATTGTGGAAGAATTCCTGCATTTCGCGGCCAAAGGCATTGGGACCAACATATCCGGCCTGGAAATCCAGTTTTAGCACCGATTCGTTTTTATAAAATGTATGCACGCCGAAACTTCCAAACAGGTAGCCCGCGAATGGCCGGTCATTCCTTGCGATGTCTGATGCCACAATGTTGTAAGGATTGTAGATGTACTGCCCAAGGCGAAATTCAGAAATCCTTTTGGCCACCATTTCCGGTTGTGTTTTGTTCAGGTATTTGTAAAAAATTTCAAATCCGTTGGTATAATACCGGTCACTAACCGTTGATACATACAAATCATTATCCAGAACAAGCCCAATTTCTGCAGGCCGCGTCTGGCCAACACCGATGATCGCAAAGAAAATCAAAAACAGGAAGGGATTCCGCATCTTAGTAGTCTAATTTGCCAACATATTGCATGTGCCGTACGATACGGGATTTTCGCAACTCAATTTTTGAAGAGGAATTACTGGCCTTAAATTTTCGTGGATTTGGCAGAATGGCCGCAATTCCTGCAGCGTCGCGTTTGGATAGGTTTTGCGCGGTTTTCTTGTACCAATATTGCGAAGCAGCCTCTACGCCATAAATGCCATCACCCATCTCTATGCTGTTGAGGTAAACTTCCATAATGCGTTCTTTGCCCCAAATCAGTTCGATCAGTACTGTAAAATATGCTTCGAATCCTTTGCGGATATAACTGCGTCCCTGCCAAAGGAACACGTTTTTAGCGGTTTGCTGTGAAATGGTACTGCCGCCGCGAATCCTTTTGCCTTTTTCGTTGTTTTTCATTGCTTTTTGCATGGCGTTGAAGTCGAATCCGTTATGTTTCATAAACGTTGCATCTTCACTGGCAATCACTGCTTTTTGCATATTGATGGAGATGTCTTCAATGGGTACCCAGTCGTGCTTGCAGACCATTTCTTTTCCATTCCATTTTTGTTCAATGCTGCGCGTGATCATCAACGGCGTAAAAGGCACCGGCACCCATTTAAAAATGATGACCGAGAAGATGCTAAGTCCAAAAAACCACAACATGGCTTTAAACAACAGGCGCATGATTTTCCGGAATCGCGTTTGTTTCTTTACAGGTTTATGGTCTTTGGCTTTTGCCGGTTTTCGTTTTGTAATTTTTGTTGCCATGTATTATACCAGGTCTGCTAATTCTGTTCCAATGAGGCTGCCGATTGCCACGCCCATGCCGCCCATACGGACGCCGCAGTAAACGTGTTCTGACAGTTGGGAAACAATAGGGGTTTTACTGGATCCCATTCCCATAATGCCGCTCCAGCGGTGTTCAATCTCAAAATCGTGCCCAGGCAAAATTACTTCTTTTAATAATTGCTCCAGCCGGTTTTGTATTTTTTCCGTCAGGCCAAATTCGGTCGTGGTTTCACCTTCAAAGTCGAGGTTTCTTCCGCCTCCCAGCAATATGCGTTCGCCGATGTTCCTGAAATAGTAATATCCTTTGTCCAGGTGGAATGTGCCGCGGATATCCAGGCCTGGAATCGGCTTGGTAATAAGAACCTGTGCGCGCGCAGGTTTCACGGCGCCTTCGGTAATTTCGGACGCGAATCCGTTTGTGGCGAACAACAATTTTTTGGTGCGAAAGCTGAAATCTCCCAATGTGACTTCAACACCTCCAGAAGATTCATGATAAGAGGTTACGGTTTGCTGGTTCAGGATGAGAATATTTTCAGCAATAGCTGCTCTTAATAAAGCCTGCATCATTTTTCCAGTGTCAAGCTGCGCCTCATATGGATTGAAGAACAAATACGCATTGGTTTGCCGGAATCCGAAGCGATCGACTTCCTTTGTAAAAACGGCCGACTTGAAAATGGGTTTCAAAATTTCATTTATAAAAGGCATACGGGTTTGTGCTTCATTGAAGCTAGTGTCATCATCCTTTAAAAACAGTTCATACCCTCCAAAAGGCCTGAAGTCGATAATGGAGTCGCCCAGCCTTTTACGGAGCAATTGTAAACCGCACCATCTTTTTTGAATTAGGCTGACGACTTCTTCTTCCGTGTGTATCTTGAGGTCATCAATGATTTCCGAAAGGCTGCCGAAACAGGCAAATCCGGCGTTTTTTGTACTTGCACCCTGTGGAAGCATACCCTTCTCTAAAATTAGAATTTTGGATTCGGGAAAGCGTTCCCGCAGCCTCAATGCGGCATGAAGTCCAACAATGCCGCTGCCGACGATGGTATAATCCACTTCGCCAAACCAAGTGCTGCGCTCCCAGAAGCTTAAATCCATAAGGGTGAAAATTTTTATAAAAATAGCTTTTTTGCTTTCGGTATAAAAACAAATGCAGGTAAAAAATAACATTGTAAAAACCAATAGACACGGCACAATTGTTAAATTAGTAACGTTTGTTGAAAATTTTGTTATAAAATTTGTCTCGAGAATGGTTTAATATTTTATATTTGGGTTGTTAAATTTTTACTAATACCCCAAACCTAAACTAAAATATTTATGAAAAACAAACTACTCTCGATTGCTTTTCTGGCAATCTCCAGTTTTTCGTTTGCACAGTCAGGTCAGAATGTCTGGGAAAACACAATTCGGAAAGCTGATGCGGTTATCGCTGAAAACAAGACAAACCTGATTAATCCCAGGTTGTTTTCGCTAGATGTAAACCGATTAAAAAATTCTTTATCTGGTGCTGTAGCGAGAAAAGCCGGCAACCAGTCCGGAGTCCTGATTGCCATTCCCGATGCCAATGGGAAGATGGAGCAATTTAAGGTCTTCCTGAATTCCAACATGGATCCTGCGCTGGAGGCAAAATATCCTGACATTAAATCCTATATCGGGATCAGCATGACGGATTCTTCCACGACGGCCTATTTCAGTATCTCTCCACTGGGGTTTGAGAGTATGGTGCTTTACGCGGATAAATCTGCGACCTTTATTGAGCCGTATACAAAAGACTTAAGTTCGTATGCGGTTTATCGCAAATCAGACAAAATCGCCTCGCTGACAAAGTTTGAGTGCCGGCTGATCGATAAGGTATCGAAAGACATGGCATCACCTTCAGCCTTAAGACCTAATGCCGACGATGCACTTTTGAGGACGTTCCGTCTCGCAATGTCAGTAACAGGAGAATATACTGCCTATTTCGGCGGAACAAAAGCATTGGCTTTGGCAGCCATTAACAACACGATGACACGTGTCAACGGTATTTTCGAAAAGGATTTTTCAGCAAGAATGGTGTTGATTGCAAATACCGATACCGTAATTTATACCAGCGCTTCTACAGACCCTTATTCTGCTGCTACTGCAGGGTCGGGAGGCGCATGGAACCAGGAATTACAGACTGCATTGACGAACAATATTGGCAATGCCAACTATGATATCGGACACTTATTTGGTGCATCCGGTGGCGGAGGAAATGCAGGATGTATTGGATGCGTTTGTACTAACCCGACGGCTTCTGTGCCGCTCGGAAAAGGAAGTGGATTTACGTCGCCGGCAGATGGAATTCCGTCCGGGGACAACTTTGATGTAGATTATGTAGCACACGAAATGGGCCACCAGTTTGGCGCCAACCATACCTTTACACACAGCAATGAAGGAACAGGTGTCCAAATGGAGCCTGGAAGTGGTTCTACTATTATGGGCTATGCGGGCATTACGACGCTGGATATCCAGCCGCATTCTGACCCGTATTTTCATGCGGTAAGTATCCAACAGGTTACTAACAACATTAAGGCAAAAACATGTTCGGTGAATACCGCGACTGGAAATGCAATTCCAGTGGTTAACGCCGGATTGGACTATACGATTCCTAAAAGCACGCCTTTCATGCTTACAGGTTCCGCAACTGATGCCAATGGCGATGCTTTGACCTATTGCTGGGAACAGTTTGATTCACAAACGAATGCTACTGCGCCCAATGCTACTAAGACGAGCGGCGTAAACTACCGTTCATACAACCCAACAACATCCAATGTGCGTTACTTCCCAAAAATGTCTTCCGTCTTAACCGGTGCTACAACCACTGCCGGAAGCGAATTGACCGTGGAAGCGCTGTCGTCTGTGGCAAGAACACAAAACTTCAGGCTGACTGTCCGTGACAATAGGGCAGGAGGGTCCGGAAACAATAGTGATGACATGATTGTTACGGTTAATGCAACTGCCGGACCATTTGCTGTTACGGTACCAAATACCGCGGTTTCATATGCCGGAAATTCTTCGCAAACCGTTACATGGTCTGTTGCAGGAACAACCGCTAATGGGGTAAACTGTGCAAATGTTGACATCTTATTGTCTACAGATGGCGGAAGTACTTTTAGCACATTGTTGGCTGCTACACCAAACGACGGCACACAGGCTGTTACGATTCCAAACACTCCGGGCACGACAAACAGGATCATGATCAAAGGAACGAACCACATATTCTTTGATGTATCGAATACAAACTTTACCATAACTGCTGGTTCAACTGATACCACTGCACCAACTGCGCCAACCGCATTGGCTGCATCAGGAACCACACAGACCACGACTAATCTTTCCTGGACTGCATCTACGGATAACGTTGCAGTAACCGGTTATGATGTGTATCAGAATGGCGTATTGAAAGCTTCTGTAACCACTACTTCTTATGCTGTAACTGGATTAACCGCTTCAACTGCGTATGCATTTACCGTGAAAGCCAAAGATGCTGCCGGAAATGTTTCTGCAGTAAGTAATACGGCGAATGTAACTACTTTAGCACCTGTAACCGATACCACGGCGCCTTCTGCACCCACATCGCTTGTTGCATCAGGAACAACCGCAACAACGACAAACCTTTCCTGGACTGCTTCTACGGATAATGTTGGTGTAACAGGTTATGATGTGTATCAAGGAGGTGTTTTTAAAGCATCTGTCACAACGACAACTTATGCCGTAACCGGATTGACCGCTTCAACAGCTTATTCTTTCTATGTGGTTGCTAAAGACGCCGCAGGGAATGTTTCGACTGCAAGCAATACGGTTAACGTAACAACATCTGCGATTGTAATTTCATATTGTGCTTCACAAGGCGGCAGCGTGGCCGACGAGTTAATCGGACGCGTGCAGCTGGGGACCATCAACAACGCTTCAACTGGCGGAACAGGTTATACTGATTTTACAGCAGTTTCAACGAATCTTTCTCAAAATACAGCCTACACCATTACAGTAACGCCGACATGGACAAGCACTGCTTATCCTGAAGGGTATGGTGTGTGGATCGATTATAACAAAGACGGTGACTTTGCTGATGCAGGAGAACAGGTTTGGACCCTGGCAGCATCAACTACGACGCCGGTTAGCGGATCGTTTACAGTGCCTGCTACTGCAACTTTGGGCGCCACCAGAATGAGGGTATCGATGAAATATAATGCAGTCCCAACTTCATGCGAGGCATTCTCTTATGGACAAGTTGAAGATTATACTGTAAACATACAGGCAGGTTCAGCCGATACTGCAGCACCAACAGCGCCAACAACCTTGACCGCTTCAGGCACGACACAAACCGCTACAAACTTAAGTTGGACCGCTTCCACAGATAATGTGGGTGTAACAGGGTATGACGTGTATCAGGGTGCCACATTAAAAGCCACTGTAGCCACAACGTCTTATGCCGTTACCGGACTTACTGCTGCAACAGCCTATACATTCTCGGTTAAAGCCAAAGATGCCGCAGGAAACGTTTCTGCTGCGAGCAATACTGTCAGTGTAACGACACTGGCAGGAACAGTCACATATTGTACCTCACAGGGGAACAGTACTGCAGACGAGAAAATTGGCAAAGTGGTGTTTGGCACGATCAGTAACACCTCTACAGGTACTGCCGGATATGAGAATTTTACAGCACAATCCACTAGTGCCGTACGCGGAACAGCTTACACCATCACCATTACACCAGCATGGACCAGCACTGTTTACAGCGAAGGTTATGCAGTTTTCATTGATTACAATCAGGATGGCGATTTTGCAGATGCTGGAGAAACCGTATTTACCAAAGCGGCTTCTACTGCGACTCCTGCTTCGGGAAGCATTACCATTCCTGGTACAGCTACTTTAGGCGCTACGCGAATGAGGGTTTCCATGAAGTACAGTGGTGTGCCGACGGCCTGTGAAGCTTTCTCTTATGGGCAGGTGGAAGATTACACCATAAACATCACTTCTACGGCTAAAGAAATTGAAATGAATGACGCGCCATCAGTGACGATGAGCTTGTACCCTAATCCGGTTACAGGCGGTCAATTGAATGTTTCTAATGTAAAAGAAGGCTCAGATTTCCGCGTTATCAATACGTTGGGGCAACTAGTAGCTCAGGGAAAAATTGAGAACGGGACGATCAATGTTTCTAACATCAATACCGGAACGTACCTGCTTGAAGTGAGCAACGAAGGAAAAACAACTGTAAAAAGGTTTGTAAAACAATAATAGGTTGGGTTAAAAATGAAAAGGCTGTCCTTCGGGGCGGCTTTTTTTTTGGAATAAATCGTTACTTTTAGACCCTGAAAACAACTTCAAAATGAAAAAAATCTTATTCTTAACGCTGATCATCATGAGCGCAACTGCCGCTGCACAATCCGTCATGACACCGGAAACCCTTTGGAAACTGGGAAGGGTGACGCCACTCGGTATTTCAATGGACGCCAAAAGCATCATATACAAAGTATCGTACCCATCTGTCGAAGAAAATAAATCCAATTCGAAATATTACAGTATTCCCGTTTCGGGCGGCCCGGCTGTAGAAGTTACAGATTACAAATCACTTTTAAACGACAAGAACATTTCGTCCGATAAAAAACATATGATCTACAGCGAAGAAGTGAAACTGCAAAACGTTCACGGCAAGGACTTCTATCCTGAACTCGAAAAATCGGATGTACAGATTTACGACGGCCTCGATTACCGCCATTGGGATACCTGGAATGAAGGCAAATACAACCATGTCTTTTATAAGGAAACCAAAATAGCAGAAGCTGGAGGCTACGACATCATGAAGGACGAATTGTTCGATTCCCCGCAAAAGCCTTTTGGCGGAGACGAAGACTACATCTGGGCGCCGGATGGCAAGAGCATATTGTATGTCTGCAAGAAGAAATCGGGAACAGCCTACGCCGTTTCAACCAATACGGACATCTACGAATACAATCTCGCCACAGGCAAAACAATCAACCGTACCGAAGGCAATTTAGGCTATGATGTTGCACCGCAATTCTCACCTTCAGGCAGTCTTAGCTGGCTGCAGATGAAACGCGATGGTTATGAAGCCGATAAGAACGACATCATCGTCGATTTTAAAGGCATGAAAATAAACCTTACTGCGAATTGGGATGGTACTGTCGAGAGCTTTCTTTGGAGCCCCGATGGGAAAAAAGTGTATTTCCAGGCGCCAATTGATGGCACATTACAATTGTTCGAAGTCAATTTTCCGGGACTGACGAAAATCGCAATCACCGTAAACCAAGTAACCGATGGCAACTTCGACGTGTCAGGTTTGGTTGGGTTCTCCGGCGACAACATCATCCTGACGAGGACAGACATGAACCATGCTGCAGATATTTTTTCGTTTGACCTGAAGAAGAAAACCTGGAAACAACTGACGCATGTTAACGACGCGGTCTATTCGAAACTCTCCCTAAGCAAAACGGAAAAACGATACGTCACCACCACCGATGGCAAAAAAATGTTGGTTTGGGTGATCCTCCCGCCGAACTTCGATCCGTCTAAAAAATACCCAACACTGTTGTATTGCCAGGGCGGCCCACAATCTGCATTGACGCAATTTTATTCGTTCCGCTGGAATTTTCAGCTCATGGCCGCCAATGGATATGTAGTTGTCGCGCCAAACCGCCGCGGCATGCCCGGACATGGTGTGGAATGGAATGAGCAAATCTCCAAAGACTGGGGTGGCCAGGTGATGAAAGACTATCTTGCTGCGATTGACGATGTCGCTAAAGAACCATACGTTGACAAGTCCCGTTTGGGCTGCGTAGGCGCGAGCTACGGCGGTTACTCTGTGTTTTACCTTGCGGGCATCCACAACAACCGTTTCAAGACGTTTATCGCGCACGACGGCGTATTCAATACCCAAAGTATGTTCGGCACGACTGAGGAAGTGTTCTTCAACAACTGGGATTTCGGCGGTGCGTATTGGGAAAAAGACAATGCCGTAGCGCAAAAAACCTACAACGAATTCAATCCGGCCAATTTTGTCCAAAATTGGAACAAGCCGATTCTGATCATTCAGGGCGGTAAGGATTTCCGGGTGCCCATCGGCCAGGCGCAGGAAGCATTCCAGGCAGCACAGCTTCGTGGCATCAAAAGCCGTTTCTTGTATTTGCCTGAAGAAAACCACTGGGTGTTAAAGCCGCAAAACGGCATGGTATGGCAGCGGGAATTTTATAAGTGGTTAAAAGAGACGCTTTAAGTTAGTAGGCAGTCTCAGTCTCAGTAGGCAGTTTGTACGGTAATGACGACTTCTTTACTGCCAACTGCTACTGTCCACCGAATGCTTTTAATGTGGGCGCGCCCCTGTTGCGGAACGATCTCTCTAAAAATAAATCGCTAGTGCAACAGCGTCGGGCTGTCCGCTATATCTTTTTTTCGCCGCCCGGACCGCCGGTGTTGTCACCCTGAGCGAGGCCGAAGGGTGCCTCAAAAAAGGATGCCGCTTCCATCCCTCAGGCCAGTAGCGATTTAGCCGAAGAGTTCAATAATCATACAATAATCCACAAATGGAATCGATAAAAAAACCCGCCTTACAGCGGGTTTCTTATTTATTCTGGATCGTTCATTTTAAAAGTATCCATAAACGCCGTTGTATAATCTCCGGCGACATATCTTGGATCATCCATCAACTGCCTGTGGAACGGGATTGTCGTCTTGATGCCTTCAATTACGAATTCATCCAGCGCCCTTTTCATCTTATTGATGGCTTCCTGGCGTGTTTGCGCCGTCGTGATTAACTTCGCGATCATCGAATCATAGTTCGGTGGGATAGAATAGCCGGAATACACATGCGTGTCCAAACGGACACCGTGTCCTCCAGGCGTGTGTAAGGTCGTAATCTTACCCGGAGAAGGACGGAAATCGTTGTAAGGATCTTCCGCATTGATGCGGCATTCTATGGCGTGCAGTTGCGGTAAATAGTTTTTACCAGAAATCGGCACACCAGCAGCTACTAAGATCTGCTCACGGATCAGGTCATAATCAATCACCTGCTCGGTAATTGGGTGCTCTACCTGGATACGCGTATTCATTTCCATGAAATAGAAGTTGCGGTGTTTGTCCACAAGGAATTCTACCGTTCCGGCACCTTCATATTTAATATATTCTGCCGCTTTTACAGCCGCTTCACCCATTTTGAGACGAAGTTCATCGGTCATAAACGGCGATGGTGTTTCTTCCGTCAGCTTTTGGTGCCTTCTTTGGACAGAACAATCCCTTTCCGATAGGTGGCAGGCTTTTCCATAAGAATCACCGACAACCTGAATCTCAATATGCCTTGGCTCTTCAATCAGTTTTTCAAGGTACATGCCATCATTCCCGAAAGCCGCAGCAGATTCCTGACGCGCACTTTCCCAGGCTTTCAACAAATCTTCTTCTTTCCAAACCGCACGCATTCCTTTTCCACCACCTCCGGCGGTAGCCTTTAGCATGACTGGAAAACCGAATTCCTTAGCCAGTTGCAAAGCCTGCTCATACGATTCCAAAATCCCGACTGAACCGGGTACACAAGGCACTCCAGCGGCAATCATAGTCGATTTGGCGGAAGCCTTATCACCCATACGGTCAATCATTTCAGGAGAGGCCCCGATGAACTTTATACCGTGCTCCTGACAGATTTTCGAGAATTTGGCATTCTCTGAAAGGAAGCCATAGCCTGGATGGATCGCATCAGCATTGGTGATTTCTGCCGCAGCGATAATATTGGACATTTTAAGGTAAGACAAATTGCTTGGAGGAGGCCCGATACAGACCGCTTCATCAGCAAACTTAACGTGAAGGCTCTCTGCATCGGCAGTAGAATATACGGCTACCGT
Organism: Flavobacterium sp. BFFFF1; assembly: GCF_002256285.1. Lineage (GTDB taxonomy): Bacteria > Bacteroidota > Bacteroidia > Flavobacteriales > Flavobacteriaceae > Flavobacterium. Next base: position 51,459 of record NZ_NKJE01000019.1, on the reverse strand, counting down.
CTTGATACCCATTTCCCTGCAGGTCCTGATGACACGAAGTGCAATCTCACCACGATTTGCTATTAGTATTTTTTTAAACATCTTTATAAATTTTAAATTAGGAATTTTAAATTTCAAATTATTACAATTGACGGCATTACACCTTTAATCGTAATTTATAATTTTTAATTCTTAATTATTAAGATGGATCTACTAAGAATAAAGGTTGGTCGAATTCAACGGGCGACATATCGTCTACCAGTATTTTTACGATTTTACCTGAAACTTCCGATTCGATTTCGTTGAAAAGTTTCATCGCCTCGATGACGCAAAGCACATCTCCTTTTTTAATAGACGAACCCACTTCTACAAACATAGGTTTATCCGGAGCGGGTTTTCTGTAGAAAGTACCGATGATTGGCGACTTGATTGTAATATATTTTGAAGATTCGTCTGCAACTGGAGCAGCAGCGGCAGGAGCCGGAGCGGCAGCGGGAGCTTGTGGCAACGGTTGTTGCGGTGCAGCTTGTTGCAGCATGTTTTGTGCAGGCATCTGAACATAAGTGGTTTCATGTGCATTGCCTTCCAAAGTCGTCCTGATTGTGATTTTCACATCATCCATTTCCAGCTTCACTTCAGCAACTCCTGAATTGGCCACAAATTTAATCAGGCTTTGAATTTCTTTTAAATCCATAATATTAGTCGTTTTAGTTTATCGTTTGTTTTAATATGCCCATTTTAGGTAAATCGATCCCCAAGTAAATCCACCGCCGAACGCGGCAAATATCAGGTTATCGCCCTTTTTAAACCGGTCTTCGAAATCACTCAGCAGCAATGGCAGCGTACCTGAAGTCGTGTTGCCGTAGCGGTGAATGTTGACCAAAACCTTTTCTTCATCGACACCCATTCTTGAGGCCGTCGCATCAATAATCCGTTTATTCGCCTGGTGCGCTACAAGGAAATCCACGTCGTCTTTGGACAATCCATTGCGTTCCATAATTTTCTCACTGACATCAGCCATGCCGGAAACCGCATACTTAAATACCGTTTTTCCATCCTGGAAAACATAATGCTGCCTGTTCTCGACTGTTTCTTTTGATGGAGGGAGGATAGACCCGCCCGCATCAATCTTAAGGAATTCCCTTCCGATTCCGTCTGATCTCAGGTATTCATCCTGCAATCCAAGGCCTTCATGGTTTGGCTCAAACAAAACGGCACCTGCGCCATCCCCAAAGATGATGCAGGTGGCCCTGTCTGTATAATCAATAATCGATGACATTTTATCGGCACCAATCAGCAGTACTTTTTTATAACGTCCGGACTGGATATACGCCGCAGCGGTTGACATTCCGTATAAAAAACCGGAACATGCCGCCTGCAAATCATAAGCGAAAGCGTTTACGGCACCAATTTGTGTGGCAACATATACTGCGGTAGAAGCCACAGGCATATCGGCAGTGGTGGTGGCAACAATCACCATGTCAATCTCCGCCGGATTAATATTTTTTCTGGAGAAAAGGTTCTCTGCCGCTTTTATAGCGAGATAAGAAGTGCCAAGGCCTTCTCCTTTCAGCAGCCTTCTTTCTTTAATACCGGTCCTGGAAGTGATCCACTCGTCGTTGGTATCAACCATGGTTTCCAGTACTTTATTAGACAGTACAAAATCCGGGACATAGCCCCCAACTGCTGTAATCGCGGCTGTTATTGTGTTCATAGGATTCAATTATTTTCTTTCAAAAACAGAAGTTTTAAAAGAGGTGGAAATTACAAAAAAAATTCATAACCTGATGCTGTTGCCAAGGCTATTTGTAAAATTTGGCCCAACAAAAAAACTCTCACCAGGTGAGAGTTCGTATCTTTTATACCGAAAAATTATTAGGCAGCAGCAACTGATTTGTCAATAACAACCTGTCCTCTGTAATACATTTTCCCTTCATGCCAGTAAGCCCTGTGGTATAAATGTGCTTCTCCTGTTACAGGACATGTAGCGATTGTTGCAACGGTTGCTTTGTAGTGAGTTCTTCTCTTATCTCTTCTTGTTTTGGAGATTTTTCTTTTAGGATGTGCCATTTTACTATATTATTTATCCGTTAATAGTTGCTTTAATTTGTCCCATCGGGGATCTGTATTTTCTTCTTTTATTTCTTCTGCCTTCTTCATTTCCTTGACGCTCAATTCCCTGAGCTTGTCCAATGCTTCTGATTGCAATGTGCCATCTTTAATGCCTGGGTGCACCCTTTTCAGCGGAATCGACAATACAATCATTTCATAAATGTATTGCGAAATGTCAATCTGGTGTTCTCCGTGCGGTAGGATCAGCAACTCTTCATTGTCATTGTTGAATTCCTCCCCAAACTGCACCACAAGCCTCAATTTTCCTTTTACGGTCAAATCAAACATTTCGCCCGTCAGGTCACAGGGAACATGCACCGTACCCTTGTGCTTAAAATTCAGCTCAAGCATCGTACTTTTCTTTTCCAGCACCACATTTACCTTAATGTCGCAGCTTTCAAAGTCATCATATTCATAAGCGGCAAAGAACGTTTTATCTATTTGATATTCAAATTGGTGTTTTCCTAACTTTAATCCTATAAAAGGAATCAAGAACTCATTCAGCTTTTTCATCGTAACCTCAATTTGACCCAATCCTGAAATTCAAAACGGGTGTGCAAAGATATAAATTTATCGTAATAACAAAAGGGTTATAAACATTTTTTTGTTTATAAGTGCTTTTCCTTTGTTTTCAGCGGTTTTTTACTGATTTCCGCGTATTGGTGCCGCGCGTTATAAATGTCAATGGCCAGATAAACGGCTTCCTTAAACGAATTAAAGTCGGCTTTGTCTTTCCCGGCGATATCATAAGCGGTGCCGTGGTCGGGAGACGTCCGGATTTTGTTCAATCCCGCCGTATAGTTTACCCCGTTACCAAACGAAAGCGTCTTGAAAGGCACCAGTCCCTGGTCGTGATACGCGGCAATCACCGCGTCAAACTTCTCGTATTGCCCGCTGCCAAAGAATCCATCGGCAGGATACGGACCGAAAACCATCGTCCCTTTTTCAAACATTCTTTTAATCACCGGACGGATAATCATTTCGTCTTCCTTCCCGATGACACCGCCGTCGCCCGCATGCGGATTCAGCCCCAAAACCGCAATCTTTGGTTTGTTGATGCTGAAATCCTGGATTAACGACTGCCTTACGGTTTCGATTTTCTGCCTGATCAGCGCCTCGGTCAAATGTGACGCCACTTCGTTGACCGGAACATGGTCTGTCAGCAATCCAACCCGAAGTTTGTCATGCACCATCAGCATCAGGGCATTGCCCTCCAGTTCTTTGGCCAGATAATCGGTATGTCCGGGAAATTTAAATTCTTCAGACTGGATGTTATACTTATTTATAGGTGCGGTGACCAAAACATCGATTCCGCCATCTTTTAACGCATTCGTGGCAGCGACAAACGACTTTATCGCATATTCCCCGACAACAGGATCATTCACGCCATAGGCCAGTTCGATGTTTTCACGCCACACATTCAGCACATTGATTTTTCCCGTCAATACCTGTTCGAGTTTGTCAATGCCGTGAAAAGGCGCGGTCGATTCAAAACTTTTGCGCAAATGCGATAGCGTCTTTACGTTAGCAAATATCACTGGTGTACACATTTCCAGCATGCGGCTGTCCTCGAAAGTCTTGAGCACAATTTCGCTCCCGATTCCGTTCAGGTCCCCGATGGAAATGCCGACGATGATATTTTCTGCTTTTTTCATGGTATTTATCGCTAATTTTGAACTGCAAATCTAAGTAAAATAAACTACAAATGTTTACAGGAATTATTGAATCAATAGGCGTCATCCGCGAACTGAAAAAAGAAAATGACAACCTCCACATCACCGTTTCCGCACCGATCACCCATGAACTGAAGATTGACCAAAGTGTTTCACACAACGGCGTCTGCCTGACGGTTGTCGGAATCAACAACGATGAATACACCGTAACTGCCATCCGCGAGACGCTCGATAAAACAAACCTGACCGACTGGAAGGAAGGTGATGCCGTGAACCTCGAACGCGCGATGAAACTCGGCGACCGACTCGACGGACATATCGTCCAGGGGCACGTAGACCAAACCGCGACCTGCACCGCCGTCGAAAATGCTAATGGTAGTTGGTATTATACGTTTGAATACGATCCCGCGCTACACAACATCACCATTGAAAAAGGATCCATCACGGTAAACGGCGTAAGCCTCACCGTAGTCAACTCGCACCACAGCAGCTTTAGCGTGGCGATTATCCCGTACACCTATGAACATACCAATTTTAAGGACTTCCAAATCGGAACCAGGGTAAACCTTGAGTTTGACGTCATCGGGAAATATGTTTCCCGATTGCACGCACTGACAATTTAAAATAAAAGTGTACGTTTATCTCAAAAAAAGAAAACCATTACCTATGAAAAAGATTATTACGCTGTTTTTACTCGCTACTTGTATCTCCTATGCACAGGAAGAAAGGGCAGACATTTTTTCCCGAAAGCATGAAGTGAAGATCGGTGCGATCAAACTGCTTGCCGGACCTATTTTTGAAGGGACGTATGAATACATCCAAAGCAAGGATTTTACCTATGGGGTTTCGCTGCTCGGAAACCTTGATTCCGGCAACGACTATTATGAAGATTTTTCGGTAACGCCATTTGCGCGTTTCTATTTCCAGGAGACGAAGGAGTTTGGCGCCAAAGGTTTTTTCGTGGAAGGCTTTGCCAAATACAGTTCAGGCCGGAACACGACGAATGACTACTACGACAGCAATTCAGTGAAATATAACGCCGCTGCGCTGGGGCTTTCCCTTGGCAAAAAATGGATCAACCGTACCGGTTTCGTTTTTGAGGTTTTGGTAGGAGTAGGGCGCACACTGGGCAACTCGGATGCCATGCCCGACGCCATTTTCCGGGGTGACTTAAACCTTGGCTACCGGTTCTAATCCGTTCTAAAACTGGTCGGTATCTAAAAACAGCCGCATTCGAAATCGTTACCTTTACCCAAAACCAAACGATTTCCAATGCGGTACTTTATTTTATCCCTTTGCCTTTGCTTTTCCATAAGCTCCGTTTCCCAGCGCACCCACCTCAATTTTGACGAGGGGTGGAAGTTCCATTTTGGACATGCTGCGAATGCCGAAAAAGATTTTAATTATTCCATCGCCACGGTCTTTTCCAAGTCAGGAAAGGGCGCCGGCACCGCAATCGATCCGAAGTTTATCGATACGGCATGGGCAAAAGTAGACCTGCCGCACGATTGGGCGGTCCACCTTCCATTTGTCAATGTAGACAACTTTGATGTACAGTCGCACGGGTACAAGCCCGTCGGCGGATTGTTTCCCGAAACCAGTATCGGGTGGTACCGCAAGCATTTTACGGTGGCAAAGCCTCAGGACGGGCAGCGGTTTGAACTGCAGTTCGATGGGATTTTCCGCGATGCGAACATTTGGGTCAACGGATTTTACCTGGGCAACAACAAAAGCGGCTACGTAGGCGAACACTATGACATTACCGATGTCCTGAACTTTGACGGCGACAATGTCGTTACCGTGCGGGTCGATGCCACACAATACGAAGGCTGGTTTTATGAGGGCGCCGGCATTTACCGCCACGTATGGCTGAACAGTTTTAAAAACCTGCATATCAAGAACGATGGCGTTTTCGCTTCCGCAGATGTGACACCGGGAAAATCAACCTTAACCGTCCGTACGGAAGTGATCAACGAAAATTTCACGGCTTCCACCGCCGCGGTAACGGCCTATTTAAAAGACCGAAACGGCAAAGTCGTTGGCCGCTCAAAGCCTGAAAACTTTACGCTGGACGTGAATGGTGAAATGACCATTACACAAACCATTAACGTGCCCCAACCCATACTTTGGTCACTGGAAAATCCCTACCTGTACCGCGTGGTGGTTGAAGTTACCCAAAACGGGAAAGCAACGGACTCCAAGACGGTGAAATTTGGCTTCCGCCATATTGAAATCCGCAAAGAGGGCGTCTTCCTGAACTGGAAAAACGTGAAGATCAAGGGCACGAACAACCATCAGGATCATGCCGGTGTGGGCAGTGCACTGGCGGATTACCTGCAATACTACCGCATCAACCTGTTGAAAAACATGGGCAGCAATGCGTACCGCACAAGCCACAATGCCCCGACGCCGGAACTGCTTGACGCCTGCGACTCACTGGGGATGCTGGTCCTCGATGAGCAGCGTTTGCTGAACAGCGGCAAGGAATCAAGGGACCAGTTCACCAGACTGTTAAAACGAGACCGCAATCACGCTTCTGTATTTCTTTGGAGCATCGGCAATGAGGAAGGGATGATACAGGCCAATGATACAGGGCGGAAAATTGCCCAGACGCTATTGGCACAACAAAAACAATATGACCCGACACGGACCAGTACTTATGCCGCTGACCTCCCGAATGTCTTTAAAGGCGTCAACGAGGTAATTCCCGTGCGCGGATTCAACTACCGGCAGTTTGATGTGGCCGCCTACCACAAAGACCATCCTGACCAACCGTTGCTGGGGACAGAGATGGGCAGCACCGTGACCACGAGAGGCATTTATGAAAAAGACACCATCCGTGCGTATGTCCCGGACCAGGACATTACGGCGCCATGGTGGGCCAGTAAGGCGGAAGACTGGTGGAAACTCGCCGCCGAAAACGACTATTGGCTCGGGGGTTTTATCTGGACAGGCCTGGATTACCGCGGGGAACCGACCCCATATAAATGGCCGAATGTGAACTCACATTTCGGGGTCATGGACGTCTGTGGTTTTCCAAAAAACATCTATTACTACTACCAAAGCTGGTGGACCGATAAAGATGTACTGCACATTTCCCCGCATTGGAACTGGCCGGACAAGCGGCATTGGGACAAACCGAATGACGATGTGGAAGTTTGGGTGAACTCCAATGCCGACAACGTCGAATTGTTCCTGAATGGCAAGACCCTTGGCAAAAAGGACATGCCCCGCAATGGGCACCTGAACTGGACGGTACAGTACCAGCCTGGAAAACTGGAAGCTGTCGCGTATAAAAAAGGCAAAAAACTCACCGCTTCCGTCGAGACCACCGGATCCGCGGTGGAAGTGGTGATGACACCTTATAAAACGACGATGATGGCCGACGGAAAAGACGTTACCGTGATTAATATCTCGGCAGTAGACCGGGAAGGCCGCGAAGTGCCTGATGCCGACAATATGATCCGGTTTTACCTAACCGGCGATGCGAAGATCATTGGGGTAGGTAATGGCGACCCGAGCAGCCATGAGCCGGACCAATGTCCGGACGGCGCCTGGCAGCGTTCCCTATTCAACGGCAAATGCCAGGTCATCGTACAGTCGGGGAAAACAGAGGGGCTGATCCATTTTGACGCAAAAGCGGCAGGCTTATACACCGGGTCGACAGACATTGTGACGGTTCTTCCGCAAAAAGCGGCCGTGGTTACGGTGGATCAAAAGTATGAGCTGAAAGGCGCTGCCTTGAACGCGGTTACTATTGACAAAATGATAGGCGCAGACATTTCTTTCCTTCCGGAGCTCGAAGCGCGCGGCATGAAATTTTCGGATAAAGGGGTAGAAAAGGATGCGATACAGATCCTGAAAGACCACGGAATGAATTATGTCCGCCTTAGGATTTTCAACAATCCCGCTACCGCGAAGGGCTATTCACCTGGGAAGGGTTTTTGCGATCTTGAAAATACCAAAGCCATGGCCAAGCGTGTGAAAGCTGCTGGTATGAAACTGTTGCTGGACTTCCATTACAGCGACTATTGGGCTGATCCGGGCAAGCAGTACAAGCCGGAGGCGTGGGAAAACCTGTCTTTCGAAGCGCTAAAGAAGGCGTTGTATGACTACACCGTTCGGGTTCTTACGGAATTAAAAGCACAGGGTACCTTACCCGATATGGTGCAGGTGGGCAACGAAATTAACCACGGGCTCGTCTGGCCGGATGGCAATGTAAACAACCCGGATGGCATGGCACAGTTGTTCAAGGCCGGTACCGCTGCGGTAAAATCGGTAGACCCGAAAACCCCGGTGATGCTGCACCTCGCGCTGGGCGGACAAAACCATGAATGTGTGGAGTATCTGGACGGAATGCTGAAGCGCGGCGCGCGTTTTGACGTGATTGGACTGTCTTATTACCCCAAATGGCACGGGACGCTGGACGATTTGCGCGACAATATGAATGACCTGGCGGCGTGTTACAACAAAGATCTGATTGTGGTGGAATATTCCCAATTGAAGCGTGAGGTTAACAAAATTGGATTTGAAGTAGCCAACGGCAGGGGCAAGGGCACCTGCATCTGGGAGCCCTTAAGCACGTGGGAAAAATTTTTCGATGACGAGGGGCATTCAAATGACCTGCTACTGGTCTATGATGCGTTGAGCGGGCAGTTTTTATCCGCTGGAGGAACGCCAAAGGGCCAAAGCCAAAAGTAATCCGTTTGTGAAAATACTTCGGTTAGGGGCAACGTGCTGAAGGAAAAGGTTTTTTTCGGGTGGGAAGCCATAAACATGCCCTGATGAATGCTTCCGTGTGAAATATAAATGCTTCCGTCTGCCCGACAAATGCTTCCGTCTGCCCGACAAATGCTTCCGTGTCAAAGTCGAATGCTTCCGTGTCGGCAGGTTGCACTTCCGTGGGGAAAGCAGTGACTTCAGATTAAGGTTTAACTACAAGCGCTTTCCGGTTGGTTCGTTTTCTATGGTCTGCTATTATCCTGTAGTCATAAGTGGCATAGCCTCTCATCTTAATTTAAGAAAAAGTATGGATTTCGCGTAAAGATATGTCGGGCGGAAATTGTACTTTGCCTTCAGGGAAGGGGACATTGCGGTCCCTACGAAATAGCGAAATGTCTTCAATACGGGAAATCCGGATATTTTGTTAAAGTTTCAGTTTTAAGTGCTGAATTGACATGTTACTGCAGAGATCGGGAAGCCATAGTATTAAAAAGGCCTCCCAATCGGAAAGCCTTTTATTGTTTTGAAACGACAATCAGTAGTTGATTTTCTCAAGCCGCAACTCCGAATCTTTATCGGTGTCTTCGCGGAGTAAGATGTAACCGTTTTTGGCCTTTAGCGGATAGATTTGGCCTTTTTGGGTGGTTAAGGTAACTTTTTGAAAATCAAACTTATTTTCGGAATAGGTGATGACGCCTAAAACCCACGACGGTTTACGAACCGATTTGTTTTCGTTATCCGTATAATAGAACACAGAACCGCCGCCGGGTAGCGTTTGGGAGTACATGTAGTCGAATGCACCGATTTGCTGAAGGTATCCGCCATGCGCACTGATCGGTCCGTCGTTTTGGTGTTTTTCAACCTTGTGGTAGTCCACTACTTTCATTTGGTCGTCAAATACAAAAACGAATAAGTCCTTGATTATGGAGTTGCGCTCTTTTGAATATCCTTCTCCGATAACAATCGTTTTTCCGTCCGTTGTGCGGTTAAAGTCTAAAAACTGTATGAAGCCATAGTCTTTAATTTTACCGAACGCATCGATGGGGAACTTATCAGAGAGATCCGTCCACCTGAAATAATCCCTTCCGAGTTCCTTTCCAGTTTTCCTGTCAAACATGATTTTAACATATCCCATTACTTCCTTATCCAAAAAGACATCTTTGTCATTCAAGTTGGTGATGGCAGCATAAATAACGATTTTATCGTCCTCAAAGATCCATTTCTTGAAGCGCAACAGGTTTTGTGGGTCGGATGAGCTTAAGCTGAATTTTTTAATGCCGGTTTGTGCATCAATAACTTCATATTCATGTGTCTTACGTTTATTTCCGGATTTTTGGAATTGCGATTTTACGAAGACCATGTCGTTTCCACCTCCGTTGAGGTAGTAATAATCGTAGTAGGTATTTTCATCGGAATGATCATATTCGAACCGCCATTTTTCCTTTAAATCCACATCGAAAAAACGGAAGCACTTTACGGTTTTGGCAGCACCCCTACCCATGAAAATACGCATAGAAGCGTCCATGAGCGTTTCGTCATAAACTAAAAAGCCGCCATTTTTTGTAGGGACGAGGTATTGAAATTCTTCCATGTCCTTCCGTTTAAATCGCCCGACGTTTTGCTGGACCCGGGAATTGTTCCTGATGTATGTCGGTTCGGAAACCTTGAAATCTTTCAGGGAAAGGGTCCTTAAGGAATACATGATCTCATCGCCCTTGATGGTGTCGGGAAAGTTAAAATACAAGAATTCGCCCCTCTTCATCACGTACAGGGGTTTAGTGGTCACATAGTCGGCCATGATGGAAATCGAATCAACCCTTTCCTGCAAAAAGTCCCCCGATGCCATCTTGTTCAGGTTTTTATCCAGCAATACATATTCATATCGGTACATCCCCTTGCTTTCATCGCCCGCGTCATACAGCAGGAAATAGCCATAAACATCATCGCCATTTTCATCATAGACAATTTCTGACGCAAGGAATTTGTTGTTAGAAAGCGCACTAAGCTTTGCAGTTTGTGCAAAGGAGCAGACATTTACCGCCAATAGATATAGCATTACGATTTTTTTCATTGGAGTGGCGGCGTCTTTTTAGTAGTTGATTTTCTCAAGGCGCAATTCCGAATCCTTATCGGTGTCTTCGCGCAGTAAGATGTAACCGTTTTTGGCCTTTAGCGGATAGATTTGGCCTTTTTGGGTGGTCAGTGTCACCTTCTGGGTGCTGAAAGCCCCATCGACATACGTCACAATCCCCAGTACCCATGACGGATTTTTCTTTGATTTCTTTTCATTGTCGGCATAATAAAAGACATAGCCATCGCCGGGAAGCTTTTGCGAATACATATAATCAAATGCTCCGATGGACTGCAGGTACGTTCCGTAACCGATTGCCGGTACCCCGTTTTTAAGTTTGTTGATAACCTGGTAATCGACCAATTTCATGTTGTCGTCAAAAACAAACGTAAACAGGTCGCGGATTTCAGAACCACCCTTAACCGAAAAGCCTTCGCCGATGACGATCGTTTTGCCGTCCGTCGTGCGTTTGTAGTCCAGGAAGTGGATGAAACCATAAGACTTAATCTTTCCGTAGGCATCGATTTCCAGTTTGTCAGCCAGTTGCTCCCATTTGAAATAGCTCCTGCCCAACTCTTTTCCTGTAGCGCGGTCGTAAGTGATTTTAGCGTAGCCCGTAATCTTGTCCGCTGCAAAGTTATCCTTGTTGTTGAAATCGTTCGTTGCAGCAAAAACGATCACCTTGTTTTCCTCAAACAGTATCCTCCTGACGCGCAGCAGGTTTTGTGTATCGTTTACACGGATTTCAAATTTCTTTTTTCCGCTCTGTACATCAAAGAATTCATACGAAATGTCGCTGTGGCGGTCGCTCGCTTTCTCATAAAATTCCTTGAAAAACACCATGTCATTGCCTTCACCCCCGAAATAGTTGTATTCATAAAAGGACTTGTCACCGGTTTCCTTGTATTCATAACTCCATTTCTCCTTCAGGTCCATGTCGTAAAAGCGGAATTTCCGGATGTTCCTGGCATTTCTTTTACCCATAAAGACGCGCATGGAAATGTCCATTACCGATTCTTCAAATACGACAAATCCGTTGTTCTGCGTCGGCTTCATGTATTGAAATTCGTCCATTTCCTTTCGTTTCATTTTGGTAATATCGCCGTAAGCAGGCGCGAAATTACGCATATACGTGACTTCAGAAACCTTGAAATCCTTGAGGTCCAATGTTCTTAAGCCGTACAACCCGAACATATCGTAAATGTCCTCATAACCCTTCATGACATCACCAAGGCTGAAGTAAATCTTGTCGCCGAGTTTTTTCACGTACAGCAGTTCCGTCGTAAAATCGACGAACATGGAGGTGGCGCGCTGCTGCGCAAACGTTCCGGATGCCATTTTATTCAGGTTCTTATCAAGCAATACATATTCGAGCTCAAAATTACCCTTGCTTTTTTTGTCTTTTTGATAGAGCAGGAAATAGCCGTAGACATCGTTGCCGTTGTCGTCATAGACGATTTTTGAACTCAGGAAATCGGCGCTGGAAAGTGCGCTTAGTTTTGTGGTCTGTGCCGAAACCGTCACGCTTGTTACGAAAAATAAAAGCAATAGTAATTTTCTCATCATGGTTGTTTAAATGTTTCTATAATTTGGTTTAGTTCGCTTTTTCTAAGGTTTCCGACGAATCGCAGGAAGCGGTTGTAACTGTCTGAATACTCGGGATCTTCGGTCCTGACATATTTGTTGGCGGTGAAATTATTTCGGGCGATGCTGATCTTCAACAAATTATCGTGCAGCATTTTTTTCAGGAACGCATCATCGGGATTTTTTTTCAGGGATAATAATGTGTTGTAAAGCGATTCGCCATATTCCTCGATAAAATACAGTGCGAAGATATACTCGCTGGCGCTGTCTTTTTTCAGGTCTTGGAAAGTTGCCGGGCTGACATCCTTCACATCGCTGTCGTTAATTTTAAAGCGTTCCTTCAGGAAAACGATGCGTTGATCGCAGTTGGGATGGGTGCGTAACGAGTCAACGTTCCATGACTTGTCCTTTTGGTAGCTGTAGTGGTTTTCACCATCGGCAATCCATTCCGGTTTGAAGGTTAACTGGTGTTTTGCAAAAATTTCCTGGTAATCGGCCAACAACAATGAATCTTTTGGGGTGTCGATATTCTTTAAGACTTCGAGCGTTTTTACGGCCTGGTACCTGTAATCAGGATACGTTTTGCTAAAGAATATATAGCCCAGTGAATCGGCCTGTACCTCCTTTTTACGGCTTTCTTCGCGGCTGCCGTAAATGATTTGCTTGTAGAGTTCGGATGCCTGTTTTCCTTGGTTGTACTTCTGCCGTGCGATCGCCCTGGTCCTGGATTTTACTTCGTCAGAATTGCTGATTTCCTTGCTGCGGACCAAGGATTGCAGGACATGGTTCAGTTTTTGGTGTGCCATTTCATGACTTAGGATAAAAGCGAGTTCATATTCATTGACAATATCAAAGATGATGGGCAGATTGAACACGACAAAGTCGTTACCGATGTTATAGGCATTCGAATTGTTGCTGGCGGCAATCAGGAGTTTCATGTCGTCAAAATGCTGGTCGGGATTGGCGTGTTTTATTTTTTCGAGGATGTTTTCCAGTAGGCCTGAATATTTCTTATCCCGAATAAAGACGCCTTTTTGGATCAGTTCCAGGAATTCTCCCGCGTGTTCCGTATAGCTTTCAAGGACCTCGCGGCGTACCTGCCGGTTGTCGATTTTGGACAGTACGGCTTTGGTAGCGGCAGTGCGTTTTAGGAAAAGCGTTTCCAGCTCGGTGCGATAGCCCGTGTCAGTGGTGTCTATAGGCAAATCCTGTGCGGCCATTTGGCAAAAGCCAAAAACCGAAAGGACAAGACATAAAAAAGGGCCAATTCTCATGGCCCAAATATTATTAAAATAAATGAATTATTTCATTTTCAATAACCAGTTTTTCATCGAAACTTCATTTTCAATGATGGATTTCAATTCCGAAATGGCCACACGGTCCTGTTTCATGCTGTCGCGGTGGCGTATGGTTACGGTCTTGTCTTCCAGTGTCTGGTGATCAACAGTGATACAAAACGGTGTGCCTAAAGCATCCTGTCTTCTGTAACGACGCCCAACAGCATCTTTTTCATCATAGGCCATATTGAAGTCCCATTTCAGTTCTTCGATGATGTTGCGTGCAATTTCAGGCAGCCCGTCTTTTTTCACCAACGGCAATACGGCTGCTTTTGTCGGTGCCAATACGGATGGCAATTGCAATACGGTCCTTACGGAGCCATCTTCTAAAGTTTCTTCTTTTAAGGAATTGGAGAACACCGCTAAGAACATACGGTCAAGACCTACGGAGGTTTCCACCACGTATGGCGTATAATTCTTATTTTCCTCGGTATCGAAATACTGCATTTTCTTGCCTGAAAATTCTTCGTGGGCTTTTAAATCAAAGTCGGTCCTGGAATGAATGCCTTCCAATTCCTTGAATCCGAACGGGAAGTTAAATTCGATATCGGCAGCGGCATTGGCATAATGCGCGAGTTTTTCATGGTCGTGGAAACGGTAGTTTTGTTTGCCCAAACCAAGCGATAAATGCCAGTTTAAACGGGTTTCTTTCCAATATTCGTACCATTTCATTTCCTCTCCGGGCTTTACGAAGAACTGCATTTCCATTTGTTCGAATTCGCGCATGCGGAAGATAAACTGCCGCGCAACGATCTCGTTACGGAACGCTTTTCCGGTTTGTGCAATCCCAAACGGAATCTTCATACGGCCGGACTTCTGTACGTTCAGGAAGTTTACGAAAATTCCCTGTGCCGTCTCCGGGCGCAGGTATAAGTCCATAGCGTTTTCTGCGGAAGCGCCTAACTTCGTCCCAAACATTAGGTTGAATTGCTTTACATCAGTCCAGTTGCGGGAACCGGTTTCTGGGTCTGCGATTTCGAGCTCTTCAATCAGATTTTTTACATCTTCGAGGTCGCCGGAACCTAAGGAGCGGCCCATCCGTTCAAGGATTTCCCTGTTTTTCGCCAGGTATTCCATCACACGTGGATTGGTCGTGGTATATTGTTCCCGGTCAAAAGATGCGCCAAAACGGGCGGCCGCTTTTTCGATTTCCTTTTCAGCTTTTTGGTTCAGTTTTTCGGCGTAATCCTCTATAAGGACATCGGCACGGTATCTTTTCTTAGAATCCTTGTTGTCAATCAACGGGTCGTTAAAGGCATCGACGTGTCCGGAAGCTTTCCAGGTAGTGGGGTGCATCAGGATTGCGGCATCAAGGCCTACGATATTCTCATGCATCTGTACCATTGATTTCCACCAATATTCGCGGATGTTTTTCTTCAGTTCGACACCGTTTTGCGCGTAATCATATACTGCGCTCAAACCATCGTAGATTTCGCTGGACGGAAAAATAAAACCGTACTCCTTTGCGTGCGAAACCACATTCTTAAATAAATCTTCCTGTTTTGCCATAGTGGTGCAAAAATAGCAGTTTTTCTTAATAATAAAGCAACGGGAATAAAAATGAGGTTAATCTTTGGCTTTTGATTTAAGGGTTGGGTTTCCAATAATTTATTTAAGAAAAATTACGGATTATACGTAAAATGAAGTTTTGGGCTTCATTATTTTTAACAGCAAAATTCCCGACGATGTTTAAACTTCTCATTAATCTCCTATTTCCTAAGGTATGCTGCGGTTGCAAAAGTCTGCTGTTGCAGCACGAATATGTGATTTGTACGGTTTGCCGCCATGAACTGCCACTCACAGAATTTTACAATAACCCGGAAAATGAAGTGGTGAAGAAATTTTATGGGCGCCTTCCTTTGGAGCATGCCTCGTCATTTTTATATTTTCATAAAAAGGGAATTGTACAGGAAATGATCCATAGCCTAAAGTACCGCGGTCATGAGGAAATCGGGACAGTGATCGGTCTTTGGTATGGTGAAGACTTAAAGTCCGTTTTACGTAATGCCCAAATTGACCTGATTGTGCCCGTACCATTACATAAGAAGAGAATGCGACAGCGCGGGTTTAATCAGGTGACAACTTTTGGAAAGGCGTTGGCCCAAAAGCTGCAGGTAGATTACGATAGCGGTATTTTGATCCGAAAAGTATATTCTGAAACGCAGTCGAAGAAGAATCTGGTGCAACGCGCTTATAACACTGAACATGTTTTTGACGTCATTGATACGGAACACCACCACAATAGGCACTTCCTGTTGATCGACGATGTGCTCACAACCGGCGCTACGCTCGAAGCCTGCGGGAGGGCGATCCTGAAAATCCCGGGCGCGAAATTAAGTATTGTTACGATGGCAATTACCCATTCCTGACCAGCCATAATTTTCTTAAAACATTTCGCCAACACTAAATATAATCGTTATTTTGTGACAGTTAAATTATATGCGTTGAAAAAGAGATTTCCTTTATTGTTTTTACTACTGGGTTTAGCGATTGTGGGTTGCGCGAAGCGGGGCACGATTACAGGAGGCGCCAAGGACACGATTGCACCGGTACTGCAACTGAGCGAGCCAAGGAATGGTTCGGTCAATTTTAAAGGCAAAACGATAAAATTGTATTTTGACGAGTACGTGAAATTAAAGGATGTGAACAAACAGCTTGTCGTTTCGCCTCCGATGGCCAGCACGCCTGACATTACACCTACCGTAGCCAGTAAATTCATTTCGATCCGCCTGACAGATACGTTAAAAGAAAATACCACTTACAGCCTGAATTTCGGGCAGAGCATTCAGGACAACAACGAAGGGAATCCCGTGTCGCAGTTTAAATATGTGTTTTCTACCGGGAGTTACATTGATTCGTTAAAGATTGAGGGGACGATCCAGGACGCTCTCGAAACCAAAACGGATAATTTTGTAAATGTGATGTTGTATGAAATGGATGAGGAATACAACGATTCGATTATTTATAAAGAAAAGCCGAGATACGTCACCAATACCTTAGACAGCCTTTCCACGTTCAGGATTGAAAATATTAAAGCAGGGAAGTACCTGCTTGTAGCGTTAAAGGATGTTGTAGCAAATTATAAGTTCGACCCTAAAAAAGACAAGTTGGGTTTTTACAGTGAACCCATTACCATTCCCACAGCGCAGCGTTACGCACTGAAATTATCCAAACAAATTCCGTCATTTAAAGCACTAAAGCCGACACAGGCAGCCGGCGGCCGTTTAATCATGGGCTATGAGGGGGATCCAAGGAATATTAAAGCCACATTAAAAAACGGCGACGAAATGCTACCGTCTATTGTGACTCAAATGCCCGACAAAGACTCGGTTCAGGTTTGGTTTAAACCGGTAAAAGCGGATTCGATTGCGGTGAGCGTAGTAAAAGACAATTTTGCAAAGGATTTTTTTGTGAAACTGAAAAGCCAGAAAACGGACTCGCTCAGTATCAGCCCGTCTATAAATGGGACCATTCATCCGAGACAGGAATTTAGCCTTAAATCGGTAACGCCCCTGGTTAAGATTGACACTACAAGAATTACCGTGCTTGATCTGAATAACAAGGCAGTGCCATTTAAAACTGAATACGACGCATTTCTGCAGCAGCTGAAATTTCGTTTTAACAGGGAACCCGAACAAAAGTATGCAATATCCGTATTGCCGGGTGCTTTGACTGATTTGTTCGATAAGGCAAACGACTCGCTGGATTACCGTTTGTCTACAAAGCAGTCGTCTGAATATGGGAACCTGATCATTAACCTCAAAAATGTCAAGCAGTTCCCCGTGATGGTGCAACTTACGGACGAAATAGGAAAAGTGCTTGCTGAAGAATATTCAGAAAGTGCCTCTACAGTTGAATTCCTCGGGCTGGAGCCCAATAAATTTGTGTTGCGGGTCATTTATGATGCCAATAAAAACAGGCAATGGGATCCGGGAAACTTTCTTGAGAAGACACAGCCTGAAGACGTTATTTATTTTGGTACGCCGTTAGAGGTACGGTCTAACTGGGACGTCAACGAGGATGTCGATTTGGGAGGGTAATTATAAAATAATGAAATCATCCCGATCGTTGAGAAATGGTAGTTTGCTGCGTACTTCCAGCATCTGTCCTTTTTCCAATGTCGCAATCAGGACCGTTTCTTTTTCAGAGATGGTTGTTAAGGAATTTCCAAGAAAATCAAATGCCTGAGAATGGCCCGCGTATTCGAGGCCGTTATTATCTTCGCCGACGCGGTTTACGCCAATAGTATAGCACATATTTTCGATGGCACGTGCCTGAAGTAAAATGTCCCACGCTGCCATACGCGGTTTCGGCCAATTGGCCACATACAGCAACAGATCAAAATGGTCGGTATTTCTTGAAAAAACAGGAAAGCGAAGGTCATAACATATCAATGGGCAAATTTTAAATCCCCTGTAGTCAATGATTAAGCGGTTAGCCCCTTTCGTATATATCCGGTCTTCACCAACGAGCGAAAACAAATGCCTCTTGTCATAGGTGTAGATTTCTCCGGAAGGCAAAACAAAGAGCAAACGGTTGTAAAAATGGCCCTCTTCAGTGATGATCACGCTTCCCGTAATTGCGGCGTCTTTAGCTTTTGCCAAATCTTTCATCCAATGGACCGTTTCACCATCCATGGTTTCTGAAATGTCCCGAGGTTTCATGGAAAAACCCGTTGTAAACATTTCAGGAAGAACGATTAAATCTATATCTTCATTAATCCCACTGATTTGTTCTTCGAAATGCTTCCTGTTGGTTTCAGCATTTTCCCAGGCCAATGATGATTGCATTAAAGCTATTTTCATGATACAGACTCCATTTTCTATTTCTTTCGACTTTCGACTTTCGACTTTTGACTTTCGACTTTTGACTATTTTACAGTAATCTCATCCACGAAAATAAAAGCATCCCCGCCATAACCCTGATGCCATTCTGGAAGCGGGCCATAATTATATGCCTTAACCTTAATATAGCGTGTAATCGCGGGAGCAATGGCGCTTTTAAAATCTATAATTTTTGTTTCTGAGATTTTGGGATCGAGTGTATTGTCAATCGTTTTTACCAGCGTAAAATTGATGTTGTCGTCAGAGGTATAAAAGTCTACTTTAACCGGCATCAAAATCCATGAACGGGAATCCTGGAGGAAATTTGCTGAAACTTCAGAAACCCTTCTTTTGCCCTGCAGATCTATAACCGCCTCGAAATCCTGAGATTGATAACCCTGCCAGTCGCCTTTGCGCCAGTTTTCATTGCCGAATACACGATCGATTAGTCCGTCAGGTCCGCCGGCATTGTACTGGCTGTTGTATTTGGAGATAATGTTTACGGTGTAATTGTTCGGTTTTTTAAAGTATTGTGCTGAAATCGTGTCGCTGGAAACGCCTTTTCTTATGGTGTAAGCGCTCACCGTACTGCTTTCCTCGATGTCGAACGGTCCTATAAAGGGTTTGAAAGCGGAATTATTGGTTTTCGCGTTTTGGATATTGTAAAAGACCTTGTCTTCCCCATCGTTAGCATTGATGCCAACCTGCATTTTATCAGAAAATGTCTTTGCTTTTGCATTAAAAACAGGAACCGGTGTGATGTTTATTACCGATGCAGCGCCTTTACCAAGATCTCTTTTGGCGTCTAAAATGCCAAATGTTTCCATGTAACTGATTCCCAAGTGTTTTGAAATACTTGCTGATGTACCGTCTTCGAAATTTACTTTTATGATTTCGAAATTTGGTTCCGTAACACTCCATTTCGGGTATCCCGGCGAGACCGCGTAAATACCCATTGAACTTAAAACATACCATGCGCTCATCTGGCCGCAGTCTTCATTGCCAATCAGTCCATCAGGCGCGTTTTTGTAGAAATTATTGAGGATAAAGTCTACTTTTTTTGCCGTCTTTTCCGGTTTTCCGACGTAATTGTACAAGTAGGCCATATGATGGCTTGGCTCGTTACCATGCGCATATTGACCGATTAATCCTGTGATATCCACCTGCTCGCGCCCGGTCGTTGCGGAAGGCGCGGCAAACATTTCGTCAAGTTTGGCTTCAAATTTATCAGCGCCACCGTAGGCGCGGATTATGCCCCAGATGTTTTGCGGCACGAAAAAGGAGTATTGCCAGGAATTGCCTTCGGTGAAATTGTTACTCACTTCGCGTGGGTCAAAAGGGGTTTCCCAGCCGCCGTTTTTCTTTGGCCGCATAAACCCGGTTTTATTGTCAAAAATATTTTTCCAGTTTTGCGAGCGTTTTTCAAAATAGCTGTAGTCTTTTGGCTTGTTCAGGATCAGCGCCATTTGTGCGATACACCAATCGTCGTAAGCATATTCGAGTGTTTTGGAGACGCTTTCATGTTCATCGTCAATCGCGATAAAACCATTTTTTTTGTAGGCATCTAAACCAAGGTGGTTTAGCATCGCACTGTGCTTTGCGGCCTCAAAGGCTTTTTCGTAATCAAATCCTGAAATTCCTTTGACCATCGCATCGGCAATTACCGAAACAGAATGATAGCCAATCATGCAATCAGTCTCATTAGACGCCAGTTCCCAGACAGGCAATCTGCCGCCTTGCTCATACTGTTTGATGAACGTATTGATGAAGTCGGCGGTGCGTTTCTTTTCAATTAATGTGTACAACGGATGCGCTGCACGGAACGTGTCCCAAAGCGAGAATACCGAATAATAATCAAAACCAACGGCGGTGTGGATTTCGTTATCACGGCCACGGTATTTGCCGTCTACGTCCTGCGCAATGTTCGGCTGCACCATCGTATGATACAATGCTGTATAGAAGATTGTTTTCTTATTTTTATCGCCGGAAGTTACTTCGATTTTTGATAGTTCTTTGTTCCAGGTGGTTTCGGCGCTTTTTTTTGTTTTCTCAAAATCCCAGCCTTTGAGCTCCGACATGTTTTTTTCAGCACCTTCGTAGCCCGTAGGTGAAATTGATACTTTGATTAAAATTTTGTCTCCTTTTTTTACCTCTTTGGAGAAACTCAGCGCCAATAAGCTGCCTGCGAAAAATTTATCCGTGGTTTTGGCTGGTGCAAACGCATTGTTATTGACTTTGGTGATTTTCATCGGTTTGCTGAATTCGATGCGTGCGTAAACATACTGATCGCGGGCCCACACTTCGCTTCTTCTCAACACTTCAATGGTCTTTTTATTGATAACACGCACTTCGCCCATCAGCAGCTTATCGCGATGGTTTAAATCGAGGATAATGTTTGCCTGTCCGTCTTTATTGAATGTGTATTGGTGTAAACCAACCCTGTTGGTGGTGGTTAACGCGACATCGATATTGTCTTTTTCGAGTTTTACGGCATAAAATCCTGCTGAAGTTTTCTCGGTATTGTGAGAAAAAGCGGATGAATATGCTGTATTAACCAGTGACGGTTCTCCCATTGTGGGCATCAGCATGATGTCGCCGAAATCAGACACGCCGGTACCGTTGAGGTGGGTATGTGAAAAGCCGTAAATCACGTTATCTGAATAATGATATCCGGAACAACCGTCCCAGCTTCCGTCGATTCTGGTGTCCGGTGATAGCTGTACCATGCCGAATGGTAATGTTGCGCCGGGGAAAGTGTGTCCATGGCCTCCGGTACCGATTAAAGGGTTTACGAATTGTGATGGCTGCTGGGCGAACATGGCCGGGAATGTGAAAAGGAAGGCGAGGGAAAGCGAAAACTTCATGGAAAAGGTTTTGGTTCCCAAATATACGGATTTATCAATTTGGGAAAACGGCGTTAGTCCCGAAGATTCTGGAGAATCGGCATCCTTTTTTTTGTTATCGGAATGTTTTTTATCCCAGTTCGGTGACAAAAAAAGATACAGCGAAAAGTCTGGCCGAAGGCAACGCCATAAAAAAAACCGCATCCAAATGAACGCGGTTACTGAGTGATGGCAAGACTTGCCAACTTATAATGTCTTTTATCCTTTCAGGCTCGCCGATAAGTATTCGCGATTCATCCTGGCGATGTTTTCCAGAGAAATTCCCTTTGGGCACTCCACTTCGCAGGCACCGGTATTGGTGCAATTCCCGAAACCTTCTGAATCCATTTGGCGCACCATATTCAATACGCGGTCTGCCGCCTCGACTTTACCCTGGGGTAATAAGGCGAACTGGGAAACTTTTGCAGAAACGAATAGCATGGCCGAGGAGTTTTTGCACGAAGCGACGCAGGCGCCACAACCAATACAGGTGGCCGCATCAAACGCACGGTCGGCATCGTGTTTAGGGATTGGAATCGTATTCGCATCAATTGTATTTCCGGATGTATTTACGGAGATAAACCCACCGGCATGCTGAATGCGGTCAAAAGCGCTTCTGTCGACCACCAAATCTTTAATTACCGGAAAGGCTTTCGCGCGGAACGGTTCGATGTAAATGGTATCGCCATCTTTAAACATGCGCATATGCAATTGGCAGGTGGTTACAGCACGATCCGGACCATGTGCTTCTCCATTGATAAAAAGGGAGCACATGCCACAAATTCCTTCGCGGCAGTCGTGGTCAAACGATACGGGATCGTCACCTTTGTTAATAAGCCCTTCGTTGAGTACGTCAAGCATTTCGAGGAAAGACATGTCAGGTTCGATACCATCGATTGGATAATCGACCATTTTTCCTTTATCCTGGGCGTTTTTCTGACGCCATATTTTAAGTGTAAGTTTCATAACTTAATAGTATTGAATATTTAGAGGTGAGAATTGAGGAGAGAACTAAAGCTGTCTTATCTCAATTCTAATTGCTCACATCTAATATCTTATTTATAGCTTCTTTGTACCAGTTTCACATTGTCAAAAACGAGCGGCTCTTTGTGCAAAACCGCGTCACTAGGCTTGCCTTTGTATTCCCAGGCAGCAACATACGCGAAGTTTTCGTCGTCACGCTGTGCTTCGCCATCAGGGGTTTGGTATTCTTCACGGAAATGCCCGCCGCAGCTTTCATTTCGGTGTAAGGCATCTTTGGCGAACAATTCTCCCAATTCAAGGAAATCGGCTACGCGCATCGCTTTTTCCAATTCCTGGTTGAAACCGTTGATTGTTCCCGGAACTTTTACGTCTTTATAAAATTCCTCGCGCAGTGCGGCAATTTCTGAAATGGCTTCCGTTAGTCCTTTTGCATTACGTGCCATACCCACTTTATTCCACATGATTTTTCCTAATTTCTTGTGGAAGTGATCTACAGAATGGCTGCCGTTGTTGTTGATGAATTTCTCCAATTGATCGCGAACCGCTTTTTCAGCCTCGTCAAATTCCGGTGTATTCGTGGGAATTTTGCCCATTTTAATATCCGGAGCAAGGTAGTCACCGATTGTATATGGTAAAACGAAATAACCATCGGCCAATCCCTGCATTAGGGCAGAGGCTCCGAGGCGGTTGGCCCCGTGATCAGAGAAGTTGGATTCTCCGATAGAGAAACAGCCCGGAATCGTAGTCATTAAGTTGTAATCAACCCAGGTTCCACCCATGGTGTAGTGTACCGCCGGGTAAATCATCATTGGGGTCACATATGGATTTTCGTCAACGATTTTTTCATACATCTGGAACAGGTTTCCGTATTTGCTTGCCACGACTTCTGTTCCTAATTTTTTCACCAAAGCAGCATCATTTTCATCCAAATGTTTGATCCTTGCCTGGTCTCTGCCGTATCGCTCAATCGCCGAAGCAAAATCGAGGTATACAGCCTCACCTGTTTTGTTTACTCCGAAACCGGCGTCACAACGCTCTTTTGCGGCGCGCGACGCAATGTCACGTGGCACAAGGTTTCCAAAAGCAGGATACCTTCTTTCTAAGTAGTAATCCCTTTGGTCTTCGGTTAAATCGGTTGGTTTCTTTTTGCCTTCACGGATTGCCTTGGCGTCTTCCAATGATTTTGGCACCCATATTCTTCCGTCATTCCTCAAAGATTCGGACATTAATGTCAGTTTTGACTGGTGATCGCCTGAAACAGGAATACAGGTTGGGTGAATTTGTGTGTAGCACGGATTGGCGAAAAACGCTCCTTTTTTATGGATTTTCCAGGCTGCGGTGGCATTACTGCCCATTGCATTTGTGGAAAGGAAAAATACGTTTCCATATCCTCCGGAACCGATGACCACTGCGTGTGCTGAGTGCCTTTCGATTTCTCCGGTGACTAAGTTCCGCGCAATGATTCCGCGGGCTTTGCCATTTACAATGACCAAATCAAGCATTTCATGGCGGTTGAACATCTTAATTTTTCCACGGCCAATCTGGCGGTTCATTGCGGAATAAGCACCGAGCAGCAATTGCTGTCCGGTTTGTCCTTTGGCATAAAAGGTACGTGAAACCAAAGTACCACCAAAAGAACGGTTGTCCAATAATCCGCCGTATTCACGTGCCAAAGGAACGCCCTGGGCAACGCATTGGTCAATAATATTCGCTGAAACCTCTGCAAGACGGTGCACATTTGCTTCGCGAGCCCGATAATCGCCCCCCTTCACAGTATCGTAGAAAAGACGGAAAGTAGAGTCTCCATCACCCTGGTAGTTTTTCGCAGCGTTGATTCCGCCCTGTGCTGCAATCGAGTGCGCACGACGTGGGGAATCCTGGAAACAAAAAGCTTTTACGTTATAACCCAGTTCTGCCAACGTAGCCGCTGCGGAGCCTCCCGCCAGTCCCGTCCCAACAACGATAATGTCGAGATTACGCTTGTTGGCTGGATTAACTAAGTTGATGTGGTCTTTATAGTGTGTCCATTTCTCAGAAATAGGACCTTCTGGTATTTTTGAATCTAATGCCATTATGAAATGATATTAATGATTGAAGTGGTGAAACAAAGCGATGAAAATAAATCCTAAGGGTACGATTACGGCAAAAGCATAGGCGAATTTGCTCAATCCGCGAGAGTATTTATTGCTAAAGCCAACGGATTGAAAAGAGGAGGCAAAGCCATGCCACAAATGCACCGCTAAAACGGCAAATGACAAGCAGTAGATTCCGGTCCGGATCGGATCGTGGAATTTATGTACCAATTCATCGTAATACCTGTCTGTGACGATTTCATTGACGGACACATATTTGTAAGCAATTTCCGGAACCCAGAAGTCGTAAAAGTGCAATCCTAAAAATGCCAATACGACTAGCCCTGTCAGCACCATATTTCTGGAAGCCCACGATGCATTGGCAGCGCCGTTATTTTTCGCATATTTTATGGGTCTTGCATTTTTGTTCTGGATGTCAAGGTAAATACCCATAATGAAGTGGAATACAATGCCAAAGATCAAAATCGGCTGGATAATGTATTGAACCAATGGATTATACCCCATGAATTGGGAAATGGCGTTGAAATTGTCAGGACCAAAAACGGAAGTAAAATTTATGAAAAAATGCTGTCCTAAAAATAGGACCAGGAACATTCCGGAAAGTGCCATTGCAACTTTCCTGGCAATGGAGGACTTTAATAGTGCAGTTTGTGCCATAAGTCAGGTTAATTGTTTTTAAAAATCATACAAAAATAGTGGTATTTGGTATTTGCCACAATCATTTTAGGCTTATTTATAATCAATATAAAGTGTTGAACTCAATAGGTTTTTGTCACGTCCTCATCAACGACGATAATGAAGTCTGCTTTCAAAAGATTTTCGGTGTCAAGCCTTGAAATATCGGTTTGGGTCACCGTCGAAATCGTCAATATTTTCAGTGTTGCGTCGCTTCGTTTCAGGTACCAGGAAATGCCTTCAAAGTAATCGCTGTGGTAAGCACCATTATAATGTAGAAAAACAGCATCCCGGATTATGTTTTTAAAGATAAAGTAAGCCATGGTGGCGTCTTTTACTGCTTGCGACTTTGGAAGGTTTTCTCCTCCGTGCCCGCCCATTTCCTGAACCATTTTTACATAGCCCGGCAAATTGGCGTTGTACGCAATTGGCAAAGTGGCCATCCAGGTTTTTTCTTCAGCTGTCAGCCCACTTAAGGCCTCAAAACCTTTTTTATAGACGAGGCTGGCATAGCGGCGCGGAATGTTGGTTGCGATAAACGGAATGTTTTTCTCTTTTGCAAAATCCACCAACGGCTTATAATCGGTTTTGAAATTAGGCCAAAGCCGGGCGGTACTGTCAAGTTTTTTATCATCGATTTCACCTTTAAGATACTGGTCCAGCTGCTTTTGGTTGTCAGCTTCAAGCATTTCTGCGCCTAAAACAAGTTTTTTCCGCTGCGCGAGATCTTTTGTAAGCTCCAGTTCGAGCCAGTGTGCAATGGCATTGTCATGAAATTCGCCAAACAACACCACTTCGGAATTTGACGCCGCCTTAACGAGTTTGGCGTAGGTAGTTTGCTTTCCGTTTTTGTCAACAATCCGGTAGGCTGGCTTCTGCTGGGCAGCAGATGTGAATATAGAAAGGACACAGACAAGATTTATAAGTTGTTTCATCGGCATTCGAAAAGGTTATCACGCTAAAATAACCATTATAATGCCTTTTTAAAAATATTTTTTGAATAATTGGTAATTTACTTCGTACAGAATTTTGATATCCGTAAAAGTGATTCGGCAAATATGTTTTTGAAAGTATCGACGTTCATTAATTGTAATTTTACTCCTCCAAAAATAGAACTATGACTATCGGAATTGACGCCATCGCGTTTGATGTTGCCAAAATACATTTACGTATAAAATCCTTTGCTGAGGCGCGTGGGATTGAACCTGAAAAACTCGAAAATGGCCTTGGCCTTTTAAAAATGACTTTACCGGATGTGCATCAGGACACCGTGGTTTTTGGGGCCAATGCGTTGACGAAACTAATGCTTCAAAGCAAAGCGGATCCAAAATCCATTTCGCGTATTTATGTCGGAACAGAAAGCGGTATTGACAACTCTAAACCGATTGCCTCATTCCTGGTTTCGTTGATGGAGCAGCAGTTCGGCGAAGGCAGTCTGGGCCATTGTGATGTGGTCGACTTTACCTTTGCCTGTATTGGTGGCGTGGATGCGCTCCAAAACTGTATTGATTTCGTTCGGTTAAACCCGGATAAAAAGGCGATTGTCGTGTGTACAGATGTTGCAAAATACGACCTGAATTCTACCGGTGAATATACGCAGGGTGCGGGCGCGGTGGCCATGCTCGTGTCGTCAGATCCAAAGATCATTTCGTTTTCGCAGGATTGGGCGGTGGATACAAAGGGTGTTTATGACTTTTTTAAACCCTATCGGACCATTGCTAAATCGGAAATTATCAAAAAAGCGGATAATGAGGAATGGTTCGGGAATCTTGAAGCTGAAATCGAAATCCACAAAGACCAGCCGGTTTTTGACGGGCAGTATTCCAACCAATGTTATATGGACCGCACGCGCACTGCTTATTTTCGGTTAAAAGAGATGAGTAGGCGTGAAGGGCCGCTTTACAATTCCTGGCGCAGTATTATCATGCACCTGCCATACTCGTTTCAGGGACGTCGAATGCTTCCTGAGATTTACGCGCTGGATGCCAACCCGGGCACATCTCCCGACGATTTAAAATCAATAGCGAAATCAGCAGCCTATCTTGATTTTGTGGCAACTAAATTACAGCCTGCGGAAAGAGCGTCTTCGTTAATAGGGAATCTGTACACCGGCTCTATATTTATGGGCCTGCTTTCCACACTTTGCCATTTTTATGATTCCGATGGCGAGATTTCGGGCGCAACATTTGGTTTTATGGCATACGGCAGCGGTTCCAAATCAAAGGTTTTTGAAGGTACAATTCAGCCAAATTGGAAGGCCGCTATTGGTTTGGTAAAGCTTTTTGAAACTTTGGAACAAAGTGTGGAAATTGATTTTCTGACCTATGAAGCACTGCACAAGAAGGAACAAAAGCAAAGTGTCCGGCAACCCAAAGCCGAATGGATTCTGGAACGCATAGAAAAGGAGCATCCGAACCTGATCGGTGCGCGTTATTACAAATGGATTCCATAAGCCGGAAAATGGCTAGCTTTGTGTTATGGACAAACAGGACGCTTCAGAAATTTTTCTAAACGCTTTGCAGCAATTTATCGGTGAAAATTCACTGGAGGTTTCTGCGCAGCTTCAGGCCACAAGCGCCGCGTTTACCGTTTTGACGCTGAAAAAGAATGAATTTCTCGTAAAAGAAGGTGGCATCTGCCCGTATTTCTGCTTTATTGAAAGCGGGATTTTACAACATGCGATACTGATTTCCGAAAACGAAGTGACAACTTATCTCGCTCTGCGGCATTCGTTTACCACCTCGCTGAATAGTTTCTTACGCCGGGAACCTTCGCGCAAAAGCGTAAAGGCCATTTCCGACTGTCGCTTGTATGTGGTGGACCTGAATGCGTTTAAGTACCTTATCCAACACAACAGCGCTTTTCACCGCGCATACTATAATTTAATCGAAAAGCAAATCTGCCTGATCGATGATTACCGCATCGACCTGCTGACCATGACGCCGGAAGCGCGTTATAAAAAATTGCTGCAGACCGAGCCGAAACTCTTACAGGAAGTGCCACTGCATTATCTTTCCTCATTTTTGGGGATTTCTGACCGGCACATGAGCCGCATCCGTAAAAATATAAAATAACGCCATTTGGCTGGTTGTTGTTTTTTTAGTTTGAGTAGCTTTGTATAGCAAATAACGATTGCCGATAGGCAACTACTAACCACTAAAAAAATGAAATACCACCAGATTGACCGTAATCTTTTTATAAAAAACCGCACCAAGTTTACCGCGCAGATGAAACCGAACAGCGTTGCCGTATTCAATTCGAATGACATTTACCCAGTTTCCGCTGATTCGACTTTGCCCTTCGCCCAGCATCGGGACATTTTTTATTTATCAGGCGTAGACCAGGAAGAAAGCATTTTGGTATTGTTTCCCGATGCACCTTATGCACATCAAAAGGAAATTTTATTCCTGAAAGAAACGAGCGAGCACATTGCGATTTGGGAAGGTGAAAAACTGACGAAGGAACGCGCGTTTGAAGTGTCCGGAATTAAAACCGTCTATTGGCTTCAGGACTTTGAAAAAATCCTATTTGAGTTGATGACGTATGCTGAAACGATGTACATCAATACAAATGAACATTACCGTCAGTCCGTAGAGACCGAAACCAGGGAAGCCCGTTTTGTAAAATGGTGGAAGGAAAAATATCCGGCGCATGCCGTGGCGAAAAGCAACCCGATTTTGCAACGCATCCGTTCTGTAAAGGAAAGCGAAGAGATCGACCTGATGCAAACGGCCTGTAACATTACCGAGAAAGGCTTCCGCAGGCTGTTGTCGTTTGTCAAACCAAATGTCACGGAATATGAAATCGAAGCCGAGCTGATCCATGAGTTTGTCCGCAATCGCTCCAAGGGTTTTGCCTACACACCCATTATTGCATCCGGGAATAATGCCAACGTATTGCATTATATCGAAAACAACCAGCAATGTAAGGCGGGAGATTTGATTCTGCTTGACGTCGCCGCCGAATATGCCAACTATTCCAGCGATCTTTCCCGTACGATTCCGGTATCCGGGAGATATTCAGACAGGCAGAAGGCAGTGTACAATGCCGTTTTACGCGTAAAAAACGAAGCCACCAAAATGTTGGTTCCGGGAACCTTATGGAAACAATACCACGTTGAAGTCGGTAAATTGATGACGTCAGAACTGCTCGGGCTGAAACTGATCGACAAGGCAGACGTTCAAAATGAAAATCCGGACTGGCCGGCATACAAAAAGTATTTCATGCACGGCACATCGCATCACCTGGGATTAGATACGCATGACTACGGTTTGCTGCATGAACCCATGAAAGCGAATATGGTCTTTACAGTAGAACCGGGAATTTACATTCCGGCCGAAGGATTTGGCATCAGGCTTGAGGATAATGTTGTGGTTCAGGAGAAAGGCGAACCGTTTAATCTGATGCGCAACATTCCGATTGAAGCCGATGAAATTGAAAGCCTGATGAATACGTAGGACAACTCGTGATTTTAGTGCACAAGTCTGCGGATTTTTAAATAATAGTTTTAAATAAAGGCCCCATATTTATAAAACGTATCAGAAATTTTTTTAGATTTGACCGATTTAGATTTTAAGATAAATAGTTTTTGAGAAACGGTTTGCTTCGGCAGGCCGTTTTTTGTTTTTGATGACTTCTGCTTTTTAAAAGATGGACTGCCGGGCGGTCAAGGTGCCAAAATTGGATTTTAACTTTTTTACCGCCAACTTTTGAGTATTTACCTCATTAATTTTCAGAGAGCATGTGATTCACTTTCCTTTGTGTCACTTTTACCAAAGCAGCAATGCTTGTAAAGTAATTTCGTGATTTTAAGGTTTTTTTGGTTAGGCAAAGCTCCGCTCCCCCGCGGGGCTTTCCTTTTAAAATTAGAAATGATATCGATTGCGCTGATGTAATAAGCCTGTAGACAGGCTCTTTAAGCATATTCATTGGCAAAAAACCGTATCTTTGCACAGCTAAAAAAAACCAACAAACGAAACCAAGTATAATGAAAACCCTGAACGACATTAATTTTAAAGATAAAAAAGCACTCATCCGCGTCGACTTTAACGTGCCACTGGATGAAAACTTCCATGTAACCGATGACACCCGTATCGAGGCAGCAAAGCCAACCATCGACAAGATTTTATCCGACGGTGGAAGCGTTATACTGATGTCGCATTTGGGCAGGCCGAAAGGCGTAGAAGAAAAATATTCGCTGAAGCATATTGTTGATAAGACTTCTGAAATTTTAGGGACACCGGTCAAATTTGTTGAAGACTGCATTGGTGATAAGGCAAAATCCGCCGCGCAAGAGCTAAAGCCAGGTGAAGTACTGATGCTTGAAAACCTGCGTTTCCACAAGGAAGAGGAAGAAGGCGATGTAGATTTTGCGAAGCAACTCGCCTCTCTTGGAGATGTGTATGTAAATGACGCTTTTGGTACGGCACACCGCGCCCACGCCTCAACGACGATCATCGCCCAGTTTTTCCCGGACAGCAAGTGTTTTGGGGCATTGTTGGCAAAGGAGATCGAAAGCCTCAACAAGGTTTTAAAAGATTCCGAAAAGCCGGTTACGGCAGTTTTGGGCGGCAGTAAAGTGTCATCCAAAATTACGGTTATTGAGAACATACTCGATAAAGTGGATCATATGATTATAGGCGGTGGAATGACATTTACTTTTATAAAAGCGCTGGGTGGAAAAATTGGAGATTCGATTTGCGAGGACGACAAACTGGACCTGGCGTTAGAGATTCTGGAAAAAGCCAAAGCCAAAAATGTCCAGATACACCTTCCGGTAGATGTAGTAGCGGCAGATGCTTTTTCTAAGGATGCCCATACTAAGATTGTTGACGTACGCGAAATCCCCGATGGATGGCAGGGTCTGGATGCGGGACCCAAGTCATTGGAAATATTCAGGAAGGTAATTTTAGCGTCCAAGACCATTCTTTGGAACGGTCCGCTCGGGGTTTTTGAAATGGAACCTTTCGCAAAAGGGACAATCGCACTCGGTCATTATATCGATGAGGCGACGCAAAATGGTGCGTTTTCATTGGTGGGTGGAGGAGATTCCGTATCGGCTGTCAAACAATTCGGATTGGAATCAAAAATGAGCTATGTATCTACGGGAGGTGGCGCTATGCTTGAAATGTTAGAAGGAAAAACGCTTCCCGGAATCGCGGCCATACTGGATTAGTGAAATCACAATTAACAATTTTTCACATAATTTTAAGTTATATGTTAAGTGGACTTTGTTATAAGATTACTATGTTTGCAATTGCAATGGTTTGAAATATAGCATTTTGACATTGTACGTTCTTTTACAGGAACAATTTAATGAAACGAATTGAAGTTTTTGAGCACATGAGCCCCTTCATGCAAAAACGATAAAAACGTAAATATGAATATAAAAAACATCACCTTATCTGCTCTCCTGTTGGTGTCGGGAACAATATTTGCCCAGGACACAACCAAAACAGCAGCTAATCTGCTGAAACCTCAAATTAAAATTTCCTATTTAGATTCTATTAAATCTACATTCCGAAGGGATGCCGTTGCGTCTTGCGTAGACAGCCTGTGGATGAAGGAACTGACCAACCTCGATTTATTTGACAACCTTTCTGCAGACATCAAGAACATCAATCTTGACCAGAAGGTAGATTACGAATTGCCAACAGAATTGCTGAAAGCACGGTTGAAGGAAATGGATGCGAAATCGCCATTCAATATTGAGTGGAATCAGGGATTGGAAAACATCATCAAGTCATTCCTTAAAAACAGGAAGAAATCGTACGAAAGGCTCATGGCCATTTCTGAATATTACTTTCCTATGTTTGAAGAGTCCCTTGCCAGACAAAACGTGCCGTTGGAGATCAAGTATCTTGCGATCGTCGAGTCGGCGTTGAATCCAAAAGCCGTTTCCCGTGTTGGAGCAACCGGATTATGGCAATTCATGTACCAAACTGGGAAACAGTACAACCTGAACATTGATTCGTATGTAGACGAAAGAAGCGATCCGCAGAAGGCAAGTGATGCGGCGGCGCAATACATGAGCAATATGTATAAGATCTTTGGCGATTGGGACCTCGTTTTAGCGTCTTACAATTCCGGACCAGGAAATGTGGCCAAAGCCATACGCCGTTCCGGAGGCCAACAGAATTTTTGGAATATCCGGAAAAACCTTCCGAAGGAAACGCAGGGATATGTGCCGGCATTCTTGGCAACGATGTACATTTATACGTACCATAAAGAACACGGAATTGTTCCTAATCGCGCCATAATCAAGCATTTTGCCACAGACACCATTATGATTAAACAGCAGATTACTTTCAAGCAGTTGTCTGATCTCTTGGATGTTCCCGTAGCGCAATTGCAATTGCTGAACCCTTCGTATAAGATGAACGTGATACCTTATTATGCTAATGTAAGTCACTTCCTGAGGTTGCCTGCGGAGAAGATTGCAATGTTTGCTTCTAATGAAGATAAAGTCTATGCCTACGTGACACATGAAAATGAAAAACGCGAAAGGCCATTCATTGATCGTATCCGCATGAATACTTCCAGGGATTCTACAGCAATCGCTTCCGCAGATTCTACGATGACGCCCAGATCCCGCACCAAATACCATACCGTAAGGAGAGGGGATAATTTAAGTGAAATTTCTTCGAAATATGGTGTGACGGTTTCGGATATTAAGCGATGGAACAGGCTGAAAAGTAATAACGCACCACTCGGAAGGAAATTAAGGATCGTCGTTTCAGAAAATGAAGCCATTGCGGCTAATGTGAAGAAAGAGACGAAGTTGGCTGCAGCGAAGGAAGAAAAAACAGTCGCTGCCTCACAACGAGAGCCTAAGGCGGCTGAGTCGACGGAGACACCAGAGTTTTACACCGTGCAGAAAGGGGATAACCTGAGTACCATTGCAAAAAAATACGGTGTGACTATTGCCGAGTTGAAAGACTGGAACAATATGGAAGATACCAATGTGTTGCTCGATACAAAACTTAAGATCAACAGGAAGGCTGTCGAGGACCTTAAGGAAGAGTCGGCTGGAATGACCCCGACATATTACGTCGTGCAGAAAGGGGACAACCTGGGCGCTATCGCAAAAAAGAATGGCGTAACCGTAGCGCAGCTTCAGGAATGGAACAACATGACTGATAGCAATGTGCAATTGGGCAGTAAGTTAACCATTATGAAAATAGAGTCTGATGACAACCAGGTGGCTGCGAGGGTAAAAAAGGAAAATGCGATCAGGCAAAGTCATTACCTTGTTAAGAAAGGCGATTCACTTTTTACCATTGCACAAAAGTATCCTGGTGTTACCGTTTCCGACATCAAGAAATGGAACGGCATCAGCGGTAACAATTTAAGGCCGGGAATGAAACTTAAAATCAACGGTTAATTCGATTAAAATATAGAGGAAACCCTGGTAGAGTCAATTTATCAGGGTTTTTTTATGCGAAAAATAAAAAGTATGGATTTACAATTCACCATTAAGGCGTTTGATACACTCTCCGTGTCCGAACTTTACCAATTGCTTCGCCTTCGGGAGTCGGTTTTCATTATCGAACAAAATTGTATTTACCAGGACCTTGATAACAAAGACCAAAAGGCACTCCATGTAATTGGTGCGTACAATGGGAAAATTGTCGCGCATTCGCGTTTGTTTAAAGCGGGAGACTATTTTGAATGGGCATCGATAGGAAGAGTCGTAATTGACCAGGAATACCGCGATCGGAAATGGGGTTATCCATTAATGGAAGCATCCATCGCTGGAATTTCGAAATACTTCAGCGACAATAAGATCATGATTTCTGCGCAGTTATATCTGCAAAGATTTTATGAGAACAACGGTTTCAGGGCCATTAGCGACGTGTATCTTGAAGATGATATTCCGCATATCCGGATGGTCCGCGGCTAGATTTGTGTGATGATTATTTCAACCCTTTTATTCATCCGTTCCTGCACGCCTTCCCTCGGGAATTTCCGCCCAAATCCCTGATAGGTCATTCTTGATGCAGCAATCCCTTTTTCGATAAAATAGTCATAAATCCTTTTCGCCCTTGCTGCTGAAAGGTTGTTTTTGCCGGTGTAAATATCACGGGCGTCAAAAAATGATTTTGTAATGCAGCAAACGTGGCCCTGAATTTCGAAACGTGTCTGTGGGTTTCTTTTTAGATAGTCCACGAATTCGTTCAATTCGGACTCAGCAATTTCTGGTGATTCAAATGTCGTCGTGCTACTGATAAATTGTAACCGCCGAAGGATTAATTTATCACCCTCGGCCAATGGTTCGGTTAATTCCTTATACCCAATATAGTGGTCAACTTCATCTTTTGGCGGTGAAACAACGACAGCTGTTTTGGGTTTTATTGAGTAAGAAACATTTATTACTGTTTTTCGATGGAGTTCACGTTGGTGATCGGCGTTTGCGGATGGCGTTAAAGGCAACTCTCCTTTACCGGATTGCTCAAGCCCTGCGCTATCGGTCAATGACAAAATATATTCTGACACTGTTGCTGCCCGTTTTTCTGATAACAAAAGATTGTCTGCCCCGTTCCCGATGTCATCACAATACCCACTTACAGCGATATTGTTGATGGAAATTGTGTCTGAGGTAAAAAAGGATTTTATCTTTTCACTTTCCTGAAGCGACAGGGAATGGCTGCCCGAATCAAAGTAAACCGATAATTCAGCCTGCTCCTGCGCAGAAGACGTCATGAAAATAAATAACAGTAAGAGCGTGGCGGCGCGCATCAGATTTTGGTGATTACCAATTCAACCCGACGGTCATATTCCTGGCCTTTACCGAGTGGAACGGTATTTCCATACCCCTTGAAAGTCATCCGTGTTTTGGCAATTTTCTTCAAAATTAGGTACTTATAGACGCTTTCTGCACGATTTTGGGAAAGCTGCCGTTTCTTAGTATCACGGTCGATCGCTTCTTTTTGGTAGGGTGGTGTACAGCAAACGTGCCCTTGAATCTCAAATTCCAGATTCTTGTACTTCAATAGTAACTTTGCCAATTTATCAAGGTCGGTTTTCGATTTAAACGTAAGCTTGCTGCTGCCGCGTTCGAACAGTAGGTTCTCCAGATAAATATGATCTCCGATGACGTGTTTTTTCTGGATGGTCGTAAAGAAACCCGGAAGTTCTATTGCCGGCAACGGTTTAAGGTTTAAAACGACATCGACGCGCCGGTTTTTAGAGCGCACTTCCGGTAAATTATCGACAATATCATCATCGATAAGGATGCGGCCTTTGCCTTCTATTGTTACAATAATCTTATTTTTGATGCCTTGCTCAATAAGCTTATCCCTAATCGTATTGGCTCTGTTTGTCGAGAGTTTCCTGTTGTAAGATTCCTTACCTAAATCGTCGGTATAACCGAAAATCTGAACGGATTCGATGCGTGTCGAATCGGTTTTTTTGATGAAATCCACCACTTCTTTGGCCTGCTTTTCATTTAAATTGTATTTGCTGCTCTGAAAATAAACAGACTGGACAACTTCTTCCTGGGCATGGATTGTAGCGAAAATAAAAAACGGAAGCAACCTTAAAACCTTCAGCATTATTTTTTCAGTATTTTATTATACTCCGATGTGTTGTCCAAAAGGGCTACTGCTTTCTTTATTTCGGAATTATTTTTGGTGTAATATTGGTACAAACCTTCTTTGTACTGGTAGCGCATAATGATTTCGTCAAGGATAAGTTTCCTGATTTCTTTCTGGTAAAGTGTCAGTTGTGCGTCTTCTGATTTCTGTAACGAGGCCAGCAATTGTTGGTATTCTGCGGTAATGCTCTCATCAAGCTTTTCCTTCTTTGCTGCTTCCAGGGTCTTTTTCAGTGCAATTTCAGTCTCAGTTTCATAGGTGATTTTCTGAGCTTTCAGAAATTGTTTAAAATCGGCATAGTCACTATCCGTAAGCGTCGGGATTTTATCGCCGGGATTTGGGTTTTTATAGTAATACGCGGTAACATAGTCGAAAATCGCATCATTCTTCTGCAATGCCTGTGTAATGGCGCTGAGTTTGGTTTCGTCAAGCTCAACGTCAGGCTGGATTCCGCCTCCGTCATAAACCGTCCTGCCTTTCCGGGTCTTAAAAGCGTTGTATTTGGAAGCATCGGTACGGATGGCTTTGCCGTCAGCATCCTTATGGCTGTAATCCAAAGCCTGGATACACCTGCCGGAAGGCGTGTAATAACGGGAAATCGTTACTTTCACCTGGGTGCCGTAGGTGAGGTCAATAGGCCTTTGTACGAGTCCTTTTCCAAAACTCCTGCTGCCAATAATCACTGCGCGGTCAAGATCCTGCAAAGCGCCGGAAACGATTTCAGATGCCGACGCGCTTTTACCGTCAACAATGACGACCAAAGGAATGTCAAGATCTACCGGGTCTTTCGAAGTCTTGTAGATGTTGTTGTGTTTCTCAACTTTCGATTTTGTCGTGACGATCACTTCGTTTTTAGGCACAAATAAATTGCAGATGTTCACGGCTTCGCCCAACAGTCCTCCAGGGTTGCCTCTTAAATCCAACACAATCCGCTGTGCACCATCGCGCTTCAGCTGTTCGAGGGCTTCTTTGGTTTCGTATGATGCTTTCTTATTGAATTGTGAAAGCACAATATAGCCGGTTTTGTCATCTATTTTTCCGAAATAAGGTACCGCTTTGATGTCGACTTCATCAAGCACCAATTGCGTTGAATTGATTTTTCCCTGTCGTTTAAATTTGATATCGAATTTCGCATTCTTACTGCCCTTTAGCAACTGTGATGCATCATCCTTGTAATCGGCGAGCATGATGTCACCAATCTGCACAATTTCGTCTCCTGCCTTTAATCCGGCTTTGTCAGCGGGATAACCTTTGTAAGGTTCTTTAATAATGACGTGGCCATTTTTTCTTGTTATGATGGCGCCAATGCCCGTATATTCGCCCGTGCTGTTGATCTTAAATTTAAGCACATCCTGCTCATTAAAATAATTGGTGTACGGATCGAGGTCGGCAAGCATGGTTTTGATGGCTTTATCCATCATTTCACCAGGGTTGGTCTCATCAACATAATTCATGTTGACTGTTTTGAAAACCTCAGTAAAAATTTCTATCTGTTTTGCAATTTCAAAAAAGTCATCTTTGAAACTCGCGCCAATGTAAAGAAATCCAGCTGCAACAACCGTGAGGACATATTTTCTTTTAAAATATTTACGCATTTTATGTAAGCAAGTTAATTGTTATCCAAAAGTCTTCCGGAAGAAGATCAGGGGCGACTAAAATAGTAATAAAACACCAAATAAAAGAGGCAGGTGCCATTAATTTGAGGTATTTAATAACGAAAAAGAGACGGTATTATTACGTCTGAGAATTTTGAGTGCCGGGATCTACCTGCGCGTGGAATTTTTCCAGCAATTGAACCATCTTCACATTGATCTGATGGTAATCGAGCTTGTCCTTCGTCTGGTAAAAAAGCATAAAAGCATAAGGAGTTTTCAGGTTTTCAGTAAGGATGTGTTTGTTTAAACGATATGTTTCCCTCAAAACGCGTTTGTAGTAATTGCGGTCTACCGCTTTTTTAAAATATTTTTTGCCAACCGATACCCCGGCGCTAAACAATGGTTCACTCCCATCAACAGCATTTATCGGAATGTATACCAGCCGCAGCGGATATTTTGATACCGACTTCCCTTCCGAAAACAGCAAATCTATCGTCGTCCTGCTTTTGAGTTTTTCCTTCTTCGGATAGCTGAAATCCATGAAATATTTTTTATGGCTCAAAGTTACAAAACCATGTTTACGATCGTGTTTAAAATTTAAGTACTTTTATCCGGACCACCAATAAACCCATAATATGCATCAACAATTTCGATTTTTATTGCTGTCGATTTTTATTTCAGTTAGCGTTTTTTCACAGGAAAATAAAAAACACCCGATGCAGGTAGGATTAAATTACGGATTCGGAGATGAAATTAAAAACACAGATTATACTTACACTAATCATTATATCAAAGGGCAGTTATATTGGCAATTGAGCGAAACAAAACATTTCACCTATGTGATTGTACTGCAGCCTGAAATCAATTTTGCCACACACCAGCTGTTAAATTTATATTTTGTAACACCTGATGAGCCGGATTTTGAGGAAAAAAGGGAAGCTTTTACGAAGTTAAAAGACATTCGCGAGTATGTGCTTGGCGTGGGATTCCAGGTGCGCTACAAGGTTACACCAAAATTCAATGTGTATGCCATGGGAAGCGTCGGACCGATGATTACCGATACAGAAACGGAAAGGCTTTCCAAAGGTTTCGCTTTCTCGGACGTGTTCTCCCTGGGAATGTCTTATAAATTTAAAAAATTCAGTGTGGATTTCCGGCCGAATTTGAGGCATATTTCAAATGCCGGGCTCCAGAGTTCCAACGCCGGATTCAATACCGCGAATGTAGAATTCGGAGTTGCAGTCCCGCTTTAATCAGTTCACATACACATTGTAAACGAATTTCACGTCTTCGAAATTGACATAAAATTGCTTGCGGTTTCCCTGACTTTTTCGGGTGATGATCAAAATCGTACAAGCCCTTCCATCCAGCATCATGCAGTTTAACGGAATCGTTTCGTCGTCACCGCTGACGATTTTTTCACCATAGCTCATGATTTTATAAACCTGGAGCTCTTTGGAGCCAATAACGATCCGGTCTTTTTTTCCGTCGAGCGTGATGACAACGGTTGATTCCTCAGGCTCGGTCCACTTTCCCCAGGTACCGTCTTCGTTTTTTTCAACCAGGCTGAAACTTGTGGCCTTAAACCGATAGGTTTGTGCGACGGTGTTTTGGGTTGCCAACACTAAAAATAAACAGACAGCGAAAGATTTCAATAATTTCATTTTGGGTCTTTTTACAGGTTGTAAAGCTACAAAATCCGATTTTAAAACAGGAAATTATTGCTTTTTTTACACTGATTCCAAAACGCAAAACCAACGCTTTTGTTTCAGGCGTTTTATTTCACCTGAATCGTTTCTTCCAGCCTGATGTCTTCGGAAGAGGCACCGACTAAGACATTAAATTTTCCGGCGTCATACCCGAATGCATTTTTTTCGGTTTTAAAATAAGAGAATGCGTTTGCGTCTAATGTTACAGAGACGGTTTTGCTTTCGCCGGCTTTCAGGAACACTTTTGCAAAACCTTTCAGTTCTTTAAACGGACGTTCGACCGGCGACACATTTTGGTGTACATATACCTGAGCTGATTCGGCTCCGGCGATTTCCCCGGTATTCTTAATGTTAAATGTAACCGTAAAGGTTGTTCCTGAACCCGTTATCTTTAGGTTAGAATAAGCAAAAGTGGTGTACGAAAGCCCGAATCCGAACGGAAATTCCGGTTTTACCGCCGCCCGATCAAAATAACGGTAACCAATGTTCAGCCCTTCGCCGTAAAACACCTTTTTATCACCATCCGGATCATGATAGTTGTTATACGTTGGGTTGTCTTCCCACTTTTTTTCAAAGCTTGCCGGTAA
Organism: Flavobacterium sp. BFFFF1; assembly: GCF_002256285.1. Taxonomy (GTDB): domain Bacteria; phylum Bacteroidota; class Bacteroidia; order Flavobacteriales; family Flavobacteriaceae; genus Flavobacterium. The sequence goes on along the minus strand of NZ_NKJE01000019.1, from coordinate 12,038 downwards.
TTTCCCGGACGGATTTGTCTTGCCGAAAAGGATTTCTGCAACCGCAGTGCCGCCTTCCTGACCCGGAAACCAAGCATGTAGCAGTCCTTTTACATGGGGCAGCCAGGTTTGCATGTACACATTTCCGCCAGCATTCAGCACAACGATGGTATTCGGATTCGCCTTAGCAACAACATTAATTAATTCTTCCTGATAGGGCGGCAGCTCAAAACTGCGGTCAAATCCTTCGCCTTCAGAATTGTTGTCGAATCCAACCGATACGATAGCAACATCTGCGGAAGCAGCCATTTTTTCAGCTTCAGTGAAATCAATTACTTCATGATACACGGCAAATTCAATTTGTGCGTCGCCGGCATTCTCGTAATACTCAAGTTTGACATCATAGGTTTTTCCGGCTTCGAGTGACAGCTCGACAGTTTTCAAAGTGGACGCATGATCTGCCCACATATCAATCACTGTTTTACCATCGACAAAAAGATTATAGCCGTCATCTCCACGTACTGCAAGTTTATAGACCGCGGTTTTTTCCGGGCGGATAGTACCGGTGTAACGCGCAGAAAAGTGGTCTGCGGGAATGCCTTCATCCTTTGTGGCATCACTCCAATTGTGGTTTATTTCGGCTTCATTCCTTTTCAGAAAAGGCAAGCCGCTCAGATTCTGGTTTAGGAAATATTCTGCTTTTAAGCCTTTTGTTTTAGAATCGGCACTAATAAATAAAGGCGACTGTGTGATGTACTCTTCCATCGGCGGGACGGCCCCGGCAAAATACTTTACGCTGATAGACTTGTCATATTTTGTGATGCCGTCAAGCAATGAAACGCACTCAAAAGGCGTGGTGTATGAACTTCCACCGCCGGCGACACATTGCTTTGCATTCGGACCAATCACAGCGATGCTTTTTATGCTTTTTTTCAGCGGAAGTATGGCTGAGTCGTTTTTTAACAACACGATTCCGTTTCGGGCAAGATCCAGGGTGACCTGTGCATTTTCAGCATTTGGTTTTGTTTCGGACGCGACATAGGCATTGTCATAAAATCCAAAACGGAAAATGATCCTTAAAATCCGTCTGACTTTATCATCAATAACAGATTCCGGAATCTTTCCGGACTTAATGGCAGGCAAAAGCGATTCCCTATTCATGAACGCGCCTGAAGGCATTTCCAGGTCCAGGCCACCACTCGCCGCGCCAACACCGTCATATGTGGCCACCCAGTCAGACATCAGCATGCCATCAAATTGCCACTCGCCTTTAAGGATGTCATTGTTCAGGTGGCCGTTCTGCGTGGCATGTTGGCCATTTACAAGATTGTAACTGTTCATCACTGCACCGGCTTTTCCTTCCTGAACCGCCATCTTAAATGCAGGGAGGTATATTTCACGTAAGGTGCGTTCATCCATGTCAGAGCTCACATTATTCCTGTCCCACTCCTGGTTGTTGGCTGCAAAATGTTTAACCGTCGCCACAACGTGCTGGCTTTGCACGCCCTGAATATAGTTGGAGGCCATCTTTCCGGAAAGGAATGGGTCTTCGCCAAGGTATTCGAAGTTTCTGCCGTTCATGGGCGACCGGTAAATATTCACGCCGGGCGCCAGTAGAATGTGTACGCCGCGTTCCCTGGCGTCTTTTCCCAGCGCCTCGCCAAAACGGTAGGCCAACGTAGTGTCCCAGGTTGCTGAGGCTAAAATGGAGGCAGGGTAGGCGGTAGTTGGGCCGTAATTTCGTGTTCCGACTGGTCCATCCGTCATTTTAATTTCGGGAAGGCCAAATCTTGCCATGCCACGGATGTAGAAATCCTTGTAACCGCCGATGTAATCGATTTTTTCTTCAAGTGTCATCCTCGAAAGCAGGTCGTTGGCACGGTCATCTTCGGAAGCCTTAGGATTCTTATAAATCTGGGAAAAAAGCGTAGCGGGAACGAATAAAAGCAGGAAAGCAAAATGGCGCATGATTATGGTATTGGTTACAACGAATAAAACTAGTGATTTAAGGTCTTCGTTTTTTCAAAATTTCTCTTTGATAAGCTTTTGATGTGAAATGTAAAACCAAAAACGGGTGTTAAATCCTATAAATATTGATTGGAATTGTGAAAATATAATTGGAAACCAATGTGTTATCTTTGGAATATGGAAAAGGAAGCACTATTCGCGAGTTGAAGAAACAACTGCCGGAAAAAGCGAATAACTATATATTTTAATGCGCTGGCATTAAAGAAAAAAACTCCCAATGTGCACTGGGAGTTTTTTTTAGGCTACGAATGAAGTCTACTTCAGTTCATAAATATTGTTTTCACGTTTGATGTCGGCCATAAATCCGGTAGGGTCAATTTCAATCTTTTTTATAGTGTTTTTAGCGGCGGGGATTTCAAATTCAAAGGTGGGATAGGCCCATGCCCAGTCAGGCAGCGTGGTTCGTTTAACCAAAGGAGTTTCATTTTCTTTCGTAAAACTCATCATTCGCAGCGGAATATAGAAATTCTCTGTCCTTCCATCAATGTAAGTTACAGTGAGGTCTATCGGCATAGGCATTCTGCCAATCCTTTCCAAGGAAATAGAAGTAGATCCGTTTAGGTCCCTTACCTCTTTTATACCATAGTCAATCGTGTTTGTGGTTGCTGTCCAATCGGTGAGATACCAGTCCAGATTGGCTCCTGATACGCGCTCCGCAGTGCGTTTGATGTCGTTTGGAGTGGGGTGCTTAAATTTAAAATCCGCAAAATATTTTTTTAACGTTTTTTCGAGATTTGACTTACCAATAAGGTATCCCAATTGCGCGAGAAATACTTCGCCTTTGCTGTAGGAGGTGATGCTGTAAACACGGTTTTCGTCAAATCGGTCTGAGTGGGTTGACTGCGGCTGTTCTTTTCCTGAATTGGCCATGTTGATATAGCTGTTGTATGACGGTAGGAACGGATTGTCAACCGGTTTAGCCGCCAGCATATTTAACGCGCTGTCTTCAATAAACGATGTGAATCCCTCGTCCATCCAGCCATGCTTGCTTTCGTTTGATGCGAGGATGTGCTGAAACCAGGAGTGGCCGAGTTCGTGTGTGGTGACCCCTAATAGCCCGTCGAATTTCCCTTCGCCTAAAATCAGGGTACACATTGCATATTCCATCCCGCCGTCGCCGCCCTGGATTACAGCGTATTGTTTGTAAGGGTATTTCCCAACAAAATCATTGTAAAACTCCATCACTTTGACCGTTTCTGGCTGTAGTTTTTTCCAGTTTTCGATGATTTTCGGATTGTTTTTATAAAGAAAATGAATCGTGGCGCCATTTGGGACCTGCGCGATGTCATGGATGTAATCTTTATCGGCGGCCCAGGTAAAATCATGTACCATTGGCGCTTTAAAATGCCAGGTCAATGTTGGGGTATTTGGCCTTTTTATTTTTTTTCCTTTTTCTTCATAACCATAACCAATTTCATTTGGATTTTGAAGGTAACCCGTTCCTCCTAAAATATAATTTTTATCGATGGTGATTTTTACGTCAAAATCGCCCCAAACGCCGTGGAACTCGCGTGCAATGTAAGGATCTGCATGCCAGCCTTCAAAGTCAAATTCGGCGATTTTTGGATACCACTGCGACATGGATAATTCGACGCCTTCGGCATTATTGCGGCCGGAACGCCTGATTTGTACCGGAACCTGGCCGTTAAAATTTAAGGTAAATGTTGTCTTTTTATGGGGTAGAATAGGCTTTGCCAGTGTGACTTCGAGAATTGTGCCGACGGTTTTTGCCGAGGCAGCTTTACCATCCTGTTTAAAATCAGTCACATTTAAAAATCCGATTTCATCCGACTTCAGGTTCTTAATGCGGCTCGTTTTTATTTCGTTGCCGTCGACCTTAGTTTTGATCACCATACGGCCATCGGGGTCCTTGATGTTCTGAATGCGTGCGTCCATTTCGCTGCCCGGTTGGAAAGCATTAGGATACAAATGGAAAAATACGCGTTTTAGGGTGTCTGGCGAGTTGTTGGTATACACCAGTTTTTGCGAACCTTTGTAATTGTAATTGGAAACGTCCATGAATACGTCCATCTTGTAATTGACGTGCTGTTGCCAGTAGCCCGAATTTTTTTGTGCGTAGGTATTAATTACGGTGAGCCATAAGATGGCGAAAATGATTTCTTTTTTCATTAGCTGCGAATTAGATAAAACGAATAAGCCTGCCAATATATAAAAAATATTTGCAGGCTTCCTCATGGTTACATTAGTTGCCGTCTAGCCATTTAGCTTTTTAGCCTTTCCTTTTGATAATTTTGCTGCCATGATCAGCGCGTTATATGCGTTTACGATCTTTCCGGATTTCGACAAAGAAGAAAATGGCTTTTTATCCCCGTCTGTACCAACATTTACGTCCTCATCGATTGCTGTTCCGGAATCCATGATGATGTGTTTTACCTGTTTCGCAGAGAGTCCAGGGTAGTAAGAACGGATTAGCGCTGCAACTCCCGCAACATTTGGAGCAGCCATTGACGTCCCCTGTTCGAATTTGAACTTGTTGTTTGGCACGGTCGCATAAATTTGAACTCCAGGTGCGAACACATCGACGTTTGTCTTTCCGTAATTCGAAAAGTCAGCTACAAGTTTATCGCCATAGGTTACGTCGATTGCCCCGATTGTCAGGACATTGTCAGCATATTCGGTTTTGTTGTCTTTAGAATCATTCGGAAAGTTGCTTTCTACATCGATGTCTTCAGAATCATTTCCGGCGGCGTGGACAATCAGCACATCTTTTTTCTCAGCATATCTTATCGCGTCGTAAACCCATTCTTTGTGCGGAGAATAGCTTTTTCCGAAACTGCCGTTGATCACCTTCGCGCCGTTGTCAACAGCGTAGCGAATCGCAAGGGCGATGTCTTTGTCATATTCGTCACCATTAGGAACCGCGCGTACTGCCATGATCTGAACATTATTAGCAATGCCATCACCGCCTAATCCATTGCCCCGTTCCTGCGCGATAATGCCGGCAACATGGGTTCCGTGCAGTGCTTCTTCCTTGTCGGGACCATAAACAATGTTGTTCCCATATGACTTTTCTTTTATGTTGTTTGGGTCATCTCCAACTACTTTTCTTCCGTCGAAATTGGTATTCAGGTTATAGTCAAGCTGGTCATATACGTATTTTCTATATTCGGTGACCTCACTAACAAATCCAGGTCCCGACTGACGCGCCATGCCAATCATTGTTCTGATACTTCTGTTCAACGCGGGGTCTGTAGTCTGAATGCTTTTGAGGTCGTCAATCGTGTAATTGTCTTTCTTCAGGTATTCGCTCACGATCTTGTGGGCGGCATAAAGCATGTCGGCGGTAGGTTTTAGCGCGTTTGCCTTTTTTATTTTTCCATCCAATTCCGCTTTTGCATCTTTATAGGTCTGAGACCCATCGTCACCAGCACGTACAATTCGGGTCATTTCGAGATTCTCGTTGACGGCATTTCCAAGGAAATTCCAGCCATGGATATCATCGACATAACCATTTTTATCATCGTCAATTCCGTTTCCCGGTATTTCCTTTTTGTTTGTCCAGATGACATTTTTCAGGTCGTTGTGTTCGATATCGACTCCTGAATCAACGATGCCTACAATTACGGGCTTTCCTTTTTTATTTTTTAAAAGTTGCGCGTAAGCCCGGTCAACACTCATTCCCGGCACACTATCTTTAACGAGATCAAGATGGCTCCATCTTTGCAGCTCCGTTTCAGCAAGCGGACTTTTTTTACCAAAGTATTTTGTCGGAGTTTGTGCTGACGCAGGTAGTGCCAGCGCGAGCGAAAAGGCTAAAAGCCAGAATGACTTCAATGTTTTCATATGGAAAATAATTTTTTGAAACGGCTCAAAAGTAATTCAAGAATAGCATTTCCGATTAACAATTAACTTTCTTTTAGCGAAGGTTTAGTTGTTTTACGATGACCCGCAAGGCCTCTGCGGTCGCGTCCTCAGAAAAGCGTTTTCAGGAATTGTTTCTTTTCGGGGAAATCAATAGGTCTTCAAGCGTACCAGCTATAATAGCATGTGCAAACTAAATAGGTTACAGCAAATCATCGCATTTAAAAACTTCTTTCAGCCGGACGCCTTTTTCCGTGTTTTCAACAGTAATAATCTCGTTATGGGCATCGTGTTCAAGAAATAGATAGTAATGATTGTCGGCGGCTGTTTTCAGAAATTTTTCTTTTTCAGGCATGGTCATTAAAGGCCGGGTATCATAACCCATTACATAAGGAAGCGGAATGTGCCCCGCAGTAGGCAACAAATCAGCTGGAAAGCAAATTGTAATACCGTTGTATTTTATCTGCGGAAGCATCATTTTTTCAGTGTGGCCATCCGCAAAAAATATCCCAAACCCCAATTCCGAGTCGGCTACGAAATCATTTTCCGGCTTTTGAATGAAGTGCAGCTGCCCGCTTTCCTGCATCGGCAAGATGTTTTCAGGTAAAAACGAAGCCTTTTCCCGGGGATTTGGTTTCGTGGCCCATTGCCAGTGGTTTTCGTTTGACCAGAACTTTGCATTTTTGAAAGCCGGTTCATAGCCGCTCCGGTCTTTATTCCATTGGACACTACCGCCACAATGGTCAAAATGAAGGTGTGTCATGAAAACATCGGTAATATCGTCGCGATGGAAGCCATATTTCGCCAATGATTTGTCTAATGAATGGGTGCCCCAAAGCGAATAATAGCCAAAAAATTTCTCCGATTGCTTCTCGCCCATTCCGGTGTCAATCAGGATCAAACGGTCGCCGTCTTCGATAAGTAAACAGCGCGCCGCAATATCTATCAGGTTGTTTGTATCCGCTGGATTGGTTTTGTTCCAGATGGTTTTTGGCACTACGCCAAACATCGCGCCGCCATCAAGTTTAAAATTTCCGGCTTCGATTGGATATAACTTCATTTTGGTTTAAAGTTTAAAGTTTTCTAAAGTCTCAAAAGACCCCCGCAATTTAGTAAATCTATATTTCAATTGCGAAAGCATAACCAAATTCTATGCTTGTATTCGTTATAAAAATGTTAGCCGATAGGGCAAAAAGTTTTAAATGTAATATCTTTGCACATTAATTTAGACAAAATATAATTAGCGATGATAAAAGTATCAGACTCTGCCAGCAGAAAAATCGTTGAGATGATGAAAGACGATGGTTTTGATGCGGCGAAAGATTATGTCAGGGTAGGCGTGAAAAGCGGCGGTTGCAGCGGTTTGTCTTATGAATTGAAATTTGACAAGGAACTTGGTGAAACGGATAAGGTATTTGAAGACAACCAGGTACGCATCGCAGTGGAGAAAAAGTCGTTTCTTTATCTGGCAGGAACTGTTCTAGAGTTTTCAGGCGGATTGAATGGCAAAGGTTTCGTTTTCAATAACCCAAACGCCAGCAGGACTTGTGGTTGCGGAGAATCGTTTTCGCTCTAGTCTAACGTATAAAGAAAATCCCCGACGCAGCCGAACGGAGCTAAAGTCAAAAAGATTGGCAAATGTTAACTAATAATTCAGAAAGTTAAATTACAAAGTGGTCACCACTTTCGACTTTTGACTTTCAACTTTCGACTAAAATATGTCAAAATACACAGAGGACGATTTAAAAATTGAACTCGAAAATAAAGAGTACGAATACGGATTTTACACAGACTTAGAATCCGAGACGTTTCCCATTGGGCTGAATGAAGACATCGTTCGTGCCATTTCCAAAAAGAAAGACGAACCACAATGGATGACCGATTGGCGCATTGAGGCCTTCCGTGCCTGGGTTGAAATGACGGAGCCAACATGGGCAAACGTGCATTATGAAAAGCCGGATTTTCAGGCGATTTCATATTATTCCGCGCCAAAACAAGTCGACCCTTCCAAAACGCTTGACGACGTTGATCCTGAACTGCTGGCGATGTACAAAAAGTTAGGGATTTCAATCGACGAACAGAAAATGATGAACAATGTCGCTATGGATATTGTCGTAGATTCGGTTTCGGTAGCGACAACATTCAAAAAGACTTTAGCTGAAAAAGGCATTATTTTCTGCCCTATTTCGGAGGCGATTAAAGAACACCCGGAATTGGTGCAAAAATATCTTGGCACCATCGTTCCGCAGAAAGACAATTTTTACGCCGCGTTGAATTCGGCGGTTTTTTCTGACGGTTCTTTCTGTTATATTCCAAAAGGCGTTCGCTGCCCGATGGAACTTTCTACCTATTTCCGTATTAATCAGGCCGGAACAGGACAGTTCGAGCGGACTTTGGTGATCGCTGATGCCGGAAGTTATGTTTCTTATCTTGAAGGCTGCACCGCACCAAGCCGTGATGAAAACCAATTGCACGCTGCAGTTGTTGAACTTATAGCACTCGATGATGCCGAAATCAAATATTCTACGGTCCAAAACTGGTATCCCGGAAACAAGGAAGGTAAAGGCGGCGTGTTCAACTTTGTTACCAAACGTGGCTTGTGTGAAAAAAACGCCAAAATCTCCTGGACGCAAGTGGAGACCGGTTCTGCTGTAACCTGGAAATATCCTTCCTGCGTGCTGAAAGGCGACAATTCGGTAGGTGAATTTTATTCCATTGCGGTAACCAACAACTACCAGCAGGCGGATACAGGTACAAAGATGATTCACCTTGGTAAAAACACCAAATCGACCATTATCTCCAAAGGAATATCTGCCGGAAAATCCCAGAACAGCTATCGCGGACTCGTTCAGATTGGCGCACGTGCTGATAATGCCAGGAACTTTTCACAATGTGATTCCTTATTGATGGGTAACAGCTGCGGCGCACATACTTTCCCATATATCGAAAGCAAAAATACGACAGCGAAAATAGAGCACGAGGCTACAACCAGCAAAATCGGGGAAGACCAGGTTTTCTATTGCAACCAGCGCGGTATTCCTACTGAAAAAGCCATCGCGCTGATTGTGAATGGTTTCAGTAAAGACGTTCTCAATAAATTACCAATGGAATTTGCCGTTGAAGCGCAAAAACTGCTTGAGATTTCATTAGAAGGCTCGGTCGGATAATTTTCAAATTCTCTCATTTTTCAAATTTTCAAATTTCCATGTTACAAATCAAAAACCTCCAAGCTTCAATAGAAGACAAAGACATATTAAAAGGAATTAATTTAACCGTCAATGCCGGTGAGGTGCATGCGATTATGGGGCCGAATGGCGCCGGGAAAAGTACGCTCGCATCAATCATTGCCGGAAAGGAAGATTACGAAGTAACCGACGGGCAGATTTTACTCGATGGCGAAGATATTTCAGAATTGGCTCCGGAAGCGCGCGCGCACAAAGGTGTGTTTCAGTATCCTGTTGAAATTCCGGGTGTGTCCGTAACCAATTTCATGAAAACGGCCATCAACGAAACGCGTAAAGCGAACGGCAAAGACGAAATGCCGGCGAATGAAATGTTGAAACTGATCCGTGAGAAATCAGAATTGCTTGAAATCGACCGCAAATTTTTGTCCAGGTCTTTAAACGAAGGATTTTCCGGCGGAGAGAAGAAGCGTAACGAGATTTTCCAAATGGCGATGTTGGAGCCAAAATTAGCGATACTCGATGAAACCGATTCAGGACTGGACATTGATGCATTAAGGATTGTTGCCAACGGGGTGAACAAATTAAAAAGTGCCGACAATGCTGTGATTGTAATTACACACTACCAAAGGCTTCTGGATTATATCGTTCCTGATTTTGTACACGTTTTATACGATGGAAAAATCGTAAAATCAGGCGGAAAAGAACTCGCGTACGAACTCGAGGAAAAAGGGTATGATTGGATTAAACAGGAAATCGAGGCGTAATGGAACTAAAAGAAAAACTCATATCGTCCTTCATGGCCTTCGAAGAAAGGATTGATGTGCATTCAGCGCTGCATGACATCCGCACTTCGGCCATTAAGAATTTTGAACACAAAGGTTTCCCGACCAAAAAAGAGGAAGCCTGGAAATATACGTCGCTGAATTCCATCCTGAAAAATGATTTCTCGGTCTTCCCGAAAAGCGAAAATGCAATCGAATTCAGTGAGGTGAAAAAATATTTCCTGCACGAAATCGACACTTATAAAGTCATTTTTGTAGACGGCGTTTTCAGCTCGTTCTTGTCATCCACGACCCATGACGGACTGGATGTTTGTTTGATGTCATCAGCATTGAATAAGCCGAAATACAAGGAAGTTATCGAAAAATATTTCAATAAAATTGCCAATAGAGAGGAATCGTTAACATCGTTGAACACGGCTTTCGCCAACGAGGGCGCATATGTCAACATCCCTAAAAGCAAAGTCGTTGAAAAACCGATTGAGATTATTTATTTTTCAACAGGAAAAGAAAATGCGTTAATGGTTCAGCCGAGAAACCTGATTGTGGTCGGCGAAAATGCGCAGGTGCAAATCATCGAAAGGCACCAAAGCTTGTATGAGAATCCGGTGTTGACAAATTCAGTGACGGAGATTTTCGCAGAACCAAATGCCAATGTCGATTATTACAAGATCCAGAACGACCTGATGTCGGCGAACCTGATTGACAATACCTATATTTCACAACAACGGTCGACGCGCGTTGCTGTCCATACGTTTTCTTTCGGCGGAAACATTACACGAAATAACCTGAATTTCTACCACTTCGGCGAAGGCATAGACAGCACATTAAAGGGCATTACGATTATCGGCGGCAAGCAACTGGTCGATCATTATACGTTGGTCAACCACGCGACACCGCATTGTGAAAGCCACCAGAATTACAAATGCATCCTCAATGACAGCGCGACAGGTGTTTTTAACGGTAAGATTTTCGTAGAGAAAGAAGCCCAGAAAACCGATGCGTTCCAGCAGAACAACAACATTTTACTGAGCGACAAAGCAACAATCAACGCCAAACCGCAACTCGAGATTTTCGCCGATGATGTAAAATGTTCGCATGGCTGCACGATTGGCCAGCTCGACGAAAACGCGATGTTTTACATGCAGGCGCGCGGCATCCCAAAGAAAGAAGCCAAGGCATTGTTGATGTATGCGTTTTCGAATGAAGTCATTGAAAGTGTCCGCATCCCGGAACTGAAGCAGCGCATCAACAAGATTATCGCGACAAAGCTGGGCGTAAACCTGGGATTTGATTTGTAATTTTTTTTTCAGGAGTTTAATCCCGCTGTATGCTGTATCTTTTTCATGCTAAAGAAGCAGGAAAAGGATGCCCGCTGCTCCCGACGCTTCGGGGCGGGGCTAGGGATTTGTCGTAAAACTCCCCAAAATCCCTTTCAGGAAATTATTAAAATCAAACGTATTATCGTCGGTTAAACCCATCCGGACAATCACCAGGTCTTTTGACGGAATGATAAAAATCATCTGCCCCTGAAATCCATTGCAGGAATACAAATCCTTCGGCGCGTCAGGATATTTCCCGCCGGCATTCAGCCAGAAATGCGCACCATATCGGCCATGAGAATCACGGGTTGGCGTGGCTACATATTTGGCCCAGCTTTTGTCAAAAAGCTGTTCGCCGTTCCAGTTTCCTTTGTGCAGGTAAAGCAAACCAAATTTCGCCCAGTCCCTTGTCGTTGCCCAGCCATACGAAGATCCGACGAAATTACCGGCCATATCGCTTTCGACAATCATAGAGTTCATTCCGATTTTATCAATAAAGGCACCATACCAGAAATCTAAGTATTCTTGATGGGTTTTGAACTGGTTTCGCAAAATACGCGACAGCAGATTCGTAGTTCCCGAGGAGTAGTTCCAATGGGCGTTCGGTTCAAAAATCGCTGGCTTTTCCAGCTGTACCTTTCCCATGTCTTCAGCCTGGAAAAGCATGGGAGTGGCGTCGCAGATTTTCTCATAATTTTCTTCCCATTCCAGGCCGCTGTTCATGTGCAGTAAATCGTTAATCGTGATTTTGGCGCGTTTGTCCTGTTGCCAGTCGGCGATGGGCGCCGGCTTATTAATGTCCATTTTGCCTTGTTTTTGCAGCACCCCGAACATCGTGGCAGTGATGCTTTTGGTCATGGACCAGCCCAGGATTTTGGAATCTTTATTGAAGCCGGTAACGTATTTTTCGGCAACGATATGAT
>NZ_NKJE01000054.1 GCF_002256285.1 Flavobacterium sp. BFFFF1 | reverse complement strand
GACTTTCGACTTTAGACTTTCGACTTTCGACTTTCGTTTTTTTTCCAAACGTAAAAGTATAAAAAGTATCTTTGCTTTTTAAAATGTAAAAATATGTTTTCAAAATTAGCCTATTCGGTTTTCGAGCAAAGTATCAAAGATTATCACCAGTTTGATGATGTGGACCAGCCGGTGAACAACCCTTATCCAAAAGACAAATTCGAACACCTTTTGTACCTTAAAAACTGGATTGATACCGTACAGTGGCATTTTGAAGACATCATCCGTGACCCGAATATCGACCCTGTGGCTGCATTAACCCTAAAAAGGAGGATTGATGCCTCAAATCAGGAACGTACCGACATGGTGGAATACATCGACAGTTATTTCCTGCAAAAATACAGCGGCGTGAAAGTGAAGGATGCCGCGAAAATCAATTCGGAAAGTCCGGCCTGGGCGTTTGACAGGCTTTCCATCCTGGCGCTTAAGATTTACCACATGAACGAAGAAGCCACCCGAGCGGAGGCTTCGCAGGAACACCGCGACAAATGCCAGGAAAAACTCAATGTGCTTTTAGAGCAGCGCTCCGACCTTTCCACCGCCATTGATGATCTTTTAAAAGACATCGAAAACGGCGACAAGTTTATGAAAGTGTACAAACAGATGAAAATGTACAATGACGACGAACTAAATCCCGTGTTGTACCAGAACAAGAAATAATTTCAGGAGCTTAATCCGGCTATCCGCTGCAATCTTTTTAGCTTGTTTTTGTGTGTTCTGCCTGAACGTATCGAGAGCCGCTAAAAAGGATTTCCGCTGCCATCCGGGCTAGCGCGCCGAATACGAATAACTTGCCGAAACCAATCAAACATATTGCCGTCATGAGACTGTCCGCTATGGGCGATGTAGCCATGACGGTTCCTGTTTTACGCGCATTTTCAAAACAATACCCCGAAATTAAGGTCACGGTAATTTCACGGTCTTTTTTCAAGCCTTTTTTTGACGGCATCCCCAACCTTTCTTTCTTTGCCTTTGACGACAAGCAGCGGCACAAAGGGTTTCCGGGCCTGCTTCGGTTGTTCCGGGACCTTAAAAGATTGGAGATTGATGCTTTCGCCGATTTACACAACGTGCTGCGTTCCAAGATCATTCGAACACTTTTTGCCGCAATCGGGGTAAAAACCGCGTACGTCGATAAAGCCAGGGCGGCAAAAAAAGGATTGATGCGCGCAGATAACAAAATCTTCAAGCCCCTGCCGACGATGTTTGAGCGACACGCGAAGGTTTTCCAACAACTTGGATTTCCGGTGCAGTTGTCGGACCCAGAGTTTCCTGTGAAACCACAGTTGACGGGCGAACTGCTTGCGCTAACCGGACAGAAACATGGCAAATGGATTGGCATGGCACCTTATGCCCAATACGATTCGAAAGTCTATCCCACCGATTTAATGCAGCACGTAATCGATAAACTTTCCGAAAATAGTGCTTACCAAATTTTCCTGTTCGGAGGAAAAAATGAAACGGCATCGTTAGATGCTTTCGCAAAAGCAAAAGGGAATATCACTGTTGTCGCCGGGAAAATCAACTTGAGCCAGGAATTGCAGCTTATTGCGAACCTCGATGTGATGCTTTCCATGGACTCCGGAAATGCGCACATTGCTGCGATGCTGGGCATCAAAGTGATTACGCTTTGGGGCGCAACACATCCGTACGCCGGATTTCTACCGTTTAATCAAACGATGGAAAATGCGCTGACAGCAGACCGGGAAAAATTCCCAAAAATCCCTACGTCAGTCTATGGCAATAAGCAAGTGGAAGGCTATGAGGACGCCATGCGGACAATTTCTCCTGACGACATTGTGGAGAAAATAGACGCGGTACTCAATACTCAATACCCAATACTCAATACTTAACACAGAATCAACTGACCATCTTTGCGCTTGCGTCTTAATGCTGTTCTCTAATTAAACGTCGTCGTAATCGACATAAATTGAGGCAGAAGTCGGGTGCGCCTGACAGGTTAGAATGAGTCCGTCAGCAATTTCCTTGTCAGTAAGGATGGCATTTTTCTTCATTTCCGCGGTGCCGGATGTGATCCGCGCGAGGCAGCTGCTGCAAATCCCGCCCTGGCAGGAATAGGGCGCGTCTACCCCTTGTTTTAACGCCGCATCAAGCAAAGTCTGTTTCTGCGACATTTCAAAAGTAGTTTCCTCATCATCCACAAGGACCGTAATTTTGGTATGTCCTTCAAGCGGGCTGTTGAGGTTGTCTTTCGTCAGCGACGTAGAAAATAGCTCAAATTTGATGTCTTTCTCCGGGACATTGTGTTCCTTAAGTACAGTCGACACCACATTGATCATTTCTTCCGGACCGCACAGGTAGAATTTATCAAAAACCAGATTTTTGTATTTGTTATTCAGTACAAAATTCACGGTCGATTTTTCAATCCGGCCAAACAGGTCATTTTCTATTTTTGCCTGGCTGTACACAAAATGGACAAACAACCGCCCGACATATTGCAATTGTAAGTCATGTAATTCCTGGTGGAAAATGGTTTCAGCAGGGGTTTTATTGCCGTACACCAATACAAATGTACTTTCGGTTTCATTGGCCAGCACCGATTTCAAAATCCCGATAATCGGAGTAATGCCACTTCCTGCTGCAAACGCAGCATAATTTTTTTGCTTCCCGGGTTGCGGTTCAAAAGTGAATTTTCCTTCCGGAGTTCCCACTTCAATAACATCGCCTGCCTTCAACGACGTATTGGCAAATGGTGAAAAAGTGCCATTTTTCACCGACTTTACGGCGATACGCAACTCCCCGCTCTCAGGTGAGGAACACAGCGAATAGGCACGGCGGATTTCATTCCCGTCCAGTGTCAGCTTTAGGTTGATGTACTGTCCGGCAGTATATTGGTAATTTGGCTTAAGTGCTTCGGGAACATTAAAAAGTACGGAAACCGCATTTTCAGTTTCCCTTTTAACTTCTTTAATGTTTAATTTATAGAATGAGGACATGAAATTTTATTTTTTTACAAAGATACTAAACCCAGAAGGTTCATGAAAGCCCGCTTGAAATTTTATAATACCTAAATGTTTTATGTATAAGATTCTTATGTATATTTGAAACGAATTTGAAATTATGAAAAACTCACAGTTGTATAAAGGCAGCCTCAGCACCATCATCATGAAGCTGCTGCAGGAAAATGGAAGGATGTACGGTTATGAGATTACCCAAAAGGTAAAAGCCATTACCGCAGGCGACCTGAATATCACCGAAGGCGCATTGTATCCCGCGCTGCACAAGCTGGAAGCGGACGGATTGCTTGAGGTGGAATTCGAAAAAGTAGACAACCGCCCGAGGAAATATTATCGGCTTACTTCAAAAGGCACAATCGAAACGCAAAGCCTGCTTGCAGAACTGGAAGCTTTTATAAGAAACATGCAGACATTAGTAAAACCCAATCTTGAATTTTGATGAAACTCAACGAAACACAAATCCAATATTTATTTGATTTTACGAGGCAACATTATGTAGAATACTATGACCTGCAGTCAGAGCTGGTGGACCACCTGGCCAATGCCATAGAGCAGGCCATTTCTGAAAACCCAAATCTGAGTTTTGAACAGGCGCTGAGTGCCGAGTTTAAGAAATTCGGTATTTTCGGGTTCATGGATGTGGTTGAAAAACGGCAGGGTGCACTCACCAGGAAATACCATAAAATGGTTTGGGCGCATTTCATGGAATTCTTCAGGCTTCCAAAGATCGTATTGTCGCTGGGCGCTGTTGTTTTTGGGTTTTATTTTTTGAAATCGATTACGTATAAAGAAGCGGTTTTCGCATCAGTTTTCGCGGTAATTACATTTGGATTGCTGCTCAAAATGATCATCGAAGTCACGCTGCGGCGCAAAAAAGCCGAAAAAAAAGAAAAACGCTGGCTTTTTGAAGAAATCATGTATGGATACGGAAGTGTAACCTCATTTTTTATCCTCCCGTTGCAGCTGATCGATTTGTTTTACAGGAAAGCAGTGTTTTTAAGCGATATCGCAATGTGGGTGTCCAGTTTCCTAATCGTTGCCTACGCGATTGTATGCTATGTGATGATATATGTGATTCCGTCGAAGGCCAAAGAATACCTTGGTAAAATGTACCCCGAATATTTAATGCAGGAAGTGTAACATTTTCTTACTTTAGCAACTCATTCCCAAAACCGAAAACAACATGATTGGAAAATTTCTCTATCTTGAATGGAAGTCCTTTTTCAGGTCGGCTTCCTTTGCCACAAACGTAATACTGAAAATCTTCATGGGAATCATGGCATTGTACATGATTGCAATGTTCCTGCTGGTGGGTATTGGGGGGTTTGAGCTGATGCAAAGCCAGGGGCTTGACCCGTTAAAAACAGTCAATAAAATATTGATTTACTACTTCATTTTTGATTTGGTTATCAGGTTGTTGCTGCAGAAAATCCCGGTGCTGAACATCAGGCCGATGCTCGTTTTGCCGATAAAACGACCCGTCATTGTGAATTTTGCCATCGGCAAGACGATGCTGTCTTTCTTTAACCTGATTCATGCATTCTTATTTTTGCCGTTTACTATTGTGCTGATTAAAAACGGATATGATGCTACTCAGTCGCTGCTTTGGCTGTTGTCGTTGGCCTGCATGTTTTACATCAACAACCTGCTGAATATCATCCTGAACAACAAAGACAATTTATTTATACTGTTTCTGGTATTGGCTGCTGGTTTTGCTGCCATGCAATATTATGGTTTATTTGATATTACGGTGTACACATCAGTTTACTTCAATGGATTGTTTGGCATGCAATGGATGGTTGCGGTTCCGTTGGTTGCATTTGTGGTGCTCTATGTCGTGACGCACAAATACCTGATGAAAAACCTCTACCTGGATGCCGGCCTCGCGGCGAAACATGCAGTAGCAAAAACAGAACAATTCGACTGGCTGAACCAATTTGGGACAGTCGGGACATTCCTTAAAAATGACATCAGGCTCATTAAGCGCAACAAGCGTTCAAAATCAACTGTTTTGATGAGCGTATTGTTTCTTTTCTATGGACTTCTTTTTTTCTCAGGCGGAATTGAAGCATACAATAATCCGGCCATGCACATGTTCGCAGGGATTTTCGTTACCGGCGGATTCCTTTTTACTTTCGGGCAGTTTGTACCCAGCTGGGACAGTTCTTATTATCCGTTGATGATGACACAGAATATTCCGTATAAAGGATACCTGAATGCCAAGTGGTGGCTTATCGTCATCGCAACGGCTGTTTCTACGATATTGGCTTCATTTTATCTTTATTTTGGGCTGCACATTTATTTGATGATTGTTGTCGGTGCAATTTACAACATGGGCTTTAATTCCCATCTGGTACTGCTGGGCGGCGCGTTTACAAAGACGCCTGTAGATCTTGCATCCAGCCGTGGCGCATTTGGCGATAAGAAAGCCTTCAACCTCAAAACAATGCTCATTTCGTTACCAAAATTATTGCTGCCCATGTTGCTTTATCTCGCCGGATCAAAAATTTACAATCCCAATCTCGGACTTGTCTTTGTCGCGGCGGCAGGAGTACTTGGTTTCGCTTTCAGGGACAAGGTTTTTTCAATGATTGAAAAAATATACAAATCCGAAAAGTATGCGACGCTGGATGCATACAAACAAAAAAACTAATCCATAACAAGAAAGATCATGATACAAGTTAACCATCTGTCAAAATCATACAATGGCCAGTGCGTGCTGAAAATAGAGAACTTAACGATTAATCAGGGCGAGAGCTTTGGCCTCGTGGGGAATAACGGTGCCGGGAAGACGACATTCTTTAGTTTGTTGCTGGCCCTGATTGAGACATCGACCGGGAGTATCACCACCA
>NZ_NKJE01000053.1 GCF_002256285.1 Flavobacterium sp. BFFFF1 | reverse complement strand
CAAGAATCGCAAACAAAAATGACGATTTTTCCGGTGATACAAACACAACGTAACCACAAAGTTGAGCCGTTAAAAATAGGGAAGAAGTTAAATCTACTCAAACACAAGCCGAACTTTTCAACAAACGAGAAACGTGCTTTCGGAGAGCGGAGCGACCACACATAACGTCCGGCGGCTTCACGTCAGTTGCGGCTTTCGAAGCTGAGTATTCTCGGCTGGACGGAACGAAGTTATGGAAAAAGGTGGTTCATTTTACACGGAAAGTAGCAATTGCGTGAAACCGCTGTTAGTGGCAGTTTTATTAATACGTTCTGCTTTCTCCGTCATTTGGAATAAAAACCTTGTCAGAAAGTCCAACTTTTGATACTTCCGTTTTTAATTGTTGTCGTGTTGTAGGACAGTGATTTACTGCTTCTAAATGATTTGCAATTACTTGGTTTGGGGCATTTTTCACAAACTTCAAAATGTCGTCCACACGCATCAATAAAGGTTGAAAAACATCTAGTTGAGCAGTTCCGCAAGCCACAACTGAAATTTCAGGTTTTAATTGTGTTAATGTTTTATGTACATCGTCTGTATATATGGTGTCAGCACTTAAATAAATAGATTTTTCATTTGGCATTTCAATGTAAAAGCCCATTACATTCCCCATTGGTTTAGCTACAAAGCCATAACCGTGAACCGCTGGAATGCCTTGAATTTTGCATCCTAAAAAGTCAGTTGGTTTCCAATAATCAACTGTTTGCAAAACATTTAAACCTCTTTTTTTTAAAATAGGTGCGTCTTTTACACTACAAATAATTGGAATTTGTCTTGTACGAAGGAAATTTTCACCAACTTTATCTAAATGGTCTGGGTGTAAATGTGTAATTAAGCAATGTGTCGATTTTTCAACAATATCCATTGCATTATTAGGCAAATCTATAATTGGATTACGCTTTGGTTTAAATCGGAATAACGTAAAAGGTGGTCCTGCTGTTCCTTTCTGTCCAAGCATTGGGTCGATTAGAATTACCTTGTCTGCTGTTTGCAATACCATTGTGGCATTTCTCAAATGATGTACTTTCATTGTTCTAATTTTTTAAATTAATTGAAAGCACAAAGGTCATTACACAATGAGAGGTTTCCATTGATTCAAATCAAGAAATTCGCTTTCTAATTCTACTTAATGTTTCGGGTGTAATTCCCAAATAAGATGCAATATGATATTGAGGAATTTGTTGTAACCAATTTGGTTTATATTGCATTAATTCATTATAGTTTTCTTCTGCTGTATTCATAAATTGACGCATCAACTCTTTTTCCTTTCTTTCAATAATGCGTTGAAAAATTTCATCTACAAACAATTTCCCACACATATATTTAGAAAGAAATTCTTGAAAACTACTTTTTGAAATAACCCTTACTTTAATATCTGTGATACATTCTTGATATTTATTTGTTGGTTTTTCTGATACGAAAGAATAAAAATCGGTAATGAACTCACTGTCTAAATAGAAATTAATATTTTTTTCTTTACTTTCATTTGAATAAAATTCTCTCACAACACCTTCGTCTAAGAAACGAAGTTCATTTTCAGCTTTTCCGTTTTTCAATAAAATATGTCCTTTTGAGTAATGTTTTGAGACAAAAGAATTAATAAATTCTCCCAAACCTTCTTTGTTGAAAGGAAATTCATTATTAAAAAATAAAAATAATTTATCTCTTTCTGTCATTTTTCAATCAGTCAAATATTTACTGTTGGTTTGGAAAAATTGCCACTAACGTCCGGCGGCTTCACGTCAGTTGCGGCATTTGGAACTGAGTACTCTCGGCTGGATAGAACGAAGTTATGGAAAAAGGTGGTTCATTTTACAAAGGAAGTAGCAATTGCGTGAAACCGCTGTTAGCTGAAGTTGCTATTCTTTGTATGATTTGTAAACTTCACTTTTAATAACTTCTTTCTCTTTTTCACGTTCTATTTTTTTGAATTCTTTTTCAAAATTACCTTTGAAATTGTTTTTTAAGTCCTTCACTCCAAGTTTTTCTAAACAATATAAATATTTAAATAATGAAGACTCTGCTTCCAAATAGCTTGAAGCATACCAAAACAGTTGTGCAGCAAAATCATAAGCTTGTAAATCCATCGCAATGTCAGCATACTTGTAGATATCTTCAAGTTTATTTTTAGCATTTTCAAATAATTTGCCTATTGAATTTCGTCTATAAATTTGATATGCTTCATTACCATCTTTAGCACTCATTTGAACATTATACAATGGATTATGACTAAAAACATTTGTTTTAGTCTTGTCCCAATTCTCATAACTGTTCAGATCTTTCTTTCCAGTTTTGTTATTAAGTTCGAATTGAGAATAAAATAGCTCGAAATTTGCCCAAGCAGAATTTGGATAATCATTTAAGATTTTCTTGTAAATTGAGATGGCCTTTTCAAAATTGCCTTTGTCGTGCTCAGCGATTCCAATTTGAATTTCCGATGTAAGTTGGTCATTAAATATTTGTAATCTTTTCTCAAGATTTGTTAAATATGCATTTGCATATGTATCATCATCTGAAATCATACTTACAATTTCTAAATATTTTAATGCGTAATCAAGTTCTCCTTGCGAAACCAGAATAAAAATTTTAGTAACTGGAATTAATTCATTTCGTAATTCCATTTCCATCGTAGCACGCCAATAATCAGAATTATTCGAAGTTAATTTTTGAATATCTTGTTGAGAATTAAAATCAGTCTTCGCTACTAAAGTTCCGAAATTTTTTACTCCCAAAAATTTATCATCTACAATTGTTTGATAAGAACTTAAAACAGGCAGAACTTCCAGCACGGCATAACTTTTATTCAATTCAAATTTCCCTTTCAGATCTGCTTTTTTATAGTTGTCAAAAGATTTATCTTCAATTGTCAGTGGATTTTTTTGAGCTATTATTGTCGAAGTAAAAAATAGAAATAGATATAATTTTTTTTTCATGTTTTAATGGAGTGTTTATTTTCGAGTCTGCGTTGCAATTTCAGCTAACGTCCGGCGGCTTCACGTCAGTTGCGGCATTTGGAACTGAGTATTCTCGGCGTGGACGAAACGAAGTTATGGAAAAAAGAAGTTCATTTTACACGGAAAGTAGCAATTGCGTGAAACCGCTGTTAGCTGTAGTTGCAATGAATTTTCAGACTACATTTTTACGATTGAAAAAGATTAAAAAAAGCTTAATAATCATAAAATAGCTGATTTAAAAATTTATAATCTTTTAAATAATTCAATTACGTAAGCTAAAAAAACCGATATAAAAACTATCGCCGCAATCCAAAGTCTAAAAACATCAAGCAAGTTTCTATATTCGCCTTTTTCTTGACTCTTTTTTTTATCGTGGAGTTGCCAAACAATAGTTGCTAAACCTAACACCAAGAAAAGTATTGCGTAAAGTATTAAATTTGTAATGCTTTCGTTTTGTATATCTTTCATTGAATTTAATTCACGTTTATAACGCAATTTTGGTCAAGCAATTACAGCTAACGTCCGGCGGCTTCACGTCAGTTGCGGCATTTGGAACTGAGTACTCTCGGCTGGACAAAACGAAGTTATGGAAAAAAGAAGTTCATTTTACAAGGGAAGTAGCAATTGCGTGAAACCGCTGTTAACTGCTGGCGTTACTAAATTTCTTGAAAAGATAAGTGTCTTTAAGTTGATTTTCTGTCAGCCCATAACTTTGAGCAAAACTTGAAATTCCATGTTGGATATTTGTTTTTATTATGTTTGCAAAATCGCTGTCAATTATATCAATGAATTCTTTGTCATTTAATAAAAAAATAACCGCATTTATATTCGTCCCTGAGCAATAATACAATATCATATGAAACTCTTTATTTTGATCACTAGTTTCTTTAAGTGAATCACGAAATAAATTTACATTTTCACTTAAGCCATTATTTGCAAAATATTTGATAGCAGCACTTTTAAAATTATTTTTTAATTGCAGTACAGATTTGAAATATTCTGTAGCGTATATATTTTTTTTGCTTGACAGTAGATTTGCAATGACCATTTTCTTTGGATCATCGAGATTACTTTCTTTTAGGACATGAAACAATTTAAAAATCTGATTTTCTTTAAAGCCTTGATGATTTGTTATGCTTAAAAAGTTTATCGCATTTATAACTAATTCTTGATCAGCTTCTGATAAATTTTCAATTGCCTGGTCAATTTGTTTGTTTCTGGATTCTTCTAAATATTCTGCCATTTTGGAGTCAATGTTTTTCTCAAATTCTATAAGCGCTTTTTGAGAAGGTCTAATTCCAAAAAAGTATGTGAGAATCGGAAGACTTATACCGAGTAGAGCTATTATGATTGTAATAATTGTATAAATTACAGAAAAACCACTAACCATTGAATTTTGATTATTGATAGTGTCGGAAGCTTGTTCAAGCCTCTCTTTAAGAACCGCATTTTCGTACTTTATCTTATCAAAATCAAAGTCGCTCTTTGAGTTTAAATATGTAACGGTATCAATTTTTTTATCATGTGCTTTTGATTTAGTCGTTGTTTGACCAAAAGATAATATCGAACAAAAAAGTAATGTTAGTAAGGTTTTTTTCATACGCTTGCAGTTAACGTCCGGCGGCTTCACGTCAGTTGCGGCTTTCGAAGCTGAGTATTCTCGGCGTGGACAAAACGAAGTTATGGAAAAAAGAAGTTCATTTTACACGAAAAGCAGCAATTGCGTGAAACCGCTGTTATAGGAAGTGGCAATTTATTCGTCAAATTTGATTAGATCAATTCCGTGTGCCACATTTGAAATTTGATATAAACCTAAATCTCGGTTAAATGATTTTTCAAATTTTTCACATTCACCATCCTGACTGGATTTTGTAATGATTAATCGAATATAATGCACGTTAATTATTTGATATTTACCCAAATTTGTTGTGAAACAGTCATTTCCGCAATCTGCAGAGTACCAGCTCACAAAAGTTCCATTTGATTTGAATTCAATAAAATTCCCCCAAATCGATTGTGATTGGTTAAGGAAAAATTTATCACCGCCTTCAGGGCCGACTAATTGATTAATTTTCCAGGAGCGAATCAAATTATTTTGAGTCATTTTGTCGGCTTGTGTTGCTTTATAATTATCCCATTTTGAGTTGCAACTCGATATAGCATATAAGAGTACTAGAATTAAACACAAATTTTTGAACTTCATATAAAGAATTTGATTGCACGAATTTATACACACGGCGGTAGCCATTTCCTATAACGTCCGGCGGCTTCACGTCAGTTGCGGCTTTTGGAACTGAGTATTCTCGGCGTGGACAAAACGAAGTTATGGAAAAAGCGGTTACATTTTACAAGGAAAGCAGCAATTGCGTGAAACCGCTGTTAGCGGCTGGCAGTTGATATATTCTCTAGCAATCTATTTACATTTTTTCTATTTCTTCCAAACGATGCAACAGAAGCTTTTTTACTTGGATCACAAATGCTATTTATCATTACTGATGATTTGTCAAATACGATAGTAATTCTTTCACCCCAACTTCCAGTCCACCATTTAGGATGAGTTTTTGCAACAATAATTTTATCGTTTGCTATTTCAGTATGCCATTCGAGTTCGTTAGCGGTGCGGTTAATAATTTCTTTCAGATTTTCTTTTGACAAGTTAGTTTCAATGATTTTGAATTTTAGCTTGCTTTTTTGAACAAAGAAAAAAGCAATTCCAATTAATCCAAAGATCGAAGATGCGACTAACATTTCTTCAGGACTTCTTACTCCAGTATAATTATGTAATATGTATTTTTCTACGAAACTATATAGAGTCAAAAAAAATGGAATCATACAAAATAAAACAATTAAATAATGAGTCAATAAATCTGCAAACTTAAGTTTTAGCTTTTTTGTTTCAATCATTGATAAAAGCCATTCCTGTTTCATGTGTTTTCGAATTTGTGCCAGGTCGTCATTTCGGCGGTTTCAAATTTCTAACGCAACTTTCAGTAAAAATAGTCAAATAAATCAAAGCGGAATTTTGTTTAGGATTAATTCTTTAAAAACCTCGATCGGCGACCTCACGTCGAGGACCTTCCTTGGACG
>NZ_NKJE01000052.1 GCF_002256285.1 Flavobacterium sp. BFFFF1 | reverse complement strand
CGGGCGAATAGCGGAGGGCGTTGGTCAGGAAATTGATCATGACCCAGGCTGTCTTCTCGGTATCGGCTTTTACCTCGGGTAAGTCCGGGCTGCAGTCCACAACCAGCCTGATGCGTTTTTGTTCCGCCTGTACTTTGACCGCTTCCACAGCATAGCGCACGATGTCGGATGGTGGGGTTTTCTCCATCGTGAGCTGTATGTTGCCCGTTTCGAGTTGCGACAGTTCGAGCAGTTCCCCGGTAATCTTCAGCAGGCGCTGGCTGTCGTCTTTAATCCCGTCGATGAGCTGTTGCTGTTCCGGATTGATGGCGCCGGTTTGCTTGTTTTCCAATAGCTGCAGCCCCAATTTTATGGAAGAGATCGGTGTTTTCAGTTCGTGCGATACAGTAGCGATAAAATGGGTCTTCGCAAAATCGAGTTCCTTAAACACCGTAATGTTCCTTAGGATAATCACCTCGCCGATGGTGATGGTTTGCTCTTCCCCCGTGGGTTTGATGGTGATCGTGACGACTTCTTTCTCAAAGTAGCTTTCCTTTCCGTTTGCGAAGATCTTCATCGGGTGGGGTTTGTCGCTTTCGAGCGAATTGACGATCAGCGATTTCAAAAGGTCGTTCCGTTGTGCGAGTTCCGCGGCCTGCCTGCCGATGGCTTCGTCCGATTTCAGCCCCATAATGCGCAGGGCCTCATCGTTTACAAACAGGATCACCCCTTCATTGTCGAGCCCGATGATGGGATCATTCATATTGTTGATTAAGGTTTCCAGCCGTTTCTTTTCAAACGACAGCTTGTACAGGTTGCTGTTGTGGTATTCCTCGAGTTTCTCCGCCATGGTGTTGAAGGAGCGGGCAAGGTCGCCAAATTCATTCTGGTTCCCGAAGTTTACACGTTCCGAATAATTCCTGTTTGCAATTTGTCGGATGCTTGAGGACAATTCCCGGATGGGATTGGCGATGTTGTTTGGAAGGTTGATCAGGAGGTTGAAAGCGATCAGGAAACAAAACGTTCCCGTGACTGCAATCCAGATGTTTCCCGTTTCGGCGGTCTGGTTTGCGATGTCGCTTTTTTGCTTGATGGCGTTCATATTGAGTTTCATGATCTCAAAAATGTTGCGCCGGATCTGGCTTTTCAGGGATTCGTCGACGGGGTTGGCTTTTAACCTCATAAAATTCTGCTCCAGCGCCAATGTGGGCTTGTCCTCCCCTTTTTCGGTAATATTAGCCAGCTGTTGCTTTAGATTTCCTTCGAAAAAAGCGACGGATTGCGCCTCGTTCAGGTGATCCAGCGCGTTGAGCATGTTCCGGGAATACTCTAAGGTGATGTAATTGGCCTGCAGGATGTTTTGCGTGTCTTTTTTTATCGAGAACACATAAAAAGAGCTTGTTATGGCCAGAATCATGATCATCACGAACAGCAGCCCGACCCCCAGATTCAATTTGGTTTTAATTTTCATATTACGAAAGGATTACAAGGTCAATATTTGATGACGAAAGGCTATTCAGTAACCTGTTAAAGATTGATGTAGACAAAATTACTTTAAATAAGTTCAGGTGTGGCTTTCCAATACACACTGTTGTAATCTGTTTTTGCTGTGCTACCTCGAGAATGGAATCGGTGATGTGCCTGTTTTCGACCCGGACCACCTCTGCCCCGAGTTGCACGGCGAGCTTGAAGTTGTTGATCAGGTGCCGTTGTTTGTCGAGCGCAATGCGGTCACTGCTTTCGCGTGGTGTTTCGACAAATAAGACGTACCATTTGCTGTTGTAGTATCCTGCCAGACGGGCGGTCTTGCGGATGACGATCCTGGCCGTGTGCTCATTGCTGCTGATACACGCCAGCAGTTTCTCATGGCGAAGCGCGGCATTTTTAGGGACCTCGCTTTCCACCTTGCGAACTACCTGCCCGGCTACTTCTTTAAGCGCGAGTTCGCGTAGCTGCAGTATTTGTTCCGCTTTGAAGAAATTCCGGAGGGCGGTGTCGATTTTGTCCGCGGTATAGATCTTTCCGTCGCGGAGGCGCGCAATCAGTTCGTCGGCGGTCAGGTCGATATTCACGACTTCGTCCGCCATGCGCAGGACATCATCGGGAATGCGTTCCTGCACTTCGACCCCGGTGATGAATTTGACGTCATCGTTCAGGCTTTCGATGTGTTGTATGTTTACGGCAGAGATCACGTTGATTCCGGCTTCGAGGATCTCGACGACATCCTGCCAACGCTTTTCGTTTTTACTGCCTTCGATATTGGTATGGGCCAGCTCGTCGACGATGACGACTTCCGGGCGCAGGTTAATGATCGCCGGCACATCCATTTCCTCGAGCTGCTTGCCTTTATAGAAAATGGTCCGTCGCGGAATAAGGGGCAGTCCTCCCAATAATTCGTGGGTTTCTTTACGGTAGTGTGTCTCGATGTAGCCGATTTTGACATCGATGCCGCTTTTGAGCAACGCGTGCGCTTCCTGAAGCATACGAAAAGTTTTGCCTACACCGGCACTCATGCCAATGTAGACTTTAAACTTTCCTTTGCGCGATTTCTGGATTAAATGGAGAAAGTGCTGGGCATTATTTTCGTTTTCACTATCCATCAAAAGGAGATTGCCAGTGCAGTGGTTAAAAATACATTGCTATTTGTCGGTTTGTCGTTGCGAAGGAAAACATCATCCTTACTGCTTAACGTGCGCGCCTCAATCCTGAACATTACATTGTCGGCAGGAAGGTAATCGAAATTGGCCGAAAAGCCATAAGTCTTAAATCCGTTTGGCGTTCCGGTAGCGATAATGACGCCCTGTTTGTCCTGATAATATTCCGCGCGTGCCGCCAACTGGATTTTGGCAGCCCGTTTGTACTGCGCGATGACAACCGGTGCGTACCAAATGTCATAATCACTACTTCCATTTACTGACTGTTGTGCGCCGATATCAAATCCGGCGGTAAGGTTCACTTTTTCGGACATCTTGAACTGCCCATAAAAATTGTTGAAGTAGCGCCATTTCCTGATCGCGTCCGGCTGTTCGTTTCCAACATAGGTGCTCCAGTTTAAAACCGTTTTCGCATTGGGTTTGTACGTAATCTGCGTCCCGAATGCCGGAGTCTGGTTGCCGTCAATTTTTTGGATGCGCTGCCAGCCATTGAGGTACATTGCGGCGAGATACCATTTCTCACTTTTAGAAGTGTATCCGATTTTTACACCCGCTTCGTAGTACGGCGAATTATCGGCCAGGATGCTGCGTGTCAGGTTTGCGCAGTCTTTACCGATGGCGCTTTCAAAACCGATATGCGACGGCATGATTCCGCCATCGACCCAAAGGTTGTGGTTTTTGGAAATTTTGATACCCACATTGGCTTCAAATACATTTTTGAGTGTTTCAGGCTCTGCGGAGAGATTGATATTCGAATAAGTACCTGCCATGAATGCGAGGTTTCCGCGTACATTATCTTTGGCGTAATTGACTTTTGCAAATCCTAAATTCAGGTTTAGTTCGTTGTGCCTGTTGTGGCTGTAGAAAAATCCCGGGCGCGCATGGTTCCCGGGATTACCGAAATCATAGCTGTAATAGGTTTCCACATACCCTGAAAAGGTAAATGGGCTTGCCACAGCAGTTGTGTCTTGTGCTTGTGTTTGGGTAATTCCTAATGCCGCGATGGCGATCAATATTATTTTTTTCATTACTGTATTTTTTTTGTCTTCGCCCGTTGCAAAACTACAAAAGGTTTGAAGCGCTTATTATTTCAATTGGTCTAATGCGATATTTAATTGGAGTACGTTTATTTTTTCGGTGCCCAACATGCCGAGTAAAGGTGCTTCTGTTTGGTTTTTGATCAGTTCCAGAATTTTATCTTCTGGTAATTTGCGTGTAGCAGCAATCCGTTTGGCCTGTACTTTCGCTGCCTGGATGGAGATATCGGGATCGATACCGCTTCCGGATGCCGTTACCAGATCTGAAGGCACTTCATTTCTTTTGACCTGCGGATTCCTGAGCAGGAAGGTATCGATACGACCTTTTACCACTGCAAGATATTCCGGATTGGTGATGCCTTTATTGCTTCCACCCGAGCCGGCAGCATTGTAATCTACTGCGGATGGGCGCGGCCAGAAATACTTGTCTGAGACGAAATTTTGTGCCACATGGATGTGTTGGTTTCTGCCGTTGACGGTTACGATCTCGCCATTTCCTTTGTTAGGAGCAAACTGTGCAATGCCGTATATACTGAGTGTGTAAACTCCTGAAAAGAACAAGGCACAGAATAACGTGAGCCTTATTGCGGGTAAGATATTTTCTTTCATAATTATAAATTTTAAATGAATACTGATACCAGTAAATCGATTGCTTTTATGCCAATAAACGGAATCAACACGCCGCCCAATCCGTAGATAAAAAGATTCCTTCTCAACAAGGCCGACGCACCGATTGGTTTGTAGGCGACTCCTTTTAATGCCAATGGAATCAGGAATGGGATGATGATGGCATTGAAGATTACGGCAGAAAGAATAGCGCTTTCCGGGCTGTGCAGGTTCATGATATTCAACCCCTGTAACGCGGGAATCGCCGTAATGAATAGCGCAGGAATGATCGCGAAGTATTTCGCAACGTCATTGGCAATTGAGAATGTCGTTAGCGTTCCGCGTGTCATTAACAACTGCTTCCCGATTTCGACGATTTCAATCAGTTTCGTCGGGTCATTATCAAGATCGACCATGTTCCCTGCTTCTTTCGCAGCCTGGGTACCGCTGTTCATCGCCACACCGACGTTTGCCTGGGCCAATGCCGGCGCATCGTTCGTACCGTCGCCCATCATGGCGACCAGCCTGCCTTCCGCCTGTTCTTTTTTGATGTAATTCATTTTGTCCTCGGGCTTCGCTTCCGCGATGAAATCGTCCACACCTGCTTTTTCCGCGATGAATTTGGCTGTCAATGGATTGTCTCCTGTGACCATAACGGTTTTAATTCCCATTTTACGCAGGCGCTCAAAACGCTCCTTCATGCCGGTCTTGATGATGTCCTGTAATTCGATGACACCCTGAACCACATTATTTTTGACGACAACCAGCGGCGTTCCGCCATTTGAAGAGATATCGATGACCTTTTGCGCAGTGTCTTCCGGAAAGGCATGGCCTGCCTGCGCAGCAATATGCTTCGCGGCATCCTGTGCGCCTTTGCGGATGTTGGTCCCGTCTTTGAGGACTACGCCCGATGTCCTGGTTTCTGCTGTAAATTTGATTAGCGTGGCTCCTTCGATGGATAACTTTTGCGCGACTTCGGTACCAGCCAATTCCACGATACTCTTACCTTCAGGTGTGTCATCGGCAAGTGAACTCAGTACAGCCGATTGGATGAAATCCTGCTGTGAAATGCCTTTCGACGCATAGAATCCTGTGGCTTTTCGGTTTCCGATGGTGATGGTGCCGGTTTTATCCAACAACAATACGTCAATATCCCCGGCCGTTTCCACCGCCTTGCCGGATTTGGTAATCACATTGGCACGCAGCGCACGGTCCATTCCTGCAATACCAATGGCAGAAAGCAATCCGCCGATGGTAGTTGGAATCAGGCAAACAAACAACGATATAAATGCAGCGATGATAATGAATACCAGCGTGAATCCTGCCAATAGGATGGTCAAAGCAATCTCATTGGGTGTTTTCTGGCGGCTCGCACCTTCAACGAGCGCAATCATTTTATCAAGGAAGCTTTCGCCGGGTTCTGACGTTACGATCACCTTGATTTTATCTGATAATACTTTCGTTCCGCCGGTTACAGACGATTTGTCGCCGCCAGCTTCCCGAATGACAGGAGCGCTTTCTCCGGTGATGGCACTTTCATCTATGGTGGCAAGCCCTTCAATGATTTCGCCATCGGTGGCAATGAGGTCACCCGCTTCACAAATAAAGACGTCGCCTTTTTTAAGTTGTGAGGAAGAGATGATTTGCCCGTTTTCTAACCTGGCGGGGGTTTCTTCACGTGTTTTCCTTAGGCTGTCGGCTTGCGCTTTTCCGCGTGCTTCGGCGATGGCTTCGGCAAAATTGGCAAAGAGCAACGTAATCAGCAGGATGAGAAAAATCGTGAAGTTATACATAAAACTGCCCTGCGAGTGCTCGCCCGCCAAAATCCAAACGCAGACGAAGAACATGACGATGGTTCCAATTTCAACGGTGAACATCACCGGATTGCGGAACATGATTTTAGGGTTGAGTTTTATGAAAGACTGTTTGAAAGCTTCGCGCACCAAATCTTTCTGAAACAAGGATGTGTTTTGAGAGGTACTCATGATATGTTATTTTAGTGAAAAGAATTCAGCGATCGGACCAAGTGTTAAGGCAGGGAAGAAAGACAACGCCGCCACGATGAAAATTACGGCAAAGACCAGCAGCCCGAATGTGGAAGTGTCTGTTTTTAACGTTCCGTTGCTTTCAGGAATGTATTGTTTGGTAGCGAGGATCCCTGCAATGGCTACGGGACCGATAATTGGTAAATAACGGGCCAGCAACATCACGATTCCGGTAGCGATATTCCAGAATGGCGTGTTATCGCCCAAACCTTCGAACCCACTGCCATTATTGGCTGATGAGGATGTAAATTCGTAGAGCATTTCGCTGAATCCATGGTAGCCCGGATTAGCGAGCCATCCCGAGTATGCTTCCGGATTTCCCGCATAAAGGTGGCTTGCCAGAGCAGTTCCTGCCAAAATCAATAAAGGGTGAAGCAAGGCGATCATCATGGCGATCTTCATTTCCTTTGCCTCGATTTTCTTCCCAAGGAATTCCGGTGTACGACCAACCATCA
>NZ_NKJE01000018.1 GCF_002256285.1 Flavobacterium sp. BFFFF1 | reverse complement strand
TGAGCCTGATCAAGCCTGTGCTCAGTGACGATAAGGAAAGGATGTCGCAGCGCGATTTCGTCAGCGTGGCATTTTGCACCGGAGCGCTGATTGCCGTGCTCGTGACTTTCCTGATGGTTACCGGCTGGGGTTCGCTGCTGAAGAATAAGAACGAAGTTGACCTGAAAAGGCTTGCCGATAATGTCTCTAAATATTTCAGTGTTGAACTCAATGCCCATGTAAGGAACAGAGCGGTAGTCATCAACGATAAGACACCTCTTTTTGCAAAAATGGAAATCAGGCACAACAGTCTTTGTTTCTTAAATGATTCAGTGGACTCCCGATGCGACGGGTTTCAGGAGCTTACTTCTTTCAACCGTCTCGAGGAATACTTTACCATGGACAGCACGGGGCTGATTGCCTCGAACCGCAATAAGGAAATGCCCGGCATACGAAGGATGTACCGGGACAGGGAGTATTTTAAGCTGCTTAAGGACGTCCGTTATGATGAGGTGCTGACAGGCGTATTATCACGGCGTGATCATAACTATCAATGGATCTATGCCAAAGAGATAGAAGACGGCGGTATCAGCGGAATTTCATTTCGTGACAACCTGAGCCAGATCATAAAGGTCCCACCCGGAACCGCTTTCCTGATCGTAAAAGGCAACGGTGATATCCTTTTCCAAAATGACCCCGGAAAAGTACTGCGCGGCAACCTGCTCGAAGGGACCAGTAATGAAGCGGAACTGCTGCGGCTCCTTGCGGGCAACGATACCGGTACATTTACGACGGAGTACCAGGGCGTAAAGTACCAGATGTATGGGCAGAAGCTCAGGAACGGTGCAAACCCTATTGCAGACAATCCCATTTATGTTATTGCGATGCGAGACCTTCGATTCCAGGAAAGCCTGTCGCTGTTCTCGTTCTCCAACACTTTCCTGATCACGTTGCTTTATGGTGTATTCATCATGCTGCTGATGATGGTGTACTCAGCAACGCTGTACGCAGGGAGACTCAGTGTATTCTCAAAGCAGCATTTGGCTTACCTGTTTCCGGACAATAGCCGAACGAAGGAGTACCGTAAGCTTTTCGAGATAAATAGTGTTGTAATCATAGCCATCGCCGCAGCCTCATTTATATTGCCGGCTTCGATTGCGCTGTGGTTATGCCTTATTACCGGTGTCAACATTGCCTTCCTGAATTTTGCATTGCTTAACAACAACCGCTTTACGATAAAGAAATTGCTCAATAAGACTGCATGGCTGATCGCACTGAACGCCGTATTGGCATTTATAGCCATCTATAATGGTTATTTTGTGATCGCATTGCTTGTCACCTTCTCGGTACATTTTGGCATTATCGCCCGATATAAGAAACTGAAAGTAAACGAGCAAGCCGTCGGTAACCGCACAGAATGGAATAAAGGCATCAATAGGAAATACTATAGCCGGTTTTTTACGATGGTGCTGTTGAAGCATTTCGGCTTGCTGCCGTTCCTGCTTTGTACTACGATTTATATTACCGAGTTAAATGATATTTCCGTCTGGTACTGTGCTTCAGCCGATGATGAAAAAGGAGCTTGTATTATTGAAGCCAATGGCTGTGGCTGTGACCCGAAGCCTGTAAAAGAACTGACCCATGCGGATGTACTTGCACGACATCTCGATATAGGCTTACTGGGCCGCCCGTCCAATGCACAACTGGAAAGTTTTAGCTTTACAGATCCAAGACCCATTTCGTATCTGAAAACCACAGATGCACTGAGTCCATTAGACAATGTAGAAAAGGCCGTCACGCTGTTGCTGCTGTTTGCGGCGATGTGTATCATTTATCTTTTAACCAAAGGACTGATAGACTATTACAGCAACCGTTTCTTCTTCTTCAGCCTGATGCAGGCGGGATTCGAGCATTATTACAAGGAAAGCCCACCACTTCCCGTACAGCAGGAATGGCCCTGTGAATATGCTGATGATGCCGCAGATTCCGCAGCACCGTCGCCGGAGACAGAAGCAGAAGCTGGGGCAATAAGAGGCAAGCCACCGTTGTTGTTCAGCAAAGACAAACAGCAGTTATGGCCTATGCATAGACAGGAGTTTATACTGCATGAAAACCTGAAGGAGTTTGATGCCAAATATGAGAAGGCCTGGAATGATATCCCGGCAGTACACCGGAATGTATTGTTTGATTTCTCACGGGACCATTTTTTAAACTATAAGAATAGGGACATCCTGATCTCGCTCATGGAAGCCGGTGTGATCAACTGTAATCCGGCAACAGGCCGTCTGAGGGTGAGTAATGAGGTCTTCAGGGTATACATCCTGAATAAGTATAAAAAAGAACCGGAATACATCGCTGATTATAAACAGGAAAGCAAGGACGGTTTTTTTACCAAACTGCGTCTGCCACTGATCATCGTTGCCGTGAGCCTGCTCGTCCTGCTGATGTACCTGAACAAGGAAAGCTTTTCGCAATTGCTGGCGTTTGGAACAGCAATTACAACGACTTTGGGGATGGTGAACAATTTGATGAAGGGGAGCAAACCGGTGGGATAGCGTTACCCTAAAAACGGCGGCGTAAGCTTGTGCCGGAAAGAAAACAATACGAGTCCGACTTTCGACTTGATGTGGTAACGGTCAAAAAGTGCCGCACGGTATGATTCGATCGATTTTATGGAAACGTGCATCAGGTCGGCCATCTGCTCATAAGTAAGCTCCCGTTCATCACATACCAGCGTGAGGAACTGCATTTCCCTGTCAGACAACCTGATTGGCTTAGCACTTTTGTTTTTATTCGGGTCAAAGTTCCGTATGCGCTTCAGGATTTCGGTAATGTTGTTGTAGCCAATCGTAATAACGTTGTCAATAGCGGCCTTCAGTTCCTGCGATGTACAATTCTTATGCAGGAATCCGCGCGCACCATGGTGGTAGGCGCCATTGATGATCTCTTCCTCAAAGTGCTGGGTGAGCAGCAGCATCTTGTACTCTTCATCCCTTTCTTCAATCGCCTGAAGCACTTCAATCCCATTTTTGTAAGGCATGGAATAATCCAGCAGGAAGACTTCCGGTGCGTTGGCCAGCGGAAGCGCCTCGAGGAATTCTTCCCCGTTCTCGAATTCATGGCTCACGAGGAAGTCACCCATCTTTTCAATAAGCTCGCGCAGTGCCTGCCGTACGATTTTGTGGTCGTCGATAATCCCGATGGTTATTTTTTCCATATCATTGGTGGTTAGGGGCAGTTAATGTAATTACGGTCCCCTCGCCGGGCGCCGAAACAATCGAGATGGCGTAACCAATAAGTGCAGCCCTTGCAATAAGGTTCTGCAATCCCATGGATTGCTGCTGCGAAGCTACGGCGGGGTCGAAGCCTTTGCCATTGTCACTAACCCTCATCAGAAAAGGACGGGTCGCTATATCAATCTGGACGTTTCCGGCTTTGGCGTGCTTCAGGATGTTATTGACGATTTCCTGGAACATGCGGTAGATTACGATTTTGTGTTCTGTAGGCAGTGCAATTGGGTGGGTTGGGGCCGAAACCTTAAACTGGGTGCCCTTGTTTTTATTTAGGCGTTGCATGTCATTTTCGATGGCTTTGAGCAAATCCTGTTGGGTAATGAGCTGGTTATTCAGGGCGTGGCTGATGCTGCGGATCGATTCGGATAACTCCGCTACCGATTGGGAGACAGGTTGCAGCAAGGGCATCAGTTCCGGCGCATCGAGCTTGATGTGCTCCAGCTGCAGGTTGATGTACGTAAGCTGTTGCCCGGCATCGTCGTGCAGGTCCTGCGAGATGTTATTCAGGACCTGTTCCTGGGTTTCGACTATAGTTGTGTTTAATGTTTTCTGGAAGTCGATGTCTTTTTGGTACAACTGGGCGGTATACGCTTTGATTTTGGTAAAGTATAGGCGGATCAGCAGCACACAGAAGGCCATGATCAGCGTAACAAACAGCAATCCGATAACAATACCGAAAGCGACTTTATCCATGACGGGCTTTTCGCTCGCGGTAGATATAAATATTGATAAGCACATAGTAGATGATGTTGGCATAAGTTGATACAAAAGACCATAGGTTAATTCCGCCGAAGGGTATTACCATCGTTACTTCATGGGAATAGAAAGCAAAAACGAAACTCATTCCCAGCAGCAGGGTAACGGGAGAAAAAAGTACGATGTAGTTATTGGAGGTAAAGAAATTATACTGCTCGTCTTTAAGGCGGCGATAACTTTCAACAATTAACGAAGTGATATAAAGCAATGCCCCAACGATAAACGTAGTAAAGTTCAGTTTCACGGTTCCCTCAAAGAAAAACAGATTAGCTAACGCAAACGCTGCAAAAAAGCCTATTATCCAATAGCCATATCTTTTCCAGCCGCACAATCGATATAAAAGCATTAGCCAGAAAACATCAAAGAAAATTACGTCGATTGAAACAGCCAGCGGAACGTATTTATCCAGCAGGCAAAATCTTAATGATGAGGTTACCATTTCATTCACGGAGCCTACCACAAGGATCAACAATAAGAGCCTATGCATTTTGTCTTTACCGCGCAAAAAAGCCACACCGTGAACGCATGTGGCTAAAACAAGTAATTTTATGGGGGTCAAGTAAAATGGGATGGGGTCGTGCATTGATTATTTTTTCTTCAATAGGTTCAATAGTAGAGTTGGATTGTCTGAAAAATCATAGTATAACAGCGGCCCATTATTAGGTCTAACTCTAAAGAAAGGGTAAGCATTTCCTGATTCCTCATCATTGAAGACTGTGAACTCAAAAATTGGGTTGCCAGAAATCCTATTTACTTCCACAATACTTTTAAAATTCTGCAACGAATAACATGTCCCCTCTGAAACAAATTCTTTTTTTGCAACAATTAAATTGGAAGGGTCATCGCTTAAATTCACGGAAAGATATCGATCATACTTATCCTCCTCATAGCTACCGCCACTAAGTTCAATTATTCGTTTAATTTCATTGAGGCTTTTTGGCCTGTATATAAGAGTATTTGCCCTTTCCATTCCTTCTTCGTCCAGCAAAAGGGCGTGACTGTTTTCGATATAATATTTTGATTCGATATAGCATAAGTAATCCCTGTTTTCCCTGATCCATGTAGCCTGTATGACCTTATCCGTGCTAAAATTGGAAAGGCAAAAATATTTTCGGCCACTGCCACAGTTATTGTTGGGGACGTCATTTAATGTCGCTTCTACACAATAATGTCCATATTTATCAATCCAATCGTTACGTCGGGTACCCGCCGGAATGCGTTGTAAATTAACTACAAGTATTATAGGCGCCGGAATGGTATTGTTCTTTCTCGTAATTTTCGCAGACACGTTAGTTTTTGTCTCAGTCTCCTCGAAAGTCGCTTTAGTCGTTTTTACATTTTCCCTACAACCAAGGACTGATAAACAAATGCACATCATTATAATCGATTTTCTCATCACTAAAAAAATTAAAAGTTAATAAGCACAAAGTTCCCACACTACACAAAATTCAAACTTCGGTAAAACCCTAGTTTTTAATAATGTTTCCCCTATTAAAGCCGTTGCTGATAAAGTTATTAAAAAAATTAATCCGAATGCGGCAGCATTTGATTTTTAATGCATTAGGGTAAATCCTGAGACGAAGTAGGGGTTTCGCTATGGCGCAGACAGGCTAAAGGAAATAGTTTTGAACTCATAAACCAGATATTAATTTAAACATTAAGATTATGAGAAAAACAATCCTTATTTTATTCCTCGCCATGTTGCCTTCCAGTATGCTGTGCCAGGAAAAACCAGTCATCAAAATGCTGACAGTAACAAGAGTAGTAGCCTCCGGTCTTCCAACGGCTACCTTACACATTAAACCAGCATCCAATGCTGCTGCCATTAATATTCTAATACCCGCTTCCGGTGATGTTGATGCCGCTGTCGCAAACCTGCCCGCCGACAGTTATGCCATCGTATGGCAGACAACTGCTGCTGGTGAAAATTCGAAGCCGGAGGCAGTGCGTGTATACACTGATGCACAAGCGATTGCAGCGCTGGCGACACAGACTTTGAAAGTGTCGGATGATGCAGCAATTAATGGTATGCTTGCGACAGACAGGCTTTTAAGCAACACCAAAGCGGTTTACAAACGTTCATTAATCACTACAAATTTTAATATTCCGATAGCCCGTTTTGACGCTTATAAGCCAGAGTATAACAATGGAAGTCTTGTAAGCAGTGCGAAGGGTAATGTGTCACTGTTTTCGTCCATCGGGGCAGGGTTTGGAATTTCGCTGGGCCGGGCGACGGTTTCGCGTAATAGTGAAGGAAAAGTAATAGACGAAGAGTTTTCGAATACGTTGGGTTTTTTTCTAGGAGTATTATATGAGTCGGGAACCGGCGACAATCCTAAAAACGTATTCGCTCCAACTTTGTCAATTGCCATACTGGATTTTCAGGTGGGAGTGGGTTATGAATATGGTAAAATCGAAGCCAATCAGGAGCGTCCGTTTGTGACAATCAGCTACGGTATTCCCATTTATAAACTGTTTAAAACAAACCACCGGGTATTCCTGGACAGCAAAGGGTTTCCGGTATCCGTTGAAAAGCTTTAACAGGTGAACGAAACACCTCTATGAGGTGTTTTGTTATTAATCACCGGCATTGATTCCGCAATCTAAACCACTGCGACCTATTAATAAAGGAAAGATCAAATAAGTTACCGCTCCTCTGGCTCCCGTACCGCATTCTCATCCGGAATGTCGTTGTCAATGTCATCTTTTTCTTCCTCGGGCTCGTAGTAGATGCTGTAAGCGCTGAGGTGCTGTGCCAGCGATTGCATTCCCTGTAAATGATACTGTTCCATGGCGATAGTATTGGTGCAGCAAAGATGCCACAACATTACCCGGAAGCTTTTACGGTTTAATGCGAATCTGTTACAGTTTACAAATCCGCAGGTGCTGCGGGAAGATGGCGCCCGCATGTTTTTCTACACCTTATTCCCTAACCAGCTTGTGCGTGATAAAGCCACCGGCCGTCCGGATCTTCAGGAGATAGACGCCGCGGTTTAAAGCGCTGAGGTCCATCGTTTCTGCGGTTTTACCGCTACCGGTTTGCTGCCATACCTTCTTTCCGACCAGGTCATAGACATATAGGTCTGCGATCGGTGCGCTGCAGCGTACTTGCACGTCACTCGTAAACGGATTCGGGAAGACCTGGTATGTCGTGTCTTCTAAAACTGGGACCCCAAGCGTGTCTTCCACACCCTTTAGCGTGATGTTGTCAAACCGGTTGTTGCCGCTGTCGCCGGTAACATTGCCTGCAAACGCAATCTGTATCTTGAAATTCGGGTTGTTGTTGACCGCCGCCAGCGCACTGAAGTCTACCTCGATCAACGCGTAGTCTGTAGCCACGTTAAAGAGGTTCTGCGAAAGCCCTGCCTGCGTAAATGTAGTACCATCGACACTGTACGAGAGTTGGTGTGACAACTGCCCTCCGCCGGAACGTTGCGCCGCATAGGCAAACTTAATGTTCTTGTATCCTGTTGTCGGTAAGTCGAACACGAGTGTACGGCCATCCGCAGGATTTCTCACGCGTGCGCCTTTGCCGGACGGTTGGTTCAGGTGAATGTTTACAATCGAGCCCGTACTAAAAGCATCAATATCGCGTGGGCCGGTTCCGGTGTACGTCATCACCGGTGTGGCGGTGGCTACCTGGCTGTAATCTGCCGGGATGGTTACGACGTCCTGCGGTGTTTGCAGTGTGTTGAAGTGCCAGTAGTAAAGCGCCTGCTCGCTGTTCAACACTTCAGAGAAATGCGCGATGACTGAGGTGGCCTGCGCGATCTGCAATACGATTTCAGCGTTGGTCGCATCAGGCGAAATCGTAGCGCCATCCACTTCCCAGTGGTCAAACTGGTATCCGTCGTTTGGCTCGGCCTTCAGTAGCGTGTCGATGTTGCCAAAGACTTCGGCGTTGAATGGATAGGCTGCCAGCAATTCAGAGTTCATGCGGATTTTTCCAGTGTTTACGGGTTCGACTTCGAACGCCGCCGTGTAAGGCCCGGTCACATCATAACAGTCTACGAGGCCCGTGCTGATTGTTTGTGAACAGCGCGTCAGCAGGAAGTCGCGTGCTTCCTGTACATTGGCTTCCCAGGTGGCCATGTCGCCGCCCCAGCGTTGGATCTGCCGTGGCATTTCAGGCGCGATGGCGGCCACAATGCTGTCGAACAATGCCGTTACATTCGGGCAGGACAGGTGCGTGTTCAGCAGGTCGGCGTAGCGCGTGATGTAACGCTGCCTGACACCCGGATTTTCATTGATCAGCTTGCCGATGGTTTGCGTATGCCCCACACCCACAGGGATGGTTTCTGCCTGGCACGGATCGGCGTTTGCCGAAGTGTCGTCCAGACCCGTATAATTGGTGTAATGCCCCAACACGCCGTCCATGTCCCACAGTGCATAACGCCATTTCAACGCACCGCCCGAAGGATCGGTTCCGCGCCACCATGAGGTGTTCCAGTTCAGCCAGTCGCGGTTCACCATGTACGAATTCAGTACAAAGTAATCGATCAGGCTGTTGATGTTGAGCTGGCTGTCGACATAGTTGAAGTTCGCTTCTACTGACATGTCGTTGTTTTGCACAAAATCGGTGAGGGTTTGCCAGGCATCGAGTGTGGGCTGGTTCCCGAATTCGGCGTAGGTGCTTCCCCACGTTTTAATGTATTGGATGTATTCGTCGCTGTCGCGGTATTTATAATCCTGTCCGTAGTAGTAATCGGTGTATTGGTTGTCGTCTACCTTTTCCCGCAGGTCATAAATGCCCCAATATTGGCCATTGACAAACAGCGATACAAACGTCGAACGCCTTTCGTCGAGGTCCAGGCCGGACAACTCGGAAAGCTTCTGTACAAACACATCGCGCATGTGCATTGATCCTTCCTGACCGGGGTAGTTGTCGCTGCCCGCGGCTTTGAGAATCAGCCGCTTGAAGTTCGTGCGGCTGCTGGTATCGAAGAACTGGTGTTCGAGGCGTTTCTTGTATCCGTGGTCGTCGCGCGCAATAAAGTCGATGCCACGCTGGTCGTACACCCAGGAGTCGTTGCCATGCTTGTCGAAATCGCCCATGGTTTCGTCGACGAATGCACCGTTGCTCTCAAAATATTCGAAGTAACCGGTGGGTTCGTTTTGGGTACCGCCGAGCAGTTGTGACAGGTCGGCGTCGCCGGAGATGGATACGACGGGTATCGTAGATGTTTCGTTGATGAAATACGAATTGGTTTCGATAAAGCCCGGCAACACGGTCGCCAGTGTCGAGAACGCGCGCGCGCGCACCACTTTTGACTGTGTGACGCTTATTGGTCCGGTGTACAATGGCGATGATGCTGTCGGGGTGGCGCCGTTGGTGGTGTAACGGATCTGCTCATTGGCTCCCGAAGACGCCATCGATACGGTGATTGGTCCGGCGTAGCGTCCCGGCGCGATGCTCAGTGTGGGTTTAGTGGTGTAATTGGCGTAGCCACCTGTATTGGCAGTGCCCGGGG
The DNA here is from genome assembly GCF_002256285.1 of Flavobacterium sp. BFFFF1. Classification (GTDB taxonomy): domain Bacteria; phylum Bacteroidota; class Bacteroidia; order Flavobacteriales; family Flavobacteriaceae; genus Flavobacterium. The sequence goes on along the minus strand of NZ_NKJE01000018.1, from coordinate 70,121 downwards.
TAGCGTTCTTAAACACGCTCCAGGTCGCGGCGCCGTCTGTGGTACGGCCATAGGAATGGTTGGTCTGTGTCACAAACATTGTGTGCGATTCGAGAATAACGCCATTCGGGTCGGCGAGAACCACTTCGTCACCGTCGGTTTGCGACAGGTCAAAGCTCGCGTGCAACACCGTACCGGACGAAATGTCGCGGTCAGAGCAATACACAAGTACCCGGCTGTTTGGTGGAATGGTGCCATCCTGGATTTGCCATTTTGTGGGGTTGTTGATGTTGTTGCTAAGGTAGTAGCCGGCGAGGTTGAAATACGTGTCCGGGCTCGCATTGTACAGCTCAATCCAGTCTTCGGTCCGGCCAAAACCGTCGTTGAAGTTGCGGTTTGACGCCGAGTATTCGTTGATGTAGATCGGTCCGTCACCAAAATCGATCGTCCCGTAGGTGACGGTGACTTCGCGGCGGTCGACAAAGTTAAATGCGGCATCGCAGCCACTGCCGCCCCAGGTGCGGGAGCAGTGAAACGTGAAATCGACCTGTCCCGTAGATGTGACATTCGCGATCGGGCTGTCCGTGATACTGTACGTATGGGTGCCTTCGGTATTGCCCACGCCGTAGGTCACCGGCGTTTGTCCGGCGGGACCGGAAACGTAGCTTTTCTGGTCCGACATGTACGCACCGGAGCCTGCAGCGGCGACAAAGTCGTAGCTGATGTTTGCGGATAAGATGGTTTCTCCGGCGGGTACGTCTACCTGCAGCGTCGACTGCTCATACGCGGGGGTAAAGCAGGAGTTGACGACGTCGGGGTTGGTCAATGTCACTACGGGATCAATATGGATCGGGTAGACGCGGTTAGCGGCGCGCAGCCACGCGCCATCTACCAGGACTGCTATTTTGTAGCTGTGGTCGTTTACTTTGGTCAATTGGTATGTTCCCTCAAGCGGTTGTGCCCGCTGGTTGCGGTCGCCGGTTTTGCTGTCGGTGATCAGGGGTTGCTGGAACACCATCGCGGTTTCGCCTTTAGGGTTCAGGATGACGAGGCGGCGGGTGGTTCCATTGGCGCCGGGCTCCTGTCGGATGGTGTATCCGCTGGGGAGCTCGATGGCGTCTTCGATGCGCAGTGCGTCAAATTGTGTCGGGAGCACGTCGGCGCTGTTCAGGGTATAGTTGTATTTCAGCGCCTGGTGGTACAGCGTGAGCTGTTGGTCCAATTGGGGCGCAACGTTCTTAAAGATCATGGAGTTGCCGTTGTTCACTGCCGCGGGTTGGCGGATGGTCCGGAACTCCTTTACGACGGCGTTGTGCGACACAAACGTCCAATGCGATTGTTTGTCCATTTGTACGCGCTGCCCGGCAAGGGTCATCGAAACACAGCGGTCACCGAGTTCAAAGAACGGGTTTTGGGCGGGGTATACGAGGCTGTTCGGTTTTTGCGACAGCGTATAGTCGAGCGTGTGCCACTGCCCGTCGTTGGCTTTGTAATGCAGCGGTGTTGAGGAGCGCACGGTGGTTTTGGTCTTGTTGGTGTTCAGGAAGGTGCGGGTGTAGGCGGTGCGGTCCTGCAGCAGCTCGTAGGCGACTTCGTGCAGCGTGGCGCTGTGGGTGGTGGTGCCGAGTTCGGGGTGGGAAAGGTAGGCCGCCGGGATTTCGGGATATTGTTTTTGCTTGTCAGTATCCTGGGCGTTGGCCCATACGGCGAGCAGGAGCAGGCAGGTGGTAAGGTAACGGTGGAGGGTAGTGTTGTGCATGGTGGTCATCGGTTTTGGCCGCTGGTGGCGGTGTGTTGGTGTTTTATGTTGGTACGGAATGGCGTTCCGAGGGTATCAAGATAATGATAATTTGCTTTGTTTCAACCGGGTATGTTTTTTTTTGGGGATGGTTGGGGCGGTTGGGGGCGGGCGTCAACCCGCCCTTACGCCGACCCGGCAATCGAACATCTACGCGTTAAAAGTAGTGCCGTGGACGTGAAATCATGTGCTTAAAGTGGGGATGAAGGATGAATTTTAAATTTTAAATTATGAATTACGAATTGCGCCTTGGGCGGTGCCCATAAAAAAACGCCCCATGGCGGGGCGTACCTCAATAAGCAACATGGTCTTATGGATTATAGCTCGGACAGCACAACGTTTAGCGTGGTGCGGGTGCCGTTGGTGATCAGTGCGTTCACGATCAGGTCTTTGTAGCCGTTCCGTGCGAACGCTACCGGGTATTCCCCGGCGGTGAGGTGCGGGAAATGAAACGCACCGGTGTCGGAGCTCAGCGTGGATGGTTTCCCGGCGATCGCGACGCGTACGTTTCTCAACGGTTGTCCGTCCTCATCGGTTACGGTGCCTGCGAGTGAGCGTTTGCGTACGGCGGGATCGATGATGCTGCGGCACAGGCGGTAGCGCTTGAAGAAATCGGCCTCGCGGAACTCGAGCATCGCGACGTATTTGTCGAGCAGTTTCAGCAGGCGGTCGCCTTCGCGAAACATGGCGTTGATTTCGGCGGTGGAATAGGTGCGGTTGACTACAGCAGTCCGTGGTTCGGGCAGGTAGTTGTCGAGCGCTTCTACTTCGGTGAGGAATTCGTCGATCATCGGCTGTGTGACGCCATAGGCTTCAACATCCTTAATAATCGGGTTGACGAGGTTGACTATGGTCCTTGCGTTTGCGATGAACTGCTTGTTGGTCATGCGGTGGATGCCGGATTTGGAGAACTTCATCATTTGTTCGAGCGAGACGTTGCTGGTGTTGATAGCAAAGACCGTGATGCGCCGGGTAATTTCTGTCGCCTGCGTTTCGATGGGTTCGCGCAGGGCGTCGCGTTGCTGGGTGTAGCCGGTGGTTTGGCGGACCTGGACCTGCGAGGCGGCCTCAATCCGGTCGATGACGGCTTTCAGCTTGTCGTGTACCACGGTGAACTGTGGCATCTGGTTGATAATGGCCACATCGGTGGCGGTAAGGAACCCGGAGGTTACGTTGTACATGTCGAGCTTCCGCTCTTGTCTAATTTTCATGGTAATCCAATTTAAACAGTTAATAGTAAGGTTTTTGTATTGATCTGCTCGATGCGGACCCCATACAAATAGACAGACGATTTTGTCCCAAAATTGTTTATTGAAAAAGTAAGGTTTAACTGATATTTAACGCCGTGTTAAATTGTAATTGCAATGTTTACAGGGTATTGCGGCGAAAACGTTAACATTTAGTGATTATTTTTACGATTTTTGATGTGGTTCGTGCTGCAGAGGGTGCGGATCGTGTCGCAGAGGACGGGGATCGTGTCGCAAAGGACGCGGTTCGTGTTGCAAAGGACGGGGATCGTGTCGCAGAGGACGGGGATCGTATCGCAAAGAACGCGGTTCGTGTCGCAAAGGACTGGGATGTTTGGGAATATTTAATAATTACGAACGTTGAAACGACGCAAATATACCCTCTAGCGGGTATTTCGTGTTTGTAACCAATCCATTACATTTATCCCGATGCGGAAAAGCCGCTGCAAGACCAACCACAAAAACCAATACCAATGAAAACATTCTTATTTTTCGTGACTTTGTTGATGCTGACGGCGTTCGCACAGGAAACGCTGGCGCAGACGGTTACCGACTCGGTACAGCAGAAAGCAGTGACCACCGAAGATGTACCCCAGGAGCCCAATGTGAGCGATGAGCATGTGCCGGTGCCGATGACGGCAACATCTTTTAACTTATCCCTGTGTGTACTCGGATTTGGGCTGTTGCTGATCATCGGGGAGATTATCCTCGTGTACCGATTGAACATTTCGCCCCAGGATACGATTAAGTTTATCATCGTGACACTGATTGTGATCGGGTCATTGTACCTGATTACGGCGGGCTATACGAATAACCAGATTGCGCCGGCGATGGGGCTGTTGGGTACGATTGCGGGTTATTTACTCGGCAAGATGGGTCCGGAGAGCGCGTCAAACAGCAACAACAGCAACACCAATGTTTAAAACTAACACCATGAAAAAAACCATACTACTGCTCTTTATTGTCATGGGGCTACAGGGCTTTGCCCAAAACAAGGATACGATTTGCGAGGTACTGCTGAAGGTGCGTGTGACGAACGCGTATGACCGCACGCCTGTTGCGGGTGCGATGGTTCGTTTAATGGACGACCGTGAAAACCTGCTTCAGGAAAAACCTGCAGATGCCGACGGCGCGGCGCAATTTACTGTCGCCTGTGGCGCACCGTATACGGTGGTTGCCGTGAAGGACGGTTATGGCGGGCGCCCGTTTCCAGTGAACATTCCACCTGATGCGCAGGCCCCGGTACAGCTTGAGGTGCCATTGTCGCCGCCGCTAGGCGCGAGCCCCGGGTACCAATCCGTCGTTACGGTGGTGAATAAGGTTGCGAAGGACCTCCCGATCCGGCTCGGGCCTGAGGGGCAGCAGCAGCCGTACACGCTGCCTGCGAGCGATGTTTGGGAAAGCCCACCATTCCCGGCCGGCCAGAAACTGCGCCTGCAGACCAAGAAGGGCACGACCACCAATACGTTTTATGTATTGCCTGGCAAAGTCTATGTGGTCAGTCTAAAAGGCAAAGTGTATACGGTAGAATTGAACAAGTAGACGTCCGTCACTTCGGGTGATTGCTGTAGCGTGCGGAGGCAATCGTATCGAGAAGTATTTGGCTGTTGATAGTGCGGGTTACGGTTAACCGTAAATTGACACGGAAATTCTGTTGTACTTTTATCACAACCCTGCCTCAGTTTCATTCAGATACATTTTTGCTGTATTAATGTATGGTAAGTGTTTATGTAGAGGAAAATTTAACAGGTTTTTGTTGGCACTTTTATTTTAGTACAAAATATACTGATTTATAAAATTGCATATTTCAAATAAATTGCGTATTCTTGTGAAAAGTTTTCAAGATGGTGGTAAAGCAGTTATCTATCATAAAATCAGGAGTGTTTGCGAAATCGCAAGCCAATCCCAATTTATTCTACATACAGGCCAGTGATTTTGATGATGAAAGGAATTGGAAGAAAAACCTAAAGCCTTCCTTAGTATTGAATCCCAGTTTGCAAAAACATGTGCTTAATAATGGAGATATTTTGTTTGTGGCCAAGGGTCGGATGTTTTTTGCAGTTGTATATAAAGGGGAATATAGTCCTGCGGTTGCGTCGGGCACGTTCCTGATTATAAAAACTGACCACCAAAGATTGATTCCGGAATTTTTGGCATGGTACTTAAATCATCCTAAAACAATTATCTTTCTTGATCAATTATCGAAGGGTAGCTCCATGCCTATGATTTCAAAAAGTGTTCTGGAAGAAATTGAAATCACTTTGCCGACGATAACACAACAAGAGAAGATTACCGAATTGAGTGCGCTTCAGCAAAAGGAACAGCAGTTGCTGACCAGAATTCAATTTCTTCACAATGATTATGTAAATGAATTAACCTATAAAATATTTCAGCAATAGCTATGAGTAAAAAATTAAGCCAGAAAGACATTAACCAGATTGTTTGGAAAGCCTGTGATACTTTCAGGGGGATTATAGATCCTTCTCAATATAAAGATTATATCCTTACGATGTTATTCCTGAAATACGTGAGCGATGTGAATAAGGAAAAGAAGCGGATTTATCTTGAGAAGTATTCCGGTGATGTCGTAAGAACAGAGCGTGCGATGAAAATGGAGCGTTTTATTATTCCTGAACATTGTGGTTTTGATTACTTATATGAACATCGTAACGATAATAATATAGGCGAACTGATTAATATAGCACTTGCGGATATTGAGGAAGCCAACAGGGATAAGCTCAGTAGTGAAGATGGTAGCGGGATATTCCGGAATATTGACTTTAATAGTAGTAATCTGGGCGACGTGAAGGACAAGAACGTCAGGCTTAAAAACTTGTTAAGCGATTTCAGTGCGCTCGACTTAAGTCCGTCGCATCTGGAGAAGGAAGATGTGATTGGAAACGCTTATGAATACCTGATTGCCAACTTTGCCGGGGATGCCGGTAAAAAAGCAGGTGAATTTTTTACGCCTGCTGAGGTGTCTACACTTTTGGCTAAAGTAACCAAATCCAAACCGGGAGGGCGTATCTGTGATCCGACTTGTGGCTCCGGGTCGTTATTGATTAAAGCAGGACGCCAAGTAGGCAGTAATGACTTCTCTCTGTATGGGCAGGAAGCCAATGGCAGTACCTGGGCACTTGCGGTAATGAATATGTTTCTTCACGGATTTGACAATGCGACCATCCGTTGGGGTGATACCTTAAGAAACCCAAAACTAAAGGAAGGCGACTCCTTAATGTTATTCGATACAGTAGTGGCCAATCCTCCATTTTCGCTCGACAAGTGGGGTGCCGATGTAGCCGCTGCAGATCCGCATCACCGTTTCTGGCGTGGTGTCCCTCCTAAGAGTAAAGGCGACTGGGCTTTTATTTCCCACATGGTAGAAACTTTAAATGCGACGGGGAAAGCTGCGGTGGTGGTGCCACATGGTGTATTGTTCCGGGGCAGCAGCGAAGGCAAGATCAGGCAGCAGCTTATTGAGGAAAACCTGCTTGAAGCCGTGATTGGTTTGCCATCGAACCTGTTCTTTGGGACCGGTATTCCTGCAGCGGTATTGGTTTTTAATAAGGCGAAAGCCCAAAACACCTATGTTTTGTTTATAGATGCGAGCAGGCATTTTGAGAATGGTAAAAACCAAAACAGGCTTCGTGATATTGATATTGATAAGGTCGTGAACCTGTACAGGGCGTTCAATGAGGGAAAAGTCGCGGCAGGAGTTGCCGAAGATAAATATGCTTTTGTCGGCACACCGGAGCAGATTGCCGAGAATGACTACAACCTGAACATCCCGCGGTATGTAGATACTTTTGAGGAAGAGGCTGCGATTGATATTACGGCGGTACAGCAGGAAATTGATAAACTGGAAGCAGAGCTGGCTGAGGTGCAGAAAGAGATGCATCGGTATTTAAAGGAACTTAAATTTATTTAAGATGAGTTACAAAGAAACCAAAACCAAGATAGATGCTTTAAAAGCTCAGATTGAAAAGCATGGTCCTCTTACTGACGAACAGAAAAAGAAAATCAATTATAAGTTCCGACTGGAATGGAATTTCAATTCCAACAGTATGGAGGGGAACACGCTTACAGTGGCTGAAACGCGGAGTGTGATGACGGGAAATCTTACGGTTAACGAGAAGCCTCTGAAGGATGTACTGGAAATGAGAGGGCATGATGAAGTAATTACTGACATCCTCACCATTGGAAAAGGTGATGCGAGACTTTCTGAATTCAGGATAAAGAGGATTCATAAAGCCATTATGTTTGAGGACGATGAGGTTAAAAAAGCTAAGATAGGGGAATGGAAAGAAGAGCAGAATATGATATATAACCATAAAGGGGAAAAATATTATTTTGCGACTCCCGAAGAGACCAAAGACAAGATGCATGACCTGCTGAACAGGACCAATGCAGGAATAGATGCCATTGCAGCAGGAAAAAAAGAGGCTCCGCATCCTATTGATATTGCGTTGGAATTCCATCTGGAATACCTTGATATACATCCATTTTACGACGGGAATGGAAGGACAGCCAGGATCCTGTCCAACCTGCTTTTGATCGCACAGGGTTATGCGCCTTTCTGGATTACTGAAAAAGAAAGAAGTGTTTATTACAATTATATTAGTGATATCCAGAGTTATGGTGGGTCAACGGAATTGTTTTATGATTATGTCGCCAAGCTGATCCTGCGTTCACAGCAACTGGTGCTGGATGCTATTGAAGGAAAGGACATTACCGGGGATGATGATCTTAGAAAAGAAATAATGCTGTTAAGGAGGCAATTTGCGGGAAAAGAATTGACGAAGTCACCACAAAATATCGCTACTATCTTTGATTATGTGAGGGATGACGTGTGGCCTGCCATCGAGAAAGTAACTTCCCAATTTGATGAGTTTTTCAGTGAAAGCAGAACCAACCATTTTGTAAACCATCAGGAGGAAGTAATTCATTTTCAGTCTGTGATGAATATTTTCGAGCGTACCAAAAAGCCTGAAGAGATAAAAATATTCGGGCATGGAATTTACAGCAACGATATTTATCTGGTAGAATGGCGTCATTACAAGTACGGTTTGAAAGGTTCAAATAAAACCAAATATGAAATCAATTTTAAATTGGAATTTGAAACTTCAACTTATAGTATCAGTGCCTCTTTAAATTTTAAAGACGTTTTTGCAGCAGAGTATAAGTATAGTTTATTTCCTGATGCTTCAGTCATTAAAGCTATGGCGTCTGATCTGGCGTCTGAACTTTTAAACGAAATCAAAAACGACATTAATTAACTTCAAAATCAATTTACATGCACCCACTCGATATTGTTGATGAGTTAATGGCAGAATTGAAGTCGCTGCCTGCCGCGAGCCCGGAGAATAAACAAAAGCTGGATAAGAAATTCCGATTGGAATTCAATTATAATTCCAATCATCTGGAAGGGAATACGCTGTCGTACAGTGAAACGGAATTGCTGCTGATTTTTGATGACACGAAGGGCAGCCATACGATGCGCGAATATGAAGAAATGAAGGCGCATGATGTCGCGTATCATATGACGGAGCAGTTGGCGAAGGACAGGGAGCGTCCTTTAACGGAGCAGGACATCAGGGACCTTAATAAGGTGCTGTTGGTACGCCCGTTCTGGAAAGAAGCCATTACGCCTGATGGGCAGGATACTCGAAGACTGATTAAAGTAGGCGAATACAAGGAACAACCCAATTCTGTAAGACTGGCAAACGGTGAAATATTCAACTATGCTTCTCCGGCAGAAACCCCTGCATTGATGCAGGAACTCATAGAATGGTTTCGGGGTGAAGAAGAAGCTGTCCATGCGGTAACGCTGGCGGCGCTGCTGCATTATAAATTTGTGCGCATCCATCCGTTTGATGATGGCAACGGCAGGGTTTCGAGGCTGCTGATGAATTATGTATTATTGAAGTACGGGTATCCGCCTGTAATCATTAAATCGAAGGATAAGGTCAATTACTTAAGGGTTTTACGCCTGGCTGATGTTGGCGATTATGCGCCGTTTATTGCGTATATCGCGGAGCAGTTGCAATGGTCGTTGAATATGGCATTGAAGGCGGCGCGGAATGAGGATTTGGCTGAGGATGATGATTTGGATAAGGAAATCAGTTTGTTTAAAAAGGAATTAACCGGCAGAAGAGGCGATAATGAATTGATTGAAAAATCAGGAAAGGTGATAGTTGATTTATACGACAGTTCCTTAGCATCATTATTTGCTTTGTTTAAAGAAAAGCTAAGCCAGTTCGACGATATGTTTGCCAAAAAGCATTACAGTATACGGTTTAGTTCCAGGAATGACAGACAATTTCAATTTAAGGATGTTGATGAGCTATTTTTAACAATGAAGAGTCATTTGACGTTAACAACCGAGGAGATTGCAAATCAGGAGATCTATACCATTACAGATATTGATTTCGTCGAGATGCAGATATACTTTGAGGCATTTAAATATGATGGCATTAACACTTTTGGTATTTCCTCTACGTTGTATGTGACTTTTGATCGATATAGCTATGTGATCAACAATAAGGGGAGTTATTCGGGAGACGATTATTTTATTAAATCGCTTTATTCTGAAAAACTAAGTATTGAAGAAGCCCAGCAAATCGTAAGAACATTAGCTGCTGCGGTTTTAACGGAAATCAAGAATTCGAAAAAAAGTAAAATTTAATGTCGATAATAAAGGAAAATGATATAGCTGTAGGATATAAGCATTCTGCTTTGGGAGTTATTCCGGAGGAGTGGGAGGTGAAGAAATTGAGAAGTGTTTGCCTTGGTAAAGGAGAATATGGAATTAATGCTGCGGCTGTTGAATACAGTGAAAATTTACCAGCATATATTAGAATTACTGATATTGATGATGAAGGTAGATTTTGTCTGGATAAAAAAACTTCGGTAAATAATGCAAATGCTGATAATTTTTTATTGCAGATAAATGATGTTGTATTCGTGAGAACTGGTGCGACAGTGGGAAAATCATATTTATATAATGAAAATGACGGTAAGTTGGTTTTTGCAGGTTTCCTTATCCGGTTTCGGATTGACGTGAGTGTAGTAAATGAATATTTTCTATGGTCTTATACAAAATCAAAACCTTATTGGGATTGGGTAAAAACGACAAGTATGAGAAGTGGTCAGCCAGGCATAAATAGCTTGGAGTATGCAGCATTACAAATTCCGTATCCGAAAATTCAAGAACAACAAGCTATAGCCAATTGCCTTTCTGAGTGGGATAAAACTATTGAAAAACTGAACAGTCTTATTACTCAAAAAGAGCTTCGTAAAAAGGGGTTGATGCAAGGGTTGCTTTCGGGTAAAAAGCGATTGAAAGGATTTGAAAATAAATGGAATTATAAGTCGCTTCAAAAGTTTTTAATTTATACACCGCGAGAAGTAAACAAACCTATTGATTTGTTTTTAGCATTGGGCTTAAGAAGCCATGGTAAAGGGATTTTTCACAAACCTAATTTTGATCCTAAAGCTATAGCTATGGATAAGTTGTATATGGTCAAAGAAAATGATTTGGTTGTAAATATAACTTTTGCATGGGAACAGGCTATTGCAATTGCAACTAAAGCAGATGAAGGCGGGTTAGTTTCCCATCGCTTTCCAACTTATACTTTTTCTGAAGAGGCATCGCCGTTGTATTTTAAGTTTTTTATTCTGGGAAACAGATTTAAAAATATGCTTGACCTGATTTCTCCTGGTGGAGCTGGCAGAAACAGGGTAATGAGTAAAAAGGACTTTTTAAAATTAGAAGTTTTTATTCCAGAGAAGAAAGAGCAGGAAGCTATAGCTAATGTTCTTGAGTCGATTGACAAAGAAATCCAATTATTAAAAACGAAGCTCGATCAAATGAAGTTGCAGAAAAAGGGATTGATGCAGGTGTTGTTGACGGGGAGCAAGCGGTTGAAGTATTAATTTAAAAAGGAAAGAAGATGAAAGTATTGGGAATAGAGATTTCGGGAAGAGAAGTTAGAATTGTTGCTTTGGAAGGCAATAATGGAGACATTACAGATTACACAGATAAATACAAGCCAGTTAAGCTTGAAGATGATGAAATAGCGGAAAATGTAGTCTTATTTAAAAATGCTCTTTTTGCAGCTTTTGAAAATTTCTCGCCAGATGAAATTGTTATTAAATATAGGAATCCCAAAGGTAAAGGGTTGCATGCGCCATCACCTATATCTTTTAAGATAGAGGGTATTATTCAGTTATACAATAAAGCAAAGATAAGCCTCGTCAATCCGTCAACGATTGCAGCCTTTTACAAAAAGAACACGCTTGAATTAAATGCTCAGCATGGATATCAGGCTGAAGCTTTAAAAATTGCATTTCATCATATTAAAACTAAATAATCATGATAGATTTATCTGAATTAGGTCTTGATGACGAAATAATTAATTTTTTGAACGAGCAAAAAGACTTTGATATTGATAAAGTCTCTCAAGAAGGAGGTAATTGTGATATCTTTTTTGGCCAGCACAAAATATTTGATAGGCGTATTGCTCTAAAAATATACTATGGTGGAGAAAAAAGTACATCTCACAGCGAACCAAAAATCCTTTCAAAATTAGATCATCCAAATATTCTAAGGGTAAGGGATGCAAAAAGAATAGGTAAATATCACAGTTATTTTATGACTGATGAAATTGATGGTGGAGACTTAGAGAAATACTTTAAGGAAGGAAAGCTTGATTTAAAAAAGGCATTAAATATAATTCATGGTATTTTATTGGGATTAGGAGAATTACATAAAGATGATGTTAAAATAGTTCATCGTGATATTAAACCTAAAAACATATTGATTTATGAGGCTTCTGGTGAGCCGTTGATTGCAGATTTTGGGTCGATTAAGCAATTTAGCCATGAAGGCAAAATAGGTGGCTCAAGGACAACTACTATATATATGCCGCCTGAAATAATCAGAGGGGAAAGTTATACCACTCAATCTGATATTTACCAAATAGGAGTTTCTATGTACCAGATTTTAGGGGGATTCTTTCCTGATACATATGCAGAGTGGTTGTCACCGAAGGAACAAATTAAACTCAGGTCTATAACTGGGACATATGAACAGAGCGTTTTTATTGATAAAGTTATTTTTGCTATGATTTCAAAAGGTAATTTATTAAGGTATGATACATTACCTCCGTATGTAAATAAACAGATTATAAATATCATTAAGAAAGCTACGCATCCAAAACTTAATGTCAGATATTCCAACACTGCTGAGTTTTTGAATGATTTATATAAAGCTCAAAAAAGATTGACAAATTGGTGTCAGGATGGAGATATTTATTATGCGACAAAAATTAAAGGCGAAAGATTTAGGATAATGGAGTCCAATAAGGGTTTTTCTACTGAAAAATTAGGGACAACCGGCTGGAGAAGATCAGGTGATTATACGGCGACGATTGCGTCGCACATTTCCAATTTAAATTAATTAAGAAATGCAAACCCCCTCCTTCAAAGAAGACCATTCCTCACAAATCCCGGCGCTGCAATTACTGCAGAAGCTTGGATATATTTATCTCACACCAGAGGAGGCCTTAAGTCTGCGCGCCGACCGGACCAGTAATGTGATTCTGGAGCCCATACTAAGGAAACAACTCAAGGCAATTAACAGCATTCAGGTCAGTACCACAAAGACAGCCATCTTCAGCGATGCCAATATCGAAAACGGGATACTGGTGCTGAAAGATATGCCGATGAATGAAGGTTATATTGCCGCGAGCAAAAAGGCTTTTGAACTGCTTATTTATGGGAAGGCCCTTGAGCAAAGTATTGATGGCGATAAGAAGAGTTTTACCCTTCAATATATCGACTGGTATAACTTTGAGAACAATGTATTCCATGTTACCGAAGAATACCAGGTCATGCGTACTGGTACTACAGACTGCTACCGCCCGGATATTGTTTTATTTGTAAACGGGATACCGCTTTGCATCATTGAATGCAAGCGGCCAGATATTAAAGAGCCGATAGGGGAAGCGATTTCACAGCACATCCGCAACCAGTATGAAGACGGCGTTCGCAACTTGTATGTATACAGCCAGTTGCTGATGGGCCTGGCCGTTTCGCAGGCTAAATATGCGACGACGGATACCAAAGAAGAATTCTGGGCGGCGTGGAAAGAAACGGAAAGTTACGATCCGGCTGTTTTAAATGCATTGGTCAACCAGCCCTTAACAGAAGCGCAAAAGCAAAAGCTTTTCATCTGCCGTACTTCACTCGAGCGTTTTGTAATCGAACAAAAGGAAAAAGAGCAGCTCGAAACCAGCCTTCAGGATGAGTACCTGTATTGGCTTTGCCGTCCGGAGCGTTTGCTGCAATTGGTTCAGGATTTTATATTGTTTGAAGGTGGCGTTTTTAAAAAGATTGCACGGTACCAGCAATATTTTGCGATCAATAAAATCATGGACCGGATACAAAACCCTCATGATGGACGAAGAGAAGGAGGGGTCATTTGGCATACCCAGGGCAGCGGTAAATCACTGACCATGGCGATGCTGGCTAAAAAAATATACGGTACCATCCGCAATCCTAAGATCGTGTTGGTTACAGACCGTATCGACCTCGATACCCAGATTACAGAAACGTTTAAAAACGCTGAAGTACCAGTGCATAACGCCAAAACCGGGCAGCAGCTCGTTGATTTACTAAACAGCAATGGAGATGCTGTAATCACGACTGTCATCAATAAGTTTGAAGCTGCAGTGAAAAAGCTTGGAAGCAGCCCGCTGGAGAGCCAAAATATATTTGTTCTGATTGATGAAGGACACCGCACCCAGTATGGTACCTTCAACGTCAAGATGCAGAAGGTATTGCCGAATGCCTGTTTTCTAGCCTTTACCGGAACGCCGCTAATGAAAAAGGAAAAGAGTACAGCCCAGAAGTTTGGCGGTATAATCGATGCCTACACCATCCTGCAGGCGGTGGAAGATAAGGCCATTGTACCGATACTGTATGAAGGGCGCCATGCAATGCAGGATGTGAATCAAAAAGCATTAGACCGGGGATTTGATAGTGTATCAGAATCGCTTTCTGACTACCAAAAAAACGACTTAAAAAAGAAATTCAGCCAGGCTAACCTGATTTCGAAAACCGAACAGCGTATTGATGAGATAGCAAGGGATATCTCCGATCACTTTACGCAAAATTGGGGTGAAGATAAAACGGGAGAGCGCAGCGGTTTTAAAGGTATGGTGGTCACGCCCGATAAGAAGACTGCAATCAAGTATAAAAGAGCTTTCGACTTGATCGGAAAAGTGTCTACTGAAGTCATTATCTCTTCTCCGGATAACAGGGAGGGAAATGAGGATCCGCATGATGAGCCGGCAAGCGAAGTAGTCCTGTATTGGAAACAAATGGAAGCCAAATACGGAAAGGACTTTGATAAGACCATTATCAATCAGTTTAAAAAGACAGGTTATCCGGAGCTATTGATTGTGGTGGATAAACTGCTGACGGGATTTGATGTGCCTCAGGTGATTGTGATGTATGTGTGCCGCAAATTGCGGGAGCATACATTGCTACAAGCCATTGCACGTGTGAACAGGGTCTATCCGGGTAAGGATTTCGGCTTTATCATCGATTATGAGGGGATTATAGGGGAGTTGGACGAGGCGATGAATACGTATTCGAACCTTGCTGAATTTGAAGGCGAAGATCTTGAAGGCACGTTTACGGATATTAAAAAAGAGATTGACAAACTGCCACAGCAGCATGCAGAGCTCAATGCTATTTTTAAGGAAGTTAAGAATAAGCTTGATATTGTTGCTTACAGCAATGCCCTCGCTGACGAATATAAGAGAGCAGAATTTTATGTCAAATTTTCAGTCTTTGCCAAAACTTTAAAAATGGCTTTCTCATCATTGGACTTCGAGAACAATACGCCTGAAAATACAAAGGAATTGTATGCCCGTCATTTAAAGTTTTATGCGGCATTAAGGAATGCAAGTGTCAATACCTATTCAGACGCCATTGACTTTAAGAAGTACGAAAAACAGTTGCAGAAGTTGCTTGATCAGCATGTCACTACTGAGGAAATCATCAGGCTGACGGAACAGGTCAGTATCATGGATACCGAAGCATTTGAAAAAGAGCTTGAAAAAATTGTTGGCAGTAGGGCAAGAGCGGAAACCATTGCCAGCAGAACCTCGAAACATATTACTGAAAGAATGGATGAGGATCCTGTTTTCTATAAAAAACTTTCCGAATTAATACGTCAGACCATCTCAGACCTTCGCGCCAACCGAATTTCCGAGGCAGAAGCGTTTAAGAAGTTGAATATCCTGCGCAATCAGGCGATTACAAAAAAAGCAGATGATACACCGACTGAACTCGAAGAGAAAAGCAGGGCCATTCCGATCTACAGGCTGGCGGTATCTTATGGCGGCTCGCTTGGCGACCATGCAGTCGCTTTTGCGGAGGAGGTCGATACCATCATCAACCAATATAAAATTGTAGACTGGCAGAATAAAGGGGACATCCTGCGTAAGATGACTTTTTATATTGGCGAGTACCTGATTGATGAACTGAATATGGATATTGACAAGGCTGAAGAAGTAGCTGAAGACTGCCTGAAAATCGCAATAGCGAATTATAAGTAATGGAAGCTATAGAGAAGACACTGCAATTTGGCTCAAAGCAGCTTGTCTATAAACTGCAATTTTCAAAAAGGAAGAGTTTGGGGATTACTGTGCATCCTGATACAGGAATCAGCATAAAGGCCCCGTTAGACACGCCAATTGAGAATGTGGAAGAGAAAATAAAGAAAAGGGCATTGTGGATCATTAAACAACAAAGCTATTTCCTGCGCTTTTTGCCAAATCCGGTTCAACAACAATTCGTTTCAGGAGAATCCCTTTATTATCTCGGAAGGCAATTGAGGCTTGAAGTGATCGAGTCCTCTAAAGAGGAAGTGCAGTACAAAGGACGGTTTCTGCAGGTTAATGCTAAAAAGAAGAGCAAGGCTAAAGTGCTTTTAGAAGACTGGTATAGGGAAAAAGCAAAAGTAAAATTTGTAGAGATTGCCAACCCGCTAATCGAAAAATTCAAAAAGCTGGGCGCAGTTCCTTCGGGAATTTATGTGCAGGAAATGGCAACCCGCTGGGGAAGCTGCACACCAAAAGGCAAAATCATCCTGAATCCAAAACTGGTTCGTGCGCCAAGACGATGTATAGAGTATGTGATTATTCATGAATTATGTCATTTAGTCCACCACAACCATGCGAAGGCATTTTTTGAATTGCAGGACGCGATGTGTCCGGACTGGGAGAAGCGGAAAAGTAAGTTGGAGGAGTTTTCGTAGGGAATTAGGTTAATCGTATTGACAAACAATGTTATAAAGTTATTAATATAAGTATGAGTGCAACACAAGAAAAGCTTATTAAACTCAGCAATGATGTATTAGACTATTTGCTGAATTATAAAAAGCAGAATTCTGACTTTACCTTTTCTCTCAGAAAGCGGGACAGTGTTCAATCAAAGGATAAGAGGTTGGAAAACGGCCAATGGTTTCAAGGTTCTAACTATATCTATGTGCCACTTTTCAGCCGTGGGGATAGCGCTCGCAAATAAAAACTATTGGGTTTGTTTTGAAATATGAAAGAGGAGGAAAACTAATTAACTTTTTAGAGATTTCATTTAAGGGCGGCGTCGATGATCCCAAGGAAAAAGAGTTTCATAAAAGATTGGCTTCTTACTTTAACGTTAGCTTGTCATCTAAAGATCATGGCATTAAATTTTATCCAGATCAAAACACCATTTTTGAAAACCTTAATGATTATATAACTGTTTTCAGGAGTTATGCATTGGATATACTGGAAGAATACGACTTTAAAAATAAGTACATAATAACTGAAGTAGCTTTTCAAAAAGATTTAAAAAAAATATTATCACTTAAGAATATAAAAACTACAGCAAAAACTGAACCAGAGAAAAAAGAAAATACGCTTGCTCCTATGATACTCAACCAAATTCTTTACGGACCTCCCGGAACAGGAAAGACTTTTAATACGATTAATAAAGCCATTGCCATTGTCGAAAGCAGTGATGAAAAGGAACTGGCAAATATGCACAGAAAAGACCTCAAAAAGAAATTCGATGATTATTTAATTACGGATTGGGAGTCGCCAAAGGGCCAAATCGCTTTCATCACTTTTCATCAAAGCATGTCTTATGAAGATTTTATAGAGGGCATAAAACCGGAAATGAAAGGAAAAGAATTGAACTATGACATTGCAGAAGGAATATTTAAAAGTATTTGCTCCGTTGCCAAAAGCAACTGGCTTGATGCAAAAGCTGCAAAGAATGTCGTATCCTTTGATGCCGCTTTTAGTGAGTTTGTGGAAGAATGGGAAGACAATAAGAACATGTCATTCAAAATGAAAACTGAGGGAAAAGATTTTACTATTATTGGTTTTACTAAATCATCAATCCAATTCAGAAAATCAAATGGAAGTACCGGACATACTTTAAGTATCAACTCGCTACGGGATTATTTTTATGACAATAGGGTATTAAACCTAACAGGTGTTGGGATTTATTATCCTCCTATATTGGAGAAATTAAAAGGATATAAAGTATCTGAGCAGTCTGACAAGAGACAAAAGAACTATGTGCTTATAATTGATGAAATCAATAGAGGGAATGTTTCTCAAATATTCGGCGAGTTGATTACGTTGATAGAAGAAAGCAAACGCCTTGGTCAAGACGAGGCATTAGAAGTAACTCTTCCGTATAGTAAAGATGTATTTGGAGTACCTCCGAATCTGTATATCATTGGCACAATGAATACTGCTGACAGAAGTATTGAAGCGTTGGATACTGCATTAAGGAGACGCTTTTCTTTTACGGAACTTTTGCCGGAACCAAAATTGATTTCTCCTTCAGCCATGGTATGCAGGCTATTTTGGGAACACAAGGATGATGACTGGGGATCCAAGAAATATAAGCCGAAAGAGACTGAATTATTTAGTTTTTTAGGCGTATCGGATACCATGGAAGCTGAGAAAGAAGGTATATGGGAAACAATGAAAAAGGATAAAATAATAAGTGACCTTACCTATTTTGACAAGTATGAATTTACGGGATATAATTTAGAAGCGATTCTTTCTACAATAAACAAAAGAATTGAAGTTCTATCAGATAGGGATCATACAATCGGGCATTCCTATTTTATAAATATTACTACTGAAACCGCTCTTAAAGCGACATTTAAAAACTGTATTGTTCCATTGCTTCAGGAATATTTTTATAATGATTATGAAAAAATAGGATGGGTTTTAGGGGAAGGTTTTTTTGAAGAAGTAAAGCACAACAAGGAAATTGCGGTTTTTACGAAATTCTTCAATACCGCAAAACCAGAAGTCATTGCGCAATATCGATTTAAGGATTTTGAGACATTGGACATTTATGAAGCGATTCAAATTTTATTAGGCGCTAAGAAGCAAGTTCAAATTAATGTTCCAAATGAAGGCGAATAGAATTCAGGTATTCGAGTATACGTCATTGTTTATTGATAATGATTATAAAGGTGTAATGTTTCAAAAACAACATTACAAGGCATTAATCAAGTTAAATGAGTTTCACAAAGGAAAGTATTTTAATATCCTGCATAACGGTATTGGTTTTAAACAATTTGTTGGTGTTATTCAGATCGATGAACTAATTATAGAGATACTTCCAAAAATTGACAACGCAAAAGGCACTAAAAATCAGTGGCAAAATGTACTGATTGAAATGCTGCGCGTGACAAAAAAGCTGAAGGTCCAAAAAGTAGGTGAAGCTGATGTCAAAAAGCAGCAAATCCACCTATTAGATATTTATTTTGAATGGTTTTTGAATGAGGTCCAGTTACTAATACGGCAGGGGCTTATAAAGCAATATTATAAGCAAACAGGGAATGTCAAATCTCTTAAAGGCAGGCTGGAGTTTGCAGGTCAAATAAAGAAAAATTTGGTTCACAAGGAACGATTTTGGACAACGCATCAAATTTATGACAAAGACCATTTAATCCATCAGGTACTTTCACAGGCAATGTTCATTATCGAAATGCTCTCAAAAGGGACTTACTTGCACAGTCGATGTAAGACCGCATGGTTTGATTTCCCTGAAGTCAAAAAAATCAGTGCTACTGAGCATACATTTCTCAACATACCAAAGTACAGAAAAACGATGCCGTATGATACTGCGCTTGCTATAGCGCGACTGATTATTTTAAATTATGCTCCCAATGTGTCGAGTGGCTCTGAGCGGATGTTTGCCTTACTGTTCGATATGAATTCGTTATGGGAAGAATACGTTACAATAAGGTTAAAACAAGCAGCTATTAATTTTAGTGGTGTTACGGTACAGGGCCAAAGTTCTAAAAGTTTCTGGAATGGGATTTCAATCAGGCCTGATATAGTGGTAAGTATTGAAAAACTTTCCCAGCAATTTATTATCGATGCTAAATGGAAGCACGTTGGTAGAGGAAATGCTTCTATGGATGATTTGAGACAAATGTATGTATATAATGATTACTGGAATTCAAACCGTGCTGTACTGCTTTATCCTGGAATTGACAGTGTGCCTCCTGATTTTATAGCATTCAGTTCTTTGCCTGGGAAAACATCACATCATTTCTGTGGGATTGGACAAATTAACATTTTTTCAAAAGATAATGTGTTAGATGAAATGGTTGGAGCAAGACTTCTACAATGGTTTGATATCGGTTGACAGGATTAAGACAGATGAAAATGCTCCTCAATTTTACCAATGCCCCACAAAAAATCCAACCTCCCCACCAAAACCTGTCCCGTCTGCGGGCGGCCGTTCTCGTGGCGTAAGAAATGGGAGAAAGTTTGGGATGAGGTGAAGTATTGTAATGACTGGTATCGTGAACCAGACGTATTGCATTTCGCCCCAATTTATATTACTTTTCGCCTGCTAACTTACATCGCGCCTTATGAAACACCTTAACATAGTATTGCTGCCCCTACTGTTGTTGCTGCCGCTGTGCCTGATCGCACAACAGCGCATTTACTTTGACAAAGACTGGAAAGAGACGACGCAGGAACAGGCGGTGTATTACCGGACGGTCGCTAAACAAGACCAACTGTTTGCCGTGACCGATTTTTACCGCTCCGGGACAAAACAGTTTGAAGGGGTGTCTTCGACCGATAAAGAGCCTTTAATCCTGGAAGGCAAGGCGAGCTGGTACAACGAAAAAGGGGTGGCAGTGCGCATCGGGCAGTTTAAAAACGGTGTGCGTGAGGGCGAAATGACCGAATATTATGGGGATGGCCAACTGATGTCTAAAGGCCATTATGCCAACAACAAACTCAACGGCGAATACGCCGAGTACTTTTCTACAGGAGGTGTGTCCAACCGTGCCAACTTTATTGACGATGTGATCGATGGGATCCATGAAAAATTTTCGGCTGAGGACCGAATTGAATTCCGCATGGGCTACAAGAAAGGCGTGCTCAGCGGGGATTATGAATTCTACAACTCCAGCGGTAAGCTGTTCAACAAAGGCACTGTTGCTCATGATTTCCAGGAGGGTACTTGTTACGATTACTATTACAGCGGCGAACTCAGGAATATTTATACGATCAAAGACAAACTGCTCGAAGGCACTTACATCATGCTCGGTATTAAAGGCGATACGGCCACGGTCGCCCATTTTAAGAAAGGCGTGGCGCTCGACTTTAGGGCTACGGATATCCGCGTGACCAATAACAGCATCTTCGGCGCCAAGATGGTGCTGAAAGATGGTATCGAACACTGGAAGGTGTACCGTGACAAACAGCTTGTGCTCGAATCGTTTTACAGGGAAGGCAGGAAGACCGGAATCTGGAAAATTTATTCCTATGACGGCCAGCAACTCCTGCGGACGCACGACTACACCCATGCCACGTGTGCGGAACAGTACCTGCAGGGCAGCCGCGAAAAGTTTGACCCATTCCTGAAACTGTCACCGCGATTCCACTATGATGATGAGGTGCTCAAGGGAGAATGCGAATTTGTGGCCGTGAATTTGTCTGATGAATATAATGCGAAACACCCATTCTACTATATGAAGGACGATGTGAAGCCCAAACCCACGGCGACGGACAGCGACATTGTAGACTATCACGAACCCGCCGACGATGCGGCCTTTCGCGAGAAAAACCACTGTAGTGTTGACGACAAAGACAATGGGCTCTACCGCTGCAAACGCATCATCAGCAAAATCAACTATACGGTATTCGCGTCGCGCAACGTGGCAAAACTCCAGGCGCTGCAAAGGGGCTACAGGCCCAAAGACAATGAAATTGCCTTTTTTTACCAGACTTTTGAAAGCAGGTTGTACGATTTCAGTAAGGAAAAGCGGGTCAACCGTTACATGGGTTTCGCATTGCCTGCGGTGTTGAAACAAGCGATTGCAACAGAAAAGTTCGACGATATTGAGGTCATGCGGGCATTGGAATATGAGTTTTTTACGGTCGATACTTTTTCGGGCTTTGCAGCAATGCGGGCGTTGAAAGAGGCGGTGAAGTAATGGGTGTCAGCTGTCCGCTGTCAGTGATCCGTTTTGAGCCAACAGTTCACCGCTGACAAGTGCTAAAAACTTCCCGGCGAAATGAAACAGCATGCAAACCACAGCTGCGTAACAATTTGAAAATAGGACCCATGAGGAGATTTATTTTGTTTTTTTTGCTTTTTAATGGAATCGTAACTAACGCCCAGCCCACACCACAGGAAGCGCAAGCGCTAACGACTGCGGAAGTGGACAGGGCGACGCAATTGTATTCCGAATTACTGTCAAGCAGGACTTCCCAGGAAAAGGATAAGGCCGGTATGGAGTTATTGACCAGGCTCAACCGCAAGGATGTCCCCACAGCGTTAATCAACGAACAGGAATGGCATGACTGGGTCGCGAAAAACCTGTTCTCGACCAAATTCAAAAGTGTCGCTGAAGCCGATGCATTGCGTGCTGAGAATTTACGCCTCACGAAGCAATTGGTCCTCGAAAACAAGGAATTTTTCGATCTGGTTGCAAAAGCCAGTCAAGCCCAGATTGTTCAAATCATGGGTAAAAGGAAATTTGCGTTACCTGACGTAAAATAAATTGCGAAGACTTCCCTCTTTGCGCGTCACCCTTAATTCTAAGCCGCTGGGAAGTACAATGTGGCAGCGGATTAACGATTATTATACTTTAACCCGTACTCCCCTTACCACCCTCCGCATACTCCAAAATATCCCCCGGCTGGCAGTCCAGTGCCTTACAGATCGCTTCGAGCGTGCTGAACCGGATGGCCTTGGCTTTCCCGGTCTTTAGGATTGAGAGGTTGGATAAGGTCAGGTCGACCTTTTCGGAGAGTTCATTCAGTGACATCTTGCGTTTCGCCATCATCACGTCTAAGTTTACAATGATTGCCATAGCTTAAACGGTGAGGTCGTTTTCTTCCTGCAGCGCCACGCCTTTTTTGAAGATCGTCGCGATCACGTAGATGATGGCGGCCATGATCATGAATGCCTGGCCGTCGCCCCAAAATCGGTCCAGCGGGGACGCATCAAAGTCGTAATGGGTCATGCTGCGGGCGTTCTGCCGGCCAATCAGGCTGATGAGTCCGATTGAAAAGGTGTAGTAACTGATTTTTGTGATTTGGCCTGAGACAAACGCGTTGAAGGGTTTCGCCAAATCGAGTTTGGTGAGCAGTACGATAACCACATAAAATAAGTGGGCTTTCAGGATGGCAATGCACAGGATAAAACTGTAGACGCCAAAGAATATCCATTTGTTGCTGAGGTACATCCGGCTTAAATCAAGCTTCTCGTACAGGTTTCCCACAAAAGCAGGGTTGTAGATGCTGATGATAAAATTGACAAGTAGGGCGCCGGCTTCTATGCTCAGGCCTACAAAGATGATCCATGCCACAATCTGCAGGCATTTGAAGACGATGTTGTTGGTATTTGTCATGACGGTTGCGTTTATAATGTGTCCAAATATAATAAATAATTATTGATAAACAATAAATATGTATTTTTTTGCGATAGAATTGGACGCATGTGGCGCAGATGTTTTTTTTAGCTATCAGCTATCAGCTATCAGCTATCAGCTATCAGCTAACAGCTAACAGCCAACAGCTAACAGCGTAAGCTCGTATCTCACGTCTAAAAGCTAAAAGCTGACAGCTAACAGCTGACAGCTAACAGCTATCAACTAACCGCTCCCCAAAACTATTTCCTTACGATCCTGACGGCCTTTACGCCGGTTTCGGTATACACTTTCACGAAATAAATCCCCACTGCCTGTTTGGACAGGTCCAGTTGCGCCTCGGATATAGAACTTAAGCGGGTTTCGATTAAC
Organism: Flavobacterium sp. BFFFF1; assembly: GCF_002256285.1. Taxonomy (GTDB): domain Bacteria; phylum Bacteroidota; class Bacteroidia; order Flavobacteriales; family Flavobacteriaceae; genus Flavobacterium. The sequence continues at coordinate 46,738 of NZ_NKJE01000018.1, read as the reverse complement.
CTGCCCTGCACATCGTACAGTTGGATTGCCGTAATGGCCGATTTCGCACTGATGCGGACGCTGGTGCTCGTGGGATTCGGGTACACGGCCACGGACTGGTCTTCGCGCGTGTTGATGCCCAACGTACTGATTTCGGTAACCGCCGTATTTGTCAGCACCGGAAAATTGTAATCGAAATAAATGTTCGCCGCATTGCTAACGGTATTGCCTGCGATGAGGTTGTCCTTTGTCCTGATCTTAAATGCCACAAAACCATGGCTCGCGGGTTCATTGTCCTGCTCGGCAGGCAGGTTGATCCCTTCGAAGATAAATTCAGCTTTGCCGTCTGTAATCCGTGTCCGCTGAGGGTGTGAGGTCGCGGTGAGTTGTAACGAACTGATGTCGAATTTCGCGGTATCGATCTGGTCTTCGAGCACTACATTTTGTGCTGCGGCGGTCCCGGAATTCTGGAAATGGATTACATAATGCAAAAAGCCGCCTACGGCTTCAGGCGCAATGTTGTCGCCTTCAAGGCAAACCTTATCGTTTGGGTCAAAAGAGCCGATCACGGTCTGGTCCAGCAGAAAGGTATTGTCTATGGCGGTTTCGTCACCGGAGACTGGATCGATTGCGGCAGTGAAATGCAGCGTGTCGCCAATGTTGGCTGGCGGGTTGTCTGTTGGCGCATTCACATGCAGCACGAGGGCGATGGTCCTGGTTTCAAAAGGCAGCAGGTTGCTGTAATTCCACGTCAAATCCCCTAATGTGGCATTCGAAGCGGCCGGCGACGCCGCAAGCAGTTCCAAAATGGCATCGTCAAATAGAAAGTGGATCATCCCGGACAGCGTTTGGTTTCCTTTGTTCTTATAGACCAATCGGTATTGGGCATCAAATCCCGGATTGGCATTGCCAAGCGGGACAATTGTAATTTCTACATCAGGGTGCACGCCATTTGGCACAATGCAAAAGTCCTGTGTTTGTGTGGTGCCGTCCAATGCGGGGAAATTAATGGCCGCAGTCGCCGGCGTCACGGTGAAGAACGCATTCTCGAAAGCCGGTGTCAGGCTGAAATTGCCATCCTGCGTGTAAAACGCGTAGCCTCCTGCTGCGTTTGAAAACGTCGCGCCCACGGTGGTGCCATCGTTCAATGTCATTTTTATGCCGTCGGGATGGAGGTCATTGGCATCGCAGCCATCATTGTTGGTGTCTAAGGTGGCCGTTCCGCTTAGCGTATTGTGCACGCCGCCTGGGACAAAGCTGCAATACGAATTTACCTGTACATTCAGGCCAACCAGTTCCAGCGTTTCGTGAAGCGATGGGATGTTGTGTTCATCGGCACACAGGTAGTGCAGGTTGACGCAACCATCGGCAAACGTATTGGGAGCGGCATTGGTCAGGCCATTTTTCAGGTTTACATAGGTCAGTCCCGGATTGTATGCAAACTGGTAATTCAGGGAATACGCTTCTCCATTGGACAGAAACTGCTGCCCGATGGTACTCAGGTCGAGTGTGGTCAATTGGTTGTTGTTCACCGACACCGAGGTGAGCCATCCGTGGTTGCTCACATCGAGTGCTGTCAGCTGGTTGTTCGAGCAGTCTATTTCCTTCAGGTTTGGCCAACCCTGCGTATTGAGGCTGGTGAGTTGGTTTTGCCCACAATATAAATAGCCAAGCTGGGACTGGTTTGACAGGTCCAGCACGGCCAGCGCGTTTTCGCTGCAATCAAGGTAGAACAGTCCCAACAGGTTTGAAACCATGAGGCTGGAAAGCATATTGCCGTTGCAGAACAGGGTCGATAGGTTGCTGGCGCCCGAGGTGTCCAGCGTCGTCAAAGCACAATACGAGCAGCGCAGGCTGTGCAGCAATGGTAAATTGCTGAGGTTTAACGTGGTCAGGGGGTTGTCGGAGCAATCGAGGTTCTGTAGGTTTATGGGGCCGCTCACGTACAGCGCAGTGAGTTGGCAGGCGCTGCAGTTCAATTGCAGCAGGCTGCTTAAGCCCGATAAATTCAGGGTTGCCAAATTGGCGCACGAAGCACAGTTCAGGTATTGGAGGTTCGGCAGGCCGGACAGGTTAATTGCGGTCAGGCTGGTGCAGTTGGAACAATTGGCATCGTACAGCGCGGTGAGGTTGCTCAGGTCCAGCGTCGGCAGTGCCGTGCAGTAGGAGGCGTTGATTAAAGCCAGGCTGTTTAAGCCGCTTACATTGAGTGTGGACAGGGACGTGCAGTTGGAGCAATTCAGCGTCTGCAAATGCACCAGGCCAGCCAGGTTTAAGGAGCTGATGTGGCAAAAGGAACAATCGAGCGATTGCAGGTTTGTGAAATACGAAATTCCGGTCAGGTCCGTAATCTGGCTTGCCGCTGAAATTAGCGACAACTCCGTAACGGCCTCGGCTTCAGAAACCTGAAACACGCCATCGTTATTGGTATCGACCTGTGCATTGAATAAAACCGTGCTGAAATTCGCGTCGGGGATATTGATGTTTTGGGCGTGTAGCCCGAACGCAATTAAAAAGATCATTAAGGCGGGGAAGGCTCTTTTCATGGGGAATGGAATAAAGGCCTGAAAAGTAGTCAATTAAAACAGTAATGCAAAAGAAATGTACTGCCGCCGTGCGAAATTTATGGGAAACAGCGATAAGCTAACAGCGATAAGCTAACAGCTAACAGCTTTCAGCTTTCAGCGAACAGCTTTCAGCGAACAGCTAACGGCTTTCAGCGAACGTGTTATCGTCGCTATTGGTCAACGGAATGCTAATTTTGTATATCTTGCTCAATATTAAGACAATCGGTTTTTTGTGGATGTGGTAAAATACAAATGAAGACATTACGGTCATGTGGATAGAAAATACAATTAATGAAATCCTGCAGTTTGTAAAGCGTTTTTTCGGCATGTTTGCCGGTTCGATTTTTTGGCCATTGAAGCTGTTGCGGGACATTCGGAGTGACCAGCCTAAATTGATCAGGGCATCGGTATATTTTTTTATAGCCTTGCTGCTCTATGTGTTTTACATCACGGCGCGGATGCATAATGTGCACTACATTGTGCCAACGGCGCTCAAGAACAACAAGGTCATTGAAATTGCGGCTACGGACGCCTCAATGAATTTCAACTTTAAGGCATTCCTTTATGTACTGCCTGTTGTAATGCTTTTTTACCTGCTTGTAAAGCTGTTGATTAAATTAGTCAGGGTACCGCGGATTGAAGCGCAATATTACATGCGTTACATTTGTATCTGGTCTGCATCGGCGATCCTGCTGAATGCCGTCCTGGATATGCTCGCGATGTTCATCAAGGAACATCCCGAATGGATATTTGGTGACAATCCGACGCTTGAATCTCTTGAGTCGCTGCGAATTTTTGTGAAGTATGGCCGGAATATCGTGCTGTGTACTGTCGTATTGTTTTGCAGTACTTATCCAGTCGTAAAGCATTATAAGTGGGCGTTGAAACCCCTTATTATTCCGTTTGTCGCCATCATGAGCCTGAGCTTTTCTTTCCAGTCAATCCAGCTGCTGTATAACTACTTTTCTAAACCCGATAGCGGCTCACTGTCGTTTCGGTCGGTCAATCCCGATGACTTTATCAATGTGATCTATAAGAAAGACAGCGTTGGCAATAAAGGAACGGCAACAATGTCGTTTTATATTTTTAATGATTCAGATTCCACATTTATTTTGCCATCATTTTCCAGGTTGCTTTTAACACGCTATTCCAAACAGGAGTTAAAATCATTTGATGAGCACCGGGAAATCCGGATGAAGCGTATCAACGGAATGCAAAGGAGCATGCAGGAACTGGAGTTGAAGGATGGAATTGAAGGAGACACGCTTTATGTCATAAAACCAAAAGATTTCCGTAAGGTAACATTCACTTCCAAAATGGACGGGTGTTACTTCAATGCGTTTTTTGATTACGGTCCCGGCCACAAGTATGCGGAACTCGAGTTCTTTATTCCTGTAACTTCGTCGTGGAATCAATATTGGCCGCGGAAGACAAAGGGGCAGGATGTAGGGCTTTACCCCAATGACTTATCTGATGGCGATTGCCCGAATTTTAAACTGCCTTAGGCTTGTGGTTTCGCTTTGGGCAAGGGATCAGCCATGAGCGATCAGCTAACCGCTGCTAAAACTCCAAATTGCGCGGCTCGCCGTTGAGCTCCCGGCCGTCCAGGATCATCTCGAGGCTTCTTTCGCGGATGCTTTTGTAAACGTCCTCGCGGTCTTCTTCGGTGGTCAGCCCCATCTTCCGGTTGAACAGGTATTGCTGGTGCGCCATCGGCAGGTGCTCGGCGGTGTTCTTCAACTGGAACGCATTGTATCCGCGGAACAGCGCCTCCCGGAAGTCGTAGTGCGCCTCTACCGGAATGTACTCGTCTTCTTCCTGCATTTGCATCAGCAGCACGTCGAGGTCAAACTCGTCGTCCTTGAAACCGTTTTTGTTGATCTCGAGGTAGTTGGCGTATTTCCTGCGGGTTTCCTCGTCTTCGAACGTATTCACGAAAAACGTCACTTTCTCAATGCTGTCCGGGTTTAGGTACGGCCTGCGTTCCGGGACATAAGGTTTCGACGGTGGCAGGTTTTTGACCTTTTCCTGGCGGGAAAGCTTTTTGTAAAACTCCTCCTTTTCGCCCCGGATGTCGGGCAGGATCATCAGCGAGCCGTTGCCGGTCCGCATGTTGTGGAAGTCATACCAGTCGGGCAATTGCATACCGTCGTCCTCATCGCCATTGTAGTTTTCCCGGAATTCCTCGTAACGCTGCACGTCATAAAAGTCGGTGATGTAGCGGTAGTCAATGTCAGCCGTCAGCAGGTATTCCTGGTACATGGCGATGTCGTCCTTGGTTACCGGCTCGAGGAACGGGCAGTCCAGGATGTTGTCTTTCCACAGCAGGAAGTCGTGGCAGATCTCGAGTTCCTCGACCTGTACCTGCTCGGCACGCCACAGGCATTGCAGGTCAAACAGCTTTTTGTGCTGTATCATTTTGAGGTGGTCGTAGGCGGCATCAATCCACCGCGTACGCTTTTCTTCGACGCGACGCTCGTAGGAGTCGGCGTATTTGTAAGCAAGGTATTTTTCAGTCAGGTAAAATAAGATGAAGGTATCGATAGAATGCGGGTTGTAGTCCTTAAAATATTCCTGTATCGATTCGTTTTCAAGGATTTCCTTGTGCCATTTGGTTTTGAGTTCTTTCTCCTCGAGCAGTTCCGTAATGCCTTTTTCGTAGCGTTCAGTGTAACGGCCCATGTTGTCGCCGCTGTTGGTATTGTCTTCCATTGCCGGTGTTTTAAGATTAGCAAAAAAATTGTACGGTTAAATTTAATGATTTTTCATATCGGACGATATCCATTAAGAAATTGTTGTGAATTGTACCCGCGACTGGGGTGCCAACACCGCCCATAAATACCCTACGCAGGGTATTTTGTATGTGATACCGATTCCTTAAGTTTGGAACACACAACCACAAATCCCGTTTTATGTACAAAATATTATCGTTAGACGGCGGCGGGAGCTGGTCACTGATCCAGCTGCTCACACTGCAGGACCGCTACCCGGGAAAACGCGGTCATGAGATTCTCCAGGACTTTGACATGGTCATCGCGAATTCCGGCGGCAGTATCGTGCTTGCCGCCCTCGTCGAAGACTGGACCATCGATAAAGCGCTCGAACTGTTCCACAAACGGGAAACCCGCGAAAGGATCTTCTCGCGGAATTCGTACCGCGAACGGTTTTTTCCAACCGACATCCTGGGGTTGTTTACGTCGTTCGGCCCAAAGTACAGCGCCAAGCGTAAGGGCGAAGCGTTCCGAGAACTGTTTAAACAGTCAGACAAGCGGCAAATGACGGACCTGCCCGAATTCATCGGCAAAAAAGACCTCAAGATCATCGTCGCCACATATGACGCGTTGAACAACCGCGCCAAGTTTTTCAAGTCGTTTGGCTCCGGCGCACATTATGATAGTGTGCGGCTCACGCAGGCGATACACGGCTCGTCGAATGCACCGATACAGTACTTTGACTTCCCGGCACGGTTCAAGGCGAAAAATTCGGGTGTTTACTTCGAGCTCTGGGACGGCGCACTCGGCGGGTTCAACAACCCGATTGCCGCGGGGATTATCGAAGCGGTTAAATGCGGCGTACCCAAAAAGGATATCGTTGTCGTATCGCTGGGCACGTCAAACAAATTGATGTCGATGGAGGACAAAGACGAATTTTACAAGGTCAAGCAGATCGCGATCAAGGAACGGCACAAAAAATACCTGGTGTGGCGGCTGAAATACCCGCTGAAGTTCTTCAAGGCTTCGATCCTGAACCAGGCGAAGACGATTTTGTATGAACCGCCGGATTGGTCGAATTATGTCGCCTACATGTTCCTGTATGGTGAAGCGTACACCACGGGCGACCACGAAGCACACACGAGCCGGTTCATCCGCCTGTCGCCGCTGTTGCATGTGGATGCGGCCGCACCGGAAGCCACCGCAAATCTGGTTTCGACGCTGTATAAGATGGATATGAACCTGACGCTGGACGCGGAGATTGCAAAGGTAGGGGAGTGCTACGCCCAATGGAAGGCCGGGCAGATCAAGAACCAGACGATTGAATTCATGGTGACGCGGCAGAATGAAATCATATCGACGATAGGGCATCAGACGTACCAGGAGGCTTATGACGCGTGGATGCGGATATAAGTAGGTGCAGTTGTTGCAAACGCATTTCCTTCCTACCAAAAACAATACAAAACCCTTTAAAAACGGATTATTATGGCCGACACAGAAAAGAACACCACACCTGCGTTGATCCCCAAAGCGCAGCTCGACGCCTTCAAAACCCTCATTTCAGAAAAGATCAAAAAATTCCGCCGCAAGCGCAGGAAGAACAAAATCGGAGCCATCATCGTACAGGTACTGCTGATCCTGTTCTCGTTTGGAACCACGGTGCTGATTGGCTGGAAGATCGGAACCAAGGACGAAAACATCAAGGATGGGCTGATAAACATCGCGCTGGTGCTGAGTACCCTCGCGACGGCGCTTACCGCCCTCGATAAATTCTTTGATTACAAACCGTTCTGGATTATGTATGGCGTGTCGATCAGCAAGCTGGAATTAGTAGAGGCGAAACTCAGTATGCTCGTCCCGAATGCCGATGGCGCCGTAGACGGTGCGGCATTCGATGCCGTTTTTAAGGAATTTGAGTCGGTATGCGGCTTGATGTCGTCGTTTTATAACGAGGTGCGGTCAGGGGAGTAGTGTGTTGTGTTGAGCCACTTAGCGCCCGTTGCGGTCCAGTTCCTCCCTTATGAGTTGCCGGATCCTGTTGAGCAATGCATCACTTTGTGCGCCACGGGCCGGTTTGGCCTGCAACTGCGCTGCGACGATTTTAGTGATTTCCCTTTTAACTGGTTCGCTCTGCAGGTATTGCAGCAGCATGCCCTCGAACGGATCGTGCAGCCTGCCGGGCTCCAGGACTACATTTTCTTCGGCCTGGTCGTCGGTTTTGTACCTTTTGACGCCGTGCAGGATGTGGAACGCATCAAAGTCCGGCACACTTTCTTCGAGCGGCATCAATTTCTTTTGTGTGACGGGCCTGACACCCGATGTCATGAGCTGGATGGTCTTGTAATCGACGTGGTATTTTTGGCACCATTCCTTTAAGGTACCCCCGTCTTTCTCGATGCGCTGCCTAAGGCGTTCATTCGGTGTCTCCATGGTTATTTAAAATCTACACTTTAACAATTAATCTACATTTTTGTACTATATTTGTGTCTGTGGTATAGGGTGCCACCCGCGAATATACACAGAATTATGGATTAAGGACAATTTTCAAGCCACGACAACATGAATGACAATAAGAAACCAGACGAAAACACGATCGACGATTTGCAAAACCACGCGCTGCAGCTACCACTCGAACAGCAGCTGTCCACGCTAAAACCGGCGGACCCGAAGGAGACGCTGTACACCGCAGTTGCCGGTACACGCGGGCACAACGAGATTGGTTACCAGGTGGTCGACCTGCTCAAAGTATCGATCATGGCACTCGACTCAGAATATGCACAGGGTCCGACGTCATTGAGTGCCTCGCCAAACCTGAATGTGATGGGTGTGCTGGAGATCGCGCTGGCCTTGCTGCCCTATGCCGGGTTTGCGCAGCCGGACAACCTGCGTCGCGAGGGGCCTGGCGAACTGCCGGCATACAATTACAGTACGCTGCGTATTATAGGGTAGCTATAGTGTAAGACGCTACTGCAATCCTATGTTTTTAGTTATATTTGTGACGCGGGTGATGACTCACTTTGAATGCCAACCCCGACCATCACTTCATGCGCCACGTCAAGAAACAAAACCTGCCCACCAAAACCTGTCCCGTTTGCGGACGTCCGTTCTCATGGCGTAAGAAATGGGAGAAGGTCTGGGACGAAGTCAAATACTGCAGCGACCGCTGCCGCAACCGAAAACATGAAAGTTAGCCGTACCCTGCGCCTGGTCCTGGGCGATCAGCTCAACAGCCGCCATTCCTGGTTTGATGCTGTGGACGATTCCGTCACCTATGTGATGATGGAAGTCCGCACCGAAACCGATTATGCCCTGCACCACATCCAGAAAGTCGTGGGTTTCTTTGTCGCGATGCGCGGGTTTTCGGAATCGTTGTCCGCAGCAGGACATCACGTCGTGTATTTTTCACTCGATGATCCGGCAAACCGGCAATCCATACCTGCAAATCTGCAGCAATTGCTCGACGCAGAAACGTATACCCAATTTGAATACCAATATCCTGATGAATACCGTGTCGATGTGATACTGAAGGATTTTTGCGCGGCACTGCCGATCGCCTGGCAGGCCGTGGAGACGGAGCATTTCTATACCAGACGTGAAACGCTCGCCGATTTCTTCGCGGGAAAGAAAACGCTGCTGATGGAGTCGTTCTACCGTGAGATGCGCCGGAAACACGGGGTGCTGATGGACTGTGGCCAACTGCTTACAGGCCAATGGAACTATGACGAGGACAACCGCAAGAAACTGCCCCGCGAACACCGCGTGACGCCGCCGCTGGTGTTTGATAATGACGTTTCTCCTATTTTATCGGCTGTGAACGCAACAGACATCAACACCATTGGTACCATCGACGCCCGGCATTTTGTGTGGCCGGTCAATAGGGAACAGTCGCTGCAACTGTTGGATTTTTTCGTTGAAGCGTGCCTGCCGCTGTTTGGTTCGTACCAGGACGCGATGGTGCCGCAACAATGGTCGCTGTACCATTCGCGGTTGTCGTTTTCGATGAATACGAAGATGCTGGCGCCTGCTGAAGTCATTGACGCCGCGGTGGCCGCCTGGCAGGCAAACCCAGATGCAATCGCCTACCACCAGCTCGAAGGATTTGTCCGGCAGATTATCGGGTGGCGCGAATACATGCGCGGCATTTACTGGATGAAGATGCCGGAATTCGGCACCTTGAATTTCCTGGACCACCAGGCACCCTTACCGGAATGGTACTGGACGGGCAAAACGAAGATGCACTGCCTGCGCGACAGCATCGGTCAGTCGTTGCAGTGGGCGTATGCGCACCACATCCAGCGGTTGATGGTTACCGGGAACTTTGCATTGCTGGCGGGCGTAGCCCCTGATGCAGTCGACGGCTGGTACCTCGGGATTTATATCGATGCGCTGGAATGGGTGGAAATCACGAACACGCGCGGGATGAGCCAGTTTGCCGATGGCGGCATCGTCGGGACCAAGCCCTATGTGAGTTCCGCAGCATATATCGACCGGATGAGCCACTACTGCGGGACTTGCTATTACAATAAGGCAAAAAAAACAGGCGATAAGGCGTGCCCATTTAACAGCCTGTACTGGAACTTTTATGACAGGCACCGCGACAAGCTGGAACGCAGCCCGAGGATTGGGATGGTATACAAGCTCTGGGACAGGATGAAGCAGGAGGATAAGGCGGCACTGCTTGAACAGGCTACATTTTACCTGACGAACATCGACAAGTTGTAGCTAGGCTGGGTTGCGCAAGCGTTACTGACATTTTCAGTATCTTCGCAAAGCGGAGTAAATCGGTACACCGATATCTGGCTTTGGTGACTGTAACCAATAATATAAAACACATGGAGATTAAGACACGCCACACGCTTTTTGGGATGTTCGGCATCGTTTTTTTGCTGATACTAATTTCGCTGCTGGGTACAACGCCCGTACTGCAATGGTTAGGCTTCGATAAGATGGGCCCGCCGGTACTTTGGCTTTCGCGGGGATTGATCTGGGGGGCATTGGCTTTATTGTGGTGGTATGCTGTAAAGATCGAACGGCAACCGTTGCTGTTTTGGAAAGAGCGTCGGCTATCGTTTTTGGGATACGTGGGGTCGATTGCCGTAGTCCTGTTCATTTTGCTTGTCTTGATTATCATGCTCGGATTGGTCGCGAAGCTGTCGGGCGTGAATACCCGAAGTGAAAAGATGTTGATGCTGATGAAAATGCTGGGCAACCATCAGTTCTTGCTGGTATTCATTGCGCTAACCGCAGGCGTCGTCGAGGAATTCATCTTTCGCGGTTACATGCAGCCCAGGATGGAAGTGCTTTTTAAGAGCCCTGTTGCGGCGATTGTGGTATCGTCTGCGGTATTTGGTGTATTGCACATTGGTTATGGGACATTTTTAAACGTGGCGGGGCCATTCCTTATCGGGTTGGTATTCGCGGTATATTACTCGAAGTTTCGAAACCTTAAGGTGCTGATATGCTGTCATTTCCTTTGGGATTTTATCATCATGTGCACGCAGGCGGGGCGATAGTTTCTTCGTATCGTACGGGCAAAACGCTTTCATTATACCGTTTTTTAACCCGGTAATCTATATTAAAAACAATCGGTTTTATATTGTGTAATTTGTTCTTAATGTGCTAAATTCGTTGCGAAATTTCTTTCACTGGATTGACGCAGCCTGTGTTCGTCACACGTATCTCCCAACGCGCCATGGAAGGTTATTTCGTACGAAACGTAACCATTAAACAATTATACAATGCGGAAATCATTACTTCTGTTTTCTTTTCTTTTGGCGGCGGCGGTCCACGGACAGCAGGCGCCAATAAACACGCTTTCCGGCGTTCACGCGACGCGGCACAGTGCGGCACTGCAACAAACGCCCACCGCCACACCGTCCTTCGCGCGCGTAAGTGCTTCCATCGCAGCCACAGTAGGGCAGGCGGTGAAATCTGAATATACTCGTGTGCCGCTAGGGCAAGCGGCTCAGGCCGGATATGGTGCTGCGATTGTGAACACCGGCGGCGACGATTTTACCGGGGTGGTTCGCCTTCGTGTGATGGATCCTACCATGGCAGTAGTCGCTACGGCTAGCAGTGCGCCAACATTGGTGACTGCAGGAACTACTTCAGCAGTATTGGCTGTTACGCCTTCATATACACCAGCCGCTCCCGGGGTTTACACCTATACGTATGACATCCTGGTAGATGGTACTTCAGATGTAGCCAGCACGGCTGACGTCACGTACACCGTACAATTCACTGCGTCAGAGATGGCCAGGGACAATGATGTAGTCGGCGGAGCGCTTGGTATTGGTGCCGGAGATGGAGGTTATCTTGGACAGTCTTTTGCGCTGAGCAGCGACACTACGCTGTCCTCCGTAAGTATTTTTACCGTTGCCAACAACCAGGGCGTAGCGGTGGAGATGGGATGTGCTGTTTTCAAGCTGGTTGGTGGTGTACCGCAACTGCTGCAGACATTGCCTTCAATCATGATCCCGAGCCTGGACCCGGCGGGATGGCATGATTTTGCATTGGCTACACCATTGGAATTTAACGCGGGCGACGTCATCGTTGTCTGTGCTCAGGAATATGGACAAACCATACAGGTTGGTCTCACCAATACCATTTTTACTGCTGGTTCAACGTACGTGAACTGGCCATCAAATCCGTTTGGGACTTGGGCGCCCAACGAGCAGTTCGGCGCTGCTTTCGCTAAGCCCTATATGATCAGGCCGAGCTTTTCGTGTTCGCTACCGGATCCTATAGCAGCTGCTACACAATCGTTTTGTGAAGGTGCTACAGTGGCCGATCTTGACGGGACAGGAACCAATATCGAATGGTTTGATGCCATAGCAAGCGCAGCAGCCTTGACGCCAGACACAGTCCTGGTAACCCAGACGTATTATGTATCCCAATCTCAGGGACTTTGTTCCAGCGACAGGGTGCCGGTATCGGTTACCGTTACGCCAATTACCTCAAATGTAACCACGATATCAGCCTGCGACTCCTACACCTGGGATGAAAATGCGACCACATACACCGCGTCCGGAACGTACAATGTCGTAAACGGCTGCCATACCGAAACATTAAATTTAACAGTTACACCTTCAACCAGCAATACGGCTGTAGTGGAAGCCTGTGACAGTTATACGTGGCCTGTGAATGGTTTCACTTACACCGAATCAGGATCATATGATGTAACCAATGGTTGCCATACTGAAATATTGGAATTGACCATTACCCCTTCAACCAGCAATACCGCTGTAGTGGAAGCGTGTGACAGTTATACGTGGGCTGTAAATGGTTTCACCTATACTGAATCAGGATCGTATGACGTAACCAACGGTTGCCATACAGAAATATTGGAGTTAACGATATTGCTTCCGGTGAACATTCTGGATCAGCCTGCCGACCAAAACCTGGTGGAAGGCACAACAGCATCCTTTTCAGTGATAGCAGACAATGCAGCGACTTACCAATGGCAGGGCAGTATTGACGGTGGTGCAAATTGGATCGACATTCCGGAAGGAGATGGCATCAGCGGTACCGATACCAATACACTTACGATTGACGGGACAGTCGTAACGACAGGCATTAGCGGACTGATGGTCAGGGCGTTTATGACCAACGGAACCTGCAGTACCGCGTTTACAAATAGCGCTGTGCTTTCGGTTACTCTTGGTACAAACACAGCCGCTTTGAACAACCTTAGCATTTATCCAAACCCTACCCGCAACCTGGTCAATGTAAGCACCAATGGTGTAGCGGCAAAGATTACCGTATCGGATATTAATGGCAGGTTAATCCACTCCGCAGCATCGCAAACCGGCGAAGCACAGATTGACCTTTCCAATGTGCAGGCAGGAATCTACCTTTTCACGATTACTACTGATTACGGCGTAGTCAATAAGAAAGTCATTAAGGAATAAAGCGAATTTTTGCTTAGCATAGTTGCTTTTGCAACATATAGAAACCGGGGAATTCCCCGGTTTTTTTATGCCTTTATCTTAGATGTTATCCTGCGGGATTTTTCCGCTTTTTCAGGCTCGGTCAACAGCACCGGAAAACAATCGGCGGTAATCCGGAATTATTCATGGTAAAAGGCTAACTTTACCTTTAACGATACCCATCAAATGCAACACCATCCAGACAAAGCCGAAACAGGCGATGACAGACTACCTCAAGCCCCTGCCGTGGTCGTGCAGAAAAGCGAAGCGGCCATGCGGGTTTACTACCAGCGGATGGTTGAAGAGGCTACTGATTATGCACTGTTGCTTCTTGACGTCGATGGCAATATCCTGAACTGGAATCCCGGTGCTGCAAAGATCAAGGGATATGCAGAAGAGGAGATAATGGGACGCAATTTCAGCATCTTTTATCAGGCGTCGGACATCGCTGACGGACTGCCACAACGATTGATTTCTGAAGCGGCCCGGGCGGGTAAGGCAAGCCATGAAGGATGGCGCGTAAAGCGGGACGGGACCAAATTCTGGGGATCGATCGTAATCACGGCACTCCATGACACAGACAATGCCATCATCGGTTTTTCGAAAATCACACGGGATTTGACCGAAAGGCGCAACGCAGAAGAAAACCTGCAGCGATATGCCGCCGAGTTGCAGCTGCAGAATGAAAGATTGTACCACAGCGAACAGCGCTACCACCGCATGATTGCCGAAGTGGAAGATTATGCCATCATACTGCTGGACAGCAACGGATTGATACAAAACTGGAATAAAGGTGCCGAAAACATCAAAGGTTACGCTGAGAATGAAATTATAGGGAAGAGTTTCCGGGCGTTCTATCTGCCTGAAGACCGCGAGAAACAACTGCCGGAACATTTGCTGGAACAGGCACGGCTGCACAACAAAGCGAACCATGAAGGCTGGCGTCTTCGGAAAAATGGTACGCGGTTTTGGGGCAGTGTCGTCATTACCGCGCTGCACGATGATGCCGGAAGCGTCGTTGGGTTTTCAAAAGTAACGCGTGACCTCACCCACAAAAAAGAAGCAGAAGACCTGATCCTGCAGAAGAATAAACAACTTGAGGACTATGCACACGCCGCGTCCCATGACCTGCAGGAACCCTTGCGAAAAATACTGTTGTTCAGTGACTTGTTGCAGCGCAATATGGGCAACAGGGCCGCCGCTGAAACCTACCTGCAGAAGATAAATAATTCCACGGAAAGGATGTCTCACCTGATCAAGGCAGTGTTGGAATACTCACAAACGCCCGTATCAGACAATCTAAAGGCTTTCGTGGACCTGAATGACGTCATCCGTAACATTGAAGTGGATTTCGAATTATTGCTCGAAGAACGCAATGGTCGTATATTACGTGATCGCCTGCCTGTGATTTTCGCGATACCAATACAAATGCACCAGCTTTTCACAAACCTGATCAGTAACGCGATAAAATTTTGCGATGGGACGCCACAAATTGACATTAGGGTACAGCAAATTGATGACATCGACTCCGCTAAACTGGTGCACATCAGAGTCACTGACAATGGAACCGGGTTTAAGCAGGAGCACGCCGATAAGATTTTCAGGATGTTTCACAGGTTACATGACAAAAAGCATGGCACAGGGATTGGTCTCGCTTTATGCAAAAGAATCGTCGAGAATCACCGTGGTAAGATCACCGCTATTAGTGAACCTGGCAAAGGAACGTCATTTGACATCCTGCTTCCTTTGGAATAATCAGCTTTTGTGCACGAATGCCTGTCCCGAAGCATTAAATGTGTTCCAGTCAATCCCCACTGAAAATGCAATGGCATCCTTGAGCTTATCATAACTCGTCGGTTTACAGATGTAATAATTGGCGCCCAGGTCGCGGCTTTTCTCACGATTGTGCGAATCGTTGGCCGTAGAAAGTACCACAACAGGAATCCTGCTCAACGAAGACGACGACCTCATGTCTGAAATGATAGCATGCCCTGATTTCAAAGGCATATTCAGGTCAGCAAAAACGATTGACGGTACCGGCGGCGGGTTGTTCAGCGTTTGGAATAACGCCGCAGGATCGCTGAACACGTGGGCTGCGATGCCCAACTCTGCAGCGGCTTCAGCAAATAAAAACAGATCGTCCGCATCATCATCAATGTAAAAGAGAATCGGGGAATTGCTCATGGGAGGGTTTGTTTGAAAACATTTATAACGTTTCCAAAAGTAATTGATAAAAATCTAATTTTGAAAAAAAAATTAACGATTGTTTATCGGTATTTACTGGTCAGATGTTGGGAAGAACCGGCTTGCAGTAAGCCCTTTGGTGTTCAACGCTCGTTAATCTCCGTAACAGGTACCGGCATTTGCCGGTTTCGGAATTCCTGTTCTTCCTCTTCAACGATTTTCTTTCCTGCCGCTTCGGCCAGGGCATATTCCTGCAACTTTTTTTCAGAGGAATCCTTAAAACGTTTGACGAGCACCTTGTGCTCAAAGATCGGCGTCCATTGATCGTTTTCAGGTTCTTTCGCCAACACGACGGTCACAATCAGGTGTGAAGAGGTATTGTATTCCGGGCGGATCAATTGCGAAATTTTCGTTTCGCTATAGCGGTGCTGTGCAAAGCCCGTTGCCGAAGCCAGCCATAATATAAGGAATGTTGTCTTCATAGTCTGCTTTTTAGGGGAAAAGCAGGTCAAGAACTGGTAGATGAAGCAATTTAGGATATTTTTGCGGATAATCATCATCGTGGGTGCGGTTATTTGAAAAAGGTTAGCGAATTTTTATTTGATTTTCAGTCGATTAGAGCGTGATGCTTCATTTTAGGCGCGGCGGGATTAAAAAAAAACTGCAGCCGTCCGACTGCAGTTTGGTGAAGTTATCAAGCCTACCGGCATCAGAACAACAGCTTTTTGGTTACTGTGGTACCGTTGGCATCTGTAATTTGAAACAGTAACAAGCTTTGAGATGGAGACAGTATTTTCAAAGCAAGTGTTTTGCTATTGACGTCGTTATCGCTGTACAGCAATCGTCCGCTCAGGTCGAATACTGCCAATTTCACGATAGGCTGTACCGCTGATAAGATTTCGATTGCGGAATCTTTGGCAAATACAATGACATCATTGCTAACTTCTTCGGTAATTGTTGTGCCTAACGTGCTGTTCATATATTGTATAGAAAATCGGCTGGGGAAATTTCCAATCGCCGAAATGAAGGTATAGCTGTCCGTTTTCATATTCGTAACGACGTTTGTTTCGTTGTCTTTCAGGAAAATGTCCTGGCCTTCAGCGAAAATACCGTCAAAGTGATCCAATGCAATGGTGTAACTGCCGACCTGATCCGTCATAAGCCCTACGGCTACCATATCGGTTTGATGAAAGGGCAACGCTTTACCCTGAATGGCATAAGGTGTTTCATTACCAATTGTGGTATACAGCTGTGTGCCTGACGCGTCGATCACAGTGCCGTCAAATTGACTGTCTTCGCCATCCGTCGCATCACTCACATAACCGATAAGTGCCTGGCTGTACATGTTATTCTCGTCCAATAGGTTAAGCCATACCCTGTTTTGCTCGGCAGTTTCGGTCCTGAAGAACTGGTTTTGGTTGTTGGCTATCCTTATGGTGTTTGCGAAAACCGCCGTTACGGGTGCACTCACTTTCGCTACAAATCCCTGCCCGACCTGGATGGTGCCATTTGGTGTTTCGCTGACTGGGTTTGTCATCGACGATGAGGTACCGCCGGTCGCATTCACCGTGGCATAATTGGCTCCCCGTTCAGAGCCCTGTGCGGTGTGCGTCCAGAAGTATAACGTATTGATCTCAGGATTTTGGCGCAGGAATGCTGACGCATTTATGGTGGAAGGATACGGATTTCCAATGAGGTTATAGCCTTGTCCGTTAAATGTCAGCGGAATGGTAACCGTGCCATTGTTCGGCGAACCTTCGAAAGAGCCGTAAAACGTTTGTGGCATATCCGGGAAGTTATTGGGAGCACGAATCATAAACCCTTTGGCTGGCGTAAAATCGTTCAGGGCGGGATTAACCGCTGCAAAGTTGTTCGCGGCTTCATCGATGACAAAGAAACGGTTTGACAGGGTTTCCGGTGAAAATAATCCAAGATTCTGTCCAACAACAGGAGACGACCAGTACACATAATCAAGTCTGCGCATCGCTGCATTGCGCTTCACGATAATCTCGCCGGAGTTCGTATTCACAGCAGCCAGTTGCAACAGGTTTGCGTTGTTCTCCACAATGAATGCGTTGGGCGTACTATTATTTATTACCGAATTCACTACGGTCATATTGGTGCCAGTACGCACAACGACGCTGCCACCGTTGTTGACAGTCAGGTTTTTCGCTGTAAAAGAACCTTGCGAGCCATTGTCATACAGTCCGTTAATGATGGCGTTAATGCCGGCTGTCGGTACACGGTCAGACCACTCTGAACCATTCCAAATGGTAAAATCGGTGGTGATTACCCCCACAATGTTTGAGTTGGCCGACACGCCCTCGTCATCAACAGCCCGTACCCGATAATAATACGGTGTCGCTGGCGCTAGCCCTGTTACGGTATAATAAGTAACATTGCCGACGGGCAGGTTTTCAAACAGGTAGGTCTCATTTGGAGACTGACCGAAAGGTGTTGCGCTTACGTCCAGTCGGTAAGCCGTTGCTCCGGCGACTGCGGTCCACTGTGCCCCGAAGGTAGTGTTCATGACGTTTGTCGCTTCTACCGCAACAGGCGCCTCATTAACGATTTTGTGATTCAGGTAAGTGGGAGTCATGTTCGTCTCCGAAGCCGTCGCATAAAGGCATGAGAAAGCCATAAAGCCCCAAAGGCTTTTGTGTAGTAATTTAATTTTCATAGTAGATTTTTTTTTTATGTAGTCCAATACTGTTCTTACGCACATCCTGGAGATAGCCAATGCCCAAATACATTGTCTTTCGCTGCGCATGGAGCGGTAGTAGTCTACGGGTGCAAATCTATGGCGTATATCATGTGGGATTTTACAGGATTACATTTATATGTTGTAGCCTCTCTACATACATTCGAGAATGTATGGATTGATCACAATGCCTACGTGGCGTCCGGTCCGCACGACACTATGTGATGCGCGGCCTGTTGATGGATGTCACCCATTCCTGTTTGTTACAGGTAGGACAAAGGTGCTTGTCCGTGGGTTGGATTTCCTGCGTATGCCCGCAAAAACTGCAGGAGTAAATGCCTTGAGTCAGGATTTGAACATAGCGTTCAGCATACAATTTTGGTAAAATCGGTAGCCCGTATTTCACGTCTTTATCTTCATAATAAAATAGGCTGATATTCCCCGAGACTTCTATGATCGCCTGCTCAATTTGTCCAAGATGGGATACACTCTGCTGCCGCATTTCTGAAAAGAACTCGTCATAGCCTAATGTTTCCTTGTCGAAATTGGCAATGGAGAAAGTCCCTTGCCATACGAGGCAAATTGGTTCCCCTTCAATGATCCTGTCGATTCTTTCGCTCCGGGTGACGAGGTAGGTCGTTGCTTTGTAGAGCAGGATTACAACAAGGAACACCACAATCGCATTCAGTATGCCAACATCCTTATAGAACATCGGATCGCCTGCGGCAGATCCAAAACCGATGATAATCACCAATTCAAAAATCGACAACTGCTTCACGCCCCTTTTGCCCAGTGCTTTCAGAGCCAGCAGTATGCCGATGTACATGATTGTGGTACGAAGCGCGACTTCAATAAGGAAATCCAGCGGTTCTTCGCCCAATAAAACCTGTTTCCAGTCAATAACAGTTAATGTAATCATTTTTTAAAACAAGGTATGGATTTTTGGACTTTTGGCAATAGGGTATGGGTCGGACGGTACACAGTTGGCTGGAAGTATCAGAAATTTATTTGTCTAATGGTCAGTATTTTAAGATCAGAAAAGTCCATTTTACTATGCGCAAATGTGATCATTTTATAAATAAATGATCGTAATCTTGTAATAAAAGTTGTCTGAGTCGCTGTACCTTTAAAAAACTAAATTAAAAGGAAATGGACAGCGACGAAAAAAATCAAAAAACAGGATTCCGTGACGTCATCGCGGTGAATCTGGATAATAGGGCAGAGGTGGCGCATTGGCTTGAACATTGGAATATCACAGAAGCTGAATTGAAAGAAGCGGTTGCCAATACAGATACGAATCTTGTTACTGCAATTGCTGCCTACCTGAAAAAATAACTTGATGGGCACGACATGCTGCCGGAACAGACTTTCACAAACATGGAATTATCAGACTATATCGGAATTATTGCTGCAACACTCACTACGGTGGCCAATGTACCACAGACATACAAGATCATCAGGGATAAAACCACCAAAGGCGTCTCGCCTGCAACTTATTTCGTGCTGTTGGCAGGAACGCTGCTTTGGACGGCCTATGGGCTTTTCAGAGGTGACTGGCCGTTGATTGCTGCGAATGGTATTTCGTCGATTATAAGTTCCATCATTCTGATCCTGTATTACATCAGCGACAGCAAGATTACAAAAATTCATGACAATGTATTGCCTGAGGCACTGCAAAAAAATGACTCTGAAGCCGAACGATCCTAAATCCATTGGCGAATTGGGCCCAGGGCAATTAACTCCTGGTTCAGCCGTTCTGTTTAGAACCAACAACCAATGATCAAAAAAATCTTACTGATTATGCTGTTGCTTCCGTTACTGGCCGAAGCACAGACGTTTGAGAGAGCGAAGAAAGACTTTGTCGAGGAATTGAACGCCATTTTAAAAGATGCGACTACGATTCACTGGGCATTTTCGGACAGGATGACCGTCGAGAAGCCTTTTGAAATTAGCCAGGACAGCATGTTGTCGGTAACGGTGCGGTACACCACCGATTCTACCTTTTACGATGTGTGCATGCGCGCCCCAATGAAACAGGTGGATGTTGTCATGCAGGATATATATATCATTGTTTTTTTCAAAGGCGAAGACGTGGGACATTACAAGTCGCCGGATAACAGCACGGAACAGGAATTTGTTTACAATGACAATATGTTTTTTGTAGGCGACAGCCTCGACTCATCTGATAATCCGGCGTTGCTAAGACTCCAGGCGAAACTGCAGGCCTTACTCCCTTTTTACAGAAAGCCTAAATAACGATTATGCATTTTTACCTGAGGCGAAAATGATTATGGTCATTTTTAGCCTGAAACTGTCTCAGTAGCTTTGCGGTATAAATTTTAAATCAGCAGGTTATGAGCACATATGAAAATGTTTTTAGCAAATTTGAACAGGGATTTTTAGGAAGTTGTGCACTTGGTATTTTGGTGCAAAGCTGTGCAGGAGGTATCGCCGCGATGGCCATTCTTGAAAATGGAAATGGACTGATCCAGATGATTCAGTTGTTTCTGGTTGTTATCGTATGCCTGGCTTTCAACGGCGCGGTTATTTCCGTGCAAAAGCACAAAACCATATTCAATCTTTTGATCGTCGGATTACTAAGCTGTGCCGCCATCGCCGCGATAAACTTTGCGCACGTCTAGGGGCTTCAACTGATTATTGCACGAGCTTCTCCAGTTTTTTCTCATTGGACTTGATTCGCGACTTCAGTTTTTTAATGTCCTTTTCGGTATCTTCCAAACGGTCAGAAGCTTTACGCGCCTGTTTCGCATCATCTGCGGCCTGGTCGCCTGCATTCCGCGCCCGCCGTGCCTTCTTACGGCTGTCAAGATCGCTTTCCAGCTTGGACGCTGCCCGTTTGTTATCGGAACTTGAAGCTTTGGCCTTTTCAATCTTCTCCCTGGCTTCTTCCTGAATCGGAATGAGTTTGGCTTCAAGTTCGGCAAGTTCGGTTCGTTGTTCTACAAGTTTTGCGGTCAATTCCTGAGCCTTTTGGGTGTTTTTAGCCAGTTTAATCGAATCTTTTGCTGTCTGTCCAAAGCAGAAACAACTGCAGCACAATACGAGCGATAATAGAAATGACTTCATCTAATTTGGGGTTTTATATTAGTAATTACGGTAAATATAGCGGGAAAGATTCTTTAAAGTGGCCGGCCCTGGCGTAATTTATAGATACTTTAGGAAATGTTTAAAAATGTAAAATCGCATGACATGGCAGATGTACAGCGTTATATTTTTTGATGTTTATTGAATCAAAGGGTTTGGTTTAGGGAATTACGCGCCTTCCGAAGTTGATTAAGATGTATGGTTTCATATATCCCTCGGTACGCGCCAGTTGTTTTCCATCCTGATTAACAATGAGTAAGGTGGGGTAGGAGCTGATATTGTAAGCACCACGGATCACGCGCCCTTCCGCCGTTTCGCCATCCACGCTGAAGCAGATAAAGTTCTTGTTGTAATACGTTCCTACTGCGTCGTCACGGAAGCTTTTCTTAAGTTGCCTGCAGGGGCCGCACCACGTGGCGAATACATCGATAAATATGGGCTTTCCTGTTTCTTTAGATGCTTTTAGGGCCTCAGCGAACGAGCCCTTGTAAAATTCAATGCCCTTTGCGCGCGTAACTTCACCCTTAAAACCCACTAAGAAAGGCAGCATGAAGGCTACGAAGCATATCAATTTTTTCATGTCGGAATTTTTAAGCAGTGTTCATCGTTATTCTAAAGACGGGCAGCGTTTAAAGATTTGGATTCAGGACGGTACCGGCAATTAGCGGTGTTGGTCAATCAGGATAATGTTTCCATCGGGGTCGGTAATCATAAAACTGGATGGGCCGGATGTATTTTCGTCGGCTTCATTCTCCAGTCCAATCCCTTTCGTTTTGAGTTGTTTCTGGATTTCGCGTACGTCGTCAAAAGTCTCAATATTTTGGGCATTCTCATCCCAACCCGGATTAAAGGTCAGGATATTGCCTTCGAACATGCCCTCGAACAAGCCAATCAGCGCATTGCCATTTTTCATGATGAGATAATTCTGATCCATGCCTCCGGCGAAGACCGAAAATCCCAGGTTCTCATAAAATTCTTTTGATGCCTGAATGTCACTGACGGACAGGCTGATGGAAAAAGCGCCTAATTGCATATATTTTGGATTTTAGGCCACGTAATAATCGGAGTGCTTTGTGGCATATGAGCTAATGTAAGCCAAAAAAGGCAGGTATGCAAACACTTTTTAACGGGGCAGCGCTTCGCTGTACAATATCCCCGGCTATTTGATCTTTTTGTAGTGAGATCAATTTTTTTCTCTGGTCCCCAAATCGCATCCAGGTAATCCCGATCCGCAATAATCACCGCATCCAGTCTGCATCGCCAATGCGGATTTTATTCATCGATATGTTTGAAAAAAATGGGAGCAAACAAAAAGAACAATACGTTAATCTTCATCGTAAAGCGCATTGGAGGACACCAATGGTATGAAGTATTTTTTTTACTGCAAATTTCGCCGCTCCATTTCCTTTTTGATTTCTTTCAGGTTGCGGTTTTGTAGAATGGCCATCGGAATCATCACGATTGGGATCACGTTTGAGAATGTAAACTCGCCCTGAAAAGCAAGATAGGTTCCGGAAGCCAGTCCCAGGACGATTGCGCCAATCAATACAGCAATCATTATGGTCATCATTTTTTTGTTTTTGAGTAATTCTGCATCACTCATCTCACTAAATTGTTTTTCTTTCACTGTAGTAATTTTAAATTTTTATAAAATTGATTTCGCATAGTCTATGGCCGTACCAATCAGCAGCACAGTCAAATAGAACGATAGGTTTCCGAGTAAAAACACGACGGCTGCCTTGACATAATTGATGGCTTTACGGCTTCCGAAAAACTGCCCTATGGCGAAGGTAGGATAAATCATCGTAGTCGAAATCGCAATTGCGGCGAAAACATAATTGTTTAGTATACCGACAAAAGGCAACACGACCATAGTCAGCAACAACCCCTGGCCGAGGATGAAGCACAAAAGCGTTATGATTTCGTAAAAATTATAACCCTGCTTCCGGAAAAACACCTTGGTCCAAAAAGCAAGGAAAACACTAATCAGCACATAAGCGTAACCAAAATGGGTTGTTACCCAATGCTGCATCACAGCGACAGTAGATTGTGTTTCAGTTGTTTCAGCAGCATGAGCGCTGCCGGCCGGCTTAAAGTAATTGTACACAAACGTGTATAAAAGGGCGCAGAAGATCAGGAACGCGATGGGTTTCATGTGTTTGGTCCTGTCTTCTTTAATAAACATCCGGATGCTGTTGCCGGGCCTAAGGAACAACTCTTTTGCGTTAAACAGGAATCCTTTTTCAAAATGAAGCAGGTGCAACAGCTCGTGGGAAACATAGTGGTGGTCAATGCTTTTTAATTGCGCGGGATGCCCGCATTGGCCACAAAAATTATGATCAATCTCGCTGGCACATTTTTTACAGTTTGTCATACTGGCTAGGGTTTCAGAAGGAAGATTATGCAGAAAAAAGCGGGAGCCTGCAGCGGACATTGAAGGCAGCGAATATTTTTTTCCTACAAAACGAAAATACAAAAATAAACGTACGGCTGACGGCGTAGTGAATTATTTTCAATCACAATGAGTAATCGTCTGATTCGGCGTTTTAAAAAGCCAATCCATACCGATGGGCGTTTCCTGCTGAATTTTACGGGATTTAATAGCACCAGGTTTCAGGCAGGCCTGCATGCGTTTAATTTTACAATCAATGCAACGCAGAGATTTGGACTGTAACGAATTATCGTTGCGGGAACTCGTCAATCACTGACAAGCCTGTTAAAGTAACTTTAAAAGCCTTGACAAACCACCGATTTTGGCATAACTTGCAATGCCCCACCTAACCTGCTACCGTCCGCTAAAGCAGAAAAAATGAATAAAATATACCTGATCCTGTTGTTCGTTTCGGCGGCAGGTTTTGCGCAGCCCAGATACGCAGAGATTAAAACCCAACAGGCAATACGTCCCTATTACAACAAAGCATCACACGAGGTAGCCACCACGGTACTCGCCCGTGCAGCAAACAGTTATGAGTGGGTGCCGGTGTACCAACACGATACTATTGTTAAGAAGTTTCGCAACGCCTCTGCAGCAGGCCAAAAGGAATTGGAACGCGCCAATGCATTTGGAAAAAAGTACCTTGCTGATGTCGCAGCGGCCGCAAAAAACAAAGACCTGCCCGTAATTGATACAGAGATCCATGAAAGATAACATCCGCCTAACATCTATATAATTACCGTGTTATTCCCATGTTACTCGAAAACAGGTATGTAGCGGAGGGCGCCCAACCGTAGGAGCGGATTGCCAGTCCAACGGAAATTAATTCGACAACCCACCTCAAAAAAAAAGGCCGCCTCGCGGCAGCCTTTATATATAACAATCGTCAGACTATTGTTTCACCACTTTCACCACCTTTGTAGCGTTTCCGGTGTTTACCTTCACAGCGTATGTACCCTGTGCCAAAGCAGAAAGATCCAAGGCAGTCGAAGTCGCATTAATCGTTTTGGACAATACCTGTTGTCCCACCATATTGGTCACGCTCACATCAACAATTTCCTGGTCATAAGACAGGTTTAGCACATTGCTGACCGGGTTTGGGAAATAGGTAAGTTTTGAAGCTTCCTGATTTGGTACAGCAAGGGTTGCGTTGTAAGCTGAAAACCTGAAAGCATCGGGTGTCGACCCAAACAAACCGTCATACTGCCATACCGCAACATAAATCGTTTCGCCCGGTGTCAATCCGGTAAGATTGAGTTTAGAGAAAAGATCATTGCCATCGGGATTATCGTCATTACAGTCAATTTCAGAAAGATTGGTACAATCTCCTGAATACGCAACCATAATCGTATCATCGTTAGCAGAATCTGTAACCAGTTGTGTTTCAAGTGTCACGTTACCGTCTGCTGGAACAACCACACTAAACCATACATCACGGATGGCAGACTCCTGGCAGCTTGGCAAATCAGCCGAATCAGTAGCGCCCACACTCGTAGACGTCACTGCACTGGCTTCAAAATCCCCACCAGGTACAATCGCAACTGCGCCAATACACTCATCATTAGCCGCTAATGTTTCCAGCGTCTCGAATGAAAGCGCTGTATATTCGCTAGCACTATTTACGCTACAGTTTTGTCTGATGTATACATCATATACTGTTGACGAATCAAGTCCGGATAAATTTATGGAGGTGGCGCCTAAAGCAGCAAGAGTCGTTCCTGTTCCCTGTATAAAGCCATCCGGGCCGTATTCCAACTCGAACGCGTTTCCTGCAGAAGTCCATCCTACTGTTGCTCCAGAGTCAGTGATATTGGTCACAACCCCGGCCATAGGCTCGAGGCAGTTTGGCAATGCACCGCTCAACACATCATCCACTTCAAAAACAAACTTATCAAATGTAGACGAATAAAAAGCGATATATACTGTTTGGCCAACATACGCGCTAAGGTCATACGAAAACTTGTAATAGTCCTCACTGCTGAAAGGCGTAACATTGGCCTGTAGCGTCACGTTGAAATCTGCAGGATTGGTGGCGCCCGCAGTAGACAGTCGTACATCAATCATTTCCGGATAGTCAGGATCAAGGCTCCTACCCCAGAATGAGAAATAATCATTCACGCCGGCAGCAACAGTAATAGCAGGCGTAACGAGGTAGTCGTCATGCGGGCTGTCTGAATCATACTGGATGGCCGCGGCATTGGAACCGGAGTGTGCGTCAAGGCCAAACTCGTTTGTAATATCAAGTATTTCCCAGTTGTTGGCATCGCCACCCTGGATTACAGACCATCCGACCGGAAGATCCGTCCCTGCATCAAAGTCTTCACTGAACTGCGCGAAGCCGGCAGCAGAGAAAACACAGGCGAAAAGTGAAAGTGTAATTTTTTTCATGTGCTTTTTTTTTAAATTAAGTTAGTAAAATTAGCAGTATTACCGTTAACAAAATCCCAACAAAATCATAATTGTGAAGGAATCGCCGCCTTCAGTTGCTGCCTATGATGAGGCACATGGCCCAGTACCCGTTACAATCGTACACTCCAGGGAACCGCTGAATTGGAGCAATGGTGGGCGAAGTATTTGTATCAAATCAGTTGAACGAGCTACGGAATGCCAACGGCGACAAACTGGTTTTTACCTTAAACAATTTGGAAAAGCTCTGGCTGTGTTCAAACCCTAACGCAAACGCGATTTCTGACACCGTCAATTCCGTGGTAGACAGTTTCTCTTTCGCTTTCTCAATTAGTTTTTCGTGGATGTGCTGCTGCGTGGTCTGCCCCGTGACCGATTTCAGCAAACTGCTCAGGTATACCGGTGACAGGTGCAGGGATTCGGCTACATACTGTACGGTCGGCAGCCCCGTAGTCCCCTCATCGTCAAAATAATCCTCGATGATTTTTTCTACCTGCGCTAAAATCTTGTGGTTGCTGGCTTTGCGGGTTAAAAATTGCCTTTGGTAGAACCGGTTCGAATAATTGAGTAAAGTCTCAATCTGGGAAATGATAATGCCCTGACTGAAGGAATCCGGATTGCCGTGGTACTCCTGCTCAATATTCCTGACGATGGCATTCAGCACCGTTTCTTCCTTTTCAGAAAGAAACAAGGCCTCATGTACCGCATAGTCAAAGAATTCATATTGCTTGATGCCTGCCGCCAACGCAGTACCCCATAAAAAGTCAGGATGGATCATCAGTACCCAACCGCTTTTGGCAGCCGCAATCTCCTCAATCGTCTCGATGCCAAAAACCTGGTTCGGCGCAATAAAGAACATCACGCCATCATCAAAGTCATAGTGGTTTTGCCCATACCGGAACGTGGCGCCAATACTGCGCTTGATCGAAATGTGATAGAAATCAAACACAAAATGCTTGTGGTAAATGGCTGTCGAACACTCAAAAGCGCCGTAATCGAATAAACTGATCAAAGGATGGGCAGGCGCAGGCAATTCCTTCATCTTGTGGAATTCGGCAATCGATTTAACCCTATGTACCGGATGTTGGCTCATGTCGCAAAATTACAAATAATTATACCATCATCCCTCCGGAAAGTTCCAGCCGCTGCCCATTCATCCATCCCGCGGCAGGCGTACACAGGAAAGCCACCACGCCGCCGATGTCTTCCGGTTCGCCCACACGCCCCAAGGCAGTGATGGACGCAATCGCATTGCGCTTGTTTGCATCCGATTTGTTGGAACCGCCGCCAAAATCAGTCGCAATGGCGCCGGGCGCGACCACATTGACCGTAATATTCCGGCTGCCCAGTTCTTTCGCCAAACATTTGGTGTACGTTTCAATGGCACCTTTCATGATCGCATACGCCGACACATTGGGAAAAGTCACCCGCGTCAATCCGGAGGAGATGTTGACAATCCTACCACCGTCCTTGATCAACGGCAACAGTTTTTGGGTGAGAAAGTACACCCCTTTCAGGTGAATGTTCATCATGCTGTCAAAAGCGTCTTCCGTCGTTTCAGCTACCGATCCATACACTCCGGCGCCGGCGTTGTTGATCAGGAAATCGAAATGCGGCGACCCCTCATGTTCCTGCAAATGCTGGCTGACCTGCGCAACAAACCCATCAAACCCTTTTGTAGAACCCATATCCAACGGGTAGGCAATCGCCTTTTGCCCCATGGCCAATACTTCCGCGACGACCTTGTCGGCTTCCACTTTGTTGCTGTGGTAGGTGAAGATGATGTTGTTCCCGTTCCTGGCCAGGTTGATGACCATATCCCTGCCCAGTCCGCGGCTTCCGCCGGTCACCAATGCAATGGTACTTTTAGTTGACATGTGTAAATGATTTTAAATTGATAGCGCAAAGTTCCTGAAACAAAAGCTGATGGTTGTAGCCGAAATAGGGGATGTTGTAGTCGTTTTTTAAGTGATGCTGCTTTTAAGCGCTTTAGCTCGATCGCAGTATTTTATGGCGACCCACTGTAGCCATTGAACACCGTTTAAATAAAAAAAATCCCTTTCAATGGGATTTTTTTGAGACTATTGTTATCTGGAATTTGACTGTAGTACTTTTCCAGCGCTATTGACTATTTGTGTATCCCACACGATAACTTAATTTGTCACATTAATTTTAGTGTTGAAATCAGAACCTACCGTTGACTTAAGTTTTACGATGTAAACGCCACTGGAAAGATTCGCTGTGTTTATTTCATATTGTATTCGGGGTTCCGGGCTATCTTGTGTGTAGATTATCTTTCCTCCCATATCGTAGATCACGATGCTGCTCAGCGGCAATAAATTAGGATTGGCAATCAATACACTTTTTATGGTGTTATCCTGTAGAATGCAAATGTTTTGCCCGTTTATGGGGTTTGTGCTCAGGATGTCCCTGCTGAATGTGATTTCAAATTGGTTGTTGTTAACTCCTGCAGGGAGGTTTAATTCACAAGCTTCGTTTTTAAGGTCATAAAACTTGTCAGATAATTTGTCATGAAGATAAATGTGTTCTGAAAGATCAAAGTCCTGCAGGAACTTAATTCCTAATTTATAATTTGCCGCTTTTTTGTTCCTGAATCCGAGTGGTATTTTTGCATCCATTTCAAATGGTAATACATTAATTGCAAATTCCTTATTGTTTTCCAAAACAAAATAATTGTCGGTATCAGTATTACTAACTAATCTTGCGTCCATTGCCCTGTCAATTTTTGCAGTAGCCTGGTTGTTGAACGCAAGTGAAAGCTCTCTCATCAACTTTTTGTCCTGAAGTATGTTTAAACGTATTTCGGGTACCTGTTTTTCAAAGCGTTCGATGTAATTGATTTCTTTCGGGGATGCGATGGCTGTCAGAAACTGTTTTTTGTAACTTGGATTTGAGCCACCAGCCATTCGGTCAAATTGAGAATAGTTTGTATAACCTTCAGGAACATACCTTCTGTATTCGTCTTTCATCGTAACGCTTCCGTTTGTCGTTCCTTCTATAAAAAATCCCTGGCCAATCGGTGTAAAACTCCTTCGGAAATTCTCGCCATATTGTGCAGGACTGTAGTAAATCATCACATTGGGAAATTCAGGATCAAGATGAAAATATTGCGCCTGTACATACCCAGTAGCCGGTGAAAAGGTGCCATATCCACCCACATAATCTGCCAAATGATGCGTGCCGCTGACTGTTTTATTCTGTTCCCAAAAGTAGGCAATACCGGTGCAGTTTGATTCATTGGTTAGAAAGTCTGCCAGGTCAATTGCACTTGGATATGGATTTCCTGTGAGCGTTAGCATACCACTTTTTACAAATACAGGAGTGTTCCCACTGTTTGGACGCCCTCGGAAATCATACCTTTGGTGGCTGCCATCGGGATTATTTTCCACTCCCGCTACGGTAGTATGGTTGACGTCTCCGGAGCTGCCGCTTCCTTTCATAGTGAATCCTTCACCAGCTTCTATTCTTTCGGTACTGTTTGTTGCAGACCATCCTTCGTAAAAAAAAGTTTGTAGAAACCTGAATATCCATGCGTTTGAAATCGTCAAAGGGGTTGCTGTACCGTCTTCGCCACTTGTCTCTGTTGAAATGCTGCTGGCCGTGAATGTTGACGGCGCATAAAGGTGATCTATCCAAAAGTTTCCATTCCCCGATGAAGGTGTTGTGCTCCCCACAGGCGAGCACCAGTAATTGTACTGAAACTTGTCCGCTGTTCCCTCCTGAAATACCGACAGGTTTCCGGTTCCACTATTTGCCGACGCGCCTGAATTTCCTTGTAAAAGTTGTCCGTCGTAACGAAGGTAGATTTTTCCGTAAAGTGCGTTTAGTGTATTGTCTTCGATGGTAATGTTTTTTGTTTCATAAACGAATCTGCCAGTTACGCATAGATAAGAATTTTGACCAACATAAAGCTGGCTAAACGTGACTTTAGGTGCCAATGAAAAGAATATAAATAAGAAAATGGTTAAATTTTTCATGATGGATAGTGATTTAGTTTGCGTAAAAATATAAAAATTAACTTAAATTAACAATATATTAAAAATAAATTTTAAATTGCGATAGTATAACCAATTAACACGATATGTTATGAAAAAACTATCTTTACTTCTTGTTTTGTTATTATTAACTTACTCGTACACCGAGGCACAAACAGGTATTAATACCACAACACCACACGCCATGCTTGAAATTGCACCAAGTAGCAGCACTGCTCCTGTCAGCACAGACGGGATTATTATTCCGAGGGTCAGCGCTTTTCCAACAAGTCCTGGCAGTGACCAGAACGCGATGCTTATTTACCTGACAACGACAGTAAGCGGCAAATCACCTGGATTCTATTACTGGGATAATCCCAATGTATCATGGAAATCACTGGGGACGGGATGGTTATTGACCGGAAATGCAGGGACTACTGCTGGTACAAACTTTTTAGGGACTACAGATAACGTGGATCTTGAAATCAACCGAAACAGTACACATGCGGGTTTTATTGCTCTAACGTCTGTCGGCTTTGGTGTGGGTTCACTGCCAAGGACGAGTACAGGCTCGTCAAATGCTGCGCTTGGCACCGATGCCCTTTCGTTAAATTCGTCAGGAAGTAATAATACCGCAGTGGGGAGGTCTGCTCTTAAAGCAAATACCACTGGAAATCAAAATACTGCAACAGGAAATACCGCATTACTTAAGAATATAGATGGCGTAAGGAATACAGGGGAAGGCTACGCTTCCCTTAGTGAGAATGTTGATGGTATCGACAACACAGGGATTGGGGTTTACGCCATTGCCAACAATGTTTCAGGTGATGAAAATACAGCTGTTGGATACAAAGCAGGTCATTCCAGCACCGGCGATTCAAACACTGTTGTAGGAAGCTTTGCAATGAATGCTGCCAGCTCAGGCGACTGCAATACCGCTATGGGGGACCATGCTTTAAACAGCCTGGCGTCAGGATCAAATAACATAGCGATTGGATGCGCTGCGCAGGTCCCTTCCAATACAGGCAGCAATCAGGTGCGTATGGGAAATGCATCCATCACCTACGCAGGTATTCAGGTAGCCTGGACTGTCACTTCAGATAAAAGATGGAAATATGATGTTAAAAAATCAGATCTTGGACTGGCTTTTCTGCAAACGCTCAACCCGGTTTCCTATGCACGGCTTAATGACAGCAGTAAAAAAACAGAGTATGGGTTTATCGCACAGGAACTTGAGAAGGCACTTCTGGACTCAGGAGCTTCATCGAATGGCATCATATCAAAAGACGATGCAGGAATGTACGGCGTCAGGTATAATGACCTTATTGCCATATCGGTAAAGGCGGTACAGGAACAACAATTGCTTATTGATGCATTGCGGGCTGAAAATGAAAAGCTCGAAAAACGCCTTAACGCATTGGATCAAAAGCTCCAGGCGATGGACAGTAAGGTTAGTGCAGGTAACTTGAAATAGTGGATAACCCGGAATTTTCCGGGTTTTTTTTGCCGTTCTACAACCTGCAGAAAACCGCCTGCGAAATCACCAGCCACCACCAGCCCAAAAACAAGCTGCTGCAAGAATACCTGACGATCTACCCAACGCGGGACGCCGTCCACGATTTTGAATACGGAAGGTTCAGGGACAACATTGCCCCGTTATTGGTAATTGCGGGGAATAATGGGTTTGGGTATTTGTAACGGATAGCACTACTCCCCAAAAAAAGTATCTATAAATCCCTTAAATTTCAAAAGCAGCGTTTCGCCAATCGTTTTCCTGTGCAACACCGAAGGCTGGCTGTCCAGCGTCTCAATCACTTCCTGTGAGGTCGGCGTACGCTTTGAAAACAGGTAATTCTCAACCAACGCTTTGAGCTTTTCGCCATCGAGGTGCTCCTGTGTCACAAACTGGTCGAAGGCCTTCTGCCTCTCGACATTCATAAAGCTTTCAAACTGCTCCTCGATACTGTCGTCCACAATCAACGGCAAATTCTCGATAATGAACTTCTCGATAAGCTCCCGCTTGCTCCTTAATCTGACATCGCCGGCCACCAAATCCAGTATCTCTTTCTGTTTGCGTTCTTTTTCCTCGAGCGACATCGCTTTAAGTTTCGCCAGCAGGTTCAGGATATACGCCACCGTAATATCATCGCGATGGATCAATTCCAATTCAAAATCCACCTCATCCAGTACCGATACTTTTTCCTTGGAAGTCCTGACCTTATCATACAAATCCAGGTACTTGCTCTTGTAATCCTCAAACTGCTGTTCCTCGATGTCGAGGTCGTCAAACGTAAAGTCGGCATACGAGGCAATTACGTTCCGCAGCCTGAGCAATTCCCGGAACGCCTTAATAAATTCCAGTTCCTGATCTTCGCTCAGCAAATCGTCTACCGAATCCACCGTCGGCGCAATAGCCAACAGCTTTTCATACGCGGTATTAAAGTCATCCACATAGTTCACATACGGCTTCATGATAATGATCTCCTTCGCTTCCTTGTTCGAGAACAGCGCAATCGCATCGTCAGTAGCCTTCTTAAGGTTGCGGAACACCACCACGTTCCCTTGCGACTTCTTCTGCCCATAAATTCGGTTGGTCCTTGAATACGCCTGTATGAGTCCGTGGTACCGCAGGTTCTTGTCCACAAACAGCGTATTCAGGCTCTTGCTGTCAAATCCGGTCAGGAACATGTTCACCACAAAAAGCAGGTCAATCTTCCGCTTCCTGACTTTATCCGAAACGTCTTTATAGTAATTGTAAAAGGAATCGCTGTCCTTCGTCGTATAATTGGTTTGGTAATCCCTGTTGTATTCCCCGATATATGCTTCCAGTTTATCGCGCGTATGGTAAGAAACATAAGGTTGTTCCCCCGGGTCGGCAACCATATCAAAGTCCTGGAAATCAATGGCACCCAGGTCGTCTTTCTCCTCTTCATTAGCGCCATAGCTGAAGATCGTCGCAATGTTCAGGTCATGCCGCCCTTGTTCCTTCCAACGCCGGAAAATATCATAGTATTTAATCAGCAGGTCCACACTGCTGACGCAGAACATCGCCGTAAATTCCCTGCGGTGCGTCTTGACCGGATGCTGCTGGATAATGTAGTCGGCAATCTTTTCCAACCGCTGCGGACTCTCCATGAGTTCCTGCGTGTCGATAGCCTCGACCTCAATGTCTATTTCGTTACGGGAACCTTCCTTCTCGCGGTATTTTCCAACATACTCCACCGAGAACCGCAACACGTTCTCATCCTTAATCGCATCCGTAATCACATACTGGTGCAGTTTTTCGTCAAACAGTGCCGCCGTCGTATGCTTCTTCCCGGCTTTGGAAACGGCATTGTCCACAAAGATCGGCGTACCCGTAAATCCAAACATCTGGTAATTATTAAAATAGGCCTTGATCTTTTTATGGGTATCGCCAAACTGGGAACGGTGGCACTCATCGAAAATAAACACAATCTTCTTGTCTTTGAGTTGGTCCATCGTTTTCAGATGGTGCTCCTTAGTCACTGCCGTATACAATTTCTGTATCGTGGTAACGATAAGGCGGGTATTGTCATCAGCAAACTGGCTGACGAGCGATTTGGTATTGTGCGTCCCATCCACACTGCCCGGCGAAAACTCATTAAACTCTTTCGAAGTCTGGTAATCGAGGTCACGGCGGTCCACACAAAACACGACTTTATCCACCTTAGGCAGTTTGGACAAGATCTGGCTGGCTTTAAACGAAGTCAACGTCTTGCCCGATCCGGTCGTATGCCAGATATACCCATTCTTATTCGTGGTCTTTACCCGTTCGATAATCTTCTCGACGGCAAAATACTGGTATGGGCGCAGCACCATGAGCGCCTTGTCGGTTTCATGCAGCACGATGTACTTCGTGATCATCTTGGACAGGTGGCACTTCTCTAAAAAGACATTCGTAAAATCAGCGAGTTGCGAGACGCGCTTGTTGTTTTCATCGGTCCAGTAAAAAGTCTGCTTAAAGTCGGGCTTTTGCCCCGTAAAATTGCTGAAGTATTTCGTGTTCACGCCATTGCTGATGACGAACAATTGTATAAAGTTAAACAGCCCCAGCGACGCACCAAACGAGTGCTTGCTGTACCGGCTGATCTGGTTATACGCCTCTTTCATTTCCAGCCCGCGGCGCTTGAGTTCTACCTGCACCAACGGAATCCCGTTAATCAGCAGCGTCACATCATAGCGGTTCTTATAACTGCCTTCCATCGTGACCTGGTTTGTAACCTGGTATTGGTTCTGGCACCAGTGCTCCATGTTCAGGAACTCGACATACACGACTTCGTTGCTGTCGTTGCGGAACGCAAACTTATCGCGCAGCAGTTTCGCCTTTTCAAACACATTGTTTGTCTTGGTCAGGTGGTTCAGGATTTGCTGGAAATCCGAATCAGAAAAACGTTTGTTATTGTGTTTTTCCAACTGCGCCTTCAGGTTCGCGAGCAAATCCTTCTCATCGCGGATATACGCCTTGTCATAACCGTTGGCTACGAGTTGGGCAATAAGGTTTTGTTCAAGAATTTGTTCGGATTGGGAGGTCATATGTAGAATGTTATTGTTATATCTGAATATTTAGATTCTCTCAACACTCCAAATTTCTCTAATTAAATTATGCAATGCGATTGTTCTTTCCTCAATTCCTTGCTTAAAATCTAAAAATGGTAAAAAGCCAAGGGTTCGTAAAAAATTATCTGGATCAACCGCTTCGTAAACTTTTGGGATGATAATTTTATTCAGGTTGTCTTCTTTTCGTAATTTGTTAATTTTGGAAGTCGAGGTCACACCCATAAATTCTATTGAAACAGGGTTTGGAATAAGCACGAAGTTCCCTATTTTTTTCTCAGTTAAATAAAACGACTCTTCATTTTCGAAATGTTTTGAATATTTATAATATTCCCAAATTACCGGTGTAAGAACATATCTATTATATTTCCTTGCAGCCATTAGGTCACTCATTTCCAAATCTTTATTCTCAAATACTTGCCGCTCAATAAATAGATGGCATCTGGCTAATAAGTAATGAATAAATTTTCGATTACCATTGTTGTATGTGAAATCTTCTAATTCTAGAAAAGTTTCTTTACTAGATTGAATTCTTTCTTTAAGTATAGTTTTCAATTCTGATAGACTTTTATTCCTAATATCTTTTACAAGGGTGTAAATGATGTAGCGTAAAAATGACTGCGCGTTACTCTTGTAGTTGACGGCTCTTGTTATTATAAGAATATCAATAAATTTAGAGACGGCTTTTAATTTGGATACGATGGTTTCTTCATCATCCAATTTATTAATGGCGGACATCAGTAGAGGATAACTTAAAGAAGACGCTATGCCATAGTAAGACGTAAGGTATAGAGTTTCGAGTTCGTCCGTATAATTATTTTCATAATATTTGATACGCTCATATATTGTTGAATAAAATTCAAAATCACCTTTAATAAAATAATAGTACGCATTTGAATTTGTTAGTCCTATTCTTTTATGATTGTCCTTAACCCATGTATGAAATCTTGTTCCTATTTTTTCAAAATCTTCGTTCTCCGCCCCTCTAGAAGCACTTCTTATCGAATCGGCGTATTGACTTCTAAACCAGGCTCTAATAAACTCCAAATCTTCCTGTGGTGAGTACTTATGAAGGTTGGAAATTTTCTCCTTCCATATATTATTTAGTTCCTCAATTTTATCAGCCTCTTTTAAGTGTGTTAATAAATAACCTTTAAGCATTTCAGTTGGAGTAAGATTTAAACCGCGGTCATTCATTGTCTCAAAGATAGTGTAAGCATTCTCGTCGGTGAATGCAAGTATCTCGACAAACACGACTTTTTCTTTTAACCATTCTATAAATAATGGGAGTTTGTCAGATTTTAATTCATCGGAAAAAATGTTTTCAATATCGGAATATCGATCATACATATTTCTTATTGACTCGTCTGACTCTTCCGTTAAATCATAGATTTGATTGTTAAATAGTGCATCTAAAATTTTTGTTCTGTCAGGAACTTCGATATTATAACTTCGGCGCCCACTTTTTCTCGAATATATTAATGAAGTAATATCCTCAGGGTCTATAGAATTCTTCTGTAAGTTATTTAAATAAATTAGCAAAAGAGTGATGGAAGTTAATCTTTGTTGACCATCTACAATAGAACGGTTATTGCCCTTTTCACAAATTACAACTGGTCCTAAGTAATACGAATTGTATCTTGCGGCGACATCCGAAATCAAGTCACCGCTTTCATAATTCGAAAGAAACGAAGCTTCTAAATCAATCAAAAGTTGCTCAATGTGCTTATACTCCCATTTATATTCGCGCTGGAAATAATCTACAATATATTTATTTTGAAGCATTTCAAATAGCTTCCGTGCGTTTGCTTGGATATTATTGCTTAAGCTCATTAGTCAAGGGATTTGATTAGTTGTTTTAACATGTAAAAAGCGGGTTCGTAAATTTTGAGGTTATCTTTACTAGGCTGTATTTCACCGTGAAAGAGGATACAGCGAATATTATAGAGTACTTCGATAATTGCCTTGGCCAACAAGGGTGTATCATTTGTAAAAAGAATATTTGAAATTGTTTGCAAAGATTCATTCCTCCTAACAACAAGTAGCGATTCTTTTAGCTTCGGATTAACCTTTTCCAATCCCTCAAGGATTATATTTTTGTTCGTAAGTGATAACTGCATAAAATCAGCATCTGCAATAAGGTGTGACTTATCATACTTAGTATGATTGTATAAGAATATATTTCCACCGCTTGGATTTAAAATGTCTACTCTGATGCGATAATTGTATGGTTGAACAGGACTAATAATTTCCACCTTATAATTATGTCCTCGGTAAGACTTTATGTAGGAAGTGGTGGGATTAGTTCGGAAGTTTAACGACCTAAAACTGATGTTATCAATAGCATTTGGCACTTTGTAGCTTTCAAGAAAACTATAAAGTTTAACTAGGTTATTTTGAAAGATTGTCGAGTCCTCGTCCGAATTCTGTAACAAGGAAATAATGCGGGTCGTGAAAAGATTGTTATCAACTTTCATCTCTTCCAAAATCGGACGGTCTTTATTCCTATGTTGAGGATAATTGTTGCAATACCATGCATTAAACGGCAGCCAAGATTTTATAAACAGTATTGGGTATTCAAACTCGCCGTTCGCTATAAGTAACCATCTATCTTTATGGTCAACAAAATTATTTGCCATTGAATATATTTTTCATTAAGAGGATATTTATAAAGCCATTCTAGACCTAAGGTTATCAATATTAAATTCTACTCTCAATCCTGACGAGATCTGATGCTAAAATGCTTTGTATATAGTCTGATATTTTCCCATAATTAAAAGTGATTTGAGCTGGTTGACTGGTATCTTTCATTTTTAAATATTCAATGAAATTTTTTACAGTTTGAACACGGTGTTGCAAGTTGCGCTTCCCGTTAGTGTCAGAGAGGGGAAAACTTTCCTTTATATTCTCAAAGGATGTAACATCAAAAACGGGAGTGTCTTGAAGAACAAGGTCAAGATAATGAAATCTTCCACAAAGTTCTCTGTAATAATAGTAGCCTTTTGAGGTGATGGCGATGTTGCAATCAAAGGGAAGGCTATCCCATTCAATATCGCTTAACTGCTCATCAGTATCAATAAGATTAGACTTCAGAAGCCTGTGAATACATTCATTAATAATATTATTTCTATAACCAAAGGATTTAAATTTTTCGTGAAGTTCGTTTAAGGAAAGATATTTATTTATTACACCTCCAGCTTCTAGCCGATTCACTAGGTCGCTCAATATATAGAGAGATAGAAAATGATCATCGCTATCCGTTGAGGGAATAAAAACGTTATTGACTAAACTCGTCTCAGAATCATAGTATAATTTGTTATTTAATCCAATCGCTTTTACAAACTCGTGAATTGGGATAGTTTGTGTGGTCTGACCTACAAGTCGAAATCGTTCGCGAACAATTTGATCAGAAACATTGGTATGGCCTGATATCAAAAATTGCTTAAAAACTTTTAAACCTTCTCTTATATTAGGATAAGTTGTATAATTTAGATAATCAATAAGAGTTGAGTTAGATTCAGAAAATAATGAATTTTTAAGTCCTGATAAAAATTCTATAACTGCTTGGTTAGGAATAGTAACATTCATTCCCTGTTCATTATAAGCAATTGTGTTACCAGTTATTTTAATTTTTTCCAGTGTATAATCAATTCGTCTTTGAAGAACTTCAGAATATTTCGGTGCGGTAATGTGATAAACATTACTTTCATAAGCGTCAAACGGAGGGGATGAACGCCATTTATAGTAGTAACCCTCTCTTAAAGAAATTATAGTTCCACAGTAGGATTTCCGAGAGAGAGAATGTGCAAACAGAAAAGCATTTTCTTGTATTTGATTATTGTACTGATCTGCATTGTCAATTATAACAACTAATCGCTTTCTTCTTTCTCTGATGAAGTATCTATTCAATGCGACCAGGTGTTCTAATTTGTTTGCCGTGACTTGGGTTAGATAATCAGAGAGTTTTTCTTGATACGTTTCATTATTATGCTCTTTGAAATGTTGCCAAATCCCCATGTCGTTTTCCCTTATCTCTCGAAAATACACTCTTTTTAAGATTGTTGCAGAATATAGTTCTAATTCGGGAAATTTATCATTGATAAGAATGAGAATTTCTTTAGAAACATTTTCAGGCTCTAAGGAATTGCCGGAATTAAAAAATTTTCGCAAATCTAAATAGATTGGAAGGTGATCACTATCTGTATAATCATCAGATATAAATAAGTGGTTTATAAAGGTGGATTTTCCTGCACCTTTAGATCCTACAATCACGATTGGTTTTGGAGGAATCAGGTTTTTGATGTTAATTTCATCACTATTAATTTCATGATTTATCTGTTTGCGAATACTATGATAATTTACGGCCGGAACAACATTAGAAAGTTGAGGAGCTTTATCTGCAAAAAGCCTCTCTATTTCTAATCTATTTTTTTTTGTCTCCTGATTTTCCACAAAACAGCGCTCAATTAATTCCATATCATTTTCACTTTCTTCGGAAAATATTTCGCCAAATATTCTTTCAATCAAGGGTGTCAATGCTGCGCTAAGGTCATTTCTCACCAATTCTTTGTCACGGTCAATAAGGGTAGATACTACGGTACGAGATGACAAAGTAGATTTCGGAAAGTCGTACTTAAAACCTCCATTTGACAAGATAGAGTGTTGGGATAAGTTTTCGTAAAATTCTACGAACCGTCTTTCAATGTCATCGTGACCATCAAAAATGAGACATCGATTTTCCTTCCAAGAGCTTCCATCCACATTAAATAACTTGCAAAGAATAAATTGCCTGCCATTAGTCAAAAGACCATATTGAATCCCTTTATCTACCGAATATCCACGAATTTGATCGAAAAGTTCCTGATTACTCTTATATAAAGAATTTATCTTCGCTTGGTGATGACTGGTCGGAATTAAAATATCACTAAATGTTCTTTTTGCTTCGATAATCAAATTGATACCTGGGGCTGATACGTGGTAATCGAAATAACCTGAGTCGACCTTTCCCTCTCTCCTTATATTAGACTCTTCCCAGCCGAGGACTTTAATTAACAAACTATCTATTAGTTTGGAACGAGTATCACTTTCATTTAGGTCCTCACCTTTATAGAGATCGATATTTTCTCTAAAATTTTGAAAATTTACAATGGATGAATCAATGTTGCTCATACTTTGGATAAAATTAGATTTCGCGATTCTTTTAAATACTGTTACGGCTTTTTACAACTTCTTACGTTCCCTCACACAAACATCTCCCCCAACAACCCCTTCTTCCACATCTCCACCCCCGCAATCTCCTTCCCAACCAACGCAATCTTATCATCAATTGCAGAAAGGAAATTAGCGATTTTGGTTTGTTCTTTTGCCGTCGGCAAAGCAACAATTGTTTTTAACAATTGCACTTTTGAAATGTTGTATCGGGTACTTCCTTGTGCTAGTTTAATAACCTCATCTCTAAATGATTTGCTTCTGAAAAGAAATTGCGCAAATTCTGGTCTTAATTGTTCTAAAGAATTAGGTCTGAAGCCAAAACAAAAGCTGTTTAAGTAGAGTTCATCAACGTTTTCTAAAAGTACGGACGAATATGCAACTTCATTAGCTGTTTCTGAAGAAGTCGTAAAGAAAGTGTCACCGTACCTCACTGAATTCTGATTTTCATTTTCTTTAATGGCAACGTAACCAAACCTTCTTGAATCAATTTTAGAATCATCAAAAATCTGCTTATATTGTATGTAAGGTTTTCCTTCTCCAAAATCTTCACCACTTTTTCCGGAAAGTCCACCGTAAGTAAAACCAATTTCCGACAAAGCTAGGTTCTCCCACTCCCCAAAATCCCCACCATCATCATCCTTAAACCGTACCTCCTGACTAAAGATTTGCTGCATCATCCCTTTTTTATATTTTTCTAAAAGGGTTTTCTTTTGCTTGAGGGATTCAAGTCTATTTTCAACGGAAGTTATTAATAGCGATATTTTTGTTTGCTCGTCTATCGAAGGTAATAGAATGTTTAAATTTTTTAACTCGGTTAAATCGAGTTTTCCTGCACCAATTCCTGTACCGGTTACCATTTCAAGTAACAATGGTTCATTAGCAATAAACCATGATAAAATGTATTTTGAAGTAGCGGATTCGATATCAACAACTATTGACTTTACATCTTGATTAAAAGCTACATCTTTCGTAACAATTCCAATTGGAATCTTATTAAATAGCATGCTGCCTCGAACAAGTAAAAGTAACGAATCAACTTTCGCTATCTTTGAACCTTTCTTTACACCTGCCTCCGACAACTTTAAATGGGAATTAGAATATTCGAGACCACGCATAGTTGATGCGCTTATCCATGGAATATTTCCATTCCAATATTGACTTTCGTCTTTAGGTGGCGTTCCTCCTGAAGCCCAAGTTGTAATATCGCCCAATTTCTTGAGGTCCCACTCCCCCTCAAACCCCGGAAACCGCAACCTCGGTACTAATTTTTCCATACTCAAAATGGGGTATTGATTCCTAATTCGGTACAAAAAGCCGCAATCGTTTTGTCTGTCTCGGCAATCGCCTGGTCCAGTGCCTTCAATTCCTGCGCAACGGCATTGATGTCAATCGTCTCCGCCTCTTCAAACGTATTCACATACCTTGGGATATTCAGGTTATAGTCGTTGGCCTTAATGGCTTCAAGTGTCGCGAGGGCCGAGAACTTGTCTACCACCGCACGGTCGCGGTACGTGTCCGCAATCTTGTCGATATGCTCGCCCCGCAGTACGTTCTGGTTCTTGACCTTCTCAAATGCCGCGCTGCCATCGATAAACAATATGTCATCCGGGAACTCCCGGCATTTCTTCAACACCAATATACAGGTCGGGATGCTCGTACCATAAAACAAATTCGCGGGCAGCCCAATGATCGCATCCACATAGTTGCGGTCCTCAATCAGGTATTTCCGGATATGCCCCTCGGCAGCCCCGCGAAACAGCACCCCATGCGGCGCAATACACGCCATGATACCGTTGTCGTCCAGTTGGTGCACCATATGCTGAATAAACGCAAAGTCCGCTTTGCTCTTAGGTGCAAGCTTTCCATATTGTGAGAAACGCTCGTCGTTCATAAACAGCGGGTTCGCACTCCACTGTGCCGAGAATGGTGGGTTCGCCACAATCGCCTCAAACTTATAATCCAAATGCTGCGGACGCTCCAGCGTGTCCTCATGCCGTATTGTAAAGTCATGGTAGGACACATTGTGCAAAATCATATTCATCCTGGCAAGGTTATACGTCGTACGGTTCTGCTCCTGTCCGTAAAAATGCGCGACTTCGGTAACTTCTTTGGCAACACGCAGCAATAACGACCCGGAACCGCACGTAGGATCATAGACAGATTTGAGCCTGCTCTTCCCCGTCGTCACAATTTTCGCCAATATAGAAGAAACTGCCTGCGGCGTATAAAACTCGCCCGCCTTTTGTCCCGCACCGGCAGCGAACTGCCCAATCAGGTATTCATACGCATCACCCAACACGTCGCCTTCGGTATTGTCCAAATCAAAATCAATCGCATTCAGCGCCGTAATGATCTTCACAATGACCTTGTTCCGGTCTGCCACCGTACGCCCGATCTTCGTCGAGTTCAAATCGATATCATAGAACAGGTTGTCAAAATCCTCTTCAGATTCTGAGCCCATCGTGCTTTTCTCAATGTTCTTCAGGATGCGCTCCAGGTCTTCAAGGATAAAGGTTTCCTCGCTCTCGTCATCATCTTCTTCCTGTGTTTTCTTCGCATTGCCCTTGGTCGCGAGACTGCTGAACAAATCCGAAGGCTTCAGGAAAAACCCAAGTTTCTCAACCGCCGCATGTTTCACGGCCTCGATATAGTCGCTTTGCGTGTCTTCGTTAATCGTAGTGTATTCAATATTGTCAGGGCGGAGAATCTCGTTCGCGTATTTCTCCATCTTCTCAGACAGGTATTTGTAGAATATGAACCCGAGCACATAATCCTGGAATTGGTTCGCATTGATCTTGCCACGCAATATATTCGCGATGTTCCACAGCTGTGCTTCAAGGAGCTTTTTTTGTTCTTCAGACATTATTAGGGTTTGGTTTAATTAAATCACCGCTAAAAGTAAACCATTGGGGCAGGAAAAACAATGCAGCAGCGAAATTAATCAGTGGGAAATATACGATTCGGTTGAATGCCAAAAAATACCCTGTAGCGGGTATTTTTTTCAAAAAACTGATTT
Organism: Flavobacterium sp. BFFFF1; assembly: GCF_002256285.1. Classification (GTDB taxonomy): domain Bacteria; phylum Bacteroidota; class Bacteroidia; order Flavobacteriales; family Flavobacteriaceae; genus Flavobacterium. The sequence continues at coordinate 3,926 of NZ_NKJE01000018.1, read as the reverse complement.
AATACATTTCAGCCGGAATTGCCCAGCACAAGTTTCAAGAAGCGAGTTCCCTAAAAACAATTAAGAATGAGAAAAATTATACTATCCATTTGCGTGCTCTTCATTTATGGCAGCACATACGCCTTGCCTGTCTCAGCCGCCGATCCATCCGCTGAAAATGCGCTGATTGAAAATAAGATCAAAGACTATCAGCAGGAAGCGGACAAAAAGCTTGACGATAGGTTTGCCGTGATGGAAGAAAAATTAGAAATAAGGAAAGAGAATCTGGAATACCGGAATGATTCTTTAAACCAATGGCTTACCATACTTGGTGTAATGATTACTTTTTTCGGCATCGGCATTCCTATTTACGGAATAATTGTGAGCGAAAAAAACCGCAAGCGCATCGGTGAGCTAAAAGAAGAGGCAAACAGGGTAGTCACTCAGTTCATTGATGATTCTAAGTTGCGAATGGAACTTCTCGAAAAGGATGCTGCAGCTCGTATTGAAAATATGAAACGCTACGAAGAAAAAAGCAAAAAAATTATTACAGGCTTATACAAAGAAGCGGCACAGCCCAACCTGAGCGAATTGCAAAAAAGCATTCTGGTACATAAAGCTGAGGAAGTTCGAACTGATGTAAACTCTAACGAATATGAAAAGGATCTCGCGAATGCGCTAAAAATATATTTACAGCCGGACTATGCTAACGCAATAGTGGCTTTTCATGAAATCATTAATACTTATCCCAAAGAAATAAATGTAGAAAATCTGGTAAGCATCTACTATAAGATGGCTTATTGCTACGACGAACTGGAAAACTATGAAGAAGCAGTAAAGTACTGTAAAAGGGCACTCGAGTTCAAGCCCCTATACGCAGATGCCTGGAATACACTTGGGATAGTATATGATAAAATGGACAACAATGAAGAGTCAGTGGCAAGCTATAACAAGGCAATTGAAATTAATCCAACGGATACCTATGCCTGGACAAACTTAGGGGAGATATATTTAAAGTTACAAAACTACGCGGAAGCGGTACGGTGCTATAAAAAGGCAATCTCGTTAACTCCGGATGACGCAGAAAATTGGAACTATCTAGGATACAGCTATACTGAATTGGACCTTGATGAGGATGCTACAAATTGTTTTAATAAGGCATTGGAGCTGCGTCCCGATTATGTTGAGGTATGGAACAATTTAGGAAATATGTATGCAAAGAAGGAATTAAATGACAAATCAATTGAATGTTATCTGGAAGCAATCAAGATTGACAAAACTCATGTAACAAGTCATCTAAACCTGATTGAGGCATTGATAATAGAAAACAGATTATCGGAATGTGAAAACTATCTCGAAAATATCAAAGATAATCTCCATGATGATTTAGTGAACGCGAACTTTATCATTGCAGTTTATGCGACGTTAAATAATAATTGGAGCATGAGCGTGCAGGAAACATTTGAAAAGCTGCAGGAGATCGCGGACAATGATCCCGATAATATAGAGTGGGAGTTCGACGATTTGCAAAATTGGCTTTCCTCTCCCAGAAAATCTCCTCATGTGACAAAAGAGCAACGCGAATTTATCAATACATTAATTGGACTTATTGTCGAATGGCAGGCTACCGATTCTTAAAGTAATATATAGAAAAATCGCGCACTCCAATAATTTAGTTGAAATAGAATCGCATCAATAAGTAAGAGAAAGAACTCATGCCGCAAACACTTTCCCCTATGCGCGTGCTATTGTAAAGGCAATTTGGCGCATCGCGCCAATCAATTTAGCAAAGTTTCAGGCTAACTCAGGAACTGCAGACATCAGGCCTTGCTCCATAACGCCCACTGAAAAAAAATGCGCTCCACGTGGCATATTTTCGCTGCAGACTATAAATATCCATAGAGAAACAATGAAACATGTCGGATAAAAACGCCACTCATCGAATAATTTTTTAATACCCAAAACAAGAATGTATATTACGGTAGGTAATTCAGGATCCAGATTCAGGACTGTTTACGGATTAACAAACATTACGCAGGCTATCAAAAAAATTAAAATGCACAAATTAGAACAATTTTTATACTGCAATTCTTTGGGCTTTAAGGTGAAACCTAATCCCCCCGCGTAAATACCTCACGGTGAGTTGCAGTGATAAGTTTAAAACTACGATCTTATGACTACAACTACCAAACAACTTCAACATTGGGCATGTGCCCTGATTTTACTTTTTACGGCTTTCGGAAAAGCACACGCCAAAGACCGGCCGCCAGCCGCAAAGAAAAATCCAAATGTCCAAATCCAGCCGGATAGCATGCCTGCTGCAGATGACGATGAAATAGTTCAAATGCGGATAGACGCTGCAATTTCTAAAAAGGAAATTGAAGTGCTTGAAGAAAAGATGCGTTCACTAGAGAGCAGCAACGACCGTTTTATGGTGTTTGTCTCCATATTTGTAGCGTTGATTGCAACCATTGGCATTTATAAATACAATAAATCCATCGGCGCAGCTGAATCCAGATTCAGGGAACAGCTAGGGCATTACAGTGAAAAGCTGAACAGCGCCCATGAAAAGTTTATCGATATCCAAAAGGAATTGCTCGCCACGGAAAAGGAATTGGCCCTTGTCCGTAAAAGTGCTTTCGAACACGCAGACAATAAAAACGAGCGCAGCAAACACAGGAAAAACAAAGAGTTGCTCTAAAATGCAACCCAACGTTACGACGCTTGCAACATGCTGCGCTAAGGCTTTCCCCTTTAAGCGTGTTTAAAAACTAGAGTATGTCCTCTCGTCCCTTCGAGCGGGATGAAGCGTGCGGAAGCTAAGCTTCCGCCGTATCAAGAACCCCATACCGCAAACCTTGCCACAACGCGTCACCACGCCAACAGACAAACTCCCCCTCCCGTCAGTTCGAGTGTCGTGGACCGTGCGCCAGCAAAGGGCCACGACGTATCGAGAACCAATGTTGCGAAGACACGTCCCGCTTTGCACTTATTTAAACACCTACGGTAGATTCTGCCGTCCCTTCGAGTGGCATGAAGCGTGCGGAAGCAAAGTTTCAGCCGTATCAAGAACCCCATACCGCAAACCTTCTCACAACACGTCACAATAACACCACACGAACTTCCGTCCCGACACTTCGGGGCAATAGAGAGGGGTAGGGCGTGACGAAAAAACCACCCCTCCCACCAAAAATCCCCCGACAGCCCTGGGAACAAAATGATTAAAAAAGATACGCCCGTGGAATGTACTGTTCGTTTCACAATAGCGTTGGTTGGTTAATGGTTTGTTTTATAGCGCTTTGTTGTGTAGTACTTTTTCACAATCAGCAGCACAATACCCTTTAAAGGGTATTTTTTATAAATAGGATTTTTTTTATCTTTTCCGAAAATTCTAAATACTGTGGGCCAACCGCCAGCTACCATCATGAAAAAAATACTCCTACTGCTCCTCTTCGTTGGACTATCCGCCTCCTGTACCTCCGACGACGATCCCATCCTAAACGCGTCGATCACTTTAGGCACCGAAACCTACACCATGAACAGCGGCAACCTGTACTATGGGACGTCTTCCATTACGGGACTTCACACCGCCGAATTTATGATCACCCAGGGTGAAGGCCTGCCATCGCTGTTCATTCAGCTGAATAAGCCCGATGATGGGCAGTCGCTGACCGGGACCTACCACTTTGACAGGGAACAGCATCAGCCCGATTATGTCAGCGCAACCTTCAGCCCCAGCAATGACACGTATACCGTAATACAAGGGACGCTCGACGTCGAGCAGCTTGCCGCAGACCGGTTCCGTTTCGCGTTCCATAACAGCAAGGGCATGTCATTCAACGACAGCAGCATGCTGGAATTGGGCGGTACGGTACAGGGAGAATTTGTAGTATTTGAATAGCGCATTAGATCTTTGCCTTCTCGCGTCACAATACCACCAGACAATC
>NZ_NKJE01000051.1:992-8254 GCF_002256285.1 Flavobacterium sp. BFFFF1 | reverse complement strand
AGCGTAGAAAATAGCGCGTGTTAACTGGAGAACATTTATTTCTTGAACGGAGTAGAATTTCTCTGTGGTTACGTTGTGTGATTTTGCTGCTGTGTCGCGACCCATATAACAGCGGTTTCACGCAATTGCTACTTTTCGTGTACAATGAACTTCTTTTTTCCATAACTTCGTTTCGTCCAGCCGAGAATACTCAGTTCCAAATGCCGCAACTGACGTGAAGCCGCCGGACGTTACCGGCCATAGCTCCGCGTCTCCGAAAGAACGATTCCCCTAAATGAAACGTTCGGCTTGTGTTTGAGTAAAGTTGACTTCTCCCCCTATCTTTCACGGTGCACCTTTGTGGTTGCGTTGTGTTAGTGTCACCGGAAATTTTGTCTGTCTGTTTTCGCATCTCCCAGCCGAGAGTGCTCTGCTGGACGAAATCAGGCGCAATAGCAGCGGAAAATCTTTGTCGATCTCTTTGCGTTGAAAATGTATCCAAAATCTGTTGCGTTGAATCGTAATAACTTAAAATTTAAAACTAAATCAGAATTTCTTTGTGGCTACTTTGTGTGATTCAGCAACTGTGTCGCAACGGCCTGTAACAGCGGTTTCACGCAATTGCTGCTTCCCTTGTAAAATGTAACACCTTTTTCCATAACTTCGTTCTGTCCAGCCGAGAATACTCAGTTCAAAAAGCCGCAACTGACGTGAAGCCACCGGACGTTATATGCGGTCGCTCCGCTCGCAGAAATGACGTTTCTCGTTTGTTGAGCAGTTCGGCTTGTGTTTGAGTAAATTTAATTTCTTCCCTATTTTTCACGGCTCAACTTTGTGGTTACGCTGTGTTAGTGTCCACGGAAAATTTGTGGCTTTTGTGCAAGATTCTTGTCGCCGAGAGTTCTCTGCGAGACTTAATCAGAGCTTAAGTATTGCGTAAAATGCGTGCGTTGAAATTGTAGCGTAGAAAATAGCACGTGTTAACTGGAGAATTTAAAAAAAAAAACGGAGTAGAATTTCTCTGTGGTTACGTTGCGTGATTTTGCTGCTGTGTCGCGACCCATATAACAGCGGTTTCACGCAATTGCTGCGTTCCTTGTAAAATGAACTTCTTTTTTCCATAACTTCGTTCTGTCCAGCCGAGAGTACTCAGTTCCAAATGCCGCAACTGACGTGAAGCCGCCGGACGTTATATGCCATTTTGGAATGCGACGCGTAAACATTAACAAATAATACTTCGTTTAAACTTAAAATGCTTGAAATTTATTATAGAATCTGGGTTAGTCTATTTATCAAAGCTAGGTTTGCACAAAAAGGAGATATTAACCTATCTCTATTTTTCTCTTTAATGGCTTTGACTGTGACAAATTTTATTAATGTTTTACTAGTTTTGACTATATTAAGTCTATCCGGAATTAAAATTAATATCTTTCAGGTGCTGCCCGAAAATGGAATTATCCAAATTACTACAATATGTCTCGCTTTTTTGATACCAAATTATTTGTTATTAATACATAACAAAAAATATCAGGTATTGTTAAATCGATATGAAAATATAAATGATAAAAATATGGGAATGCGATATTTCTTATTAAGCAATATCGCCTTTTTAATATTAATTATTTTGACTATCATATTTCCCGATTTTTTTGGATTGACGAAAAATTAAAACGGCATATAACAGCGGTTTCACGCAATTGCTGCTTTCCTTGTAAAATGTAACTGCTTTTTCCATAACTTCGTTTCGTCCAGCCGAGAATACTCAGTTCCAAATGCCGCAACTGACGTGAAGCCGCCGGACGTTATACGCCACTTTTCTGAACGAAATCACGTGCTCGGTTTGTTGGAAAATCCGAGACCAATTCGCGGAGATTTTTTGCGCAGCTTTTTTTTTAAATAAAAACTGGAAGCTTTTTGTGGCAGCTGTTTGAAAGCGTAAAGTCAAGATTTCCCATGAAATTTACTTTTGTTCCAACCTAGAATCTTCAGCTGTGTGTTCTGCAGACTCAATTGCTTCCTGAAAAACCGACTTTGAAATGTTTGTGGCAACGAAACTTTCTGCTTTCGTGAAAATTGCGATTAAAAATGCTTGCGAAAAACGCTGTGATCGGCTTGATTGTAAACTATATGTAAGCCTTGTGAAATGAAAAATTTACTAAAAAGCGGCGATATAACAGCGGTTTCACGCAATTGCTACTTCCCTTGTAAAATGAACTTCTTTTTTCCATAACTTCGTCTTGTCCACGCCGAGAATACTCAGTTCCAAATGCCGCAACTGACGTGAAGCCGCCGGACGTTATGTGTGGTCGCTCCGCTCGCAGAAAGGACGTTTCTTGTTTGTTGAAAAGTTCGGCTTGTGTTGGAGTAAATTTAACTTCTTCCCTATTTTTCACGGCTCTACTTTGTGGTTACGTTGTGTTAGTATCACCGGAAAAATCGTCATTTTTGTTTGCGATTCTTGTCGCCGAGAGTTCTCTGCGAGACTTAATGAGGGCTTAAGTATTGCGTAAAATGCGTGCGTTGAAATCTTAATGTAGAAAACAGTACGTGCAAACTGGAGAATTTAAAAAAAGGCAATTATATACTTGTGTAACCCATTTTTAAAACACGCTTCCTGAATCGCCTGTTTTCCCGTTTTTCGGGGTGCAATTGCGGGTTTACTTATTTTGGGTTTGTAGAACTCAAACCTGTGTTGGCTTCCTGTCCTACTGATTTCTTTGCATTGTAAACTTCCTGCAATAGATATTTCTTACCTGATTTGCCTGTAAAGGGCAAAAGGCTTGTTTTCTCAAACTTTCTCCGGTAAGTGAAATATGTATCTGCATTAGGTTCTAACGCGATTAAAGCCTCTGCAAACTCTTTCAGGTTTGTAGAGAATAAAACAACCTCATTGTTAACGTTGGCTGTGTATAGCTTACTTAGTGCCTTCATCCTCTTTTTTGATAGGCTTTTTTAAAATGGCAGAAAGTACGGCATTGAATTTTGGTTTCCCATCTTCAATCCGTACATCCTCTTTTGGTTTCGGTATGTCTCCGCGTTTGGCGGGTTGTTTCTTATTATTTGGCATCTTGTGTAAGAGTTTTATAGGTCAATCTTCTTTGCGTACCATTAGCCAAAGCTACATCAAATTTTGAACCTTCGGAAAGATTTCTGTTATTATAACGGAACGTAAACTCATTTACATAGCGTCCTAAATGCTTATCGCTTACTTGGTGATAGATTCCGTCCAAGCCTCTTTTAAGCAATGACCAAAAGTTTTCGATGTTGTTTGTATGTACTTTCCCGCTTACGTACTCGTTTGCGCTGTGACGTACAAAATCGTGGTTAAAAGTATTTCTTAGTGTAGAATATGCTTTGTACTCGTCAGTATAAACAGTTGCACCCGCTTCTACTTTTGCTACCATAATCGGAAGGATCGTTTTAGCTTGTGTATTCCTTACAGGAACGGCATATACTTTACCGTCACGCTCCAATATACCAAGTACAGGAGTTTTAGTCTTAGCGGAACGCCCTTGGTTTCCTTCGGTTCTTTTGTTAGCGTGTTTGTTTTTCTCTTTACCACCGATGTAAGTTTCATCTATTTCAACATCACCTGTAAAAACTTCTCCTTTTGGGTTGTAAGTTTCACGGATACGTTGCAAGATAAACCAAGCGGCTTTTTGAGTAATTTTCAAGTCACGCCCTAATTGACATGATGAAATTCCTTTTTTGTGTGATGTAATCAAATAGATAGCTGTAAACCATTTACGCAAAGAGATTTTAGAATCGTGGAAAATAGTTCCTACTTTAACCCCGAATTGTTTTCTACATCCGTAGCATTTGTAACGCTGTGTTTTTCCTTTAAGAGTATTAACGCGCTCAGATTCGCAGTAAGGGCATGACGGAGTACCATTCCAACGGATAACCGCTAAATGTTGCTCACAAATTTCTTCTGTGGTGAAGTAGTCAAGTAATTGGAATAAACTGTCGAAATCTCTTAAATCTTTAGCGGTTTTCATATTGCTCTTATTTGATGATGTAAATATACGTTGTTATATTTACATAAACAAACATTTTGCAATTATTCCACGATATTTTTACATTTTTGTATTTTGTATCGAATTTTTACTATTTTTGTAAAAAATAACCCCCACCGGTCAGGGTGAGGGCTACCAAAACTAGCTTCCTTGGAGTGTACAGCAGACAGGTTTATGAATCCAACGCTGGCTTAACTTTCAACTGTTATATATTTGACAGTCTTATGGAAATTCGCTTTGTAAAAAGGGCGGTTAAGTTATTCCTTTCCTCAGCTAGTAATTGGCTTATGAGACCACACTTAACCCCGCACCTCTGTAAAATTTAGCACTCTTTTTAGGGTGCTTTTTTTGTGTCGTTAAAAATCCAGCTTTGGCTGCCTCTTTTTGCTTTCAGGAAGTACGTAAGCGTGTGCAGGAAGAATATTTCCGTTAGTATCTAGCCAGTCTTTACGACCCCACACAAAGTCCGTTTTAGATTTCCCAAAATTTACATTAACTAATGACTCAATCTCTTTTTTAGCTTTAGAAAGTTCTGCGGTTACACGAGAGTTAACTTGGTCTAAAGGTCTGTCGGTATGTATATCTTTTAAAATATCCACGATTTCACTTTTAAACAAAAATCTATTTTCACGCTTCAAAACTTCTAAAGTATTATTCCTGATTGAATTGTTTTTTGACAAATCAGAATATCTAGGTTTATCGCCTCCATAGATATCTGCTCTCTCTGATACAATGTTATCATGACTAGTAGCGCCTAGCTGTGATCTTACTTGGGCAAGTCTATCAACTAGCCTTGCTTCTTCTGCTAATAATAGTTCTCTTACAATGTCCATAATTTTCTTTTTTATTTGGTTTAACAGTCCAAATTGCTTACTTTTGTTCATACGAAAGCCGAACGCCAAAAAGCGACTTGTCTTTTTATTCTAAAATTGCCTAATCGTCCCGCGAAGTCAGATTGGGCATTTTTTATGCCCTTTAAGCACTACAAATATATATGTAATAAATTTACTGTGCAAATAGGAAAGATATGGAAAAAGATAAGAAAGTTATACATTTGTATAACTTCCTATACCCAATCCCTTATCATTGCTTATTTCTTTAATTTATTAAAATTTGTGATTATTTTAAACTTTAACTTTTGTTTAATAATCCTATTAAATTGCGTGAACACCATTTTTTGCATTATTAAAATCTATACAAAAAATCAAACCCCGACTTTCATCGGGGTTTTTAATTACATTTGTTTTACCAAAAACAATTAGTATGTACATAATGTATGTTGATGAAAGCGGAGATCCAGGAAGTCACAAAAACAGCTCTCCTCATTTTATTCTGTCTGCTATAATTGTATCAGAGAACGAATGGGATAAATACTTAGTTAAATTAAAAACATTTAGAAAGGCATTAAGAGATACATACGGGCTCAACCAGCGTTCAGAAATACATTGTAAAGAATTAGTTAGACCGAATAATAATTTAGAATATAAAAAAATCTCAAAAACAAATAGAATGAATTTGTTGAAAGATTACGCCACACAATTACCTAACGTATTTGATACTGCACAAATATTAAATATTTGTCTAAAAAAAAGTGAACTTGAAGGTATTGATTTTTTTGAATTAGCTTGGAGCAGATTGCTACAACGTTATGACACGTTTTTAAAAAAAGAAGTTAAGGATAAAGGAATTATAATATCTGACGACACTAGTAATTTGAAGCTAATGAATTTACATAGAAAAATGAGAATATATAATCCAATACCGTCTCATTATAGTATTGAGCCATATAATGCACCAATAGATAGTATTTTAGAAGATATATTTTCCAGAGATTCTAAGCATTCATATTTTATTCAATCTACTGATGTAATAGCCTATCTATTATATAAAAAGGAATTTCCTCAAGGAAGCATTAAGAAATATGGAATAGAAAAACAATTTGATAAACTTGAACCTATATTACTTAAGAAAGCTAGTAAAAATGATAAATTTGGAATTGTTAGAAAATAAAAAAACCCCGGTTCAAAAACCGAGGATTTTGTTGCGGCCCGATTAAAACAAGCGGTTTAACCAAGTCGTCTTTATCTTTAACCTATAAATAGGTTTTATTTCCGATACAAATATATCTATAAAAATATAAAAGTAATACTTTTTAACGCAGTTTTATATACAATAGAGCAGTTTTAAATATATATGTACTTGTATATGATAGAATACTAGATGGAAAAGTAATTAAAATATATCTTCAAAAAGATGATTTTATAGATGATATTTCATTGGGTTACACAAGTATATAATTGCCTAAAAAAAAGCAACGGAGTGGAATTTCTTTGTGGTTACGTTGTGTGATTTTGCATCTGTGTCGCGACCCACATAACAGCGGTTTCACGCAATTGCTACTTTCCTTGTAAAATGAACTTCTTTTTTCCATAACTTCGTTCCGTCCAGCCGAGAGTACTCAGTTCCAAATGCCGCAACTGACGTGAAGCCGCCGGACGTTACCAGCAATATCAAACCAAAATGACGCAAAAGCTAACATTTACGACAATCTTAATTCTGCTATTTTTAAGTTGCCCTAAAAAATTATCTTATGCAGAATTTGAACAAAATGTGTTTGACGAAATTTTCTTAAAAACCGTAAATTCTACATATAAGGATAAAAGACTCTATACATTTTTTCCAAGCCGAGAAAAAGGCTTTAATGATCCTGAATATTTAAGGCAACGAAAAATTCTTGAAAATGATACAATTGGACTTGTAATTGCTTTAGATAATAAACGACCTATCAATTTCGAAAAAATCAAAAGTGATAAGTTTATTTTCAAAAAGCTATCTGAAATTCCGGAAGATGAAGAATTTAGAAAATGGTCAGAAAAATATCCAAAATTCGCAGGCGTAATGTCTTTTTCCAAAATACGATTTGACAACAAAAATGAAAATGGAGAATTAGATGTTTCTTATACTTGTGGTGGAAGATGCGGACTCGGATATAAAGTATCAATAAAAAAAGAAAATCAAAAGTGGGTTATTGTGAAAATTGAACAAACTTGGATTTCATAGATACTGCTGGTAACAGCGGTTTCACGCAATTGCTACTTCTCTGTAAAATGTAAACGCTTTTTTCCATAACTTCGTTTTGTCCACGCCGAGAATACTCAGTTCCAAATGCCGCAACTGACGTGAAGCCGCCGGACGTTATACGCCACTTTTCTGCACGAAATCACGTGCTCGGTTTGTTGGAAATTCCGAGGCCAATTCGCTGAGATT
>NZ_NKJE01000051.1:0-893 GCF_002256285.1 Flavobacterium sp. BFFFF1 | reverse complement strand
CTCTTGGTCCAACCGAGAATCCTCAGCTGTGTGTTTTGAAGACTTAATTGCTTTCTAAAAAATAGACTTTGAAATGTTTGTGGAAACGAAACTTTCTGCTTGCGTGAAAATTGTGCATAAAAATGTTTGCGAAAAACGCTGTGATTGGCTTGGGTGTAAACTTTATGTAAGCCTTGTAAAATGAAAAAATAATTAAAAAGCGGCGTTATAACAGCGGTTTCACGCAATTGCTACTTTCCTTGTAAAATGTAACCGCTTTTTCCATAACTTCGTTTTGTCCACGCCGAGAATACTCAGTTCCAAATGCCGCAACTGACGTGAAGCCGCCGGACGTTAGCAGTAACCTAACCCAAAATGACGTGAAAAGTAAAAAAGAACTTATTTTCATTTTACTATTTTTAGCAACACTTTTGTTACTGATGAATTCTTTTACATTTGATTTTGCAACCTCAATTATTCCTGGCTGGCATACAACAATATTTCCACCGTTTTTTATTGCCAGCTTTCTTTTAATAATCATACTTTTAATAGATTCGTTTATCTATTGGAGATTACACAAAGCAAAATCAGAGAAATCAAAAACAATAGTGATCATTCATTTTATTATCACAATGGTAATGGCACTTTTGATTAAATATCCAGATCTTTATTTCAAAGACATAAATCCAAATTACACAGTAACAGAAATATTAAACTTATTGGATTGGGTAAAATATGCATCCTATTTTTTTGTTGTTTTACAAATTTTGTATTTTGTCTATATAATCAAAGTTTTGTCAAGAAAATAGGCTACTGCTAACAGCGGTTTCACGCAATTGCTGCTTACCTTGTAAAATGAACTTCTTTTTTCCATAACTTCGTTTTGTCCAGCCGAGAATACTCAGTTCCAACTG
>NZ_NKJE01000017.1 GCF_002256285.1 Flavobacterium sp. BFFFF1 | reverse complement strand
TTGAGCAAAGACCTGATACTGGCATTACATTTGTTGATATTGCAGGATTGGTAAAAGGCGCGAGCAAAGGCGAGGGGCTGGGGAATCAGTTTTTGGGCAACATCCGCGAGTGCAATGCGATCATCCACGTATTAAGGTGTTTTGACAACGACAATATCGTGCATGTGGACGGAAACGTAAACCCAATCCGCGACAAGGAGACCATTGATATCGAATTGCAATTGAAAGACCTTGACACGGTTGAAAAAAGGCTCGAAAAAGTAAAGCGTGCCGCGAAAACGGGGAACAAGGAGGCCCAAACGGAAGAAGCGTTCCTGAACCGCATCCGTGAGGCACTGTTACAGGCCAAGTCGGCAAGAACGGTACAGCCTAACAATGTAGATGAAGAAGCATTGATGGAAGATTTCCAGTTGATTACCTCGAAACCGGTACTGTATGTATGTAATGTGGATGAGGGTTCAGCGGCTACAGGAAATGCTTATGTGGAGCAGGTACGCGAACTCGTAAAAGATGAAAATGCAGAGGTTATTGTGCTTGCCGTGGGTACGGAAGCTGATATCACCGAATTGGAAACATATGAAGAGCGCAAAATGTTCCTCGAAGACCTTGGATTGGACGAACCCGGCGCATCGGTATTGATCCGTGCCGCTTATAAATTATTAAAGCAACAAACCTATTTCACTGCCGGTGTTAAAGAAGTACGTGCCTGGACTGTCAATATTGGCGCGACCGCACCGCAGGCTGCCGGCGTGATCCACACCGATTTCGAAAAAGGGTTCATCCGCGCTGAAGTCATTGCGTATGACGACTATGTGCAATTCGGTTCTGAAGCCAAAGTAAAAGAAGCGGGTAAATTTCGTGTAGAAGGAAAAGAATACATCGTAAAAGACGGCGACGTGATGCACTTTAGGTTTAATGTGTAAGCGATGAAAACGGTCTGTACTGTCATTTTACTGGTTTTTTACAGTAGCATTTTCGCACAGGATTATAAGGCAGTCGATGAGAAAGTGGACCGCTATCCGGGTACTTTTGATAATCCGAATGGGCTTGTAACATTGATAAGCGCCGATTTTGAGCGTCCTGAAGAAAAAGTCAGGGCGGTTTTCAGGTGGGTGGCTACGCACGTCCAATACGATATGTTTCTTGAAGCGCAGGTGGAGGTGGGGATAGGTCTAAAAGTTTTTTCATACAAAGACCAAAAGGAAAAGGACATAAAGGAAAAGAAGTTCCTGGAAGAACTTGCCCTGAAAACGTTCGTTTCCCAAAGAGCCATTTGTCACGGATACGCCGCGCTGATTGAGTATCTTTCCCTCAAGTTAGGCATTACTGCAAAAACGGTTTTGGGAACGCTGAAGTCGTCTCCTGAACAAATCGGAATGATTCCCGGAAAAGCGGACCACGCCTGGAACGGCGTATTTATTAATGGTAAATGGGAGTTGATAGACGCTACCTTGGCTGCCGGATATATTTCGGAGCGAACAGAATCGTTTGAGTTTCACTATAACGAGGCATTCTTTTTTATGAATCCGAATCGGTTTGTACTTAACCATTACCCAACGGATGAAAAGTGGCTTTTGACCCAAAAGAGCAAAAAGGAATTTGCTGATCTTCCGCTGTTTTTCGGAAGTTACTTTTCGAAGAACTATCGTATAAATGCACCTTTGTCAGGAACCGTGTCGCCGGCTGACAATCAGCTGGTATTAAGCATCGAAGGTTTGGAATTCGGCGATGTGCTGCAGTATTTCTTAAGTGAACGGCCCGGATTTGAGCAGGCTAACCTCAGTGACCTGAGTAATATCATCATTCCATTAGATGGCATGCACTCGGGCTACGTTTCGATTTTTGTCAATAAGGATATTGTGGCCATGTTTAAAATAGCAGAATAAAAAGTGGATGATAAGCTGCTTTTTTATGCAGTGTATAGCCTACCTTTAGTTTTTAAAAGTTATAACCATCATTTTAAGCTATACAATGAAAATCATCTCTTTCGCTGGATCTAACAGCAGCAAGTCAATCAATAGGAAATTATCGGCCTATGGGGCCAGTTTGTTTGAAAACGGCAGTGTCGAATCGCTTGACCTCAATGATTATGAAATGCCGTTGTTCAGCCAGGATCGCGAAGACGAAATCGGGAAGCATCCTGTGGCGCAACAATTCCTGGACAAATTGCAGGAAGCAGACATATTGGTCCTGTCATTGGCAGAAAACAACGGAAACTATTCGGCAGCATTTAAAAACCTGTTTGACTGGTGTTCGAGAATCCAGAAGGAAGTATTTCAAAACAAACCGATGTTGCTGATGGCGACTTCGCCCGGTGCGCGTGGTGGCAAAAGTGTTTTGGAGATCGCCGAAAGCAACCTGCCACGTTACGGGGGAAAGATCAAAGCGGTATTCTCTTTGCCGTCGTTTTATGAAAACTTCGATGTGGAAAACAATGTAATATCCAATCCGGATTTCGACTCGCAGTTGAAGCAGATCGTGAAGGATTTTAAAATAAACGGTTAAAGAAGCCTGGATTTTGTGATTGATTTTGCTGCGGGAACCGGATTGTAAACGACAGGAAATCTTTATGAGAAGTGCGCGCTGTTTCGCCTCAATACTATTGTTGGTAAAAAGGCATCGATGGACTGTTAATTTATTTGACGACATGAAATTTTTCAGTGCGTCAGCCGTTTTATGGTATAGTTATTGCAAACGAAATGACCATGAAAAAAGGCCTCCCCATGCTTTACCGTACATTTACTGCCATCATTTTATTATTTTTCCAAGCCGTTGCTGCACAGGATTATTCTGATGTGGACAGCATTGTCATGCGGTATCCTTCTGGGTTTTCCTCGACACAGAAACTGGCTGATAAGATCAACGATGATTTTTCAGGAGAAGCTGAGAAAGCCCGTGCGATATATACGTGGATTGCATTAAATATACGTTATGACCTTGCGGCCATGCGCAACGGTGACCAGGTAGCCTTCCGTTACCGTGGCGAGGCCGATCGTATGGAAAAGGAAAAGGCATTCCGTATCAGTCTTGCCCAAAAAACCATTCGGAGTAACAAGGGAATCTGCCAGAATTATGCAGCTTTGTTCCACAACCTTTGCGATATGACCGGGTTGAAATGCCTTGATATTCCGGGTGCTGCAAAAACCAACCTGACACAGATCGGCAAATTGCCACAGAAGAATGACCACGTCTGGAATGCCGTAAACATCGGCGATTCATGGAATCTTGTGGATGTAACCTGGGGCGCGGGCAGCGTCGATGCGAATACCGGAAAGTTCAAGCCGAACTTCAACGATGGCTTTTTTTGTACGCCGCCCACACTGTTTTTCCTGAACCATTTTCCCGAAGACGCAAGGCTTTCAATGCTCGACAAGACACCGGAGGATTTTGCGGAATTGCCGCTGTATTATGGCGAATATGTGGACTCTGATTATGAAATCCTGTCGCCTGAGAAAGGCTTGCTGCCGACAAAAACGAAAACGGTACCGTTCCGCATTTCAGATCTTAGTGAAAACGATAACATCAGTTATACGTTCAGCAATCAGAACAGGATCATTGCGCCGCAATTAAAACGCAACGGAAACGTTTCAGAATTTGAAGTAAATATTGGCGCTGCAGATCGCGGATTCCTGACGCTTTTCGTCAACAACCGCTCGGTAGCGGCTTATAAGATTGGAAATTGATAATGTGATCGTATGGTAAAGAAGTCTGTGCATATACTTAAGAAAATGGTATTGGCTTTTGTTATTTTCGTTGCGGCCTATCTTTTCATGGCTTTTGTCCTTTCGCGTATTCCGGTAAATAGAGATGACGCTGATCCCGCTAAAGATGTTGCGGTTTACATCAGTACCAATGGCGTCCACACCGATTTGATTTTTCCTTACAAACATACCGTTAACGATTGGAGCAACCGTATCGATATTGCTGTTACTGCTTCGAAAGACACCACAAGGCAGTTTGTGGCGTTCGGTTGGGGTGACAGGGGCTTTTACCTGAACACACCGGAATGGTCCGATTTAAAAGCCAGCACTGCGTTTGAAGCCGCATTCTATCTGGGAACGAGCGCGATGCATGTGTCTTTCCTGCATTTGCCAAAAGAAAGCGAAACCTGTAAAAAGATTTGGATCAGCCGGAAGGAGTATGAGAAGATGGTCGCTTTCGTAACGGAAAGCCTGCAGCTGGACCACGAGGGAAAAGCGATCCCAATTCCAAATGCCGCCTATGGAAGCCATGATGCTTTCTTTGAATCCAAAGGAAAATACAACCTGTTTTATACCTGCAATACCTGGGCAAACAACACCTTAAAATCAGGGAACCAAAAGGCCGCGCTATGGACTTTGACCGATGGGGGGATTTTTTGTCATTATGATTAAGGCGAAAGTGGGAAGTCGAAAGTCGAAAGTCGAAAGTGGGAAGTCGAAAGTCGGGCGTCGAACGTAATTTGAGATGCGGGCAACTTATATTTTCTTCCAACCTTTAACTTTCAATTTTTACCTATTTTTCTTTCGACTTTCGACTTTCCAACTTTTAAACTTCCCAACTGTTTTTGTCAATATCATTCTTAATAACTTTGATTTTTAAGGCTTTCAAATCGCTATGATTTCAACTATATTAGCAGACCTGAGGCTTTCGATGGAATATCAATGGCCGAACTGAATGTAGTTAAAATCGTATTTCTTAAATGTCAGATCAAAATCAATATACCGAAGACAATATCCGTTCGTTAGACTGGAAAGAGCATATCCGTATGCGTCCCGGAATGTACATTGGGAAGCTTGGGGACGGTTCTTCTGTTGACGATGGTATTTATATCCTGCTCAAGGAAGTCATCGACAACTGTATCGATGAGTTTGTCATGGGTGCAGGCAAAACAATAGAAGTTACGATTCGGGATAAGACGGTGAGCGTAAGGGATTATGGCCGTGGCATTCCGTTAGGAAAAGTCGTCGATGTTGTGTCTAAAATGAATACCGGTGGAAAATATGATTCGTTGGCATTCAAGAAATCTGTCGGATTGAATGGTGTCGGAACGAAAGCTGTGAATGCGTTGTCAAATTATTTCCGTGTAGAATCCGTTCGGGACGACAAGCAGAAAGCCGCCGAATTCTCTGCAGGAAATCTCACGGTCGAGGAAGAGATCATCGATACGACCAAAAGAAAAGGCACGAAAGTTATTTTTATACCGGACGAAGCCATTTTCAAAAATTACAAATTCAGGAATGAGTATGTAATCAAGATGCTCAAGAATTATTGCTATCTGAATACAGGCCTTACGATTATTTACAATGGCGAAAAATTCTATTCGGATAATGGTTTAAAGGATTTGCTTGACGAAAATATATCGGAAGAGGATATGGTGTATCCGACGATCCATCTTCTCGGCGATGATATTGAAGTGGCCATTACGCACAGCAAGTCACAATACAGTGAAGAATACCACTCGTTCGTCAACGGGCAGAATACAACGCAGGGTGGAACGCACCTTGTCGCCTTTCGGGAAGCATTGGTAAAAACCATCCGCGAGTTTTACAACAAGAGTTTTGAGCCTTCTGATGTGCGCAAGTCGATTGTGAGTGCCGTCAGTGTGAAGGTCATGGAGCCGGTTTTCGAATCGCAGACCAAGACGAAGCTGGGGTCGACGGATATGGGTCCTGATTTGCCGTCCGTTCGTACCTTCGTCAATGACTTCGTAAAAAATAAACTTGACAATTACCTGCATAAGAATCCGGAAACTGCCGATTTGTTATTGCGTAAGATATTGCAGGCAGAACGGGAGCGTAAAGAGCTTTCCGGAATACGGAAATTGGCGAAAGACCGCGCAAAAAAAGCCAGCCTGCACAATAAGAAACTGCGCGATTGCCGTGTGCATTTACCAGACATTAAGAATCCAAGGTATCTTGAGAGCACATTGTTTATCACCGAGGGAGATTCGGCGTCGGGTTCAATTACAAAATCCCGCGATGTGAACACACAGGCGGTGTTCAGTTTGCGTGGAAAGCCGTTGAACTCCTACGGCATGAGCAAAAAGATTGTGTATGAAAATGAGGAATTCAACCTGCTGCAGGCCGCATTGAATATCGAGGAGGACATGAGCGATTTGCGTTACAACAACATCGTAATCGCTACGGATGCCGATGTCGACGGCATGCACATCCGTTTGCTGCTGATTACGTTTTTCCTGCAATTTTTCCCTGAGTTGATTAAGGAAGGGCATTTGTATATCTTACAGACGCCGCTTTTCCGGGTGCGGAACAGGAAAGAAACCATTTACTGTTATTCTGAAGAAGAGCGTGTGGCGGCGATAGAGAAGCTGAAACCAAAACCGGAGATTACGCGATTCAAGGGACTGGGAGAGATTTCGCCGGATGAGTTCAAGCATTTTATTGGGGAAGACATCCGCCTGGACCCGATTATGCTGGACAAAGCCACGTCAATCGAGCAATTGCTGTCGTTTTATATGGGTAAAAATACACCGGACCGGCAGGAATTTATCATCAATAATTTGAAAGTGGAATTGGACGTCGTGGCAGAAATATAATACAACAATATGAAAAATAAACTCAAATGGATTCTTTTGCTTGTGCTCGTTTTGAGTGTTGGCGGCTATTTCTTTATTGAAGCCAGTAACGATCATGCGGAATGCAGTACATTAAGAGTATACTCAAAGGATAAAGAGGGAAATCAGGTTGTGACAGAACGACACGCCTGTAAAGAAAAATATAGTTTTTAACATATAAGTGCAATAATTTAAAGTCAACAATCTGGTCTTTGGTTTTCCGTCTTCAGTCTTTCGTCTTTTGACTTTTGACTTTTGACTTTTGACTTTTGACTTTCGACTTTTTGACTTTCGACTTTAAAAAATGGACGAAGAAGAAGAAAACATTAATTCCGAAGAAATTTCTGAAGGACAGCGTACCGAGAGCAGCCATTTTTACGAAAATGACGACGACGGCAGCGACACGATTACCAAAGTTACCGGCATGTATAAAGACTGGTTTCTTGATTATGCGTCGTATGTAATCCTCGAACGTGCTGTTCCTGCTATTGAGGATGGTTTCAAACCCGTTCAGCGCAGGATCATGCACTCGCTGAAGGAACTTGATGACGGCCGTTACAATAAAGTGGCGAACGTGGTCGGGCACACCATGCAGTACCATCCGCATGGTGACGCGAGTATCGGTGATGCGATGGTGCAGATCGGACAGAAGGAACTGTTGATTGACACCCAGGGAAACTGGGGAAATATCCTGACCGGAGACGGCGCTGCGGCATCGCGTTATATTGAGGCGCGTTTGTCAAAATTTGCCTTGGAAGTATTGTACAGTCCAAAAATTACTGAGTGGGTTTCTTCTTACGATGGACGCCGAAATGAACCGAATAACCTTCCCGTAAAGTTTCCGTTGCTGCTTGCTCAGGGTGCTGAAGGAATCGCCGTGGGGCTTTCGACGAAAGTACTGCCGCACAATTTCAACGAACTCATCGATGCGTCAATAAAAATACTGAAAGGGAAACCTTTCCAACTGTTTCCGGATTTCCAGACGGCCGGTATTGCCGACGTTTCGAATTACAATGACGGGATGCGCGGCGGCAGGGTCAGGGTCCGTGCGAAGATCAGCCAGTTGGATAAAAGCACGCTGACGATCACCCAGATTCCGTTTTCAACCAATACTTCAACATTGATTGACAGTATACTGAAAGCCAATGAAAAAGGAAAAATAAAAATCAAGAAGATTGAAGACAATACCGCTGCTGAAGTAGAGATATTGATTCACCTTTATCCGGGCGTTTCCCCTGATAAAACTATCGATGCATTGTACGCCTTTACAGCCTGTGAAACGTCGGTAGCGCCATTGGGATGTGTGATCGAAAACCACAAGCCATTATTTATAGGTGTGACGGATATGTTGAAAATTTCGACAAAACGGACAGTCGAATTGCTAAAGCAGGAGTTGGAAATTCAATTGGACGAACTCGAAGAAAACTGGCATTTTGCGTCACTGGAACGGATCTTCATTGAGAATAGGGTATACCGTTTGATTGAGGAGGAAGAAACCTGGGAAGGTGTCATTGCAGCGATTGACGAAGGATTAAAGCCATTTATTAAACATTTGAAGCGGGCTGTTACCGTCGAAGACATCAATCGGTTGACAGAAATCAGGATCAAAAGGATTTCCAAGTTTGATATCGATAAGGCGCAGGAAAAGATAGAAGCACTCGAAGGCGACATCGAACAGGTAAAATATGACCTGGAGCACCTGACTGATTTTGCGATTGCATTTTTCACGCGATTAAAGGAAAAATACGGCAAAGGACGTGAGCGCCAAACTGAGCTTCGGATTTTTGATGATATCGAAGCGACCAAAGTGGTGCTGCGGAATACAAAACTGTATGTAAACCGTGAAGAGGGTTTCATTGGAACGGGATTGAAGAAAGACGAATATGTCACCGACTGTTCTGATATCGACGACGTGATTGTGTTCCTTCGGAACGGAACGATGATGATTACCAAGGTCGACGACAAGAAATTCATCGGCAAGGACATCATTCACGTTGATATTTTCGACAAAAACGACAAGCGGACCATTTACAACATGGTATACCGCGATGGAAAATCAGGGCCGTCGTTTATCAAGCGTTTCAATGTCTCTGGTGTAACGCGGGATAAAGCGTATGACCTTACGAATGGCAATGCGGGATCGATGGTGTTGTATTTCTCGCACAACCCAAACGGCGAAGCGGAAGTCATTACGATTTTGCTGCGGCAGGTAGGAAGCATCAAGAAGCTGAAGTTCGATATTGATTTTGCCAAAATGGCGATCAAAGGGCGCTCCTCAAAAGGGAATCTCGTGACCAAATATCCGATCAAGAAAATTGAACTGAAGGAAAAAGGCATTTCGACATTGTTGCCAAGGAAAATTTGGTTTGACGATACCGTACAGCGCTTAAATACAGACGCGAGAGGAGAATTACTCGGAGAGTTCCGGCCAAGCGATAAAATCCTGATCATCTCGCAGACGGGGAAACTCAAGGTGATTATCCCCGAATTGACCACGCATTTTGATGCCGATATGGTCGTGCTGGAAAAATGGATTCCGAAGAAGCCGATTTCAGCAATTTACTACGATGGCGAAAAGGAAAGGTATTATGTGAAAAGATTCCTGGTTGAAGCCGAAAATAAGGAAGAAGTATTTATCAGCGAGCATCCGAATTCACAACTCGAGATTGTTTCTACGGATTACCGCCCGGTCGCCGAATTGATTTTCACCAAGGTTAAAGGTGTACAAAAAGAAAACCAGACAATTGATCTGGAAGCGTTTATCGCTGTGAAAGGACTGAAAGCGCAGGGCAATCAGCTGACCGCAGACAAACTGAAACAGGTGAACTTACTCGAGCCACTGCCGTATGAAGTTCCGGAGGAAATTGTTCCTGAAGCCGAACCGTCCGAAGAAATGGACATTTCAGAGGGAGACCTGCAGATTGATGACGAAGGCCAGATTACATTGACATTAGAATAGGTAAAGCCGCTTTTAGAGCGGCTTTTTTTATTATTTAATGTTGTCGTTGACAAAATGTCTGCAATATTCCCGGATTGCATTGCGAATCAATTCAAATTGCCTGTCAATCTCTTCTTCACTCCCGGTTGCTTTCGCAGGGTCAGGAAAATTGAAGTGAAACCGCCTTGCCTTTGAAGGAAAGAACGGGCAATTCTCATTGGCATTATCGCAAACGGTAATCACAAAATCAAAATCAATATGGCTGTATTCCCCGACGTGGTTGGAAGAATGTCCGGAAATATCAATCCCGTCATTTTTCATTGTGGCCACTGCACGTGGATTGACGCCGTGGGCTTCAATTCCTGCGCTGTATACCAGTGCAAGGTCGCCGGCAAAGTGGCGTAGATAGCCTTCTGCAATCTGGCTCCGGCAGCTGTTTCCGGTACAAAGTACTAAAATCATTTTCATAATTATACCAAAAGCCAAATGAGGTTAATGATGCAAAACTTCGCGTCCCAGCCAAAAAAGACCTGGAGCAATATCACTGAGGCAGTAATGATGATAGGCCGCCTGTATTTTTTAAAGAAATCCTTACTTAACAACATCCGCCTCCTGGTGTACAACATGATGCATTTGAAGGTTCCTGGGGAACGCCGCAGTGGTCCTGTGCGAGGCATGCGGTTGCTTTTGACAGCAGTATGAAATGATTGCCATCAAATGCCAAATCATATTTTCCAATCGTCTGACCGTCGTTTCCGGTCTGTTGGTACTCGACTTCAATTTCGAGGTCTTCAAGCCCCAGAACACGTTCAGACAGCGCGATGATATTGCGCAGTTTTACAGGTTTCAGGCGGTGGTCAACATCATTTGCATTCCAAAGCTGGAAATTGGCCACCTTTTCATTTCTTACGGTGCCGCCACAGTCGATAAAATGTTTGGTGACAACACCTACTTCAGTGACGTGAAAATGCGCCGGGACAAAGGTTCCGTTTTGTAATTGGAAGTTTACCGTTTCCATGGTTTCCAGGTGTTTTTTAATATCAGATAATTTCATGATTATTGGTTTAAGATTAGCAGCAATTGTTCTTTTTGTTTTGCAGGTTTGCAGACATCAGCCCAAAATAGGATTGCAATGCCATTAAGGCAGTTTCATTGATGCAATAGCATATGGCATTGCCTTCAATATTTCCTTTAATCAGGCCTGCGTTTTTAAGTTCCTTTAAGTGTTGCGAAACTGTAGGTTGGGCGAGGGGCAGTTCGTTTACGATGTCGCCACAGATGCAGGCATCGACGCGCATCAGATATTCCATAATAGCAATGCGTGCGGGGTGTCCCAATGCTTTCGCCAATGTGGCAATCTGGTTTTGCGCTTCTGTGAAATGCTCGGTTTTGGTAGTTCCCATTGCAATGTATTTTTATATTGCAATATTACGATAAACTTTTATAGAAGCAAAGGTTTTCTCCTTAAAGTGATGAGGGGAAAATTGATAATTAATAATTAACAATTAATAATTAACAATTAATAATTAACAATTAGGAGTTTAGAATTGAGAACGGAGACTTAAGAAGTGAGAATTTACAATTAACAACCGGGAATTCCTAATTCCTAATTGAAAATTCACAATTCGTAATTCAATGCCGTTAAGCGTCTTCGTCGGGGCTTTGTTTGCTTTTCTTGGTCATTTTCATGTTTAGCAATTCGACCAGCAGTGAGAATGCGATGGCAAAATACAGGTAGCCTTTTGGCACCGTTTCGACATGGTTCCCGAAGAAGGAAGCATTGGCGAGGTGTGCCGCTTCTATGATGAGCATAAAACCAATCAGCACGAGGAACGACAATGCAAGGATCTGGATTGATGGATTTTTGTTTACAAATGTTCCTACAGGAACGGCAAATTGCATCATGATCATTACCGAAATGATTACGGCGGTTATCATAATGTACAAGGCACCTTCAATGCCGTTCGTCATCCCAACAGCCGTAAGGATACTGTCGAAAGAGAAGACGATGTCAATCACGATGATCTGGACGATAACGCTTCCAAACGAATGCGAGGCGCTGCGTTTTAGTTCTTTTTCCTCATGGCCTTTTTCTTCTACTTTTTCGCGGATCTCGTTCGTACTCTTATACAATAGGAACAATCCTCCAAGCAACAGAATAAGGCTTTGTCCGGTTATTTTCAGCGTGACCCAGCTCAGGTCAATTGTATACCACGGGTCTTTCATCGCAATCAGCAGGCTGATCCCGAAAAGCAGTGCGATGCGCATGAACATGGCGAGGAACATCCCTATTTTCGTGGCTCTTTTGCGCTTTTCAGGCGGTAATTTTCCGGTCGTAATAGAAATGAAGATGATGTTGTCAATCCCCAAAACGATTTCAAGAAAAGTTAATGTCAATAGCGCGATCCAGGTACTGGGATTCAAAAAAACGTCCATGCAGTGTGATTAAATTTTATTGGCGTGTTAGTCGGTAATTTTTACAGCCGTGGCTGTGAATGTTTTGCTTTTACCAACCTCACCGAATTCAAAGGTATAAGAATTTTTCGAGGTGGTCAATATTTTCATGTCGATTGCGATGGCTTCCTGCCTGTTTTTTGGATGTTTCTTGCGTAAAATGTATTCACAATCGCCCACCCAGCGAATCGACGAGGTATCTTTTTTTCCATTATACGTCTCAACTTCAATGCTGTCGTTCCGCTCAAATACGGTGACCGATCGCTTGCCATTGATGGTTTGTTCCACGCGGAATTTTCCAATCTTAAAATCGGTACATTTTTTTTCAGGGGATTCAAAACACGCGGTTAGGATTAACGCGGCGAGGAGTAAGGATACTTTTTTCATTTTCTATAGCTTGTTCCGGCTGTACGCTGTATTCCTGATTAACAAAAACTACGGCTGGAGCCTTGTTTTTCTAACTCGGGACCATCCGGGCCAGGGTTTAGAGTCAATTATTTATTGAGTTTGTCGAGTTCGTCATCGGTGAAATTCCGGATGGCTTTTTCTCTTGAGAATTTTGCGTCGTTGTAATTGCCTGATTTATTCTTTGCGATCGAAAGCGTGTCCCACTCGCCTTGCTTCAGCAGTTTGGCATAAAACACTATTTGACCGATATGGTACGGATAATGCGCCAACTGCCTGTTGATGGCTTCCACTACGGTATGGCCTTCATTGCGTATGTAGATGATGTCCGAAAGCTGTTCCGGCACCAGGCCGTTTAACGCGTTTAGGAAGCAATCCCAACCTTTGTCCCAGGCGGCCATCATCTCAGATTTTGATGCATATGGATTCGCAAATTCATCATCGCGCTGCCGCCATGACTTCTCGCCGTCGGTCGTCAGGAAGTCGGTCCATCGCGACAGCATGTTTCCCGACAGGTGTTTTACAATCAGTGCAATGCTGTTGGTATCTTCATTGAACGCTTCAAACAACTGTTCGTCGTTCAACTGCGCCATCGCTTTTTCTCCCAGGATTTTGTAGTATAGGAATTGTTTACGTACGCTTTCGAGATATTGTGCATTGGTTTCCATATTTACACTATTTTGATGTCATATTTTTGCAGCAGCCCCAAAATACCGTCAGCCGAAAACTTCGCTTTCTTCATCGGATTGAATTCGGGGTCAATATTGAAATGATGGGCCGTGGTAAAGTCACAGGAAGCCAAATTGGTGTCGTTGAAAATGGCGTGTTCAAGGTTGCAGTGGTCAAAATCAGAACCGGAGAGATCGGCACCGATAAAGATGGTTTCGCGCAGGGAACAGTTTATAAAAGCGGTTTTTGGCATTTTCCGGTTTTCGAAAGAGGCAAAATCCAAAGTCGAATTGTCAAATGAGACGTTGAAAAGAAAATCATCGGCTTCGTCAAAACGCACACCCAGCAGTTTACAATTGGTGAAAGCGACGGTTTTTAGTCCTGTTCCGCGTAATTTGGACATGCCTAGGTTGCAGTCGTGAAATTCACAATCGCTGAATATATTATTCGAAAGATTGCTTCCGGAAAAATCACAATTGCGGAAAATACAGCCATCAAACTCCCTGTTCGACAGTGTTTGGTTAAAAAACGCAAGCTTCTCAAAGGTTTTATCGATATGAATCAGGTCTTCTGTCATTTGTCGGATAGGCTGTTTATAATCGTGATGATTCCCCTAAAGATTAAAAAGATGGCGCCAAAGCACAGCAAAATCCCGACGCCCAGGATGTACGGGTACATTGGCTGCTGTTTGTTAATAAACGCAAAGTGGATTATTGCCGGACCGATGAAGGTGCAGGGTAAAGCAAAAGTCAGGAATTTAAAACCTTTGTTTAAGATGTCTTTGTTTACAGGCATTACTTTTTGCTTGTGTAGTTGTCAACAGCGCTGCGTACGCTGCCGTATTGGATCAATAATTCCAGTGCTTCGTCGTAGGTGACGCCGGTTTCATCCACAATCATTTTGGCGCCGCGGTCCACCAGCTTTTTATTGCTGAGCTGCATGTCGACCATTTTATTGCCTTTCACGCGGCCAAGGCGGATCATGGTGGCGGTCGAAATCATATTCAGGACGAGCTTTTGTGCTGTGCCTGCTTTCATGCGGGAACTTCCGGTTACAAATTCCGGACCCACAATCACTTCGATCGGATATTTTGCTGTTTGCGACAGCGGACTGCCGGCATTGCAGCAAATGCTTCCGGTCAGGATGCCGTGTTCGTTGCATTTTTGGAGGCCGCCAATGACGTAGGGTGTGGTGCCCGATGCGGCGATCCCGATCACGGTGTCATGCTCCTTAATTCCCATGGCTGATAGATCTTTCCACGCCTGGGTGGCATCATCTTCGGCATTTTCAACCGCACGGCGAATGGCGGCGTCGCCTCCGGCAATGATTCCGTTCACGAGGTCAAACGGCACGCCAAATGTTGGCGGGCATTCTGACGCATCAACGATACCAAGCCGTCCGGAAGTGCCTGCGCCGATATAAAACAATCGGCCGCCCTGTTGCATGCGGGACACTAATTCGGTGACCAGCCTTTCAATCTGCGGAAGCGCTTTTTCTACGGCATACGGCACGGTTTTGTCTTCAAGGTTCATGTTTTTCAACAGTTCACCGATGGGCATCGATTCCAGGCTGTTGTAATTCGAAGATTGCTCTGTGGTTTTGGTAAAAGACAACATATACAGGTTATGGTTCAGCACCCAAAGTTACGATTTTACAATTAAAATCAAGAGTGATGTCCATTGTTAAAACTGTATTTATTGAAAAAAAAAGGAAAATGAAACAGGCGTTCTGGGGCAGGGTACCCTGAAAGGTTCCCGGATTTGGGTTAGTGTGTTGCCTTATTTTAAAGCGCAACACAATTTCTGAGTTGTTTTATAAGCCTCAACCCCGATTGTACGGGCGATGGTGTCTTTCTTAGTAAGATATATGTTCGTTACGCAAAGTTATGTTGCGGGGCTGCCATGGCACGCGATACAGCTGCGATGATAGTTGACACGGTTGCGATGGCAATGGACACGGCTGCGATGGCAATAGACACGGTTGCGATGGCATGTGACACGGTTGTGATGGCATGTTGCAACGACGCGAAGGCCTATGTTGCAATCCAGGTTTTACAACAAGAACGCGAACAATATCCCAAGCGCGATCATCGACAACTTGGCGACGTTGAATTTATGGTTTTCGCTTGCTTCGAAAATAATCGTGGAGGAAATATGGAACAAAATCCCGATTACGACGGCAGTAATTTCCGTGTAATACTGATTGAGCACCTCTAATGAAGCGGATGCCAGGGTTCCGAGCGGCGTCATCAGTGCAAATAATACCATAAAAATAAAAATCGTGGTTTTCTTTAATTTTACGTTGATGAAAAAGAGCGTCAGGATTACCGCGATGGGCAGGTGGTGTATCGCTATCCCGACCGCGAGGTCCGCGTGCCTTCCGACAGGGAATCCTTCAAGAAAGGCGTGCAGGCAAAGACTGAAAAACAAAGACCACGGCATTTGCTTCATTTCGTCATGCCCGTGTACGTGGCCGTGTTCTGCGCCTTTTGAGAAAAATTCGAGCAGTATCTGGAATAATATCCCGACCATGATAAAAATCCCAACGGTATTGGAATGGGTTTCGCCCCGCTGCAGGTGGTCTGCCTCATACACTTCAGGGAGCAGGTGCATCACCGTCAGCGACAATAAGAATGCGCCGCTGAAGGACAACAACAGCTTCAGGCTTTTGCGTTTCCCGGGTTTCACGAAGATGGCAAACGCATATCCAAGCAATACGGCTAATAGGGGAAATAGGTAATTCATTATTTAAAGATCATGATCAGCCGTTCGCTTTCGGCATTGTGAAATTTCCGGAGCTTGTAATCCCCAAATACGTCGAGCAGGAAAATTCCCGAGTTTTCCATCATTTGCTCAAAGTCTTTGAGTGACAACGCCTGAACTTTTTCGGTAAAATGAAATTTTTCTCCCCGGTCCTCAAAGCGGATCTCCTTGATGATATGCCCGTCGAGATGATACCTCCTGATGTTAAAAGTAATGCCATCAATGGTTTTGGTTTCTTCGGGGACCAGATTTTTCAGTACGTTGGTTACATTCATAAAATCGATTACGGCAAATCCTGACTCGTTTAAGCTTTCCCGAATGGCCACGAGCGTTTTCAGGTTATCTGCGTCGTCTTCAAAATAGCCGAAACTAGTAAACAGGTTAAAAATCGCGTCATATTTTTCACGACAGGTTTCGCGCATATCGTGTACGATGAAGTGCAGTTTGTCATTCTCGGATTTTTTGGCTTCGGCAATGCTGTTTTCGGACAGATCAGCACCGGTCACATCATAGCCTAATTTGTTTAGATACAAAGAATGGCGCCCTTTCCCACAAGCCAAATCGAGGATTTTCGCATCGTCGGGGAGGTTCAGGTAGTTTGTGATGTTGTCCATAAAAAGACGGGCTTCTTCGTTGTCGCGGTCTTTGTATAAAATGTGGTAGTACGGTGTATCAAACCAGGAGGCGAACCAGTTTTCTGCTTTATTGGTGTTTTCGGAAGGCTGATTTTGCGGTGAAGGCATTTATTCTTTGTTGTAAAGTCCGGTTAAAATGCAAATTTAGATTATTTTTGCCAACCATGGCGCGATTTGGGTAAACATGGAATTTAATCTCAGGTTTTAAAGCTCATTTACAAGTCAGGCGCTGTGAAAAAATAATATGGAAGAAAATTTTAAGATGATTGCCAAGACCTTTTTTGGTTTTGAGGAAATATTGGTTAAGGAACTTCAAATGCTTGGCGCACAGGAAGTCGAAGCAGGTGTAAGGATGGTGAGCTTTAAGGGAGATAAAGGTTTTATGTATAAGGCCAACCTTTCGCTGCGCACTGCGTTAAAAATCCTGAAGCCGATTTATCATTTCAGGGCGACCAATGAAGATTCGCTGTATAAAGGCATTTATAGCTTGAACTGGTCAAAATACATGAATCCGGACCAGACTTTCGTGATTGATTCGACGGTACATTCGGATCGTTTTAACCATTCCGAGTTTGTTTCTCAAAAATGCAAAGATGCCATTGTGGATCAATTCAGGCAAAAGGCAGGACAACGCCCAAGCGTCGATAAAACGCGGCCTGACCTGAGGATTAACATCCACATCCACAACGACCAGGTGTCCGTGGCGTTGGATACGTCCGGCAGTTCGCTCCACCAGCGCGGTTACCGGACCGCCACGAATATTGCACCGATCAACGAAGTACTGGCTGCAGGAATACTTTTACTGTCAGGCTGGGAGGGGCAGGGAGATTTCCTTGACCCGATGTGTGGCAGTGGTACTTTTCTGGCTGAGGCCGCGATGATCGCCTGCAACATTCCGGCCAATATCAATAGGAAGGAATTTGCGTTTGAGAAGTGGGCAGACTGGGACAACGACCTTTTTGATACGATTGTGGAATCGTCGTTAAAGAAAGTACGTGAGTTTCGTTATACGATCGTCGGTTATGACAAGGCGCCGTCCGCCATCATGAAAGCGAAAGACAACATCAGGAACGCGAATCTTGAAGATTACATCACGATTGAAGGCCGCAATTTCTTTGACACCAAAAAGGAAAATCAAGGGCCGTTGCATATGGTGTTTAATCCGCCTTATGACGAAAGACTCGATATTCAGATGGAGCATTTTTACACGGACATCGGTGATACGCTAAAGAAAAGTTATCCAAACACCAATGCCTGGTTCATCACTGCCAATATGGAAGCCTTAAAATTTGTGGGGTTAAAACCTTCCAGAAAAATCAAGCTGTTCAACGGAAGCCTTGAAGCACGGCTTGTTAAATACGAAATGTATGCCGGCAGCAAGCGTACAAAATTTCAAACTGAAAACCAATAAGTTAATCGTATGAAACCAACGACAAAAGCACTTCTTTTTAATTTTATCTGTTTTGCCGCATTATACCTGCTGATGTTTTTCCTGATTGTTACTTTTACGCAGTTGGACGGTTGGATGAAACCAGTTACTGCAGCGGTAGCCGCAAGTCTTCTGGCGCCGAAGTTCCAATCGGTAAAGACCAGCGCAGGAGAAAAGGTTTTTATGAAATGGATTTTTATTAAAGGCGTAAAAGAAATTAAGTAGGGCTACTTTATTCTTTTGCCTTTTTGCCACTGTCTTTATTTTCCGATTTTTTGGCATCCATTTTCACCTGTTTCTTATACAGCGGAAGGAAGTAAGAAACGGTGTAATTGAAGCCAAAACCGAAATCGCCGCTATACGTCTTGTTAAAACCGGGAATGTATAAGTTCTCAAATCCATTTGGCTGATTGTTTGCGACTAAAGTGCTCAGTCGAATGCTAAATCCGACGAAAGTATTTTTAAACACCTGTGTTTTCAAGCCGACTACTGCTTCGAGCCATTGTGCTGACAGTCCGCTGTATTTATCTCCAATGCCCACATCCGTTGACTCATTAAAATACGGATTTGGGTTGTATACCTTATAGCTGTTCAGCTCTTGGCTGAAGGTGCTGATGCCATAACGCAAACCGACGTAAATCATATTTTCGAGATCCAGCCAGTTTTCATGGGCGTTGTAATCGAAACCGAACCTCAGGTAACTTCCTTTGGTTGTAAAATTGATCTGGTCTTCATCGGTGGTTTTGTTCTCATTTCCGATTTCGGCAGCGAGGTAATATTTACGTGTCAGCCTGTAGTCCCCGACAAACTCGATTCCCTTGTAATCACTATCGTAAACAGACCGGGAAAGCTTGAATAAATCGACACCTATACGCACACCGTATCGTTCTTTTTTTGGCGTGATGGTCACGGAATCTTTCTTAGCCGGTGTTTGTGTTTTTGTTTGCTGTGCCTGAGCCGTACACCCGAAAACAAGCAGCGCGATACTAAAAGAATATCTTAATATGTGTTTCATTTTCGGTTTCAAGGTTTGATTTGATGATCTCAACATTCCTGATCCAGTTTCCTGAATTGTTGGCCGGATTGCCGTTGATAATGAATGGAGCTTCACTGTTGTTGGTGTCAGGGTTTAACTTAAAAAGTGTTTTATAACCACAAGCCCGTGAGACGTATTCGCTGAGGCGGGTATAATTGATGTCAATAACGTCGGTTGATGTCAGGACATCGTTGCCTGAATTTAGCGTCAGGGTGTACTGCACGGAATCTTCATTGATCTTTAGAGGCAAACGTAACCTGGTATCATTTGTCAGGTATCGCGTCTCATCTGTTTCCTCGAGCAGATCGTTGAATACCAACGGCAAATCGGCACCAGTTCCCATAGCCTTGAGGTTTGTGAGGTTCTTCGGTACTGCTGGATTGGTAAAGTCATAAAAATCGATGACAAGCCTTGGGGTAGTTGGGATGGAGGCATCGCAAATGTCATCTTTTTCACAGCCCGAAAATCCGAAAGCGGCAACCAGTAAAAACAGGATTATTCTTTTCATGTATTCTAATGCAATTATTTTTTTTCTAAAAGTACAACATTTTCAACATGATGTGTCTGCGGAAACATGTCTACGGGCCTTACCCGCGTGACTTTGTATTTCTCGTCCATCAGGGCGAGATCCCGTGCCTGAGTGGCCGAGTTACAGCTCACATATACAATTCTATCGGGTGCGATTTTGAGGATCTGTTCGACCACATCTTTGTGCATCCCGTCTCTTGGTGGATCGGTGATAATCACATCGGGATGGCCATTCGCCGCGATAAACGCTTCGTTAAATACCACTTTCATATCGCCAACAAAGAAATCACAATTGGTAATCTCATTGCGCTTCGCATTTTCTTTCGCATCGGCAATCGCTTCCGGAACGGCTTCGACACCGATTACTTTCTTAGCCTGTTTAGAAACAAACTGCGCAATCGTCCCGGTGCCGGTATACAGGTCGTACACGACTTCGTTACCGGTAAGGCCTGCAAAGTCGCGGGTGATTTTATACAATTCGTATGCCTGCTCCGAGTTTGTCTGGTAAAATGACTTGGCATTGATGCTGAATTTCAGCCCTTCCATTTCTTCCAGGATGTAATCACGGCCTTTATAAAGCACCACGTTCTGATCGTAAATCGTATCGTTCGGCTTGCCGTTAATCACGTATTGCAGCGAGGTAACCTGAGGGAAACGTTCCGCCAGGAAATCAAGTAATAATTCGCGTTGTTGTTTGTCTTCCTTAAAAAACTGGATCAATATCATGATTTCTCCAGTAGATGCCGTGCGGATCATCAGCGTCCTCAGCAGGCCTTCATGGTTGCGGGGGTCGAAAAATTCCAGGTTGTTGTCTGTAGCAAATTTGCGGATTTCGTTCCGAATCTGGTTTGAAGGATCAGCCTGAAGGTGGCATTCCGTAATATCCAGTATCTTGTCCCACATCCTTGGGATATGGAATCCGAGTGCGTTGCGGCTGTCAATTTCGTCCGATGTTCCTATTTCCTTTTCTGTAAGCCAACGCGAATTTGAGAATCCAAATTCCATTTTATTGCGGTAGAAAAACTGCTTTTGTGATCCCAGAATATTTTCAAATTCGGGCAATTCAATTTTCCCGATGCGTTTCAGGTGGTTGAGTACCTCGTTGTGCTTGTAATGCAGTTGCTGGCTGTATTTCATATTCTGCCATTTGCAGCCACCGCACACTCCGAAATGCTGGCACTGCGGTGTAACGCGGTGCTCGGAATATCCGTGAAATTTTATCGCCTTGCCTTCGTAGTATGCTTTACGCTTTTTAAAAGTCTGCACATCTACGATATCGCCCGGCACTACGTTAGGGATAAAAATTACTTTTCCATCAGGTGCTTTTGCGACTGAAACGCCTTTTGCGCCCGCATCGAGTACCTCAATATTTTCGAAAATTATTCTGTCTGTCTTTTTTGCTGCCATGGCGCAAAAGTAAGGCTTAAATTTTTATGCGGGAATTTTTTTCAGTTTGAGCGGTAATATTTTTATTCGCATCAGAATAATTTTATATTTGGAAAACCAATACGAGATCGGTTTCGTAATAATATCTACACCAACACAAAATGTCCCCTGTATGAAACTTTATGCTGCCTTATCCAAAATAGGCTTTTTACGGAATCGTTACGCATTAAAATTTTTGTTTGTCGCGTTTATTGGCATTCATATTCCGTTGATTGGCTTGATTTTTTTCCTGCTTTTTTACGAGAATAAAATTTCGCCTACGAACATCTTTGTGATTTCATTGATTATGACGCTCGTCGCGACCGCTTTGACTTTGTTTCTGCTGAAGCGGCTTATCAAGCCCATAGAAAATGCGTCGAAGGCTTTGGAGAATTATCGGGCTTCGAGAATCATCCCCAATTTGCCTACTGAATTTTCTGACGCTGCCGGGTTGCTGATGAGTAACATACAGTCGACTATACGCATAAACGAGAATCTATTAACACAAAAGCAGGAACTCGCCGATTTGTTATCAAATGATATGAAGCGGTTTGCCGAAACGCCGATGGAGGCGGCCAGGGCAATCGTAACAAAGAATCCGCCTGATGAAATCCGCACGTTGGCGAACAGTATTATAGACTCTTCGGCATGGCAAATCGAGTTTATACAGTCTTATATCAAGGTACTTAAAGAAGAAGAGATCTTATCGAAAAAGGTGTTTAAGGTGCGTTCCGTGAATTTGGCCGAAATCGTTAATACCATCAAAAGGAAATTTGCGGACCGTCTTCAGGATAAAAAGATCTTTCTGAAAGAAGAGATAAAACAAAGCGATGCTTACATCAGGATTGACAGCGAATCTTTAATTTCAGTTATCTCGGATCTTGTGGATAACGCCATAAAATATTCACCTGAAGGAGGATTGATTGCGGTTAAGATCTACAGGGAACATTCGCATCTTAAAATTTCGGTTTCTGATTCCGGAGCAGGTATTGAAGGTAAAAGCAGCAACGACCTTTTTAAAATTTCGAATATGACGCGGTCTTCCAAGTTGGGGAAATCGTCAGGAATGTCGCTGTATCTTTCCAGCCAGATCATTAAAAAGGCGGACGGAACTTTTTATGCTGAAAATAACGATAACGCAACAGGGGCGACCTTTTATGTCGATCTAAAACAGTATAGGAAGAAGTAGGATGTTTTCTTTATGTTAATTTCAGGAATAGGATTTAGTTTTCTGGACATAATGCTGTAAATTTAGGGAAACTAAAAAAATTATCTTTATGAAACGCAACGCAACGGCAGTCTGGCAGGGATCTATTAAAGAAGGAAACGGCAGGCTTACTACCCAAAGCAAAGTATTGGACAATGCGCAATACTCATTTAAGACGAGGTTCGAGGACGGTATCGGTACCAACCCCGAAGAACTTATCGCAGCCGCCCATTCCGGCTGCTTCACCATGCAGCTTTCGGCATTTATTAGCGAAGAAGGTTTTGAAATTGAAAGCCTTGAAACCAAATGTGACATTGATTTTCAAAATGGAAGCATTGTAAGTTCTGTGCTTACCGTGAATGGAAAGGTAAAAGACATTACTGATGAAAAATTCCAGGAACTGGTGTCGAAAGCTGAGAAGAATTGCCCGATTTCAAAATTATTGAATACCGCTATTTCTTCTACCGCTACGCTGCAGTAAAGAAGGAACGACATGTATCACTGCCCTGTTTCGGTTTAGAAAGCAGGGCTTTTTAATTTTACTGTCAAATTAAGGCAAAAAGAGGACGGATAATATTAAATTCTCAATTAATTGCCTATTTTTACACCGTAAACGGATGATTTCTCTCCATAAGTAGGAATTGTAAAAACTTATTCTAAAAATCAGTTGCAAATGTCAGTTTTAGAAAAAATCAGTTCAGCAGAGATTATCGAGATCGAAAACAAGTATGGGGCGCACAATTACCATCCGTTGCCCGTTGTACTAAGCCGGGGCAAAGGCGTTTACGTCTGGGATGTTGAAGGAAAGCGGTATTATGATTTTCTTTCGGCTTATTCTGCCGTAAATCAAGGCCATTGCCATCCGGATATTGTTGATGCACTGATCAATCAGGCACAGACACTTACTTTGACGTCACGTGCTTTTTATAATGACAAACTGGGATATTACGAAAAATTCCTGACCGAGTATTTTGGTTTCGACAAAGTACTTCCAATGAATACCGGAGCTGAAGCTGTGGAAACGGCATTAAAGATTTGCAGGAAATGGGCGTATGAAGTAAAAGGCGTGGAAGAGCATCAGGCGCAGGTAATTGTTTGTGAAGGCAATTTCCATGGGCGTACTACTACAATCATTTCTTTCTCAAATGACGAAAATGCACGTAAGAATTTCGGGCCATACACTGCGGGTTTTGTTAAAATTCCATATGACGATATTGATGCTTTGGAACAGGCGTTGTCATCGACGAAAAATATTGCAGGTTTCCTTGTAGAGCCGATTCAGGGTGAAGCGGGAGTATATGTGCCTGCCGATGGTTACCTTTCAAAAGCCAAAGCGCTTTGTGAGCAATACAACGTGCTATTTATCGCCGATGAAGTACAAACGGGTATCGCAAGAACCGGTAAATTGCTGGCGGTACACCATGAGAATGTCCAGCCTGATGTGTTGATTTTAGGAAAAGCCATTTCTGGTGGTGTCTACCCTGTTTCGGCAGTTTTGGCAAATGACGCGATTATGAATGTGATCAAACCGGGGCAGCATGGTTCTACATTTGGAGGAAACCCGCTTGCAGCTGCCGTTGCGGTAGCCGCGCTTACCGTAGTGGTAGACGAAAACCTGGCTGAAAATGCGCAAAGGCTTGGCATGATTTTCAGGGAGCAACTCGCCGCATACATAAAGACCTCTAACATAGCCACCCTTGTGCGTGGCAAAGGACTACTAAACGCCATAGTAATCAACGATACCGAGGACAGTGAGACCGCATGGAATATCTGTATGAGGCTGGCACATCATGGCCTTTTGGCAAAACCGACACATGGCAACATCATCAGGTTTGCCCCACCGCTGGTGATGACGTCAGCGCAGTTGGATGACTGTATTGGCATTATCATCAAAACTTTACAAGAATTTGAGAGATAGAGAAGATCCCGCTGTAACGCGGGATTTTTTTTGTTTAAAACTTTATTGTTCGATGCAGGTGAAATTACGTTATTTCATTATTTTTGGAAATATCAACCTTAAACAATTTTTAAAATGGAGAATAATTCTGCTTTTGACAGTTTTGAAATGCAACTTACAGACAATGCCAAACAGTTCCTCAGGGAAACTGGAAAATGGGCGAACTTCCTTTCAATTTTTGGCTACATATGGATGGGCCTTATTTTGGTCTTTGGCAGTTTAGGGGTATTGGGATCGAACGACGATAGCGGGATGGACGCGGCGACTAATATGTATAAATTACCCCCGGGAATGACTTTGTTGGTTATCGTTATTATGGTAGCCATTAGTTTTTTCCCCATTTTTTACCTGAACCGTTTCGCGTTATCGATCAAAGCCGCTTTTCGCGACAACAATACAGAGAAGTTGACCGCTTCATTCGAATATCTGAAATCGCACTATAAATTTGTTGGGATTTTCACATTGGTTATGCTTGTGATCTATGCCCTCGCAATTATAGTCGTGATTGTTGCAGCAGCTACCGGCGCCGCCTCTTAACAAATAGCCATTATACATATAAAGATCCGCAATTTCAGGCGGATTTTTTTATGGCTTATAGTTCAAAACTTCGTAATTTGGCCTCATAAAGAGTATTTATGAAAAACATTTTAATTCCGGCACTTTTCCTTTCGGCTGGTTTTGCACTTTACGAGCAAAGTAAACCAAAACCAAATTTGTACATCATGTGCGCTGCAATCGTAATTTTTATGGTTTGTATGATGAAATTGGGAAATAAGATTCCGTCTAAAAGCGATAAACACAACGAAGATGACACTCAATAAAGGAGACAAGGTGATGGTGCTTGACGACGCCTTGGAAGGCTTGGTCGTAGCGGTGAATGGTGATAATATCACAATTGAAACCACTGAAGGCTTTGAGCTTACTTATACTGCAAAGGAATTAATTAAATCAGCGGCGGTGGAGATCAATTACAACGCCGGCCAAAATATAAAGCAGGTCTTAAAAGAAAAGGAAATTCCAAAACCCCGTAGTTTTGTTAAAGAAAAGAAGGCGAAAGAAATGCCTGTGCCGGAATTTGATCTTCACATCGAAAAGCTCGTGAAGAATTTTCGGGGAATGAACAATTTTGACATCCTGAATTTACAGGTTGAGACGGCCAGGAGGCATGTGGAATTTGCAATCCAAAACCGCATCCCTAAAATTGTGTTTATCCACGGAGTAGGCGAGGGCGTACTGAAAGCAGAGCTGGATTTTTTACTTGGCAGATACGATAATATTGATTTTCAGGACGCGAATTACCAGAAATACGGTTTGGGCGCCACCGAAATTTACATCAGGCAGAAGAAACCTTAGTTTGTCGTGATGTACTGACCGAAATCATAGTCGTTGCCAAACGAAAATACCAATCCATCAGTATTTTTAAACCTGACATTTTTGAAACGCACCGTGTGGATGAAGTTGCTGCCATTGGTAGTGGTTTCCACTTCAATGAGGCCACTGCTATTTTCAACGCCATTTTCCGCACTCCACACTTCGGAGATTGCACCGGTATCGCCCGAGCAAAGGTTTTCGGTGGTAATTATGTTTCCATACACTTTAAAAGAGAGCTGTTCAGGGGCACTAATGTAAAGTTGTCTTGGAGCACCTGCTGTTGTTGCTTCATTGGCAAAAAGTGTGGCAAGTGTGTCATTATCGAGGTTCAATTCCAGCGACTGGTTGCCGGATAGCTTGTATAGCAAATTGTTATCAGCACATTTCTGGATGTTTTCAATCGTTACAAAATTCACCGGCGCATTCAGGTTGCGGGTGGTGTATGTACCAAAAACGATTTGATCCGTAGTCTGGTACTCGTCATTGCCGCGATTAAACGTAATGTTTTTGAACACGATGCTGTGGCTGAAATTATTGATGATATCTTCACCAGTCGACGTCACAACGCTATGTACTGCTCGGGTGGTAATCTGGATTGTCCCGCCTTCGGCATTCCACTCTTCTGTAACCGTAGGGCTTGATGGGGGGATGGACGAGCATAAAGTAGCATTGGTCACAGGTCCGTCATAAATTCTATAAATCACTTTGACGGTATTGTCGATAGTAATCGAGATCGGGGTTCCTTCCGGAGTTTCCTTATTCACAAATCTGTTTTCAGGAATTTGGAGAATGAGTGCTTCGTTGCCGCTAAATTCATAAATAAAGAAGTCAGAAGTACTGCTGCCACAGGATTTGGCGTCCACATTGCCAAAATCGAAATTTTTAACTTGAATATCGCCGTCGCTACAGCTATTCAGTAGAAATCCACAACATAGTAAAACTAAAAACTTCCTCATGCTTGTATATTTTCGAACAAAAATAAGTAAAAAAAGCGTAATTGACTGGCAGGTGCTCACAATGAAATCACAAATTTGTTAGCTTTGCACCGATGAAAAAAATATATTTAGATAACGCCGCCACAACACCAATCAGGGAAGAAGTAATCACGGAAATGGTTCGTGTGATGTCCGAAGATTTCGGGAATCCATCGTCAACCCACAGCTTTGGCCGGACTTCAAGAAATACGATAGAACTGTCGAGAAAGTCGATTGCCTCACATTTAAACGCGCACGCCAGCGAAATTATATTCACTTCGGGTGCTACCGAGGCGAACAACTGGATCATTAGAAATGCCGTTGCCCATCTTCATGTAACACGAATCATTACTTCGCGTATTGAACACCATGCTGTGCTGCATGCCATTGAAAAAATGGAACATGAATTTCAGGTGAAAGTTGATTTTGTAAAAGTGAATGCTAACGGAAGCATCGACCTTGCCCATTTGAATGATTTGCTTTCACAAAATGTACCCACGCTCGCTTCATTAATGCATGTGAACAACGAAACCGGCGTTGTTACTGACATTGAATCGGTAGCGCGGATGTGTAAAGCTGCAGGGGTCTATTTTCACTCTGACACCGTGCAGTCGGTAGGTAAAATAAAAGTTGATGTGCAGCAATTTCCGGTTGATTTTCTGGTCGCAAGTGCGCACAAGTTTCACGGACCTAAGGGAATTGGATTTGCGTATATCAGAAAAGGACTTGCGGTAAATCCACTTTTTTATGGTGGAGAGCAGGAGAAAGGGCTGCGGCCGGGAACTGAAGCAGTGCATAATATTGCGGGAATGGCAAAAGCACTGGAACTTTCTTACCAACTGATGGATGCTGAAAGAAACCACATTACTTCAGTTAAGGAATATACCACTCAAAGACTTTATGCCCATTTTCCTGATGTAAAGGTGAATGGTGTGGATAGCCTGTATAATATATTGAACATACTGCTGCCATTTTCTCCTGAAAAAACATCCATGATCTTATTCAATCTTGATATGAAAGGCATTGCAGTCTCGCGTGGCAGCGCATGCCAATCGGGGAGCACGAAGCCGTCGCATGTTTTGGCCGAAATGCTTTCAGAAGAGGAACTTCAAAAGCCAAGTTTGAGAATTTCGTTCAGCCATTATAACACCCATGCCGAAATTGACGAATTTGTCAATGCGTTGCTGATGATTTAGACTTGATAGTGGGTAAGGAAACTCTTTGGAAGCGTTTTTACTATTTGACCAATACGACATAACCCCAGGGTTCGATCGTAAAGACGTCGTCTCCTTTAAGTACGACTGTCTTTTTTGAAAACAAGTCGGTGTAGCTTCCTTTCTGGTATTTTGAATTCAGTTTGACGGTTACGGGCTTGTCGCTGTAATTTACCACAGGAATCACCTGATTATTTCCTTTCGATCTTGAAAATGAGATCACTTGTTCCGGCTTGTCATTGAAGATCCGGATCATTTCGCCTCCGTAACTTCCATTCCAAAGCGCCTCGTTGGTATGTTTTAGTTCGAATAGTGTTTTATAAATATTGTAAAACGGATGGTCTTTCCATTGTATCAGGTCTTTATCGAAAAATTTCAGCGAGTGGTCTAATCCGGCTTCCTGGCCGCCGTAGACAAGCGGCATCCCGTTTACTACGGTGCACAAAACCATTGATGCCTGCAACCCACCTCCAAAATTTGCAAACTGGTTGCCGTTCCACGAGTTCATGTCATGGTTGTCGGTAAATAGCATCCTGTAACCGTCACGCGGGAAAGTGCTTACGTCATGCGCCATGTATTCAATCACGCCTCCAAGACTTTTTTTGTCTTTGGTCACCGCAGTCATTTTATCAAAAAATGTCCAGGAATAGGTCATGTCAAAAGCATGCTTGTGCAAATCCCTGGATTCCCATTCGGCAAGCATAAAAACCGGCTTTACAGCATCCATTTCCGCGCGGGCATTGTCCCAGAAGTCGGTAGGGATGAAGCCTGCTGTATCACAGCGGTAGCCGTCAATATCGAAATCTTTCACCCAATATACCAGTGCTTCCGTCATGTATTTCCGTAGCGCCGGTTGGTTGTAATCGAAGTCGATAATGTCATCCCAGTCGTACCACGGTGTGGGCTGGAAATTCCCTTCGGGTGTTTTGGTATACCAATCCGGATGTTCTTTGACGAGATTGTTGTCCCACGACGAGTGATTGGCTACCCAATCCACGATGACGTGCATGCCCATGCTGTGTATCTTAGACACCAATGCTTTGAAATCCTCCTTCGTACCAAATTCTGGATTTACACCATAATAATCTTTCACTGAATATTCGCTCCCAAGCGTTCCTTTTCGCTTTTCAACACCGATGGGATGGATTGGCATCAACCAAATGATGTCGATTCCCATCGCCTTGATTCGGGGCAGGTGGGCTTCAAATGCCTTAAACGTGC
The DNA here is from genome assembly GCF_002256285.1 of Flavobacterium sp. BFFFF1. GTDB lineage: Bacteria > Bacteroidota > Bacteroidia > Flavobacteriales > Flavobacteriaceae > Flavobacterium. Next base: position 55,916 of record NZ_NKJE01000017.1, on the reverse strand, counting down.
CTTCCGGTGTGAACTGCCGGACATTCACTTCATAAATGGTGGCATTCTTGCTCCAATCAGGGTGTTTGATCTCAACGAAATTCCTGGGTTCATATACAGATTGGGACGATCCGTTACTTTTATTATCTGCAGAGTTACAAGCTGATAAAAGCATCATGGAAAGTAACGCCGGGAAAAGGATTTTTTTCATGTTCTTAGGATTTATAAAATAAAGATAGGAAGATATGCTCAGCGTTAGATGCTTGGTATTCATTTTGAAGCGCAACGATGACGTTTAATTTTCAGGGTGTTCAATTTTTTTTCATGATTTTACCACTGATTTTTTTTCCGTTCGCCCTTTCAATTTCGTAAAAATAAATGCCTGGTGAAACATTTGGTGACACAATATTTTCGTCCCCATTGATTGGCTTTTCGAAGACCAATTTGCCATGCATATCAAAGAGTTGGAAAGTTTTAAGGCTGCCTCCTGCAGTGTAAATTGTGATGTCATCCTTGAAGGGGTTTGGATAGATGCTTATATTTGGACTTAGGTCGGAAGTGGCGCTCAAAGGCAGGTCATCGATTCTCATCAGTAAGAAAACATTGTTAGAATCGACATCATTTATAGTGCCGGCTACAATAATTTTCCCATCCTGTTGGATGTTGATGCTGTTGAAATAATCGTTGTAAGCACTTGGATTTAGATCTAGGTAGCCATCGTTATCAAATGTAAGGTCGTTTGTGCCGTCTTGGTTCAATTTCCCAACAAAAACAGCATAGTCAGGATTGTCGGCATTTGTGCCAGCAAATACAATCTTGCCGTCAGGCCTTAGTCCAAAATCTGTAATAAATGAATAGGGCAGATTTTCAGGGAGCATGAAGGCACCATTGGTACCAAAGGAAGTGTCGACTGTCCCATCGCTATTTAAGCGTAAGATCCCATTTCTTTGAGTAGTCATGTAAATTGCCAAAAGCTTTCCGTCAGGCTGGGCGATTATTTTGTCAGCCCATTCTACAGGAAACCAATCCGGCGGTACAAAGTTGAAGGAACTATTTGTACCATTTGTACCAAAATCAGTAAAAAGTGAACCATCAGCATGGTATTTCCTGATCGCTGCGTTTTCTCCAACGAAACCACCGCTGACAATGTCGCCGTTTTCAAGTACAGTCAGGCTTTTAAACATACCGGCGTTATCAGATGGATAAATAACACCATTGTCACCAAATGATATATCTTCATTGCCATCACTATCAAGGCGAATTAAAATCCCGAGATTAGTATTTGGGTAAGCAGGATTTCCTCTCACGAGAATTTTATTACCCTGCAAAGCAATATCGCGTATTGTAGCTAACAATGATGTCGAATCAAAGCTTTTCCGTCCATTATTTCCGAAACCCGGGTCAGGAGTTCCATCTGAATTATATCTCAATATAACCCGTTTAGCAACAAGATCAATATCTCCTTCGACAGGGAGGTAAGTAGCCGCTACAATCAATTTCTGGTCGGGTTGAAGCAGGGCTGCGTCAGGAAAGCATCGATAACCGTAAGTGTCCATGACGATGCCGTTAGTTCCAAAATTATTATCGATGCTTCCATCCGGATGATGCCGTGTGACAATCAAATGATATCCATATCCGGTAGGTTGAACTATGTTTTGATAACCAACCGAGACGATTTTTCCATCGGCGAGTATTTCAGAAAACAGTATTTCGGCTCCGCTGGCCGACGTAATGATACCCTGATTTCCAAAACTGATGTCGGGCTGTTGCGAAAACATATTCCAGGATATCGATAAGAAACAAAAAAAGTAACCAAGTTTCATAGGCTAGTAGTTTATTATTGTTAAAAGTAACGAATTTTCACCATTTTTTTTCATTAAAAAAAGCCGCTCCATTTCCGGAGCGGCTTCATTAATATACGATATAAGATTATTTATCTTTTTTAGACTCTGGCTTGATTTCCATTTTTCCGGAGCCATCTTTCGTATCCATCATCTCCATCAATTTCATACCCAATAATCCACTGATTGAACCATCAGTACCGTTATTGCCCGTAATCAACACATCAGGAATCACCTTGATTTTACCCTTACCGATTTCCTCAGTAATTTTGTATTTCGTGAAATTATCGCCGCCCATCGCTGAAACCTGCAATTGATACGCTTCTGCAGTGGATTTACCAACCGCCATGATTTTTTCAGCTTCCGCAAGACCCGTTTTGGAAATCCGTTCCGCTTCAGCACTTGCCGTCATTTTGGTGGCTTCAGCCTGAGCGCCGGCCCTGGCTTTGGTGGCTTCGGCTTCGGCGTTTGCACGCATTTTGGTGGCTTCGGCTTCGGCATTTACATTTAGTTTTAAACTGGCTGCATCTCCTTCTGCTTTTTTCACGGTTGCATCGGCAGTGCGTTGTGCAATTTCTACATTTTGGGAAGCGCGTACGATTTCTTTCTGCATATCGGCGATTGCGGTTTCTTTTTCCATTCCCTGGCGTTGTTCCTGCGCCATTCTTTGGGTTTGATAGGTTTTTTGCTCTTCTTCCGCCAATTTCCTGTCGGTCAATGTTTTCATCAACGAGTCCGGCGGAACGATGTCACCAATTAAAGTATCTACGGCATTCACATTGTATTCGTCCAAAACCAGTTTAATGTGATTTTTAGCGGATTCCTGACGTTCTTTCCTTGTGGAAAGGAAGGAAATCACATCACTATCCTGCGCCGAGTTCCTGAAATAATTCCCGATGGTAGGCTCCAGTACCTGCGAAACCAGGTTGTTCATGCTCCCGAAACGAGCGATTACTTTTGGAGCCTCATTTGCGGGAACGTGTATAATCTGCGCCACGTCAAGATTGAATGGGAAACCATCTTTAGAACGCACCGTAATCGTAGACAGGTTTTTGTCGAGGTTGTGCGATTCGCTTCGTGCATTCGCCCAGTTTAATACGAGATTCGTTGTCGGAACAGGTTCGAGTTTTGTCGTGTATTTGTTTAGCGCATATTTTCCGGGTCCCAGTGGTTCCATCCACACACCACGTTGTCCTTTGGAAACTATATTTCCGTGTTTAAAAGAATCGCCGGTTACATCCTGTCCATCCTCACCTATATAGGAGATCACTACGCCAACATATCCTATCGGCACATCAGTCATCGGATTTTGTTCAATAAGGATCGCCCATGGGTTGATGTAATAGGAACCTGCGAGCATAATTTGCGGCTGCAATCCACGGTTTCCTCCCAATTCCAGAAACTTGTCAAAATCCTGGAAGTTGTTGTGCCCGTCTACATATTTACCGGCAATCTGTCCTTGCGGAATAGGATCTCCATCCAAAGCGGTCACGATACCAATCATGTTTTCAAAAATCTTGATCTGGTCAGAAATGATGATCTCGAAAAGGAATGTATTGATCCTGTATGATCCTGTCGTGATGAAAGCCGTCTGGCGTCCTTTTTGTCCGCCGTTGTTCAGGAATGCCGCGGCGTCCTGGAAATTGTCGCAATCTACTTTTCTTGCGAGGATGCGGCCCGTCGGTATCTCGGCACCGTCCTTGCTTAATACCAATCCGATTTTTCCTTCCGGTATGATTGTGAAGGCGGTCATATCCACACTGTACTGCCAGATCCACATGCCCCAATACAATCCGGGAGCCAATGTTTTTCCCTGGTAACCAGACTCTCCTTTGGTAGCAATAATACGACCATCAGGCAAAGATTTTTCCGGACCAAAAAGCACGAATTTCTTGGTCACCAGACCAATTTTATCTTCAGGTACGATGACCATCCCGAAGAACACACGGAGTACAAATTTGTACATGAGAACACACAGCAGGATCAGGAGCACCCACCAATAAGAACTAAGCATTGTTGTCATTTTGTTTTGTTTTTGAAGATGTAAAATTACTAAGGATTTAAGAAATTATTTGTGGATTTTCAGGGATTAACGCAGTATCATCAGTTTATGTTGATTTTAAATCAAAACACCTCAGGAAATGAAGTCTTTTCGTTGAAAGTCCTCAGTTTTAGCAAAAGCGATATTCTGTAAGTCAAATTGCTAAAGCAAAAAAAAAACCGCCCTTTTGGACGGTTTAAAATACTATATATTATCAGGCCTTACTACAAGTGAATCACTTCATCATAGGCCGCAGCAGCGGCTTCCATAATCGCCTCACTCATCGTCGGGTGCGGGTGGATTGATTTGATGATTTCGTGTCCGGTGGTTTCAAGTTTCCTGGCAACAACGGCTTCTGCAATCATATCAGTAACGCCGGCACCAATCATGTGGCAACCCAGCCATTCGCCGTATTTGGCATCGAAAATCACTTTTACGAATCCGTCGGCTGCTCCTGAGGCTTTCGCTTTTCCGGAAGCGGAAAACGGAAATTTCCCGATTTTCAATTCGTATCCTTTTTCTTTTGCTTGTTTTTCTGTCATGCCGACGGAAGCGATTTCGGGCGTAGCATAAGTACATCCGGGAATGTTCCCATAATCAATTTTATCGACGTGCAATCCAGCGATTTTCTCGACGCAAGTAATTCCTTCTGCGGAAGCCACGTGGGCGAGCGCAGGGCCTGGAACAATATCACCGATGGCATAATATCCGGGAATGTTCGTCTGGTAAAAATCATTGACAAGGATTTTGTCACGGTCGGTAGCGATACCGACTTCTTCCAGACCGATGTTTTCTATATTTGATTTAATTCCGACAGCGGAAAGTAAAATATCTGCTTCAAGGATTTCTTCGCCTTTGGCTGTCTTTACAGTGGCTTTTACCCCGTTTCCAGTGGTATCCACTTTTTCAACCGAAGAACTTGTCATGATTTTCACGCCGGCTTTTTTCATCGAACGTTCCATTTGCTTGGATACATCCTCATCTTCTAATGGTACGATATTCGGAAGGAATTCGACAATTGTAACATCGGTTCCCATAGCATTGTAGAAATGAGCAAATTCAACACCAATAGCGCCAGAACCCACAACAATCATTGATTTTGGTTGTTCCGGCAAAGTCATCGCCTGACGGTAACCAATTACCTTTTTACCATCCTGCGGAAGGTTTGGCAACTCGCGTGAGCGTGCACCAGTCGCAATGATGATGTGATCCGCTTCGTAATCGGTAGTGGTTCCGTCTTTTTCAACAGCTACCTTTTTGCCTGGCTTGATTTTCCCCGAGCCGTCAATCACATCAATCTTATTTTTTTTCATCAGGAACTGCACGCCTTTGCTCATGCCATCGGCCACGCCACGTGAACGGGAGATAACCGCATTGAAGTCTTTATCGAATTCCTTGATTGTCAATCCGTAGTCGGATGCATGTTTTAGGTAGTCAAAAACCTGTGCCGATTTCAGCAATGCTTTGGTTGGGATACAGCCCCAGTTCAGGCAGATTCCGCCAAGGCTTTCCTTTTCGATTACAGCAACTTTAAATCCAAGCTGTGAAGCCCTGATGGCAGTAACATATCCGCCCGGACCGCTTCCTAAAACTATAATATCGTATTTCATTGGTTTGAGTTAAATGATTTTCTAAAGATTTCCCGTGCGAAATTAAGCAATTATTTTATTTCGTATGTTATTGTTATCGATTTATTCCCGCGCACGCACATTACCGATTTTCTTCACCATCGAAACTATTGTAGTAGCCACAATCGCTCCCAAAAATGCCAGAAAAATATCCTTCTGCGCGTCCCAGATATCGCCTTGTGTTCCTAAATAGGCGTCACCCTGTGCCTTGAAAAACACATCCGCCACTGCCCATTCGATCAATTCGTAAAAGGCGCTGATGGATAATGTAATTTCGATTGGTAATGTCCACGCCACCCAGGCTGGGAATTTCAGCCATTTCAGGAAAATCTCGCGCATCGGGTAGGCGAGGAGGAAGCCGAAACTGAAATGCACGATGCGGTCGTAATGGTTCCGCTTTAGTTCCAGCGCATCCTTAAGCCAATAGCCAAAAGGATTTTCGGCATAAGTATATTTGGAACCATATACATGCAGGCATAGATAGATACAAATCAGCAAATAGCTCAGGTCGCTAAACTTAAACTTTTTATACGTCAAAATAAGGAAACCCAAAAATATAAAAACGAGCGTGTTTTCCAAAAGCCAGTTCGACGTATCGGTATTTCCTATATAAGAGTTGATCCAGCATATTGTAAAAACAACAAGGAGAACTTGAAGCCATTTATTGTGTTTAAAGGCGATCCTTTGCGCCGAGATGGCAGTGGTGAATACAGTCATATCAATGTTTTTCTTCTACTAAAAATTGTGAGTCATAAAGGTTCCTGTAATGGCCGCCTTCAATATTCAGTAATTGCTGGTGTGTTCCCTGTTCGACAATCAGCCCTTTGTCCATGACCACGATCTTATCGGCTTTCACAATCGTTGCCAGTCGGTGCGCAATTACAATGGATGTCCGGTTTTCCGTAATGGTTTCGGTCGCGCGTTGAATCAGTTCTTCAGAATAGGTGTCGATTGACGAAGTGGCCTCATCCAATATCAGTATCGCCGGATTGCTGACGTAGGCACGCAAAAATGCAATCAACTGTCTTTGCCCTGAGGACAACATCACCCCGCGTTCTTTTACGTTGTAATCGTAACCTTCCGGAAGGCTCATGATGAATTCATGTATCCCGATTCTTTTGGCGGCCCTGATGACATCGTCGCGGGATATGCTGGAGTTATGAAGTGTAATGTTATTTAAAATGGTATCTGCAAATAAAAATACGTCCTGCAGGACCACGCCAATTTGCCTGCGGAGCGATTCAAGGTTGTATTCGTTGATATTGGTGCCGTCTACGCAGATGGCGCCACTATTGATTTCGTAGAAACGGTTCAGTAGATTGATTATGGTCGATTTTCCTGCGCCGGTTGCCCCAACAATTGCTATCGTCTGGCCTGGATCTACCTTTAAATTGATGCCTTTAATGACTTCTTCGGTTTCGATGTAACCGAAATGGACATCCCTGAATTCGATGCTGCCCTTGAAATCGGGTGCATCCTTCGTACCGTTGTCCTGTACCTGTTCGTCGCTGTCCAAAATATCAAATACCCGGTTTGCGGCAATCATTCCCATTTGCATTTCGTTAAACTTATCCGCAATCTGCCGCAATGGATTGAACAGCATTGAAATCGACATCGTATACGTAAAAAGATCACCAAAAGTGGTTTGCTGGTCGCCGCCCAGGATCAGGTTGCTGCCGTACCAGACGACGCATCCCAGGGTGAGTGCTGAGATCATGTCGGCAATCGGGAAGAAAATTGAATTATACCAGACGGTCCTGATCCATGCCTTCTTATGGCGGTCGTTTATTTTGCTGAATTTTTCATACTCGATGTCCTCGCGGTGGAATAACTGTACGATTTTCATTCCCGTGACGCGTTCCTGGACAAAAGTATTCAGGTTTGTAATCTCTGTACGAACCTGCTCAAAGGCGACCTGCATTTTCTTCTGAAAAATACGCGTCACATAAACCAATATGGGCATGGCCACCAAAACGATCCAGCTCAGGTTCCAGTTCATATAGAACATAAAAATTAAAACCGCGATCATTTTTAAAACGTCGCTCATGATCATGAACAATCCCTGGCTGAAAATCCGGGCAATGGCTTCGATGTCAGAGACGGTGCGGGTAACCAACTGCCCGACAGGTGCAGTATCAAAGTACTTCATCCGGAAATTAAACATATGGCCAAATAGCTTGTTTCTCAGATCCCTTACGATATCCTGGCCCAGCCAATTCGCCCAATACACAAAGTAGAACTGCGACAAAACCTCAAGCAGGAGTGCGATTCCCATAAATACCACATACATTAATAATCCGTGGGGGTCGTATTTGCCAATGTACCCGTCGATGGTCTGTTTAAGCAGATATGGCCTTAATGCAGAGAAAACGGACAACGAAACCGCCCAGAAAATTACTGCATTGAATCGGCGCTGGTACGGTTTTGTGTAAACCATAATCCGTTTAAAAACGTCGGTGTCGAAGGCTTTTGCGCTCATTTTGTTGCTGTTCTGGGTTAGGTGGAGTATTTTCCGAATATTGGCACTTAGTCCTTAAATGTATTTATATTTGATTTCAGTGAGAAAAAGTCCGTGTGCGGGTACAGAAAATCCTGCTTGTTTCCGGTCACGGCTTTCAATAATGGCTTCCATGCTGTCCGCACTTATTTTGCCCTGACCGATATTGATCAGCGTACCCACGATGGCGCGTACCATGTTTCGGAGAAACCGTTCAGCGGAAATCGTAAAGACGAGACGGTTTCCTTTTTCCTGCCAATAAGCTTCGGTAATTTTACAATTAAACGTACTCACATCGGTATTGACTTTTGAAAAACACTGGAAGTCCGTGTGTTTCAGCAAACGCGCGGCGGCTTCATTCATGGCGTCCACATCAAGCGGTAGGCTGTACTGCCAGCTTAAATCAGAACCAAACGGATTCTTTTCTCGGGAGATGTAGTATTCGTAAGTCCGACTGCTGGCGTCAAAACGCGCGTGTGCGGTATCATGTACTGCGATGATGTCAATGATTGCAATGTCCTTTGGAAGAAACGAATTGAGCTTATAAACCAATCCGGGAATTTCAGCAGTAAGGCTGGCGTCAAAATGGGCAAACATTTTTTTGGCATGGACTCCGGTATCGGTTCGTCCCGCAGCGGTCAAAGCGATGTTCATTCCCAGCACGGTAGACATGGCTTTTTCAAGTGTTTCCTGTACAGACACTGCGTTCGGCTGGGATTGCCAGCCATGATAATGGGTTCCGTTGTATGAAAATTGGATAAAGTAGCGCATTTTTATTTGCAGTAATCGGCAGCGTTTACAGTTCATCAGGCTGCTTTACCGCGATGCAAAGTTACAAAGTTTTTCAGGCAAGGCGGTGAATTGCATTAATTTTAAGTAGGTAGTTTGATCTGGCAGGCTGAAAAGGGCCTGACGATGCAAATCGAGCCGTTTAGCGTGGAAGCTTTCCTGATTTTTGAAATCTCCTTTTAACAATCACCCTAAAGACCACCGCATATACGCACATCCATAGCATCGCAAAAGGTTTCATTCCCGGGTCAGGAATCATAAAATAGCTGGTGGTAATCAGTAACGCGGAAAGAGAGAACCCGATGACGGCGATTTTCCGCTTATCAAGTTCTTTTTCATGTTCGCTGAGATCGGTGTTAATCCGGAGCGATGGCCTGCCTTTGACGATATAATGATAAAGCACGTATTGGGTGATGACACAGCATAAGATCATACCGAGATAAATAAAGAAGGGGATCATCTGGCCTTTTCCCCTGCTGATCAATGTAGCGCTGAAAGGAAATAAACCCACAAAAAACAGCAATAACATGTTCCGGACCACGAGGCCGCGGTCATAGTCCTTTAACAAACTGAACATCTTTAAATGCTGGTACCATATCGCGCCTATAAATCCAAAACTGACGATGTATGCCAGTACCGTAGGCATCAGGTGGACCAGTGCTTTTGGCAGGTGCGCATCAGTTAAGGGTTCGTTTTCAGGAATTTTTATTTCAATCGCCATCAGCGTTATGACAATCGCGAATACGGCGTCACTAAACAGGATCATGCGTTCAAGCTGAAACTCTTTCTTGATTTCGTCGCGGGTAATGTCATCGTTTTCAGGATTATCCATAATTTTGAATTTTAATTGCAGAAACCAAATCTATAAAAAACTTTGTTAATTCTGTCAGGAAATCCCGTCCCATTCAATCTGGTTGGTATTTTTAGATTGGCATCCTTTTAGCGTAGGGTGCAAAGCGGCAGTCATCCTGAGGTCGAAACGTTTTTTGATCTGCCAGCGCATCAATCTGTATAACTTCTTACCTTTGCTTTTCCGGTTTATACGGTATTTTGAAGTTAATATGAAAAAAATCCTGCTGCTTTCCGATACACACAGCCATATGGATGACAACATCCTGAAATATGCCGGACAGGCTGACGAAATCTGGCATGCGGGCGACATTGGCGATCTTGCCGTTACCGACGCATTGCAGCGAATCAAGCCGGTGCGGGGCGTTTATGGCAATATAGACAACGACAAGGCGCGGATGGAATTTCCGTTACACAATCGGTTTTTCTGTGAAGGGGTGGACGTGTGGATCACGCACATCGGCGGTTATCCCGGAAAATACAATCAGGCTATACGACGTGACATCGAGATGAAGCCGCCACAACTTTTTATTTGTGGGCATTCGCACATCCTTAAGGTGATGTTTGACAAGAAGCTCAATCTGCTTCATATGAATCCGGGTGCCTGCGGAGTCAGTGGCTTTCACCAGGTCAGGACGATGCTGCGTTTTGTGATTGACGGCGATAAGATTCGCGACCTGGAGATTATCGAACTGGGCAGGAAGTAACCATCGGCAAACAATTGCGGACCACAAAAAAAAGCCCGGACGTTAATCCAGGCTTTCCTTCGCACTAATAAACTAAGTTTATAGGTTTATCTCAAACGGTCTGCAGATTTTACGAGATCTTCATCCTTCTTGATGGCTTTATTGGCAAGAACCAAAAAAACGATAGCAACAATCGGCAGGAACATCCCAATACCCTTCTCAGGCGCCTTGGTGGCGTCTCCGGATACATTTAGCACACGGTAAACAAATAATCCTAATAAAATAAAGTTCAATATGATATTCAGCCTGTTCATTACAAACTGATTTTGTCTCTTTGCATAAGAAATGATGCTGATGACGGAAAGCGCGGTTGATAAGCCAAAAAGCGCCGTGTATATCTGATCAGCCATAAAATAGAACGGTGTGCCTTCGACCGTCCACAGCGGGAAAATAAATGGAAGCACTGCGGTCATAATTAGCGCGACGCCCATGTATACGGTTTGGATTCTCTGAAGCATTTGGTTACTATTTATGCCACAAAAATATATTTTCTTTTTAATAATTACTATTGCATCGTAAAATATTATTCGTAATATTGCAGTACAAAACCGTAAGTACTTCATCCTTCGGTCTATTCATTAGAAAAAAAAATCACCACCATTTCATTCTGATTTGCTCCAATTTAATTAATTCAAATAACATTCATGTTTGATATTTCTGCATTAAAAGAAATGAAGCTTTCTGAGCTTCAGGATATTGCCAAATTGTCTAAAAGCATCAAAACTGCAGGCGTAAAAAAAGAAGTCCTCATTGATCGCATCCTCGAACACCAGGCTGCCAACGGTGATAGTAAGGAATCTAAAAGCCAGCCCGCCGCTGACGATGCAAAGTCCAAAAGAATACGCATTACAAAAAATAACGATGCTGTTGAAAGTGTTGCTTCGCCTGTTGAAGTAAAGCCTCAGGAAACAGCAACATTGTTTGACGTTAACGGGGAAGCCGATTCAGCAGCTGTTGAAACGCCACAAATGCCAAAAGAAGGCAGGGTGAAATTCAATAAAGCCAAATTCGATAAAAACCGTAAAAATAACAGGACAGAACTGCCCGTCCTGGAACAACCGCCAGTATACGCTGAAGAAACAACTTTGGTTTCAGAGCCTGAGGCAGAGTTGGTAACATCAAATCAGCCTAAGATCATCGGGAAAAGCCAAAATCCTGCGCAAAAGCAGCACAACCAAAACAACAACAACGGCACTGCTGCCGGCAACGGTAATGTAAACAACAGGAATAATGGGAACAATGGCAATAATGCAGCCCAAAATGACAATGGTACGCCACCAGAAGCGAAAGTGAACAGGGCGGAAGCCAATCCCAATTTTAAAAATAAGAAAAACAATTTCCGCGATTCTGATTATGAATTTGACGGTATTATAGAAAGCGAAGGCGTCCTCGAGATGATGCCTGACGGCTACGGATTCCTGCGTTCCTCAGATTACAATTACCTGGCGTCGCCGGATGATATTTATCTTTCGACCTCACAAATCAGGTTGTTTGGTTTAAAGACCGGCGATACCGTGAAAGGTGTGGTGCGCCCGCCGAAAGAAGGGGAGAAGTTTTTTCCTTTGGTACGCGTACTCAAAATCAATGGACATGACCCGCAAGTCGTGCGAGACAGGGTTTCTTTTGAACATTTAACCCCAGTTTTTCCACAGGAGAAATTCAGGATGGCTGAAAAAGGCAGTTCGATTTCTACCAGGATTATCGATTTGTTTTCGCCAATCGGAAAAGGGCAGCGTGGTATGATTGTCGCCCAGCCGAAGACCGGTAAGACGATGTTGTTAAAGGATATTGCGAATGCGATTGCTGCCAATCATCCGGAAGTGTACTTGTTGGTACTGCTGATTGATGAGCGTCCTGAAGAGGTTACCGATATGCAGCGGAACGTCCGTGGTGAAGTCATTGCTTCTACGTTTGACCGCGAGCCACAGGAACACGTGAAAATAGCCAATATCGTTTTGGAGAAAGCCAAGAGGCTTGTAGAATGTGGACATGATGTCGTTATTTTACTGGACTCGATTACGCGTCTCGCCAGGGCTTACAATACCGTCCAGCCCGCTTCAGGAAAAGTGTTGAGTGGTGGTGTTGATGCCAATGCACTTCAAAAACCAAAAAGATTTTTTGGTGCGGCCCGTAATGTAGAAAATGGCGGATCATTGAGTATCATTGCTACTGCGTTGACAGAAACCGGTTCTAAGATGGATGAAGTGATTTTTGAAGAGTTTAAAGGTACCGGTAACATGGAACTGCAGTTGGATCGTAAGATTGCCAACAAGCGTATTTTCCCTGCAATCGATCTTACCTCTTCGAGTACACGACGTGACGATTTGCTCCTGGATGAAAAGACGTTGCAGCGCATGTGGATCATGAGGAAATATTTAGCCGACATGAACCCTGTGGAAGCGATGGATTTTATCAATGACCGTTTCAAGAAAACCCGTAATAATGAGGAGTTTTTAATTTCGATGAACGATTAAAAACGAAACGTCTACAAACAAAAAGTCCCGAATTATCGGGACTTTTTTGTTTTATGTTCAGTATTAATTTACAATCACTTTTTTAGTGGTCGTCTGGCTGTCTGACGTCAGTTTTAACAGATAAAAACCGGAAGGAAGATTGTCCACACTGTAATTGTTGTGATCCATCACGGGCTTTGTAATCCTTTGCACCAACTGTCCATTCAAATTGATCAATTCAATTTCGTCCAGGATCACATCGCTCTGAATATTTATTTTGTGATCATTGGAAGGATTTGGGTAAACATATACCTGATCTAAAGTGTGGCTTTCCATTCCAAGGAAAATCGCGGGCCAGCGGTTCTCAGCAGCAGGGCCGCCCCATATTACTGTTGCCAGGTAAGGATTGTCAATAAACGGATTGCGGTTTCCCTGTCCATAGGAATTGTTGGCATTGCCCAGATAAGTATTTCTCTGGTCTTCCACCGCCGAAACGGGGTCTTCTGCATTCCACTCCAGGAAAAGTTGGATCATGTTGGGGTCAGTGGCCAATATTGTGCCTACGCCTACATTTTTTGGCAGGCATTGGTTGTCGTAGTGAAGGTACATGTACATCATCATTCGTGCGATATCACCTTTCCAATTGTCACCAGGATACCATCCCCCGGTTACCGCACCCGAATTTCCATTGCCATCAGCAAACTTTTTACTGGCACGGCTGCCATTAAGTTGTACATCGGCTGCGCGCAGGTGATGTGCATCTGCGCCGGCACCAGAAGTTCCTAAATCAGGAGTACCGATTGACTGGGCATAAGTATGTTCACGGTTCCATTCGCCAACGGCGCCGCCGTTACTGTTTTTGTCTCTGGATCGGTCGTTGGTAACGTCTCCATCTGTTCCATCTTCCCAGCCATAAATCAAAAGTACATTCGATGAATTGTCCGGATCCTTATCCGTTATTTTTAAGGCATTCCATATTCCCGGCGTATAGGATAGCTGCTGGGTATGGGTGTTGATGATTTTCGTTGCCAGCGCGTTTTTCATTGCGGTACCGGTAAGCGTCCAGTTGAAACCATTGTAGTAGGTTGCAGGATTGCCGGCCTGGGCAACGGTTAACACGGTAAAAGACAATGCGATAAAAGATAATATTTTTTTCATTTGAATAAATTTCGGACGGCAAATGTATATGCTTTATTTGGATATTTGAAATATTTAACTCCCGATTGTAATAATAAAAAAAACCGAAGCGATTAGGCTCCGGTTTCTACTTTATATTGATATCAATTAGTTAACCACGACTTTTTTTATTATTGACCTTGCATCCGAAGTTAATTTTAGAAGATAAAACCCCTGTGATAGATTTTCCAACGTGTAAACATTATCGCGTAACACAGGTTTATTAATGTTCAGAATGATTTGCCCATTGAGATTCGTGAGTTGGATTCCATCTAAAACCAAATCTGATTTGATGTTGACCTGATGATTTTCCGACGGGTTTGGGTAAATCGATACATTTGCAAAATCATTCATTTCTACACCCAGTGGCGCACCCCAGATCATGGTTACATAATTATTATTGTCTACAAACGGGTTTCTGTTCCCCTGATATGCATACACGTCGTTGTTTCTGTCGATTTCCTTTTGGCTCACAGGATCCATCATATTCCAGGTCAGCAATATATTAAGGAACGGCTGGGCAAGTACAGTACCGGAATTGTTAGCGGTGAACATAGGGTAGCTGTTCCAGCCAGCAATTACATTTTGATAATTGGTCACAAAATAGAAATAGATGCGCGCGATGTCCCCCTTAAATTCATCAATAGGCTCGAATACGATACCGGTGTATCCTGCGGAATAACCACTGTTTAGATTGTTTCCAAGTTTAGAACCATTTGTTGTAGGATTTGAAATGCCGCTTTGAGATACCAAAGTTCCTGCCACGCCAAAAGGATAATTGGACCTGAAATTGTTTACCCTTCCATCTGTTGGAAGCAGGTGATGTGCGTCGCCTCTCATCGGTGCAGCCTGACTGAAAATCGATTGTGGTATCACATGTTCAGGATTGTAGCAATCGCCTTCACTGTTGTAATTTCCACAAATATCACTTGGCTGATCTGGCTGGTAATTGTATGCGTCAGCGGCATCAGGCCTTTCAGAATAAGGGTCTAAGATGGTATTGTCATCTTCATAATAAATGTCAATATCATGTGTGGTGAAAAAATTATCTATCGCATTATAGCCTTGGTCATTATGATCCTTTATGATATTGTAGAGCTGGGTTTTGAGGGTAAGGCCTGTTCCTGTTGCCGAATTATAGTAGCCTGCCGGAATTTGGGCATACCCCATAAAAGAACAGCATAAAATGGCTAAAGCGTAGATATTTTTCATCACTATTGTTTTCTTTCTAACTGCGCCATGTAAAACCCATCAAATCCGGATTCCGACGCTAATATTTTCGTGTCCTTTACAAAGTTAAAATTTTTACCCATCTCTGTACTCAGGAAACGCTTAATTTGCTCCTGATTTTCAGAGGGTAACACGGAACAGGTGGCATACACCAATTTTCCGCCTGGCTTCACAATTCTGGAATAGCTTTCCAGCACTTCAGCCTGTACTTTGCGGATATTGTCAATGAACTCCGGCTGCAGTTTCCACTTTGCGTCCGGATTTCGTTTTAAGACACCAAGTCCACTGCAAGGCGCATCTATGAGTACACGATCCGCTTTCTCCTGTAGCTTTTTAATCACTTTTGTCGAGTCGATAATTTTGTATTCAATGTTGAAAGCGCCGTTTCGTTTGGCCCGTAATTTCAGTTGTTTCAGTTTGCTTTCATAAAGGTCCATCGCAATCAGCTGTCCTTTGTTTTCCATCAAAGAGGCCAGGTGAAGTGTTTTTCCACCAGCACCGGCGCAGGTGTCGACCACACGCATTCCCGGTTTCACATCGAGGTAGGCAGCGACAAGCTGTGAACTTGCGTCCTGCACTTCAAACAGTCCTTCCTTAAATGCTTCGGTAAGGAAAACATTCGCCCGCTCCTTCAACACCAATGCATCGGGTTGGTCTTTCAGGAATTCCGTTTCAATATTGAGGTCCATTAAGATCGCATGGAGTTTTTCTCGGGTAGTTTTCAACGTATTTACCCTCAAAATCACCTTCGCAGGTTGGTTTTGGGCTGTAATTTCTTTTGCCCATGCCGTTTCACCCAATTCCTGTACGCCGAGTTCGTCCATCCAATCCGGAATGGATTCTTTGAGTGCGCGGATTTTAGAAAGTTCGTCAAATCGCCCTTTTATTTTGCGTTCCGGCGTACCGTCCAGTTGTCGCCAATCCGGGATCGGATAGCCACGTAATACTGCCCAAACGGCAAAAACCCGCCAAAGATCATCACGGTCAAACGGTTCTTTTACGTTAGCAATTTCGGCATAAAGTCTTTTCCACCGAACCACTTCATAAATGGTTTCAGCGACAAATTTGCGGTCATGGCTTCCCCAACGCTTGTCTTTTTTGAGCGCCCTTGCGACAACTTTATCTGCGTATTCGCCTTCATTAAAGATGGCGTTCAATGAATCGATTGTCGTATAAACTAAATTTCTGTGTAATCTCATTTTAATATTTAAAGGGTGCAAAGGTACGGTTTTAATGTCTAAAGTCGAAAGTCGAAAGTCCAAAGTCGAAAGTCCAAAGGCGAAAGTCGAAAGTCGAAAGTTTAAGGTCGAAGGCCTGAAGTAATGTATTTATACCTTGGCACCTGACTTAATCATGCTTCCCATTGTAATATACGTGCCATTTTCCCTGAAGTTTCATTACCTGTTCAATCACGTCGCGCACGGCGCCCTCGCCGCCATTTTTATGCGAAATATATTTGGAAATTTCCCTGATTTCGGGACTTGAATCATACGGACATGCGGGAAGGCCTACCAGCTGCATCACATGGTAATCAGGAATGTCATCTCCCATATACACGACTTCTTCAGGCTTGATCTGGTATAACTCGATATATTCCTTAAACGCTGCAACCTTGTCGGGGCAGGCGAGGTGGATGTCTGTGATACCAAGATTCCGCAGCCTGATCCTGACACCTTCACTGCTTCCTCCTGAAATCACGCAAACATGATAACCTGATTCCACCGCGGCTTTCATCGCAAAGCCATCACGGATATTCATCGTGCGGAGCATCTCTCCGTTTTGTGTGACATGCACACTGCTGTCTGTCAAAACACCATCCACATCGAAAATAAAAGTGGTGATGTGATTCATAATTTCCTTATAGCTCTTTGCCATGTTGTTGAATCGATTCGGTTAGTAGTTTATAAATGGATCTTTTTTCGTCCGATAAAAACGCAAGATGCGCCGCGACCGTTTTAAAATCGTGCCGTTTTGCCGGCCCGGTTTGTGCATCGCCTGGGGAAAGGGTGTTAATTTTCGCCGCGGTTTCTGCAATTAAAGGCTTCAGGATATCAAACGGCACCTGGTTTTCGCTACAAATTTCGTTGGCGATCTGGTACATATGATTGGTAAAGTTATTGGCAAAAACGGCAGCAACATGGATGGCTTTCCTTTGGTCAGAATTTATGGCGTATACTTTATCTGAAATTGCCCTTCCGATCCTTTCCAGCAATTGGTAATCGGCTGCAAATTGTGATTCCAGGCAAACCGGAACTTCCCCGAAATCGACCGCTTTGCTTTTACTGAACGTTTGCAGCGGATAAAATACCGCTTTGCGGTTATTTTCATGGATGGCATCAAGCGGCATCGTCCCGGATGTGTGTGCGACAAGCCGGTTCTTAAAAGGCAAAGCGGCGGAAATCGTTTCAATGGTACTATCAGTGACGGCGATGATGTATAAGTCTGCTTCCGCCAGCTCTTCCAGATCATGAATCTGCTCAACATTCTCCGGAATCGCGAAACCGACTTCTTTGCTTCGGGAAAAAAGTTGTTTCAATGATACCGAATCGCTTTTGTCAAAAGCAGCGACAAGATGTGCGGCAACATTTCCCGACCCGATAATACTTACATTAATCATGCAGCAAAATTATCGAAAAGATAGGATTAAACGGCATCTGTCAGGAAACTTTCAATATGGATTGATTTTTCGAGCAGACGGTGCACCGGGCAGACTCCGGCAATATACTTCAATCGGCTTCGCTGTTCTTCATCAAGCGTTCCGGTGAGTGTAATGTGTTTTATCATGTTTGCCGTATGTTCCTTTTCATCGTGGTCATAAGAAATTTCAACAAAAGCGTGCTGGAGATCCCAGTTCTTTCGTTGTGCATACATTTTCATCGTAATCAGGCTGCAGGATGCCAGCGAGGCGGCGAGGAGTTCCCCCGGATTCAGACCCAGGTTCTGTCCCCCTTTTTCTTTTGGTTCATCGGCGATAATGGTATTTGACCCTTTAATTTCAGTCCTGAAGTTTTCGTTGCCAATACTGGCGGTGATATTGACCATGGTTATTTCGATTTTAAATAAATATACAAAAGAAATTCGGATCAAAATAAAAAACCCGCGCGAGGCAGGTTTTTATTAGCAGTATTTAATGATGTTATTTCTTAATCAATTTCTGGGTGTACAATTCCCTGCTCTTTTTATCATTTGTGGTTACGAAATACAATCCGGCAGGTTGGCTGCTGATATCGATATCAATTGCATTACTGTTCAAAGGGTTGAATTCCGTTTCGAAAATTTTCTGTCCAATATTGTTGTAAATGGTCACAGTTGCGCCTTCGTTCAGCCCTTCAGTTGCGCCGATTGAAATAAGTCCGGAAGTGGGGTTCGGATATACTGTAAATTTGGTTTTTGAAAGGTCATCCACCCCAAGCAAAGTTGTGTTTTTTACAATACCGAGTCCATTTTCCGCTAAAACGGTTTGAACGATCGGGTAAAATGGATTCACATTAAACCAGATATAATCGGTAACACCATTTGTGACTATTTTTTGGCGTATCACATTGTCGAAGGTTCCATACGGCATGATAATGGTGCCATAGGCGTCATAGGTTGCTGTGACGTTTTTCACAATCATATCGACTGAAGACACATAGGTGTCAGTATAAACATCATTGTAGGCATAAGGGAAAATCATAAAAGTACGCGGATCTGCATTATAATTGTCGCCGTTCGTTCCATTGTAAGCGATGGAAAGAATGTCATATTTAGTGGCTGTTATATGATGATAATAATAACGGTCACCTCCCCCAAAGATGCCATCGTATTTATAACAGTAATTTGCTGTGGGAAAGGTAGCCGCATAAGGCGTCGATGCGACCGGCATAGTGGTGTCGTTGCCAACCAGCATCAGGTCCAGATCTGAGAAATCCCACACCTGATCAGCGCCGGCGTCTCCAGGCACAAATCCGTCAGCGGGTGCATATAGGAACTCTGAGGTAAAATTAGTCGTGTTTACATTTGATCTTGAAATCACAGGCTGTGCCTGGCATAGCGTTGCTGAAAGTGTGACGAGGGCCACAAAAAAGTTAAAGTGTTTCATTGGTGTTCGTTTTTTTGATTAATGATTGATTTTGTGGGCTTTTTTATGGTGCCCCGCCATGCAATTCAGGAGTCAGGTTGATCAGTCCTATCCCTGGTTTTTGTTGTATAATTTGTTTACTGCTTCAATTTTGTTTTGCACCTGTAATTTGCTGTAAATGTTGTTCAGGTGCCTTTTTACGGTGCTGATAGAAATATTCAGCTGGTCTGCAATTTCTTTGTAGAGCAATCCTTTGCTCAACAGGTCTAAAACCTCCAGTTCCCTTTTAGATAACAACTCAGTCACTGGCTGCTGGTTGATATTTTTATTGAAGGTATTCAATACCTTACGCGCAATTTTGGGTGTCATGGGACTTCCGCCTTCGTGCAATTCAACGAGCGCTTCAATAATTTTCTCGGGGCTGGTATTCTTTAGGATATATCCGCTTGAGCCTGCCTTTAACGCATCAAAAACCTGGTCGTTGTCCTCATAAATCGTGAACATGATAAACAGCATCTCCGGGACTACAGCCTTGATTTCCGAAACGCATTCGATGCCTGTTTTTCCCGGCAGGTTGATATCGGTCAACACAATATCCGGTTTCAGCAGGGGTAGTTCGCTGATGGCGTCCTCGGCATTGCTAAAACACTTTAACAAATGAAACCGCCGGTCACTTTCAATGATGCTTTGCAATCCCTTTTGGATGTCGATTAAATCTTCGATGATGCAAATGCCTATCATAAGCCTGAAATTTGACGGTGCAAAGTAAAGTGCTTTATTTTTTTCATACAATGATACA
Source organism: Flavobacterium sp. BFFFF1 (assembly GCF_002256285.1). Taxonomy (GTDB): domain Bacteria; phylum Bacteroidota; class Bacteroidia; order Flavobacteriales; family Flavobacteriaceae; genus Flavobacterium. The sequence goes on along the minus strand of NZ_NKJE01000017.1, from coordinate 35,828 downwards.
AACGGTTGATTTTCTACCCGCGTCCGACGGGAATCATAAACCTGACTTCAGTACCATTTTTATTCAATATCTCCATGGTTCCTTTTATACTGGTCATTCGGTACGCCATGTTTTGCAGTCCGTTTCCGGTTTTTCCACGCGCCGCTGTATCCGGGATTCCCTTGCCATTGTCAGCGATAACAATGCTAAGGCATTCGGCGTATTCAATACCCACCGACGCCTGCGTTGCCGCTGCATGTTTTACAATATTGTGGCAGCACTCTTTGACCGAAAGGAAGATGTTTCGCCGGTCTGTTCCATTTACGACAATACCTTCGGGCATATCGCCTATTAAAAAACGCAAGGCTATATGATTCGATTCAAAATATTCGGAGGCAAAGGCCCTGATGTAACTCGTCAAATCTTCCAACGTATTATTTTCCTCCTTCATTACCCAAATCAGTTCACTCATATTTTTAACAAGCGCTGACGCCGTCGTTTTTATTTTTAAAAGGCTCTCGCCCGCGTCATCGTTCCGGACAGCCATTTGGCTCAGATAGGTAATTTTCGTCAGTCCGCTGCCCAGGTCGTCGTGCATATCGGCCGCAATCCGGTTTCTTTCATTTTCAAGTTCTGCTTGTTTTTCAATCACTTTATTTGCTTCCTCCAACAGCGAAAGATTAAGGCTTTCCCAGGTTTTCTTATTGCGGTATCCGATAGCGACGGAGAAAAATATAATATCGATGAAGCTACCAATCATCAGCCACTCTAATGGATAGATGAGCATGCTGTCATCCGGTTCGAGATTTACCACAAAACTGATTAGCCCGCACAAAAGATAGACGGTGCAACCGATTAATATGATCAGCTGAAACTTAATTTCTTTCAAACGGAAGCTTTGATACAGCATCATTCCGGTGATGACAAAGATGAATACGCGCGCCATTACAAATGGAATTGTATAATCTTCCAATGGAAAATAGAGTTTCGAGATGCTAAATAGTGCAGCATATAACAGCAAAAGGACTGCTGTAGCCGGCCAAAACCGAAACAGGAATGGCTTTTCTCTTCCCGAAATGCCAATGGCGTGAATGATAAAATTAAAATAGGAGCACAGGTATATGATTTGTATTGCCTCCCGAAATGCATACATGATGTAGGTTTGCGAATTATTTCCAAACTGCACGGCGATCAGTCCCGTTTTGGAATACAAAAATAGCCCAGTGAAAAAAAGGTAAATCAGGTAGTGAATCAGGAAACGGTCTCTGCTAAAGAAGTATAATACAGCATGATAAATGAACGCGAGCACCGCAGCGCCGAGGATAAAAAGAGCCAGTACAAATTCGATATTGATATTGTGCATCAGGAGTTTTTACAAAACGCGATAAAAATAAGTATTTTCAGATTGCGGCGAAACAAAATTCAAATTCGTTTTTAACAGATATTGCTTTGGTATGACAGCAATTGCGTCACATTTTTCCTTATTTTTGTGCGGCTTTTTATACCAAATAAAATTTTCCACTAAATGGACCATAAAGTACTTTCCCGACTGGCGTCTTTCTTTTTTTCTACACGTTTAATGGCTGCTCTTTTTATCCTTTTTGCGGTGGCAATGGGAGCCGGAACTTTTATAGAGAGTAAATACAACACGGCAACTGCCCGCATACTGATTTATAATTCGTGGTGGTTTGAGGCAATCATGTTGTTTTTCCTGATCAATTTTCTGGGGAACATCAAAAGATACCAACTTTATAAACGGGAAAAATGGGCGACACTAATCCTGCACCTTTCGTTTATTTTTATCTTAATCGGTGCCGGAATTACGAGATACATCAGCTACGAGGGCATGATGCTGATCCGCGAAGGAAGTACCTCCAATGAGTTTTATTCGGAAAAAAACTTCCTGAATATCAGTGTTGACGGCCAGTACAAAGGAGGGCTGAAGCGGAAAGTTAAAGAGAAAGAATTGCTGCTTTCCCAGGCGACTAACAATGATTTTTCAATTTCAGACCGTTTTGCGGATATCCCTTATGAAGTACGCTATGTCGATTACATCATGAATGCGAAGCCTGAAATCAAAGAAGACAAGAACGGTGAGATCTATTTGAAAATGGTAGAAGCAGGAGGAGGCACGCGCCACGAACACTTCCTTAAATCCGGCGAGGTCATCAACATTCACAACATTCTTTTTGCGTTCAATAAACCAACCCAGGGTGCTGTAAATGTAACCGGTGAAGGGACTGCATTGACTATAAAAACGCCATTTGCAGGAACTTTTATGAGAATGGCGGATAAATTACAGGGCGGTGTCGCGAAAGACTCTGTACAGCCGTTAATGCTGCGTTCACTCTACAATGTAGGCGGTGCGCAGTTTGTCTTTCCGAATCCGGCGATGAAAGGCGTGCAGAAATACGTTTCGGACAACAATTATAAAAAGGACAAGGAAGCAGATGATGTGCTTGTGGTTAAAGTGATCGCGGAGGGTAAGGAAAAAGAGCTGTCGCTCATGAGCGGTGTTCCCGAAGCTTCGAAAGTGCAGGTTTTCAATTCCGGCAATCTCGAGTTCACGCTTTCGTTCGGCAACAAAGTTTTCAACACACCTTTTGCTGTAAAGCTAAATGATTTCAACGCGGAGCGGTATCCGGGAACAGAGAGTTTTTCCGCATTTGAAAGTGAGGTTACCGTGATTGACACTACAGGCGGTAAGAAAAATCAATTTGACTATAATATCCATATGAACCACGTCTTGGATTACCAGGGATACCGTTTCTTCCAGTCGTCATATGATGATGATGAAAAAGGGACCAAACTTTCGGTGAGCCACGATTTCTGGGGAACGGTGATCACTTATTCCGGATATTTTATGTTGTTTTTTGGGATGATGGCAATCATGTTTACCAAACATTCGCGTTTCGCTGACCTGAAAAGGAAATTGAACAAAGTGAAGGAAAAGAAAGCCAGTCTTTTGGCCATCGCGCTGTTGTTCCTCGGACTTAATTCGTTTGCACAACACAACGAGCAGCACACGCAGATCTCTGAGCAGCGAATTGACTCGATCCTCAAAAAATATAAAGTAGGAGAGGCCCATGCCTCGAAGTTCGGACGTTTGGTGATTCAGGATGCCGGTGGCCGAATGAAACCGGTGAATACTTTTTCCTCGGAATTGCTAAGGAAAGTCAGCCATTCTGAAAAGTACAAAGGCATGAATGCAGACCAGGTGTTCCTGTCGATGACGCAAAGCCCGGACTTATGGTTTGAAGTGCCGCTGATCTATATCAAACCGGGCAACGACAGCATCAGGAAAATACTCGGAATCCCTGCCACGCAAAAATTGGCGCGATTCATCAATTTCTTCGACGAAAAAGGGAACTATAAATTGTCCAAATACGTCGATAAGGCGAATAAGGAAGCCAATCCGGATCAATTCGAGAAAGATTTTATTGAAACAGATAAAAAAGTGTTCCTGATGAACTCGGCTTTAATGGGAAATATACTCAGGATTTTCCCGATTCCCGGCGATAAGAACAATAAATGGGTTTCTTTCGCAGAATTGGGTACGGCAAAATTTCAAGGGCTTGATTCCGTTTTTACCAAGCAGATTATTCCCATTTACCTGAATTCATTAGCCGATGGCGCATTAAAAAATAACTATAAGGAGGCCGACTTTTACCTTGATGGGATTTCCAAATTCCAGAAAAAGTATGGGGCAAAGGTGATGCCGGATGAGGATAAAATCTCGTATGAAATCCTTTATAACAAAATCAACATTTTCCAAAACCTGTTTTTCCTTTACATGACGGCTGGGGTGGTTATGATGGTTTTTGTGATTATCCGGATTTTTAAGGAGAACAAATTCATGCGAATTTTGGTGAATGCGATGCATGTGATTATCGCCTTATTGTTTGCAGCGCATACTTTAGGTTTAATTGCGAGGTGGTATATTTCAGGGCACGCACCGTGGAGCAACGCGTATGAAGCAATCGTTTATGTTGCCTGGTCGACGATGTTCTTCGGGCTTGCATTTGACCGTAAATCAAAGCTTACTATTGCGGCCTGCGCGTTCGTGACGTCGATTATCCTGATGGCTGCTTATGCCAATTGGATTGATCCGGAAATCGCAAACCTGCAGCCGGTGTTGAATTCATACTGGCTGATGATTCACGTTGCCGTTATCGTAGCGAGTTACGGCCCATTTGCATTGGGTATGGTTCTTGGCTTTGTCTCCTTATTGCTGATGTTGTTTACCAACGAAGGGAATAAGCAAAAAATGAGGCTAAATATCCAGGAAATCACTTACATCAATGAAATGGCTTTAACGATAGGTCTTGTCATGCTAACCATTGGGAATTTTCTGGGAGGGCAGTGGGCTAATGAAAGCTGGGGTCGTTACTGGGGTTGGGATCCGAAAGAAACATGGGCTTTGATCAGTATTATGGTATACGCTTTTGTAATCCATGCCCGGTTTGTTCCGACCTTAAGAGGCAAATGGATTTTTAATCTGATGAGCATGTATGCGTTCATTTCGATATTATTTACCTATTACGGTGTGAACTTCCACTTGTCAGGATTGCATTCTTACGCCAGTGGCGAAGCCAAATCACTGGGCTGGATATGGCAAAGTATCGGCGCAATAAGCTTGTTGGGAGCGATTACCTATTTCAAAGGGAAAAAGTATTTCAAATAATTCTTTGAGGAGATAGAAAAATACTAGTTGTTCATAGCTGATCGATCAGACATTTGATAAGCGCGTTTAATCATTTAGTATCTTTGCATTCTAAAAGTTCGGGACATGATTTTAAAGGAACCCATTGACAATCCATTCGAAGTCCAGATCTCTTTCCATAGGCTGCTCGAAAACCTTGAAGAGATTGCCAATTCTGATGTAGACTATCGTGCCCACTATGCGCAGGGACTGCTTAAAGCGGCCGCTAAAGTACCGGAACTGCGCGATGGTATTAAGGATTTTGATACGATCAAAATGCACAAACACCTGATCGGGAACCTGCTTGCGGATCTTTTTCCAACCGCATTGACCAACAACGAAATCAAAGCAGTTACAATTCCGTTTCACAATATCGTCTTTAATTACTCGGCGCGCTTTCAGCAAATACTAAACAATGCCGGTCCCGACTTTGATATGGAAGTCAGGGATTTTACTGACGAAAGGTTTTATGTGATGAGTTGCTGTATGATCCTGAATGGCTATTATGGGCATAAGTTTGATTTTGCGAAGCCGTTTTTTTACGATATTCCAGACGGAAACGGCATTCAAAAGCATTACCGGATTTTGTACAATGCAGATTTTATCGAAATCCTGCCTACTGAAAAATCCAAGCCCATTACCGCCGAAGACATTGAGATGTTGATCGATAATTTTGAAGATACCGCGCTTTGGAAGGAAAAATTCCCACCGCAAAGCTGGATTATGCGTGGATTCGGGATCATGTCGTTATATGATGCCACAGTAGAAAGCGCCGTTTCTAACCTCAAAACCAATTTACTGAGTCCGAAACAGGAGCTGGATACCGAAATAATCCGTGAAAGTTTTCAGGGAATTTTCCGGTCCATTTTCCAGTTTAACGACCTGCGCATTGGATACAGTTCGATTGACCCGGTTACCAACAAATTTACGGTTTCTCCTTTCGAAAAAAACATCCACAGTTTTCTGTCATATGATGATGCAACAACGGATTGCGGTGATTTTCTTTGTCATAGTGATATGCCGGAATTAATTAAAGAACAGAAGTATTTTGTTATTTCCGATGTGGAAAAATTCCATAGTGAACACCCAAAAGCGCTTATAGGCGGACAACTGCTGGCGCAGGACATTCAAAGTGCCATTTTTGCGCCTGTGGTTAAAAATGGGACGTTACTTGGAGTAATTGAATTGGTTTCCGCTACAAAAAAACGTCTCAATTCCATCAATTCCAATAAACTGGACATTGTGCTTCCTTACCTGATTGACACGATTGACCGGTACTATTCGGATATTCGCAACCAGATCGAGGCCCTGATACAAAAGGAGTATACGACAATCCACCCGAGCGTTTATTGGAAATTTCGGGAAGAAGCGTTCAGCCATCTTAATGATGCGGCGTCGTTGCATGAAATTGTTTTCAATAATGTGTATCCGTTGTTTGGACAAATCGATATTAAAGGATCTTCAGAAAAGCGGAATGCTACTACCAAAGATGATATATTGGTACAGGTCAATTTGTTGAAGGACATTTTTGAGGCAATCAATGCGGCGAAGAAACTGCCCGTATTTGAACAAAAGGTATTTGAACTCGAGCAATATATGACTTCGATAGCCTCGGACGTCAAAGCCGATTCAGAACAAATCATACAGCGGTATATTAAGCAGGAGATTCATCCGATATTGAAAATGCACCAGCCTGAAACGACCGAAATCAAAAAAATGGTTGCAGCGTATTTCGATGCATTGGATGCGAATTCAGAGACAGTTTACGCTTCGCGGAAGAAATTTGACGCCACGGTTTCGATTATCAATAAGAAAATGGCGAATATCCTGGACAAAAAGCAGGTTGAGGCGCAGGAATATTATCCCCATTATTACGAACGTTTTAAAACCGATGGCGTTGAGCACAATATGTATATCGGGAATTCCATCACAAACGAACCGCAATTTAACTTCCTTTACCTATATAACCTGCGGCTGTGGCAATTGCAGGTGATGTGCGATATGGAAAACGAATACCATAAATTGCAGCCTTCGCTTCCCTTTCCTATGGAAGTGGCGTCATTGATCCTGGTGATTAACTTACCCATTACGATTCGTTTCAGGATGGATGAAAAACGGTTTGACGTCGACGGTTCTTATAATGCGCGTTACGAAGTGGTCAAGAAACGCATTGATAAAGCCTTTATTAAAGGGACTACCGAACGGATTACGGCACAAAATAAAATTACAATTGTATACGCACAGCAGGAGGAAGGATCAGAATACAAGCGTTATATTGCGTTCTTACAGCACAAAAAGCGTTTGGGACCAGAAGTCGAATTCTTTGACGTAGAAGACCTGCAGGGTGTTTCCGGATTAAAGGGAATACGGGTATCCGTAATGTATGACCAAACAAGCCCGAAGCTATACAGTTACAATGAACTGGTTTCAGAATTGGGAAATTAAGCCCTTATGGATTGGAAAGCAATCACAAACGCAATCACCGAAATGATAATGCCGACCATAAAAATATTGTAAGTAATCCGCAGCAGGTTGTATTTCCTGTTTAGGACCAATCCCAGAAAATACAAGTCCTTGATCATGGTGTTGTACAAATATTCTTTGTCTTTCATCATTTCGTTCATGGCCCATTCGTATTCATCCAATGGCATCTTGTAAAAATTACCAAAGAAAAGTAAATTCACTTTTTTATCTTCTATTTCCTTTCTCGTGAAGGATCCGGTGGTGACCTTTGGCCTTGTTGAAAGAATGGCGAAAATGATGCAAACGACACTAAAAATCAATAAAATAAACGTCGGGACAACGAGGTGTGCATTTCCGGGGCTGTCCAGTTTTGGGATTAAGGTGGATAATGATATTGAAATGATTATCGCATTTACGGAAAGCAGAATGTTTGCCTTGCTGTCGGCGATCTGGCTCAGCTGCGTGTGGTTGTTCAACGTGACCTTAAACATGGTTTCCACACCGCGTTCCGGTTTTTCGTCTTTTGCCTTTTTGTTTTCCTTCTTGTTTTGCTCTTTTGCCAACTCGGTTATTTTTTGCTGGACCAACATGATATTCTGTTCCTTTTTGGGTTGCCATTCCTCTTTGGCAAATTCCGTGTAAAAGCGGTGTTTTTGCGAAAGCATCTTTAAATTTCCTTCCAGCCACTCCAGGTCACTGAACGTATTGTTGCAGCTTAATTCCCATTCCCGGCGGAGCAAATCACTGATGGCAACATATTTTTTACTTGCAAAATGACTACAGTCTGCATCACGGATGATAAACTCCAAAAGGGTTTCAGGTTCCTTCCTGATATCCGTTGCAAGAATCAATTGTTGTGTCAATGACGAAATTTCGGATGCAATATGTTCTTCAACAGCAAATTGCCTAAATATCTCGATGCTTTTCAGCTCGTGTTCCTCATGACCATTCACATAGCCCGTATCGTGGAAATAGCCAGCCAGTATTAAGCCTTCGTGTTCATTACCTTCAACTTTTAACGCGTTGGCAAGTTTATTAACCGCCTTGACAACTCGTAAAGTATGGTTGAAATTGTGATAAGTATATTCTGGAGAAAGTTTATCTTTGAGTAGATTAAAGACAAATTGTTCCGCTTTTTCGATAATGCCCATGATAAAATTTTACTGCCACCAATTTATGAAATTATTTTGTTTAAAAGACGCCCGATTGCTACAAATTTGGCCGTCTATAACCTGTTTCATGGTGTTGTCTTTTTTGAGTTCCTGCGCAACCCAGGACGCCCAGTACGGACGTAATATTTCTAAAAACGCCTCCGTTTCTGCACCGCCAGCCAATGTACAGCACACTTTTTTTCTCGTGGGTGATGCAGGAAATGCGGATCGCCCGGATGCACAGCATACGTTGTCATTCCTTAAAAAAAGGCTTGATGCCGCTAAACCGGAAAGTACGCTGTTGTTTCTTGGAGACAATATTTACCCGGCAGGCATGCCCATGGCAGGGAAGAAAGAGCGCAAATTGGCAGAGACAAAATTAGACAACCAGATCATCCTCGCGAAGGATTACAAGGGGAGGACCATTTTCATTCCGGGAAATCATGATTGGTACAGCGAAGGACTTCAGGGATTAAAGCGTCAGGAGAACTATATCACCGATAACCTTAAGCAGAAGAAATCCTTTTTGCCAAAGAACGGCTGTGGTATCGATGAAGTTAAAGTCAACGATGACATCACGTTAATCGTTATAGACTCGCAATGGTATATGGAAAATTGGGACGAAAACCCAACGATCAACGACGACTGCGACATTAAATCAAGGGACGATTTTTTCAGGGAGCTCGAAGACAAGCTGGTAAAGAACCAAAAAAAGACCTGCGTGCTGGCGGTACACCACCCTGTAATCAGCAATGGCACCCACGGTGGACAGTATTCACTGATTAAGAACGTGTTTCCTTTCCAGTCTGATTTGCCCCTGCCGATCATTGGATCGGCCATCAATTTCATGAGAAAAACGTCAGGGCTTAATCCGCAGGACATTATGAACAAGAAGTATTCTGCATTGATTGAGCGCATCAAACCGTTGATTCAGGATCGGAGTAATGTCATTGTCGTATCGGGCCACGAGCACAACCTGCAATACCTCGAACGGGACAATGTCAAACAGATTGTCAGCGGTGCCGGTTCAAAAGCAGAGGCGGCAAGGGCGATTTTGCCAAATGATTTTTCGTACGGTGGAAACGGCTATGCGATTCTGGAGATTTATGAAAAAGGGGAGGCCTGGGTTTCGTTTTATGGGATGAAAAAGAAAAAGGAGTTGTTAATGCATAAGTTCCGAATCAATCCGCCAATATTGGAAAAGGAAGTTAAAGTTTACCCAAGCGTTTTTCCGAAACAGTACAATTTTTCTGTTTACAATGACTCGCTGCTGCATAAGAGCGGGTTTCATAATTTTCTTTGGGGAAAGCACTATCGCCAATATTATGGAGCGAAGGTCATTGCAAAAACGGCCGTTCTCGATACGCTGTACGGCGGATTAAAACCCGTTACCGCAGGCGGTGGCCACCAGTCGATGTCATTGAGGCTTGAGGACAACTCGGGAAAACAGTACACCATGCGCGGACTTCGGAAGAATGCTGTGAAGTTCATCCAGACGATGGCATTTAAAAATCAGTTTGTTGAAAACGATTTTAAGAACACCTACGCCGAAAATTTCCTTTTAGATTTCTACACAACATCACATCCTTATACGCCCTTTATCGTTGGTGATCTCGCAGAATCTGTGGGAATAAGACATGCCAACCCAAAGCTGTTTTACGTTCCCAGACAAAATGCATTGGGTGAATTCAATGAAGAGTTTGGAGATGAGCTTTATATGGTCGAGGAACGTCCTGACAAAGGGTTTGAAAAATTGAAAAGCTTTGGCAAGCCCGATGCATTGCTTGGAACGGAAGATGTTTTGTCGAACCTGAGAAAACGTGAAAAATACAAGATCGACGAGAAAGCTTACATCCGGGCAAGATTATTTGACATGCTGATCGGCGATTGGGACCGTCATTATGACCAATGGCGGTGGGGCGAATACAACGAAAACGGCGAAATTATTTACCGCCCGATTCCAAGGGATCGCGACCAGGCTTTTTCAAAATATGATGGCGCGCTGTTGTGGCTCGTTTTAAAGATGCCGGCGCTGCGCCATATGCAATCGTTTAAAGCGGACATTGCCAATGTGAAGTGGTTCAATATGGAAGCCTATCCGCTCGATCTTGCGTTAATCCGATCAGCAACCAAAGCAGATTGGGAAGCGCAGGCAAAATACATCCGGGAAAACCTTACCGACAAGGAAATCGAAGCCGCATTTGGAAGATTGCCTGCTGAAGTAAATGATAAAACCATCGACAAAATCAAAAAGGAGTTAAAATCAAGACGCAGTAAATTGAATATTTATGCCGATAAATATTATGCAGTACTCCAGAGAACGGTACTGATCGTCGGGACAGATAAAAAGGACCGGTTCGATATCACACGCATGAGCGGTGGCAAAACCGAAGTCAGGGTTTACAGGCTGAAAGATGGTAAGGAAACTGAAGTCAGCACCAGGATATATGATCGTGATGAAACCCATGAAATCTGGCTTTACGGGCTTGATGATGACGATGAATACCACGTTAAAGGAAATGGGAGTCGCTGTATTAAAGTGCGTCTTCTGGGAGGGCAAAACCATGATAAATACTTTGTAGAAAATGGACAGAAAGTCAGGATTTATGATTTTAAATCCAAGGACAATGATTTTGATACGGACGGGCGCACCGTTAAAGTATTGTCAGATGATTACGACCTGAACCAATACGATTACAAACGCCCAAAATACAATGCCCTTGCCGGGTTTCCAAATGTAGGGTTCAACCCTGACGATGGCGTTAAGATCGGAGTTTCAGTGACCTACACGGTAAATGGCTTTAAAAGAAATCCATTTTCGCAAAAGCACAATATCCGGGCGAACTACTATTTTGCGACAGCGGGATACGAGTTGCTTTACAAAGGGATTTTTCCAAATATCCGCACCAACTGGCAATTTCAAATGGATGCTGCGATTACCAGCCCCAATTTCAGCTTTAACTTTTTTGGATATGGGAATGAGACTGTTGATAATGAAGAAACCTTGGGGATGAATTACAATCGGGTCAAAGTCCAGGTGATGCGTGCCGCGCCTTCGATGACCTGGAAAGGGGAACTCGGGGCTTACTTTTCTGCGCAGGCGAAGTTTCAGTCTATAGAAGTAGAACGCAGCAATTCCAGGCTTATTGGCGCTCCCGGCATTGTTGATGCCCGCGTGTTTGACACACAGAATTTTGCCGGACTCAACGCGCGTTATGGGTTTGAAAATTATGACAATGTTTCCAACCCGACGCTGGGAATGAAATGTTACATCGAAGCGGGGTGCGATGTCAACATTGCCGATACGGATCGAAGTGTGCCGTACATGGAGTCGATGTTGGGTTTCAGCCATAAAATCCTGTCGAGCGGTAAGGTCGTTTTTGCCTCACAGCTTAAAGCAAAATTGTTATTTAGCAATGATTTTGAGTTTTACCAGATGGCAACGATTGGCGGCGATTTTGATATCCGGGCTTTTCGTAGCGAACGCTTCTCAGGCAAGCGATCGTTTTTCCAAAGTTCCGATGTGAGGTGGCAGTTGGGTAAAATAAGGGAAAGTATCGCGCCGATGCGTTACGGTGTGCTCGCTGGGTTTGACTATGGCAGGGTGTGGCTTCCAGCGGAACCTTCAGATAAGTGGCATACGGCGTTTGGTGGCGGACTTTGGCTGAATGGCATCAACATCGTCACTGCAAAACTCAACTATTTTTACGCTGCTGACGGCGGGCGCGTTTCGTTCGGGTTGGGATTCGGATTCTGATTACTGCTCCAAATCCTGCTTAATGTTCTCAATTTCTTTCGAAGCGAGCTGGCAAATTGCATTCATGTCAGGATGGGAAAGGCAGGTAATAATGAGCCGGATGGACTGTCCATCGTCAGAGAGTATGTATTTACCAGAATTTCCTTTATTGGCGCGCAATGCAAGAAGCGGGCTGTGGCGAAATTCTACAATGAATTCCTTTAATCTGGGTTCCCGGTTTAGGAAATTCTCCTCGTTTCGTTTTACAAGGTTATACAGCGGCGTCAGTTCGGATTTAAGCCCGTTTGTATCGTTGGTTTTAATCTCAATTCTCATAAAATTTCAGGTTTTATCCTCTGGTAGTTGTGAAGCCTAAAATTACACCTGCTATTTCGCGAATTCCTTATAAAATTCTGAACGAACGTTACATCATTTTGTAACATCTCCATATGTTAATATCGTAGACCCACAAAACTTTTATTATTTTAGTTATTGCGTTATGTTGCAACTAGTTATCTATAACACTACAGATCCCCGCCGTTTTTAAGTACTTATTTTTATCCACAATCCGTTAAAATAATACTAAAATTCGAGTTATTTTAAGTAGTCAATTCGTTACATTTGGCATCGCAAAATGTTTTTAACGACATCATTTCTACAATAATAGTGTTTGAAAAAGGCCTTCTGCTCTGAAAAAAAACAAAACTTTTATGAGGACAAAAATTACCCTTCTTGCCATTTTAGCGTTTTTATTTTCTATCTCAACTGTTTCAGCGCAGTGTACAAGTGGTACTTTGCAAAATTCGCAAGCGTACACGCCCACTTTGGACTTTGGACTAATTGTGGGATTTAATGCCACACCCGGACAGTACAATAATGTCGTGGTGCTGCCCAACCGGATTTATGAGTTTTATAGTGCCGTTGCAACCGACTATGTAACGATCACTAATGCAGATGCTTCCGTTGTTCTTGCTCATGGTACGGGACACGTCTTCTGGACAACACAGGGTACTGGCAACGTCCGTTATTATCTTCATAAGAATGCGTCGTGTGGAACGGACACTGTTGTAAGGCATGCTTACATGACTTGTAACTTATACAATTCCTGCGCTTCATTGCCTTCCGACGTATCGATCTCCAACATCACATCGAATTCTGCGAGACTGAGCTGGACCGATCCTTCGCCAGCTCCCTACGATGATTATGATTTTTATCTGAGCACGAGTCCGACTGCCCCGTTGCCTGGTACTACGCCGACACTAAAAGCAACCAATTATACGGATACGCCGTTGACGGGTTTACTTGCAGGGACTACGTACTATTACAGCATCCGATCCAATTGCGGATCTACCAAAAGTGCCTGGTCACCCGTGCAAAGTTTTACCACCAACGCTTTTCAAAGTTGTAATGGAGCGGTAAACGGAACAAATTTCAGTACTTTCGTACCGCCATTAAACGGTACATTTACGGCAATGTCAACGCGTTCTCCCGGACAATTTGAGCGGGTGCTGGTGGTTAATAATGCAGCTTACCGCTTCCAGACCAACCTGACGACCGACTACATTACCGTGACCAATGATGCTGGGAATGTCGTTTATGCAACAGGGACAGGTACCGTAAATTGGACTTCAGGCGCGTCAGCCGAATATATCAGGGTTTACATGCATTCCAACAGTTCGTGCGGCGTGACCACTGCGTTGGGCAATTCAACTAAATGGATCAGATGTACGCCTTCCGCTTCCAGCTGCATTTATCCTACGGGAATAAACGCGTCTAATATCACTTCAAATGCTGCAAAAATATCATGGACGGCACCGACAATCAATCCGCCCGGTAGTTATGATTTGTATATCGGTACCAGCGCAGCCGAGCCAACGTCCGGCGTAGCGACATTAGCCGTAACAACTAGTGTTTACGATGTGACGGGGCTTCAGCCAAATACAGAATATTATACTTGGGTGCGTTCCAATTGTGGTACAACCAAGAGCCAATGGATAGGCGGACTGTCTTTTAAAACGCCAGCGTTCGCCGCGTGTAACGGAGCAAGTTATGGATTATATCCCGCGACAACCTTTGTGCCGTCTTGTAACGGAAGTGCACAGCAGATTGTGGCCGATGCCAAGGCGGGGCAATACTCAAACGTGACCGTTACGACGAACACACAATATACTTTTTCGAGTTCGGTTGCAACCGATTTCATCACATTGACCAACAGCTCCGGCGCGGTATTGTCTAGTGGCACGACGCCTTTGACGTGGATTTCCGGTCCTTCAGCAGGTACGTTGAGATTCTTTATACATTCCAATAATGCCTGTGCTGAACAGAATGTATCCAGGGCAAAATCGGTAGCCTGCTCGGCGGTAACTTCATGCGGTCTGCCAACGGATCTGGCAGTATCTGAAATATCTTCGGGATATGCGAGAATTTCCTGGACTGAGGCTGCAAGCCGTCCCGGAGGTTATGATATTTATTTCACTTTATCATCAACAAGTGTGCCTACGGCTGCTACGACACCAAGTGCAACTAGCACTACCAACAGTGCAATGGTTACGTTGACCAATGGTTCCAACACCTGGAGATACTGGGTGCGCTCGAACTGCGGATCACTAAAAGGCGAATGGGTTTTCGGAGGCAGTTTTACAAACCCTGTTTCTTCACCGTGTAACAGCGCAGTATATGGCCTGTTTCCAAAGGAAACCTTTACACCGCTTTGCAATGGAACCCTGGAAGTTGTCACGCAGGGAGCCCATTCCGGCGAATATTCAAATGTAAATATAGTTCCTTACAAGAATTATATTTTTGATTCAACGATGAATGATGTGGTTACCATTACAAATGAAACGGGAACAATCGTGTATGCTAAAAGCAATGTACCTTTAATCTGGGCATCTGAGAACTTTAGTGGGGTGGTTCGTTATTTCTTCCACACCTCAGCAGGTTGTGGCACCGATTCATGGACAAGGACCAAGTACATCATTGGCACCAATGCTACGACCTGCAATGGTCCAACAGCTTTAACAGTTTCTAACGTTACTTCAAATTCTGCAAGAATTGCATGGACAGCACCAACGTATCCACCGTTGGGTGGATATGAAGTGTATTACAGCACTGTAAACACAGCGCCAACTGCGTCTACTCCGGCAACATTTGGAAATGCGACTACAATCAGCCTTGCTTATAACCTTTCGCCCGCAACAACCTATTATTACTGGGTTCGATCGAATTGTGACGGTACGATAAAAGGTTCCTGGATTTCGGGAGGCAGCTTTACTACCATCGCTTTTTCGAGCTGCAATGGTGCCAGTTACGGATTGTATCCGGAAGCGACTTACACACCTGCGGGAACTGGGTTAGCGGAAGCGGCATTCGACAGCTTCGCCGGACAGTATTCGAATTTTAATGCTGTTACGAACAGGCATTATATATTTACAACTTCCGTTTCCACAGATTATATCACGATCACCAATGCTGCGGGAACTGTTGTGTATGCCTCAGGTTTAATGCCATTAACATGGAACTCCGGAACTACGACGAGTGGTGTACTGAGATATTATGTGCATACCAATGCTTCCTGTGGCACGCAAAATACCGCCAGGACAAAATACATCACCTGTACGTTCTCGGGTAATTGTGGAGGAACGGTATCAGGGATGACGGTATCTAATCTGACTTCAAATTCTGCAAGAATATCATGGACAGCACCGGTTTCAACACCTACCGGGTATGAGATGTATTGGTCGACCAGCAATGCGGCACCGCCGGCACCAATTTCGAGTTTTACTCCTTCAACAAATGCTACTGTAGGCGATCTGGCTAGCGGAACTACATATTACTATTGGGTACGCACCCGTTGCGATTCAAATGGAACAAAAGGGCCGTGGACTGTGATTACTTTCACCACTTTGCAGCCTTTGCTTTGTAATGGCGCCAATCAGGGTATTAATCCCACCGCCACATTTACGCCTTTGGAAACAATGGCTCCTGAAGTAGTGACCACCACAAGCTACGCTGGACAATTCAGTAATATAACTACCCTTGCGAAAAGGGACTATACGTTTACGAGTTCCGTTCCGACGGATTTTATCACGATTACCAATGCGGCGGGAACCGTCGTATTTGCGTCGGGCACAACGCCTTTGCAATGGTCCTCAGGTACGACTTCAGGAGTGGTGCGTTTTTATGTGCATACTGATGCAGCATGCGGATCGAATCCCAGCTATAGGACCACATCAATTACGACTATTCCTCCACAGATACTTAATGCAGGCGATATTGTTGTAGTAGGTGCTGGTGCCGATACCGGTACGGCTGCACAAAGTGCTGATGAATTCAGCTGGATGCCGCTGACAGACCTTCGTGCCGGAACACAATTTTATATCACTGATGCGGGCTGGAATACTGCCTCAAACCAATTTATGTGTACCGATAACACGGAAGATATTTTATTCAGGTTCACTGTACCCGCAGGAGGTATTCCCGCCGGATCGGTGCAGATTGTATCACAAAACGGAACCGATGCGAACTATGAAGTGATTTCTGGCACGCAATGCGGAAGCGATGCTGATGGCAAGTTGACGTTCGCAAACAGCGGCGACCAGGTTGTCTTTTTCAGATCCGATGCGCCAATCAATTCCAGTTTTCCCGGAACTAATTTTACGAGTATCTACGCGCTGACCACGGCTACAAACAATTGGTCATCGCTGACCACGGCTACGGCTTCCATCGCTGCCGGTTTAAGAGACAATTACAGTAACCTGCCTCCGGGACTAACCAATGGGCTGACAGCCCTTGCAGTCGGTTTGGGTTCAGGTGTGCAGAATGATGCCGATAACGCCCGCTATGAAGGGCCTACGTCAGGAATCAGGCAATTTTTGCTCGCTCAGGTGGGCACGCTGTCCAACTGGAAGCGATATGATAACGGTGCAGGGGCTGAGTTCCCGGATTTTGCGGAAAGCAATCCGGTTTATGGATGGACCGCGAATGGCGTTGCCAATTATTCGGTGGAGTATTGTAATCCGCCAGTGGCTGTCACAAAGTCTCTCGGTACATACCATTCCATCAGGGTGTCCTGGACAGCACCGCAACAAGCCCCTGCGGGTGGATACCAGGTGTATTATCGTACCACACCCGGAGTACCTGCGGGAGGAATAGCGATTGGGAATGTTACAACAAATACTTATTATGATATCGACGGGCTGACACCTGGGACCAACTATTATATATGGGTAAGATCTGTTTGTGGTACAAATCCAACTACAGGTGACTGGATGGATGCAGGCAATTATACACCACCGCCACCAGGCTGTACCAGCGGCGCTTTATCTCCGACAACAACTTTTACGCCAACCTGTGATGGAGGAAACCAAACGATAGATTCCGGCGTATGGTCGGGACTTTATTCAAACGTCAATATATTGTCGAACCAGAATTATATCTTCAGTACATCACGCCCAACAGATTTTATTACAATAACCAACAGTACCGGAAGCACAGTATACGCATACGGAACTACACCGGTTACCTGGAATTCAGGCAGCAACACGGGCGTGATCAGGTATTATATCCACAAAAACGATGGTTGTGGTACGGACACGGTTTACAGGGCGAAAATGATCGCCTGTCAAACGCCGGGCAGCTGCGGTTTGCCACATTATCTAACTGCCACTGCAATCACTTCCCAGACTGCAAAGATTTCCTGGGAAATACCGGTATTCTCACCGTCAGGCGGCAGCCAGGTATATGTGTCAACCGTAAACACAACGCCATCGGCCGCATTACCGGCAACTAGTAATGTCACGACTGACAATTTCTTTACGGTTACGGGACTTGCGCCGGCTACCGCACATTATTACTGGGTGCGTTCGGTTTGCGGAGCCAGTACAAGTGCCTGGGTTTATGGAGGGACATTCACGACGAAATTCCCGGGTTGTACCGATGGTGCATTGTATCCGCAGGACACTTTTACACCATCGTGTACAGGACGACAAGTAATCACCGCTGTAGCTTATGCAGGAGAATATGCTAATGTTAATGTAACAGAAAATGAATATACCTTTTCAAGTTCTAATGCTTCAGATTATATCACAATAACCAATGCTGATGGGACTCAGGTACTGGCCTATGGAAATACACCTTTGGTATGGCAGTCAGGGTTTGACGGTGTCATCCGTTATTACCTGCATACCGATTTCGCTTGTGGAGCACAGGCCGCAAACAGGACAAGATGGATTGCCTGCGGGGAAGCAGCTCCTTGTGCGCCACCTACTGACCTCAGTGTGGTAACGTCCACACTTACTTCAGAGCGTGTGGAGTTAACATGGAACAGCGTCACAGGCGTACAACTTTACATCTCTACACAGAACGTAACGCCTTCTTTATCCGAACCATACAATGATCCTTATGGTCAGACTGGAACTACCCTCAACGGCCTGACTCCTGATACGACTTATTACACCTGGATACGTTCCGCTTGCGATGGCAATTTCAGTGAATGGATTTCAGGTCCTGCTTTTTCAACGCTCCCAACCGTGAGTCCGGGTTGTAACGGTGCCACCTACGGATTGTATCCACAGGCAACGTATTTCCCGCAATGTACAGGATCACAAGAGTTGATCTCGTCGTCGAGCTGGGCAGGAGAGTTTTCCAACGTAGCAATTGCGGCACATAAGCAGTATACTTTTGAAAGTTCCGTTGCCACAGATTTTATCACGATTACCAATGCTAATGGTACCGTGCTGCTGGCCTCAGGCATAACGCCTGTTGTATGGGATTCAGGTGATTATTCTGGTACGATACGTTATCATTTTAACCTTGACGCAAACTGCGGTCACATAAATGTTATCAGGAGCAGATTCATTACCTGCGAGGTGCCTCCATGCATCACGACGTCTTCAGAGGAAATTAGTGCCTGCAACTCTTACACGTGGCATGAAGTAACTTATACTGCAAGTGGTGACTATACCTATCAATCTACGGATGTTGATACAGGTTGTGTGAACACGGCAACCCTGCACCTGACAATCAATACTGGAACCGATACATTTGAGAACGCTACGGCCTGCGATTCGTATACCTGGCATGGAACAACGTATACCGAAACCGGGGTCTACACTTATGAAAGCACCACTGAGGCCGGATGTATAAGCACGGCCACGCTAAACCTAAGGATTGATTATAATACGGCTTCTGAAGAAACCGCAGTCGCATGTTCTGAATACTACTGGAATGGTCAACAGTATTACGAAAGCGGCGATTATACTTATACGACTCCAAATGATTCAGGTTGTACACACACGGCAACGCTGCACCTGACCATTCATCATAGTACCCAATTTGAGGAAGAAGTCTTCGCTTGTGATTCGTACTCGGTAGAATTTCAAACCTTCACTGAATCAGGGGTGTATGGCGTTGAGACCTATAACGAATTTGGCTGTTTGCAATATGGCACTATTTATTTGACGATCGGTCACAGCAGTACTTCAGAAGAAACAGTTACAGCTTGTGATTCCTATGAATGGAATGGGCAAACCTATACCGAAAGTGGTGATTATACATTTGAGAGTACTAACGCCACAGGTTGTACCAATACTGCGACACTACATCTTACCATTAACCGCAGCACGACTTCCTCCGAAGTTGTGGTCGCCTGCGAATCTTATACCTGGAATGGAGTCACCTACACGGATAGCGGAAATTATGTCTACCAAAGTATAAACGATGCTGGTTGTAGTGCTGTTTCAAGGTTGTATCTTACGATAAACCACAACTCAGCTACTGAGGAATCCGCAACGGCTTGCGACGGGTATGAGTGGAATGGACAATTGTACACTTCCAGTGGTGATTACCAGTATGAAAGCCAAAATGACTCAGGTTGTACAAACCTGGCCATGTTACACCTTACCATCAATAACAGTACAACAACCGAAGAAAGTGCCGTTGCTTGTGATTACTATGATTGGAACGGGACAACCTATACCGAAAGTGGTGATTACATTTTTGAAGGGATAAATGATGCAGGATGTACAAACGTGGCAACTTTACATTTAACGGTGAACAGGAGTACAGCGACTTCCGAGGAAGTTGCTGCCTGCAACGCTTACAACTGGAATCTGGAAACCTTCAGTGATAGTGGCGATTATACATACACAAACATGAACGAATCTGGCTGTGCCAATGTGGCTACATTGCACCTTACGATTACACACAGCAGTGAAACCTGGGAAGATGTTACCGCCTGCGAATCCTATAACTGGAATGGAAATCAGTATTTTCTCAGCGGCGATTACACTTACTCGAGTATCAATGGCGAAGGTTGTAACAATACAGCGCACCTTCACCTGGTAATCAACAACGATGCCATCGTTACGCAACCGGCTCCAGTGTCACTTTGTGGTGCTGAAGGTTCAACGGCTACATTTTTGGTTGGTACGAATGCGGTTTCCGCTGCCTACAGTTGGCAGTATAAAGAGCCTTCAGGAGCCTGGACAACGATTACCTCGGATTCAGGCGCGATTTATTCAGGATATGATAGCCCTTCGCTGATCGTAACCCGTATGGGTGGGCTACCAGTATCCGGAACACAGTTCCGCGCCATTGTCACCAGCGATTGCGCGACATTGACCTCTGAGGGTGCGGTATTGAGCATCCCAGCGTCCATTAATGCAGGTACTGTTATTGCCGAAAGTATGTTCTGCGCCGGTAACGATGTGGTGTTTACATTGACAGGCTATTCCGGAACTTCAATCCAATGGCAGTCCGCACCTTCTATGAACGACAGTTTTACAGATATTCCTGGTGCTACGTCCGCTATTTATACGATACCGGCAATAAACGTGTTTTCGAATAAAGCCTATCGCGCGGTCGTTAGCGATGCCGTTTGTGGCACTAACACAACAACAGCGATAAAAACAATCAAGGTAAATGCACAACCTGTCGCCGGCGTGATTACAGGCGGTGGACCTGTTTGTGCTGGAGATTCCGGTCTTGTGAAGGTAACCGGTTACGGCGGTACAATCCAATGGGAGTATTCTATTGATGGGGTCAATTTCCAGGCAGCGCCAACAGCTGCTACGGCGACGCCTGGCCTGGCTTTTGGAACAGCTTCCACCAGTATTTCGACACCGAATTATCTATTAACGAATATCCAGGGCCAAGTGTATTTCAGGGCTAGGATTACCAATGGTGTCTGCAGCGCGGTGTATACTGACGTGGTAGTATACACGATCAACGCTACTGCGGTGTCAGGTTCGATAGCGGCAGACAACCTTAATGTATGTTACGGCTCGGGCACGACGCTGAACCTTACAGGATATACCGCTGGCGCTTATATCAGTTGGCAGGCTTCGACCAACTGGACGGATCCAAATCCGACGTGGTTCAACAGTTCACTGCACACTGCGGCACTTCCGACAGGAAACCTAGCCGTATCACGTGCCTACAGGGCTATAGTAAGTATCGGTGCGTGTTCATCGGCGACATCAGCAATCGTTGTGGTTACGGTAAACCAATCGAAAGGCGGTACGGTATCTGCAGTGAGTGGCGACGCGACCACCTGTCCGGGCGTGGCCAAGGCTTTGAAAGTCACAGGCTACAGCGGCACCATCCAATGGCAGTCGTCACCGGACAATGTCAACTATACCGATATTGCATCAGAAACGGCTCCGGTTTACAATGCGACGATTAATGTCCCGACGTGGTTTAGGGTTAGAGCGCTAAACAATGGATGCGGCCCTCAGGCTTTTTCCGCAGGTCTGTTATTAAATATCAGCGCTCCTCCAGTAGCTGGAACGCTTAGCGCGTCATCTACTTCTGTATGCAGGGGTTCTGGAACTACCATTACGCTGAATGGCCCGACTTCTGGGACTATTGTATGGCAGAAATCAACCAATTACAATTCGGCAACACCAACCTGGACCATGGTGTCGAGTGCAATCACCAACAACCAGCTGGTGATTACGAACCTTACGGCCAGCATCGCTTACAGGATTTCGGCTTCCAACAATGCTTGTGTGGCTTACTCTGATATGCTTGTCATCACTGTGGATCCGCTTGCAGCTGCAAAAAGCATCAAGGCAAACACTACGACTCCGGCGGGAACTTCCACAGGAACCGCATTGTGCCTTAACGATTCTTCCAAGGTGCTTACCGTGGCAGCGGGATATGTAGGCAGCATCCAATGGCAGTCATCAACGACATCTGCAAGCACAGGCTTCACCGATATAGCCGGGCAAACAGGTACAAGCTATTCGGTCTCGAATGCAGTGGCAGGCGCAAATTACTATAGGATACGCTTTAACAGCGGTGCTTGTTCAGAAGTATACAGCAACGTCATCACCGTTTACTATAAGGATTGTACGATCATCAAGGGCGCTCCACAAGATACCAATGCAGGGGCTCAGCGGATACCGTTTGAAGTCATTGCTTATCCAAATCCAAGTGACAATTATTTCAATTTTGACGTAAGGGGTGCAGGAACGGGGAACATCACGCTGTTGATTTACGATATGGCCGGTAAACTTGTTGAGCAGCAGGAACTGGCTCCGGAAGCCTTTAAGGCAGAGCAGGTCGGGCAGCGTTATCCATCAGGCGTGTACAACGTGATTGTGATGCAGGATGGCAAAACAAAATCCCTGAGGATCATCAAGAAATAATCTAAATCATATAAATAGAAAAATCCCGCCTTTAGAGCGGGATTTTTTTTTGCTAAAAAATAATACTTCAGGTTAAAATGCCCATTCATCTCCAAAATATACTTTCGGAAATTCATTTGCGTCGGGTGTCTTTACATCTTTTGCATTTTGATTTTTATAGGCTAGATAGGCCAATGACTCAAACTTTAATGTGGAAACATTTTTTGTATTTCTGCCATCAGATTCGTCTTGGTTACCCGGTGTTTTGAAACCATTGGTAAGTATATTTTTGAAGGTTTTTAGGTTGATCATATCTTATCTGTTTTTTGTAATCACTTGTTAAAGAAAAATTCTATGCCAGTAAATGGTTTTATGAAACAGCCCATACATTACTGTTAAACGAATGGTATCAGGAAGTATTATCTTCAGTTTGGCCTCATATTCGGTTTTTAACTTTTCATCATAATACGTTCCACCATACAATTGGGTATCTGACTTTTTTTCCATTTGAACCAATACCACTTTTCCGATCAATTCCGGATGTTCAGATTTAACCGCTTTAGCATAATAGTTCCCGTTTTGTATATAAATCTCTACGGTCAGGCTTTCGTCGCCGTTCGCCCAGTTTCCAATGAATTTGTCCGTTTGAGCGTGCAATGCTGCCGTGAACAGCAACAATATCGGCACCATGTATTTGGCCATCAGATTCGATTTATTATTCCCAGCCACCGCCTAAAGCCCGATAGAGTTCTACATTTGCCGCCAGCCTGTCTTTTTTTATCGAGGCCAGTTCCAGCTGAGACTGTAATAAATTTCCCTGGGCGATAATCACCTCGATATAATTTGCAAGGCCATTCCGGAATAGGAGCGTAGCATTTTTTACCGTTTGTTGTAAAGTCACAGTGCGCTCCTCAGAAAGCTGATATTGCATTTTCAGTTTTTCAATGCTGACGAGCGCATTGGTCACTTCTGTGACTGCTACAAGCACGGTTTGACGAAATTGTACAACAGCCTGGTCCCGCTCGATTTTTGAGATCTCATATTGCGTCCTGATTTTTTTACTGTTCAAAAGTGGCGCGGTTAATCCTCCCGCAATGTTTCCGAATAACGACGCTGGTATCGTAAACCAGTTGCTCGACTCAAATGAGTTTACGCCACCGGCAGCGGTGATTGTGAGCGTAGGGTAGAAGTATGCCTTTGTAATCCCAACTTTGGCGTTTGCTGCCTGTAAGTTTAATTCGGCATTCCTGACATCGGGACGTTTGCTAAGCAATTGCGAAGGAATTCCGGCACTCAGATTATCCGCAATTGCCAATTCATTCAACATGCTGCTTCTTTGCTTTTGTTCCGGAAAGGCTCCAGACAATATTCCAATAGCATTTTCCTGTAAAGCAATATTGCGTTCCAGTTCAGGTATTAATTTTGCTGCAACCAACCGCTGGGCTTCCACCTGCTGTTTGGCGAGCAATGTTGCTTGTCCCGACTCATATTGCAGATTAACCATAAAAACAATACTATCATTTAATAACAGTGTACGGCGGGCAATATCCAGCTGCGCGTCAAGCATCAATAGGTTATAAAAGCTTTTGGCCACATTGGCAACAACTGCGGTTTGGGTAGCCTTTTTCGCCTCTGTTGTTGATAAATATTCTGCCCGTGCTTTGGCTTTTTGATTCCTGAATTTACCCCAAATGTCTGCCTCCCAAGAAAGGTTCAGCCCGGCAGTATAGTCTTCGATGTGATTCTTCCCTAACGCCTGATTCGCATTAATGCCATTCAGGCTGTTTTCAGAAAGGCGGTTGCTGGAAACGTTCATAAAAGCATTAACCTGCGGGACAGAATTCCACTTTGATTGCCTGAGCTGTAAATTCGCAATCTCAATATTCTTGTCGGCAACCTGCAGAGTATTGTTTTTTGCCAATGAATTGTCGAGCATGGCAAGCAGGTCCTTTTCAGCGAAAAAATCTTTCCATTTTACATCGGCAATATTTGTAGTATCGGAGGAAGGCGCATTGAGATAATTGCCCGGTAATTCTGCAACTGCCTTTTGTTGAGCAAAACTTCCGGCGGCCACGAGTAAAAGCAGCAGCCTGATTGGTTTCTTTATATATTTGTTCATGATATTTTGTACTTAGGTTAAGGTTAAATTTTTTCTTCGTTGTGGGTTACGGCCAATGGTTTTCCCGAAACCAATTCGTGCAGGTATTGGAACACGATAAAAAGTACCGGTATTATGAAAATTCCTAAGATAACTCCTGAGACCATGCCGCCTGCAGCACCAATACTGATGGAATGATTTCCCAAAGCGGATGGCCCGGTCGCTCGCATCATCGGCGTTAACCCGACAACGAAGGCGAAGGATGTCATGATGATTGGGCGCAAGCGCAGTTTGGCTGCCTCGATGGATGATGCGATAAGTGATTTCCCTGCGCGTCGCCGCTGGATTGCATATTCTACAATCAAAATCGCATTTTTAGCCAGCAGTCCGATAAGCATAATCAGGGCAACCTGCACATAAATGTTGTTCTCGATTCCGGCCAGCCCGATAGCGATAAACACCCCAAGGATTCCTGTAGGTATGGATAAAAGAACGGCTGCCGGCAGGATATAGCTTTCATATTGGGCAGCGAGTAAAAAGAACACGAATAATAAGCTCAGTCCAAAAATAACCGCCGATTGCCCCGATGACGTAATTTCTTCTTTCGTCAATCCTGAAAATTCGATTACGTAGCCTTTAGGCAACTGCGTTTCGGCCACTTCCTGGACCGCCTTGATGGCATCACCGGAGCTGATTCCCGGCTTGGCAATCGCGTTTACGGCAATTGAATTAAACAGGTTGTATCGGGAAGCGCTCTCAGAGCCGTTGGTCGGCCTCAACCTGACCAACGTTGAAACCGGTACCATTTCGCCCTGGCGGTTTTTTACGAAAATGCCGTTCATCGATTCAGGTTTGTCCCGGTAGGCTACATCAGCCTGAACCATCACCCTGTAATATTTACCAAAGCGATTAAAATCTGACGCCTGGGCGCTTCCAAAGTACGTTTGCATGGTTTGCAGTATATCCCGGACACTTACACCAAGCTGCTCCGCTTTGACATCGTCAATTTCCATTTCCAATTGCGGGTAGTCCGCTTTAAAACTGGTGAAAGCCACGGCGATTTCAGGACGTTTCATCAGTTCGCCAATAAATTTGCTGCTGATGGCGCTGAACTTGCCCACATCGCCGCCGGTTTTATCCTTCAACACGATGTCAAGACCGTCGACGTTATTAAAGCCCGGAACGGTAGGGAACGTAAATACGAAGAAACCCGCGCCCTTAATGCTACTTAGCTTGCCACGGACGTCATTCATGATGTCATTGATATCCTGTATTTCGCCGCGCTCTTTAGCTGGTTTTAATAAAATGAATGCCACACCTGCGGATGGACTGCTTGATTGTGTCAACAGATTGAATCCGGAAAGTTTCATCAGGGTTTTTTTTGATGGCATGGTACCCAAAGCAGTTTCTACTTCTGTCATCACGGCTTTGGTTCTGTCAAGAGACGCACCGGCTGGCATCGACATCGAGATCGCAATAAATCCCTGGTCTTCAGATGGGATAAATCCGGTTGGTGTCGTTTTTACAAGATATACTGTAGCCAGGATCACGACCGCCAGTCCACCTAGGCTGAGCCATCTGAATTTTATCAGGAAACGCAGGCTGCTCACATATTTATTGGTCAGTTTTGTAAATCCGGAATTGAAACCCGCGAAGAATTTTTCCTTAAAATTTTTCGGCTTTGCTTCCTGATGTTCGTCATCGTGCGGAACGTCTTTTAGAAACAAGGCTGCAAGTGCCGGGCTTAATGTCAACGCATTTACCGCCGAAATGACAATGGCGATTGCCAATGTAAAGGCAAATTGTCGGTAAAAAACACCGGTCGATCCCTGCATGAATCCGACGGGAAGGAATACCGCGGACATAACCAACGTAATGGAAATAATCGCGCCGGTAATTTCGCTCATTGCGGATGTCGTTGCGGCTTTGGCAGAAAGGCGCTTGCTGTGCATTTTCTCATGTACTGCTTCAACTACGACGATGGCATCATCGACTACAATTCCGATGGCCAATACCAAAGCGAAAAGCGTCAATAGGTTTACCGAAAATCCGAAGACCTGCATAAAGAAAAATGTCCCAAGGATCGAAACCGGTACCGCAATAGCCGGAATCAGCGTGGCCCTGAAATCCTGAAGGAAAAGGAATACGACGATAAATACAAGAATAAAAGCCTCGATCAACGTGGATTTTACCTGTGCGATGGACAAATCAAGCGAGTCCTTGGTGTTGTATAAAATGAGGTGTTTCACATCTTTTGGAAAGTCTTTTGATGCTTTTTCCATCATTTCCCTGACGGCAATCTGCACATCACTGGAGTTGGATCCTGGCAATTGGTAAACGGCGATATTTAAACCGGACTTGCCGTTGACCTTGGTTGTGCTGCCATAAGAATAGGAACCAAATTCGATGCGGGCAACATCTTTCAGCCTCAGGACGGAGCCGTCGGCATTGGAGTGGATTACGATGTTTTCATATTGACCGGGATTGTTCAGTTTTCCTTTGTATTTGATGACATACTCGAACGCTTCTTTACTGCTTTCACCAAAACGGCCCGGCGCTGCTTCCAGATTCTTATCCTGAATTGCGGCCATAACTTCCCTGGTTGTGAGGTTGTATGAAGCCATTTTTGCAGGATTCAGCCACACCCGCATCGAGTAATCTTTACTGCTTCCAAAGATGATGGATTGCCCAACCCCTGGAATTCTCTTGATCTCGGGAACGATATTGATCTGTGCGTAATTGGCTAAGAAAGTCTGGTCGTACTGTTTTTCGTTTTCAGTATACATATCCACCACCATCAACAGGCTGTTTTGCTGCTTGGTAGTCGAAATCCCTGCCTGTACGACTTCCTGAGGCAATTGGCTGGTAGCCTGCGATACGCGGTTTTGCACGTTAACGGCAGCTTGGTCGGGATTGGTTCCAAGTTTAAAATTCACGGTAATTACTAAGGAGCCATCGTTACTGGCAGTAGAACTCATGTAACTCATATTCTCCACACCGTTGATGGCTTCTTCAAGCGATGGTGCTACGGAACGCAGCACGGTTTCGGCATTGGCGCCGGGATAAAGGGCCACAACCTGTACCGCTGGCGGCGCTATATCCGGGAATTGCTGTAAGGGAAGCGTCCTTAAACCGATTGCCCCGAGGATCACTATAAGAATGGCGATGACTGTCGACAGGACTGGCCTGTCAATAAATTTTTGTAACATAATGATTGCGTTAGGGTTTAGTTATATTTTGGCAACGGTCTTTTTAGGGTTTTCCGGAACGATTGTTGCACCATCAGGTAGATTTTCAAATCCTTTTAAGACAATCCTGTCCCCGGTTTTGATGCCATCGGTCACAATATAATCGGTGCCACTTTTTCCAGAAACGATGATGGGCTGTCGCGTGACTGCATTGTTAGCATCCACGAGAAATACATAAATCTTATCCTGGATTTCGATGGTTGATTCCTGCGGAATGACGATGCTGTTTTGTTGCTGCAGGCTGATTTTCACGCGGCCGGTATTACCGGAGCGTAGAAGTCCGTTTGTGTTTGGAAACTTGGCCCTTAAGGTAATCGCGCCGGTAGTTTTGTCAAACTGCCCATCGACCATGTCGATTCTGCCCGTCTGTGTGTACTCAGAATTATCAGCCAGCACAAGTGACACTGGCGGCAATTGCTTTAATTTATCTGCAATCGTATTGCCTTTATACAAAGATTTGAATTTGATAAACTCGTTTTCTCCAAGAGAGAAATAGGCATACACCTCTTTTGTATCTGATAATGTTGTGAGTGATTCAGGATCATTCGGGCTGATCAGACTGCCCTGTTTTCTGGGCAACCGGCCAATGTATCCGCTTACCGGCGCTTTAATCAAAGTATAGCTCAGGTTGATTTCGGCATTGGCAACATTGGCTTTCATTTGCTCCACATTGGCCTTTGCAATACTAAGATTTGCCTTAGCAGTCTTTAGTTGGAAATCTGAAACTACCTTATTTTGTACCAACGGCGTAAGCTTATCGACCTCAATCTGGGCATTGGCAACGCTTGCTTCGGCGGCATTGAGGCTCGCTTTGGCGTTGTTGTATTGTTGGCGGTAAGGATTGTCATTGATTTTAAACAACGGTTGCCCTTGTGTAACATACGCGCCTTCATCGACAAAAATTTTATCTAAGGTACCATTGACCTGCGCGCGGATTTCAACGTCTGTTTTTCCCTGAATGGCGGCAGGAAATTCGGTATCGGTGGTTGCAGTCTGGTTTGCAATACTTAAAACTGGCAATGTGGCAGGTGCCTGTGCGGGTGCTCCGGCATCTTTCCCGGAGCAGCTGATCAGGAAAGCTGCGACTAAACTTAAAAGGGTAATGTTTTTCATAGATGAGAATGGTTTTGAATTAGGTATTTTGTTGAAGATCTTTTGTGAAATAAACGTTCCAGAATTGATGCTGTTTTTCATAATATACATTGAATTAATTCGAACTATATTCTGAAACAATCGTTTCAGAATCAGCGCTGTTAGATAAAAAAAAAATATGCGTATTAAATATTATTTTCTGAAATAAACGTTCCAGAATTAGCGAAAAAAAAACGTATTATTTGAATATGTTTTTAATCAGGAATTCGGACATTTTTTTGATTTTGATAGGATCCCTGTGCAAAATGTATGACTGTTTCCAACCGGTAAATGATGTCATAATATATTCTGCCATTAAGGATGCATCTTCCGACTTATCCATTTCTCCATCATCCATCGCTTTCTGAACGGTTTCAGCCAGGAAATCCAGGAAAATGTTGTTGTTTTTATTCATTAAGTTACGAACTTCATTGTCCTCAGGAGCGATTTCAAATATCGTTTTTATTCCCAGGCAGCCTTTTTCACAATCTACAATCCAACCTGCTTTGTCTTTGATGACATTGATAAGCGCTTGTTTGGCAGAAGTTTCTTTGGCAACTTTTTCTCTAATCTCCTTCATCGCGTTATCGAAATAATTGCTAATACACTTCATGAAAAGTTGGTGTTTATCACCGATGGTGTTGTATAAACTGCTTCTGTTGATCTGCATGGCATCTACCAAATCCTGCATTGACGTGCCATTATATCCTTTTTCCCAAAAGACATTCATTGCCTTGTCAATCTTCTCACATTCATTAAATTCGATTGCGCGTGCCATTTTATTCTGAATTACGGTGCAAATATAAAATTTATTTTGAAACGGTTGTTCCAGAAATCATTTTTTTTATAAAAGAATTATCTGGCTGATTTCGTATGACTGGTAAGCGCGCTGTTTCTCATCCGGAAATGCAGGAGCGATCAGTTTGGTCTTATGTAGTCAAAATACTTGTTAATACTTTCTTAAAAGTTAGTAATCAGATTATTAAAAATTAACACTATTTTTGATGACTTTTTAATTTAGATTCGTCTTATCACGCTTTATCACACATACTATGAAAATTAAAATTACGTGCTTAACGCTTTTTACATTGTTTCTAGTTTCTTTCAACGCCTTGGGTCAATGCTGGAAATTTGCTGCTGCGGGTTATCAGACCGGCGGAGCACTCAAACCCGATGGCAGTCTTTGGACCTGGGGATATAATGCCGCTGGGCAGTTAGGCCTCGGCGACGTTACAAATAGGACAGTTCCGGTAAGGGTCGGTACTTCGTCATGGAAGATGCTGAGTATGGGAAACAGCAGCATTACTTCTGCCTATGGTATTGCCATTAAAGGTGATGGGACACTTTGGGCCTGGGGTGGCAACGCCCACGGTGAGTTAGGAAATGGCGGACAAGTGCAGCAAAACGCTCCGGTGCAAATTGGTACGGCGGCGGATTGGAAATTTGTTTCGGCCGGGACTTCGCACACCGCTGCGATAAAGAATAACGGTACGTTGTGGACCTGGGGTTACAATGCAAATGGGCAATTGGGTGATGGCACTACCACGGATCGCTTTAGCCCTGTTCAAATAGGTACCGCTACCTGGAAATCGGTAGGACAAGGGTCCTCGCATACCGTTGCAATCAAATCTGACGGCACGCTTTGGGCATGGGGACGTAACACCGATGGAGAACTTGGAAATAACGGCGTTGGCACACAGGCATTGTCGCCCATCCAGATTGGCATTGCGACCAGTTGGGAGTCGGTGGTGGTTCGTGGTGCGTCAACATTCGTATTAAAAGCTGATGGGACGCTTTGGACCTGGGGTGAAAATGGAAGCGGGCAGCTTGGGATTGGTTCGACGGTCAATAGCAAAGTGCCGTTACAAGTTGGAACAGATACCTGGAAGGCAATCAATACGGGAGGAATTACCAGCCTCGGAATTAAAACAAACGGGACTTTATGGGCCTGGGGTGACAATACGAAAGGGCAACTGGGCGACAACACAATTATTGGTAAAACAGCCCCAGTTCAGGTAGGAACAGACACGAATTGGGCGGCAGCAACCGTAGGTTTCACCCATGTGTTTGCTATTAAGGAAGATGGTTCGCTATTTGGTTGGGGAGCCAATCAGATTTCTCAACTCGGTTTTGGGGGAACTACGGAATATCATGTACCAACCGCTGCACCGTGTTTTGAAGGGTGTACCTTGTCGCCTTATGGACAATACCCCACTGCAACTTTTACACCTGCTTACACAGGTTTGCCGGAAACCATAGTCACAGACGCATATGCAGGGGAATACAGTGCTGTTAATGTAGTCATCAATGAGCAATACACTTTGTCCTCAAGTGTTCCTACCGATTACATTACGATCACAGACAACACTACCGGTTC
This sequence comes from Flavobacterium sp. BFFFF1, assembly GCF_002256285.1. Lineage (GTDB taxonomy): Bacteria > Bacteroidota > Bacteroidia > Flavobacteriales > Flavobacteriaceae > Flavobacterium. The sequence goes on along the minus strand of NZ_NKJE01000017.1, from coordinate 4,315 downwards.
TGTTATTTATGCGGCGGGTTCGTCACCACTGGTATGGAATTCCAACGGCATCAGCGGTATAGTACGATACCTGATACATACTGGCTCGAGCTGTGGAACCGAGGAAGTCGATCGCGTGAAATACATTAAGGCTTCCTGCAGTGTTCCCACAACGCTCAGTGCCGTACCAGGGAACAATTCGGTAACACTAAACTGGCAGTCCCAGGGAAGTGACCCAGCCGCCTACGATATCTATCTATCGACTACAAATACCGCTCCAACGGCGGCTTCAACTTTTGTTTCGGTGAATGGCGCGCAACGGAGTTATTCAAGAGTGGCGCTTGGCGGAAACATTACGTATTATTACTGGATCAGGTCAAATTGTGGGACAGCGCAAAGTCCATGGGTAGCTGGAACCGCGTTTGTCCCTACAGGAACGGCGAGTTGCCTTACGGGCACGCTATTCCCATCGGCTACTTTTGTCCCGTCCTGTACGGGCAGCCCGGAACAGATTACAACCCAGGCGTATGCCGGGGAATTTACCAGGATAAATGTAATCGCCAACAAGCTTTATACGTTCACGAGTTCTATTGCCACAGATTATATTACCATTTCCAATCTTGATGGATCGACTGTTTTCGCCAGCGGCGTGACACCAGTTTCCTGGTCGTCTGCAAATTTTTCCGGTACTATACGTTATTTTTTCAATACAAATTCTACTTGTGGCACACAAAATGCCGCTAGGACCAAAACGATTACGTGCACGGACGTTCCTTGTGGCAGTCCTTCCGGCGTGACCGCCACGCAGCCCACGGCTTATGGCGTTGTGCTGAGCTGGAATGCACCCGTAGCTGCACCAGGTTCAGGATATGATTATTATTATAGCACGATCTCAACAGAACCAACAGCCGGAACGATAGCTTCCGGAAGTGTAGCGGCCGGTGTTCTGACAAAATCAGTGACAGGCTTACTTTCTTCGACCGTATACTATTTTTGGGTTCGTTCTAAGTGCAGTGCCTCAATTACGAATGCCTGGATTGCTGGTGGTACTTTCACAACCACAGACGGAAATGGCGTTTTCGGAAGTTTTGTCAACAATACAACGGGCAGTACCACTTCGTTTAATCAGTCGGATTCAGTGACATTCACTTTTGCCCTTGACCTTCCTGCCTATTGGGCAACATCGAATCTTTATGTATGGTCCTATTCTTATGATGCAAATAATTCCAACGCACTGGAATCCCCGTTTAATGGGGCAAGCAATGCCTCATCGGCAGCAAGCGCTTTGACGGCTAATGCTAATGGAACTTATTCCATCACCCTGAATCCGGTAAGCAGTTATTTTCCAAATCAGGCTAATATTGGAAGGATAGATTTTGCAGTAAAAAACTTCAATGGAACAAAAATCAGTTCCCCAAACTACTCGTTGCTTGTCTCGCCCATCCCGGCACCATCTGCTGGCAATCAGGTTTTCTGCAGCAATGAAACCGTTGCAGCACTTGCGGCAGTTGGATCCGGTGTAAAGTGGTATTTGTCATTGTCAGGAGGTACTGCACTTCCGACGGACACGCCGCTGGTTACAGGCGTTTACTATGCATCCCAAACCATCAATGGCAGTGAAAGCTATTTGAGAAAAATGATTGAAGTTGTTGTTTATTCAGCAGAAGTCTCTCCATCCAATGCAGCGATTTGTAGTGGTGCAGTCCAAATGCTTACAGCCACAGCAGACTATTCGGAAGTTTTGTCAAAATTAGGAACCGGAACGAGCAGCAATGCAAATTACACCCCCTATCAGGGATATTGGGGCGCTGCAAGAACCCAAGCCTTATATACCGCGTCCGAATTGGCTGCACTTGGATTGCAAGCGGGAAGCCAAATCAAATCGATTGGTTATACCGTTACTGCGGGAACGCCAATTCAACTGAATGATTTCACGGTTAAAGCGGGATTTACAACAACGTCTTTACTGGCCAATTACATCCAGACTCCGGGTTATACCGTTTTCGCCGATGCGACTTATGTCCCTGCAACGGGTAACGGGAATATAGATTATGCGTTAAGCACACCTTTAATTTGGGACGGCGTATCTAATTTACTCGTTGAAACCTGCTACAATAACAACAATAGCGGTGGAACTGCGGAGAACAACCTGGATGTCGAATCGTCACCAATTACAACCCAGTTGTACAAACACATTAAGGTTGATAATAACAGTGGTGCCTGCAGCCTCACGAGCACAAACCAACTATCAGTGCGTCCGAACCTTAGGCTGACGACCTACTTTGCACCAGTCATTAGCTGGTCTCCGGTGGACGGACTTTATTCAGACGCCGCTGCGACAGTGCCTTATATCGCCGAAGAGAACAGGGCTGTTGTTTATGCTAAGCCTGAAACCAGTACAATATACACGGCTGCGATAAATCTTTCTGGCTGTACCACAGCAAGGACCGGTTCAATAGATGTTTATTTCACTCCCGAGCCGGAATCTTATGAGCAATATTTTTGTCCTGGAGCCATTGTGAATGATCTGGTGGCTTTTGGTAGCAATATCAGATGGTATGATGGCAATAACAACTTGCTGTCAAACAATGTTCTGTTGATGACTGGAACTTATTTTGTCACGCAAACGGCACATGGCTGTGAAAGTGCGAAATCAGCAGTAACTGTCATCGTAAGTGGAACACCAGCGCCGGAAGCGTCTGCTCAGACTTTTTGTGGTGTTGCTTATGTTTCGGACTTGTCGGCAATTGGGACTGATCTTGTTTGGTTTGATGCCGAAAATCATGTTTTGGATTTATCAGATGCCATTCAGACAGGAACCTATTATGTGTCACAAACGGGCCATGGATGTGAAAGTGAAAAAGCTGCAGTCTCAGTAACCTTAAATGTTACACCGCCACCTTCTGCTGAAAACCAAACGCTTTGCAATCCCGCTACGGTTGCTGATTTGTCTGCATCCGGTACTGACATAAAGTGGTATGATGATGCCAATCATCTTTTAGATAGCGGTGACGTTTTGGAAAGTGGTGTTTATTTTGTGACGCAGACGTTGAATCGTTGTGAAAGCAACCCCACGATGATTACCGTGACGATCAACAGTGTTGCAGCACCGATTGCGATGGACCAGACATTTTGTACAGGTGCGATGGTTTCCGATTTGGTTGCGGAAGGGACCGAAATAAAATGGTTTGATGTGGCTGGAAATCAACTTTCTCCTATTGATGTGTTGTTTAGCGGATCATACCTGGTTAGTCAGACCGATCATGGCTGTGAGAGTGAAAAGGTGCAGGTAAATGTTACGATTAATACAACTCCAGCGCCAAACGCAGAGAATCAGTCTTTCTGCAATACCGCCACAGTTTCACAATTAATCGCAGACGGAACAGATATCAAATGGTATAGCAGCGATTTTATCCTTTTGTCTTCGGGTGATTCATTGGAAAGCGGCACTTACTTTGTGTCTCAGACCGCGCATGGTTGCGAAAGTGAATTAACCAGTGTGCTTGTTGCGATTAATTCAGATACAGCCACGGAAGAGTTCGCTACGGCATGCCATTCTTATGATTGGAATGGACAAACGTATACTGAAAGTGGCGACTATACTTTTGAGAGCACCAATGAATTTGGATGTCTGGAGGTGAGAACGCTGCACCTTACTATCAATACTGATGTTATTATTTCTCAACCTATTTCCGTCGTGCTATGCAGGACAGAAGGTTCTACCACTAACATGACGGCTTTGTCTGGTTCGGAATCAAGTTATAGTTGGCAGTACAGAGAACCGGGCGTTGACTGGATAACAATTGACAACTCGACTCCAGAGCTTTACTCCAACTACGATACAGGTACACTAACAATCACCAAAACAGCAACGCTGCCTTTATCCGGAACGGAATACAGGGTGATCGTTACCGGATTGTGTGACACAATCACCTCCAGTAGTGCTGTATTGACAATATCGCCAGTGCTGAATGCTGGATCCGTAACCGTTGGAGGTTACTTTTGTAGTGGAAGCGACGCAACGTTTACGCTGAATGGATACACAGGCGGTACAATCCAGTGGCAATCGGCATTTTCAGATACCAATACGTTTACTGATATTGCTGGTGCAACTCAAAGTACTTATATCGCCTCGAACCTCAGTGTTTCATCTGATAGGGCTTATCGTGCTGTGGTTACTGATATTGTTTGTGGCGTATCAATGACGACTGCATCAAAAACGATAAAAGTATATGCGGTACCTGTCGCCGGCGTGATTACAGGCGGTGGACCTGTCTGTGCTGGAGATTCCGGTCTTGTGAAGGTAACCGGTTACGGCGGTACAATCCAATGGGAG
>NZ_NKJE01000068.1 GCF_002256285.1 Flavobacterium sp. BFFFF1 | reverse complement strand
TGGAGTGTGACAGTTTTAAAATCAAACCCGCCAAGACAAGTACGACTCAAACAAATTGAATCCCTATTAAATGCTTTTCTTACAATTGACTCAAAGACAAGTTTATTTGATAATGTACAATCATTTCTATCCGGTAACTTTATTAGACAAAGAGAAACGTCTGACTACGCACAGACAATCAAATTTATTAAGGACTTTGTAAGGTCAAGTAATAGCCATTTTGACGAAACAAAAGAAATTCGCATAGAAGAATTAATTTTTATATTTCCTAAGTTGGTTGACTACAAAGGACAGTTGCGAAGCATTTTAACTTTTAATTCTGGGTGGTTAGAGGCAAGTTCAATTGCTTCTCAATTTTCAATTCATTTGACAAATTCCATATCTAAAAATCTTATTGATAAATACGACAACCTTGACAAGTCTTTAGAGTTATTTATTAATCCCAAAGGACTGACTTTTACAGAAGATGAACTAATAAGCAGATTTAATTACCCAACAGAAAACTTAAATGACATTGACTTCG
>NZ_NKJE01000016.1 GCF_002256285.1 Flavobacterium sp. BFFFF1 | reverse complement strand
TTGAATGGCGTCAGGCATTGGACCCCACACAGAAAGGGTTTACGCAATGGAGTCCGTTTAATGAAAAGACCCAATATTTTGCGCCCTCCACGAAGGAGTTTATGATCAATTACCGCGTGGCCAACATGGGTGCGTTGCTCGCGCAGTTAAAGCAGCAGGGCGTCGCGCCGGTCGACTCGGTACAGGCCTATGATTATGGCAAGTTTGTACACCTGATGGACCCGGAGGGCAATAAGATTGAATTGTGGGAGCCGGTCGATGCGGTGTACGACAAGATGGGGAAAGACATGGGCTACCCGACTACAAAGTAACCTTTTCCTAAGAACCGCCGTAGATCCTGTTGTACAGGTCGCGGTATTTTTCCAAAACGATCTTGCGTTTTAACTTCAGCGTGGGGGTGAGTTCGCCACCGTCAATAGACCATACATTGGGCGTGAGCTCAAAACGCTTGATCTGTTCCCAGTTGCCAAACTTTTTGTTGAGTTCGTCAACCTCCTCACCGATACGGCGGATCACGTCGGCATTTTCAGCAATTTCTTTATAGCTGCTTCCGATTTGGAGTTGGTGAATTTTGGCCCATTCCCGGACGAATTCAAAATTCGGCTGGATGAACGCGCCGGGCATTTTCTCCCCATCGCCCACGACCATGATCTGCTCGATAAAACGCGACTGCTTCATGGCATTTTCCAGCAGTTGCGGCGCGATGTACTTGCCGCCGGATGTCTTGAACATTTCTTTCTTGCGGTCAGTGATCTTCAGGAAGCCATCGGCATCGATCACACCGATGTCGCCGGTGTGGAAATAGCCGTCCTGCAATACTTCGGCGGTCTTTTCGGGATCTTTGTAATAACCCATCATCACATTCGGGCCTTTGCAAAGGATTTCGCCGTCGGCAGCGATCTTGACTTCGACATTGTCAATGACTTTCCCCACGGTTCCAATGCGGAAGCCATGGTTGCGCATGTCGTTCACCGCAATCACGGGAGACGTTTCGCTCAGGCCGTAGCCCTCCATCACATAGATTTCGGCCGCAGCGAAGATCCGCGCGAGGCGGGGCTGCAGCGCCGCACTTCCGGAAACCATCAGTTCGAGTTTGCCGCCCAGGCCTTCTTTCCATTTGCTGAAGATCAGCTTGCGCGCCATGGCGAGCTGGAACGTGTACCAGGGGCCATTCTGCCCATAAGGTTCGTATTTCAATCCGAGGTCAATCGCCCAGAAAAACAGTTTTTTCTTGATGCCGGTCAGCTCGCTACCTTTGGCATAAATGCGGTCGTATACTTTTTCGAGCAGCCTTGGGACGGCCGTAATTACCGTAGGGTGTGTCTCCTTGAGGTTGTCGACGAGTTTTTCAATCGACTCCGCAAAGTACACTGAAACACCATAGTACTGGTAAATGTACAGGATCATGCGCTCATAGATGTGGCAGATCGGCAGGAAGCTCAGCGCACGGCTTTGGCCTTCCTCAAACGGGATGCGCGGGGCACTGCCGAGTACATTCGACACGATATTGTTGTGCGACAGCATCACGCCTTTGGGTTTGCCGGTGGTTCCGGAGGTATAAATGATCGTGGCGAGGTCTTCGGACTGAATGGTTGCTTTGATTTGGTCGACTTCAGCCTGGTTGCTTTCGTCGCTGCCCAGTTCCAACAGCGTTTCCCAGTGGTCACAGCCGTCGATGTGGTCGAAGCAGAATACTTTCAGCAACGAAGGCACATTGTCCTTAATCGCATTGACTTTGCCGAGCACTTCAGGATCGGAAACGAAACAGTATTTGGCTTCCGAGTGGTTCAGGATGTATTCGTAGTCTTCTTCGGAAATCGTCGGATAGATCGGTACATTTTGTGCGGCGACCTGTAAAATACCGATGTCCATGATGTTCCATTCGGTGCGGTTGGATGACGAGATCACGGCAATCTTATCGTCTTTTTGTACGCCCATACGCAGCAATGCCCGCGAAATGGCATTGGCTTTGGAAATATACTCCCGTGTCGATGTGGCAACCCACTGCCCATTGTATTTGGTTACCAGTGCTTCTTTTAGATCGTGTTTTTCAAGCTGGTAATAGGGAAAGTCAAAAAGCCTGGTAATTGTCGTCATATCGGTCGGTATATTTGGCTGCAAATTAACGATTTTATGCAGAACGGCAAATTTTGTTTTGTCAGGCCCTTACAACGTGTTGGAATTACTTTTTGGCGAGCCTCGTCCGTACTTTGCTCAGGAACTCGGCCGAGATGCCAAGGTACGAGGCGATGTAGTGTTGCGCGACACGCTGTGGAATCGTAGGGTACTGTGCGACGAACTCGAGGTATTTTTCGGTCGCCGTCTTCGCAATGGTGTTGAACAGCCGGGCCTGGGTAACGGCGAGGCTGCGCATCATCAGGATGCGGAAGGCGCGCTCGAACTTCGGCGCTTTGGCAAAAAGCATTTCCTTGGTTTCCGGCGTGAATACCAGGAATTCGCAGTCTTCGAGCGTTTCGATGTACAACTGGCTCGGCTTGTCTTCATAGATACTGAACGAGGTATCGCTGACCCAGGCGTCCTCAATGGCAAACTGCAGGATGACCTCAAAGCCGTTCGCATCGATAAAATACTTGCGGATGCAGCCACTGACGACAAAAGCCTCGAAGTTGCATTTTTCGCCTTCGCGCAGCATGATGGTCTTTCGCGGCACTTTTCGGTATTCCAGCAGGCTGTGCATGGTATCGAGTTCTTCCTTGGAGAAGGTAACGTAACGTGAAATGGCGGCATCAATCTGCTCAAACATGTTTTTTTTCGTAAAGTAACAAAAATCTGCTGAATCGCGCACCACCTGCCACGGCGTTCATAAAAAAAGCCCGCTGGACACGGGCTTTGCTGTTTTTGTATGCGGTCGAAATAGGTTATGCTTTGATTGCGCCTAAAGTATACAGCTGCTCCATCGTAGGTGTCGGGCTTCCTCCGGCAGGCTCGAGGGTAATCCCGAATCCCTGCGGTGCCGCGGCACTGTCCACAGCGAACAGTTTGTAGTTGTTGGCTTTAAAGTCGGCAAGCAGACCGATGCTTGTAGGCACGAGCTGCGGACTCAACTGCAGTGCCCATACCTGGTATTCTTTTCCTTCCGGTGGTTCCGGCAATCCGCTTGCATCGACGTAAACGGCCTGTGTGGACTTGTTCCAATAGATCCTGGCTTTGGCTTCGGGTGCTACGGTTTGTCCACCAAGTGGTACGATGATGTTGTTTTCATCCCGAACCACGGCCAGCATGCTTTCAGTAGTTTTCGTTTTTTGCTCGAGCTGGTTCATGTCGCCTTTCATCCGGTTGTTTTCAGCGGACATGGTTGCGACCTGGTTTTGGGCAGAGGCATTCTCGTTGTAGAAGTAGTACGTACCCACGAGCAGCAGTATCGCCGCGGCCCATCCGATGTAGGCGCCGGCATTGCTGCGTTTCCTGATGTCGATCACGCCCGCATGTTTGTCAATCAGCTGTTTGCGGATGCGGTCAAAATTGGCGGCGGATAGGTAAGGGGACATGCTGAAGGACAGGCTGATCACGGCCTTCTCAATGGACAGGATCTCATCGCGGATATCCTGGTGCTTGGCGGCCATTTCGCTCACTTCCTTCATTTCGTCTTCATTTAGCGCCCCAAATACATAGAGCTCTAAAATTCCTGATTCAATATATGATGTATTTTCCATTTATACCTGTAAAAAGTTTCTCAAATCATTCATGCAGTTCCGGTTCTGGGTCTTGACGGTCCCCAGCGGGATTTCAAGCTCGTCAGAGGCTTCCTGTTGGGTGTAGCCTTTAAAGAAAAGCAGGTCGATGATCTGAATGCATTTCGGTTTCAATTTTTTGACGAATTCCTTGATACCAATCGTATCGATCCGGTTGGCCATCTTGTTGCTGTCGTCAAGTAGATGTACGAAATTATCTGCACTGAGGTTTTTCTGGCTGTTGTTAAAGCCCTTGGAACGCAGCTTGTCAATCGCGGTATTCCGTGCAATATTCAGGATCCAGGTGAAGAAGCGCCCTTTGCCTTCGTTATAGGTTTCAATGTTTTTCCAGATCTTTACAAATACCTCCTGGAGTACATCTTCGGCTTCTTCGCGGTCCTTTACAAGGTTGTAAATCACGCCGTAAAGGTTTTTCGAATACATGTCATACAGTAGGGTGAAAGCACGGTCGTCTTTTCTGAGGACCATGGGGAGTAATTCTTCCTGTGTCATTTGTGATGGATTAATGTTCTTACAAACATAGAAAATCGGCGTTACATAATAAAAGAAAGTTAATGTTTTCGTCGAAACATCGGCTGAAGAAATCATTTTGACGGTTAACCGCTGTTTTTTAGACGCGAAATTTTTATATGTTGGCGGATTTGAGTAATTTCCTCGAAAATTTTAAACAATGAAAAAAATAGCAATGCTCATCGGCTTTTCATGCCTGCTGTCGCCGGTTCGTATGCCAGCGCAGGAGAAAATGGCGCAGCCTGAATTAATCCAAACTGATATGAATGCGGAACCTGAGAAAAAGCCCAAAGTAAGTTTTTATGATTTTGTGGTAACCGATATTGACGGCAAGGAGTTTAAGTTCTCGACACTTAAGGGTAAGAAAGTCATGGTGGTGAATACTGCCTCAAAATGTGGCTATACCCCGCAGTACAAAGAATTGGAAGCGTTGTACCAGAAATACAAAGACATGAATTTTGTGGTTATTGGTTTTCCATCCAACGATTTTGGCGGGCAGGAGCCTGGGACCAATAAAGAAATCAGCACGTTTTGCCAGAAAAACTACGGGGTAACCTTCCCCATGATGGCGAAGGTGTCGGTGACCAATGAACAAAAGGCCCCGGTGTACCGTTACCTGACCGATGCGACGTTAAACCAATTTAAAACCACGACGGTAAAATGGAATTTCCAGAAATACCTGATCAGTGCTGACGGCAGGCTGGAGAAAATCCTGGAATCGGATGTCACGCCGATGGATCCAAAGATTACAAGCTGGATCGAAGCAGGAAATCCTGCCAGAAAATAATAAAGTAAAAGGGCCCTTACGGGCCCTTTTTTATACACTGTGTTTACTCTTTGATGTCCTGTTGGCCCATCATCATCAGGTAGGCTTTCAGGAATTCGTCAATTTCGCCATTCAGCACGCCATCGGTATCGCTGGTTTCATATCCGGTGCGTACGTCTTTCACGAGTTTGTACGGGTGCAAGACGTAGTTGCGGATTTGCGATCCCCATTCGATTTTCATCTTTTTGGCTTCGATTTCGTCCCGCAGCGCCTGCTTTTTCTTGAGCTCAATTTCGTACAGTTGTGATTTCAGCAACTGCATTGCCTTGGTCTTGTTGTCGAGCTGTGAGCGCGTCTCTGAATTCTCAATGATGATGCCTGTAGGATGGTGCCGAAGGCGTACTGCCGTCTCCACCTTATTGACATTCTGCCCACCAGCCCCGCTCGAACGCATGGTTTCCCATGAGATGTCGGAGGGGTTGATTTCGATTTCGATCGTATCGTCGGCCAGCGGATACACATATACGGATACAAAAGAAGTGTGGCGTTTCGCATTGCTGTCAAACGGCGAAATGCGCACGAGGCGGTGTACGCCATTTTCTCCTTTGAGGTATCCAAACGAGTAATCGCCTTCAAACTCGAGTGTGACCGTCTTGATTCCGGCGACCTCGCCACCCTGGAAGTTCAGTTCCTTGATTTTGTAGCCGTTCTTTTCGCCCCACATCATGTACATGCGCATCAGCATCTCCGCCCAGTCACAGCTTTCCGTACCTCCGGCGCCTGCGGTGATCTGTACGACGGCACTTAGCGAGTCGCCCTCATCAGACAGCATGTTTCGGAATTCGATATTTTCAATATGGGAATTGGCCTGGTCATACGCCTCATCGAGTTCGGTTTCAGAAAGCTCCCCTTCCTTAAAAAACTCGTAGGCGAGCTGTAACTCATCAGCCAGCTCGGTGGCTTTCTGGTAATCTTCGACCCATTTCTTTTTGGCCCTGAGGTTCTTAACGTAGATTTCGGCTTCTTTGGCATTGTTCCAAAAATCCGGAGCCAGTGTTTTCTCCTCTTCGTTTGTAATTTCGATTAGCTTGGCATCAACGTCAAAGATACCTCCTCAACGCACCAAGGCGCTCCACAATACCTTTTATTTGTTCGGTATTTGTCATAAATAGTTTAATTTTGTTTCCGCAAAAATAAGACATCCTTTCGAGAATATGGAAATAAATTTGGTCAGCGATACCGTTACAAAGCCTACCCCGGACATGCTCCGGTACATGTTTCAGGCTGCAGTAGGGGATGACGTATACAAACAGGACCCCACCGTGAACGCGCTCGAAGCAAAAGTGGCGGCGCTTTTCGGAAAAGAGGCGGCGATGTTTTTTCCATCCGGAACGATGGCAAACCAGACGGCGATTAAGCTGCACACACAGCCCGGCGAGCAGCTGATCGCTGACAAATGGGCACATGTGTTCAATTATGAAGGCGGGGGCGCTTCGTTTAATAGTGGTGTATCGTGCTGCCTGCTCGATGGCGACCGCGGCATGATCAATGCAGAACAGGTAGCCTCGGCGATCAACCCGCCGGAGTTTTATCACAGCCCGCTGACGAGCCTGGTGTGTGTAGAGAATACAACCAATAAAGGCGGTGGCGCCTGTTATGATATCAATGAGCTTGCCCGCATCAAACAGGTTTGTGCGGCCCACAACCTGAAGTTCCACCTTGATGGGGCGCGGTTGTGGAATGCGCTGGTGGTCACGCGGGAAAACCCGAAGGTATACGGACAATTGTTTGATACCATTTCGGTCTGCCTTTCAAAAGGGCTGGGTGCACCCATAGGCTCACTGCTTGTCGCAGACCAGGAAACAATCAACCGTGCGTTGCGCATCCGGAAAATCCTTGGTGGCGGGATGCGCCAGGTGGGGTATCTGGCCGCTGCCGGTATCTATGCACTGGACCACCATGTGGCACGGCTTGCTGATGACCACCGCAGGGCCAAAGAGCTCGGCGCGTTGCTGGAAACACTGCATTGGGTAGAAAAAGTAGAGCCTGTGGAAACCAATATCCTGATTTTCTCACTGAAAGCGGGTTTGAAGGAACACCAATTGGTTGCAGCCCTCAAAGAACGCAACATTGCGATCAGTTCGATGGGACACGGCAAACTGCGCATCGTCACACACCTCGACTACAAGGAGGTGATGCATGATTATGTGCGTGAAATCCTGTCTAAAATCAGTGTCCGCGTCTGACGGCTATTTGAAAAACTGGTCCATGCCGGGAAGGTTCGGCATACCGTCCTTTGCTGCTGAGGCCAGTTCTGCTTCGCTGATCTGTGTCGCTTTTACAATGGCATTGTTCATAACCATGATCAGGTAGTCTTCCAGTTGCTCTTTATCTTCGAGCAATTCGTCGTTGATTGCGATGGACCGGATGGTCCTGTTGGCAGTCATGGTTACTTTTAAAAGCCCGTCAGCGCTTTGTTCATCAATGAGTACCGTATCCAGTCGTTGCTTTGTTTCTGCTACTTTTTTCTGGGCTTCCTGCAGTTTGCCCATCATTCCCATCAGGTCTCCGAACATGTTGATAATTTTAAATAATTGTAAACGCAAAATTATTAAATTGCGGGTTACTATATAATACATTTCATGAAAAATATAACTGCAATGGTATGTGTTTCGCTTATTTTAGCAGTTTCATGCACTAAAAAAAGCAATCCAGAAATGACAGAAAAATTACCAGCCCCGGTAGCAAAAATAATCCCCAAACAACTTGAGAAATTCGGCGACGTCAGGACAGACAATTATTACTGGCTCAACGACCGTGACAATCCTGAAGTCATCGATTACCTGAAACAGGAAAATGAGTATTATGCGAGAATGACCGCCCACACAAAGGACTTCCAAAAGGACCTTTTCACAGAGATGAAGGCCAGGATTAAAGAAGACGACAGTTCTGTCCCGTATTTCTACAATGGCTATTTTTATATCACCCGCTACGAAACCGGTAAAGATTACCCTATTTATTCAAGGAAGAAAGGCAGCCTGGATGGGGCAGAGGAGGTATTGTTTGATTGCAATGTGCTCTCCAAAGGGCACAGTTATTTCCAATTGGGCGGCATGAGCATCAGTCCGGACAACCGGTTTGCGACTTTCGGTGTTGATGTCGTCGGACGCAGAATTTACACGATCCAGATAAAAGACCTGGGCAGTGGTGCCGTCATGCCCGACAAAATTGAAAATACGACGGGAAGTGCGGTTTGGGCGAATGACAACCAAACGATATTTTATACCCGTCAGGACAAAACAACCTTACGTTCAGACAAAGTGTACCGCCACAAATCGGGAACTGATGCTGCAAAAGACGTATTGGTCTATGATGAAAAGGACGACACTTTTTCTGTTGATGTGAGCAAAACCAAATCAAGGAAATACATTGTTATTGAGTGCGGAAGTACATTGACGACGGAATACCGCTTTTTGAGTGCAGACCATCCTGAAGCGGAGTTTAAGGTATTCCAGAAGCGGATTCGCGGGTTGGAGTACTCGATTTCGCACTACGGTAATGATTTTTACATCCGCACCAATGCGGATAAGGCAGAAAATTTTAAGCTGATGAAAACCCCGGAAACGGCGACGTCGAAAGACCATTGGAAAGAGGTGATTCCGCACCGCAAAGATGTCCTGCTCGAAGATGTAGAGATATTTAAGGATTTCCTGGTTGTGGAGGAGCGTTCGAACGGACTGACTAAAATCCAGATCAGGCCCTGGAGTGGGGAAGGAGCCTATTACCTGCCGTTTGAAAGCGAAACGTATACGGCCTATCCGGTGACGAACGTCGATTTCAACACGGACATCCTGCGTTACAGTTACCAATCGATGGCCACGCCTTCCTCGGTGATCGATTTCAACATGAAAACGAAGGCAAAAGAAGTGAAGAAGGAGCAGCAGGTGCTGGGCGGAACCTTTGACAAGCACAATTATACCGAAGAGCGGTTGTGGGCCACGGCGGGCGATGGTACAAAAATACCGATGTCGGTGGTGTATAAAAAAGGACTTAAAAAGAACGGCAGCAATCCAGTGCTGTTGTATGCATACGGGTCTTATGGCGCCTCGATGGATCCTTATTTCTCCTCGACGAGGCTGTCTTTACTGGACCGGGGTTTTGTGTACGTGATTGCGCACATCCGTGGTGGAGAAGAGCTTGGCAGGAACTGGTATGAAGACGGTAAGCTGCTGAAAAAGAAGAATACGTTTACCGACTTTATCGACTGTTCGAAATACCTGATTGCGGAAAAATACACCTCTGCAGCGCATTTGTACGCTGAGGGCGGTTCTGCAGGAGGCTTGTTGATGGGTGCGGTTGCGAACATGGCACCGGAATTGTATCACGGGATCATTGCACAGGTACCTTTTGTGGATGTGGTCACGACGATGCTTGACGATTCGATCCCACTGACGACAGGAGAATATGACGAATGGGGAAATCCAAACGAACAGGCTTATTATGAGTATATGAAATCGTATTCGCCCTATGATAACGTGGCGGCTAAAGCTTACCCTAATATGTATGTTTCTACGGGACTACACGACTCACAGGTGCAGTATTGGGAACCTGCAAAGTGGGTGGCTAAGCTGAGGGCGATGAAAACAGATCGGAACCTGTTGTTTCTGGACACAAACATGGATGCCGGACATGGTGGCGCTTCGGGCCGCTTTGAGGCGTTGAAGGAGCTGGCGAAGGAATTCAGTTTTTTATTAGATTTAGAAGGAATAAAAAGATAGTTTAAAATATTTTACTAAATTTGCAATGTTTTGAAGTCCGCAAAAATTGATTCCAAAACACGCCTTGACTAATTTATTTTATGAAAGAAGATATAAAAGCTTACGATAATGTTTTAGGTTTAATAGGAAATACACCTCTTATAAAACTCAACAAAATCACTGAATCTTTAACCGGGAATTTTTATGCTAAAGTAGAGGCATTTAATCCGGGACACTCAACAAAAGACAGGATCGCATTATACATTATCGAAGAAGCTGAAAAAAGAGGTATTCTTTCTCCAGGTGACACCATTATAGAAACCACTTCAGGAAATACAGGCTTTAGCCTTGCCATGGTAAGCATTATAAAAGGATACAGTTGTATCCTGGCGGTCAGTTCGAAGTCATCGAGAGACAAGATTGACATGCTCCGCAGCCTTGGTGCGAAGGTGTATGTTTGTCCGGCACACGTTTCTGCTGATGACGAGCGGTCTTACTACAACGTCGCAAAACGCCTTCATGAAGAAACCAAAGGTTCGGTTTACATCAACCAGTATTTCAACCAATTGAATATTGATGCCCATTATAAGTCTACTGGACCTGAAATCTGGGAGCAGACGAATGGCAAAATTACGCACCTTATTGCCTGTAGCGGAACAGGAGGTACGATTTCCGGTGCTGCAAAGTTCCTGAAAGAGAAAAATCCAAATATCCGTATCCTGGGCGTAGATGCCTTTGGGTCCGTGTTGAAAAAATACCACGAGACCAAGGAATTTGACTCGAACGAGATTTATCCTTACCGTATTGAAGGATTGGGCAAAAACCTGATTCCTACCGCTACTGATTTCGACGTAATCGATCATTTTATGAAAGTAACCGACGAAGAAAGCGCGCATACGACAAGGGAAATTGCGAAAAAGGAAGGCCTGTTCGTGGGGTATACTTCAGGTGCGGTGATGCAGGCCATCAAGCAGTATGCTGAAGAAGGCGAATTCGATGAAAACAGCAATGTTATTGCCATATTCCCGGATCATGGATCGCGTTACATGAGTAAAGTGTTTAGCGATGAATGGATGAATGAACAAGGCTTCTTTGACAGTGTGAATGCTGAAGAAGTGCAAAAGATAGAGTTTATTAAATAAGATGGCGCCTACTGCTTTTTAAAAGAAATATTGGGTATTTCCTTATTGATCGTTTTAAGTGGTAATTGCTGAATACAGACATACATCGTCCCCTTATAAATGCACAAACCCCGGAATCACTTCCGGGGTTTTTCGTTCTGTGTCAAACTACTAACTTTAACCGTATCAATACATTATTTTTTTTCGATACTTCCAGAACCAGAAACTTTGGTATCTTCTGCAGCGGGGTTTCCGCCATACTTGATGTCGCCTGAGCCTTCCACCCGGGCCATAATGGCTTTGGAAGCATACACGGACGCATCGCCTGAACCAGAGACATTGACTTTAACATTCTCGGATTCCAGCCTGATCGCTTCAAGATCGCCCGATCCAACCAGGTAAGCCTCGAAGTTTGAAGCCTTCCCTTCAAGCTTTAAATCTCCTGAGCCGTTTAGCGATGCTTTGACATTTTCTGCCCGAACATTTATTGTAATGTCCCCGGAACCCACTAATTCTACTTGTAAATTTGGCGTGTCGATATGGTCCTTTGTAACGATATCACCCGAGCCATTAAGGATGATCTGACGCATGGTATTGAAGGAAACTTCAATATGCACTTCGCCTTTTGCCTTGTATTTGCCTTCCATATAAATGTACAGGATGTCATTCTTTACCTCTGTTTTTAAATGATCGGTTACCTCTTTGCTGGCAGATACTGTGACACCTTCAGCCCCCTTTATTAGGGTTACATCCAAGGAACCGGTGACATTCAGGCCGGTGAAATGACCGGGGTTGCGCTTTTCCTGTGCCTGAATAACCATCGTGACGAACAATGCGGCTAGGATTTGGATTGTTTTTTTCATTTTAAATTTGTTTTTGATTAGAATTAATGATTGAAATACTTAAATTTTGGTCAGTTTTATGTTGCCGTAATCGGCGTTGATGCTCATTTTGTTTTTGCCGCTGCTTTTGTAAAAGCCTTTGTATAGTGCCGTGCTGACGCTTTCTTTCTTAGCCTGGAACGTTAGTCCGGGAGACTTCAGGTCGGTGTATTTCAGGCTGTAGTCGAAGTCAAAACTGTAGTCCTCATCATATTTAAGGTCGACGGTAGTGTAGGACAGATTTAATGCGATATTGTTTGCTCTCGCGGACACATTGCCAATAATTACCGTGCTGTAATCACTGTTGACCACCAGGTTGCCATCCAGCTTTCCTATTTTTATCTGGAGATAATCCCCCCGTAGCGTAAGGTTTGTCACAGACAATAGGTTCAGGTCTCCGTAATCGGCGTTATAAGTAACATTTTCAAACGCTTCAGAATCCAGATTGGAGTACTGTCCTTTGTAAGTGAGGTTAACGCCCTTTTTAAGTTTTAACCCCGAATACTGGCAGTCTACGACAACGTTTTTAGCATATCCAATGGCGGATTTGTCGCAGTATTTTAGTTTGATCGTATTGCTGTCTCCCTGCAGCTCTGCCACATTGATGTTTCCATAGTGGCATTCAATGGCACTGTTGGACAATATTTTATCGACAACAATGTTACCATACTGGTTGTTTAGGTCAATACTGCCCTTACGGGGGATTTTCACGGTATAATTGACCTGCATGTTGATATTGCCGGTTGACGATCCAAATACTGTCTTAGCAGCAATCCTTGCTTTCAATGGGTTGAACTCCACATCAATTGCATTTAGCCGTCTATTTACCACATCCTCATTTTTGCCTTCTACTGTAATAACGACATCGATCTGGATTTTGTCTTCCTCCCATGTCGTGACATAAATACTTCCGTATTTGTTGGTAATTTCAGCTGTTGCATCGGCATTGACATTATATGCCTTACTGATTTTCTTTTCCTTTTTTACTGGCAGCACTTCGGCCCTAGCGATGGGCATTTGCAATAGTAATACCAGTATGGTAAAACATTTAAAGATTTTGATATTCATGATGATTTGATTTTAACTTGTTGATGTTGTCAATTTGCTCGGATACTTTTTCCAAAAAGGAAATCCTGGTTTGAAGGTTTGTGATCATCGCATGGATAATTTGGCTGTTTTCGCCTTTCTCGGACAGCTCTGCCATTAGTTTGGTGTAGTCGCTGTCTAATTTTTTCAATTGCTGTAACGCATCATCTATAAGTGGTTTCGTTTCGGGCGAACTTTGTTTTTTCAGTTCGTCAAGTTCCTTGCAGATGATGTTACTAAAATACTGCTGCGTCTCCCGGTTTTGGGCAGACAAATGTACGGTGGCTTTATCATTTCCTGTCGGGATGTTCATCCAGATACCCAATAAAACTAAAATAGTAGCGGCAACCGAGAGTACACTGCCGTAAGGGAATCTCCTTTTGGCTTTCTTTTTGCCTTCCAACCGCTCCATGAAGCGTTGGTGGTGGCCTGTCGGCGGCTCCTCAGTGTCAAAATCTGTGGGAGTAAAGCCATATTTGTTGTGGTGTTCCATATTATATTTTGTCTATTTTCTGACGCAGGCTCTCTTTGGCACGGCTAATCAGGGTTCTGCAGTTGCCTGCGCTAATATTCATAATTTCACCAATTTCCTCCTGGTCGTATCCTTCTACGAAAAGCAATGTCAGGGCGATCCGGTAATTGTCCTTAAGCATTTTAATACACTCCAGGATTTGCTGTGCTTTTAGGCCCGCGAAGTCAAAACCTTCATCTTCCTGATCGTTATCAGGCACTTTATACAGGATGTCATCTACGGAAGACATTTGGTTCTTATTTATTTTTTTATAGTTGTCAATGCTGTGGTTGATGACAATCCGTTTTAACCAGGCCCCGAAAGTCACTTCTCCTTTAAAGGCATCGAGCTTTGTGAAGGCTTTTAAAAACGATTCCTGCATGATGTCCTCTGCCCAGTGGATGTCCTTGACAATCCGCAACGCGGTATTATACATCGTCTTGTAATAACGGTTGTATAATTCAAACTGCGCGGAACGGCTGTTCTCCTTGCACAGCCTGATCAGGTCATCGATATGGTTTCCGGTTTGTTCCAAACTTGGTTAGTAGCTTTTGGTTTAATGACTGTGCTTGTTTTCAGTTGTTACAGTTCACACGTTTTTTTTTCCAAATGTAATCATTAATGGCCTGTGTGTCGGTAATCTCATCAACACGCACAACCGCAAAACGGAGTCTGCACCAGCCTATGTATTAAACAAAAAACTCCGAAGTTTCCTCCGGAGTTTTCATTTTTATGTATTTTAATCGACCGTAATTGATACTATTCCTGCATCGTATGGTACACGTTCATCACGTCGTCATCTTCCTCGATTTTCTCAATCAGCTTCTCCACATCGGCGACCTGAGCTTCGGTGAGCTCCTTTGTGATCTGCGGAATCCGTTCAAAACCGGAGGATAGGATTTCAAGGCCCCTTCCTTCGAGTTCTTTCTGGATGGCACCAAAACTTTCAAATGGTGCGTAAATAAGAATGCCATCCTCATCGGCAAAAATTTCTTCGGCACCGAAATCAATAAACTCCAATTCCAGTTCCTCTACATCAATCCCTTCTGAAGGAATTCGGAAATTGCAGGTATGGTCAAACATAAATTCGACAGATCCCTGCGTCCCCATGGTACCATTACATTTGTTAAAATAACTGCGGATGTTTGCTACAGTTCGGTTGTTGTTGTCGGTCGCGGTTTCAATAAGCAGTGCAATGCCATGCGGTGCATATCCTTCAAATAAGACTTCTTTATAGTTTGCCGTATCTTTATCAGTTGCTTTTTTTATCGCACGCTCTACGTTTTCCTTAGGCATATTGGCTGCCTTGGCATTTTGAATGACGGCACGCAATCTTGAGTTGGCTTCAGGATTTGGCCCGCCTTCTTTAACAGCCATTACAATGTCTTTCCCGATTCTTGTGAATGCCTTGGCCATTGCGGACCAACGTTTCATTTTTCTGCCTTTTCTAAATTCGAAAGCTCTTCCCATAGTTGTATAATTTTCTTAACGCACGCAAAAATAATGTTTCTGCTTGTTTTTACAAATGATTTTTATCCTACCGGCACATGTTTTGCAACAAAATTGTCGGCGGTGATGTTCCAGTTCTCTATCGCACTGCTGCGATCGTTGTTATATTTGGTATTGATTTTGTTATAATTGTTTACGCCTTTGTTAAACTCTTCCACAAGTTTGTTGAAGCTATTGATATCTTCCTTTGTTTTCTGGCTGTCGGTTTTTGCATCCATAAGCTTTTTACTTTCCTCAAATTTCTGATTTAGCATCAGGAAGGCCGCAGCCTGTGTGGCATAATCAGTGGCTTCTTTTTTAGCAAATTCAAAATACTTTTTGGAAGCATTTACCAACATGGGATCATTCTTGTAAGGCTTAAAAATTTTCAGTTTTTCCAGTCCCTCGTCAGCATATAAAGAGAGCGCGTTTGCACTTTGCTGTATGGCATTGAGGTCCTTTTTCTCCAGGGCTTCCAGCATGGAACCCTCCGTAAAATTTACTTTGAAAAACAGCAGGTACAAATCGGTACGGTTGTCAAAAACTTCGTTAGAAGTTCTGATTTTTTGGCCTATGGCTGTCATTTCGCTGCTGATCCGGATATTGTATTTTTTAGCGAAAACATCCTGCGCCGCATTGATCTTGTCCACTTCGGAGCTAAATTTCTCATTGATCTTTTCCTGCATCATGATGTATGCCTCCATATAATCATAGGATTGTTCCGCTACTTCCTGCATGTCAATAATCGTTGCGTAATCTTCATTCACCATCTTTTCAGACATCGAAAGGTAAGCGATCATCTGGTCGCGGTATTCGACATCACCCTTGTAGCCGTCTTTAAGTGCCTGGATCTTTTTAGACGCGGACTGGATGGTCTTGAGTAATGCTTCCCGTGTATTGTTGATTTTACGCACGCGCTTGCTGTGTGCGGCCGCTTCCATGTATTTCCACGTCGACCTGGATATGTTGTCCGATTCTTTGCCAATATAATTCAGGTAGTCGACCGGCGTGTTGAATTGCTGTGCTTGGATAAGGAGTGTTCCCAGGAACAGGAACAACAGGGTACATTTAGCTTTCATTGTTTTGGTGGTTTAATTTCATTTTTGCAATCCGTTATAATCTTTGATGATATTGATTGCTTCCTCCAGGTACGGATTGCTTTTTACATCTTTCATGCGGTAATCACTGATTTCCTTTTCAAAGGCGTCGTTAGAGATCTTTCCTTTTTCGTATGAGGTGTTGCTGATGGACACGCCTGAAGGCTTTTCAGCCACCTCCTTGATCTTATTCCACAGCGGGTCGATTTCGTGAATATCTTTAAAAACGTCTGCGAATGTCAGCCTTATTGGACCGCGTGTTTTGTTGTACATGAGATTGATCTCACCGTCAAGTTGTTTCAACTCGTTAAACTTTACGCTGTTTTGTATACGGGATGTGCTCAGCGCGATGATTTTTTCTTTGTTCGGAATTAACATGGGTTGAAAGCGCGCTTTTGTGACAATCACGTCATTCGGCAGTGCAGTCTTGTAGCTGTCTTCCCGTTTGGTAACACTATCAAAAAGCATAGGGAGTTTGATGTCCGGTACTACACCTTTGATCTGGCCGCTTTCGCCGGTCACGCGGTAAAATTTTTCTGTCGTGAGTTTTACAAAGTCTTCATTTTTATTGTCCAAAGGCATGATGTTCTGCATGGTCGCTTTCCCTAATGAAGTGGCGCCAATAATAATCGCACGGTTGTAATCCTGCATCGCTGCTGAAAAGAACTCGCTCGCCGACGCAGAGTTGCCGTTGATCAGCACAACCAATGGTCCGGTATAAGCCATGCCACGGTTGCCATCCTTGAGCACATTCTGCTTTCCTTTGTTGTTGACCAATACGGAAACAGGTCCGATATCGACAAACATGCCTACCAGATTAATAGCCTCCTCCATCGAGCCGCCACCATTGTCTATAAGATCAATGACGATGCCTTCTACGTTATCATGCTGCAGTTTGATCACCTCTTTTACCACATCGTCAGCACAGCCATCGACAGTCCTACTCTCAAAATCAGAATAGAAATTGGGAATATTGATGTAACCGACTTTTGTGCCGTTTTTCTCAGCAATATAGCTGAACACGCTGTTTTCACTCGCTTTCATCACTTCTTTCCGGAGGTTCACTTCGACGATACTTCCGTTTTTCTTGCGAAGGGTAAGGTTAATTTCTTTATTGGAATCTGAAAAAATCATTTCCCCAATCATATCAAGCGAAGTACAGGAAACCCAATACTCCTGCCCGCGGTTATTGGCCACTTTGATGATGTTGTCGCCTTTTTCGAATTTCTCGCTTCGGGCGGCCGGACCACCGGGAACCACATCACCAACGATGATTTCCTCCTTTTCGTTAAGGCCGACATTGAGGCCCAAAGACAAATTGCTCGTTGACAGCGCCGAAAGAAAGCTGGACTTGGCGTCCATCGAAAAATAATTAGAATGTGGGTCAAAATAATTGCAGAATAGGTCCAGTAAAAAAGTCTGGAGTTGGTATTCAATGCCTTTTGAATCCTCTAATATGGTCGTCACCTTACATAAATTGCTCTCAATCATCTTGTCTTTTGATAATTTTTCGAGCGCAGTGAAGTGCTGCTTTAACGAATCGCCGTTTTTACTGAGTTTGGCAATGTCATCGAGAATCTCAAACCGCAGGCGCTTCTTCCAGACGCGGTCAAAATCGCCTTCGACAAGATCAAATTCGAAGTTTTTTTTGCTGAATTTCACGCTGTCTTTCGAATTGTAATCGAAATTTACGGCTTTCATCGATTCAATGATTTTCCTCTTTCGGAGCAGCGCGGTTTTCCAGGTGCTCGTAAAATCGTCAAGGAACGCACAGTCGTTGGCGTTCAGGTAATCATCAATTCGGGTTTTATGCACCAACAGTTTCTGGTATTCTTCTTTTGTGAAAATATTACGGCCGATGTCGAGCCGGTTCATCATTTCATCAAAAACATAAGCCGAAAGACTGTCGTCAATCGGCTTTGGCTTGTAATGCTCGCTTTGTACGAGCTTGTTTATTTTAGAAAGTAACTCACAGGCTTTGCCGCTGTCCTGCGCGAACAACGATACGGAACATAACAGCAAAACAGGTAACAGTCTTTTCATCAATTACTTTTTGTAAAAGGGCATTTTTACCACTTTCGCAGGGACATCATTTTTCCTGATCCGGATATAGATTTCACTATCGACCGCGCTATGTGACGAGGTGACATACCCCATTCCAATTCCTTTGTTTAGTGAAGGCGCCATGGTTCCCGAAGTAACCTGGCCAATCACAGCACCTTCCTTATCTACAATTTCGTAATCCTGTCTGGGAACACCCCGCTCCAGCAATTCAAACCCGACAAGCTTGCGGTGTACACCATTTTCCTTTTGCTTTTTTAGGTTTTCTGAATTCGTAAAATCCTTCGTAAACTTTGTAATCCATCCCAATCCGGCTTCCAGAGGCGATGTGGTATCGTTAATATCATTTCCATATAAACAAAAGCCCATCTCGAGGCGCAATGTATCTCGTGCCGCCAAACCAATCGGCTTGATCCCAAAAGCGGCACCAGCTTCAAACACTTTGTTCCAAAGCGATTCTACCTGGTCGTTTTTGCAGTAAATCTCAAAACCACCCGAACCTGTGTATCCCGTTGCTGAAATGATCACATCATCAAACCCAGCAAACGCACCAACTACAAAATGATAATAGGCTATATCCGAAAGATTTACAGTAGTCAATGACTGCATTGCTTCAACTGCTTTTGACCCTTGGATTGCGAGTAAGGAGTAATCATCTGAAAGGTTTTTCATGTCTACTCCGAGGTCGTTATGCGACGAAATCCAGTCCCAATCCTTGTCAATGTTCGACGCGTTGACCACCAGTAAATATTCGCCCTCTTTCATCATATAGACAATCAGGTCGTCGACGATACCGCCGTCATTGTTTGGCAAACAAGAGTATTGTGCCCGTCCCGGCGTGAGCACAGCGGCATCATTTGAAGTGACTTTTTGGATCAGTGTAAGTGCATTCGGTCCAGAAAGCAGGAATTCGCCCATGTGTGAAACATCAAATACACCCACACCGGTGCGCACGGTTTCATGTTCAGCATTAACGCCTTCATATAAAATAGGCATATTGTAACCTGCAAAAGGAAGCATCTTTGCTCCAAGGCTTTCGTGGACGTGTGTCAACGCGGTATTTTTCATTCTGGTTTTTATAAAAGTTTGTCCGCTAATGTATTATTTTTTATTGATTTCATAAAATTTTACCGCTGTCGTTATCAAAATATTTACATGGGTTTTTCAGGGTTTTCCTGAAATAAGAATATTTTATTTCGCGGCAAATTTCCGCTCTTGGTTTTATCTTTTTTCTTCGAAAAAGAGGAAAAAGGATACCGCCCCTCCCGAAGCTTCGGAAGGGGCCTCTCCGTATTACATTCAGGTGTCGTCGATTTTATTTATATTTAAGGTATGAAAACGACTAAAATAGACCGCGGACAAATTCTCACGCGGTACAAGCCCATGGAATCCTCGGCACACAAAGGAACACAGGGCCACGCTTTAATCATCGCGGGAAGCTATGGGAAAATGGGCGCAGCCTGCCTCGCCACAAAAGCGGCACTGAAATCGGGATGTGGATTGGTGACCGCTTTTATTCCGCGTTGTGGTTACGAAATTCTCCAAATCAGTGTGCCTGAGGCAATGGTGGTTACCGATGAGAAAAGGAGTCACTTGTCCGATATCAAATTTTCGGTCGCGCCACAAGCGATCGGCATTGGGCCGGGAATAGGGCAGGAGCCGGAAACGAAGAAGGCGTTTGCTAAATTCCTAAAAACGAATACATCACCGTTGGTCATTGATGCAGATGGCTTAAATATACTGGCGGCGAACCCCAGCCAATTGCAGTGGCTTATGTCAGGCTGCATCCTGACTCCTCATCCGAAAGAACTGGAACGCCTCCTTGGAAAATGGGATTCTGAAAAACAAAAGTTAGCGTTGGCGGTCCGTTTTTCAACGGAATATAAAGTGTTAATAGTGATGAAAGGCGCACCAACTTATATTGTGGACCAGGACAATATTTATGAAAACACAACGGGTAACGCGGCGTTGGCTACTGGGGGAAGCGGAGATGTACTGACTGGAATAATTACATCACTACTGGCTCAGGGATATGACGCTGTGTCGGCGGCGATCTTAGGGGTATACCTTCATGGTCTTACTGCTGATATTGCCGCCCCTGATATCTCACAGGAAGCTTTTATGGCGTCAGACATCATCAATAATTTGGGGAGAGCCTTTGTAAATATCCAGCAACCAATCGCTTAAGGTTAAAAAAAATCTAATTTTTTGATTTTAAAGTTTGTTATCCGAATAAAATGTTGTAGATTTATTTTGTAGCAATGATTGATTATAAGAAAGTTACGCGCGTAATGGATTTTTCCTGAAGCAATGTTTTTTCTTGCCGCAAAGTACTGTCAACGTAGAAAGCGGGTTGATCACCTCACTATAAGAGAGAGGCCTTTTAAAGAAGTGCCTCTCTTTTTTTATGATGAAATGGAAAGGTTTTTTCTGTTTTTTCGGCGCTTGTAGTGGGTTTGTCTTAAATGCTGGTCGCCTGAAATTATGCTGATGTTACCGTCAATTTCCAGCATACCCAATTTTACATCTTTAACATTTTCAATGCCGTGCTCGTGAATGGCTTCCATCAGCTCGTCGTATGATATGCTTTTGCTTGCCAGGACCTTATAGTCAGGTTTTCCATTATGGATTAATACCAATGGCTTTTCCTGCAATATTTCGCCGAAGAACTTGTACTTATAGATCAATTTTTTAATGATGAAATTTAGCGTAAATAATACCAATGCCGCGGCCAGGCCACCTAAGAGCGTGCTGTTTGAACCCACCATTGCGTTTTGCACGGAATTGCTGATCAATAGAATAAGCACAACGTCTGCCGTGTTTAACTGCGACAATTCCTTTTTTCCGAAAATGCGCAATGCCACCAGCATGAATACATAGACCGCAACGCTGCGGAGCAAAATATCAACGTATGGATTCATGCCTGAAGGTTTTGGAATTTTTGTTTTTAAAGTGGGCCTCAATGGCTAAAATCATTTCGCCTGCGATGTCTTTATTGGTAGCGCCTTCAATGCCTTCGAGCCCAGGTGAGGAATTGACCTCCAGAAGCAGCGGCCCCTTCGAGGAACGGATGATATCGACTCCTGCCACTTTTAAATCCATGGCTTTTGCCGCCTTGATGGCTATTTTTTTCTCTTCAGCGGTAATTTTAACGACTGAGGCGGTACCCCCCAGGTGAATATTGGCGCGAAACTCGCCCGGTAATGCTTCCCGCTGAATGGCTGCGACCACTTTGCCGTCAATTACAAAACAACGGATATCTTTCCCATTGGCTTCTTTGATGAATTCCTGCACCAATATATTGGCGTTTAGGCTTTTAAATGCGTTGATGACACTCTCCGCAGCTTTCTTGGTTTCTGCCAATACTACACCTTTTCCCTGAGTCCCCTCAAGCAATTTGACGATAATTGGAGGACCTCCAACCATTTTGATCAGGTCATTGGTGTCCAGTGGAGAGTTTGCGAAGCCAGTTGTAGGAATGTCAACACCATGATTCAAGAGCAATTGGAGCGAAAAGAGTTTATCCCTGGACTGGGTGATTGCAGCGGCGGAATTTAAGCAGAAAACCTTCAGTGCTTCAAATTGTCGCGTCAGTGCACAGCCGTAAAACGTAATGCTTGGCCTGATTCTTGGGATGATCGCGTCAAAATCGTTTAGGATGCGCCCCCCGCGATAGTGTATTTCGGGCGTGGTGGCATCAAGCTTCATATAACATTCCTTGATGCTGAGGAAATGCATCTCATGTCCGCGCATCTCGCCGGCTTCCATAATGCGTTTGTTGCTGTACAGTTCCGGGTTACTTGCGAGAACGCCGATTCGGAGGCCGCCCTGATGTGTGACGGCGGCTTTATAAATCTCTTTCAAACTGTCTGAGGTGGGTTCGCCTAACAAGTACTTTTCTTCCGGATCAACCAGGACCCTTCCGCTCATGGCCTCCCGGCCCAGTAACATCCGGAAACCCATAGAGTCGCGGTTGGTTAGTGTGATTTCGATTTGCCATCTTTTCCCGCCGATTTCGAGTTCGGAACCGATCACATAGCGTTGCTCGCGGTATCCGCTTGAGCTTTTTACGATCCTTTTGTCAATCAATTTCGATTCACAATGAATGATGGTTTTTGCATTGTTCTGGATTGGATTGATATCAAATTTTACCCAGTTTTCACCATTTTTCAGAAATGGCGCGATATTGATGGCGTGTAGTGCGGAAGTTTTTGCTCCCGAATCGACGCGCGCTTTGATGGTAGGGATTCCGAGGGCAGGGAAGGAGCACCATTCCTCACTTCCGACGATAACTTTTTCTGCGTGCATTTTTAAAGCTTATAGATATCAAATGTATGTTGAAAAAACTTAAGTGTAAAAAGAAAAGCCCCTGAAATTTTAGTTCCAGGGGCTTTGTGATCATAAAACTGCATTTAATTCGTTGGCTCTTCGGCTTTTTGTACCTTAACGGTCAGTTCCTGAGCGGTATCATCTTCAAGGTCCATGAAGATTTCATCACCATTTCCAATTTTAGAAGTAATGATTTCCTCTGCCAACGCATCTTCGACATACTTCTGGATGGCCCTTTTCAATGGTCTTGCTCCAAATTGTTTGTCGAATCCTTTGTCGGCAATAAAAGCTTTCGCCCGGTCTGAAAGGTTCAGTTTGTAACCAAGGTCAGCGATCCTGGCATATAATTTCCTTAATTCAATTTCGATAATCTGGTCAATATCGTGTTTTTCCAACGGATTGAAAACAATCACATCATCGATCCTGTTCAGGAATTCCGGTGCGAATGATTTTTTCAAAGCGTTCTCAATCACACTTTTCGAATGTTCATCCGCTTGGGAAATCTTCGCAGAAGTTCCGAAACCAACGCCCTGACCGAAATCCTTTAATTGGCGTGCGCCGATATTCGAGGTCATAATAATAATCGTGTTCTTAAAGTCGATTTTGCGTCCCAGACTATCCGTCAAGTAGCCATCGTCAAGCACCTGGAGCATCATATTGAATACATCGGGGTGCGCTTTCTCAATTTCATCCAAAAGTACTACGCAATAGGGTTTTCTTCTTACCTTTTCTGTCAGTTGCCCTCCTTCTTCATAACCAACATATCCCGGAGGTGCGCCAACCAATCGGGAAATGGCAAATTTTTCCATATATTCGCTCATGTCAATTCGAACCAGTGCGTCTTCAGAATCAAACAATTCCTTTGCCAAAACCTTGGCCAATTGGGTTTTACCAACTCCGGTTTGTCCAAGGAAAATAAAGGACCCAATAGGGCGATTCGGGTCTTTTAGCCCCGCACGGTTACGCTGAATGGAGCGTGCAATTTTTAACACCGCTTCGTTTTGTCCAATTACCTTATCTTTGATGAGATCAGGCAGCTTGGCCAGTTTGTTGCTTTCCGTCTGTGCGATGCGGTTAACCGGAATGCCCGTCATCATCGATACCACATCCGCCACATTGTCTTCAGTGACTAAAATTCGGTTGCTTTTAGAATCTTCTTCCCATTGTTCCTGTGCAATAGCGAGGTCTTTTTCAATGCGTTTTTCATCATCGCGAAGCTTGGCCGCTTCCTCGTATTTCTGTTTTTTAACCACCGTATTTTTAAGCTCACGCACTTCTTCAAGCTGGCGTTCGAGGTCCAGAATCTGCTTAGGCACGTCGATGTTCGTGATGTGTACCCTTGAACCCGCTTCGTCCATAGCATCAATGGCTTTGTCCGGAAGGAACCGCTCTGACATGTACCTGTTTGTCAACTTGACACAGGCATCAATCGCTTCTGGCGTGTAAATCACATTGTGGTGGTCTTCGTATTTGTTTTTAACGTTATTCAATATGGTTATCGTCTCTTCGACGGAAGTCGGCTCTACAATCACTTTTTGAAAACGACGTTCTAACGCACCATCTTTCTCGATATACTGGCGGTATTCATCCAGTGTTGTCGCACCAATACATTGGATTTCGCCTCTGGCCAGTGCAGGCTTAAACATGTTCGACGCATCTAATGATCCTGTCGCGCCACCAGCGCCTACAATGGTGTGAATTTCGTCAATAAACAGAATAATATCATCATTCTTTTCAAGCTCATTCATGACCGCTTTCATTCTTTCTTCAAACTGGCCGCGGTATTTGGTGCCTGCCACAAGGCTGGCCAAATCCAAAGTAACCACGCGTTTGTTGAATAGGATGCGCGATACTTTTTTCTGAATAATGCGCAAGGCAAGTCCCTCTGCGATGGCTGATTTACCAACGCCAGGTTCCCCGATTAACAATGGGTTGTTTTTCTTGCGACGGCTTAATATCTGCGAAACGCGCTCAATTTCTTTTTCGCGCCCGACTACGGGATCGAGTTTCCCTTCCTCTGCCATTTCAGTCAGGTCCCTTCCGAAATTGTCCAAAACGGGCGTTTTCGATTTCTTATTTGACTTATTGGCGGGGTTGTTAAAGCTGCCTTCTTTCAGGCTGTCATCTTGTCCTGAATCTTCGTTATAAGATTCGTTTTTCGGCAGATTGTCTAAAAATTCTTCTTCGCTTGGCGTCATATTTAAATATTGTTCTTTAGCTGTATCATAATCGATTTTGAGCTTATTTAACAGCTTGGTTGTGGGGTCATTTTCATTTCGTAAAATGCATAGTAAAAGGTGCGCTGTACTGATAGAACTACTCTGGAAAACCTTTGCTTCAAGAAACGTGGTTTTTAAGGCGCGCTCTGCCTGACGGGTAAGGTGGAGATTCTTTTTATCATTACTGATCTCAACGGTCGGACTGGCAGGACTGAGGATTTCCACCTTACGGCGCAAATGTTCCAGGTCTACTGAAAGGTTGTTGAGTATATTAATCGCTTTTCCGTTTCCGTCACGCAGGATGCCAAGCATCAGGTGCTCCGTACCGATAAAATCGTGCCCCAGACGCAATGCTTCTTCCTTACTGTAAGTAATAACATCTTTTACCCTTGGTGAAAAATTATCATCCATAATAAATAAGATTGGTATTGTAAATTTAATGATTATATCCTGCAAAAGCAAAAACCATACCTGCTCAGGGTGCTGACAGCTAATTGACAAAAAAATATCGGAAAATAAAAGTTAAATGGTCATCAACTTATTAACCGTTACCGCCGCGACTTTTGTTAATAAATCAGGCAAATTTCTACTCGTTTATATACGGGAAATAATGTGAAAAGGTTATATTAGCGGGATTTTATAACTAAGTAATTTTAAACCAAAATAAAGAATATGTCTGACGGAGAAAGGTTGATTCCTATTAACATTGAAGACGAAATGAAGTCAGCTTACATCGATTATTCGATGTCAGTTATTGTATCAAGAGCGTTGCCTGATGTCAGGGACGGTTTGAAACCGGTTCATAGGAGGGTACTTTACGGAATGTATGAATTAGGGGTGCTTTCTAACAGGGCCCATAAAAAATCAGCGAGGATTGTTGGAGAAGTTCTCGGTAAATATCACCCCCATGGTGATACCTCTGTATACGATGCCATGGTGCGTATGGCACAGGAATGGAGTCTGCGGTACTTATTGGTCGACGGCCAGGGTAACTTTGGCTCTGTCGATGGTGACAGCCCAGCGGCAATGCGTTACACCGAAGCCAGGATGAAGAAAATCTCGGAAGAGATTATGGCTGACATTGACAAAGAAACAGTGGATTTTCAGCTTAATTTTGATGATACGCTCTATGAGCCAAAGGTAATGCCTACCAAGGTTCCTAATCTTTTGATCAATGGGGCTTCCGGAATTGCTGTGGGTATGGCTACCAATATGCCTCCCCACAACCTCACAGAGGTGATTGACGGAACGTTGGCTTACATCGACAATAATGATATCGAAATTGATGAACTTATCCAGCATATTAAGGCGCCAGATTTTCCGACAGGAGGCGTGATTTATGGATATGAGGGTGTGCGGGAAGCATTTAAGACAGGTCGTGGCCGGATCGTGATGCGTGCCAAAGTCAACTTTGAAGAGGTTGAAGGACGTGAATCCATCATTGTTACTGAGATTCCTTACCAGGTCAATAAAGCTGAAATGATCAAGAAGACGGCGGACCTCGTGAATGACAAAAAAATTGAAGGCATTGCCAACATCCGTGATGAATCGGATAGGAATGGGATGCGCATCGTTTACATCCTCAAGCGGGATGCGGTTCCTAACGTAGTTCTAAATACCTTATATAAGTATACGCAGCTCCAGTCTTCTTTCAGTGTCAACAACATTGCACTTGTCAACGGCAGGCCGCAGATGCTGAACCTGAAAGACCTAATCCACTATTTTGTGGAGCACCGCCATGACGTGGTCGTGCGCCGTACGCAATTCGATTTGCGCAAAGCAGAAGAAAGGGCACATATCCTTGAAGGTTTAATCATTGCTTCGGACAACATTGATGAAGTTATTGCTATAATCCGCAGTTCTGCAAATACCGATCAGGCACGTGAACGCTTGATGGAGCGCTTTAGCTTATCTGACATCCAGTCGAAGGCCATCGTTGAAATGCGTTTACGCCAGCTTACTGGCCTGGAGCAAGATAAACTCCGTGCAGAATACGAAGAAATCATGAAGCTGATCGAGCGCTTGAAAGCGTTATTGGCAAGCAAAGAACTCCGTATGGAATTAATTAAGGAAGAACTGGCTGAAATCAGGGATAAATATGGAGATGAGCGTCGTTCGCAAATCGAATATTCCGGCGGGGATGTCAGCATTGAAGACTTGATTGCGGATGAAAATGTGGTAATCACAATTTCGCATGCCGGTTATATCAAGCGTACTCCGCTTACGGAGTACAAGACGCAAAACCGTGGTGGAGTCGGGCAGAAAAGCGCCGGTACCCGTGACCAGGATTTCCTGGAGCACATGTATGTGGCCACAAACCACCAATACATGTTGTTCTTTACACAGAAAGGAAAATGTTTCTGGATGCGTGTATATGAAATTCCTGAGGGAAGTAAAACCAGTAAAGGCCGCGCCATTCAAAACCTTATCAATATTGAAAGTGACGATAAGGTGAAAGCCTTTATCTGTACACAGGATTTAAAAGACCAGGATTATATCAATAACCATTACCTGATTATGGTGACGAAGCAGGGACAGGTGAAGAAAACTTCATTGGAGCAATATTCAAGGCCAAGGGTTAATGGCGTCGCTGCAATTACGATTCGCGAGGATGACGAATTACTGGAAGCAAAACTCACCAACGGTGAAAGCCAGGTACTCGTCGCGGTAAAATCAGGAAAGTTAGTGCGCTTCGAGGAAAGCAAAACCCGACCTATGGGTCGAACTGCCTCAGGAGTAAGGGGAATCACATTGCAGGATGACAAAGATGAAGTCATCGGGATGGTTACCGTAAATGATATGAATAGTGAAATTCTCGTAGTGGCTGAAAATGGCTATGGAAAGCGCTCAAGCCTTGAAGAATATCGCGTTACCAATCGTGGTGGAAAAGGTGTGAAGACTTTAAATATCACTGAAAAAACAGGTAAACTCGTTTCTATTAACAGCGTGACAGATGCCGATGACCTAATGATCATCAATAAGTCCGGACTTACCATTAGGATGGCAGTTGAGGATCTAAGGGTGATGGGCCGCGCTACTCAAGGTGTAAAATTGATCAACATCAAAGGCAACGACTCCATCGCTGCTGTAACTAAAGTAATGAAGGAAGACGAGGTTGAAGCACTCGAAGGTGCTGTAGAGGAAGCAGTTTCTGAAGGCAGGCCTCTTGAAACCGACGACATCACTTCTGAAGTCAATGACGACGAAAACGATGGGCCGGTCTCAGATGGGGATATCGATATTGAGGAATAGTAATTTAAATAATTTAATATGAAAACTAAATATGTAATATTGGCTTCGGCATTATTGTTTTCAGCAGGATCTTTTGCACAGAAAGACCAGTTAAAAGCCGCTGAAAAAGCCATAAAGTCTGGAAATACTTCCGGAGCGGAAGCAAGCCTTGCAGAAGCAGAACCACTGCTTTCAAACGATGATGACCGGGCACAGTTTTATTTTGTTAAAGGAAACATGTATGCGAAGCTGGCGGATCGGGGTGTCGAAACTACAAAAAATTACACCCTTGCTTTAAAAGCCTTCCAAAGTCTTAGCGAACTGGAGAAAAAGAATGGCAAATCCAAATACACCAAGCAAGTTGAAGCGGCACAGCTTATTGCAGTCAACGGATTGAAAAATGACGCATATAAAGACTACACTGCGAAAAATTATAAGGAGTCTGCAAAAAAATATTACCAGCTTTATGATTTGGACAAAACACAGGTGGATTATCTCTACAATGCGTCGAATGCCGGGTTACTTTCAAAAGACTATGATCTGGCGCTTCCATATTTGATCGAACTTAAAAAAATCAATTACACCGGAGAAGGAACTTCATTTATTGCGGTATCCAAACTTTCTGGCCAGGAAGAAGGATTTTTGACAAAAGAGGCAAGAAATAATGCAGTCACCATTGGAACACATGAGAAGCCGAAAGATTTGAAAATCGAATCAAAGAAGCCTGAGATTTTAAAGAACATTGCTTTAATAGAAATGGATAAGGGTGTCTTAAATGATGATGTCAAAACTGCCATTGCCGATGCCCAGGCCGCAAACCCCAGTGATACTTCCCTTTTGATGAACGAAGCGGTATTGTATTATAAAAATAAGGATACAGAAACATACAAAAGAATCATCACAAAGATTCTTGAAAAAGATCCTAACAACGCGGAGCTGGTGTTTAATCTTGGGGTGATCAGCTATAATAACAAGGATTATGCAAATGCTGAGAAGTTTTATAAAAGAGTTTCCGAGATTAATCCGAAATACAAAGGTGTAGATTTTAACATGTCCGCTTTGAAGCTTGATAATGCTCAAAATCTGCTCGACCAGATGAACAAACTAGGTACTTCACCCGCAGACAATAAAAAATACGATGAACTAAAAAAGCAACGGGATGCTGTATTGAAAGAATCAGTCACGTATTTGGAGCGCGCAATGGAGGCTGAGCCTACAGACTTAGATATAAAAAGATCTCTTGTAAGTGTTTATAAGGCCCTTGATATGATGGATAAGGCGGCTGCGCTGAAAGCAACGATCAAAGAATAAGTATTTTAAGTACTATAAAAAAGCCTGCATTTTGCAGGCTTTTTTTTATATGATTTTTTTAATCACCCTTAGTTTATGGGTGTGCCGATTGGTCTCTGCATTATAAATCCCTAAATGGTCCAACCGGTCAATCCGGACTTTTCCGCTCG
Source organism: Flavobacterium sp. BFFFF1 (assembly GCF_002256285.1). Taxonomy (GTDB): domain Bacteria; phylum Bacteroidota; class Bacteroidia; order Flavobacteriales; family Flavobacteriaceae; genus Flavobacterium. The sequence continues at coordinate 60,009 of NZ_NKJE01000016.1, read as the reverse complement.
CGTGAATGATGTAGTTGTCTTTCATGATAATGCCAACGTGGATAATGTTTCCTTCTTCATTGTCAAAAAAAGCCAGATCACCGGGCTCACTCTCTTCGATGAAGCTTAACGGTTCGCCCTGCGTAGCCTGTTGCGAGGCATCCCGCAAAAGTTTATATCCATTTAACTTGTATACCATCTGCGTAAAACCGGAACAGTCAATTCCAAACGGGGTTTTTCCACCCCACAGATAAGGTGCGTTGAGATACATAAAAGCCGTATTGATCATTTCATGCTTGGCCTTAACACCACTTGTCCTCATGCCTTCAAATACAAAATCAGTAGTATTTATATCTGTATGGTTGAGAAACGAGAGTGATGCGCCCAGAGGAACAGGCATCAGGATATTATTTCCCGAGGTAACATATTCTATCAGATCGGCATTCAATACGACTGCATCTTCGCAAAGCTGCAAATAGTCGTTTTTCGAAACTACCTGGAACTGTTTTACATCGACCCATCCCTCGTATTGGTCATAATGCAGTTTTATTTTTGCCCAGGGTCCGTATTGTTCAAGAACCTCAAAATGCTCGCCAAATAGTACCTGCGATACAATTTCACTCTTGTCGCTCGCCTCGGCGCGTAAAGGAATAATGGCCAGGTTACAGATTCCGTGCATTAATGGTTGGTTTTTTCTGGAAATTAGTTCCAAATGTCCGAAAATCATTCGGTATTTTAAAATTATAATCTAAAATTTGAAGTATAAATCCGATTCAAAAACAAGTAGCCGATGTTTGGATTCCGCGCTTTCACCCGGATTATTTTTTTGAGAAGCTATTCCTCCTGTCCGCTGTATTCGCGATTAACAAAAACTACGGCAAAAAGCCTTGTTTTTCTAAATCGCGAGATGCCACCCGACTTTTCGGGGCCATTAGGGCTAGGCGCGCCGGTGCAAAAAAAATAGATTCCAAATGAACCAAGCTGTGGTCATCTGAAATCTATTATTCCTGCCATTGTGGGTTTATACCCGTTCGATGACAATCGCCGAAGCGCCACCGCCACCATTGCAAATCGCAGCAGCACCGATTTTTGCATTATTTTGCTCGAGGACGTTAATTAGCGTTATGATAATCCTTACTCCGGACGCACCCAGCGGGTGTCCCAGTGAAACCGCTCCTCCGTTTACATTTACTTTATTGTTGTCTAATCCCAATATTTTTGCATTGGCCAAACCTACAACGGAAAAAGCTTCGTTGAATTCGAAATAATCAACATCAGCGATGGAAATACCTGCTTTTTCCAGTGCTTTCGGTAGGGCTTTCGCTGGAGCTGTAGTAAACCATTTTGGTTCCTGGGCTGCATCGGCATAGCTCTTGATATAAGCCAAAGGCTTTAAGCCCATCGATTGCGCTTTTTCCTCGCTCATTAATATTACGGCGCCGGCACCATCATTTATCGTAGATGCGTTTGCGGCTGTTACCGTCCCGTCTTTTGTAAAGGCTGGATTTAAGGTGGGGATTTTATCCAGTTTTACATTTGTATACTCTTCGTCCTTTATAACCATTACAGGCTCACCACGACGCTGTGGTACTGCTACAGGAACTACTTCATTGTCAAATTTTCCTTGCTCCCAGGCTTTTGCTGAACGCTCGTAAGACTGGACCGCAAAAGCATCCTGATCTTCTCTGGTAAAGCCATACTCTTTGGCACACATATCGGCGCAAACACCCATCGCGTTGTTGTCATAAGCATCAGAAAGGCCATCTTTTTGCATGCCGTCAATCATGGTCGCTGGGCCAAATTTATTTCCTGTCCTTAAATGAAGATAGTGCGGAATCAAACTCATATTTTCCATGCCACCCGCAACAACGATTTCTGCATCGCCAGACATAATCGCCTGCGCACCCTGCATCACTGCTTTCATTCCCGAAGCGCAAACTTTGTTTACTGTAGTTGCAATAACGCTGTTCGGAAGTCCTGCAAACAATGCGGCTTGGCGGGCTGGCGCCTGTCCAACACCGGCCTGTACCACATTACCCATGATTACTTCATCGACAAGGTTTGGGTCCAGGTTAATTTTTTCCAAAGCGCCTTTTATGGCAGCAGCACCCAAATTGGGAGCAGATACGGTGGATAAAGCACCCATAAAGCTTCCTATAGGCGTCCTTGCAGCAGAAACTATTACAACTTTTTTATTCATGACATGGTATTTGTTTAATTAAGTTGCGAATTTAATAAATTGCCATAAATAAATGTAGAATGAATTAAGAATATTGCATTTTAAAATCAATCGATTTCGTGAACACCTGCTAATCTTATTTTGTTTGTGATTTCAATACATTAATCGGAACGATGAGATTAGTTGCGCGTGATTGAGTTGAAGCAGCCTGCCATCGATACTAAGTACAGTCAGATTGGCATGCGTAAATGCAGGCGATTGATAATCCTGCGAAGCATTCTTTTTTGAAATAGAAAAATGCGACCGTTTATGAATAAAAAAGAAATTGAAAATCAGTGGTTATGTTGTGATCGCAGCATTCCCGAAGCTTCGGGAGAACCTTCGACCGTCCAACAATAACGAATCATTTTTGGAAGGAACTGTGCGTAAATAAAAAAACCACTGAAAATCAGTGGTTATGTTGTGATCGCAGAAGGATTCGAACCTTCGACCGCCTGCTTAGAAGGCAGGTGCTCTATCCAGCTGAGCTATGCGACCGCTTAAGAGCTGCGTCCGAGAACTTCAATCTGTCGGGGTGGCAGGATTCGAACCTGCGGCCTCCTGCTCCCAAAGCAGGCGCGATAACCGGGCTACGCTACACCCCGAAAAAAACAGCGGAGAGACAGGGACTCGAACCCTGGCGACGTTTGCACGTCGACAGATTAGCAATCTGCTCCGTTACCACTCCGGCACCTCTCCTGTTTTTTAAGAACGCTCTATCGTTTTAAAGCGGTTGCAAATGTAAGTGTTCAATATATATTTTACAAACAAAATAATTGTTTTTTTGGAAGTTTTTTTAAAGCTGTTAACAATCAGTTACATACATTTTCAAATTTAGTGATAAATTGACTTTACAATTAAGATTGGTTCCGTATTCATTTTTGACTAACTTCGTTCTAAGCCAATTTCAGCCTATATGAAGCATTTCCTCTTACTCTTATTTCTATTGATTTCGTTTAGCAATTCAGCCCAGGAAATCATCTCAGACACAACATTCGTAAGGCTTAGCGACTACAGTTCGGATTTTGTCTTCGACATGAAGTATGCCACAGCTGATAATTTTCTTAAAGCAAAAGTATACGATTGTGCTGAATGCTACCTTCGGTTAAAGACAGTGAAATCGCTTATTGTTGCCAATAATAAGTTTATGAAACTTGGTTACAGAATCAAACTATTCGATTGTTACAGGCCCATTTCCGTGCAGAAGAAAATGTGGATTATCGTCAATAATCCAGACTATGTGGCTGATCCGTCGAAAGGTTCGATCCACAATCGGGGCGGAGCGGTGGATATTACCCTTGTTGATATGACAGGCGCAGAATTAGATATGGGGACTGCTTTCGATTTCTTCGGAATTGAAGCGTCACACCGTTACGATGGATTTTCGGCAACGGTCAACCGCAACCGCAGGAAGCTTAGAAAAATAATGGTCAAGAGCGGGTTTAAATCGTTTGACTCGGAATGGTGGCATTATAATCTTGCAGGTTCAAATAAGAATTCCTTGTCTGATTTTAAATGGGAATGCCCCTAATCTTCAATGCACTTTAGGTATTCCAGAAAATAACGCGCAGGTTGGTAGGACTTACCAGTCAACTCTGATGTTAGTTCCTTTTTTATAATATAATCAACTACCTCTGTACTATATTTCACACGTAAAAGGGAAACAGGAGAAGTCTTTAAATCGTCCATACCGCCCTGAATGAATAAAAAATTCCCAGATAAAAAACGGGTATATTTGTTCTCTTCTTCCACGCGCATCATGGTACCGCACGTCTCCTCCTTGGTATGCAGAAGCGTCACAATCTTACCGTTTTCAAGCTGCAAATAAATCCTGGAGTTTGCATCGAAGCAATTGGCCTTGATGAAGTCACCACTTTTTTGGATGTTCTGTAACTTTAAAATCGGTGTACCACTGCTGTTAACGAGCGAAAAAAAGACATAGGCAGATTTTCCTGCGAAATTTTTTTCCGTCATTACATAATCTGCCGTAGCCCTATAAGTACCGAGGCTATCGGTAAATTTCTGTGCATAGTCACAGTCCTGGGCTTTTGTCGTCAGACCAGTAATAAACGATAAGATAATTAGGGCGTATTTCATTGTCGTGTAATTTTGGCACAAATTAAAGCTATTTTATTATTATCGGCGTCGGTGGTGAAAAAACAATAATCGTTACCACCGTCTTTTATTTTCCATTTTTTTCGGATGGCGTCAACCGTTTCGGGAAAATTACGAGTAGAAATATTAATTTTCCTGCCTTCGAACTTTGTTTTCATGGTTGTTTTGTCATACTTAAGTGACTCCAGAACCTCGAAAATACGTCCAGGAAACCCGCAAACTTCATCTGATGTATATAAGTGCGAGTGCCTGTGCAGTTTTTCAACGTTGTATTTTACTGCAACCGCATCAAATCCTCCTGATTTCATGATGGCGCTGTTTGGTTCATACAAATATTTTTTCGGCATCGATAAAGGAGCATGACAAACCGCGCTTGCATCAAAGGCAAAGACTTGCCGGCCATCTTTCTTAAGGTTGACGGTCTTGATTTGTGTACTGCCCCTGTGGTTGCGATCCAGCTCCCACAGCAATTCTTTCACCTCGTTTTCCAACGCAACAACATGGATACGCTTTATATGCTTCAACTCTGAACCGCCGGCGGATATATCCAATAATGGTGCAGTTTTGATGAAGACTTTGTCTGATTTTAAGAAATACGTATCTAGTAATTCCGGGACATTTGGCAGGCAGTCCTTCAACATAAAAACTTTTCCCTTAACATCGTTGCGGCGCGAGGGGTCGACATAAATCCAATCGTATCCGGCGGCTGAATTTTGAATAATCGAATCGCTGTTTCCTGAAATGCAGGTGATGTTATCGGCATGAAGCTGTTTAAAATTATGCGCGACAATCGATGATAGCTCAGGGTTGATTTCACAATGGATCACTTGTGAAACCACTTTTGCAAAGTAATAGTCATCCACGCCGAAACCGCCCGAAAGGTCAATCAGGCTTTCTCCTGAAACGATTTCAGATTTGTATGCAGCCGTTTGCTCCGACGAGGTTTGCTCGACCGAAATCCTGGAAGGATAATAAATATCAGCAGTATTAAACCAGGTGGGCAGCTTGGTTTTGGCTTTGGTTTTGGCTGCGATCTGGTTTAAGATTTCAATCCAATTTGTCTCCGGGAATGGGTTTCTTTGGAATGCCAATGCATTCAAGTCGGCATCAATATGATCGTCAATAAAACTTTGAATTTCAAGGGATAGTAATGAAGCTTCCAAAGCCTAGATATTTTTTGTCAAAGCCTGTATGATCTTATTATCAGGAAGGAATTCTTTACCGATAACTTTCAGTATCGTATACACCGGTACCGCGATAATCATGCCCAGTACACCAAATAGAAAACCACCAATTAAAATGACCAGAAATATCTCCAACGGATGTGAGTTGGTGCTTTTCGAAAAGATAATGGGCTGTGAAAAGTTGTTGTCAATAAACTGCACGGCGGCAAAACCCAACATCACATAAATGGTTTTGGGCAGTATTTCCGACTGAAAATCCAATCCCAGATTACTGATCATTGTGAGGACTGCTGCCAATACCGATCCAATCAGGGGGCCGATGTATGGAATGATGTTCAGCACAGCGCACAGGAATGCGATCACAAACCCGTTTTCAATGCCGAAAATCAACAATACAATCCAATACAAAACGAATACGATAAACAATTGCAATAGAAGCCCAATGAAATAGCGGCTTAAGAGGTCATTGATCTTGTTTAACGAGTTTAAAATTTTCTCCTCATGATTGTCAGGCAGGATTCTCTTAATCCCTATGATAAACATGATTTTATCCTTGAGGAAAAAGAACGCGATAAACAGCGTAGAAGCCAGCCCCATTCCAAAGCTGCTTAACGTGCCCAATACGGAATTAAGGAAAACAGGAATATAGTTAAAATCTAGGCTCGAAGTTATTTTTGAAACATTGATTGTGTTTTCAGCGTCAACACCATGGTTCATCAGGAAGTTGTTTATTTTAGCAAGGAGTTGCTGTACGTTTGTCTCTATCTGGGAAGTGCTTAAAACCGAGAGGTTTTCGGATTGGGAAAGCACCAACGGTACAAACATCATGATCAAGCCGAATATCAGCAATACAAAAATAATGATGGTGGCGATGGTCGCCAGCGTGTGCGAAAATTTAAGCTTTCTTTTGAAAAATAACTGGATAGGATTGCCAATCAGTGTCAGGATCAACGCCGAAATCAGGTAATAAATTACCGTTTGAACCTGCCAAACAAAATAAATGAACAACGCGGCCAGGGCCAGTATACCAATCGCCCTCAAAATTCCGTTGCAGATCGTTTTCGCTGTGAACATCGCTAATTATTGAAAATGTAATTGATGATATTGGCTCCCATTTTCAGGGCTTTCTCGCGGACTTCTTTAGGGTCATTGTGAACTTCAGGATCTTCCCAGCCATCTCCAAGGTCGCACTCAAAAGTGTATAAAAAAACCAATCGGTTTTCGATAAAAATCCCAAAAGCCTGCGGACGCTTTCCGTCGTGCTCGTGAATTTTCGGCAAGCCTGCCGGAAAAGCGTAGGGTTTCTGGAAAATGGGGTGTGTAGCGGGTATTTCTACCAATTCCTGGTCAGGGAATACCTTTTTTATTTCTTTGCGCAGGTATTGGTCCATGCCGTAGTTGTCGTCAAAATGCACAAATCCCCCACCCAGCATATATTTCCTGAGGTTTGTGACTTCAGCATCCGTGAATACCACGTTTCCGTGGCCAGTCGCGTGTACAAACGGATAGGAAAAGAGATCCGGGCTGGAAAGCTCTACTGTCGCGGGTTTGGCATTCAACCTGGTACGGATGTTCTGGTTGCAAAATTTAATCAGATTGGGAAGTGATGTGGGATTTGCATACCAGTCGCCGCCGCCATTGTATTTTATCAACGCAATTTCCTGTGAGAACCCCATCATCGGGATAAGCAGCAATAGGTTCAGCAATTTTTTCATTTGGTCTTATTGTTCATTAAAAAATACCACACTGTGGGCCGCAACGACAGCCGCAGTTTCTGTACGCAACCGGGTTTCGCCCAACGTCACTGGGATAAAGTCGTTTTCAAGGGCTAATTTAATTTCTTTTTCGGAAAAATCCCCTTCAGGACCGATCATAATCACGCAGTCACTATTCGGAATAAGAAGGCTTTTTAGGGTTCTCTTTCCTGTTTCTTCGCAGTGGGCAATAAATTTCTGCCCCGAATCGACTTTGCCGGCAAAATCCCTAAAGGGAATTGCCTCGTGTAGTATGGGAAGGAAAAACTGGTTCGACTGCTTCATTGCCGACAAAAGGATTTTGTCCATTCGCTCTGTTTTCAGCACTTTTCTTTCAGAATGGTCACAAATGATTGGTGTGATTTCAGCAATCCCTATTTCTGTCGCTTTTTCGAGGAACCATTCGAAACGTTCGTTCATTTTCGTCGGGGCTACGGCAAGATGCAGGCTTGGTTTGGGCCTGTCAAATTTTTCGATCGAAACCACATTTACCAGACACTTGTTTTCCGAAGGAAGTGCAATTTCGGTTTTAAACAGCAATCCTAATCCGTTTGTAACGAATAAAATATCACTACCCTGCTTGCGTAACACTTTAATAATATGTCTACTCTCTTCCTTATCAAAAGCAAAGGATGATGTCGTTTCGTCGATGTCAGGATGGTAAAAAAGCTGCATAATTAAAATTGGATTCGCGCTTTTGAGACGACGGCGTTATCATTAAATTGTTGTTCAAGGTATTTCTGATAACCGACAATCCCAATCATCGCGGCATTGTCAGTAGTGTATTCGAATTTTGGGATAAATGTTTTCCAGCCGTATTTGCTTTCTGCGGCTTTCAGGGTGTTTCGGATTCCCGAATTTGCTGAAACGCCGCCGCCGATCGCAATCTGTGTGATGCCAGTTTCCGACACCGCCAACAGCAGCTTATCCATCAGTATGTTGATAATGATCTGCTGAATGGAGGCGCAGATATCGTCCATGTTCTTTTCAATAAATTCGGGGTCCTTGGAAACATTATTTTGGATGAAATACAAAATCTGGGTTTTCAGTCCCGAAAAACTGAAATCCAGCCCGGGAACTTTAGGCTTTGTAAACGCGTAGGCATTTGGATTGCCCAATTTCGCATGTTTGTCTATCAATGGCCCACCGGGATACGGAAGACCTAAAATCTTGGCACTTTTGTCAAATGCCTCTCCAACCGCATCATCAGTGGTTTCGCCAATGATTTCCATATCAAAAAAGCCATTGACTTTAACGATCTGCGTGTGGCCACCCGAAATAGTCAATGCCAAAAATGGAAATTCGGGTTTATCAAATCCTTCCTCATCAATAAAATGCGCAAGAATGTGTGCGTGCATGTGGTTTACGGCAATTAACGGAATATTTAACGCCAATGATAACGATTTGGCAAATGACGTTCCGACGAGCAGCGAACCCATCAGCCCGGGGCCTTGGGTAAACGCAATGGCATTGAGTTGTTCTTTCTTAAGACCCGCTTTTTGCAGGGCCGCATCAATTACGGGAACAATATTTTGCTGATGGGCTCTTGAAGCAAGTTCAGGAACAACACCACCATATTGCTGGTGCACGAGCTGGTTTGCCACAACATTAGACAGTACTTTGTCGTTATGGAGTACAGCTGCTGCAGTATCGTCACACGAACTTTCGATTGCGAGTATAAAAACTGCTTCTGATTGCATGAAAAGACACGATTTTTGAGTTATATTTGACCAAGCCAAAAGTAACTATTTTTTACAAAAAGCGGTTTCTTCTTTATTTAAAATAAAATTTAAGGAAAATTAAACATTTAGGTTTCAGAAGAGCAAAAAAAATAGCATTCCGCATTCTGCTTGGAATGTTTCTGCTATTGTTAACACTGGCTATTGTCCTTTCACTTCCCGTGGTCCAAACTGCAATTGCAGGATATGCTACTGATCGCATCAACAAGGAATTTAAAACCAATATCAAAATAGACAAGGTTGCCATTTCTCTATTTGGCGGTATAAAACTCAAAGGCGTGATGATCAGGGACCACCACAACGATACTTTGATTTATTCAAACCGAATCAAAACCAATATTCTAAGCTATAGCCAAGCCTACAATGGGGATTTATTTTTTGGCGACATCAGGCTGGACGGGTTGGTGTTTAAACTACAGACATACAAAGGCGAGAATGAATCCAATATCAATAAGTTTATATCGCTTTTCGACTCGGGAAAAAAACCATCAGGGCATAAATTTTTGCTCAAGGCGCAGAATGCGTATTTTACAAACAGCCGATTTATCGTTTTGGACGGGAACCGTTCGAATCCAAAGGATGCAGAGTTTTCCAAACTCGACGCTTCGTTAAACAATTTCAAGATCTATGGACCTGAAGTGTCGGCGAAAATAAATAAAATGGCATTCAGGGATTACCGCGGTATGCAGGCGAAAAACCTGACTGGGAAATTTCGCTACGATAAGACGTACATGAGTCTTGATGATTTCGAACTTGAAACCAAATACTCGCATTTTAAAGGAAACGTCCGGCTCGATTACCAGAAAGGTGGACTCGCCGATTTTAATAATAAAGTCAGGATCACTGCCAAAAAAATGGAGGCAACCATCTCTAGTAATGACATCAGGTATTTTTATAAAGGCATTAGTGGCGACAAGGTGTTTGACATGAAATCAGACATTTCAGGAACACTGAACAACCTGTTTTTTAATAACCTGCGTTTGGTCGACAACCGAAATTCACGTATCGACGGCAATATCATCTTTAAAAACCTGCTCGGAAATAAAGGGGATCGTTTTTACATGAAGGCAGGCTTTAAAAGGCTGAATTCTACTTATGGTGATTTGGCGGCGATCATGCCCGATGTACTCGGTAAAAAGTTGCCGACATCGCTTAAAAAGCTGGGTAAATTCAATCTCGTGGGAAATGTAGAGCTCACCCCGGAAACGCTGCTGACTGATTTTAACCTCACCACTGCGATTGGAAATGTATCCGCAGAGCTGGATATGGGCAACATCGACAATATTGATAATGCGACTTACACTGGCCATATTGTCGCTGATCGTTTTAATATTGGCAAATTTATTGAACGGAGTGACCTTGGAATCGTTTCATTTGATATTGATGCCGATGGGAAAGGTTTTACCACTAAAAACCTGGATACTAAAATCAATGGCAGGGTTTCAAAATTGTATTACAACAAATACCTGTACTCGAATATCGAAGTCGACGGAAATTTGCAAAGTCCGTTTTATAAAGGAAAAGCCGTGATTAACGATCCAAATTTGTTCATGGATTTTGACGGCATGCTCGATTTGAGTGGGAAAGAGCGGCGGTACGACTTCCGTACACAAATTGACTATGCCGATCTTCACAAACTAAATTTCATAAAAGACTCGATATCAATATTTAAGGGTGATATACGTATGAATATCTCGGGAACCACCGTCGACAATATGCGTGGGAAAGTGAACATTGCACAGAGCTCTTATCAAAATAGAAAAGACACTTATATCTTTGATGATTTCACGCTGGAATCGTCGTTTGACAATGACGGTGTGCGCACGATCGCGGTAAATTCGCCGGATATAATTGAAGGGAAAGTGACGGGGAAATTTCGTTTTGCCGAGTTGGGGAAGATTTTGCAGAATTCGGCCGGCAGTCTTTACACAAATTACAAGCCGAATAAAGTCCGGAAGGGACAATTCCTGAAATTTAATTTTAGCATCTACAATAAAATTGTCGAAATATTCTATCCGGGTATTGAAGTCGCTTCAAATACATTTGTACGCGGAAGCATCAACTCGGACGCTACCGATTTCAAAATGAATTTCAGTTCGCCGAATGTAAAAGCGTTTGACAACGAATTCCAGAAAATCAATGTCAACATCGATAACAAGAATCCGCTTTTTAATGCGTTCGTCGAGATGGACAGCATCAAAACACAGTATTATAAAGTATCTGCCTTCAGTGCCATTAATGTAACGATGAAGGACACCATGTTTGTGCGGTCGGAATTTAAAGGCGGTACTGCAGGAACTGATTTTTTCAATTTGAATTTCTACCATACTATTGATAAGGATAAGAATAATGTTGTCGGAATTAAAAAGTCAGAGTTAAAGTTTAAGGATTATCTGTGGTTTTTAAATGAAAATGAAAATGGACAAAACAAGATTGTCTTTGATAAGAAACTCCAGAATTTCAATATCGACAATATTGTGATGTCGCATGAAAACCAGAAAATGGAGTTCATGGGTACGCTTCGTGATTCCACTTATAAAGATCTGAAACTGAATTTTGAAAAGGTAGATCTTTCCAAGGTGCTGCCAGCGATTGATAGCCTTAAAGTAGCAGGAAGGCTCGAGGGGCAGATTAACTTTAAACAGGATAAAAAAGTATTTCAGCCTACGTCAACGCTTCGTATTGACGATTTAAATGTGAACAATATCGCATTGGGTAATTTGCGTTTGAATATCGAAGGCGACGATTCATTAAGGAAGTTTACGGTAAATTCGGCATTGGAAAATAACAATGTGGAATCATTTTTTGCTGAAGGGACTTTTGAAGTGTCAAACAAAGAAACCTTAATGGATGTTGATATGCGTTTCGACCGATTCAACATCGCAGCACTGAGTCCGCTTGGAGGGAATGTGATTTCAAACATTCGTGGTTTCATTTCCGGAACGACCAATATTGCAGGGACATTCAAAAAACCTGACATCAACGGGCGCTTGTTTCTTGAAGAAGCAGGTCTTAAAATCCCTTACCTTAACACTGATTATTCATTTAGGGAAAATTCCATTGTTGATCTTTCCGAAAATCAGTTTATTTTCCAGAATGCAACATTGGTAGACACAAAATACGGCACTGAGGGAAGGGTAAACGGGACCATAAAGCATAAAAATTTTAAGGATTGGAAGCTTGATCTCGCGATCAGCAGTAACCGTTTTCTGGCTTTGGACACCAAAGATTCCGAAGACGCAGCCTATTACGGAACTGCGTTTATTGATGGCACGGCGAGCATTTCAGGTCCTACGGGGAATTTGTTTATCGGGGTCACCGCAAAATCTGCAGAGGGAACCACTATAAAAATTCCAATTAACAATACTGATGCCACGGCGTCAAAGAGCTATATGCATTTCTACAGCCCGAAGGAAAAAGAGAATTTGCTAAAAGGAATCACATCTTTGGAAACCCGTGATTACAAAGGTCTGGAATTGAAGTTTGATTTGGATGTCAAACCCAATGCAGATATCGAGGTAATCCTGGATCGGGAGTCAGGGCACGGTATGAATGCACGTGGAAATGGAAACCTGCTGCTTGAAATCAATACGCTGGGTAAATTCCAGATGACAGGCGATTTTGCAGTTTGGGAAGGATCGTACAATTTCAAATACCGCGGTCTTAATAAAGTGCTTGCTGTAAAAAGAAATAGCTTCATTAACTGGGATGGAGACCCTTTGCGCGCGCGGCTGAACCTGGAGGCGGTTTATAAGACGGACGCCAATCCAGCGATTTTACTTGATAATGCCTCAGTGAATCGAAAAGTGCCTGTGAATGTTGGTATTTTGGTGACAGGTATACTAAGTAATCCTGAAATCAATTTTGATATTAATTTCCCCACCATAAACGCGGTTTTAAAATCTGAGATACAAACGAAGCTTGACGACAAGGATATCCGCCAGACGCAGGCCCTGACGCTTTTGGCTACGGGGGGATTCCTGAGCAATGAAGGTGTGACCCAGGGAGCTTTCACCAACAACCTGCTGGAAGCCGGCGTCAATCTTTTTGATAATATATTCCAGAATCCTGATGACAAAGTGAACGTGGATGTTTTGGTTGTTTCCCCTGACAGGACACCCGGAATTGAAACCCCGGGGCAGGTTGGTTTTAAAGTGTCGACACAGGTAAATGAGCGCGTTTCTGTTAACGGACAGGTCGGCGTTCCTGTGGGTGGTGTCAACGAATCGACCATCATTGGGAATGTCGAGGTGCAGTATCGTATTAATGAAGATGGTACCGCAAACCTTCGTTTTTTCAACCGTGAGAATGACATCAATTATTTGGGTGAAGGGATTGGATATACGCAGGGAGTAGGTATTACCTATGAAGTTGATTTTGATACGTTCCAGCAATTGATAGACAAAATATTTAAAAAGCAACAGGACGAGAAGAAGGAAAAAGGTAGTACGGAAGAAGTTCCTGACTCTGAGGTGCTTCCATCTTATATGCACATTCAGGAAAAAAAGAAAAAGGAAGACACACCCGTCAAGCAAAACACTGAGGGTGTGCCTCCTAAGGATGAGTAAGAAAATAACGTATTATTAAAATTCTCCATTTTTGGAGATTTTTTTTTTGATTTAATTCGGTTAATTAAAAACTTATTAACGAAATCGTTTGAAATTCGTCATTTTATTAAATTAATAAAAACAGCGGTTTTCAAGTGGGCTAACTTTGCTACATTAGCATTTTAATATTGTAAAAAATGTCAAAAGAGATAAAAAAGATAGGTGTATTGACATCCGGTGGTGACGCTCCGGGAATGAATGCTGCCATCCGTTCGGTGGTCAGGACATGCGCCTATCATAATATTGAATGTATCGGGATTTATCGCGGTTACCAGGGCATGATTGAAGGCGATTTCAAGGAAATGGGTCCACGAAGTGTAAACAACATCGTTAATAAGGGTGGAACCATTTTAAAATCAGCGCGTTCGAAAGAATTCATGACGCCTGAAGGCCGCAAAAAAGCACACGAAAACCTGGTGAATGCAGGTGTAAATGCCCTTGTGGTAATTGGTGGCGACGGAAGTTTTACCGGAGCCGAAGTCTTTAACCACGAGTACGGTTTTCCCGTGATGGGAATTCCCGGAACGATTGACAACGATATCTTCGGTACGAGCCATACTTTAGGTTACGATACGGCCTTGAATACCGTAGTAGAGGTAATCGATAAGATTCGGGATACTGCGAGTTCACACAACCGTCTTTTCTTTGTGGAAGTAATGGGCCGTGACGCGGGGCATATTGCCCTGAATGCGGGAATCGGTGCTGGAGCTGAGGAAATCCTGATTCCAGAAGAGGATTTAGGACTGGACCGTTTGCTGGAATCGCTTAAGAAAAGCAAGGCTTCCGGAAAATCATCAAGTATTGTGGTGATTGCGGAAGGGGATAAAATTGGTAAAAATGTTTTTGAGTTAAAAGACTATGTCGAGGAAAACCTGCCCGAATATGACGTACGTGTGTCTGTTTTGGGACACATGCAGCGCGGCGGTGCGCCAACCTGCTATGACCGCGTATTGGCCAGCCGTTTGGGCGTGAAGGCGGTAGAATCAATTCTTGAAGGAAAATCCAATTTCATGGTTGGGGTTTTGGCCGATAAAATTGCATTGACGCCTTTAGAACAGGCCATTAAGGGAAAAAGTGAGATCGATATGGAACTGCTTCGCGTTTCCGATATCATGTCTACATAAAAACGTTAAGGTTTAATCAGGTGAGCGATAAAAGCCTTAAGCATTAAGCAGAACCCGGAACTTGGCTGAATCAATAGCCTGTATCGGAATAATTTTTAAACTAAAATTAAAAGAAATGTCAAAAGTAAAATTAGGAATTAACGGTTTTGGACGCATTGGAAGAATTGTCTTCAGGGAAACATACAACCGTGATAATGTTGAAGTTGTTGCCATCAACGACCTGCTCGATGTAGATCACCTGGCTTATTTATTGAAATACGATTCGGTACACGGCCGCTTCAACGGAAAAGTGGAAGTAAAAGAAGGAAAATTATACGTCAACGACAAACACATTCGTGTCACCGCTGAGAAAGATCCATCGACACTAAAATGGGATGAAGTAGGTGTAGATGTGGTTGCCGAGTCAACAGGTATTTTCACCACGATAGAAAGTGCTCAGGCACACATCCGTGGAGGTGCCAAGAAAGTTGTGATTTCTGCACCATCTGCTGATGCACCGATGTTCGTTATGGGTGTAAACCATACAGAAGCCAAAGCGACAGACACGGTAGTTTCGAACGCTTCCTGCACTACAAACTGCCTGGCACCATTGGCAAAAATAATCAATGACAATTTTGGAATTGTAGAAGGCCTGATGACAACGGTTCACGCAAGTACTTCAACCCAAATGGTTGCCGATGGACCATCAAGAAAAGACTGGCGTGGTGGACGCGCGGCCAGTGTGAACATTATTCCATCTTCGACAGGCGCTGCGAAAGCAGTAGGAAAAGTAATTCCAGCGTTAAATGGAAAGTTGACCGGGATGTCGTTCCGCGTGCCTACGATTGACGTTTCCGTGGTTGACTTAACCGTTAAAGTGGCCAAAGAGACCACTTATGAAGAAATCATGGCCGTCCTGAAAAATGCTTCTGAGACAGATTATAACGGAATTTTAGGATACACCGAAGATGATGTGGTTTCTCAGGATTTCGTTTCGGATACACGCACTTCAATTGTTGACGCTAAAGCCGGAATCGGTTTGAACTCGACCTTCTTTAAAATCGTGTCCTGGTATGACAATGAGTACGGCTATTCAAGTAAATTGATTGACCTTTCTGTGCATATTGCCGGATTAAAATAATTGATATATTTACAACTCCCGTTAAATGATTTTGGCGGGAGTTATTTTTTTAAGCTTTTCCCGCTTTTTGCTGTCACCCCGAGCGCAGTCGAGGGGTTTTCTAATACGCAGAAAGAACTTCCGCTGCACTGAACGAAGTGACAGTCGATGGAAGCCGGGTTTAGGCGCAAAAGGGCAGGGGACTAACCAACTTTGCTTTACTCAAAACAAAAACTAACGCCAACCTGAATATGAAATTATTAGTAGACAGTGGTTCGACAAAAGCGGACTGGATTTCAATCGATGAGTCCGGGAAAGTTTTGTTTACGACCCAAACCCTTGGTCTGAACCCTGAAGTTTTGTCGAAAGACGAAGTCATCACGAGGCTAGACGACAAATTTGATATTTCCCACAACCGCAGCAATGTTTCGCATTTGTATTTTTATGGTGCAGGCTGCGGAACCGATCGCATGAAAAACTTCCTTGCTGAAGTGTTTCGGGAATATTTTCCCAATGCGATTGTGTCTGTTCATGAAGACACCTACGCCGCCGTCTATGCGACAACACCAAAAAATGAAAAAGCGGTTGTTTTCATTCTGGGAACGGGGTCAAATTGCAGCTATTTTGATGGCGTCGTGCTGCACCAAAAGGTACAGTCATTAGGTTATATTGCAATGGATGACTGCTCCGGAAACCGTTTTGGGCGGCATTTGCTGCGTGCGTACTATTTTAATAAGATGCCGAAAGAACTCGCCAAAGAATTTGGAGAGGAATACGATATTGAACCGGACACCGTGAAACACCATTTGTATAAAGAGCCGAACCCGAATGCTTATCTGGCAACCTTTGCAAAGTTTCTGATCAAGCACAAAGACACCGAATTCTGTAAAAAATTCATTTTTGAGGAAATGGAGAAATTCGTGGACAATTATATCCTTCAGTATGACGAAGCGCGTAAATATCCAGTACATTTTATTGGGTCGATCGCTTTTTACCTAAAAGACGAGTTGGCGGAGGTGCTTCACAAACACGGGCTGAAGATCGGAAATGTACTCCGGCGTCCTATTGATGGATTAATCCAGTACCATGCTTTAAATAAATAAAAAAAGCCGATTTTTAAAATCGGCCTTTTTTTTAAATTCTCCTGCGGTAAATTATTTCGAGGCGATCATTGAAATTTCAACATTGACACCTTTTGGCAATCCTGAAACCTGAACCGTTTCCCGTGCAGGCGCTGTTTCATCGTTGAAATAACTACCGTACACTTTATTGACATTGTTAAAGTCGTCCATGTCCATTAGGAAAATCGTTGTTTTAACGACATTTTCAAAGCCCATACCAGCGGCTTCCAGGACCGCTTTAAGGTTTTCCATAACTTGTTTGGTCTCTGTTTCAATGTCGTGTATCACCAGGTGCATTGTCGCAGGATCCAGCGCAATCTGCCCGGATGTAAAAAGCAGGTCGCCGATGCTTACCGCCTGACTGTATGGGCCAATAGGTGCAGGGGCTTTGTCAGTGTTGATTATTTTTTTCATGGTATAGTTGTTATTTGTTTAGCGGATCACCCGATCTGCAGTTTTTCTTTTCTCCCACTTCAGGTCACTCAACAATCCGGATTTTACCCCAATGAAAAATCCCCATGAAGTATTGTCACCAATCGGAATCCAGCTGAAATCCATCCGCCAGCTCAATAAATCCCTTTCAAAACGAAGCTGTGTAAATGTAATTCCCTTCTGGACAAAGTCATAACCGGTAGATACCCCGACTTTCCATTTCGGAGCCAGGTCAATATTGCCTGAGACCATCAGTGAATTTCCCACAATGTCGTTTTGACGGTTATTGTTGCTGTAGGAAAGCGAATACGCGAGGTTTAAATCCCATGGCAGTTTCGTATGGTAAAAGGCTGCAGGTGTGTCGTTGTCTTCTGTCTTATCGTCATCGAACTGGCTTTGCCTTCGGTCACTGAGGTCAGTACTTCGGCCAAAGAGATCGTCGTCACGTCCCCCGTTTCGCTGGCTTTGCTTGTCCGAACTTCCGGTGGTCTTTTCGCCTCCTTTGCTATCAATCGTATATCCAACCGTCAGGAAAGCATTGGTTAAACGGAACAAACTTCCGCCATTGTTGATATTAAATTCATTAATGGTTCTGCCGGCCTTATTGATAGTGTATGGATCAAGTGCGCCTCCAAAATTAATGTTCATTTTCTCCTTTAAGATAGCGGTTCCTCCGGAAAACCGCACGGGGCTCCATTTCAATGAGTCGGCAGAAATGTCATAGGAAGTCTGAAAATTTAAGCTGTTAAGCAGTATAATTTTCTTTAATTCTGTTTTGGTCGTGTCCCGGTCTTTTACTTTCGCTTCCAGCGTATTGTTTAAAGCGAAACTTAAAACATTCGAGTAACTGGCACTTGGCCCGCCATAAATTCCGCTCGCGAAACGCGTGTACTGTTTTCTAACCGTTTTGGACGGGTCTGTGTAATAATAGTCGAAATACCGATCAAAACTTGGGGTGTAAACATAACCGATAGATGGTTTTATGACGTGCCGCAATGATTTTATCTTTGCTTTTTCACCGAAGTTAAAAGTACCATAAACGGTCGTTCCAACCCCGGTATTAAATGAATACGTCCGGAATGCATCAAAACCATTTTGGTCTTTGTCTACGACTCTGTTCAATTGATCGTCAAATTCTTTTTTTGTGGTTTTAATGTACCATACTTCGGTGTAATTCACTGAAATGGGAACACTGAAAAATTTCGCAAATTTAAAATTGGTACTCAACGGAATCTGGTGCTTTACGCCATTCATGGCATTCTTAAACATCTCTGGTTTAAAAAACAACGAGTCAACCGTATTAAAACGGTTTTCTGCAATGATATTGTACTGTAGGTTAATGTTCTTGATAACACCTTTCTTGATTCCATCTTTTGGTGCAAAAGGATACACACGGTCGACGCTTCCTGTAAAAGTAGGCAGCGTCATGCTGATCGCTTTGGTGGAAGTGTTTTGGGTATGCGTAGCGGCTATGGCGATATTTACCAACGGCAGCGTGTTGAAAGTCCTTGAATAAGAGATGGTTGAGCTAAGGGAATTATTCAATCGGGCGCTCACATTTTGCTGGTTGAGGGAATTGGTGAAGTAAGTACTCGATCCAAGGTTTACCGACGCCGTAAACTTGGCATTCGGATTTGATTTTGAATCCTGCCGGTGGCTCCATTGGATATTGTATTCACGTGCCTTGCCATAACCGGGAAGTCCGCGCTCGCCGCTAATCTGGTTTTCAAAACGGATGTTTATGTTTCCGCCGAATCGGTATCGTTTTGCATATTGGGATTCGAAACGCATCGCATAGCTGCCATTGGTATAATAGTCGCCGAGAAATGTCAGGTCATAGTTATCGCTTAGCGCAAAATAGTAGCCGCCGTTCTGAAGGGAATAACCCTGTCGGTTTGTGTCTGTAAAGCTTGGGATAATTACACCCGACTGCCCCTTGTCTGTCATAGGGAAAAAGGCAAACGGAATAGCAATCGGTGTGGGAACGTTTGCAATCCAGAGATTCGAAAACCCTAAAACCACTTTCTTCTTCGGCACAAATTTTGCTTTCGTCGCGAGAATAAAATACTCCGGATCATCAATGTTTTCGGAGGTGGTGAACTTGCTGTTTTTTAAGAAATAAACAGAATCATTTTCCTTCTTCGCAATTTCAGAAATGATGTTGAAATCCATTTGCTTCGTCCTTGAATTCCAGATTAATGCCTTTTTGGTTTCTGTATTAAAACGGATGGAATCGGGTTCAATCACGTTGCTGCCCTGCTTGAAAACCGGACGCTGTGTCAATGCGCCGGTGGAATCCTTGATGCGCCCCGCGTAAATTTCGTTTTTTTCGTAGTTGATCTGAATGATGCCCGCTTTCAACTCCACATCCTGATAATACAGCTCTGCTTCATTGTACAAAGTACCGATTTTTGTCTTGACATTCATCCGTTCATAGTCCTTTGCCTTGCGTTTAATGATGTCTGTCAGTACTGGTTTTTTGTCGGGGTCTTGTTGCGTGGTAAGAGGCAATTTAACTTCCTCGGGAGCGTTAACTTTATTAGAATCAGGAATTTGTTTTGGAGGAAGTTCAAACTTGTTGGTTTTAACGTCCTGGGCATACGTTTTAGCAGTTGCCAATGTTAAGAACGTTGCTGATAAAACGATATGAAATAAGTTTGTCCGCAAAGGTTTAAATACTATTTTTGTAAAAATTAGGCTTACTTTTTCCGGTGTCAAACTTACAGTTATTTTTTGCAAAAATAGTCAGTTTTAAATATTATACGCTAAGGTTTTACTAAAATTAACTTTTAACCAAAATATGAATTTTTCCCATAAAATCAAACCTTTATTCCTGTTGTTATTATGCTTTTCCTCGGCAGCGGTTTTTGCTCAGAAAGGCACAAAATTTAAGGTTACATTGGATGCCGGTCACGGCGGTAAAGATTTCGGAGCAGTTTATAATGGCCACGTTGAAAAGAACATCGCACTTTCGGTGGCATTGAAGGTGGGAAAAATCCTTGAAGGAATGTCTGCTTTCGAGGTAAATTATACCAGGAAGACCGATGTATTTATTGATCTCGTTGAGCGCGCCAATATCGCAAACCGCGCTGATGCCAACATTTTTGTCTCCATACATTGCAATGCGAATCCGAATACGGCTGCCTATGGAACAGAGACGCACGTAATGGGTATGTCTAAGAACGCTTCCGCACTTGCTGTGGCAAAACGTGAAAATGAGGTTATCACCATGGAGAAGGATTACAAGGAGAAATATGACGGTTTTGACCCAAATTCACCGGAATCTATTGTGAACACAACGCTTATGGTGGAAGAAAATCTTGAAAATAGTATAGCGCTTGCCAGTAAAATACAAAAGCGATTTACCAACGACCTTAAGAAACGGGATCGCGGGGTAAAACAGGCGCCTTACATGGTGCTCCACAAAGCGTTTATGCCAAGGGTTTTGATTGAAATGGGTTTTATTTCAAACCCAAAAGAAGGTGGTGACCTTGATACTGAAGAGGGCCAGATGGAAATTGCACAGGCCATTGCGAATGCCATTGTAAGTTACAAGAAAGATTATTTCGGAAGCGGAGAAAATGAGAACGAAATCAAGCCTTCGCAACGGATCGAGCCCGTAAAATCAACCGCGGACGAAGACAAGCCGACGCCGGGCAATGCGCCAGTTCAAGTGGATAAACCAATTGATAAGACGGAAGTCGCCAACGGGAAGGTTATATTTAAAGTACAAATATCTGCAAGCGGTAAAAAACTTGAAACCACGCCGTCAAATTTTAAAGGGCTTAAAAATATTTCTGTAACGTCTGACAATGGAACGCTGTATAAATATATGTATGGCGAAACTACCGATTATAACGAAGCCAAACAAAACCTTGCCGAAGCCAAAGCCAAAGGATTTGATTCGGCGTACCTGATAGCGTTCAGGGATGGTAGAAAAATTACAATACAGGAAGCTTTAAAATAAACACCCAATCCAATTATTTATTTTATTTTTGTTAAAAAATAAGCTTTGAAAATTTCACGAGAGATTAAAACCGCCATTCTAGTCATTGCCTCAATATTATTATTTATTTGGGGCTATTATTTTTTAAAAGGACGAGATTTGTTTACCGATTATAAATTAGTGTACGTTCAATACGACAATATTGAAGGCCTGACGCTTTCGGCTCCGGTAACGATAAACGGATTTACGGTCGGGAAAGTAAATAAGTTTGACATCGATAAGAAAACAGGGAGGCTAACGGTGGAACTCCAGATTAAAAATGATTTCCCGATTGGTAAATCGAGCATTGCCGAATTGTATTCGCCAAGTCCGTTTCTAGGAGGGAAACAAATCGCGATATTGCCTAACCTGCAGGATAGTGCTCTTATTAATGATGGAGATTACCTCCGTGCCTCAAACAAAGCGGGACTTACTGACCAATTGGCCGATCAAATCAAGCCGATAAAGGAAAAAGTAGAAAAGCTGCTGGAGAATGCAAACCTTATGGTGGTGAACCTCAATCAGGTTTTTGACGAGAAAACCAAACAAAACCTTAGAAGCAGTATTGCAAACCTGAATGAAACGCTCGCCGAATTTAAAGGCGCGTCTATAAAAGTCAACGATATGCTTGCGGAGAATAAAACAAAAATTGGAAGCACCATCACTAATTTTGATAAGACTGCAGCCAATTTCGCCAAAGTTTCCGATACAATCGCCAAAGCCGACATCGGGAAAAGCATCAGGAAACTGGAAGCTACACTGGCAAGTGTCGATAAAATAATGTCTGATCTGAATTCTGGTAAAGGTACGGTGGGTAAATTAATTAAGGATGAAACGTTGTACAATAACTTTGCAAAGACATCCAAGGAACTTGAGCTGCTTCTGCAAGACCTGAGACTCAATCCAACGCGCTACATCAATGTGTCGCTTTTTGGAAAAAAGAATAAACCCTATAAAGTGCCGGCTGAAGATCCTGCTACTTCTAAATTGTAACGCCTATGCATTATCTTGACAATATTTTATTTGCCATAATTTTGGGTCTTGGAATTGGTTACTTTACCTTGAACGTAAAAAAAATAATTCGGAACATCAATCTCGGGCGTGATGTTAATCGATCTGACAATCCTTCTTTGCGTTGGAAAAACATGGCGCTTATTGCGTTAGGCCAGTCCAAAATGGTTAGGCGGCCCATTGCAGGATTTCTTCATATCAACGAGTATGTTGGATTTGTGATCATCAACATCGAAGTGTTGGAGATTGTCATTGACGGCCTGTTCGGAACGCATCGTATTTTTTCGTTTCTTGGCATCGTTTACGACATTCTTATAGGTTCTTTTGAAATACTTGCCGCGCTGGTGTTGGTGGCAGTGATTATTTTCCTGGCCAGGAGGAACGTCATTAGGTTAAAGCGTTTTATCCATTCCGATTTAAAAGGGTGGCCAAAAAGTGATGCCAATTACATCCTTTATTTTGAAGTCGTGTTGATGAGCCTGTTCCTGATTATGAACGGTGCTGATTATCATTTACAGCATGTAAATGGCGGGTTTATGGATTTTCATGAAGCTGGTTCGTTTCCCATAAGCCAGTATATCTCAGTGTTGTTTGATGGCGTTTCAAATAATTTTGTTTATATGATGGAACGTGGTGCGTGGTGGCTTCACATCACCGGCATCCTGATATTCCTGAACTACCTTTATTTCTCGAAACACCTCCACATTTTACTGGCATTTCCAAATACGTATTATGCGGATCTGAATCCGAAAGGAAAATTTGACAACCTGGAATCGGTCACCAATGAAGTGAAATTAATGCTCGATCCCAATGCAGATCCTTTTGCAGCGCCAGCTCCTGACGCCAGCGCGGTTCCTGCTAAGTTTGGAGCGAGCGACGTACAGGACCTGAATTGGGTTCAATTGCTGAATGCCTATACGTGCACAGAGTGTGGACGATGTACTTCATCATGCCCGGCGAATATTACAGGTAAGAAGCTTTCTCCAAGGAAAATCATGATGGATACGCGCGATAGACTTGAGGAAGTAGGCAGAAATATGGATGCCAATAAAGGGATTTTTGTTGACGACGGCAAAACCCTTTTAAATGATTATATCACGCCAGAAGAACTTTGGGCTTGTACATCTTGTAATGCCTGTGTAGAGGAATGCCCTGTAAACATCAGCCCGCTCTCCATTATTATGGATATGAGGAGGTATCTTGTAATGGAACAGAGTGCAGCACCGATGTCACTGAATGCAATGATGACGAATATTGAAAACAATGGCGCGCCGTGGCAATACAATCAGCAGGACAGGCTTAACTGGAAAAACGAAAACAATTAATACAACAGAAGTAAAAATTCTCTTATAGGTGAGGTTAAGGGTGTTTTTAATCCATTTTTAAATAAAAATAATTAGAAACAAAACGAAAATGAAAGCAGACGAAATTGAAAAAAATCTACAGGAAGCAACTGAAAACGGACACAAAATAAGCCCGATTTTGCCTGAAGGGATTAAAAATTACCTCATTGACATCGATGGAACGGTTTGTGATGATATTCCGAATGAAGAGCCAGAAAGAATGTTGACAGCAGAATTGTACCCGGATGCACTTATTACATTAAACAAATGGTATGACGAAGGCCACATTATTTTCTTTTTTACGTCAAGAACTGAGGCACATCGCGAGTATACTGAAATTTGGCTGAAAAAACACGGATTCAAGTACCACGGAATAGTTTTCGGTAAGCCACGAGGTGGAAATTACCATTGGATTGACAATCATTTGGTGAAAGCAACGCGTTATCGCGGAAAATTTACGGACCTGATTGAGAAGGAGGTTACCATCCAGGTTTTCGATGACGGAAAGCACTAGTATGAAAACTTTACAATGGTGCAGTTTTGCACATTGTAATATTAAACAAAATATATGGCAGATAATTTAATTGTGCCAACAATGGCCGAAATGCTCGCAGAAGGGAAACAACCCGAGGTTTTGTTTTGGGTTGGCTGTGCAGGTAGTTTTGACGACAGGGCAAAAAAAATCACGAAGGCGTTTGTGCGTTTGTTGAACCGCGCCGGCGTTTCGTTTGCGGTTCTTGGCACGGAAGAAAGCTGCACCGGAGACCCGGCAAAACGGGCAGGCAACGAGTTTTTATTTCAGATGCAGGCCATGATGAACATCCAGGTGCTGAACGCTTACGAAGCCAAAAAAATCGTAACGGCATGCCCTCATTGCTTTAATACGATCAAAAATGAGTATCCGGAACTGGGAGGTAAATACGAAGTAATCCACCACACCCAATTCCTGAAATCACTGCTTGATGACGGAAGACTGACCATTGAAGGTGGGCAGTTTAAGGGCAAACGCATTACTTTCCATGACCCCTGTTATTTGGGCCGTGCCAATAATATCTACGAAGCACCACGTGACCTGATTCAAAAACTCGATGCGGAACTGGTGGAGATGAAACGATCACGTGCAAACGGCCTGTGCTGTGGTGCAGGAGGCGCGCAAATGTTTAAGGATGCAGAGTCCGGCGACAAAGAAGTAAACGTGGAACGTACCGAGGATGCGCTTGAAACTGCGCCGCAGATTATTGCAGCCGGATGTCCATTCTGCAACACAATGCTGACAGATGGTGTAAAAAATAAAGAACGCGAAGCAAATGTAAAAGTGATGGATGTCGCTGAGTTGATCGCCAATGCCCAGGATTTATAAAAAACAACAACATGTACGTTCCTTTTGAAAGTTTACCGGAAGAATCCAAAATCTGGATTTATCAGTCTAATCGAAAATTCACTGACGAAGAATTTCAGAGGATAGAATTATTGCTTAACGATTTTTTAGCCCAATGGACTGCCCACGGACATGACCTCCAGGCCTCTTTTGAGCTCAAATACAACCGGTTTATAATCATCGCCGTCGATACTTCCGTACAAGCCGCAACCGGCTGTTCGATCGATGCTTCAGTGCAGTTTATCCAAAGCCTTGAACTCGAGTTTGGAGTCGATTTGCTGGATAAAATGAATGTAACCTACAAATTGGGTCAACATATTGCACACAAGTCGTTGGTCGATTTTAAAAAAATGGCCAAAGAAAAAGCGGTTTCAGGAAATACTATTGTCTTTAATAATCTTGTCAACAATATCGCGGAATACAAAAATTCATGGGAAATCCCCGCAGACGAAAGCTGGCACAGCCGTTTTTTTTAAAAAATTATCATGCTTCAATCTTTCTTACGGCTTTGTTTGATCTCTATTTTCGCATTTTTTGCGACCAATTGTGCACCAAAGAAAAATTACAATGTTAATCCGGTTAATCCGGTGATCGACACCGTGCATCAGTTCAAGCAGAACGAACTTGGCAATGATGCTTCAAAGGGTAGAGATAAGTTTCCATTCCTGAAAGACTCAGACGCCGAAAATCGCTGGGTGGACAGTGTTTATCGCAAAATGGATTTTAGCGAGAAATTGGGGCAGCTATTCATGGTGTCTGCATATTCGAACAAGGATTCAGTCCACTTCAATGCCATTGACAGGCTAATCCGCGATTATAAAATTGGGGGTTTGATTTTCTTTCAGGGAGGTCCAGTACGGCAGGCAAAGTTGACCAATCGATATCAGTCAAAATCAAAAATTCCGTTATTTATTGCAATTGATGCAGAGTGGGGCGTAAGCATGCGGCTCGATTCCACCTACCGATTTCCATGGAATATGACACTTGGCGCAATAAAAGACAAGTCACTTGTCGAAAGGGTTGGCGCCCAAATGGGTAAGGAAAGTAAGCGTCTCGGAGTAAATTTCAATTTCGCTCCGGTACTGGATATCAATACGAATCCTAAAAACCCCATCATTGGATTTAGGTCCTTTGGCGAGGATAAGTATAACGTGACAAACTCAGCGGTTGCTTTAATGAAAGGCGTGCAGGGACAAGGCGTGTTTTCGACAGGGAAACATTTCCCCGGGCATGGCGATACGGAGACCGATTCCCATTATGCACTTCCTTTGGTGAATTTCTCAAAGGAACGACTCGAACAGGTGGAATTGTATCCCTACCGTAAAATGTTTGACGAAGGCTTGGTTTCCGTGATGGTCGCCCACCTGAATGTTCCCAGCCTGGAATCCCGTGAAAGTTATCCGTCGTCAATCTCATACAATGTTGTCACAGACCTTTTGCAAAAAGAAATGGGCTTCAACGGGTTGGTATTTACAGATGCCCTGAATATGAAAGCAGCTGCAAATTATCGGAAGCCTGGTGAAATTGACCTTGAAGCTTTTCTGGCGGGAAACGACATGCTGCTCTGCCCGGAAAACGTGCCGACAGCCATTGAGAAACTTTGTGTGGCTTATCAGGATACGTTAATCTCGGAGGAACGACTGGCCTATTCCGTTAAGAAAATTCTCAAATTCAAATACAAAGCGGGTTTGAACAATCGCAGGCCTGTAAATACGGCCAATTTATACTCTGATATCAACCCGTCCGAGAATACGGCATTGCAGTATCAGTTGTTTGAAAATGCAGTAACGGTGCTTAAAAGCAAAGACGCAATCCTTCCCATAAGACACCTGGAAAATAATCGCATTGCATATGTAAAGATTGGTGACGATTCTAATGCCGCTTTTCTTTCAACGCTAAAAAAATATACCGACGTTACCGAAGTGTCTGATACGAATATCGATTCCCTAAATGTCAAACTCAAAAACTTTGATTTGGTAATTGCCGGTTTCCACAAATCGGATAAGGCATGGAAAAGTCATGCATTTTCCCAAGCGGAAATTGAATTTGTGCAACAATTGGCCAAACAAAATAAAGTGATCCTGGATGTATTCACGAAACCTTATTCCTTGTCAGCGATTCCGGATTTTTCGGATGTTGAAGGTCTGATCGTTTCCTATCAAAATGCCGATATCGCACAGGAGGTTTCGGCAGAGGTGATTTTCGGTGCCGTCGATGCAAAAGGGAAACTTCCAGTGACGATCAACGACGAGTTTAAAGTGAATTTCGGGCTGACAACGGAAAAACTCAACAGGCTGGGGTTTACCGCACCCGAGAATGTGGGAATGAATCCATCAGTCTTGTCGAAAATTGACGCTGTTGCACAGGCAGCGATTGATCAAAAAATGACACCCGGCGCACAGATTCTGGTCGCTCGGAAAGGAAAAGTCATTTATCAAAAATCGTTTGGTTATTACACTTTCGATAATTTGAGAAAGGTACAAAACGCTGATATTTATGATCTGGCGTCTTTGACTAAAATTTTAGCGACACTGCCTAATGTCATGCTGGCTTATGATAAAGGGAAGGTGAACTTGAATACAAAGCTCGGGACGATGTTGCCCATCTTTGAAAAAACCGATAAAAAGGACATCGGCTTTAAAGAACTGCTTTCCCATTTTGCAGGCTTCGAAGCATGGATTCCGTTTTACAAATCAACTTTGGATTCAAACAAAGTGCCGCTTGAAAAGTACTACCGTAAAATTCCGCAAGGCGAATTTACGAGCCAGGTTGCAGACAGCCTTTACATTGAAAAAAATTACAATGAAACCATTATGAAGGCGATTGCTGACAGCAAGCTGTCTGGAAAGAGAGTGTACAAATACAGTGACTTTACGTTTCTGATTCTTAAGGAATATCTTGAAAAAATAAATCATAAGTCATTGGATGTTCTTGCGTATGAAAATTTTTACAAGATATTGGGAGCCAACAACACCTTATTCAACCCACTTCAAAAAGTAAATAAGACTGATATTCCGCCAACAGAGATCGACAACTATTTCAGGCACCAATTGCTCCAGGGTTATGTACACGACATGGCCGCTGCTATGGAAGGTGGTGTCGCGGGCCATGCCGGCTTGTTCTCCAATGCGATGGATGTCGCCAAGATCATGCAGATGTACCTGCAGAAGGGAAATTATGGCGGCCATGCCTTCTTTAGCGAAAAGACGTTCACCGATTTTAACACCTGTTATTTTTGCAGCGAAGGCAACAGAAGGGCATTGGGGTTTGACAAGCAGCAACTCCCCGGAACCCAAGGACCTACTTGTGGATGTGTTTCGGCTTCAAGTTTTGGCCATACCGGATTTACAGGAACTTATGCCTGGGCCGATCCGGAAACAGAAATTGTCTACATCTTTCTTTCGAACAGGACTTATCCCGATTCGATGGCCCCAAACGCACTTTCTAAAGGAAATGTAAGGGAAAATATTCAAAAGATAATCCAGGAAGCGATAGTGAAATGACATTTTTATCAGGTGGTTGAATACCTTGCTAAATGTTCTGCCAATTGTTTTTTAACGTAAATAATCTGATAGGAGCCTCCTTTTTTCTTAATTTCGTTACTCTAAAATTCTATAATGAGAATAGCTATTGTTTGTTATCCGACATTCGGGGGAAGTGGTGTCGTTGCTACAGAGCTGGGATTAGAACTTGCCCGACGGGGCCATGAAATCCACTTTATTACGTACCGACAGCCAGTGCGGCTCGCCTTGCTGAATCCAAATGTACACTACCACGAGGTCAACGTGCCTGAGTATCCATTGTTTCATTACCAGCCATACGAGCTGGCGTTGTCAAGCAAACTGGTGGATATGGTGAAATTGTATAACATTGAATTGCTCCACGTGCATTATGCGATTCCGCACGCTTATGCTGGTTATATGGCAAAACAGATGCTCAAAAGCGAAGGCATTAAAATTCCGATGGTCACCACATTGCATGGCACCGATATTACGTTGGTGGGAAATCATCCGTTTTATAAACCCGCTGTCAGTTTCAGCATCAACAAATCGGATATTGTTACTTCTGTCTCCCAAAGCCTAAAGGATGACACATACAAGTTATTCAATATTAAGAAGGAGATTCATGTGATCCCGAATTTCATTGAGCTGGACAAAAACCTGAATGATTCCAGTATTCCCTGCCGAAGATCCATCATGGCAAAGCCAGAAGAGCGGATTGTAACACACATTAGCAACTTCCGGAAAGTGAAGCGTATTCCTGAT
Organism: Flavobacterium sp. BFFFF1; assembly: GCF_002256285.1. Lineage (GTDB taxonomy): Bacteria > Bacteroidota > Bacteroidia > Flavobacteriales > Flavobacteriaceae > Flavobacterium. The sequence goes on along the minus strand of NZ_NKJE01000016.1, from coordinate 30,655 downwards.
ATTATTGATATTTTTTATAAAATACAACAGCATATCCCGGCTAAACTGATGATGGTCGGCGATGGGCCGGAAAAAGAAAGAGCAGAGCAATTGTGTTCAAAGCTGGGCATCAACGACAAAGTGATCTTTTTCGGTAACAGCAACGAAATTGACCGCATCCTGAGCTACACCGATTTGTTTTTACTGCCGTCGGAAACTGAAAGTTTTGGTCTGGCAGCGCTCGAAGCCATGGCGTGGAGCGTTCCCGTGATTTCGAGTAATTCCGGTGGACTTCCAGAGGTAAATTTTGATGGGATTTCCGGTTTTCTAAGCGATGTTGGAAATACAGATGAAATGGCGGCCAATGCCCTTAAAATATTAGCCCACGACTCCACGTTATCCTTATTCAAGGAGAATGCGCTTAAAGTCGCGGAACAATTTGATATAAAAAATATCCTGCCGCTGTATGAAGCGCTTTACCATGAGGCCTTAACCAAAATCAGATTATGAAAAAAATTCTATTGGCTGCGATTGCTTTAACCGTATTATCCTGTGGCGGTGCAAAAAGTACCGTCTCAAAACCCTTGTATGAAGTTTTGGATCAGCGCAGTACCGGCGGGGCAAGGATAAAGTTTTACGAAATTATTACAGAACCGAAAGAATTTAACATGATTAAAAACGATCCGGCTTTGAGAAAGAAAATCAAGCCAGACGATATTAATACCGCTAACTTCCTCATCCTTAGTGCTGGGGAGAAAAACACGGGTGGATATTCGATTGGGATTGAATCCGTAGAGGAAACTGCTGATAACATCATCGTGAAGGTGAAAGAAAACGAACCCAAACCGGGCGGCATGGTAACGGAATCCCTTACGACGCCTTTTGCCATCATAAAAATAAACTCAAAGAAAGAGATTATTATAAATTAAAAAATCCCGCTATAATGCGGGATTTTTGTTGATTTTTTAAAATCTATATCGAAGGCCAAGTGCAATGTCCGGACCGAAATTGTCATCCCTGAAATCATCGCCAAAATACAATTCCGGACGGATATCAAGAGATACCTGCAACGGAATGTCAAAATTATATTCAATTCCGATATCACCCGCTGCGACAAGAAATGTACCGCTGTCATTTCCATCATACCCCGGATAACGGTTAATGCTGTAGCTCCCGATTCCGCCTCCAACACCCGCATACCAATAGAACCCTTGGTCAATGTTCCAAAACCATTGGTAAACACCGACGAGTTTGTAAGCATCATAATGGTCATTATTACGCCATCCTAAGTCTAACTCAAGCCTGTTATCGCCTGATAAGCGGCGTTGGTATGACAACTCACCACCAAATCCATCACTGTCACCCAGACGTAAACCCAAAGCATTTTTTGAAACTTCCTGTGCCTCAGCGCTGAACGCAAGTCCAATTAGCATCACAGCAGATAAAATTACTTTTTTCATATTAATTGTTTTTAAATGGTTAGTTTAATCAAAACTTTGTCCTGATTAATTCAATTCAAAAGTAGTTCTTTGGCTCGGCGCATTTGTTATGAAATTTCCTCTTAAATTTTCAAATAAAAAAGGCTGTCAATAGACAGCCTTTAGCATTTCGAGCGATTTAGTTTAATTTGCAGCCAGTTACAAAATATTATAGTTGTCAAGCTCTTCCTTTTGGTTTTGACTGTCTGACTGCGGAATCGGCAGTTGGATTTGCAATAAGGAAAGATCGTTTAGTGTATAGGTAATGTTTGTACTGGCATAAACCATACCAATGCCTTCCGCGTAGTATTGTGTGGAAGTTACAACGTCCTGTGTGGGCAGTATCGCGATTGGGAAACCACCAAACGTGGCATTAATACTCAGGTTTAAAACGGTAACCACTTTTTTTACATTATTATAAGCCGTTCCGTTTGGGGTGCTATAGCTTGCTAAGTTTTCACCAGCGGTTGCTTTTAAGTTATATGTAATCGTCAAAGGAATTCCTTGAAAATCCTGGCTCAATGATCCGTTTAATACACCAAGCTGTTGATTGGGAGAAGCGTTTTCGTCCAAAACCACAAAATCGGTCACATCAAGGTTTACCGGTAACGCATTTCCGAAATTGAGCCCCGCAGACCCTGTTAAATATAATTTTCCGTTTTCTTTCCGGACAGCATTGCCATTCAGTGTAGTCGAGAAGAAACCTGTCGGCGTGACTTCAGTCTTGAATTTGCTGTACGTCTTTGCGTTGATGATCGTATCTTTTTCAATGTACAGGGAATCCCTTCCTGCGAGGTTTTGTGAGCCGCTTACATCGTAAACCCAATAGTTTCCGGTGGTTAAAGGAAGAAAATAGGTATTGGTAGTGCCATTTGATTCGTCGCTGGAGGAACATGACATCATCAATCCACATGCCGCAGCCATGAGTAACAACTTGTTTTTCATAAAATTGAGTTTAGTTGACTGCTAAAATAAGCAAAACATGCTAATGTCTCAAAAAAATTGAATGTTGTTCCAGTTCGCGACTCAATTTATCTTCCAGTTCAAAATAATCCTCGTCGTTCAGGTTTTTTTCGTCTTCTGAATAACGGTAGAGCTTCCACCGCTTTTTATTGTACTCCAGTGCAGTCAGATTTTCTACCCAGTCTCCGGAGTTCAGGTACATTGTTTCGCCCCGTTTATCCGATTTTCGTAAAATCTTTGGTTCGTGTATGTGTCCGCATATAACAAAATCATAGCCTTTTTCCAAAGCGATATCCGTGGCAGTTTCTTCGAAATCCGAAATGAATTTTACCGCTTTTTTTACACTGGCCTTTATTTTTTTCGAAAACGAGTAGGGTGCCTTTCCTAATTTAGTCAGTACCCAGTTTACAAAACGGTTCATAAGAATGAGATAATCGTAGCCAATGCCTCCCAGCTTGGCAATCCATTTGGCATGGCTTACCGACGCGTCAAATACATCGCCATGAAAAACCCACGCCTTCTGTCCGTCAAGGTCCAGTACGATTTTGTCTACAATAGAAAGGTTACCAATGTGCGCGTCACTAAACTTACGCAGCATTTCGTCATGATTTCCCGTCAGGTAATACACCTTAGTGCCCTTCGTTGCGAAATCCAGAATTTTTTTGACCACTTTCAGGTGTGTTTTTGGGAAATATGATTTCCTAAACTGCCAGATGTCTATAATATCACCATTCAAGACCAGGATTTTTGGCTTAATTGATGATAAATAGCGCAGCAGTTCCTTGGCATGACAACCGAAAGTGCCCAGATGCACATCCGAAATTACAACCAGTTCTACTTTTCGCTTTCTCATATTTTTGATGTTTTACAAATGAAGCATTGCCATGTAAACTGGACTATACCGAAAGGTTATTATTTCGTGTCGGGAACGTTATTAAACATCGACGGAATCGCTGCATTTCGGATTCTCAAAATTCCCTTTATTGTGTATATTTGTAAAAAACCAAAATATAATGGCCGGAAACAGCTACGGAAACCTGTTCAGGATAACTACCTTCGGAGAGTCACATGGAGAAGCACTAGGCGGTGTAATTGACGGATGCCCTCCCGGTATCACACTCGATTTCGATGCCATTCAGGCCGAGATGCGACGCCGCAGGCCGGGCCAGTCTGCCATTGTTACCCAACGGAAGGAAGATGATGAAGTCGAATTCCTTTCCGGCATTTTTGAAGGAAAAACCACCGGCACACCCATGGGGTTCATCATCCGCAACAACAACCAGAAATCCGATGATTACAGCCATATCAAGTCAACCTATCGGCCAAGCCATGCCGATTATGTTTATGAAAAAAAGTACGGCATCCGCGACTACCGTGGCGGCGGACGCAGTTCGGCACGGGAGACCGTCAGCAGGGTGGTGGCCGGAGCTGTAGCGAAGCAAGTCATCAGCAGTATTAAAATCAATGCATTTGTATCGTCTGTTGGGGAGATCTTCATCGATAAACCCTACCAGGAGTTGGATTTTTCAAAGACAGAGTCGAATCCGGTGCGCTGCCCTGACGCGGAAACTGCCGCCAGAATGGAAGCGCACATCCGCGACATTCGTAAAGCGGGAGATACCATTGGCGGAACCATTACCTGTGTGATCAAGAATGTACCGATTGGACTGGGTGAGCCGGTTTTTGACAAGCTCCATGCCGAACTCGGGAAAGCGATGCTGTCGATCAATGCCGTGCACGGATTCGAATACGGCAGCGGTTTCTGCGGTGCCCGAATGAAAGGCAGCGAACACAACGACCGTTACAACGCGGACGGAACAACCAAAACCAATCTGTCCGGTGGCATACAGGGTGGCATTTCGAACGGAATGGACATCTATTTTCGCGTGGCATTTAAACCCGTGGCGACCATTATGCAGCCACAGGAAACATTGGATGACCAGGGAAATCTGGTCGAAATGCAGGGAAAAGGCCGCCATGATCCGTGCGTCGTGCCACGTGCGGTACCCATTGTAGAGGCCATGGCAGCAGTCGTTCTGGCCGACTTTTACCTGATCAATAAGATATATAATAATTAGGAGCTATTCCGGCTGTACGCTATTATCTTTTATTTTTAAAGAAAAAATAAAAGGATAGCCGCTGCCATCCGGGCTAGCGCTCCAAACCAAAATCAAGAAATAGTCAACCATGGAAGTAACGGAAAGTAAGAAATCAAACCTGACCCGCAACATCTTTATCGCGCTCGTTTTAGGCATCGCACTGGGATTTGCACTAAATAAGTTTTATGTCACCGACGAAAATAAGAAAATCGATTTCTACAGCAAGCAGACTGAAAACCTTACGAAAGAACTGAAAACGTATTTGCCAGACTCGACAAGTTTGGCTTACAAGCAGCTTTCCAAATCTTTGGGCAAGTACAATGATGTCAAAAAACAGCTTCTGGAAGACATCAATAAGGACGGGCGACAGTTCGCGATGAATTTTAAATTGGTAAAAGCTACAGATGGTGCCATAAGCAAACTGGAAGACCAGCTAAGAGCGCCGCGCAAAGACACACTGACACCTGCCTATGAAAACCTAAAGGAACAAAAGACTTTCGCTGAAGACAAACTCACTGAGCTGACCAAAGCCCGCGACAAGAAGCTGGAATGGTTTGCATTGATTGCTGACATTTTCCTACGCCTGATTAAAATGATTGTGGCGCCATTGGTATTTACGACATTGGTCGTCGGTATTGCGAGGCTCGGCGACATTAAGACAGTGGGAAGGATAGGCGGCAAGACGATGCTTTGGTTTATTTCGGCATCATTGATGAGCCTGGTGTTGGGAATGATTCTGGTAAATATTTTTAAACCGGGGGAAGCCATGCACCTGGCGTTACCATTAGACAACCAATCCACCGGAATTGACAAGGCCGCTTTATCCGTTAAGGATTTCGTAGCCCATGTGTTTCCTAAAAGTTTTATTGAATCCATGGCCAATAACGAGATTCTGCAAATTGTCGTATTCTCGATATTTTTTGGGATTGCCGCTGCTGCACTGGGCCAAAAAAGCGAACGCGTGGTCAAAGCGCTCGATGATATGTCGCACATCATCCTGAAAATTACAGGATACATCATGAACTTTGCCCCGTACGCCGTCTTCGGTGCGATGGCTGTCGTCATCGGAAAACAGGGGATCGGGATCCTGACCACCTATGCTATTTTTATCTCAGAATTTTATTTTGGCTTGTTATTGCTTTGGGGAATCCTGATTCTTGCCGGTTCTGCATTCATCAAAAGGCGCATATTCGTACTGCTAAAGAGAATCAAAGATCCGATACTGCTGGCGTTTAGTACCAGCAGTTCTGAGGCTGCGTTTCCAAAAACCATGCTCGAACTCGAACGTTTCGGCTGCAACCCAAAAATCACGAGCTTCGTACTTCCGCTGGGGTATTCATTCAACCTCGATGGCAGTATGATGTACATGACATTTGCTTCGATATTTATCGCACAGTCCTACGGAATCCACCTATCAATCGAAACACAGATCTCGATGCTGCTCGTGTTGATGTTGACCAGCAAAGGCATAGCAGGTGTTCCAAGGGCATCGCTCGTCGTAATCGCTGGTACGCTGGCCAGTTTTCACATTCCGGAAGTGGGTATTGCGTTGCTGCTTGGCATCGATCCTATTCTGGATATGGGAAGAAGTGCTACAAATGTCGTGGGGAACAGCATCGCTACCGCAGTAGTCAGTAAAATGGAAGGACAACTTTCAGATTAAGTGGAGGCCGGGCGGCGAATTGCTTTTTTTTTGCGCCAATTTTACCAAAAACTTTTCATGCGTAAATTGTTTTATTTATTTTAGTGTTTATTAAACGCCATATAAAACTGTATACGCCATGCTCATTAAAATTTTTGGAAGCGCCGTCTTTGGCGTTGAAGCCACCACGATTACTGTCGAAGTCAATATGGATAGAGGGATCGGATACCACTTGGTGGGACTCCCTGACAGTGCGATTAAGGAAAGCAGCTACCGCATCACTGCTGCACTAAAAAACAACGGGTATAGTATGCCCGGAAAAAAAATCATTATCAATATGGCGCCAGCCGATTTGCGCAAGGAAGGTTCAGCTTACGACCTTACCTTAGCGATTGGAATCCTCATGGCTTCCGGACAAATCCGGGCTGATGAAGTGGAACGGTACATCATCATGGGTGAACTCTCACTTGATGGCAGCCTGCAACCGATCAAAGGAGCTTTACCCATCGCCATTAAGGCGCGTGAAGAGGGTTTTAAAGGTTTTTTCCTGCCGATACAAAATGTGAATGAAGCCGCTATTGTTGATGGGCTGGAGGTGTACGGTATATCAAATGTATCCGAGGTAATTGATTTCTTTGAAGGAAATGGAACCATAGAACCGACCGTAATAGATACCCGTTCAGAATTCTACAGGACCATCGACTTTCCGGAGTTCGATTTCTCCGATGTTAAAGGCCAGGAAAGTATCAAACGCTGTATGGAAATAGCTGCTGCTGGCGGACACAATATCATCCTGATTGGACCGCCCGGCGCGGGAAAAACGATGCTTGCAAAACGACTGCCAAGCATCTTGCCACCGATGACACTTCGGGAGGCGTTGGAAACAACAAAAATCCATAGTGTCGCCGGGAAGCTAAAGGAGGCAGGCCTGATGAACCAGCGTCCATTCAGGAGCCCGCACCATACCATTTCAAACGTAGCACTTGTCGGTGGCGGAAGCTATCCCCAGCCCGGTGAAATTTCCATGGCGCACAATGGCGTATTGTTTTTGGATGAACTCCCGGAATTTAAGCGCGATGTACTCGAAGTGATGCGACAGCCTTTGGAAGACCGCGAAGTGACAATCTCCAGGGCAAAATTTACAATCACCTATCCTTCTTCGTTTATGCTGGTGGCGAGTATGAATCCCAGCCCGAATGGCTTTTTCAATGACCCGGATTCGCCTTCAACAACGTCCCAAAATGAGATGCAGCGCTATCTGGGCAAAATATCAGGGCCTTTACTGGACCGGATCGACATCCATATTGAAGTAACGCCGGTACCATTCGAAAAATTATCGGACGAACGCAAAGCGGAAAGCAGTGCCAGCATCCGTGAACGGGTGACGGCAGCGCGGGAACTGCAAACGCAAAGGTTCGCCGCTGTTGAAAAAGTACACTACAACGCCCAAATGAGCACCAAACTCATTCGGGAATTTTGCCGCCTGGACGAACCGTCTTTGCAACTGTTGAAGACGGCGATGGAACGCCTCAATCTTTCGGCACGGGCGTATGACCGAATCCTCAAGGTGTCGAGAACAATTGCTGACCTATCGTCTGAACCACATATCAGTGCAGCGCATATTGCAGAGGCAATCCAGTATAGGAGTTTGGATCGCGAAGGTTGGCTAGGGTGATCATGGTTTCATATCCTGTTTATAGCTGGTTGCATAATCTGAATCTTACCATTAGAGCATAGATAACCTATATTACACGCTATAAATACGCTATATATACGCTATATATACGCTATATATACGTCGTAATATGTAATTTATATCGCGTACGAAGGCAACGGTTGTCAATGAGGTAATACTATAAAAACACATTGGTAGCGTGAGAGTGTTGGCGGTTTAGTTCAAAGCGAAAAGCCGATTTGGATATATAATCTATACGTGACAAAAAAAACCCGGCACAAGTCCGGGTTTCTTATAAAAATGGGGCAAATGCTATTTATCTATCGAGCCCAGCACACGCTGCATAAACGTGTTCAGCGCTTCCTTTTTTTCCATACCGTCGCGCGTCATTTTGTTTACTTCCAGCGCGCCGTACATATTGGAGATCAGTTCGCCAATCACATCCAATTCCTCATCTTTCAGAGAAGGAATTTCGGTTAGTGCTTCGAGGACCTCGATGGTTTCAATCAGGTAATCCTGGTCGTTGTCTTCAATAAACTGGGTGAGGTGTTTGATAACAGGGAGTTTCATAATGTGTTTGCGATTTCATCAACCAGTTCTGCCAATACTTCCGTTTTATTCGTCTGCGTTTCATTAACGAGTTTGCCATTCATGAATGCGGCAAACGTCGGCAGATTAGACACATTGGCCAATTTCCTTGATTCTGGTGATTTTTCCGCATCGACGATAACAAAGGTTATCGATTCGTTTTCTGTGGCCATCTTTTTGAACTTGGGTTTCATGATCCGGCAATTGCCACACCAGGATGCAGCGTATTGCACGACCACCTTAGCATTGTTGTCTACAACGCTTTGTAACGTATCTTCAGTTAATTCAATTAACATAGTCTTTGGGTTTTAGGATGTAAGTTAAAGGCACAGGGTTCCGGAAATATTTTGTCCTGAACCCTGGACCTTAAGCAATTTAGTTACTCAGGTAAGATGCTACACCTGCTCTTGTGGCAAGCATAGCTTCTTTACCTTCTTCCCAGTTTGCAGGGCATACTTCGCCATTTTTCTGAATGTGGGTGTAGGCATCCACCATTCTTAGGTATTCGTTTACATTACGTCCCAGCGGCATATCGTTTACGCTTTCGTGGAAGATTTTTCCCGTTTCATCAATTAGGTATGTCGCGCGGAAGGTCACGTTAGATCCTTCAATAATTACGGAATCAGTTTCTTCGCTGTAGCTTGTAGATTCGATATCTAAAATTCCGAGGATATTGGAAAGGTTCCTGTTCGTATCGGCAAGGATTGGATACGTCACACCTTCAATACCACCTTGGTCTTTCGGGGTGTTTAGCCAGGCAAAGTGCACTTCATTGGAATCACAAGAGGCACCAATAACGATGGTATTCCTTTTATTGAATTCAGGTAATGCATCCTGGAAGGCATGAAGTTCAGTAGGACATACGAAAGTGAAATCTTTTGGATACCAGAACAATAGCACTTTTTTATTGTTTTTTACGGCTTCATCAAGGATGTTGATCTTTAGGTTATCGCCCATTTCAGACATGGCATCAACACTGATGTTCGGGAATTTTTTTCCAACTAGTGACATAAATTTTTGAGTTTAAAAGATTATAATTTTTTAGCACTGCAAATGTACCGCTAACCAGTAGTGTTTAATAATAGATTTGCATGATTAATTATTATAAATCGATAGTTTTTTATTATGCGATTGAAGCGTATGATTAAAATGCTTTATCTTCCAAGCATATCACAAATTTTCGTTGATGGGTCGATTGCTTTACGATTTTTATATATTTGTTTCCTATTCCAAACCAATATAGACTATGGCATTCGCAGATTTATTCAGGAAGAAAACCGCAACCGCAATCATCAATGAAGAAGGTGGTACTGATCACGGAGGGGGAAGGCTGAAGAAAGTCCTCACGGTTACCGATCTCACATTTTTCGGAATCGCTGCTATCCTCGGTGCCGGTAGCTTCAGCAGCCTTGGCGAGGCGGTTTTTAAAGGTGGTCCGGGTGTCGTAATACTATTCCTCATTACGGCGATCGCCTGTGGATTTACGGCTTTTTGTTACAGTGAATTTGCGAGTAGGATTCCCGCCGCAGGTAGTGCCTATACCTACGCTTATGCTAGTTTTGGCGAAATGTTTGCGTGGATTATTGGTTGGGCATTGATCATGGAATATTCAATTGGCAACATCTATGTGGCGTTTTCCTGGAGTGACTACTTCACATCTTTTCTGAGTAAATGCAGCATTCATTTGCCGGAATACCTTACGACGAGTTATATGGAAGCCAAACATGCCATTGCAGCAAATACCACCAATGAAGAATTGATAGCTGCCTGGAATAACGCGCCTGTCTTCGGAGATTATAAATTTATTGTAGATATTCCCGCTTTGGTAATCAACCTTTTAATTACCTATTTGGTGTACCGCGGAATTAAGGAAAGCCGCAATTTTAGCAATTTGATGGTTATACTGAAAATGGTGGTTGTTGCTTTAATCATATTGGTCGGCGGTTATCTGGTCATTTCAAATGGGCTGACCTTCAATTGGACTCCTGCAAATGATGCCGGCGTACATTCTTTTATGCCAAACGGTTTCAGTGGTGTGATGGCCGCCGTAAGCGGGGTGTTTTTTGCCTATATTGGATTCGATGCTGTGAGCGTGTTGGCGGAAGAAAGTAAAGATCCGCAGAAGGATTTGCCACGCGGAATGATCTGGTCTTTATTAATTTGTACCGCCGTTTACATCCTGTTGACATTGGTGCTTACAGGAGCGGTAAATTATAAGCATTTTGATGGTGTCGGAGATCCACTGGCGTTTATCTTTGAAAAGGATAACCTGAATATTGGCTGGATGCAACTGCTTGTTTCTGTTTGTGCCGTAATAGCAATGACCAGTGTTTTACTGGTTTTTCAGATGGGACAGCCAAGGATTTGGTTGAGCATGAGCCGTGACGGACTTTTACCGAATGTATTCCAGAAAGTACACCCAAAATACAAAACCCCATCCTTCTCGACAATTGTAACCGGGTTGGTTGTCGGGATTCCAATTTTGTTTACCGATAAAAAATTCGTGTTGGATTTTACCAGTATTGCCACGTTGTTTGCATTTGTACTCGTTTGCGGCGGTGTTCTGCTGATTCCAAGACGGAATAAGGAAGAAGGAAAATTCCACTTGCCCTACATCAATTCGAAATTCATTTTTCCCATATTATTGATCATTGCAGCGTTCCTCGCAAACCATTATATGCCGGATTTTTTTTCGGGGATGTCTGACATTAACGATGACAATGCCGCTTATAAAGTGCCGATGCTGTTGTTTTTCGTATTGTGCATCATCATGGCGGTTATTGCCTTCATAAAAAACCTCTCGTTAATTCCGCTTCTAGGTCTTGTATTTTGCAGCTACCTGCTCACTGGAATGACAGCAGATAACTGGAATTGGTTTGGCATGTGGCTCGCTTTGGGGCTCATATTCTACCTGTCATACGGACTGAAGAACAGCCGTTTGAATCCAAACAGGAAACCGGCATAAAATAATAAAACGAAAACCCGCAGTGTTCGCTGCGGATTTTTTTTAGGTATTATCGTGAAATAATCGGTAAAATAAATTTTAAGAAAAAGTATGGATTTCGCGTAAAATCATGTGCTGCAAATTTGTAATTTTCCTTTAGGGAAGGGGATAATGGAAGTATTCCCTACAAAATCCCGGAATTATTTCGCTACGCGAATTCCGGAAATTTTGTTAATCTTTTCGGTTGCTGAGCACATAAAGTCCACATCAATTTTTAACAGCGCATTTTTATACGGCGATTGAAGTACTACGCTTCTGAAAGTGATTTGTCCAAAACGCCTGTTTCTTCCATACATTCACGCATCATAAGATAAGTTCGTTCAATATCATTGTCCAATCCGATTGAAAAACGGATCAGGCCGTCGCTGAGTCCCATTTCCTTTTGCTCTTCCAGTGGAATTTCGCTCGATGTCGACGTTCCAGGAGCACTAAACAATGTCTTGTAAAATCCAAGGCTAACCGCGAGGTAACCAAGGTTTCGCTGTTGCATCAGTTCCATGAGGTCATTCGCTTTATCTAACGAGCCGACGTCGACCGTCATCATTCCGCCAAACCCATATTCCGGATTGATCATGGACGCATAAGTTTCATGACTTGGATGGCTTTTCAATCCTGGATAAACTGTTTTTAAACCTGCCTTTTCAAATTGCTGTGCAAGATACATCGCGTTGTGGCTGTGTTGCTTCATACGGATGTGTAACGTACGTAGGTTTTTCATAATACTCGCCGAACGGAAACTGTCCATTGTTGGTCCCAGGAGCATGCTCGCACCGTTGTTTACATTTTTCAGGCTGTCGATAAATTCACGCGACGCACAGGTTACCCCGCCCACCGTATCACTACTGCCGTTGATGTATTTTGTCAAGCTGTGGATCACGATGTCCGCGCCTAGTTTTACTGGTGCGACAGACATCGGAGAGAACGTATTGTCCACCACCAATTTAAGTCCATGCTGCTTTGCGATTTTCGATAATGCAACAATATCAGCGACTTCCAGCAACGGATTGCTGACGGTTTCACAATAAATAACTTTGGTTTCAGATGTAATTGCCGCTTCCACCATCTCGATTCTGGTAATATCCACGAAGGTCGTTTTTATACCGAATCGTGGGGTAAAATTTTTCAGGAACGCATACGTACCGCCATAAATGGTGCGGCTTGAAACGATATGGTCGCCGTTACCGCACAATTGAAGTAGGGTAGAAGTAATCGCACCCATTCCTGACGCGGCCACGTTAGCGGCTTCGGTGCCTTCCATGGATGCCATCGCTTTGTCAAGGTAGAGGTTACTTGGTGAGGAGTGCCGTGAATACAGGTAGCAGCCTTCCGCGTTGCCTTCAAAGGTATCGAACATCGTTTTGGCAGAAAGGAATGTATACGTTGAAGAATCTGAGATGGATGGGTTTACACCGCCAAATTCTCCAAAGTACTGTAAATCCTGAATCCTGTCAGCCGGATTGAAATCTGTTTTCATATTTGTGTTGTTTTTTTGAAGCTATCCCTGCTGTCCGCTGTATCTTTTTCTTTCTAAAGGCGAAAGAAAAAGGATGCCGCTCCTACCGAAACGTCGGGACAGGGCTAGGGTTTGTAAGCCAAAACAACGTACTTTGGTGATATAATACAATGATTGGGTGTTTTTTTGGAATATAAATCTATCATAGTAATTTATCTTAGTTTTATTTTCTAATATTGCGCAAAATATTAGCCATTGCCCAACTTTTCAACATTTTAAGAAATGACACTTGATATTATTGATAGAAAACTCCTGATGTTGCTGCAAACGGATTCTAAAATGACGAACAAGGAACTGTCCTCAAAACTCAATTTATCGGTTACGGCGGTCTATGAGCGCATCCGAAAGCTTGAACGTGAAGGAATTATTTCAAACTACACCGCTTTGCTGGATCGGAACAAGATAGGGAAGGGGTTTGTCGTGTTTTGTCATTTGAAACTGCAGCAACACACGCGTGAATATATCGTAGAGTTCGAAAAGGAAGTAGTTTGCCTAGATGAAGTCCTCGAATGTTTTCATGTGAGCGGCGATTACGATTACATCCTGAAAATCTGCGTAGAAAATATGGAAGCCTATCGGGAATTCATGGTAACCAAATTAACGACGCTACAACACATCGTCAGTACACACAGCACGTTCATGATAGGTGAGGTAAAGAATACGACGGTTTTTAATTTTGACAAATAGAAATTTCCGCTGTTCACTATTTTATTGCTAATTTTGTACTGCAAAAATTAAAAACCTAAAAAAATATACCATGAGTTCATTTGATGTAGTCGTTATTGGATCAGGACCAGGCGGATATGTAGCTGCCATCCGTTGTGCACAACTGGGATTTAGCACCGCAATTATTGAGAAATACCCAACACTCGGCGGAACCTGTCTCAATGTGGGCTGTATTCCATCAAAAGCGCTTTTGGATTCGTCGCACCACTATTATGATGCAGTTTCCCATTTCAAGGAACATGGAATCGAAATTTCAGGGGAAATCAAGTTCAATATTGATCAAATGATTGCGCGTAAAGGTACTGTAGTAGACCAAAATACTTCGGGAATCAAATACCTGATGGATAAAAATAAGATTACCGTGTTTGAAGGCTTGGGCTCATTCGAAGATGCTACCCACATAAAAGTCACTAAAAATGACGGTTCGTCCGAAATACTGGAGGCTAAGTATACCATCATCGCTACGGGTTCAAAACCGGCCAACCTGCCTTTTATCACAATAGACAAAGAACGCATCATAACCTCAACGGAGGCTTTAAAACTGAAGGAAGTGCCAAAACACCTTATTATCATTGGCGGTGGTGTCATTGGCCTGGAGCTTGGACAAGTGTACCTGAGGTTGGGAGCACAGGTTTCTGTAGTGGAATACCTTGACAGGATCATTCCGGGAATGGATGCCGGGCTGTCAAAAGAGCTTACAAAAGTGCTTAAAAAGCAAGGCATGAAGTTTTATACCTCACATAAGGTGAAATCGGTAGAGCGCACCGGCGATGCAGTCCAGGTTCAGGCGGAAAATGCCAAAGGTGAAACCATCACCCTTGATGGCGACTATGCCTTGGTAGCCGTTGGCAGAAAACCTTATACCGATGGTCTGGCCGCTGAAAAGGCAGGCGTAAAGGTTACTGAGAGAGGACAAATTGAAGTTGACAACCATTTGCAAACGACCGTTTCAAATATCTATGCTATTGGTGATGTCATTAAGGGAGCTATGCTGGCGCACAAGGCGGAGGAAGAAGGTGTCTTTGTTGCAGAAACGTTAGCAGGGCAGAAGCCGCATATTGATTACAACCTGATTCCGGGAGTAGTGTATACTTGGCCGGAAGTGGCGGCGGTTGGAAAAACAGAAGAACAATTGAAGGAAGCTGGAGTAGCATATAAGACAGGCAGCTTTCCATTCAAGGCATTGGGTCGTTCCCGTGCCAGCGGAGATACGGATGGCTTTGTAAAAATCCTCGCCGATGCCAAGACGGACGAAGTTTTGGGCGTTCATATGATTGGTGCCCGAACTGCCGACCTGATTGCCGAAGCGGTAACTGCAATGGAATTCAGGGCGTCTGCAGAAGATATTTCAAGAATGTCACACGCACATCCTACTTACGCTGAAGCAGTAAAAGAAGCGGCGCTTGGCGCGACAGACAACCGCTCACTGCATATTTAAGGAACACACATAAAATATAAACCCCGCCAGCGATGACGGGGTTTTTTATTTCAAGAAATTTATCTCGCTGAAACCACCGTTTTATAATGGTTCCAATAGCGGTAGATCAGGAATAGGTTCCCGACAAATAATACTGCGCCCATTGCTATTTGTTCCGGTCCCATAAATGCATGAACCAACACAATGTTGATGCTGATTGGGAGGATTACAAGGTTTGCCAAAGCGACAAATCTCCCGGAAATAAATGCCAACCCACAAAGCAATTCCAAAGCCTTAACGAAGGGCATCAAATACGTGGACGCGCCTAGTCCTTCATTAAATTTCATCATCTCGGGACTCATTTTTGGCAGCGGGCCCATATCAATTTTGGCAAAGTAGGCAATCGATGCAAAAAGCAGTAAAGCACCGATTAAAAGTCGGACGACAATGGTCAGGATTCTCATAATATATTGGTTTATTGGTTACTGATTTGTTTCTAAGAGGCGCTTCATGTTGCTCAGTCCCGTTTCAAAATCTTTGCCAATCATCTTATCCATATTCATAAATAGTAACATAAAGTTCATTGGATATTTCATGCTGCTGTTTAAATCCCAGGTCACTCTTGACTGGTTTTCTCCAAGCGGAAACACACTGATTTTAGCATCGGCGCGACCTTCAAAAGGTTTTATGAAACGAAGTTCAGTTTCAATACTTTCTCCGTCAGTTACCGCTTTGATTTCCTGTTCACCCTGGCCCACTTTTTTATTTTTGCTTTCCCATGTATAAATAAATCCCGGTTCGCCGTCGGTTCCGGAATATGTTTTCTTCATTTCCGGATCCATGCCGTTCCATACCGCATAGGCCTCCTGATTTTGCAAATACCGGAAATAATTATAGATAGCGACGGATGGTTTGTTAATCACTATTTCCTGTTTTACGGAATAGTCTCTCGGGACAAATAATGCAACAAGCAGTATTAAGGCAATAAAGCTTACTATGATGTAAATCAGGATCATTTTTGGTTTTTTAGGTAACCAAATATAAAAAAAATCTTGTTTAAGTTAGTTGTAGATTTTTCTTATCTAACACAAAATCAAATGGAAGCCCACTATTTTTTCTTATTTCGCTTGGCGGTCTGCGTTCTTAGCATGTTTCGGTTTACCGAGCCATGGGTTTTCTTTTTGGTTTTTGAAGGTCCACCCAAATTCACTTTTTGGTTTTTCTTTGCTTTCTCATGAAACGCACCGTCGCCATCCAATTTTGGCTTTTTCATTAGAAATTTGATGGGCTGTTTGTCTTTTTCAGGCCCGATAAGTTTGTTCGAAATCTCTACTTCTTCAGGAAAAGTAATGAGTTCGATTTCGGTATTCATCAGTACTTCGGCTTCGAGTTTCATTTCTTCTTCCCTGCCAGTGAAGAAACTGATTGCGGTTCCGGTAGCATCGGCACGGCCAGTACGGCCGATCCTGTGCATGTACAATTCAGGCATTTCGGGCATTTCAAAGTTGATTACGTGCGTAATATCTGAAATGTCCAAACCACGCGCCATAATATCAGTAGTAATCAGGCCGCGCAGGTTTCCTTCCTGGAATTGCGCCATGGTATTCAAACGATAATTTTGTGACTTATTAGAGTGGATTACACCAAATTGCTCCGGAAAATCGACATCAACATTGTCGAAAAGCATGTCAGCAATTTTCTTGTTGTTCACGAAAATAAGCAGGCGGCTCATGTCGTCATTTTGCTGCAGCAAATGCTTGAGTAAGTTGATTTTGGTGTTGAAATTCACTACGGGGTACGCCAACTGCTTGATATTTTCCAAAGGTGTTCCTGACGCAGCCAAACTAACTTCTTCCGGAAAATCGAAAAAGTCATTCAGAACAGCATCAACCTCATCAGTCATTGTTGCCGAAAAAAGGATGTTTTGCCTTTTTGGTTTCATCATTGCCAGAATTGAAGTGAGCTGGGGACGGAATCCCAAATTCAGCATTTCATCGAATTCATCAATCACGAGCTTGCTTGTCTCATCAAAACGGATAACATTGTCCAGTGCCAAATCCATTACACGTCCCGGCGTTCCCACAAGAATATCAATTCCGTGGTACACTGCCGTTTTCTGGGTGTTAATATTTACACCTCCGTAAATTCCGAGCGTACGGATAGACATATAGGTCGTTAATTTTTCAACTTCTTCAACGACCTGCACAACCAATTCACGTGTGGGGACGAGGATTACGATTTTGGGCGTATGGGTAGGGGAGAATTTATACAATTTCAATAGAGGCAAAAGGTACGCGAAAGTCTTCCCTGTTCCGGTTTGCGCAATTCCCATCATGTCGCGTCCGGACATGATGACGGCAAATGATTTTTCCTGGATTGGAGTAGGGGTCACAAATCCAAGTTCATCCACTGCTTTTTGAAGTGATTTTGGAAGATTGAATTGTTCGAATGTAGCCATTTACCTGATTTTCGGCAAAGGTACCGATTTTAAAGACAATTAGCGTCACGAAATTGCATTACCTTTGTGCGCAACAAATTACAAAGAACATTATGGGCAGTGTTTTGATAAAAGGGATGGCTTTTTCGGAGATGAAAGAATTCCTGGATCAAAAGGCAGATCAATACAACAATCGCGATTTTATTGATTCGGATCCCGTACAAATTCCGCATCGTTTTACTTTGAAAGAAGACGTCGAGATTGCCGGTTTTCTGGCGGCGACGATTGCGTGGGGCAATAGGAAATCGGTCATTGCCAACGCCAAAAAGATGATGGATATCATGGGTAATTCGCCATTTGATTTTGTAATGTCTCATTCAGAACACGACCTTGACCGTGCCGAGGGTTTTGTACATCGCACATTTAATGCTGATGACTTCAGGACCTTCATCCGTGGATTGCAACATATTTACAGGAATCACGGTGGTATGGAACAGGTTTTTCTGTCAAACCATGCTGAAGGTTATCTGCACAACAGCATCTCGGTATTCAAAAAGCTGTTTTTCGAAGTAGGACACCAGCAACGGACGCAAAAGCACGTAGCAGATCCTGCAACAAATTCAGCCGCAAAACGAATACACCTCTTTCTACGCTGGATGTCGAGAAAAGACAATCGCGGCGTCGATCTCGGTATCTGGAGTTCTATTTCACCGGCATTGTTATCGTGTCCTTTGGATGTACATTCCGGAAATATTGCGCGAAGCCTTGGTTTGATTGATCGAAAGCAAAATGATGGCAAAGCACTAATGGAACTTGACTCGAAGCTACGGGCCTTCGACCCCATTGATCCCGTAAAATACGATTACGCCCTCTTTGGTATTGGTGCTTTCGAAAAGCAGATTTTGCTGTAATCAGTTGCTTTGGACGGAAATATGAATGTGGTCGAAACAACCGGGAATTTTAAAATGATTGTTTCGAATGCCATCAGTTTCAGTTTTATGCTTAAAGAACGGACCGAAGTTTTCCCGAATTTTCGGGTTTTCATCAAATGCCTTTTGTAATTCAAATACCCCATTTTCAGTCGCGGATAGGAAAATTTGCTGACCGTTCACTTTGCTAATGTCCAAAGCGGTTTTGTTGTAATGGTTGCTTCGCAAATGATGCGTTCCGTTGGTTGTCGCTTTTATTTCAACTGAAGCGATTTTTTCAATCAACACTGAGTTCGCTTTTTTCAGGCTCGTTTTCAGGACCTCAACAAGTAGCGGCGAAACCATTTTGTTCGATTGTTCGGTGTCGCTATAGGTGTCTCCAAAACAGATTGAAACCAAACTGCCATCATCCATTTGAAACGAATCGGGTATTTCAACTACAGATCCATTATAAATTTCGTTGAACTCATCGTTATCCGCAATGAATTGGTCTTCGGAATAGTTGTCGTTGTAAGCCATCGACCAGATCATATAGTAAGCGATAAGCTCGTTTCGTGGAGTGTAATCGGTAATAAACTCGTTTACAATTATGGCATAAAGATTGGCGTTGTGTGTCGTCCATTCAAATAAATCGGGCGGCAGCGAACTTCTAAATGCCATTTCCCGTTCAATCAGGATTTCCGCTTTGGTCAAAGGCACAATATCGACAATGGAAGGAGAATGAACCATAGAATCGTTGTATTCTGGCGCAGGCGTTTTCTCTTTTTCGGATTCTCCCGCGTCCCAGGCGCATGAGACAAATCCATACAATAATATTACTAAGGTGATGTATTGTTTCGGCATGGCGGTTATAAAATATCTTTTTGGCTTCTTTGTACAAAGCTACCATTGCCATTTCAATACCAATTACGTATTTGCCGTAAAAATTGTTAATTATTTCACCGGGCTGGAATAGAATCCATCGTCTAAACGTCCCGTTCTGAGTTGCGGTATAAAATGGTATCGGGCTTTAAAACGCTTCACGATCCTTCGGCTGGTGCAGGGTAAAGGACCATTTGCCGTGCCATATGAGAAAAAAATCTTTTCAGGCGAATAGTATTTCAGATTGCCTTCTGTAGTTTCAATAAATCTTATGCCGTCGTACCTTGAATTGGGATAGGGTAGGTATAGCTGGGTCCATCTGGGTTTTTCAATGGATAAATTGAGCTTATTAGAAGTCATTAATTTAAAATCAATGATGTAAACGGTAAAAAAGGGAAGTAACACTGACAGAAATACCATTACTCTTAAAGACATTTCTTTAATCCTAAGTCGCTGGAATAAAGCTTCCGCAAGTACCGCCGCGAGAAAAATAAAATCAATTAAAAAGAAACGAAACTGAGGCGAAACGAGGAACACCGTAACGAAATGCAATAATAGAACCACGTATAAAGCCCGGAATCGCTCGAACCGCATTCGCGGAATAAAAACGACTACCGCAAAAAGCACCAAAATGCCTTTGTTGAAAACCGAATTAATACCACCGAACCGGATCCAGATCAAAAATTTGTCCATAACGGAAAACGTTTCATAGCCTTTTAACGTCATAAATTCATGGTTTCGGATGGCATTGTTTAAGTTGTTTAACAAGGCTTCGGGAATTTTCCAATCAGCATTTACAGCAAAAAGACTGGTCGGAAACAAGGGGTAGCCGAATAAAACGGTGTTTTTTGCAACCCACAACGTAAAAAACAACAAGGAGCTCAAAATAAAAAATAATGATTCTTTCCGGCTCTTGTAAACAGACCAAAGCACCAAAAATAGAAGCGGCACGACGGTAATTTTGACAAAAATCAGATAGATGATAAACAGTGCGTTCGATCTGGCGTTGTCATTATCTTCTTTGTTTAGAAATTGATAAAAAACAACTTGGCCCACGACAATCAACGGGAAATCCGGTGAAGGTGAATCGATAAACTGAAACAGCAAAACATTGAAGAAAAACAAGAATCCAACCCATAGTTTTTTTTCCCGATCGAATCCTGCCATAAAAAAGAATGAGCAGACCACCATAAGGAAGCCGTTGATATCGTTTAGCCGGTTCGTGAGAAAATTAAAGTTAAACCCCGATTGCAAAATATGCCAAGGCGAGGTTTGGCCATAGGCTACGTTTAGGTTTGCAATCCCTTTCACAAAACCATATTCGTTGAGCCATTTAATGGTTTGGACATAATAGCTTTCATTGTCCAGGATAAATGGTGATTGCGCAGATTTAAACAACGCCGCTAAAACAATCAATACCATGGATATTTTCGCAAACGATGAAAATCGCTGCCACTCCATCCTTATCGCCTGAATTTCTATAAAAATCTTCCGGCGGTAGAAGTATGCGGTAACCACTGTAAAAAGGACATTGAATGTAAAGCACCAAAACCCAATCGGAATAAAAAAAGCCGCAGTCGTCAGTACAACAGTCTGGAAAATGATTCCAACAACGATTTTCAGAATGGGATTTCTGGAATTGATTTTAAAAATGCTGTCCGCCGCGACACCGCAAGTCAGGAATATACCCAACATGAAACACCAGCTGGCAAAAATGGGCAGCATGGTTAGCGGATGATATTTCCGTCAGACATTACAAGTTTCCTGTCCGCCATGTTGGCAAATTCTTCGTTATGCGTGACAATCACGAAAGTTTGCTCAAATTCATCCCGCAGCTTAAAAAACAATTGGTGCAGGTTTTCGGCAGAAGCAGTATCCAGATTTCCGGAAGGCTCATCAGCAAAAATAACCGCAGGTTTATTAATCAGCGCACGTGCCACGGCCACCCTTTGTTGTTCGCCACCCGATAATTCACCGGGTTTGTGAGAAACCCGGTGCGATAGTCCAAGATAGGCGAGCAGATGCTGCGCTTCCTTTTCGGTATCCGACTTTGATTTCCCGGCGATAAAAGCAGGAATACACACGTTCTCAAGCGCTGTAAATTCCGGTAGAAGCTGGTGAAACTGAAAAATAAAACCAAGATTTGTATTCCTGAAACGCGATAACGCTTTGTCATTCATTTTCATCACATCTTCACCGTTTACCAACAACTGCGTCATTACATCCGGTTGGGGTTTATCCAACGTGCCTAAGATATGCAACAGCGTTGTTTTGCCGGCTCCAGATGCACCGACAATCGAGACAATCTCCCCTTTTTCAATGTGCAGGTTAACGCCCTTAAGGACATGAAGGTCGCCATAATGCTTCTGAATGTGTTTTGCCTGGATCATAATTGCGGTTTTGGCAAAGTAACGAAGAATTTGATGAGCAGGCAAGCGGCACGACAAACCGTACATTCCTAAATTGCTGACCACTACATTGCGATGCAACATCTACTAAAATAAAGTTAAACCCGAAACCAAACTTCTTCCATTACGTATATTTGTTAAACACTTAAAAATTATGAAAAAGACCGCAGTTTTGATCTTGGCTTTACTGGGAATTTCCTGCCAGTCGAAAGCAAAAGATGAAGTAATCAATGATACAGCAACAATAAACGAACCAATTAAGATGGATATACAGGACGGAATGGAAGTAGCAACTTTTGCAGGGGGATGCTTTTGGTGTACAGAAGCTATTTTTTTAGAACTCGACGGCGTGAAATCGGTGGTTTCCGGATATACCGGAGGTGCCCGTGCTAATCCGACTTATGAGCAGGTTTCTTCCGGGGCTACGGGACATGCTGAAGCCACACAGATTACTTTTGATCCAAAAAAAGTGTCTTTCGGGGAATTGCTTGAGGTGTTTTTTGCGACACACGATCCGACAACACTAAACCGCCAGGGCAATGACGTAGGAACGCAGTACCGCAGCGAGATTTTTTACCATAACGATGCACAGAAGAAAACGGCTGAAGATTACATTGCACAGTTGACGGCGTCAAAGACATTCAGTGATCCGATTGTGACCAAAGTCTCTCCGGCAGTTGTTTTCTACGCCGCCGAAGATTACCACCAGAATTACTACAACCAGAATAAAGGACAATCGTACTGCCATTATGTAATCACCCCAAAGGTAGAAAAGGTCAGGACGAAATTTAAAGACAAATTGAAAAACGAATAAGTACGAAGAACTCCCGTCAGGGAGTTTTTTTTTGGCCAAAAATGAAGCCCAAACCGATGCCGCGAAGCATTTTTTTAGCAAAAGGGAAAAAGAACTTTGATTGCCCGAACAGATATCCAACACCCATTAGCAGGAAAGGATAGAGCGGAAGCACCAGGATGATGAGCAGCGGGTAATAAATATAGCCCGCGGTATTTGCTTTGGTAATACCCAGGAAACCCATAAGAAACTTGGAAATCTCCGCAGAAATGGTTCCGTTAATCGCAAATACAACGAAAATGACAACCATCTGAAAGTTGGAAGTGATGCCCCAGCGTTGTTTAAGATTGCCCATCGGTTTAATTTGACCCAAAAATACTACTTTATATCCTTGGCGCAAAACCGCCAAGCTGAACCTTATTCACAATCTGGAAATAGGTCATGTAATTGTACAGCATATAATTTACTTCATAACCGTAATCGATGTTGCTGTTATAATCAATGCGCATCTCATAAAGATTACCGTTGCTAAGCGGGCTTGACGCCCTGATATTCCATTCACTGACCCAAACCCGATTCCGTGCCTCCAGATAAGGCTGGGAATAATAATTACGGGGTTTTGCATACGAATTAAACCAGGAAGAAAAACCGGGATCGATAATAATTATTTCATACTCCAATTTGTCGTTCGCAATCCGGATCGTGTCGTTCACCGCCATTGTCGCGTCTTTACCTGTTGTCCCGGGTGCGCCATTCTTCGACGCGATACAGGCCGTAAACACCGCGGAAATCGCCAATGTTATCATGAGTATCTTTTTCATCACTTTTTAATTTAAATGTAATAAAAAAAGCGCTCCGGTAGGAACGCTTCTTATAACTTTAACGATTAAGACTAAGCATTTTCTGTATTCAATAGACCGATAATCTGCTCCGCCAATTCGGTTCCAATGCGGTCCTGCGCTTCTTCCGTGGCAGCACCAATATGTGGTGTCAGCGAAATTTTAGGATGCATCAGGATCTGGATTTCAGGTTTTGGTTCGCTTTCAAAAACATCGAGCCCGGCAAAAGTGACTTTTCCGCTGTCCAAAGCTTCAATCAATGCCACTTCATCAATGACGCCTCCGCGCGCGCAGTTGATGATCCCAACACCGTCGCGCAACTGCCTGAACTCTTCAGCACCAATTACATAGCCGTCCTGTGCAGGAACGTGCAACGTGATAAAATGCGAGTGCTTAAACAAGTCTTCCTGTGGCTCAGTCGGAATTTCCACATTAATGAATTGCCCATTGTAGAAATCAACCTTAATCTCTGCCTTCCCGATGAATTTATCGGCGGCAATTACTTTCATACCCAATCCCAACGCCATCTTGGCCACCGCCTGTCCAATCCTTCCGAAGCCGATAATGCCCAAGGTTTTGCCACGCAACTCAATGCCATTAGCATACGCTTTCTTCAGTCCTTCAAAATTCGTGTCGCCTTCCAATGGCATATTCCTGTTGGAATCCTGAAGGAAACGCACGCCGGTAAACAAATGTGCAAAAACAAGTTCGGCTACCGACTCTGAAGACGATGCCGGGGTGTTGATTACGTGTTTTCCGTTTTCACGGGCATAGTCCACATCAATATTATCCATCCCAACACCGCCACGCCCGATGACTTTCAGTCCGGGACACGCGTCGATGATGTCTTTCCGTACCTTAGTCGCACTGCGCACAAGCAATACGGAAACGCCATTTTCATTGATGAAATTCGCAACCTGTTCCTGGGCTACTTTCGTAGTGATTACTTCAAATCCGCCTTTTTCAAGCGCCGCAATCCCACTTTTTGAGATTCCGTCATTGGCTAATACTTTCATATGTCAATTTAATAATTCGAAAATGAGTTAATGAGATAATTGTTCAATTTTCACATTAGCAAATTTTCTGATTTTATACTTTGGTTTCTAACTCTTTCATTACGTCTACCAGTACCTGTACGCTTTCCAACGGAAGCGCATTGTACATTGACGCCCTGTATCCGCCGACTGATCGGTGTCCAGGCAATCCCGAAATACCGGCTTTTTTCCACAATTCGTCAAATAATGGTGCATTCGATTCATCGTTCAAAAGGAACGTCGCATTCATGGTACTTCTGTCTTCCACGTTTGCAGTACCTTTAAACAAAGGGTTCCGGTCAATCTCAGTATATAAAAGCGCGGCTTTTTGTTCGTTAATCTTCTCAATGGCAGGAATACCGCCAAGGTTTTTCAGCCACTGCAGTGTTAGCAATGAGGCATAAATCGGGAAAACAGATGGCGTATTGTACATACTTTCCGCGGCAATATGTTTCTGGTAATCCAGCATGCTCGGAATCGTACGGCCTGTCTTTCCTAAGCTCTCCTCCTTTACAACAACCAATGTAGCACCAGCAGGTCCCATGTTTTTCTGTGCTCCGGCATAAATCAAATCAAATTTGGAAAAGTCCAGCGTCCTCGAAAAGATATCGGAACTCATGTCACAAACTACCGGAACACCGGTTTCAGGAAACGACTTCATCTGCGTCCCAAAAATAGTGTTGTTGCTCGTACAATGGAAATAATCCACATCGGCAGGAATTGCATAATCTTTTGGGATAAAAGAATAATTGGCGTCTTTTGACGAAGCAACCACAAGCGTTTCACCAAAATGCTTTGCTTCCTTAATCGCATTGTTTGCCCAGGTTCCCGTATCTAAATACGCCGCCTTACCATTGGATTTCATCAGGTTATAAGGTACCATCAGAAATTCCAGGCTGGCACCACCATGCATAAACAATGCCTGATATCCTTTGCCTTCCAATCCAAGCAGTTCCAATGCCAGGGCACGCGCTTCATCCATGACGGCCACAAAATCCTTGCTGCGGTGTGAAATTTCCAGGATGGACAATCCGGAATTGTTGAAGTCTAAAATCGCTGCTGCCGATTTGTCAAAGACTTCCTGGGGAAGGATGCATGGACCGGCGCTGTAATTGTGTTTTTTCATTTTGGCTTTGTAAAAAAATTCAGAGGCAAATTTCTTAAAATGGAATTAATACCCTGATTGCGATTTGATAATAATTTCATAAGGTTATTAACAAAAACGTTGTAGTGAGTAGAGAGGACAGCATCAAGAGACAAGAATCAAGATGGTAAATTCCAAAAATAATGTACCCTTACCGGGACATTCCGTCTTGATTCTTGTTTCTTGTTTCTTCTTTCTAAAGTGATTGTAGGAAAACCATCGTATCCACGTTGTCGGCATAATCCCATAATTCTGGTTTTTGGGTTTTTCCAAATGGAATACTGTTTTCAATTAAGCTGTTGGAAACCACACATTGTATTTGGTCCTGTTCCCGTTTCAAACGTTCTTGCACTTCGGTAAGGTCATCGTAAAACTCATAAAAAACACTCGAAATAGGGGAGGCGTAACCAGGATCTTCTTTAATCGTCAGGAATTCGTTATCGAGCAGTTTAAAATTACTCATCAGGAACACGGCCTTATTGTAATCGTAGTTGTTTGCGTATTTTTCATACTTAACCACATCCTGGTACGGAAACATGCCGTTGAAGAACTGGTCGAAATTATAGTCTCTTGGAATGAATATTTTGGACACATTGCGGCAGCCCAGCCCAAAATAACGGAATACATCTTCGCCCAAAGCCACCATCTGCTCTTTGGATTCGCTGCCATCAAGGACCGCAACCGAATTCCGGCTCTTCCGGATAATCGCCGGCTTGTCCTTAAAGTAGTATTCAAAATACCGTGCGGTGTTGTTGCTTCCCGTGGCAATGACAGCGTCAAAGTGTTCCATTTTTCCTTCAACAAAAGCGATGTAATCTTTCAGGGCGGGTTCCAACGCCATTAGGTAGTCGGCGATAAAGGGCAGCAGCTTCTGGTCATTGGAGGATAATTTGACCAAGGCTTTGTGGCCGCTCATCAGCACACATAAGAAGTCGTGAAAACCAACCAGCGGAATGTTCCCGGCCAATATTAACCCGATGGTCTTTGCCTGATGTGCTTTGATCTCGTATGCGGAAAGCCATTGGTCCAGGTTTTCTTCCGTCAGGGCCTCAGACCAGGATTGTATGGCGAAATTTACCTGCTCCGGTGTATACCAGCCATTGTGCGATTGGGACAATTGGATCAAATCTGCGAAAGCGTCAAAAAATGCGTCATTGTGCGCCAAGCCTGCAATCTTCTGATTTCCTTTTTCGGAAAACTGGCTTAAGAATTTACCCAGGGAAACGAAAATACTTTTTTTTTGCGCTAGAGTCATATTGATTTGCTTATGAAGAGTTTTGGACGTAATTTTGCGCAAAAATAAGCTAATAAAGTTGAAGGTTAAAAGTTGAAGGTTAAAAGTCGAAAGTCGAAAGACTAAAGTCAAAAGATTCGATACCAAAACCCAATACCTAAAACCCAACACCCAATACCAATACCCAAATGGCTATCATCATAACAGACGAATGTATCAACTGCGGTGCTTGTGAACCGGAATGTCCAAACACTGCTATTTACGAAGGCGCCGACGACTGGCGCTATAAAGACGGTACCAAACTGCGCGGAAAAGTGGTCCTGCCCAGCGGCGAGGCCATCGACGCGGAAGCAGCGCAGACCCCAATATCAGACGATATCTATTATATCGTTCCCGGAAAATGTACGGAGTGTAAAGGGTTTCACGAAGAGCCGCAATGTGCTGCCGTTTGTCCTGTAGACTGTTGCGTGCCCGATGACAACCATGTCGAGAGCGAAGAAACGCTGCTCAACAGGCAGGCTTTCCTGCATAACGAATAAAAAAAATCCTGAGTTTGCGCTCAGGATTTTTCATTTTATAGGAGATGTGGTTTATTTTACTTTCGCAAAAGTCTGTACCGTCACTTTATCCGATTTGTCATCGTACGTTTCCAGGACCAGGTTGCCATTTGTATCGAAATACCCGATGGACGTCTGGTCTTTACCCCTGTAAATGTAACTGTTGGTAGAGGTTTTTCTCAGCAATGCCGGCTTTTTAAGGGAAGGTGCGGTGACCGTATACCCCTGGGCATCCAATTTTACACTGTATTGCACACCGTTCGATTCATAATACGAAGAGCGGTCTACGTCTACAGTCCTGGTGCTTCCGTCAGGATTGGTAATTTGTGTGGTCGAAGTTACTTCAACCGGTGTCGCTTTCATGTCCTTGTTCAACTCTTTTGATTCAGCGTTCTGAAGTTCAATATTCTGTACTTCCTGTACATTTTCCTTCTTCACCTGTTTTTTCTCGCCATCCGAGTCTTTTACCGTGGTGACTGTGGTCTTTGTTACGTTGGTAACATTTTGGTTCTGCGCTATGGCATTCAATCCGAATAGGAAAAATGCGCTTAAAATGATCTTTTTCATTGTGTTTAGTATTTGTGATTTATACACTTACAAAAGTAACCGTCCGCAACACGAAGGCTGTTATGGAATTTCAACGAAATTTATCAGAATCGCACTTGGCGAACCCAAGTAAATGCTTGGAAGATCCGGAAGCGGGGTCTTCATGCCCGTTGCTTCGCTATGGGAATCCGGCGTATCCATCCGGGCATCCACCTTTTCAGTCCGGGCATCGATTTTTTGGCTCCGGGCGTCCTCTGCTTTAATCCGCGCATCCAGCGCTTTACTCCGGGTGTTCGTCTTTTTACTCCGGGCGTCCTTTGCTTTACTCCGGGCGTCCGTCGCTTGGGGTTGGTGCATGCCAAACCATATCGGTCTGTTCCATCTCATTTCGGCGCATTGGCATGGGTGGGTATGGCTTATCCCAAACGGTGGGTAATGACGGCCTAAGGTACGCTTTTATCACGCATTGTCCTAAATTGTATAACTTTGGCGTAAATCCTTTGGCATGAATTGTAACACGCTTTCCCAAATTTTTTGTTTGTTGTGCTTTTTTGTCGGATGGCCTGCCGCGGCCCAATCTGTAAAGGTCTCTGTCGAAAATACGCTGGACTTTGACCGCGTCGAAGTGGCCGCCATTGAGAAAGCGTCGCTGTCCGGATTTCTTGCCCGGCACGATAAAAAACACCTGCGCATCAAACGCGAAGGCACTGAAGCCTTTCTTCCGATCCAGTGGACGGACTATGACGGCGATGGCAACCCGGATGCGCTGTTGTTCCAGGCGTTTGTTCCTGCCAAATCAACGACAAACTATGTAATCGTATCGGACAGTATTAAGAAAATATCGCGTACAGAAATTAAGGCGTATTGTAAATTCAACCCAGACCGTGACCATGATGTGGCCTGGGAGAACGACAAAGTCGCCTTCCGGGCGTATGGGCAAAAGAAGCAAAGGCAGTCCAAAAAAGCCACACTGGATGAGGGTTCCAGCGGCATTTGCCCGTTGTTAAAAAAGGTGAATTACGCGGTATTGGATGATTGGTATGCAAAAAATAAGAAGTTAGCGGGGTATTCCCACACCGATCACGGCGAAGGCTATGACGGCTACAGCATGGGCAACGGCCGTGGCATAGGCGGTACCGGACTGTGGCTAAACGATACGCTGCAGGTCCCAAAGCGTTTCAGCGAGTGCCGGATTGTAGATAATGGACCGCTGCGGGTGACCTTCGAACTGGTTTATGAAGCGTGGAGCACGCACCTCGTCGAGGAGACGAAGCGGATTTCAATGGATTTAGGGTCTAATTTTTCGAGGTTCGACGTCTATTTTACCTCAAATACCAAAGCACCAAATTACGCCATCGGCATCAGCCTGCACCAGAATACAGGACAGGCAAAGGCCGATCGGGAAAAGGGATTGTTTCGCTATTGGGAAACTATTGATGGCGTGCCTATTGGAACAGGGTTGATCGTAGAACCCAAGCTGGTGGCCGATGCCCTGACCCACACGGATTCCGATCCGGACCAAAGCCACCTGCTGGTGGTCACCAAACCGCGTGACCGTCTTTCGTACTACGCTGGTTTTGCCTGGCAGAAAAGTGGGCAGGCCAACACCGCGGCAGACTGGGATGCTTTAATGGAAAAGCAATTGTTGGTACTGCAAAATCCTTTGCGCGTGACAACATATTAATGTCCGGCTGGTTCTTGTCATCTGTTCACGGAACTTGTGACGAGTCATTACGAAGTGTAATTATTCCTGTAAATTTTTAGCAGTATCATAAATTTTTAGCGTTAAAAAAATCAATATGAAAATTTAATGCTATGAGTTGGCCGAATTGTGCTATTGTTTTTTGTTCACCAAAACTACTTTTGGATGAATATTAAAAATCAAATACACATGGATCATATTGTTAAAAGACCTGAATTCAAGGCAAAGTACGATAATTACATTGGCGGTAAATTTGTCCCTCCGGTGGATGGGACCTATTTCGACAACAGTTCCCCGATTGACGGCAAAGTGTTCACGCAGGCTGCGCGTTCCAACAAGGCGGATATCCATCTCGCACTGGACGCTGCGCATGAAGCATTTAAGACGTGGGGTAAAACTTCGGCCACGTACCGCAGTGGTGTATTGAACAAAATCGCCGACAGGATTGAAGAAAACCTCGAATACCTCGCCGTTGTGGAAACCATCGACAACGGAAAGGCGTTGCGGGAAACCCGCGCGGCAGATTTACCGCTGGTCATCGATCATTTCCGTTATTTCGCGGGCGTTATCCGTGCCGAGGAAGGATCGATTTCTGAACATGATGAGCATACGGTCAGCATCTGCCTCAGCGAGCCGTTGGGCGTCGTGGGCCAGATTATCCCGTGGAATTTCCCGTTGCTGATGGCGACCTGGAAGATCGCGCCGGCGTTGGCTGCCGGAAACTGCTGTGTTGTAAAACCCGCCGAGCAGACCCCAACTTCGATTATGATCCTGATGGAATTGATTGGTGACCTATTGCCTCCAGGCGTTTTAAATATTGTTACTGGTTTTGGCCCTGAAGCGGGCAAGCCGTTGGCACAATCTGAGAAGATCGCCAAAGTATCTTTTACGGGAGAAACCACCACGGGCAGGCTCATTATGCAATATGCGTCTGAGAACCTGATTCCGGTGACGATGGAGCTTGGCGGCAAATCACCGAACATTTTCTTTTCGTCGGTGGCTGATGAAGATGACGCATTCTTCGACAAAGCAGTAGAAGGCGCAGTATTGTTTGCGTTGAACCAGGGTGAAGTTTGTACATGTCCGT
>NZ_NKJE01000050.1 GCF_002256285.1 Flavobacterium sp. BFFFF1 | reverse complement strand
CGTTCGTCAACTCTATAAGATTTATCGAAGTGGAGGAGAACAAAACCAATTATAAGTTGACATGAAAACAAAATCAAAGCCCTTTTGTAAAATATTTCATCACGGAAAATCTTTAACTTAATTGGATAAGCCCAAAGAATTATAAAGAGTAAAATTGTGGGCACTAAACTAAACCAATACAAAAAGTGAATCATTTCCAACATTAGTAGTCATTTTTTTAGGTATAGCAGCTAACGTCCGGCGGCTTCACGTCAGTTGCGACTTTTGGAACTGAGTACTCTCGGCTGGACCAAACGAAGTTATGGAAAAAAGAAGTTCAGTTTACACAGAAAGTAGCAATTGCGTGAAACCGCTGTTAGCAGCCGTTTTTAATATACCCGAATTTTTCAATGATTTCTGCGCATTTATCGAATATTGGTTGCTTATATTTTTGATCGATTATATTTAATTCGTTGTCAAGTTTTGCAAGATATTCCTTATTGTAATATTTCCTTTCTTCCCAAATAGGATAACTCATAAAATCATCGTAATAGTTTTCGAAAATTTCCAAATTTATGTTGTCAAGGAATTCGATCTCTTGGATTGCAGGTATTAAATAGGTCATTTTATAACATCCTTTATGAATGTCTATTTGATTTGTATTTATTGCAATTGCATTTGAAAGCATTTTTTTGATTAATCGGATACGTTTTACTCGGTCAAATTCAGTTGACTTTTGTTCCTCAACTTTATTATGTATTTTAAAACCAAATTTAATAGTCTTAAAAAAATAAGTTTTTATTTGTTCAACTATTTTCATTCAAATCATATCGATTTAGGTTCCGGCGCGTTCTAAAATGGCTGCTAACGTCCGGCGGCTTCACGTCAGTTGCGGCTTTTGGAACTGAGTATTCTCGGCGTGGACAAAACGAAGTTATGGAAAAAGGTCGTTCATTTTACAAGGGAAGCAGCAATTGCGTGAAACCGCTGTTATGTGTGGTTTTAATTATTGGAACTTTTTCTTTAAGTCCATTCTGCCGTGCAAGATTCTCACCACTTCGATTTCTTGAGTGCTAATCACAAAATAGAAAATCAAATGTTCGCCAGATTTGTAAGCAAACAAATTATTTGCAATCTGATTATATGATTTTCCAAGATTTGGATTTTCCGCTAATTCCTGGCAGCTATCGATAAGCAATTGATAATATTTGTCGGCTTGCCTTTCTGACCATTCATCAAATGTGTAATCCCAAATATCCGCAAGATCTTCAACGGCCCTGTGTAAAAGATGAAATTTAGCCATTCGCTTTTTTCCTGGCTTTTAATTGTTCAAGAAACTTTTGCGAATCGAAGTTTTCTGCTCTCCCGCTTTTGATCCCTTCCTCGATTGCATTTCTAAGCAGTACAACACGATTTTCTTCTTCTTCCAAAAGACGCAATCCAGCACGTACAACTTCGCTTGCATTTTTGAATCTTCCATGTGCAATCGTATTTTCAACAAAATGTTCGAAATGATTTCCAAGTGATATTGAGGTGTTCTTTCCCATAGCTTTCAGATTTTTGTAAAATTACCAAATTTTGGTAACTTTCCAAATTTCGAGGAACGTTTTTCAAAAATCACACATAACGTCCGGCGGCTTCACGTCAGTTGCGGCTTTTGGAACTGAGTATTCTCGGCGTGGACAAAACGAAGTTATGGAAAAAGATGGTTCATTTTACACGAAAAGTAGCAATTGCGTGAAACCGCTGTTATGCGAGGTTACAATTTATCTGAATATCTTTGCCAAAATCTTTTACATGAAACAGTTTGATATTTACCTTGATGAAACTAAGACAATTTATGCAGACTCGATCCCAACTTTTCCAGATTCAAAAATTTGGGGAAATTTGAGTAACAAATTCGCATTCATTCTATATAGACTTGATTACGACAATAGACTGCTCGAATCAATATTTGAAAAGATAAATACTTACAAAGAGAATTTTAAAAAAAGAAATGGGTTAAATACTCGTGAAACATCTGTTGTTCCATTTATTGAAATTATTCATGTAATTTCAGATTTACGAATGATAACGGATGAAATCATTGCATTACTTTTTATATTAGAAAAGCGCAGTGAAACTGGCGACTATCCAGATATTATCGATATAGATCAAATCGGAACTTTGCTTGATAGACTTGATAAAGGTGAGCAGACGTATCTTCAGTTTTTTCAGTCATACAAAGATTTTTTGAGATTGATTAATGATATAACTAATACGTATAAGCATTCATTTATAAATGATCATGTATTATTTCTTCGTCAACTCGACGTTCCTACAGTTTTCGCAATCAAAAGTGCAAAACATAAGAATAGGAATAAGTTTGACAAAAATGAAAATAAGCTAATTAGCGTAACACTTGAAAATGTCGTGAATGATTTCAATCATATGTTTTTAAATTATCGAACCCTTGTCAAACAAATGGCAAATGAGCAAATACTTAAAGATTATGAAGGTAAAAGACAGCTATGATTTTACGACGCGACTTTAGTAATCTCGCATAACGTCCGGCGGCTTCACGTCAGTTGCGGCTTTCGAAGCTGAGTACTCTCGGCTGGACAAGACGAAGTTATGGAAAAAAGAAGTTCATTTTACAAGAGAAGCAGCAATTGCGTGAAACCGCTGTTACCAGTAGCTACTGTTTAGTTGAACTCTATTCTGTACATTCTGGGGAATTCTTTGTTATAAGTCAATTTGACCGTGTCGCCAATTCGATATTTGTTTTCTTCGTCTGTGTTATAATAAGTAGTATACTCTTCACCATTAACGACATATTTACAATTAATCAACCAATCATTTTTTGATTTTTTTCTATCAAAAACATACCCGTTAACTATTCTACCTTTCAAATTTAGCACTTCATTCTCTCGATATTTTTGAAAAATTGCAGAAGTTGGTCCAATAATTAATATTGATAATGCACAGATTCCTATAATTTTACCTGAACTTAAATTTTGTTTAATGACATTGACCGTTTTAAAAACAAGAAATGGTAAGGCTACAAAAATGAGAGCAAATACTATCCAAATTAACGGCTTATATTTAGGATAAATTATTTCTTTGGGAATAAAATAAATAAAGTATACTAGTGAAGCAAGGAAAATGATCCACTTCACATTTCGAAATTTTCTCGTCATTATTTAAGCGGTTTGTCATGTAGTTACTGGTAACGTCCGGCGGCTTCACGTCAGTTGCGGCATTTGGAACTGAGTACTCTCGGCTGGACAAAACGAAGTTATGGAAAAAGCGGTTACATTTTACAAGGGAAGCAGCAATTGCGTGAAACCGCTGTTAGCAGCAGGCAGAATTATTCATTGTCGTTTGTATCAAATAAATCTAATTGTTGTCTGTCAGCTTCTCTACGTTGTCTATATTTTCTACCTTCAAAAGTTTCAACAGGATTATCGTTTTCAAAATAGGAATTTACCTGGGTAACATCATAAGCTACAGTTTTGATTTGTCCTTCATTATCTATTCTTCTTCGTTGCCTAATAATGCAATTTATGGATGTTCCATTTTTAAATTCTACTTCTCGACTTTGAACCAAATTTTTAAATTCTAATGATTGCATGTTAAAGTTAATGGTTTCACCATTATAAATTCCCATCCATTTGTAATGCCCCTTTTTTAATACAGGCGAAACAATTTCAATAATAGCATCTTCCGTAATAATAGGCTCCAAATCATCTGATAGCAAAATAAACTCCTCAAATGAATTACGGGAAATGAATATCTCAGTAGTTTTGTTTTGATTGTTAATTATATATGAAACTTTTTCGACTTTAGGATATGATTTCAATGACTCGTAATATATAGATTTCTTCTTTTTTATTACTGTATTCTCATTTAGAAATTTAGCCTGCTCCTCACGATCTTCTTCGCGTTGAAGTTTAGAATTCTGCAACTGTAAATTTTTTAATTGTTCCTTTTTAAGGTCTGTATCTAAAGCTTTTTCTTCCTTATCCTCATAAAGTTTTTCAAAAACTTTATCATAAGTTTTCGTGATCGGAGTTGTCAAAAGTATAGTAAGCAGTACTGTTATGACACCAGTGGTGATCGTTGCTTTTCGATTTTCTTCTCGAGTTGCAATTCTAAACCATCTCCGCAAACCTCCGTTTTCAAGTGGAGCTGTTTCAATAAATATTTCTACATCAAATTGTTTTGCTATTTCTTTAACAATTCCAAGCAATTCATATTCACATTTATTTTGAATTAATGCATCCATCAAGTGGCTTTCATCTCCAAACCAGTAGTGAATTTCAAAAGAGTTTTCTTCCATCGTTATTTGTGTTAGGGTTTCCGATCGGCGGACTGCTTGCTGCTAACGTCCGGCGGCTTCACGTCAGTTGCGGCATTTGGAACTGAGTATTCTCGGCTGGACAAAACGAAGTTATGGAAAAAGCGGTTACATTTTACAAGGGAAGCAGCAATTGCGTGAAACCGCTGTTACAGGATGTGGCTGTTTTGAAAATAATTTTTCATTTGAGACGTCTCGCTCCTTGATAGTTTTAAAACTTTAGCAAGATTTTCAAAAGTCATTTTGCCAGATAAATAATAATGAGTTAGGATGTTTTGAATTTTTCCCATGTCATATTCATTAAAAAGTTGAAAAGACGTGGTAATTTTAGTTCCATCGTTCAATTTTAACGAGAGTTCATTTTGAACTCCATTTGATAAAGAAGAAGTAAACCCTTTTCCGTTTCCATTAGGCATCATATAATAGTCGTCATTCACGATAAATAATTCTTTGACGGCAGATAATTCAATTTTATTTTCGCCTATTAAAATAGCGTCATTGCGAAACTCGAGAAAACCTTCAAGTTTGCCGTGCAATTTTTCCGGTTTTGCTATCATGAATAATTTGCGTGCAGTACCTAGTATGAAAATACCAACTGCTATATATGCAAACAGCGCATTTGCTTTTTTTTCTAAATCGCTGTTTATTTTTGAGCAGATGAATGTACAAAACCATAGAAATAGAATTACAATAAGTATCAGTAAGTTCAGATCTATGCGAAATTTTTTAGACTTTATAAAAATATTGAATCGTACCATTTTGTTTATTAAGCTCCGTTCGCATTAGCCATTTCCTGTAACGTCCGGCGGCTTCACGTCAGTTGCGGCATTTGGAACTGAGTACTCTCGGCTGGACAGAACGAAGTTATGGAAAAAGGTGGTTCATTTTACAAGGAAAGTAGCAATTGCGTGAAACCGCTGTTAGCAGCTGGCCAATTATTCTTGTTGAATCCAATTATATTTTCCGTTGTCAAAATATATTACGCCGCCGCCGCAAGATTCCGCTTGATGAATAAAAATTCCATCATTGACAAGTTTAATTTTATCTTTTTCCTGAATTTGATTTTCAGCTATAATGTCACCATTTTCATCAACATTATTTGCATATTTTTCTCCTCTTGGAGCTTTCTCGAATATTCCAACCCAATCAATATCGTCAAAACCTTGCTCTAAAATTTCATTTCCTAATCCTAAAAAGTCAGTTTTACCTTTTCCATAAACTATTTTGAATCCGTACTTTTTGGTTTTTAAACTCTGTACAATTACTACGCTGTCATTTTTAATATCTCCATCGAGGTCACAAATTATAAAGTTGGGATTATGAATTATACTATTTACGATTGTGTCAGGCGCTTTTTGAGTGATATTTTTCGAAGTATTAGTTGTTAATTTGTCACTCTTTTTCAATTGACAACTTATTAAAAAAAGCGAAATTAGAAAGCAAAAATATATTTTCATAGATGTGAATTATGTGCAATTTTGGCGGGCTTGCTGCTAACTATCCAATACACGCAATCACTTTTCACAATCCCCATTCATTCCTGCTGATATACAAAAAAGCGCATTGCGTAAAAAGGTGTTACCACCTGTACCGGTTCCCCAAATATAACCTTTTTTCCCAAAAACAAAACATCATTCCGCAGGGTCAATGCGCAGCAGTCCCGCAAACGTCGCACACCACAGCCTGCCACCCGCATCCAACGCCAGATCCTCAACAACCGTACTCGGGACCTTCGAGTTCTCCGGCGTAAACGTCCCCCACGTCTTCCCATCAAACCGGCAAAGACCCACATTGTGCACACTCAGCCACAGCACCTGCCGCACCTCGTCCACCACAAAATCCTGCACACTGTTGTTCGGGATCATCGCATTCTCCGTATTGATTACCGTCCAAACCCCATCCTTCGACAGCTTCGCCATCGCATTCACCGGATTCTTTTTCTCATACAGCGCAAACCACAACGTCCCATCTTTGTCCTCATAACCCTTCGTGATCGCCGCCTGCTTCAGCGGGTTGTCCGTCCCCTGGAAATCCTCCACCACCGCACCGTCAAACCGCACCGTACCCTTGTCCGTACCCACCCAAAGCCGCTTCCTGCTGTCCACAAAAATCCCCATCACACGATCTGAAGGCAGCTTTGAATTGTCCTTCGTCAGCGTCGTCCACACCTTCCCGTCATATTGGACCAATCCATGGAATCCCTCAAAATACACACTTCCCGCCGCATCGGCATAAATCCCCGTTTGCCACCGCACCGGGCTGTTCAACGAGTCATACACCTGCCACGCCGCGCCATCATAACGCTACACCGCATACCCGCCGGAAAACCATTTGTTATTCTGCGCATCAACCGCCGAGGCCATCACCGTCGTCGTCCGACCCCCATCAGCGTTCGAACCGCGCAGCCCGGAATTCCCTTGGTTAATCACCGTCATCACCCCGTCCTTTACCTGCACAATACCATTGTCCGTACCCTGGAATACCGTCCCGTCCTGGTCAATCGAGACCGACCGCGACATGTCCCACGGCACCTTCGAATTCTGCGTCGTATACACATGAAACAGTTTGTCATTCAGGTTATTCTTATATTTTGACGGGTCGCTGATCTCGACCTTGCCCACAGACAGCATGTTCTTCGTATTCTTGCTGTCAAAATCCCGGAACGAAATTGACAAGTCGCCATCCGCAAACGAAAATACCATCACCCGCGATGAACTCACAGGCTTGCCCTTCTTCACCGCCGCATGCCAGCCAGTCATCGCATTGATCTCGTCCTTCAACCGGAGCTTGCGCACATCAACACCCGCATCATGCTGCAGGCTTTTGACACATTGGTGGCCGGCCGAGTCGATAATGACCTGTACAAAGGCCTTACCGGACATTTTTCGGGCCGACTTTTTAAACACCGAGTTAAAATAGCCCACCAAATCGCCATCATACGACGCTTTCGGGTCGCCGCAGTCCAGGCAAAAGCTAAACCGCGTTTGATGGCAGTCACTAAATTTCTCAGGATACAGATCCTGCGCCTGAAGTGCGGTGAATGCCGACAAAAACAGCACAAACACAATGTATTTTTTCATAAATAAGAATTTAGGAAGTGACGCGTACTGAGTCAGTTCACCCCTCAAAAATAATATTTTTTGAATGCAAATGCAGCAGCGATGTGCTAAATCTAAGCCCCATCAATCAAAATACGCCAGCACCCGCGTCCACCGGTACCGTTTCTGTCCGTTGACTGATTTGGTCTGCGATACCCAATTGCCCTTCGCATCAAACACATAGTCGAAATCAACCGTGGTCGCAACCCCCTTTTCAGTATACACCATATGGGTAGGGAAGGCCGTGTCTGCATACGTATAACGTATCGATACATCACTTTCAGGATACCGCGGCACGGCATACGAAAAACCAATTTTCCGGCCCTGCGCATCATATGCATATGATTTTCGGCAGTTAAGGACATTGTCACGGTCATAATAACATGTTTCCATGAGCAGCCCACCGTCATAAGTATTGATTTCCGTACCGTACAACCCCGCAATGTTGCCGTTATTGAATTCCGGATTGTAGGATTGCGTACAAGTCAGCCTGCCCTCCGCATCATAGTCAAACACCCGGCTAATTTGGTTCCGACCAGTTTTGGTGCGCTTTTGCCTGATTGTTTTCTTCTGCTGTACCCAGACAAAAGGGGAGTAGTTGTAAATTTCTGTTTTCCTCTTTAAGGCGTCGTACGCATAGGTAGTGCCATAATCTGCACCATACCGGTTAAAACGGCGCACCGTGAGGAGGTTGCCAAAAGTGTCGTAGCCATAATTTATTGAAAAGGCCTCTTTAGGATATTCCGAATTCACATAGGATTCCCTAACCAGCGCATTCCGTTCGTCATAGGAGTACGTCTGCACGACACTATTGCCGGCATCGCCAGCTTCTTTTTTCTCCAACAGGTTGCCGCGGTCGTCATACGTGAAGGATGCCACCGAATGCTGGTACGACTGCAGGTGCTGCCTGATGATCCTGCCCTGAGCATCATATTCGTTTACAGTACCCTCCATCACACTTTGGTCCTTGTAATACCAGGCTTCCTCCAACAGCCTCCCGTCAGGGGCAAACGCCTTGTAGTAATTGAGGTAATGAACCCAATGCGTGTCGTACCACCATTGCCTGAACCGTTGCTTCGTATACGCCTCACTTACAAAACCGCTGTGCCCGTAATCGCCTTCTGTCGAAAACAGTTTCAGGTTTTGTATGCTGTCCGTCAGGAAAACCACCTGCTCCCGTATCGACGCGACCTTTCCATAGATTGTATCGGCCGGCTGCGCCAAAACAGCAAAGCGGGGCAGTAACAGCATCAAAAGCAACATCAAAAAAGTCCTCATAGGCATTTGGTTAAGGCATTCCAACAGAAAGACCGGCATCACCCGTACCCCCCTGGGGAGGAGCAAAGCGAAGTTATGAAAATAAGCGTTACGCCCACACCACCGGCAAACGCGATCTTAGAAATTACACGAATGCAAACCCGCTGCCCTGATTTAAATTTAATTTTCTGCATTGGGAACCGATTTCGTGTCCAAAAGAATTCGTCTCGCCATCGATTACAAGGCTTCGCGATTAAATTACAAGGCTTCGCGGTCAAATTACGAGGCTTCGCGGTCGAATTACGAGGCTTCGGGGTCAAATTACAACGCTTCGCGGTCGAAT
>NZ_NKJE01000049.1 GCF_002256285.1 Flavobacterium sp. BFFFF1 | reverse complement strand
AAACCCAATTAAAACTGATACCAGTTAAATCGTATGCCGCTTATGATGCTACCAAT
This sequence comes from Flavobacterium sp. BFFFF1, assembly GCF_002256285.1. Lineage (GTDB taxonomy): Bacteria > Bacteroidota > Bacteroidia > Flavobacteriales > Flavobacteriaceae > Flavobacterium. The sequence goes on along the minus strand of NZ_NKJE01000049.1, from coordinate 9,159 downwards.
CCTTTAAAACCATATTCCTTTGAGCGCCGTGAGCCCGGGCCAAACGACGTGCAGATCGAAATTTTGTATTGTGGCGTCTGCCATTCGGATATTCATACCGCAAAAGGAGACTGGGGACCAGCCATTTATCCGCTTGTTCCGGGACATGAAATCGTAGGTCGTGTGGTAAAAGTCGGCAGTGAAGTCACTAAATTTAAAGCAGGGGATTATGCCGGTGTTGGCTGTTTTGTAGATTCGTGCCGTACCTGTGCAAATTGTAAAGCAGGAGAGGAGCAGTTTTGCGAGGAGGGCATGACCGGAACTTACAACAGTTTTGAGCGCGGGACCGAAATCCCAACTTACGGAGGATATTCTACCGGAATAACCGTTGACGAAAGTTACACGCTGCGCATTTCTGATAAATTAAACCTTAGCGAAGTAGCACCGCTATTGTGCGCAGGAATTACAACTTATTCACCATTACGCCACTTAAACGTGGGAAAAGGGCATAAAGTGGCCGTTTTGGGATTGGGCGGACTTGGGCATATGGCGGTGAAGTTTGCGGTTTCGTTTGGTGCTGAAGTAACGATGTTGAGCGGGACACCTTCAAAAGAAGCCGATGCAAAAAGCCTCGGTGCACATCATTTTGCGCTGACCTCAGACGCAGAAAAAATGCTTTCACTGTCCAATTCTTTTGATTTTATCCTGAATACGGTTTCTGCCGCGCACGATTACAATTTTTACCTCAATCTGCTGAATACAAATGGCACCATGATTGTCGTGGGCGCGCCACCGGCACCCGCTCAAATACCGGCGTTTACATTGATTATGAAGAGGAGAAGTATTATGGGAAGTTTAATTGGGGGCATTGCAGAAACCCAGGAGATGCTGGATTACTGCGCGGAGCACAACATCACGTCAGACGTTGAAGTGATCCCGATGGATTACATCAACAAGGCCTATGAGCGTATGGACAAAAGCGACGTCAAATACCGCTTCGTCGTTGACATGGCGTCCTTAAAATAGTATAATCAAAATAAAAACAGCGGTTTAAAAATGTTAATGTTAAGCAAAAATAGGCCGCTGTTTTTTTTGATGTGTGTATATTTACTTTGCAATCTTACAAATAAACCTATATGAAACAACGTGTTACACTCAGCATTCTTTTCATGATTTTCGGAATTTCTTCAGCCGTTTTAGCGCAGGAGAAACCACTAAGTACGGCGGAAACGGCCACAGGCACCATTAATGGGAGTTCAATTACAATCAACTACGGAAGCCCTTCCGTAAGAGCCCGTGAAATATGGGGAAAACTGGTGCCGTTTGACGAAGTATGGCGCGCTGGCGCAAATGAAGCTACCACATTCACAACGGATAAAGACATCATGGTGGAAGGATCAAAATTACCAGCAGGTACTTATTCTTTTTTTGTAATCCCGAATGCGAAAGAATCGACCCTGATCTTTAACAAGGTCGTAAAACAATGGGGTGCTTACAAATATGATCAGGCGCAGGATCAGCTTAGGGTAAAAGTGAAGCCACGCGCCACTTCAGCAAGCACTGAAAAGCTGACTTACAATGTTAATAAAGACAATATTACATTAAGTTGGGAAAAATGGGAACTTTCTTTTAAAGTGAAATAATTCATCTGATTACATATAATATTATTAATTCAGGAAAAGACATTGTTCAGAAAAGGACAATGTCTTTTTTGTAACCAATAAATAAACAAAAATGGAAGCAGCACAATTTGAAGATCACCTAAACAATCTGTTTGTATCAGAAGATTCAATTCCCGAAGCATTCCGAATTTCAGAAATACACCAGCGGGAGTATCTGGTAAACGGCGAAATGAAACCATGGAACGGAAATGTACACCAAGTCTTTTCGCCAATTTACATCAGGAAGCAGGAAGGTTTAAAGCAAAAATTAATCGGTAGTTATCCGCTGGCGACAGCAAATGAAGCTCAGGAAGCGCTTGACGCCGCTGTCCATGCCTATCGCGACGGAAGAGGCGAGTGGCCTGTAATGAGTGTCGCCGAGCGCATTCATTGTGTCGAGCAGTTCACCGGGAAAATGATTGGCAAAAAAGAAATTATCGTCAAGCTGATCATGTGGGAAATTGGAAAATCCCATGCCGACTCGGTGAAGGAATTTGACCGTACCGTAGAATATATTTATGCTACAATTGATGCGCTCAAAAATCTGGATCGCGATTCGTCCCGTTTTGAAATCGTAGAAGGTATTGCCGCACAGGTAAGGCGTTCTCCACTTGGAGTAGTATTGTGTATGGGGCCCTATAATTATCCTTTAAATGAGACGTTTACAACATTAATTCCAGCATTAATAATGGGCAACACGATTTTGTTCAAGCCACCCAAGTTTGGAACGTTGCTGCATTATCCGCTGCAACAGGCATTTCAGGAGAGTTTTCCTAAAGGTGTTGTAAATCTTTTATATGGAAGGGGAAATGTCATCATTCCCGGACTTATGCAGTCAGGTAAAATTAATGTTTTAACTTTAATTGGTTCCAGTAAAGTGGCCAATGAACTTAAGAAATTGCACCCGAAAGTAAACCGCTTGAGGGCAGTTCTTGGTCTGGACGCCAAAAACGCAGCAATTGTCACTTCAAAAGCAGACATCCCATTGGCTGTAAAGGAAGTGCTCACGGGTTCGTTGTCATTCAATGGCCAACGGTGTACGGCGCTCAAAATCGTTTGGGCACATAAAAGCATTGCAGACGAATTTGTTAGCCAGTTTAGCGCAGCAGTATCTGAATTGAAATTTGGTCTCCCATGGGACGCCGCGGTTTCCTTAACGCCATTGCCGGAACCTGATAAAGTTGAATACCTAAATGGCTGTATTGCTGATGCAGAAAGCAAAGGAGCGAAGGTGGTTAATGCAAATGGAGGCAGGTCAGTTGCATCATTTTTCTTTCCTGCTGTGGTATATCCGGTGAACAGCGATATGCGGCTTTACCACGAAGAACAGTTTGGACCGATCGTGCCGATAGTTCCTTTTGAAAATGCCGAGGAGGTAATTCAGTACCTTATTGACACCAAATATGGACAACAGGTCAGCATCTTTACGAACGATGCCGACGAGCTGTCAGAACTCATTGATCCGCTGGTGAATCAGGTAAGCCGCCTGAACATCAATACCCAGTCACAACGTGGCCCGGATGTGTTTCCGTTTACGGGAAGAAAAGACAGCGCCGAAGGAACATTGTCGGTCACAGATGCCATCAGGTCGTTTTCTATAAGATCGTTGGTAGCATTTAAAATGACCGATGAAAACAAGAAATTGATTAACGAGGTTGTGAACGAAGACAAATCCAATTTCCTGAGTACGAAATTTATTTTTTGACAGATTAAGCGTTATCGAAAGACCGCTATGGGATTATTTGGATTCAAGCGGGGGTTTAAGATACAAATACCATCTCGAAAGGATGGTATTGTTGTGTATTATCAATTGTAGCGCATATTACACGTATTTTTTCTATTTTACATAATATAAATTATAGTTAAAATATTCAAATGACTGTTTGTGGAGAATTACACCGTCGATTCTTTGGGTAAATAAACATGAAATTCGGCGCCGATTTGTTGTTTGCCATATGCCAAAATAAATCCGTTGTGGTTCTCAGCTATCTTTTTGCAAATCGCAAGGCCCAATCCGGTACCGGAATAATTCTTGTCTGTTTCGAGCCGCCTGAACAGCATAAAGATATTCTCAGCGTATTCCTGGCGAAATCCAATTCCATTGTCTGATACGACAATTTTATAGTATGATTTAGGATCAATCAATTTATTATCAAAAAACGTATTTTCTGCAATTTTTTCGTTTCGCACCAGGATTTCCGGATCAACGTTTATCCTTGAATATTTTATTGAGTTTGAAATCAGGTTCACGAACAGCTGTTGAATTTGAAACGGAATGCCTTCAATTGTCGGCAGATCATCAACCTTAACAGTGGCGTTTTTTTCATCAATACTCAGCGACAATTCTTCAACGACGACCTTCATTAAGACATTAAGATCTGTTTTTACAAATGTCCGGTCGCCCTTAACCGCCCTGGCATAATTCACCAAATCAACCATCAGGTTTTGCATTCTGTTTGCCGAAAATCGTATTTTGTTAAAGTAATCCTTTCCCTGCTCCGTCATGTTTTCCATCTCGTTAGCTTCGAGCCTGGAAATAAACATCTGAATTTTCCTTAGCGGTTCCTGCATGTCATGGCTAACGATACTGTTGAACGATTCCAGCTCCGCATTAATTTCAACCAATTTTTGGTTGTTTTCACTCAGTTTCTTCGTGTCCAGAAATTGTTGGGTGATGTCTGAATTTACGCCGATTTTAACCAACTGCCCTTTCGTGTTTCTGCGAAAACTCCCCACTGACTTCAAATACTTGATTTCGCCGTTATCCAAAACATACCGGCAAGTAATAGACGTCGGTTTCAAATCTATTAACGACTCCATATGGGCCCTGATCGCTGCCTCCCGGTCGTCGGGATGAATGAGTTCGGTAATTGTTTCCAGGCTTGCTTCAAAACTTTGTGGCTCCCGGCCGAGCAGTCGGTAAAAATTATCAGAAAGTGTATAAACTTTTGTATCCAGGTTCACTTTCCAATGCCCGAACGATGCAATCTTCTCGGCATTATTGAACGTTTCATTTAGGAATTTTAAATCATCATTGGCCTTTTTTACCTTGATAATATCATTTTTCATTTTACTGTAAGCCAGTCCGAAAATCAACAGGCAGGTAATGGCGAGCCCCACGGCAGTATAAGAGGACTCACTGATCCGTTTACTATGCAGTTTATGTTGCGTATTGACCAGATGCTGCTGCCGGCTAATCACAGCATTCAAATAAGATTGTAAATTATCACTTAAAATATTGCTTCGTAAAAGATTATTTTTTAGCGTATTAACATCGTAATTATTTATGGAAGCTGCCGTTAGAATTGCATTGAAAATGGCAAAACGCTGGTTCAGTTTGATTGCAAGACTGTCAATTTCCAGCCGCGACTCAGGACTTTTCAAACTTAGTTCCTGCAACTTCGACATCCTTAAGTCGAATTCCCGTTTGTCTAGAAACCGGTCTTTGAGGAAAAGGCTGTCTTTAGTAATAATGAAACTGCGGAGTGCCGATTCATTTTTATTGATTTGAGTCGAAATTTGCTCTAATTCAAATTGGATGTTATTTGAATTGGCAATGGCTTTTACCGATGTTTCCAATTCCCGCATCTGGAAATAAAACATGGTTGTAAGATAACCTATTGCGATGATGGCTATCGCCAGTGTAAGCTTCAGTATGTTTGAAAATCTGAATATCCGGGTAAATTTCATTTGTTTTCATTATACACTGAAAAAGAAAGTTTCTTTATTCAATCCTGATGTGTGGAACTGCCAATTCATATTAACGACGTCCTTAATTACTTTCTTCAGTTTGGTAAAATCGTTTGGTTTCTTGATGTATACATTCGCACCTCCAATAAAAGTTTCTTCGATGTCTTTTTCTGATGACGAAGTGGAATATATGGCAATTGAAATATCTTTAAACTTGGTATTCTCGCGAATTTCTTTCAAACAATCGAAACCCGTTTTACAAGGCATGTTCAAATCCAGAAAGATAATGTGCGGTTTTATGCTGTCAGGGTCTTCAAGATAATCGATTAACTCCGCACCGTCTTTAAAAATCGTGAGTGTGTTATTCATCTTAAGTTCCTGGATGGCATCATTAAAAAAATTCCTGTCGTCTTCGTCGTCATCGGCAAGGATAATGTGCATGGGTGTTTTGTTGTCGATATACATAATGGGGATTTATGTTAGATTTAATAAAATCAGCTGTTGATACTTCTGCGCCTGTCCACAATCCTTTTAAACATAGACGGTGTGAGTCCGGTAACTTTTTTAAACTGCGCCGATAAATACGCCACACTGCTGTAGTTCAGCTTGTACGAAATCTCTGTTAAAGTTAAGCCGTCTTCAATAATTAATTTCTTTGCCCTTTCGATTTTCTGGATAATGATAAAATTCTCGATGGACGTATAGGTATATTCGGAAAATATGTTCGCAATGTAGCCATAACTTAGGTTCAACTGATCTGAAAGGTAGTTTGAAATGGTAGACAACGGTAATTTGTCTTTTTCATAAATCATTTCGATAATGGTGTCTTTGATGCGCTGAACGAGCTGGCTCTTTTGATTGTTAATGATCTCGATGCCGTAATGGGCAAGTGAACTTTGCAGCTGCGCAAGATCTTCGTCAGAAATGCTGTCTATCAATTCAATTTCCCCGAATTCAAGTAGATTATACTTCAACCCAAGCCGCTCTATCTGTTCCTGCATAATGACACGGCAGGCCATATTAATATCGTATTTAATATACAGTTTCATTAACGATAATTATTTGGTTAAATATTTCTATAAATATATATAAAAACCACAAAAAAACACCTTATTAACCCAGCAAATTTGACTTTTACCGAAAATTTGTTAGCGTTCCCAATAGATTGCTATCATTGAAAATTACAGCATTAAAAAAAGGAGCCGATACTAAATAAGCTCCTTGTGTGGGAGTATGGAAGCAATCAATACGACTGAAATATATAAGATAAATATTGCATTTTTACAGTTCAAAATTGCCTAAACGCGGCTTAAAAATGTTTATGGGATTTCTATAAAATGTTATAGGATTCACATATCATTTTTTGTCCGGACGAATAATCATGCGCAGAGACTGGTCCTTTGAAAAATAAGCCACCATCCAGTTGTAAAAAGTTTGTACGCGATTCCTGTAGCTGATCAGTGATATTAAATGTATGAACAGCCAGGCCATCCAGGCAATAAAACCATTGAGGTGGATTTTAGGGTTCGGGATATCAACTACTGCTTTATTTTTTCCAATAATAGCCATCGAACCTTTATCCTTATAGGAAAATGGCTTTAACGCAAGGCCCTTCGATTGCTGTTTAAAGTTCTTGGCGAGGTTCTTTCCTTGCTGGATCGCCACCTGGGCTACCTGAGGATGCCCTTCGGGAAAACCCATATCCGTTAATTGCAAACAGGTGTCCCCTATTGCATAAATATTATCGGCACCTTTCAGTTTGTTGTATTCATCCACCAAAAGCCTCCTGCCCCTTCCATAACTTTCAACCGAAATACCGTCAAATTGCCTCGCACTAACCCCGGCAGCCCAAATGAGGTTTTTCGTCTGTATTGTTTCGCCATTGGCAAAAAATACGGTATCATCTTTGTAGTCAGTGACGCGGGTGTGCAATTTTACAACAACACCTAATTTAGTGAGGGCTTCCAGCGTGTCGCTTTGTGATTGCACACTCATCGGCGAAAGCAGTGCATCACCACCATCAACCAAATAAACGTTGCTCGCTACAGTCTGTAATTCAGGGTATTCTTTAACAAGTATATTTTTTCTCATTTCCGCAAACATTCCGGATACTTCTACTCCGGTAGGTCCACCTCCAGCCACCACAATTGTCAACAATTGCCTGCGTTTCCGGATGTCTTTACATATGGCTGCTTTTTCGATATTCTTCAAAAGCGTATTGCGCATTTCAATGGCATCATTCAGGGTCTTCATTGGGATGGCATTTTTCCTGACATTCTCCATTCCAAAGTAATTTGTTTCGGCACCCGTAGCAAAGACAAGTGCGTCATATTGCAACTCCCCGTTGTTAAGGATAATCTTATTTTCTTCCGGAATGACCCTTTGCAGTTCGCCAAGCCTGAATTGAAGGTTTTTTTTTCCAGCAAAAAACTTCCTGAAGGGATAGCTGATGCTTGAAGGTTCTAAAAATGCTGTTGCGACCTGGTAGATGAGCGGAGGAAAAAAATTATAGTTGTTTTTGTCAACCAGGGTTACCCGGATGTCCCGATGGTGTGCCAGTTCTTTGCAAAGGTTTATCCCGGCGAACCCCCCTCCTATTACGACAATTTCCATGTTATTGTTGCTTTGGTTCTGCCTTTAAAAAGGCACATAAAATTAAGCAATTTTATTGTTTTTCGCTAATGGCATACGGTCCAGATACCGAATTTATGAAAACTTTAGCGTATGCTGCGCTGCGAAGAAATATACGACATATGCCCTATTTACCCATGTAAGCCGTTGGTCTAATTTTGATTTTGATTACACTGTATCAAATAAAAACCAAAAAAGAAATCATGAAAAGAAATCTACACTTTCAATCAGCGCTTCTATTCTTACTGTTTTGCTGTCTTCAGCAGGCACATGGCCAGTCGGCGGGTTTCAATTCCACCTTCATCGTTTTAGACATCAATAACGGAGGAAATGCCTATTTTGACCTGCAGGCGGCTACGGGAAATCCTGATTTTCAAGGAGCAAATCTCGGAAACTTCTGTGAGGGCAGCGGCAACGGCATTATTCTCAAGGGGGCTGAGCATAATGTTTATAAATGCGGATCATGCGATTTGACCAACACGCGATTGTATTACAGCATTTATCCAACGGGTTCCCCATCGGGAAGTTTCGTTTCAAACACTATCGGTTATAGTTTGGGTAACGCAAACGGCTGTGGCGGCGCTGACCAGCGTTGGTCCGATACAGGGTATGCAACCAACCTGCTTTCAGGCTTAACGCCTGGCAATTATACGATTGAAGTGTATTCCGATGCATCAACAACGTGCTTTGGGACTATTTTCGCTTCCAACAGCAGCAACAATTATAAAGCAACCTTTACCGTGAGCGGCAACCTGACCTACTATGTTGACAGCGATGGTGACGGCTTCGGAAATAACGCTGGACAACAAGTCTCGTGTATGGGCACGCCAATAGGCTATGCTGCAAATAACACTGACTGCAACGATAACCAGCTTCAATACCTGGATTCAGATGGCGATGGGTTTGGTTCTAACATCCTTGTAGGCTGTGGCGTACCCAATAATTCAGACTGCAATGATGCACAATTACAGTACCTCGATGCAGATGCCGACGGATTTGGAGCAAATACCCTTGTCGGATGTGGTGTAGCAAACAATGGTGACTGCAACGACGGCCAATTTCAATACCTCGATTCAGATGGCGATGGGTTTGGTTCTGTTACACTTGTAGGCTGTGGCGTACCCAATAGTTCAGACTGCAATGACAACCAGCTCCAATATCTTGACGCTGATGGCGATGGATTCGGAAGGAATAGACA
>NZ_NKJE01000048.1:7082-9785 GCF_002256285.1 Flavobacterium sp. BFFFF1 | reverse complement strand
GGGGTCTTCGAGCGACCAGGTGTACACTTCCCCATCCGCATAAGGGGTGCTTTCCCCGATCCGGTATACGGTAAAGTTGGAGTACGAACTGGGGCATACGGTGAGAGGTTCCGGAAACCCATTGTCAGACACGATGTGCAGGTTTGACGGCGGGCGGCTGATGGTGATGTCCAGCAATTCGGACTGGCAGTGCGGATTGGAAGCATACTCGCGCCAGACCTGTATGTGGTAGAGCCCTGCGAGGTTGGGGTTTAGGTTGATCGTGACGGTTTCCCCATAGTTCGACCCGTTGAAACTGCCGCCGGGTACAGGACTGCCTGCACTATTGATACCATTGGCGACCTTCCAGCCCAAAATGGTGCCCGGTACCGTGTTTTCAAACGTAAAGGTTTCCGGTACGCCGGGGCATACGACCCTTTTTCCGTGGAAGTCGAGAATGTTTGGGGTGTCCGGCAACGCTTTCACCTGTACTTTAATCGCTGCGGTATTGCAGTTCGTGAACGTGGTGGCGAGAATGGTGTACGTACCGGGCATATCAAACAGATATCCGGCGGTGAATGGTGGTGTGAGAAATGAAGTGCCTGTTGTCAAATGTGTGGTGCCATCCGGATTGGTAACGGTCCAGAATGCCATAGCGCCATTTTCGATCTGGTAGTTGTGCAGGCCTGGGCAAACCACACGGTCACCGAAAATTGTTAGCGGTTTCTTTACGTTTATTTCCAGCGTATAGGCAACGCCCCCACAATTGAGCAGCGTATTCTGGTAGGTCGCGTTCAGGAAAATCTTGCCTGTGCCCGCGGTTTCTATAATGACTTCGTTGCGCTGGTCCGTCTGGATCAGTACGGCCCCGGTTTCGGTGGTCATTGACCATTGGAAATCGGTGCTCGGCCACTGGGGCAGTGTATAGCGGTACTGCTGGTTGCGGCAGGCGCTGGTTTCTCCCTGGATGTTGATGTGTTCTTTGATCACGGGAATCCTGACGGATGTCACCGAGGGGCAGTCTGTGATGCAGTCAGTTGAAGAAAAGCGCACTTCGCCGAATCCGGTGTCCGGGACATTGTCCCAAATCACCTGATAAGACAACGCGTCCAGAGGGGGGTCTTCAGGCACGATGGGTACCGATCCGCCGGTACTGGACCAGTGTCCGACGTTTATCAGGCACCGGAGCCTCGTGGCTAAGCCATAGGTGACGCGGTCGCCTTCGCATACGACACCTGCGCATCGGATGCTGACGGGGTCGCCGGTGACCTTGACCTCACTTGAATAGATGCTTTCGCAATGGCAGGCATTGATGGCGCGCATGGTTACGGTATACGTACCGGCTGCGGTATAGGCGTGGACGGGGTCTGGCAGGGAGGAGCTCACACCATCGCCAAAATCCCAAAGGTACGAGACAATTTCTGTTCCCCCGGGTGCCGTAGATAGGTTGGTAAAGTTAAGCTCCGTGTCTACACAAACCGTTAAATCGGTGGCGGGATCGTTGGAGTTGATGACAAATACCGCGATTGGCGCAGGCATCACGCTGGTACACAGTGTCGGGATGCTCTGCTGGCCTGTAAAGGTTCCTACTATGGCCGACACGGATCCGTCGCCGGCAGTGCCCCAGGTGATCGTGCAGCTGAAGGTATCGGGTGATACCACTGCCGTGCCGCCGCTGACGGTCCAGACCGCAGTGGTCCATGTGGTTTGGTCGGTGCTGTATAAGCTATAGGTGACGGTGCTGTTCTGGCATACCTTGAGGCAGTTGCCCGAAGCAATCAGCTCTTCGTATTTAATGTGTCCCGGATCGTCGCTGTTGGCGACCTGGCACCCGAATTCTTTATCCCATTTCAGGGAAATTCCGGTGTCGTCCTGTGCCATAGCAGGCCACTGCATGCCGATTGTGAACAGTACCAGCCAAAACGTGCGGCTGATCAGGCCACTGCCGGCTCCACGTAGTCGTTTCATTGTTTTCATCATAAATCGTTGGTTTTAAAGGTTTGGAAAATAGCTTGCGGGAGCGCGTAGTAAAACTGCCCTGAACAGGTTTCGTGGTTAGGGGTCAATAGTGCAGGTATAAAAAACCCACACCAAAGACATGACATTGAGGGTGCCTATCATCCGATTTGATGTTTATGCTACAATAATTAAACAGACAGGGCGGCCGGAAATGGTGCCCTCTCAGCAGACTGTGGCAGGGGTTTTAGGGGATGCCCGCCGTTTCACAATCCGGTTCTCTTTGCCATACTGCATGGCTGGTTTAAAGATATAAAAAAATGTTAAATAGTAGTAGCATATTGAAATATTTTCACAGAATAACGCTACTCATGTTCACAAATAGAATATTTGCCACAAACAGCAAACAAAAAAACCAGCCGTGATGGCTGGTTTTTTTATAGTAACGGTGTACTGCTCTGTGCTGTTTATTCCCCCAAAAAAGGATAACGGTAGTCTTCCGGTGTCACAAAAGTTTCCTTAATCGTGCGTGGGGATGCCCAACGCAACAGGTTTAATGCCGATCCGGCCTTGTCGTTTGTGCCCGACGCCCGTGCACCGCCAAATGGCTGCATGCCCACCACGGCACCGGTAGGCTTGTCGTTGATGTAGAAATTTCCGGCAGCGTCTTTGAGTGCTTCGGTGGCTTCCGCAATCGCATAACGGTCCTGGCTGAACACCGCGCCCGTCAATGCATACGGAGAAGTTTCGTCCACCAGTTTTAATGTC
>NZ_NKJE01000048.1:4298-7072 GCF_002256285.1 Flavobacterium sp. BFFFF1 | reverse complement strand
ATGCATACGGAGTAGTAGCGGCCACCAGTTTTAATGTCGCTGACCACTGGCTGTCTTCATAAATGTAGATCGTAATCACCGGCCCAAACAACTCCGTTTCCATCGTCGTATAGTGTGGATCGGTGGTGACAATCACCGTAGGCTCGATGAAGTAACCGACGGATTTGTCGTAGTTCCCTCCGACAAGGATTTCCGCATGGGCATCTTTCTTCGCCTGGTCGATGTACGAAGCCAGTTTGTCAAAAGACCCTTCATGAATCACTGCGGTAATGAAGTTGGAGAAATCGGCAGGCGATCCCATCTTCATCGATTGGACATCCGCCACCAGTTGTTCCTTTACCGCCGGCCAAAGGCTTGCAGGAATATACGCCCTGGACGCCGCAGAACATTTTTGTCCCTGGAATTCGAACGCCCCGCGCACAATACCGGTGACGACCTGTTTCACGTGAGCACTCGGGTGTGCCACAATAAAGTCCTTACCGCCGGTCTCGCCGACAATCCTTGGATAGGTTTTGTACTTGTCAATATTGTTCCCGATGTTTTTCCAGATGTCTTTAAATACATGCGTCGAGCCGGTAAAGTGGATTCCGGCAAAATCTGCATGGTCAAAAATCGTGTTGCTGATCATCGCCGCATCGCCAAACACGACGTTGATGACACCATCCGGTACGCCGGCTTCCTTAAACACATCGATGATCACCTTGGCTGAAAACACCTGGCTGTCGCTGGGCTTCCAGACGACCACGTTGCCCATCATGGCAGCGCTCGCAGGAAGATTGGCAGCAATGGCGGTAAAATTGAACGGCGTAATCGCATACACGAATCCTTCCAACGGACGGTACTCGAGGCGGTTCCACATGTCTGAATTTGATTTCGGCTGGTCGTTGTAGATCTGCGTCATGAACTCGACATTGAAGCGCAGGAAATCGATCAGCTCGCAGGCCGCGTCGATTTCAGCCTGGAATATCGTTTTGGATTGGGCAATCATGGTTGCCGCATTGATTTTGGCGCGGTACGGACCTGCAATCAGTTCCGCAGCCTTCAGGAAAATGGCGGCGCGCTGCTCCCATGGCAGTGCGGCCCATTTTTGTTTGGCTTCGAGTGCGTTCTCAATGGCCTGGTCCACATGTTTCTTTTCGGCAAGGTGGTACGTGCCCACCACATGCTGGTGGTCGTGCGGTGCCGTCATGTTTTTGGTGTTTCCGGTCCGGATCTCTTCGCTGCCGATGTATAGCGGTACGTCAACCTGTGCGTTCCACATCGTGTTGTATGCAGCCAGGACTGCTTCCTTTTCCGGGCTTCCCGGGCGGTAGGCCTTTACCGGTTCATTGACCGCCTTGGGCACATGAAAAAAACCTTTTAACATAAATATATATTTTTTAAGTATTAGCTGAAATTGCGTTGCAAAGATAGGAAATCGATAATGATTTTTTAGTTTTTGGCCGCTCAAACAGGGTATGGTAAACGGCCCACTGCTGCTGCCGGTTATTTACTGATGGTGGCGCCTCCTCCGGACCGGGCTGTCCGCTGTATCTTTTTATGGTCCGGCTCCACTGCGCTTCGCCGGAAATAAAAAGGATGCCGCTTCCATCCCTGGCGCGCGCACCAAACTGGCGTTGCGAGCCATTTTGTGATTTACGCGGGTGCGGCAGCGGTCAAAAACACCGCCAAAACCGCTGCGGGATGCAGTGATTTGTGGTTTAACGTCAGCGTGCCCAGCGCGGCATGGTGCCGCTTGTATACGAGCGTTGCCGTGACGAAGACGAGCAACCCTTTTTCGAGCGGGGGCGTCGTGTGCGGGCTGGCCGCGGTGTCGGTTCCGTCAAATGCGATTGCCGATACGAAGGCGCTGCGTGTGGCGATGGTCCAGTGCACCGGGTCAAACGCCACAACTTCGACGCAGAGGTCGCCGCCCGCCGCTTTTCCTTTCTGCGGAAACGCCTCCAACCCGATTGTGGGCGGCAGGGCGATGTGGATGGCACCGGCTTCCGTCATCGTGATGTCCGGCTGCAGCAGGCAATGCTGCCCGAACGGGCTGTTGCTGTTGAAGTCAAATCCCTGCAGCAGGTTGAGGTCGCCATCTGCAATGGTCCTCGTTCCGGCAGGTTTGCTGTGGCAGGAACGCAGCACCTCATACACTTTTGTGCCAAAGCGGCGGTGCATGCCGGCATCGGCGTAAGGCCCGAACACGTCAGACAACCCAAGACGGATTTTCTTCGCCGCGGCGAGCGCCATTCCAAATTCTGAAGCCGATTGTTTCGTCGCGGTGGTCTGCTTGACGTTTCCCTTGCCGGGCTTGCTCGCGGCTATCGCTTTTCCGTTAACGACCCGAAACGCTACCGGGCCCACACTGCCCGATAAAAGCCCTTTTGCATTGATTCTTGCCATGTTGAAGTGGTTTGATGGTGATAAAGATAAGATTTAGATTACTAACTTACAATAGATTAAGTGATGATTATAGATAGTAAGTCCATAATTAATGTGTTTTTTATGGAGGTGCTATGGACTTACTATGGACTTTCTATGGAGTTTTACAAAATAAAACTGGAATTTCGTGCGAAGATGTTGTTGCCTAAATTGATTTGAATACCGTTAAGACAAAGCGGCTGCCCAAGCGCATGGTGGTTGGGCAGGAAGTTGAACTTGTTCTGAGGAGGCTATGCCCCCCGCTGGCGCGAGCGTCACGCTCGTGCCCATCATGTGTATCAAAAACTACAATGTAACGATTGTAGTTTTTTATATCTTTAAATTAGAGTATCGGGCCTGGTTGTGAG
>NZ_NKJE01000048.1:0-4288 GCF_002256285.1 Flavobacterium sp. BFFFF1 | reverse complement strand
TTTATATCTTTAAATTAGAGTATCGGGCCTGGTTGTGAGAAGGGTTTGAAAATAGCTATGTGATATGCTTTGCGTGCACGAGCGTGACGCTCGCGCTAGCCGGGGCACGGGAAAAAGGATTTAAGGAGTATTACATCTGTCAGGAAACTTTGGATAGCTTATTCAAAGGGAATTTCAAATCAATTGAAGAATTAAGGGATTTTAATGATCTGCAACAATCCGAAAATAAATATGTGATTATAAATTATCGTATCGACAAAGAAGAACTGGGTACATTTGCAGATATAGTAGACTGTATATACATTAAAGACTAAATTTTGCAATATGAAAACAATATCTCTTGTAATAAGTGTATTATTTTTAGCTACAGGGTGTGCCGAAAAAAAATATTTTACTGAAGTGGTTTCTGATAAGGTAATAACTATCTCAATGCGGGAAGCTTATAATGAAAAATATTTGACTTTAAACATTCCAGTAGGATTCAGCCTTAACTTAAATCATTCTGAAATAAAGGATGTACGCCTTTATTGGGTATTGAATAATAAACAATTAGCGGATGTGGAAGACTATGTCGTGATGAATGCTGAAAATGACAGGATTATCTATGCGATTGAAGATAAGGAATATCCTAATTATCCAAAAAGCATTTATCTTTTGAACCGGAGGAACAAAATTTCAAAGGAAGATGCATTAGCTTTAATAAAAAAATACAATCCCACTGCTACATTAGAGAGTATAAAATCCAGGAAAGACACTATTAAACTCGTTTCTTATGCCCTGTACAGGAAAGACAATCCGGAGTTTTTAAAAGAAATGAGAAGACTACCCGACAGTTTAATTTTTAGCATTGGTTTTAGTGGTGGGAAAGGAGAACTTTTCAAAGCAAAAATAAACTGGTAGGTTTAATACTTCCATTCCCCCACTAGCGCGAGCGTCACGCTCGTGCCCATCATGTGTATCAAAAACTACAATGTAACGATTGTAGTTTTTTTATATCTTTAAATTAGAGTATCGGGCCTGGTTGTGAGAAGGGTTTGAAAATAGCTATGTGATATGCTTTGCGTGCACGAGCGTGACGCTCGCGCTAGCCGGGTGAAGATGCGTGTGAAGATTCCTCCTTCGTCGGAATGACAATGTCCAGACAGGCACGCTGAAGGATGATTTTATCGTTTGCGTGCTGGTAGGCGGACATATTGTTTCCAAACGCAGACGGTACGGGGTTGTCATTCCGACGAAGGAGGAATCT
Organism: Flavobacterium sp. BFFFF1; assembly: GCF_002256285.1. GTDB lineage: Bacteria > Bacteroidota > Bacteroidia > Flavobacteriales > Flavobacteriaceae > Flavobacterium. The sequence continues at coordinate 3,042 of NZ_NKJE01000048.1, read as the reverse complement.
TCGCAAGAATAAACCCGATCGCTCGGAATTAAAAGTGTGATATTCATGTTCTTTTAAATGTATTGCGGAAACGAGTGTGACGCTCCCGCCATCCAAAAAACCACACATTTCGTCAAACAAAAGTTAAACTTCTCGTAAAGGTATTTCTGAATTTCGGTGGGGCTTCGTAAATTTATAAGAATGCGAAAACACTTCCATGAGTAGGACACCACTTTTAGCCTTTAATGACAAAGGAATTTACTGCGAACAGGCTGACGTGTATCTCGATCCCTGGCGGCCTGTCCCCAACGCCATTATCACCCACGGCCATTCTGACCACTCGCGCTGGGGCCACCAAAACTACATCACACACCATCAAAACGTACCCATCATCAGGCACCGGCTCGGCGAGATCAACGTCACCGGGAAAAGCTGGAATGAGCGGTTTACGGTTAATGGGGTTGTTTTTTCATTGCACCCCGCCGGGCACATTGTAGGCAGCTCACAGGTACGGGTCGAGTACAAAGGCGAAGTCTGGGTATTTACAGGCGACTACAAAACGGAGGACGACGGGATTTCGCAACCTTATGAGGTCGTAAAATGCGACACGTTTATCACCGAATGTACGTTTGGGCTGCCGGCGTTCAACTGGTTGCCGCAGTCGGAAGTCTTTACTGATGTCAACAATTGGTGGGCTGAGAATAGGGCGGACGGCCGCACTTCTATTCTGTTCGGCTATACGTTGGGCAAAGCACAGCGGCTCATGAAGCACCTGGACCTTTCCATCGGGAAGATCTATACCCACGGCGCGGTAGAAAATATGACTGAAGTGCTGCGCCCGATTGTGGCACTTCCGCCTACGACATTAATTACCGCAGCAACAAAAAAAGAGGAATTGCTGGGCAATATTGTGATTGCCCCGCCCAGCGCACACGGCAGTCCGTGGATCCGGAAGATGACGCCCTTTGTGACGGGCACGGCCAGCGGATGGATGGCTTTTCGCGGTGCCAGGGCCAGAAGGGCGATTGACAAAGGGTTTGTGCTCAGCGACCATTGTGACTGGTACAGCCTGCTCGACAGCATCAAGGCGACCGGCGCAGAGAAGGTGATCTGTACACATGGGTATTCCGACATCTTTTCGAAGTACCTGCGGGAACTCGGCTACGATGCGCGTACTGCGAACACACAGTACGAAGGCGAGTCAGCAGAAATGGGTACGGCCACCGAAAATGAAAATGATACCGCCGCATGAAAAACTTTGCCAACCTGATCAAGGCTTTGGACAGTTCCAATAAGACCACTGTTAAAGTCGATGCGCTAACGGAATATTTCCGGCATGCCTCCGATCAGGACAAGGTTTGGACCATCGCCATACTCTCACACCGCCGCCCGGCCAGGCCGGTCAATACCACCCTGCTTCGGCTCTGGGCCAACGAACTTGCAGCGATTCCGCTGTGGCTGTTTGAGGAGAGTTACCACATTGTCGGTGACCTCGCTGAAACCATTGCGCTGATCATCCCCGCGACCAAAGCACATTCCGATAAAAGCCTCAGCGAATACCTCCATGAGATGATTGCGCTGAAAGCAAAGACCGACGAGCAGAAACGCGAGTACCTGCATGAGAACTGGCTCGCGTTAAACTACTACGAGCGGTTTGTATTTACAAAACTGATTACGGGCAGCTTCCGCATCGGGGTCAGCCAGAAGCTGATGACGCGCGCGCTGTCTAAAGCCACGGGCGTGGATGAGGATGCCCTGGCGTATAAACTGATGGGCAACTGGAATCCCGGCACGATCACTTTCCAGGAGTTGATACTCGATGAAAAAAGCAGCGACTACCTGTCCAAACCCTATCCCTTTTACCTGGCTTACCAGATCGACGGCGACGTCGCGGTGCTGGGCCATCCAGAGGAATGGGCCGTGGAGCACAAGTGGGACGGCATCCGCTCACAGACGATTATAAGGGATGGCGAAATTTACGTCTGGAGCCGTGGCGAGGAGCTGGTCACGGACAAATATCCTGAATTCCAAAGTTTCGTTGGTGTGATCCCCGATGGCACCGTCATCGATGGCGAAATCCTGCCTTTCCCGAATGGCGAAATCGGGACTTTCAACGACCTGCAGACCCGCATTGGCCGCAAGACGGTGTCCAAAGACCTGCTGGCCAAAACGCCCGTGGTCATCAAGGCTTATGATTTACTGGAGTGGGAGGGAAGGGACTTACGCGAATCGGCGTACGATGAAAGGCGGCAACTGCTGGAACAATTGCTCGATAATGTGAAGGGCCGCGGACTCCCATTGCAGTTGTCTGAAAGTGTAGTAATGGATTCCTGGGATAAGATCACCGCCGAACGCATGCGTGCGCGGGAAATGCGCAGTGAGGGACTGATGATCAAAAGGCGGAGCTCCACGTACCAGGTGGGGCGGAAAAAAGGCGACTGGTGGAAATGGAAAATTGAGCCGTTGGTGATCGATGCGGTGCTGACGTATGCGATGCGGGGATCAGGACGCCGCGCGAATCTTTTCACCGATTACACTTTTGCGCTTTGGCAGACGGATGAGCATGGCGGGCGGGAACTGGTTACTTTTGCCAAAGCGTATTCCGGTTTGACAGACGCTGAATTCAGGAAGGTGGACGATTGGATCAAGAAAAACACACTGGAGCGCTTTGGGCCGGTACGAAGTGTCACCCCGCAACTGGTTTTTGAAATTGGTTTTGAGGGCATTGCGCTTTCCAAAAGACACAAGAGTGGTGTGGCAACGCGGTTCCCGAGGATCTTGCGGTGGCGAGTGGATAAGAAAATTGAGGAGGCCAATTCGATTGAGGATCTTAAAAACATGATTGTTTAGAATTTTAACCATTAAGTTATTGAGGAAATTATGTTTCGATAATTTATGATTTTTTTGTAGTGAGAAAATGATGTTTCTTAATGCTCTTAATACCTTAATGGTGAAAAATAGTAACAGAGAATATTGATAGGAGTAGGTTAACCATTAAGATATTAAGAAAATAAAGCGTTAAAGTTTTTGATTTTTTATTAGAGAGAAAATGATGTTTCTTAA
>NZ_NKJE01000067.1 GCF_002256285.1 Flavobacterium sp. BFFFF1 | reverse complement strand
AACACATACTTGCTGTCAATTGCCTGCTGTTATGTTGTTGTTACTTTTTGTTTTCAGTTCTAATTTTTATCTTGTTGAAAAATACGTTTCCAATTGTCGGCAACTGCGGCAAGTGCGAAACCGTTATGCACAATAGAGTTTCAGCTTATTTTTATAGTTGACTTGTTAAGCTCTAAACTAAAATGCAATTCCATTTGACAATTGACTTTTGATTGTTTCATTTTATTTCCCAAGTAACTTTTACCGTCGCTTTCCTCCGAACAATCTTCTACTAAAGTTGACCGTAAAAATGCAACTTAATTTGCTTTCGTTCATTCTTCGAATTCAGAGTTGTGTTGGACGCGAAATTCGTCGATACATTGGGCGAAGCAATGAACGGCAAATTGCGTCCTTTTTACTGCATCGATTTTCAAACTCTACAGTGCATAACACACACTTGCCGACAATTGCCTGCTTTTATATTGTTGTTACTTTTTGTTTTCAATTCTAATTTTTATCTTGTTGAAAAATACGTTTCCAATTGTCGGCAACTGCGGCAAGTGCGAAACCGTTATGCACAATAGAGTTTCAGCTTATTTTTATAGTTGACTTGTTAAGCTCTAAACTAAAATGCTTTTCCAAGATCGGAATAGCAAAAGTCAG
>NZ_NKJE01000015.1 GCF_002256285.1 Flavobacterium sp. BFFFF1 | reverse complement strand
CGTCCGGCGGCTTCACGTCAGTTGCGGCATTTGGAACTGAGTACTCTCGGCTGGACAAAACGAAGTTATGGAAAAAAGAAGTTCATTTTACAAGGGAAGCAGCAATTGCGTGAAACCGCTGTTACCTGCAGCATTTATTTGCACTTTTTCATTAGTATAGGAGAGGAGTTGTAAGAGTCAATATATGTTTTATCTAATTGACCAGGAGCGCCACCTCCTGTATATATTTTTCTATTTGTTATTTCATTCATTTTGTAAACAAAAATAATGCTATCGCCTTTATCGTTAAGAGCCACTATTTTTTCATAATTTTTTTCGACTCCATAGTTGGCTATTTGTTTTAATATGCAATTTTCAGAAATGTCTTTTTTTGCAACGCCTAGAATTGTGTCTGAAACATTTGTAAAAGTGATCAGATTATAATCTTTAAGTTTTTCGGTTTTTAAAATTCGAAAACCTTCCGAATGCGATTTGTGCGCAATGCTGTTACATGAAAAATTCAAGCCGAGTAAAAAGATCGTTATTTTAGAAAAGTGTTTCATTTACGGTAATGTTGCAGGTAACGTCCGGCGGCTTCACGTCAGTTGCGGCATTTGAAACTGAGTACTCTCGGCTGGACAAAACGAAGTTATGGAAAAAGCGGTTACATTTTACAAGGGAAGCAGCAATTGCGTGAAACCGCTGTTATCTACAGTTGCTGTTTTTTTAACATAATTCCATGATGATGGTCGTTCTTTCTCTGCAAAAAAAGCCCTGAAATTTTATCTTGAAAGTGAATCTCGAATACTCCTACTATTTCAGAATTGAAATTTTTAGAATCATTAGAAGTAACTTCTACAAGGTCGCGTTTTATCTTCCAAGAATACGTTTCCTTTTTCGATGGTGAATAAATTACTTCTAAAGTTTGATCTTCTTTAAATTCAAATGTAACATTTTCAGCATATTTTAAGAGAGTAACTGTTACCACAACTCCATTTTTTTCAGAATCTTCGAATTGTTCCAATTCCCATTTTCGGATTATTTTTTCCGAATCTTTTTCCAATTTTTTTTGTCCAAAGCAAGTTGAGATTGTCAGCAGTAAAATGATTAACCATTTCATATCGAGATTTTTACGCGATTTTTTTTGCAATTGTAGATAACGTCCGGCGGCTTCACGTCAGTTGCGGCATTTGGAACTGAGTATTCTCGGCTGGACGAAACGAAGTTATGGAAAAAAGAAGTTCATTTTACAAGAGAAGTAGCAATTGCGTGAAACCGCTGTTACAGGCCGTTGCGACACAGTTGCTGAATCACACAAAGTAACCACAAAGAAATTCTGCTTTGGTTTTAAACTTTTCAAAAGTTAAGCTGGCATAATTCAACGCAACGGATTTTGGTTGCGCTTTCAACGCAAAGAAGATCGACAAAGCACATCCGCAGCTATTGCGCCTGATTACGTGCAGCAGAGAACTCTCGGCCAGGAGATGCGAAAATAGATAGACAAAATTTCCGGGGACACTAACACAACGTAACCACAAAGATGCACCGTGAAAAATAGGGGATAAGTCAAATTTACTCAAACACAAGCCGAACGTTTCAGTTTAGGGGAATCGTTCTTTCGGAGGCGCGGAGCTATGGCCTGTAACGTCCGGCGGCTTCACGTCAGTTGCGGCTTTTGGAACTGAGTACTCTCGGCTGAACGAAACGAAGTTATGGAAAAAAGAAGTTCATTTTACACGAAAAGCAGCAATTGCGTGAAACCGCTGTTAGCCGTAGTTTTTTATATGTTCTTTCATGGCTTCACGCGGGGTTTTAAATTTCAAAACTTTACTAGGCATTTCATTAATATACCGCAAAGCATAATTTCTTGCTTTTTCAACATTTTTGTCATCTTCATAACAAGCTTTTGTGTGATAAACAAAATCATTTAAAGAACCCATAATTTTTCTATCATTGTCAGTAGTACAAATATTTGCAATTTGATCATATTCCCGCAAATAATTTTCATATTTACTTGTCAATATAAACTCTCGTTCGAGTTGCTTAATTAGCATTTCGGTAAAGAGTATTGACAAATTATTTAGATCCTTTTTTAGGACATCCATAATTATAAAACTGAATAAAGTTTTCTTGTTTACAAAGATTATCCATTTTTTGCCTGCGACTGAAAATAGATGTGCATTCCAGTCAGATTCAAAGTTTACATTAACGTTTACAGTTTTTTGAATATCTAAAAGTTTTGCAAGTTTAAGAGAACAAAAGACATTTATCATAATAGTAAATACGCGATTTTGGTTGAAAATTACGGCTAACTATCCAATACACGCAATCACTTTCCACAAGCCCCATTCATTGCTGCTGATATACAAAAAAGCGCATTGCGTAAAAAGGTGTTACCACCTGTACCGGATTCCCCAAATATACTACTTTATTCAAAGCTTGTCCAACGGACTCACAATTTTCCGGATGTTGTGGTCGCTCACCTCCGTATACAATAACGTCGTCTTGATATTGCTGTGTCCCAGCAGCTCCTGTATAAACCGGATGTCCGTGCCTTGCTCCAGCAAATGCGTCGCAAAACTGTGCCGCAGGCTGTGGATCCCCAACTTCCGCTCATATCCCGTCTTTTTCATCGACTCCCGGAAGATGTGCTGCACCGTCCGGATCGAAATCATCCCGCCATCAGCCCCCTCAAAAAGGTAATGCTTCGGTTTATACTCTTTATAATACAACCGCAGCTGCTCCAGGATGCTCTCCGGCAGGTTCACATACCGCTCCTTTTTACCCTTGCCATGCTCCACAAGCACCTGCATGTTCCTGCTGTCAATCTGCGGAATCGTCAGCCCCGCAATCTCCGACACCCGCAGCCCCATGCCATAGCACAGCTTCAAAATCGTGTTGTGCTTCAGGTTCGTCGTCTGCTCAAACAGTTTTTTGATAATGGCCACCGGAATCACTTTCGGGAGTTTCTGCGGCTTCTTCGGCCTTGGGATGTCGAGGAAAAAATGTTCGCGGTGCAGTATCGTCCGGTAATAGAACTTCAGCGCATTCAGCCGGCTGTGGATCAGCGCCTCGCTTTGCCGCTTGTCCACAAGGCACTGCAGAATGTAGGCACGCACTTGCTCCTCGTCGCAGTCGCGTGCCGGCACCCCTTTGAGCCAATACAGGAAATCCCCGAAATCGGCCCGGTACTTCCGTATCGTGTGCACACTGTACCCACTCAGCCGCAACTGCTCCACAAAGCGCAGCAATACCGGCTGGTTCACTTCGTGGATGAGCGCGAGTACCGATTTTCCCGCCGCAGCATCCACCCGAAAAATCGAACGGTTGCTTTCCGTATCCGGCACATGCCACGCACCAAGCGTCTGGCTCCAGCGGCAGTCTTCGAGTTGTTGCAATTCCTGCAAAAATGCAGCGTCTTTATCAAAATACAGGGCAATCCGGGAGGCGCCCCGGTGCGTGATCAATTTGGCTTTCCAATCCATAACTTCTGGCGTATAATGTAAATAATGGCGTGTATCGGCCGGAGGGCATGTGCGCAGCGTATCGGCAAACACATATCCTCAGGCCATTACGAAGTTATGGAAAAACCGTTTACCTTTTACACGGAAAGCGGCACCCGAACCAACTTTCCGTACGTCATAGGTAATGATACATTCAGTGAGCGAACGGTGCGAAGCCAACGGCGAAAACCGGTGTCCGAATCAGTAGTTATTACTCAGTATAACTTTCCATATATTCAGTTGCCGAACTGACTATCCTAACTTTTGAGCCCAGAGATTTCTGAATAATTTCTAAATCAACTTTGTTAAATTTTGCATCTGTAATTTTGAGTACCTTGAGATTTGGAAGCAACTTTAACTTTGGAATTTCTGCAACAATATTTAAATTTTTATTTAGTGCCAGATCTAAGACTTCAAGGTTTTTAAGTTTTGATATTTCGTTCGGTAAACTTTTCAAGCTATTTGAGTTCAGAATTAAAACTTTCAATAAAATCAATTCTGAAATTTTTTCCGGCAACTCAGAGATTTGATTTTTTTCTTTGTCGCTTTCTGGCAATGCTGACAATGGCGGATAGAATACTACTTCTTTAGCGCCAAGCTTCAGTTTGATAAGGTTTTTGTACTCGAAAACGCTGTCTGGTATTGTTGTTAGTCTTTTGCTGCTTAAATCAATTTCAGTCTCTTTTCGAGAATCCTTTTCAGTACACGAGTAGAAAAAGACAAGTGTCAATAGTAGTGAATATCTCATTGTGCGTTGTTGAAGTATTGGTGCTAGCGTCCACGGCTTAAAGTCAGTTCAGGCATTGGTAACTGAGAATTCCCGGGTAGATAGGACGAAGTTATGCAAATAGAATTACATTGACAACCAACCGATCAAACCGGCCGAAGAGCCATCGAAACTTCTGTCAATGCCCATGCATCTTATTCGCGTAGTTAAGCAATAAGCCATTCACGATCATCCATAAACAGACCGCAATCCCAACATTCAAACTGCTCTCGTCGAAAAACGCATACGGGATAAAAACCATACCACTGAGAACCGAGGTGATCAATATAGATGAAATCCGCAGTCGTTTTTTTAAAATGTATTTTGTGCCCAGCAGATAAACCAGCGATCCCAACGAACCGGAAAAAAGCGCTGCCAATGCCATTCGGCCGGCTGCCGAGAAGAGCCACACACCGCCATGGTAGGTCGCGACCGACATGAGGAAGTGCAGCACTATTTTTCCTTCGCTTTCCTTTTCCACGTTGAAATACGTAGTGCTAATCGGAAAAGTGATTCCTGGGAGAAACAACATCACCATCGAAAACAGCGGCTCAGGGGAATCGCCAATACCCCTCAACCAAAACAGCAGCAGATACAACAGCCCCACAACAACCGAATTAAACAGCGCCTTGTTTGCCTTAAAAAATGTCATCGGTGAAACGGTCATTTCCTGCTGTGTTATTTATGCCTATCGTCAAACGCGCTCCTGTCACGATCGTTGCCAGGGAATTCAATCCCCGTTTGCCGTATGACAATATCATAATCCCTCGTCAGCGAAAACCGGTTTTCCGGCATCAAAGTGAAAGCGGTCCTGAAACCAATTAACAGCAACGCTATGACGAACAACACAACTGAAAATCCTTTCTTAACGGTAATCGCAGAAACCCAACGATTCACCGAATAAATGATCCCGGTAACGATCCCAAAATAAATGATGAAATCTGCAGCCAGAGCGTCCATAAAATATTCCTCTGCCATAGAAGTGTAAAAGGCCGGTGCCCGATAAATAAACGGAAAACCATACATGAGGCCGTCAGTCCCGTCAACAACGTCGACCAGCCACCACTTCGTGAAAAGGGCAAATGCGATAAGGGTTATCGGAAAGGCAAAACGTAGGATTAATGTTCTGTTCATTACTATTGGCTATTGCGCCATATCCCCGACCCGAAAAGACCATTCCATATGCCGGTCAAAGTCCTGCCGCACCAGCATATACAACTGTCCTGTATGGTGCTGTGTATGCCGTAAATTATACAGCAATATTTCCAATCTCGAATAATTCATATCATCCGGTGCATCCCCTTCCACAAAGCGGCCATCGAGGGGATCGTCGCGCAATCCTGCTATAATTTGCGCACACTTTAAGCGGCTTTGCGCAAGATAATCCAGCAGTGCCGCTTTCGGGTAAATCTGATCCGGTATAAAATCACCCACCGATTCCGCCGGCCGGTCATCCTGGTCTTTTTGCGTAAAAGCAAGCATCGGGACAAAATCAGCAGGAGGGAAGGTCAGGTAATAATCCAGGAACAATGTGCTGTGGAACGCCAGGTAATAGAAACGCGTCCCGGCTGAGAAATAATCGTCCGGGCAATTCGAAATGACGTGTGCCAGCATGTCGATGCCCGCGCCAAACTGGTTCCAAAGCGCTTCCCTGAATGAATGGTTCATCGGTATAATGTGTTGGTTGATAATCGTCCTTACGAAGGCTGTTCACAAATGGCCTTGAGCTTTTCCAGCGCGCCCGGATACGTCTCGTTCATGTATGCGGAAAAGTCTTCCGTGGCGTCGAGCTCAACCATAATCGTAGTCCGTCCGTCAGCTTCAGTAAAGGTATAGTTCTCAAAGCCATTGGCCCATTGTTCCACATCCGGACCTTCCATGATTTCTTTGTCGCCCTGTAAAAGGCCAACGTGCTGGATCGACACAAACTGGTTCGGGATGTTCTCCGCAATCTGCGAAACCATACCGCCTTTCTCGCCTTGGTCATCAACGCCCAGGAACAACATCTTATTCCCCTTGTCCCAGCTTCCCTCATACGTCGACGTCGGGTTAAACAACGCAGTCCACTGCTCATAAGTCGATTTGTCGCTCAGGCCCAGCATAGCATCGTAAACCCTGCCCACAGGCGCCTCGATGCTGACCTGAAATTGTAACTTCTTCTTCATAACTATATTTGTTTAAATTAATTTTCCGGGTCAGCGGCTATTGGTGCGCACCGACTAACAGTGCCGCCGCTAATCGTCAAAGTAAATGCGGTGCTTACCGCAATGCAGGCACTGGAACACATACCCGTCCAACGCTTCTTTTTTCAGGCCTTTAACCATCTCAGCCACGTCAAACCCGCTGTCTTCAATGTCGTCCATCAATTCATCCAGGATCGGCGCCACCAATTCCGGATTCGCATAACCGACAAAAGCACAAAGGTCATCGCAATGCGCGAGCCAGTTCGCTTCCTGGATGGCATCAAAACCCGGTGTACGTTGGGAAACTTCTACAATCGCCGATTCGTTTTCGACGCCGTCCACAGCCGCGGGATCCTGGAAATCGCCCCCGAATTTCTCCGCCGCTTTGCCATTTTTAATGCACCACGGACAAAGATCTTCTATTTCATCTACCGTATAAAAAGGCCCGTTGTACCGATACGGACTGGGCGCGCCGCAACATTCACAAACGATGTCTTCTTCCGAAATGATTTCCAGTGTGTACGCGTTTGGATGGTACTTAAATGTTGGTAATTCCATAAATAGGTATTTTACAGGGGTGGCAACCTGCGTGTTATTGCTTCCGTTTTTAATCGAACCTGCTGCCGGATTCCGTGGCGCCGGAATACCCTCCGGAAACGCAAAGCCAACGCCACGCGCCGCAGCCAGACGAAGTTAAGCAAAAAAGTTTTTCTTTCACAAAAGAAAAATAGCCTCAACATACCGCTATTTTTTTGCCGCTTTTTTTACCGCATCAAGGTACTTCTTCCGCACACCATTCTGCTGCTCCTGCGCCGCTAGCGACTCAATGGAAGCCAGAAAATCAGCATGTTGCGCTGTGTGGCCCTTCAGGATTTCCCCGAGTGCAAAAGCCGCTGCCCACCGCACCACCGTGCCCTCATGCGATGCATTCACGAGCAGGCCCGCAACCGCCACGCTGAGTTTGTCCGGGAACAAATGCGCCGTGTTCCCAATCACTTTCGCGCTTTCCCATTTCACCCGCGGTGCTTTCGCCGCAAGCGACCCAACCATAAAATCAAATACCCCATCGGTAGCAATGTCCGGCCGACGCTGCGTCGCGTATTCGATCGCTTCAATACACGTTCCCTTATCGGCATCCTTAGCCGTTTCCGCAAAGGCGACCAGCTCCTCTGCCGGCAGCGAACCGTCCAGCAGCCAGCCGGCGAGTGCCTCCGTTTTGGCTTTCGTTTTCGTGGTCTTGTCAGCCAGTAGTGCCGCTATAGTCATAGTATGGTAGGTATTAAAGCCGTATCAACGGCATTGTTAGGGAACAGATGTAGTGTGTTACCGACCCAACAGCGGGCCACCTTCGTCAAAATAGTCCTTTGCCACTGTAAGTTCATTTTCGCAGCAATACGCGTCGCGCCCCGCGCCGTGCCCACAACAAGGGGGGGGCACCACCAAGGCGAATAAGGTACCGCTGTTCCATCACAACGGCAAAACGCATATTTCAGACAGGCACAGGAACGATTAAGGCAAAACACCAAACAAAAATAATAAAAAAACACCCCGGCAAACGGAAGCTTTTACAGTTTAGTGCGCTGCCGGTAATGGTTTGCCTTAATAGGAGCGGCCGCGACTTTACACAGCTAATTAAACAGTCCCAATTACAAGGCTTCGCGATCGAATTACAAGGCTTCGCGATCGAATTACAAGGCTTCGCGGTCGAATTACGAGGCTTCGCGGTCAAATTACAAGGCTTCGCGGTCGAATTACGAGGCTTCGCGGTCAAATTACAAGGCTTCGCGGTCAAATTACGAGGCTTCGCGATGGAATTACAACGCTTCGCGGTCGAAACACAGCGGGTTTCGCTTCTTACAGCCCGATTTAAAATACCAAACGAACGGCATATCCATGTGACAATGCCTGATATCAGAAAGCAGTATTAAAGCATGTACATTTCGAAATCGTTTGCGTATTGTATTTAATAAGCGTAATGATAAAAAAATATTAAAAAAACCCTTACATATTGTTAAAATGTTGATTTAACATAAAATTCACATAGTTGCGAAGCGTTGATTTTGCTGACTTCCAAATTTTTGTAAGTTAAATATTAGCAAAATTTTAAAAGTGCTTTATTCAACCTGTTACATTAGCCTCAGGTTCAGCGTAGTGCGGGGCCATATTAGTAATTTAAACACAATACAAAATGAATGCAAAAGAAACCGCAAGGTTAGCGATGTACGTGGTGACCGCAGACCTTGAAACCACAGCCGACCCGGCCATCATCGCCGGAATGCCAAAGTTCAACACACACCTCACGGAGTTTAAGCTGGCCATCGCCGACATCGATGTGGCAGCGCGCCAGCAGCAGGATTATCCGCGCCTGACCGCCGCCGACAAGACCGCCGCGCGCGAAGCATTGCTCAACAGCATGCTCAACGCGGAGCTCATCGTCAAGGCCTTTGCCGCCGACAACAACAAGCCCGGTATCGCACAAGGGGTAATAGCCGCCGATTCCACTTTACGCAAACTGAATGACAAGGAATTCTCGCTCGAGGCCGAGAACATCGTCAAACTCATCACCGAATGGGAAAACGATCTCGCACCCTACGGTATTGGCAAAAATGAAATCTTGGAACTCAGCGCCGCCACCGACTTGTTTAAGGCGTTGATGTCGACCCCGCGCTTAAACGTCGTGGCGAAGGCCGATGCGACAAAAAAGGTTAAGGAAGGCTTCCGCCGCGCCGATGAAGCGTTGCTGCACATGGACAACCTCGTCAAAACGCGCCGCAAAAGCCAACCCGATTTCCACAACGATTACTGGCAGCGCCGCATCATCGTGAACCTGCCATCACAACCGCTGGCGTTGCGCGGCACCGTCGTAAACGCCGCCGGCGTCCCGCTCAAAGGCGTCAAAATGACCATCGACGGACACACACAAAAGGCGCGCACCACCGCCAAAGGGACTTTCCGCGTAAAAAGCCTCCCCGACGGCGTTTACGTACTGCGCTTCGTACTGCCCGGCTACGAAGAATTGCTTCACACTATCGCCATCACCAACGGCAACCGCAACTTCGCCACCATCCAGCTCCGGGAACAATAGCCCACAACCCGCCGCAGGGATAATCGGGAAAGCGCCAACAGGCGCTTTTCTTTATTCTAAACGACACAGCCTTGCACGCTCACCACTACAATTTCACCTCGTATTACGTTGTGATTTCGACGAAGAAGGCTGGCGGGTTCCACCCAAAATACAATCATCCCCATTACTCTAATTTTCACGGTAGGACGTTGTCATTTCGACGAAGGAGAAATCTTCGCCGCTATTGTCAACCAACCCGTTACAATTATTCCCCATTACTCTAATTTTCCCTGTAGGACGTTGTCATTTCGAGGAAGTATCACTAAATTAGTATAAAACTACACGCCATGCACTTCCACGAAGGTTACCATACCTACTACATTTACATCATCACCAATAAATCCAAAACAGTACTGTATACCGGAGTAACGGGCAACCTGAAAAATAGGTTACAACAACATTCCGAAAACATCCAATCGAGTATTCCAACGTTTGCCTCCAGATACCAGGTACATTATTTACTGTATTTCGAAAAATTCACCTGGATAGATGAAGCCATTGCGCGCGAAAAGGAAATTAAGAAATGGAGAAGGGAGAAGAAACTCAATCTGATCAAGACAATCAATCCCTCACTCGACTTTCTGGACAATTGGTTTCAATTGTAAATTATAGAGCCTAAAAAACACCAGAGAAATTCTCAATAATCCGTACCTTAACCATAAAAACAATGAAAATAGCCGCAAGCATCGGTCCGCAGCAGTAAGGTTACAGCCATCCCGTCTCAATACCCAAAACGCACAAACATTTACCGGGAAGTAGCACCCATAACCACCATTTTCCATACCTTTAACCTTAAAACACACTTACCATGGACCAGGCACACATTCATTTACTGATCACCCACCTGCCGATTTTCGGCTCATTGTGCGGGGCAATAGTCCTCGCTTACGGACTTTGGGCAAAAAGCAATGCTACCAACATAGCAGCGTATCTCGTACTTCTTTTATCCTCAATCGGGGCAGGGATCGCCTACCTCACCGGGGAAGGCGCAGAGGAAAAAGTAGAACACCTCGAAGGCGTAACCCGCCATGCCATCCATGAGCACGAACATTTCGCGCTCTACGCACTGATTTCGCTGATCGTTTTGGGTGTTGCCGCCTTGATTGCATGGTTCCTCACACGCACCCGGCCGACAACCGGAAGGACGATGGGAATCCTCGTTTTGTTGCTGGCGCTAATCAGTTTCGGTCTCGTCGCCCGCACCGGATACCTCGGTGGCCAGATCCGCCATACGGAAATCGTCGATGGTGCGCTCCAGCCAGCCGAAAATCCAACGGATCACCACGACGGCGATTAATACCCAATGCAGAACACCCTGCTAAAAGTTACCGGAATCGTTTTAGTGCTCGCGCTGTTGGGCTATGGATTCGCGCTCGGTGATCTCAACCCCCTATACCACGACGACACATACCGGGAAGTGCACAAAGAACTTACGGCCGGCAAAATGGAAAAGGACCTCGACACATTGGCTGCCTTATATATAAAAATGTACGCCGGGCGCAAAAACAAACCCTGTCCGTGCAAAGATGCCGCTTATGTCATCACCGCCCGACACCATGGAATATTCAACAGGCTCTACCACTTTAAATTAGAAAGAGAATTTTCTGACGAAGAATGCATAAAATTCTTATTATTGCATAGTGAAGGTGGATTTGGTTTCGGGAAAAAGGATGTACACCAGGCAGCAGCATACTATTTCCATAAATCAGTACCGGAACTGAACGAGGCAGAACAGATTACCATGTTATTGCTATTGGAAAACCCGTCGTATTTTAACCCAGTGCGGCGCAGGGACAAAGTATCGTCCACGGTTAGGATGTACCAGAACGTATTGCAGGCAAACGAACACAATTGACAGGTTTCAACGATTAATCCATTAGACGAATGAGCAAAAATTACACAAATCTATATTACGGCACTGTAGCATTGGTGCTGGCCGCCGGTATCGTATTCGTTCCCGCAGCATTGTTCGCCGCCATTCCCGCGTCAATCGGATTGTTTTTGTTTGGCATGGTGTTTAAGAAATATGCCCTCCGATTTCACGAAGCGTTTATCGCCGCCTTCTGGACTGCTTTTGGCTATCTCGCCATTTCCATGCTGGTGGCGCTGCTGTTGTATTTTCGCGCCGTTTATTTCCAGGATTATAAAATGAGTTTTTACCCCTCCTGGTTGTTGAACTACTACACACCAAGGTATTTTCCTCAATATTACAAGATTATTTCAGTATTGCATATTGTTTGTATACTGGCGTCCGCATTCATCCTGCATCTGAAACTGAAACCGATAGTGATCTCGCGGATGTTGTACGGTTTTTCATTGGCATGGACAGCAGCGGTGATTTTACCATGCCTCCTTTTCGGACTATACGCCTACCTTTATGTATTGCGGCACCTTTGCCCCGATAAGCTCCAGTCGGCCATCGGCTACATGCTGATAAAGTAACGTACGGTCGCCATTCATCGCACGCTTTGATTGTAAATCGTTACTTTTACAGAAAAAAATGCCAAGATTACTCGCCATCGACTACGGAATCAAACGCACTGGGATTGCCATCACCGATGAAATGCAATTAATTGCGTCCGGATTGACGACCATTCCATCCGAAACCGCCATCGCTTTCCTCGCCGATTATTTTTCAAAGGAAAAAGTAGAGAAAGTAATCGTCGGTAAACCCATGCAGATGAATGGGCAGCCGTCCGAAAGCACTGAAATCATCGAAAAATTTGTGGTCTTATTTCAGTCCAGGTTTCCAAAAATGCCCGTCGTGCGCGCAGACGAAAGATTTACGTCGAAAATGGCATTCCAAACGATGATTGATAGTGGATTGTCAAAAAAACAGCGGCAGAATAAAGCCCTCGTCGACGAGATTGCCGCCACCATCCTGCTGCAGGGCTACATGGCCGGAAACTACTGAAAACCAGCGCGCGATTTATCGTTTTTCCTCAAGACGCGTGGTTGTCTTTAAGATGCTCTCAGACAAACTGATCAGCCACACCAATTGTTCCAAAACCAGTTGTGATTCCTGCATCTTCAGGTAAAATTCGGTATCGTCATTCGCCAGTGCTTTAAGCTCTTTGGCGCGGAGGTTCTTCAATTCCGTAAACCGGACGTCAAGCTCATAGTCTTTTGAGGTGCCCAATACCGGCGAATCGACGGCATCGTGTTCCATCACTTTTACAGCATGGTCTAAGTTGCGGATCACTGTGCTCATGACCACGTTAAACGCCTCTGAGGCTTTTGCCGTGTGGTGCGTCTGGATGTAAGTACCGATAGATGCCGATGCGGACAGCAGGGTATGGTTTAGTTCCACCAGTTTGTACAGCAACTGGATCTGTTTCTGCTTGGATTTCGGTTCCTGCGACATGCGTTGGAACGAGGCCATCAGGTTACCCGTCTCCACAAAGGCATTCTTCCGGGAAAGGCGGTACGCCGCCGTAACTTCGCCCTTCGCCGTGTAATACGAAACAATTTCACGCAGGTAATTGCGGTTGGCTTCAATCGATTTGACGATGTAAGCAGGCAGGCTCATGAATTCCCACGACGGCCACAGTAGGTAATTTGCAATAAACGCCAGCGTACCACCGATTACCGTATCCAATATCCTGAATTCGACCACTTGGTTGTTGTCAGGCATCAATAACCCGTAGATGAACACCACATACATCGTTACGAAGGTAGCGCCCACGCGGTAATTGATCTGCGTAAACGCAAAGCCCAGCAGCATGGAAAACACCGCCAGGGTTCCGATAACCGTATTGTTGTGCACAAAGTACAGGATCGCAAAAGCAATCAATCCCCCAAACACCGTGCCCAGCATACGGTTGTACGAACGCTCCTTCGTCAAGCCGTAACCCGGTCGCATGATGACAATGATCGTCAGCAGGATCCAATACGGGTTCTGCAGCGGCAGCAAACTCCCAAACGCCATCCCAAAAAGGATCGTTACCGTGAGCCGCAGCGAGTGCCTGAAGATGATCGACGAAAAGCTGAGGTTTTCCTTTAATGTATTAAAAGGGTAATACACGGGCGCGACCAGCCGTTCGATATCCTTATCTTTGACGAGCAATTCTTTCAGGTCCGTATTGGCAGAAAAGGCACGTTCCATCACACGGATTTTTTCAATCTGCTTTTCGGCATAATGCAGCATATTCGACAGCATCAACACACCTTCCGTGGCCTGGTCACCAAACTCCTGGCGATAGGACTGGATTACCGCTTCAAGCGCTTCAACTTCTTTTTTTAGTTTATGTTTTGAAACATAAGGCTTGTTGTTGTAGATGCTTTTTGAAACGCGCTTCAACGTCGCGGCAAGATTGTAAGCGAGGCTTTGATACGTGGGCAGCGCCTTCGGAAAATCCTTAAACTTCTGTTGCAGTTGGTTGTGGTTAAAGGAAGTAGCCAGTGCAAGCTCCAATATCTCAACGCACGAGATAAACACGAGCAGCATTTTGCGGTTTTGGTTCGACGCCCCGGAATTTGACCGGTTGCGGATCAGGATTTCGCGCAGGTTCTCGTGTATCGTATTGAGCTCCACCTGCAGGTGCAGCTGGCTTTCAATGATTTTATCCCGATCGGCATCAGCATCCCAAAGATCCCCACGCAGCTTCATGTACTTTGCAGTCAGCCGAATGCAATCCGCAAGTTGCATCTGTGCATAACGGTGCGGCCAGATCAGGTCGAATGCTAATGATACCAGCAGGTAAAACAACCCTCCGGCAAGCATCAGGCCGGAGTATTGCAGCATTTCCCAACCCTGGTGAAGGTGCGCAAAAGCCAGTGACAGTGCGAGCAATCCTGAGAACGATACCATATTCGCCCGTTGACCATACACTGAAATCATCGCCAGGAAAAAAATCAGGAAGGTAAAAACAGGATAAAGGATAAAAGGATAGGGATACAGCACGTTCATCAGCAGGTTCGCACCGGCGACAATCAATGCCGCAATGCCGACACCCTTGATCTTATGGCGTTTGTTGCTTGGGATGTCGGAAGGATAGGTGAGCAGTGCGCCCAGCGCGATCGTGAATCCCATTTGGAAATACCCGAAATAGTTCAGTGTAACCACCGGAATAACCGCTGCCAAAGTGACCTTCAATGCATTTGAGAAGTTAATGCTCGCGGTAAAATTCCTGACTTTTGTAACCATTACTTAAAATATACGCAAAGGTAAAAAATGTTAAAGCGATAAGCGATTCGCACGGAGTGTTTTAAGAGAAATTTGTAAAAAAACGCCAATTCTTGCGTGCGCTTTATGTCATGATGGTTTTTTCATTATTTTTGCTGACCCGTTCCAATGCATATTTGCAGGACCGTTATTTAAAGAAAAGAAAATGATTTTACCAATCGTAGGTTACGGCGACCCGGTTTTACGGAAAGTATGTGATGAGATCACTGCAGACTATCCAAACCTGAAGCAACTCATCGCAGACATGTTCGAGACGATGTACAATGCATATGGAGTCGGATTAGCGGCGCCGCAGGTGGGCCTTGCCATTCGTTTGTTCGTAATCGATACCAAACCGTTCAGTGAAGACGAAGACCTCCCAAAAGACGAGCAAAAACAGCTTGAGAGTTTTCGCCAGGTGTTTATCAATGCAAAGATGCTGAAGGAAGAAGGCGAGGAGTGGGGCTTTAATGAAGGCTGCCTCAGCATTCCGGACGTACGCGAAGACGTATACCGTCATGAGAAAATCACCATCGAATACTTTGATGAAAATTTCAATAAGAAAACCGAAGTTTTCGACGGACTCGTTGCCCGCGTGATCCAGCATGAATACGACCACATTGAAGGCATTTTGTTTACAGACCTGATTTCGACGTTAAAGAAACAGCTCATCAAGAAAAAACTATCAAATATTATGGAGGGGAAAGCCCGTCCGGACTATAAAATGAAATTCCACGCCAAAAAAGGCAGGTAAAAGAAATATAACCCAATTAACGTATTAACATATTTAAAATGAATTTAGAGAAAATATTGGCCATTTCCGGAAAACCGGGTTTATACGCATTAAAAATACAGACCCGTACGGGATTCGTTGCAGAATCTTTGCTGGATGGGAAAAAGATTACGGTGGGTTTGAGAAGCAACGTCAGCCTGCTTTCAGAAATTTCAATGTACACCAATACCGAAGAGAAACCACTTGCTGAAGTGATGCGTAACATCGCTGTAAAAGAGAATGAAGGTGCAGCCATTTCCCACAAAGAAGACAACGATAAATTGACCGCTTACTTTAAGGAAGTCCTTCCGGATTATGATGAAGACCGTGTCTACGTATCCGATATCAAGAAGGTATTGAACTGGTATAACCTGCTGCAGGCAAAAGGCCTGGTCTCAAAAGAAGCACCGGCGAAAACAAAAGAAGCGCCAGTTACAGAAGAATAGTTAACATCTTTTTATAAAATATAGTCCCGTCACTCAAATCAAGTGGCGGGATTTTTTATTTTTATGCAAAACAATAATTATGGCAGACAGGCAATTACAGCTTCAGGCATTCGGGCGGCTGCTCGACATTATGGATGACCTCAGGGAAAAATGCCCATGGGACAGGAAGCAGACCCTGCAAACACTGCGCCACCTTACTATAGAAGAGACGTATGAACTCGGTGATGCGATCCTTGATAACGATCTCAACGAAGTAAAAAAGGAACTCGGCGACCTGTTGCTGCATATTGTCTTTTATGCTAAAATAGGCAGTGAAACGGACAGCTTCGATATCGCTGACGTATGCAATGAAATCTGCGACAAACTGATCCACCGGCATCCGCACATCTATTCCGATACCGTCGTGAAAGACGAAGAAGAAGTAAAACAGAACTGGGAGAAGCTAAAGCTGAAGGAAGGCAAGAAATCGGTATTGGAAGGTGTGCCGCGCAGTTTGCCGGCTTTAGTCAAAGCCAGCCGCATCCAGGATAAGGCCAAAGGCGTCGGTTTTGATTGGGAAGAGCCAAGCCAGGTATGGGACAAGGTTCAGGAAGAACTGGCGGAGTTGCAGGATGAGGTGCAATCAGGCGACAAAGACCGGATGGAGAGTGAATTCGGTGACGTACTGTTCTCCATGATCAATTATGCCCGGTTTCTGGATATCAATCCCGAGGACGCGCTCGAACGCACCAACAAGAAGTTCATTAAACGTTTCCAATACCTGGAAAGCAAAGCCGGTGCATTGGGGAAACCTTTAAGCGAGATGACTTTAGCAGAAATGGACGTGTTCTGGAACGAGGCAAAAAAACTGTAGCTTTACCGGAAACAACTTCAAGCGCAGCGGAGAAGCAAAAATATTCCTACTCTATCAACGAATTAACCAAACCAAAATATGTCTGAAACAAAACACCACTTACAACGCTCACTCGGGCTGATCGATGCCACAAGCCTTGTCGCCGGTTCCATGATCGGATCGGGAATTTTTATTGTTACGTCACAAATGGCACGCGACATCGGTTCCGCCGGCTGGATTCTGGCGTTGTGGCTCATTACCGGATTCCTGACGATGACCGCCGCGTTGAGCTATGGGGAATTGGCAGGCATGATGCCGAAAGCAGGCGGGCAGTTTGTATACATCCAGCGCGCGTATGGCAGGCTGCTGTCGTTTCTGTATGGATGGACCGTTTTTACCGTCATCCAGACAGGTGTCATTGCCGCTGTGGCTGTTGCTTTTGCAAAATACACCGCAGTATTTTTTCCCAAATTAGACATCGAGATCTTTGCAGTCGGTGAAACCTGGGTGTTTACGTACAAACAGGTCCTTGCGATGGCAAGCATCCTGCTGCTGACGTACATCAATACCAAAGGCGTTAAAACAGGAAAGACGATCCAACTGGTATTTACTTCGGCCAAATTGATTGCGCTTTTTTCCATCATTATTTTTGGGCTTTACGTCGGACTGCAATCGGATGTACTGGCCAATAATTTTGCCCACATGTGGGAAGCCTCTAAAACCGTAGAGAACCCCGATGGCACGGTGGCCGTAACAAAGCTCGTGGGCGTTGCCGTATTGGGCGCTGCGGGTGCTACAATCATCAATTCCCTGTTTTCAAGCGACGCCTGGAACAACGTGACCTTTATCGCCGGTGAAATAAAAGAACCAAAAAAGAATATCCCACGCAGCCTGTTCTTAGGGACATTAATCGTGACCATCATTTACATCCTGGCAAATATCGCATACCTCGCTTTGTTACCACTAAACGGCACCATCGATGGCGCTACCGTAATGGAAAAAGGAATTGCATTTGCCGCCGAAGAACGTGTTGGTGCCGCTGCAGCAAGCGTATTCATGGGCAATATCGGCGTGTTTGTCATGGCGGCGCTGATTATGGTTTCGACGTTTGGCTGCAACAGCGGTTTGGTATTGTCCGGCGGAAGGCTTTTTTATGCGATGGCAAAAGACAAACAATTCTTCAAAGGAGCGGGCGAATTGAACGCACATGATGTTCCTGCCAAAGCGCTTTGGGTACAGTGTCTCTGGGCCTGCATCTTGTGCATTTCCGGAAAATACGGCGACCTGCTGACCTATGCGACTTTCGCCTCACTGTTGTTTTACATGCTGACCATCGGAGGGGTTTTTATATTAAGGAAACGGGAACCGGAAGCCGAACGTCCTTATAAAGCTTTCGGATACCCTTTCGTACCGGCACTTTATATAGTCGTGACCGCGGCGATTTGCGTGACGCTATTGGTATACGATACCGCGAACACAGGACTTGGGCTCGGAATTGTAGCACTCGGGATTCCGGTGTATTACTTGTTTATGGATAAAAAGGGGTAGTTTTTCAGGAGCCTTATCCTGCTCTCTGCTGTATCTTTTGTGGCTCCGCTGCGCTGCGCCACAAAAGGATGCCGCGTCGATCAGGGCTAGGGGCGGGGAGCGCATAAAAAAAGCCTCACGTTTAATGAGGCTTTTGTATATTTAAAGAAACTGGCGTTATTCCTGGCCTAAACTCCTGACTTTTTTTAGTTTGTCTTTCAGCACAGAAAGCTCGTCTTTATGCCTTTCAATGCTTTTCCTGACTTCAAGTACAATCGAATTTTCCTTCTTCGCGTTTTTAGTATTCGTGAAGAACTGAATGTTGTTTTCCAATTGGAAGATCTCTGACTGTACTTCTTCAATCTTACGCATCAGGAAGATTTTCTCGTTGTCGATCTTGCGCGTATCATTTGACTCCGATAACTGCTCCACCTTATTGCTGAAGCGCATCATGTCGGTGTCTTTTTTACTCAGGCTCAGTTTTTCGAACAATACATCAAGTACTTTATTGAACTTCCCATCGATGTGCTTTCTTGAAAAAGGAACCCTGCCCAGTCCTTTCCACGTTTCGATGTGTGCCTTAATGGCATCGAGGTCGGTTTTGTGGTCGCCTGTCATTTCAAAATCCTTAAGGCTTTCGATGTAGGCTTTTTTCTTTTCGAAAGCTTCCATTTCCTCTGTGTTGGCCTCATTGCGCTGTGCCTTCAGTCTTTCGAAATAGTGGTTACAGGCATCCTTGAACTCTTTCCAGATTTTATCGGAGTATTTTCTTGGTACGTGTCCCACCTGTTTCCACTCTTCCTGAATTTGTTTCATCACGGGTGTGGTTGCGGCAAAATCTTCACTTTCCTGAAGGGCTTTTGCTCGTTCCACAAGCGCCTGCTTTTTATTCAGGTTATCATTCTGGTCTTTCTTAATGTCTTTATAAAATGAATTCTTCAGCGCATTGAAGTTGCGCACAGCGGTTTTAAAAGCCGCCCAGGTTTCTTCATTGACTTCAGAAGGGACTTTGCCTGCCGAGAAAAATTCGTTGCGTAGCGCTTCGACTTTTTCCACCTGGCCTTGCCATGAAGCATGCGCCGTCACTTTTTCCTGTGCCAGTGCCTCAATTTTGGCGATAATTTCTTTTTTCGCAGCGAGGTTTTGGTTTTCCCGTTCCCTTTGCCCTTCAAAAAGCAATTCGCGTTTGTCGTGCATCAGTTTTGTCAACGCCGAAAAACGGTTCCACACATCCTCACGGTGGTCTTTTGAAACAGGACCGATGTCTTCTTTCCAGATTTTATGCAAATCCTGCAGTTCACGGAATGCCTTATTGATGTCCGGCTCATTGACGAGCTGCTCTACACGGGTGATGATACGCTCCTTCTGTTCCAGGTTGTGCTTGAAGTCGATGTCGCGTGCTTCGCGGTCCAAATGCAGGTAATCATAGAAATTTTCCAGGTGGAAATGGTAGTTATTCCACACGTGGTTATATTTGTCTTTTGGGATCGGGCCGGCATTTTTCCAACGGTCGCGAAGATCGTTGAAGTGTTTCAGCGTATCCTTGATGTTTTCCTGCGGATTGATCAGTTCCTTTAATTCCTCGACAATAGCGAGCCGTTTTTCCAGGTTCGCCTGCAGGTTATTTTGAAGGCTTTTGAAGTGGATGTTCTTTTTATCCCTGAATTGGTTGTATAAGACGTCGAATTTTGACTTTAGCGGATAGTGATAATGGAATTCTTCCGTACCATCCGGGTTTTCGGCCAGGAATTCTTCTTTTTTCTCTTCAATAAAATGGTTGTATTTGGAAAGGAATGCCGTACGTAAATTTTCGACGTGGTCTTTTACTGACATGACTTTGTCAACCGCCACAAGGATTTCCAGTTCGGAAACCAGCTTGTCCATAGGCATTGCTTCATAGTCCTGCATCGGGATTTCATGACGGCCTGCGAGGGTTTCATCTTCGCCTTCTTCGGCGTTTGTTTCGGCTATAGCGTCAATAGCGGCCTGTTCAGTGTCAGGTGCTGCCTGCGACCCGTGTACCAGTTCAGTCTCCACTGCAGCCTGTTCTTCCTCGCTTTCAGGTTCAACGTCAGCTGTGGTTTCGGTGATCTCATCGATAATGGCTTCGGGAGTATCCTCTACTTGTGCATCAGGACTGTCTACTGTTGCCTCACTTTCAGTTTCTGCCGGGCTATCCGTTTCTTCTGATTCAGGTTCATCATTCTGTTCCGTAAGCAAGGTTTCATCCGACGGTGTTTCGCCTAATTCATGTTCTGCAACCATAGCGTCGCCCAGCGATTCTGTATCTGCACTTTCATTCACTGTTTCTTCCGGAGCTGAAACATCCTGCGCAACTTCAGCGTCATTGGCCACTTCGTCAGTCGGTGCTTCTACGTGATTTTCCGCATTTACCGTTTCCTGGTTTGGGTTTTCTACATTTCCATCTGTCTCATTTTCGTTTTGAGCCAGGTTGTCATTCTTTTCTTCTAACATTTTTTATAAATGTATAACGTTCGTAAAATTTGAGGGCGTAAGGTAATAAAGGCGGACCAAAATTCAAAGAAAAACCTGTATTTAAAAGCGTAAACCTTTTACGGTGATTTTCATAGCGGTGAAGTGAATTGGGAACGGTTCACTAGGAATTCCAAATTTCCCAGGCTTTTTCGGCTTGAAATACCAGCATCTCGTAACCATTTTTTGTCACAGCCCCTTTTTTTGCGGCGTTTTTAAGAAAGGTTGTTTCTGTAGGATTGTAAATCAGGTCATAAGCAATATGGCCAGAAGTAAAATAGTTGTAAGGTATTTCCGGCGCGGCATCTGTATCAGGACTTGTGCCAAGCGGCGTACAATTGACAACGATTGTGTATTCCTCCATGATATAAGGCGAAACCTGATCGTACGTGATCGTATTTTTGCCTTCGTTTCGGGATACGAACAGGTAGCCGATGTCCAGTTTTTCCAATGCATAGGCAACTGCCTTTGAAGCGCCTCCGGTCCCCAGAATCAAAGCTTTCCTGTGGTGGGGATGTAACAAAGGCAAAAGCGATTTTTTGAAGCCAAACCAATCGGTATTGTAGCCTTTGAGCCTGCCTTTTTTTGTTATTTTTATCGTGTTTACCGCCCCGATTGCGTTGGCTTTTTTTGAAACCTTGTCTAAGTACGGAATGACGCTTTGCTTGAAAGGAATGGTAACATTCAGGCCTTTCAAATCGGGATTTTCCTCAATAATATCCTGAAATTCAGTGATGTCGGCGATGTCGAAATTTTCGTAAGTGTTTTCCCCAAGGTTTTCTTTGCTGAACTTTTCAGTAAAATATTTTTTTGAGAAGGAATAGGAAATGTTCCTGCCTACAAGCCCGAACTGGTTAAAATTTGACATTTTTTGGTGTATAAAAAAGTTCTCCGGAAGTAAGGCGCCGGAGAACAGGAACTGTGTATAAAAAAAAATTATTTGCGGTGTTTGTGAATGGCATTCTGAACAATCTTCCTTGTCCAGATCACCGGAAACAGATCCGCCAGGATATGGTGGTTGTCGAAATCCAGGCGCAGCCCATTGGCGACATGGAATTTTCCTTTGGTATCTTCATGCAGCATGAAATACAACCCTGCAAGACGGTATTCGATTTCGTATGATTCCGGAAAAAATTCAGTTGCCTGTAACAAGGTTTCTATCGCAGTGTCGAATTCTCCCAGGAATTGGAGTATGTCAACCCAATACAGCCAGGTATCCAGCGCAGCATCACCAAATTCCACCGCTTTTCTGTAACCGAATTCGGCTTCCTCATAGAAATTCATTTCACGGTTTATTGTGGCATATCTTTTCCAATACAGGCGGTTTTGATTGTCAATATTCAACGCCTTATTGACGTAAAACAAAGCTTTTTGAAAGTTCTTCTGCCGAACGTAAAAGTCGGTGATGGCGATCCAGCCTTTATCCAGCAATGGATCCTCGTGCACCGTCTTGTTAAAGAATTTGAGCGCTAAAGCCTTATTGCCCAGTTTTTCGTGACATTTTCCAATTCGTAAAAGCGCATATGACGTTGGGTCTTCGAGTTCTATCGTCCGATTGTATGCCTCAATGGCATCATCATATCGTTTCAGCCTTTCCAGTGATTTTGCCTTTTCCATGAAGGCACCAAGGAATTCATCGTCAATCAGGGTAGCATAATCAAACGCGCGTAAAGCTTCGTCATATTGTTTAAGTCCATAGTGTAAACGTCCGGTTTGGTGCCAGGCGATTTCACTGTAGGGATTTCGTTCAATATATTTTGCGAGGTATTCGATTGCCTGTTCATTTTGGTCCAGAAATTCGAAACAGTATACCACATTGTATAGGGCGGCCTGATCTTCAAAATCCTCTTCAAGGCATTTGATGAAACTTTCCTTGGCCAATTCCAGGCTGTCCATAAAAAGGTATTCCATGCCCATCAGATTATAAACATCTGCGAAGTCGTCGGTATATTCCAAAGCGGTTTTAAGAAATTCCACGGCTTTCTCGTGGTCATCCCTTTTTGAATAAATACTGGCTTTTTGGATGTATATTTCTTCGTTGTTCGGTTCAATAGCGAAGAGTTCATTCAGCAGCTTTTCGGCTGTGTCAAGTTTGTCATCATAAACGAGCATTTCTACCTGTACAAGCTTCAGGCCTGTGGATTTGGGATGCTGTTCCAGTGCTAATTTTAAGGCTTTTTTTGCTAAAGACGCTTTACCCATATCGAGGTAATGAAGGATGATTTCTTCAAATTCCTCGGAATCAAAAAAGAGCACCTTGTTGGTTTTCAACATGGATTCGAATTTTGATAAGGATAAATTGTAGTCTTCTTCTTCGTTGCTTAATTGCATACTGTTTATCTTTAAAATTATCCTAACTAAAATTAGGCAAGCTTATTGTTGATTTCGGGCTGTAATTTTATTGTTGTGAACAATTTAATTAACAGCATACTTTGATAGGAACGTACAGCAGGATCAGCTTCTCATATCATCCATTACGCTGTCTAGCACTTTCAAAAGAATCCCGCAACCTTCCCGGATTTCGTCTTCTGAAATCGTTAGGGGAGGCGTAATCCTGATCGCGCGTCCTTCAAAGAGCAGCCAAAATAGGATTAACCCCTCATCCTGGCATTGTAAAATTACTTTATCGGTAATCTCCGGTTTCTCGGTCATTGCGGCAAGCATGAGCCCTTTCCCTCTTATTTCCTTTATCAAAGGATGTACCAAAAGTGTACGGAACAACGCTTCTTTTTCCAGGGCCTGCGCCATCAGCCCGTTTTCGATGATTTCCTGTAAAGTGGCGAGGCAGGCTGCCGCTATGACAGGATGTCCGCCGAAGGTCGTGATGTGTCCGAGTTTTGGGTCATGGCTCAACAGATCCATCATGTGTGATGGCGCTACGAATGCGCCTACCGGCATACCGCCGCCCATTCCTTTTCCTATAATAATTACGTCGGGAACCGCATCGTAGTTTTCAAATCCGAACAGTTTTCCGGTACGTCCGAAGCCGGGTTGGATTTCATCGACAATCATGACTGCGCCCACCTCAG
Source organism: Flavobacterium sp. BFFFF1 (assembly GCF_002256285.1). Lineage (GTDB taxonomy): Bacteria > Bacteroidota > Bacteroidia > Flavobacteriales > Flavobacteriaceae > Flavobacterium. Next base: position 80,190 of record NZ_NKJE01000015.1, on the reverse strand, counting down.
TACAGCGTTCGCGTACTTTTTTCAGGAATCCATTTTCCGGCTGGATGAATCCCGCGCCGCCCTGGATACTTTCGAGTATGATGCCGGCCGTTTTCGTCGTGATCTTCTGTAAATCGGCGTCATTGTTAAACGTGATAAAATCGACATCCGGAATTAACGGGCGAAAAACCTGTTTCCGTTCTTCGAATCCCATGACGCTCATGGACCCCATCGTATTGCCGTGGTAGGCGTTATGGCATGAAATCAGCTGGCTCCGCCCGGTAACGCGTCGCGCGAGTTTTAACGCGCCTTCAGCAGCTTCAGTCCCTGAATTGACCAGGTATACTTTGTCTAATGGCGCTGGTAGGTTTTCTACCAATAGCTTGCAATACGCTACCGCGGGATCCTGTGCATATTCGCCATACACCATCACGTGCGAATATTTATCGAGTTGTGCTTTAATGGCATCATTGACGCGCTTATTGCGATGGCCTACTGCGATGGCTGAAACGCCCGCGACGAAGTCAAGGTATCTTTTGTTATGGGTGTCGTAAATGTACGAGCCTTCCGCATGTGATACTTCCATGCCGAGCGGGTACGGGGAAGTCTGCGCCTGGTATTTGAGGAAATCTTTTTTCAAGGGAATTAATTTTGCGGATTTGGAGGAGGTAATGTTTTCTTTCCAGACGGGTGATTCTTGTCATAATCCTTGGTTTCCTTACGGACTTTCATCGGGACGTCCGGTTTGAGTTCAGCGGCTTTCTTTGCAGCCTGGATTTTGTCATCAAGTTCGTTTTCTTCTACTGGGAAAATATCGTCCTTGGTTCGGATGCGCTCGTCTTCACGCCAGATAAATCCCCTAAGTTTTCGCGCATTTTCGGGAAATTTCGTTTCCGGATACAAATCACTATCGGGTTTGTCATACTGGGTGATTTCATCGATTTCATTGTCTTTCAGCTTTAGGTTGATGCGGCTGCTGACACTTTTATTGATGCCAATAAGTTCCTGCTTGTCATCACGCATAAAATAGATGATTTCGGTGTTTTTTACGACGTCCGCCTCGTTCAGTTTGTTGTCATTGAATTTTCCGTATAAATTGACGCCCTTGACCTGATTGAACCCATTTCCGACGGTATCCTTGGCAATAAGGAACGCATTATTCAGAACTTTTAACGAATCAAGTTTCTCGGTATTGTTGTTCCCGACGAGGTGCATGACATCGCCGGTCATTTGATTTTTGCCGTTCCAGATAATCGGATGCCCGATTAGTTTTGTCAAAGCTTCTTTTTGGCTTGAATGTATCGAATCGCACTTCCCGCTCATGTCTGTTTTGTAAAACCGTGCATTATTGAACGCCCGAATTACCCGATTTTCGGGCTTTCCGGTGATCATTAACTTTTTGCCGTGGATGTACACCGAATCATTTTCAACCAGGTTGATTGCGACGGCGCGTTTCGTTACGAACATGGAATCCTTCGCTTTGTAAATTTCGGCATAATGTCCTTTGACAAGCCCCTTATTGATCGAATCCGTAATCTTGACGTTGTTGGTGGCAGAGGCAAACTCACGCGTGCGGTCATAATAAAGGCTGTCGCCTTCGATCAATCGGTCTTTGTAGCGTATATAGGATTTCCTTAGGAAATGTCCGACGTTTTTCTTGTTGTCATAAAATCCTTTTTCAGTATAAATGTAGTCCTTGTCGCCGGTAATCGTCGAGGGACCAAATAAGTAAGCGTGCCCAGAATTGTTGTAATAGTCCAGATGATTTGACTTGATTACATACTTTGGATTGGTGATGGTGACAGCGGTCAGGAACTGGAATTTTTTTTCTTTGGCATAGTACCTTCCGGACTTGCTTTTCAACGTATTTTCCTTGTTTACGATGGTTCCGGGCGAATTATAGTATGCCTGTTGGATATTCCTGTCAAAATGGATGGTGTCAGTTGTCAATGTCATGTCAGGTGTGCGAAGTACCGGTTTTCCTGTTGCAAAGGCCTGTTTTACATTACCATTGTATTCGGCATATTCACTATTCATGTACAATGTATCTCCTTGTACCATCTGGAAATTCCCAAAAGCTTTGAGGTAATTTTCTTTTTGGAAGAAATACGCTTTGTTGCAGGTCATGATGACGCCGTCGTGGTTTACACGCACATTGCCGGTGAGCAATGCCGCGTCCGGGATTTCGGCCTGGTTGATGTCGAAATGGTCTGCATTCTCAATGATAATCGGTTTTGCCTTTTGTGCAGTGGCTGGCTTTGAAGCCAAAAGCAGGAAGCCGCAAAAGAAGAGAAAAAAGTACTTTTTCAACGTATTTTATTTTTTGCCAAATTTAGGTAAAATGTAGCAACACCGATTGTTATTAAGAAATATTTATACTGCTATAGTGGTGCTACTTTGAAATCCCAAAGCTTTATTTATATTTGTAAGCCATGCGTCGCATGCCTAATTACGCAAACATGAAAAAAATATTGACCGCTGTCCTGATCATCTGTTTCTTATCGGTTTCAGCACAAACAAAAAATACTGCGCCAATGCCTGAGAAAAGAGCGGTGTCGAGAGCACCTGAGAAAAAAATAGTGGTATATCAGGTTTTTACCAGACTGTTCGGAAACAAGAAGACCGCCAACAAGCCCTGGGGGAAAAAAGAAGTCAATGGTGTTGGAAAATTTAGTGATTTTACGGACAAGGCTTTAAGTGAAATCAAAAAGCTGGGTGTCACCCACATTTGGTATACCGGTGTTCCACATCATGCTTTAGTAGGGGATTATACCGCTTATGGTATCTCTAATGACGATCCCGATGTCGTTAAAGGACGCGCAGGTTCCCCATATGCTGTAAAGGATTACTACAATGTAAATCCTGACCTGGCGAACGATCCGGCGCATCGGCTTGAAGAATTTGAGGCCTTGGTGGAGCGGACCCATAAATACCGTATGAAAGTGATTATCGATATTGTTCCGAACCATATTGCCCGTAAATACGAGGGCAAGTCAAATCCTAAAGGTGTTCGGGATTTTGGTGCGGATGATGACACTTCCGTGGAATACAAGCGCGACAACAACTTTTACTATATTCCGGGGAAGGCTTTCGAAGTGCCCACTTCGGATCATTATAAGCCGTTAAACGGGGAGAAAAACCCGCTTATTGATGGTAAGTTTACTGAAAATCCGGCAAAATGGACCGGGAATGGTTCGCGATTGCCAAAACCGAGTAATGACGACTGGTACGAAACAGTAAAAATTAATTATGGTATTAAACCAGATGGCACTAAGGACTTTCCAGAGCTTCCGGTGGATTTTGACAAACGCTCTTACCAGGAACATTATAACTTCTGGAAGGGAAAAGATGTCCCTGATTCATGGAAGAAGTTCCGCAATATTGCGCTATACTGGATTGGGAAAGGCGTAGATGGTTTTCGTTATGATATGGCTGAAATGGTGCCTTACGAATTCTGGAGTTATATGAATTCAGCGATAAAGATGAGAAATCCGGATGCCTTCCTGATGGCGGAGGTTTACAATCCGAAAGAGTACCGCAATTATATCCATTATGGTAAAATGGATTATTTATATGATAAAGTGGAAACATATGATCAGTTAAAGAAAGTCATTCAGGGTCATAGTCTTCCGGATCCGCTGGCAGATATTCAGGGCGGTCTTAAGGACATTGAGCACCATATGCTCCATTTTTTGGACAACCATGACGAGCAGAGGCTTGCCAGCCGCGAATTTGCGGGAACCCCAGAGAAAGGGAAACCATTAATGGTATACTCTGCTACTGTGGGCACTTCACCAACGATGATTTATTTTGGACAGGAAGTCGGTGAGCCAGGCGATGAGGACGCTGGTTTCGGTAAAAAGTCCCGTACGTCCATCTTTGATTATATTGGTGTGCCGCACCACCAGCGTTGGATGAACAATGGTGAATTTGATGGGGGACAATTGTCGGCGGAGGAACAGGATCTCAGGGATTTTTATTCGAGGCTGCTTAATTTTACCATAAAGAGCGACGCTTTGATGGGGAAGTACCAGGAATTGCAAACAATAAACCGCAGGCAATCAAAAGGCTACAGTGAAGGCATTTATTCCTTTGCGCGTTGGGCGGATAATGAAAAGCTCGTGATTGTCAACAATTTTTCATGGGTCAGCAAAAGCCATTTCAATCTGCTTATTCCAGAGTCATTAATTAGTCAATGGGGACTTAGTGACGGAATTTATGACATGCAGGACCAACTTTATAAAAAGCAAAACTCCAAACTCACCGTAGCGAAAGGGAGCGGTATTTTGGAAGTTGATATAAACCCTTCTGAGTCATTTATCTTTAAATTGGTCCAAAAGTAAAAGCTTAAATCTTAGAGAAATGTTATTTTTTTAAAACGGCAGCAGGATTTTTATACTTTTATCGGCGGTTCAATGTTATATTTTACGTTATGCGGAATTTCGGCTACATTTTGCTCCTGTCTGGATTTGGCGCTTTTGCCCAAAATGACATTGGGAAAAAATTTAAACCGATCCTTCCGGGAAGCAATACCACCACTACACCGACCACAGTAAGTCCAACACTGCCAACGCCAAGCCTTTTTGATAAAAAGCCCGAGGAAGTAAAGCCGTTGATGGAGCCTGAAAGAAAAGGCATCATGGACCAGCCGCAGTTTGTGAATGCCGGAACGCCCTATCTTAAAAAACTGAACAAGGATAATGCCTTAAGTGAAAATCAACAGGCAATCCGAAAAGATCAGTACTTAGGTGATATCAAGACTACTTCTGGAACCGTTAATATCATGTACCGCGACCATGAATTTGTGGATGGCGATGAGATTCGGATTTATGCTAATGGAATCATTGCCCGCTCGAATGTAACTTTGGACAGCGATTTCCAGGGATTTGAATTGCCATTGAATCCCGGGTTTAATACCATAGAGTTTGAAGCCCTGAATCAGGGGTCTTCCGGACCCAATACAGCTCAGCTTGTCGTTTATAACGATAAGGGAGAAGTAATTTCGGCCAATAGCTGGAATCTCGCCACGGGTTTCAAGGCAACAATAATCGTTATAAAACAATAATCCCAACCTTTTTAGGATAACATCTTATTAGCGGATGCGTTCAGTTTTTGCTTCCGTACGGACTTTTGATGTATTTGGCGGTGCGGTGCACAGATCCAGACGACTGACTTTCAGCAGTCGTTTTTTTTTATGAAATTGTTGAAAAAATAGTTAATTAAGTATTCTATACGAGAATGGCAAAGTGCTTGTAATATCGTAAATTGCGAATAATTAATTGAAATTATTTTAAATGAAGTGTGTAAAGTCGGAATTTTCGAAACAGCGACTATAAAACCTGAAAGTAGAGAAACCCCTAAATCTATCTAATTATGAAATCAATTAAAAATGCATTTTATGCGTTGCTATTGACCTGCTGCTGCCTTACCTACGGGCAACAGGGGTGTAGTAGTATCCTCTCGGGGACGAGCCAGGATGGCAAAATTACTTTTTTTAAGACCGCATTTGATTCAGCGGGCATTGTTAGTTCAGCTGTCGGCGAGATTCCATGGGATACGCCCGTACGCCTGACCATTACATCTGCTTGTGGTGATACATCCGCAGCTTTTTTTGTTTCGCCTGAATTGAGTGGAGGGTATGATCATTACGTCAATGAGACGGCTGAGTTTAACGCTGATACCCGGATTACTGGATTTACTACAGTTTTCAAAGACGATTTTTCCGGGCAAACACCTGTTGTCAGTGTCGCGGTAAAGACTGGGGTAGGCATTGGCAGGGTTGCCATCGTTTTGGCGACATCAGTTCCACCGCCACCACCGCCACTTTGTGTGGATTACACTTTTACCAAATGTTGTGATATGTATTGCGTTCAGTATAAGTTGCTGGGGCCTGATTGTCACCAATGCTTTATCGTTTATCTGCAATATACAGATGGAACCGATGCATCTTACCCAATTAGTTTTCAAAATGACGATATGGTCCAATATTGCTCACCTAAAGAAGTACGGCAAATTTACAGTATTGTTGGTGTTGAGTGCAATGCCGGTTTTGGATCGCAATCACGAAAAGGTGTTGGTGCCAAATTTAGCGATAAGTTTACGATTTCGCCCAATCCTACAAATGGCGAAGTTCGTTTTCAGGGACCCGGCATTGAAACGTGCAGGGTTTCTGTCTTCGACGTTAACGGTCGGAATGTTATCCGGAATGTTAAGGCTTTTCCGTCGGTTGACGTGCAGCATCTGACCCCCGGTATTTATTTCTATAGTATCACTGACGCAAATGGACATTCGCAACGGGGCAAGATGGTAAAGGAATAACACACGATCAGAATTTCAATTAGTTAATGCAAACACACTCTTATCAAGCTGCCCTTAGGGGCAGTTTTTTTATAGCCGTGGCCAATAAAAAAGCCGCTGTAAGGCGGCAATTTATTATCTCATAATGGTCTGTTTCCGGTCAGGCCCAACCGATACAATTTTTATAGGAACCTCAACCTCTTTTTCAATGAATTCGATGTAGGATTTCAACTCTGCTGGCAATTCATTATAGGTTGTCATTCCTGTTAAATCTGCCTGCCAGCCGCTGTATTCCGTATAAATCGGAGTGACATTTTCCGGTTCGATATTGTACGGCAGGTGGTCAATGATTTCCCCTTTGTAATTGTAGGCTGTACAAACCTGCAGTTTCTCAAATCCGGAAAGCACATCGCCCTTCATCATCATCAATTGCGTGACGCCGTTTACGCGGATGGCATATTTTAAAGCTACAAGATCCAGCCAGCCACAACGTCGTTGCCTTCCGGTTACGGATCCGAATTCATTACCGATACGGGCCATGTCTGCACCCACTTCGTCAAACAATTCAGTGGGGAAAGGTCCGCTTCCTACTCGGGTGGTGTACGCCTTAAAAATACCATAGACTTCTCCGATCTGGTTTGGCGCAATCCCCAAACCGGTACACGCGCCCGCAGCGGTCGTATTGGATGAGGTTACATAAGGGTATGTTCCAAAATCCACATCAAGTAAAGACCCTTGCGCTCCTTCGGCGAGAATCGATTTTCCGGATTTTTGTGCCTGGTACAAATACTCTTCGCTATCTATGAAGGTCAATTTCTTTAAATCGGCTACGGCTTCAAAAAATTCCTTTTCAAGTTCTGCAAGGTTGTATTGGATAGCCACATCATAGAATTTAATCATGGCCTCATGCTTGTCAGCGAGGTTGCGGTAGCGGTCTTTAAAATCGTCGAGTTCAAGATCGCCGATACGAAGCCCGTTTCGTCCTGTCTTATCCATATAGGTTGGACCGATTCCTTTTAATGTAGAGCCAATTTTCGCTTTGCCTTTCGAAGCTTCAGATGCGGCGTCGAGAAGACGATGCGTCGGGAGGATCAGGTGTGCTTTACGGGAGATGATCAGTTTGTTCTTGATGTCGATGTTGAATTTCGCCAGGCCTTCAATCTCCTTTTGAAATACGACCGGGTCGATGACCACGCCATTCCCGATGACGTTAATAGAATCTTTGTGGAAAATTCCAGAGGGGATAGTCCTGAGGACGTGCTTAATGCCATCAAATTCTAGTGTGTGCCCGGCATTCGGACCGCCCTGAAATCGGGCAATAATGTCGTACCTGGAAGTGAGGACGTCAACAATTTTTCCTTTGCCTTCATCGCCCCATTGCAGTCCTAATAATAAATCTACGGTCATTTTTTTAAGTTAATAATTAACTCCTGATAATTAATAATGTTGCGGCGCACGATCAATAATCGTCAGTTGTTAATTTGGTTGTTGTGTGTTTATGGTTTAAATGTTTGCCGGGACCGCGCCAGGGATCGAAGCAAGGTGCCATGCACCGCGTAGAGCCCGGGCCGAAGGCGGCGCCCAAATTCTTAATTGTCAATTATTAGCTCCGCTCAATTCACCCTGCGGGTTCGGGTCATTATTAATTTGTTTGCGGTTGCCATAAAAGTACAGTGAGTGATTGTGGATTTCAATATCGAAAATCTCTTCAATTGTTTTTTTTATGGTTTGTATGCGGGGGTCACAAAATTCGATTACCTCTCCCGTATCGGTCATGATGATGTGGTCGTGGTTTTTGTCGAAATAGGACTTCTCGTAATGTGCCTGATTTTGCCCAAACTGGTGTTTACGGACCAATGCACAATCGAGCAACAATTCAATCGTATTGTACAGGGTCGCACGGCTCACGCGGTAGTTCTTGTTTTTCATCTTGATGTACAGGTTCTCGATGTCAAAGTGCTCTTCACTATCATAGATTTCCTGCAGGATGGCGTAGCGTTCCGGTGTTTTTCGGTGCCCTTTGAGTTCCAGGTATTTCGTGAAAACGGTCTTTACGGTTTCCTGGTTTTTGCTGTTGTCGACGGATATCAATGTCATTTGGCAAATATAATTAATAATTGACAATTAATAATTAATAGTTGTTGCCGCATGGTGGATAATTAATAATTAACAATTAATAATTAAAAGAGTTTTCAAGTTTCTCGATGGATTTTGCCATGCGCAGGATTTTTTCGTCTTCGGTTTTAGCCGAGAAGATATGGTCGATCATCTCTTTTTGCTTTGCTGCCGGCCATTTTTGAAAAAACGCAAGCAACTTTGGCTCGTCCTGCAGGCACAATAGGAAATCTTCAGGAATGGCAGATTGTGGCTCATCGAGGTATAGCACTAGTTTTACAGTATCGCCTGCTTCTTTTTTAATGGCTTTTCGGATGTCGGCTTTGACGGCCAGGAATGTGCCTTTTTTCATTGCCCAAATGTTGATGCCCTCCAGTGGATAATCGTCAATCGTGCCGCGAATGCGAACGGTGCTGTTTTTCTTTTTCGGCAGGTGCGTCATTATTGGCATCATCACGAATGTCCAGGCGCCTTTGCCTTCCGTTTTCTCCAGCCTGCAGCTGTCGTTGAAGATGGGTTCCATGGAGTTGGGAATTAAGAATTAGAAATTTCAAATTAGGAATTAAAAATTAGGAATTAAGGCAATAGCGTCGTAATTCCTAATTCAAACTTATTTATACACCCGCGTCACTTTATCGATGCCTTCGATTTTTTGGATGTTTTCCAGCAGTCGTTTCAAAATGGTATTATTCTGTACAATTACTGTCACCTGTCCTTTGAAAATGCCGGCTTCACTGCTCAGCGAAATGCTCTGGATGTTGACATGCATGTTGCTGGAAATGACTTTTGTGAGTTCGTTTGTGAGTCCCAGGCTGTCCATTCCTGTGATATTCAGCACTGCCTTGAATTCCTGTTGCGTTGAATCGATCCATTTGGCTTGTATGATCCGATATGCATAATTTGACTGTAGGCTAATCGCGTTGGGGCAGTCCTTTTTGTGCACCTTGATTCCCTCATTAATCGTGATGAATCCAAAGACCTCGTCGCCCGGAATCGGGTTGCAGCAGGTTGACAATTTGTAATCCAGTTTATCGTGTTCCGGACCGAAAACCAGCATGTCATAATTGCTGGTGATTTCGTCTTTCTGGATCTGTTCGGGTTGGTAGGAAGGTGTGCGCTTGATCTTGTTCTTGAAAAAATTCATGAACGTATTGCTTTTCAGCGCGGCGTATTCTTTGAGCTGTGTGTTTTCAATTGATCCTATTCCGGCGCGGTAGAACAAGTCGAGGCTGGTCCTGAGTTTAAAAAAAATGACGAGTTCGTTGATCGTATTCTCATTGACGTTTACTTTCAGGTGTCGCAGTTTTCTCGTCAGCAGTTCCTTGCCTTCTTCCGCGATTTTTTTGGTGTCTTCGTTCAGTACGCTTTTGATCTTATTTTTGGCGCGTGCGGTGGTTACATACTCCAGCCAGTGCATCGTCGGCTTTTGGTTGGGAGAGGTAATGACTTCTATCTGGTCACCGCTTTTCAATTCATAATTTAGCGGAACAAGTTTTCCGTTCACGCGCGTGCCGCGGGTTCGTATTCCGATGGCCGAGTGGATGCTGAATGCGAAGTCGAGTGATGTCGCCCCTTTTGGCAATGATTTAATTTCACCTTTTGGTGTAAAGACAAAAATTTCCTTCGAATACAGGTTCATCTTGAAGTCCTCGACAAAGTCAACCGCGTTGGTTTCCTGATTTTCGAGCGCCTCCTTGAGCAGGTTTAGCCAGATGTCGAGACCGCTTTCTTCATTTGCGCCTTGTTTGTATTTGTAGTGGGCTGCGTAGCCTTTTTCTGCAATTTCATCCATGCGCTCGCTGCGTACCTGCACTTCCACCCAGCGGCCTTTCGGACCCATCACGGTGGTGTGCAGCGCTTCGTAACCGGTCGATTTCGGAGAGGAAATCCAATCCCGCAAGCGGCTTGGGCTTGGTCGGAAATGATCGGTTACGATGGAATATATTTTCCAGGCAATAAATTTCTCATCGTGGAAAGACGAGCGATAAACAATTCGGAGTGCAAACTTATCGTACACTTCGTCATAGCTTACGTTCTGTGCCTTCATCTTCCGGCGGATCGAATAAATGGATTTCGGGCGGCCTTTGAGAATGTAATCCAGGTGCTCTAAATCGAGGGATTGTTTCAGGATGTCAGAAATCGTCTTGATATACTCGTCCTGCTCTTCCTTGGTTTCCTTCATCTTGCTCAGGATCTCGTTGTATACCTGCGGCTCGGTGTATTTCAGCCCTAAATCCTCGAGTTTTGTTTTGATGTTGTAAAGTCCGAGTCGGTGGGCGAGGGGTGCGTAAATGTATAAAGTTTCCGACGCGATTTTCGTCTGTTTATGCTCCGCCATCGAATCCATCGTCTGCATGTTGTGCAGCCTGTCGGCAAGCTTAATCAGGATCACACGGACGTCATCATTGAGCGTCAGCAGCATTTTGCGGAAATTTTCCGCCTGCATCGAAATATTCAGGTCTTTTTGAACCTGTGAGATTTTGGTCAGGCCTTCGACAATCTGGGCGATTTTCGGATTGAACATTTTTTCGATGTCCTCAATCGTTACTTCGGTATCTTCAACCACGTCGTGCATCAGTGCTGCGGCAATGGCGGTGGCGCCCAATCCGATTTCGGAGGCGACGATCTTTGCGACGGCAATAGGGTGGAAAATATAGGCTTCTCCGGATTTGCGTCGTTGGTCTTTGTGGGCGTCAACCGCCACATCAAATGCCTTTCGGATCAATTTCTTGTCGTCAACACTGAGGGTTTGGTAACTGATGCGAAGCAGTTCTTTATATTCGCGCGCAATGGCCTTATTTTCCTGTTCAATTTCAATTTCTGTCATAGCAAAAAACATTCAACCCTAAAAATAGGATAAAGAATTGAACTGTGCAACTAACAAGTACGGGAGAAAGATACTGTAAAACAGTTTTATTTTTTATTTAAGAGTCTCCGGTGTTTATAGGAATACACCAAGATTATCTTTATTGCTTCTCGAAATAAAGGTCCTGGAAATCATAGCTGAAATCGGTTAAAGGGGAGATGGCACGCATTTCGAAATTCCGGTTTCCTTCTGCAAAATTAACAAACGCATCTGCGTGAAAGAACCGGTTGTTCCAGCGCACTGCAAATTGATGGTCTTTCACAAAAAACATTTCGCCGGAGAGGCCTGGGGAGCGTAACGACGAAAAATACAAATGCCCTTTTTTCGCTGTAATGATGATGTCGCCAAACCAATTGTCTTTGTACGTTCCGACGTAATCGGCGGCATTCACGGTAATTTTTTCTTTTTGATTTTTGGCTACGGTTGCCCAGACCTCATCGGTTATTTTATCCGCAACGTCCTCACTGGCTTTGTCTTTTTTACTGTAAATATCTACAAGATCACCCTGTTGTATCCCGAGGTAGCTGTCTTTGATCGCATTTGTAATCGCGTTGAATGCAGATCCCGACTGCTGGTTCGTCAGTACGATAATGCCGAGTTTCAGGTCGGGAATCATGGTCACCTGTGTCACGATGCCTTCCAGTCCGCCAGTATGGGTAATCTGGCTGTGACCCGCTATATCGCTAATAAACCACCCAAGCCCGTAAGCTTTTAAATGTGTGTTGTATGGCGGTATGGTCGTCACCGGGATCAACGTTTGCGGCGTCCACATTTCCTTTTGCTGCTTAGCCGAAAAAAACTGGATATTGTTGTAATTCCCGTTATTCAACTGCATTTGTACCCATTTGCTAAGGTCATTTACGCTGGTGTATATTCCCGCCGCGGCATCAAAAATGTTGTTCTTGTACCTTTTGATCACCTGTAGTTTACCGTCGATAGGCACATGGGGAACAATCACATTCGACGTGTCTTTAAGACGGTTCCACGAGGGGGCGCTATGGGTCATGCCCAATGGCATCAGGAAGCGCTGTTCAATAAATTCGTTCCAGCTTTGCCCGCTTACCCTTGCAACCAATTCGCCTGCAATGACATACAAAAGGTTGTCGTAATCGTATTTTGTCCTGAAGCCCGAAACTGGTTTGAGGAAATGGATGTTGTTGATGATGTCTTTCGGCGTAAAATTATGCCCATCAGGCCAGATCATCAGGTCACCTGCCCCAAGGCCCAGGCCACTTCGGTGGGTTAAGAGATCGCGGACGGTGAATTCTGAAGTGACATAATCGTTGTACATTTTAAATTCGGGGATGTATTGGATGACCTTATCGTCCCAATTGATTTTCTTTTCGTCAATGAGAATAGCCAATGCCGCGCTGGTAAATGCCTTGCTGTTTGAGGCAATCCCGAAAAGGGTATTGGCATCCACTTTTTCTTTGGTAATTATCGATCTTACGCCATATCCTTTTGAAAGGACCACTTTACCATCCTTAATCACGGCAACGGCTATTCCTGGGACATTAAACGTAGCCATCGTACGGTTTACCAACGCATCTACCTCAGGCTCCGTAAGCTGTGCGAAAATCGTTCCGGAAATCAACAGCATGAAAAGCAACAATCTATGTTTCATAAATTAAAATTATAAATTCGACATTATTAAAAACCCCGTTGCCTCTTGGCTTCAAATATCAGTATCGCAGCGGCAACCGATACGTTCATGGAATCAATTTCGCCCTGCATCGGGATAATGATATTTTGTGTCGCAGCGTCGCGCCAGGGCTGGGAAAGGCCGGTTGCTTCCGTACCGACTACGAGTGCTGATGGGGTGGTGTAATCCTGTGTGTGGTACAATGTCGAATCCTGAAGCGTGGCACAATAGATCGCAATGTTATGGCGGTGAAGGAATGCAATCACTTCATCGGAAGTTCCTGTTGCAATTTGGTTTGTAAAAAGGCAACCTACACTGGAGCGGATGATGTTGGGGTTGTACAGGTCTCCTTTAGGATCGGCTATAATCACGGCATCAAGTTTCGCAGCATCCGCAGTGCGAAGTAGGGCACCGATATTTCCCGGTTTTTCAGGTGCTTCCGCCACCAGGATTAAAGGGTTGTCGTTCAGTTTTAGGGCGTTCAGGGAATAATCGCGGGTTTGCGCTATGGCAATAACCCCTTCTGTGGTATCACGGTAAGCCAGTTTCTGGTAGACTTCTTTATTGATTTCAATCGGATCTCCCTGCGGTACAAGTTTTCGCGCCTCGCTTTCGGTGCAGATTCCGGGAAAGAAAAGTACTTGTTCAATGTGATAGCCTCCCTTTGATGCCAGTTCGATTTCGCGTTTTCCTTCAATCAGGAATGTCCCGCTCTGTTTGCGTGCTTTGGATTTTTCCTGTAGTAGGACCAGCGATTTTATGAATGGATTTTGTACCGATGTAATCTGTTTCAAAACGATAATTTAAGTTAAATATACAACTTTTTTACTGTGACGGCTGCGATTTCAGCTGTTTGCGGATATCGATCAAACTTTTGTGGTTTAGCGGAAATTCCAGCAATACATGTGCGATGCTTAAAAGGTAAAGCCATTGGAGTCCGACTTTGTAATTGTATGTGTAAAGCGCGACCGATACAAACCATATCACGAAAATAGCCAATAATTTCATGGTTGAAGTCTTATGCCATAGGATTACAGATGTTTTTGAAAACCAGTTCAGGTAATGGTAGGTATATGCAAACGCGATAAACCGCATGATTTTTATCCCGAAATCAGAAAAGAAAACAAGTTGATTGTCATTGGTATTGCCGATATTCTCCTTTATTTCCGGGAAATGAAAGAATTGAAAAACCTCAATCATCTTGATATTCAGATTCCGGAAAATACGGTAGCTGTCGATGAGATTGGCTGAGATAGACGACTGATTGATGTTGCTGCTGATGAGCAGCAGTGCGACGGAGCAACTTATAAATACGACGATTGAAGCGATGCCTATTTTGCTCCTGGTCTTTAAGGCGCCAAGCAAAATGAATAAGCCTGTAAAAATAAAAACATGTACGATTGAAGGTAAAAACATCGAAAAAACCAGTCGAAAATGGTAAAAACAGAACGTGTTTAACAGCATCCCGACCACCAATATTCCAATAAGCGCCAGAAATCGTTTCGTCCGGCTTTCGAAAAACAGCAACGCCAGTGATCCAAAAAAAGTAGTGAAAATAAGCAGCGGCGAATATCCCTTCAGTTGAAAAATACTGGTAACCAAAAGCAGGCCAATGAAGAAGAAAATAAAAAAATAATCGTTTTTGCGGGTCAGGAAGTAGTTCCTTCCGTGCAGCCAGTTGATTTCCGTAAGATAATGCAACGGGCCAAGCACCGCATAAACAAACAGGAATAATTCGAACGGAATGAACACCGCCACCGCCATAGACAGTACCATAAGGACGATGTTTACCAGATCGATATTGTTGCGGATCATCTGAAGTGTTTCAGCAAAACTACAAAATTCCGCGCGCCTTAATCTCGAGGTACTTATTAATTGTGTCCAGCGTAAGGTTTTCGGGCTGTGTCAGTACAGAATGGATGCCGTATTTTCGGAGTTCGTTGACAATTAACCGCTTTTCAAATGCAAATTTTTCGGCAATAGCTTTGTCATACACCTGCTGGATGGTATCTGCTTTTTTATCAATGAGATCGTTCAGTTCGGTGTTGTTGAAGAAAATGACCACCAACAAATGGCTTTTAGCAATGGCTTTTAAGTAAGGAAGCTGGCGGTGCAGCCCGTCGAGGCTTTCAAAATTGGTGTATAAAATGATTAAGCTCCGCTGGTTGATGTGCTGGCGGATATCGGCGTACAACCTGCTGTAATCGCTTTCAAAGAAATCGGTTTTTATGCCGTAAAGGCTCTGCAGGATTTTTTCCATCTGCGAAGACCTTTTTTCAGCGACGACACGGTTTTCGGGCTTTTTCGAAAAAGTCAGCATCCCGGCTTTATCGTGTTTTTTCAGGATAACATTTGATAATACCAACGTGGCGTTAATGGCATAATCAAGTAAGCTCAGGCCGTTAAAAGGCATTTTCATCACGCGCCCTTTGTCAATGACCATGTATACCGATTGCGATTTTTCGTCCTGAAACTGGTTGATCATCAATGCATTTTTCTTCGCGGTGGCTTTCCAGTTGAGCGTTCGGATGTCATCGCCCTGCGTGTATTCCTTTATTTGCTCGAATTCCATCGAGTGGCCAATGCGGCGGATCCTTTTGACACCGTATTGCAGCAAATTGTTTGAAAATGCCATCAGGTCGTATTTCCGCAGCTGGATGTACGATGGGTATACGGGAACCATCTGGTCTTTGTTGAAAGTAAACCGCCGGGAAATGATGCGCAATGGTGACGAAACATAGATGTTGAGGTTTCCAAAAAAATACTCTCCGCGTTCTGTAGGACGAAGCTGGTAAACAATTACTTTTTCGGAGGAAGGGCTGATGGTGCTGTTGATGTTGAAATTCCGCACCTGGAACTGGAAGGGAATTTCATCGACCAATTTAATTTGTATTGGAAACGTGTAAAAATTACGGATGTTCACCGTGATGGGGTTTTCATCGCCGTTTGACAGTTTTTCGGCCATGCTTCTGGACGCTTCGATGCCACGCTGGGCGACGAATAAGATCATGATGTCGAGCAGTAGCAGCAACAGCAAAGCAAAGAATAGGTAACGGGTGGCATTGAATAAAAACGGAAAAATGAACGATAGGACGAATAGTACCATCAAGCCCATCAGCGCAAAGAAGAACTGGTGGTTGATGTATAATTTCCGGAAAAAGTTCAATAGCCTCATCTTTAAATTATCTTGGTATTTCTACCGATTCTAATATTTGCCTGATGATCTCGATGCTGCTGATGCCTTCCATTTCGCGTTCCGGAGTAACGATTACGCGGTGTTGCAGTACCGGTATGGCGGCTTCCTTGATGTCTTCAGGCGTTACAAAATCCCGGCCGCGCAACGCCGCGAAACCTTTGGCAGCATTTAGTATTGCAATGGACGCCCGTGGCGATGCCCCCAAATACAGGAAGCCATTTTCGCGGGTATTGATGACGATTTTGGCGATGTACTCCAGCAGTTGTGGTTCTACAATAACCTGCTTCACCAGCGTCTGGTAGTGCTTTATGTCAGCAGCGGAGAGGATTTTGCGGATATTATCCAATTTCCCATGATCCTGCAGCTTGTGCTCCCGATCGATGATCGCGATTTCTTCTTCGAGCTTCGGGTAGTCGATGGTGATTTTGAACAGGAAACGATCCAGCTGGGCTTCGGGAAGCCGGTAAGTACCTTCCTGCTCAATCGGGTTTTGTGTCGCGATAACCAGGAACGGTGTGTCCATCAGGTAGGTTTTGGCGTCAATCGTAATTTGCCTTTCCTCCATGACCTCAAATAGCGCCGCCTGCGTTTTTGCCGGTGCCCGGTTGATTTCATCGATTAGGATAAGGTTAGAGAAAACAGGGCCTTTCTTAAATTCGAATTCAGATTTCTTTAGATCAAATACAGAGGTACCCAATATATCTGAAGGCATCAAATCCGGTGTAAACTGAATCCTTCCGAAATCGATGCTTAAGGTGCGCGCCAGCAGTTTTGCCGTAATCGTTTTGGCTACGCCAGGCACGCCTTCGAGCAACACGTGCCCGTTTGACATGATGGCGACAAGCAACTGGTCAATCATTTTTTGCTGCCCTACAATCACAGACGAGAGTTCCGCTTTCACTGCAGCAATGCCGTCCTGCAATTTCTTCAGGTCCAGGCGTGACTCGAAGTTGATGTTTTCAGCAACTGGTTTTTGGCTTTCGGACTCATTTTCAAAATTTTCCATATCGATTTGTATTTTGTGGCCTTTCGGCATTAACTAACTATTTTTTCAATGGCCTGGCTGATCGCAATCAAGTCACTTTCAGTGGCGGTATAATATTTCTTTCGGTGGTTGTTGATGAGGTAAACGACATTTTGAATGTCTTCCAGTTTTTTTCCGGATTTCAGTTGTAGCCTGGTGATAAATTTATCGTCGAGAACGGCAGTGTCCATCAGATAATCCTGCCTTAGCTTTTCAAGAAAGTAGATTATTTTTTTATCGATAAGATTATCGTGATCCCCTTCCTGAAAATACAGGTTTCCGATTGTTTTTGCGAAGTCGATGGTCGTATTGGTCACCGGTGGGATAATGGGAACGATCCGCTGGCGCCTTTTGGCATTGAAAATAAGGAACACCAGCAAGCCACCAAGGAAAATATACCACGCCCATGAGAGCTGCTGGTTGGTGAGGATAAAACGAAATATCGAATTCGAAACATTTGGCCGCGTGTTGCCTTTCATAAACCACACAATGTCCTTCTTCGGAAGGTACGACAACACTTTTTCCGCATAAGCAGCATGGTCGTCTTTCAGCAAGTGAAAATTCGTGAAAGCGGCAGGCTGGGTGTGGAGTAAGAAATAGCCCTTGTGGAAAGGGACTTTTATAAAGTTCACCCTTGCAGTATCGCCACTTTGATAGCCCAGCACCGTTGTCGTGAGCGTATCAATCTTTGAAAAATATACGTTGCCAAGCCCTTCAGTGATTTTATATTTTTTGGTTCCCAGTTTTGGATTACCCACCCAGTTTACAACGTCTTTTGCGTATTGAAAATCCATTTCCTGATCGAGTTTCAGCGTGTCCATCAGGTATCGGGAGATGCCTTTGGAGCTGATAAAGGCGTGATTTCCTCCCGCAACGAAACGAAGCAGCATCATTTCAGACTGCTTGTCGGATATGGGTTTTTCAGAGATTGACAGGAATGTCTGCTCAGGGTGGTAGTAGTAGCTTCCTAAGGTATCTTCCTGATAGTCATTGCCAAAATACTCGTACGGCGTGGAATTTACCTTTGTTACTTTCTTGCCGTCGAATAGCTCTGGAAGTTCTTTGTCGAAAATATAAAGCCCGAACGGAATTTTATCTTCTATTCGATAGGTCGGGCTCCAGTCCACGGGTTTCGGTTTTGTGCTGTCCAAAAACGCAACAAGAACGACCATAAGTACGATAAGCCCGATGTATATCTTTAGCGTCCGGTTCATAACGGCATCGATTTAATCGTTTGCTCAAAAGCCTGCTCCGCGCGCTGCAATGCGTCTTCATCAATTTCGAATTCACCGTACCAAATGTAATTGTACAGGTAAGACAGATAGTCAAACTTCGTTTTTAACTGCGGGTCCACAAGTTCCCGAAGGTAATCGGAGTTGGTTTTTTCAGGATCCCAGGCGATAAATCCCTGTGTCGCCATTTTTTTCAATAGGAACAGGTAATAATACCGGATCGTAAGCCGTCGTTCACCGGAGATTTTGGTCTCGCGAATCAGTTTTTCAAAATCGACAAGCAGTAGATTTTTTTCAATTTCCTCATGACGGATGATGCCCTTATCGGAGTTTTTCCCGAAAATCCAGCGTCCTTCCTTATTCATCACCGATTTTACAATCAGGAAAACCACGAATAATATCAATAAACCCGCCCCAAACGTCTTCACCATATCAATAGTGTCTTGGGTATTTTTACTGGTATTGCTTTCAAAAAGGCCATTGAACCATTCCACAAAACGGTCCCAGGCATTTTTTTTCGCAGAGCGTTTCTCGTAGATAAAGTCTGCACCACTATATTTTTCTTTTAGGTCTCCGAATTTGACTTTCTGTAGGTCTGACTGATCGGTCTTTATCGGTTTCTGTTTCGCTTGTGTGATTTCTGTTTTCGCTTCAATCGGCGCCAATGCCAATGCATTTCCTGAAAAGGAAATCATCAAAACTAAAAGTATGCACAGGAATCTACTCAAAAGTTCCAATATTATCAATTTCCATGTGTGCGGAATTGTTGGTTTCGTTTTCTTTCGCCGTGTAATAAATGATGCCCTGGCTGACGATCATCAGGTTGTTGAAAAAATACCCGGCAACGATTGAAATTACAAAAATAATGGCCATCATCACGGAAATCATACTGAAGGTTTCCTGATTTGGCGCAACATTTCCGGAATCTGTAGACACCATAAACATAATAATTCCAATGACGTATGGAATCATCGTCACTGCGGACTGCAATATCTGGATGATGATGGTGATGATCAGTGTGGCACCGGTGATGGCTAAGAAACTGTTCCGTACCATTTCCAGTCCGTGGCTCAAGGCGCCGAAGTAGCCAATTTGTCGGTTGAGTAAATATTCGTAATAACTCAGGCTAACCCAGGCCAGCATTGACGGGCCGAAAATCACCAAAAGCGGGATGCCAATCACCATAAAACTCAGCGCGGTTGCTGCCATGAAAAACAGAATCAATATCGGAAATATGGTGATCAGGGATAGCAGGAAGAACAGGAACATCCTCCCAATATGGGTTTTAAACACAGCACGGATTTCTTTGCGGGTGAAATCATTGCCTTTGTGCTTATCGACAAGTTCAAAATAGACAACAGTGTAAGTAAAACTGCAAAGCGACAACAAAATAATCATCAGCAACGTGATGATGAACGTCGTGATGATCAATCCCCCGGAACCATTGAGGTAATCGTTCCAAAGCAGTTGGGATTGCCCTTGTCGCGCCATGGCAAAAATCGCATTCATCAGGATTTCCATCAAAAAATAGCAGCCTACAGCAAGAATCATTAAAAATACCCCATTGATGGCGAAATAATTACCAAAATAATGTTTTGCAAACGTTCGTATAAACGTAATGCTGTCGGAGATGTAGTCCCCGAATTTCCGCTTTTTATAAAGGTCGAACATGTGCTGTATTTACTTTTTTGTTTACAATGAAAGGATATACCAAAAAATAGAATGATATCAACGATAACGTGGACAAAATGATCAGTACGCTGAGCCAGTTTGGCATGACAATGCTGTAGCGGGTTACAAAACCTTCGAGAAACCCCGCTGCGATCGTAAAAGGTACCGTCGCGAGAAAGATCTTGAGGCTGCTTTTAAACCCAATTTTCAGGGAATTCATCCGCGAATAGGTTTTTGGGAATAAAATCGACGCGCCGAGTATAAATCCCGCTGCTGTTTCAATGACAATTCCGAATACTTCCATCGAACCGTGGATCCAGATACCGCGCACACTTTGCCAAAACACACCATGCTGGTAAAAAAAGTACTGGAATGAGCCAATCATCACGGCATTGTACGACGACATGTAAAAAGTCATCAGGCCGCAGGTAATTCCGTATACAAAACACATCGCACCGACTTTGAGGTTGTTCATGGTGATCGCAATAAAACTGCCGAGATGGCTTCCGCTTTTATAAACGGCCAATGGGTCTCCGTTTTTAATATTCTCCAATGTGGTATTCACGTATTCATCGCCCAGGATGAGCCTCGTAAAGGTGTCGTCATACATCGCTGAGATGACACCGATTCCGAACGTAAGGAAAAAAAACACAAAGGCAAACAACAAATAGCGCCGGTATTCATAAAGCACCAAAGGGACTTCTGTTTTGAAGAAGTAAACCAGCCTGTTCGAATCCTGCCGTTTGGTTTTATAGATTTTCTGGTAAATCCTCGAGGCGAGGTAATTCAGGTAGACGACGGTCTTACTTTTTGGGTAATACGTCTGTGCATACGAGAGGTCATTTATCAGGTGGATATAAAGACTCGCGATCTCATCAGGATTTTTCTTAGTTTTGCCAAAAATGACCTGCTCAAAGTCAAGCCATTTTTCTTTATTTTGTTTAATAAACGAAACTTCTCTCATCGCTGGCTAAAATAGAAAATATGACGCAATTATCGATTACCACGACACAGAATGTTAATATTAATTTCAGCTCGGCGTCCTTAGGGGTCCGGATCCTCGCACTTTGCATCGACCTGTTGATTCTCACGGCATACCTCACCTTCATTTTCTGGTTGGTAATGGACCTTTTTCATGTAGGCAGATTGACCGCAGACTGGGATTATTGGTCTGCTGCCGCGCTGAATATTATGCTGTGTCTTCCGGCGATGTTTTATTCGTTGCTGATGGAGAGTATCTTTGAAGGGCAAACTTTGGGCAAACGGCTTTTAAAGATTAAAGTGGTAAAGATTGATGGGTATCAGGCGGGTTTTGGGGACTACCTGATCCGGTGGCTGATGAAGCTCATTGATTTGTTTTTTGCATTTGGATTAGTGGGGCTTATCGCCTCGCTGGTAAGTGACAAAACGCAGCGATTGGGTGATATGGCAGCCGGTACTGCGGTTATCACACTGAAAAGTAATGTTACCATCGACAGCACAATCCTTGAGGAAATTGATGCCGAGTACGTTCCAACTTATCCCGGAGTGATTAAGCTTACCGATAACGACATCCGAATTATCAAAGAAACGTACCAGGTGGCGCTGAAGGACCGGGATTACCATATTTTCAGCAGGCTTTGTATGAAAATAGAACAGGTTACCGGAATCAGGAACCAATCTGGCAGCGACGAAATATTCGTAGCGATTGTCCTTAAGGACTATAATTACTACACCCGAAACATGTAATGGAGTCAAACGTCTTTTACCTGCTTGATGTGATTGGGACCTCGGCATTTGCCGTTTCCGGCGCCTTGACTGCGATGAATAAAAAGCTGGATCCTTTTGGGGTATATATTATTGCTTTTGTCACCGCGGTGGGTGGCGGAACGCTGCGCGACATTATGATTGGGCGCACACCTGTCGGGTGGATGCTCGACCTGAACTATGTATACCTGATTACTTTTGGTTTTTTTCTCGCTGTTATTTTTCGAAAGAAACTGGACCGCCTTCGGGTGTCACTTTTTCTGTTCGATACCATCGGGTTGGGCGTTTTCACGCTCGTGGGGATTGAGAAAGGGATCAGCGTGGGACTTCATCCGGTCATCTGCATCGCGCTCGGGACCATGTCTGCGAGTTTCGGCGGGGTGATCCGCGATATTTTGTGCAATGAAATTCCGGTTATTTTCCGACGTGAGATTTACGCTACGATTTGTATAATCGGCGGCACGGTGTTTTTCGGGATGCGGCATTTCGGTTTCGACAAAGACTGTGTATATCTGGCCACTTCATCGGTTATTATCGCCCTAAGGCTTATGGCGGTGAGATTCAAGTGGTATTTGCCGGCGTTAGAGAGACAGTAATTTACACGGACCTCAAAGGTTTGGTTACTTCTTCAGGTATACAAATCCAGTTAACGGCTGGGGATAGTCCGGGTCGTTCAGCTCCAGGATATAAAAGTAAGTGCCACTGGGAAGATCACTGCCAAACATCCTTAAACCCTCGGTAGCAGTGCCATTCCAGTCTTCAGTATTGTTGTTGCCCGTCCAGACCAGTTTTCCCCAACGGTTGTAAATGGAAAGCTGGAATTTCAGGAAAATATCGCGTAGTCCGTCAATCAGGAAGGTGTCGTAGAAGTCATTGGGAAATGGCTCCACCAGATTATAGACTTTCGGTGGACAGTTTCTTGTGAGCAGGTTGAAAGCCGCAACACTATGGCATATCCCGTCGCTAATCCGTACAAAAACCTGGTCGGGTGCCACAGTAACATAGTTTTCCGGTGATGTAATTTCATTTATATTGGATTCGGCGTCTTCCTGGGTACTAAAAAAAGCAGCGGTGTAATCAGGATTTACTTTTACAAGGTCAACATAGGATGTAAAATCAAAGGTTCCGCGGCCAAGACGTTCATTGCAGGAAATCAGGTCCGGTAATGGATTGAATGGCGGAGAGACATCCAAGGTGACTGGCAATGCATCACTGTTGTTATTTTCATTGATTTCGGTAATGCTTCCCACACCCAATTCGTCGCTGTCGATTACTAATTCGAGCGTAAAATCTATTGGGATGTTTTCCGGTAATTCGACCGTTATGGTTCCGTTTTCACTGCCGTTGATTGGAAGCTCATTTACCGTCGTGGCTGATCCAACGAAAATGCCATCAGCAAAAACAGCAATCTTCGTATTTGGGGGAAGTGGGTCGGTGCTGTTCGGATTAGAAACGGTATAATCTACCGTAATAAATCGTGAATTACAGGATTTTTCAACGTTGTTGATGGCTATTACTGCGTCGGGAAGCTGGCTGTTGAGCTTGGTCACAATCGCATTAATCATTACAAAGTCCTGGCTCGAGGTTAGCTGGATCAGGGCGCTGGTGTCGCCAATATTAATATTGCCTTCAATGGTATACACGTCGAGATCCATGTTGTACAATTCACTGGAATTTGTAAAGCTGTTTGTCCCATTAAAAGCATTGCTGGCAGGGTTTAACGCGTTGCTTAACAGATTCCCATTGATGCGCAGGGATTCATTCATTGAAATATTTTTATCGCCTTCCCAGGCTAAGAACCCAATTTTGGCATCCTGGTCATCGATAACGTTTAGGCTGTCCAAGGTAATGTTGATTACGCTGGGCACGGCCTGCATTCCGTCGTATATGTTCAGTTGGTTTAAGGGCAGCGCGGCATTTTCATACACAACGATTACCGCCCAGCCCCCGAAATTGCCTCCTGAAGGGCAATAAGGATCTATAATAGCAGTAAGGTCAAGTCCGGTGAAATCATAATTTGCATTCCCGGTGGCGGTAACGAGATTGGTAATGTCTGCGAAGGCGCTGAAGCAGGGAAATCCTGCAGAATTGGTAATGCTGAACGTCCGTTGCGCCGTAATGGCCTGGCCGTTTAGGGATACATCAAAATCGCCTGTGCCGGATCCGGCCCAATACAAATAGGCACTTTGGATGACATCGTCAGGAGCGAGGTTCAAATCAGCAGCGGAGGAAGTAAGGATATTGCAGGGTGGCGCGGGTTCGCCGTCAACGTTGTTGTTTTCCTGGGTGTTTAGTGTGTTGCCAAAAAAGGTGAAATCGTACCGCCCGTTGTACTGGTGGTAAAGCGAAATATTCTGTGCCCGCACAGCACAGCACAACAATACAATCGCCAGGCCATATAGATGGCGTAATCTCAGTTTCACAGTGTAATTTTGAGTTTAAAGATACAAATATTTTATTTGGATGGCTTTTTCATAAAACGCAGCCGCAGCAAACCAAAAAAAATCAGTAATTTTCGCGGAGTTAATAGAAACGCTTGAAAAACTATACCGTAACACGATTTAAAAACGCAGATTCGAACGCATGGAACGATTTTCTCCCCACTGCGAGAAATGCCACTTTTCTTTTTGATCGCCGTTTCATGGATTACCATTCGGATCGTTTTTCAGACTTTTCAATAATGGTATTTGAATCCGGACAATTGGTAGCCTTGATGCCCGCCAACAGGAAAGCGGATGTGTTTTATTCGCATCAGGGACTGACTTATGGAGGATTGGTCTACAGTACACTGAAATTGGCTGATGTCATCGCGGTTTTTCAGCAAATCCTGAAGTTCCTTCATCATGAAGGCATTACAAAATTGGTTTATAAGACCCTTCCCGAAATTTATTCTGAGAAGCCATCGCAGGAAATGGAATACGCTATATTCCTGGCAAAGGCCGATCATACCCGAAGAGATGTGCTTGCTGTGCTCGACCTTTCGCTCAAAAACGACCTGTCGGAGGTTCGCAAACGCGGCATCAAAAAAGGAGAAAAAAACCAATTGGCAATTGTCGAAGACGGTGATTTTGCGACTTTCTGGGATAAAATATTGATTCCAAATCTCGAAAGCCGGCATCAGGCAAGCCCGGTGCATACGGTCGAAGAGATTGAATTGCTGGCAAGCCGGTTTCCGAAAAATATCAGGCAATTTAATGTGTACCATAATGATGAAATCGTGGCAGGAACTACGATATTTGTTACGCCTCATGTTGCTCATGCACAATATATTGCGGCCAATGAAACCCGTTCCGGTCTGGGAAGCCTTGATTTTTTGTTCAATGAACTGATTCAGAAGGTATTCAGGGAAAAAAGATACTTTGATTTTGGGATTTCGAACGAGGAACAGGGGACCAAACTAAACGCCGGGCTGTCCTATTGGAAGGAAAGTTTTGGCGCTTCAGCAGTAGTGCAGGATTTTTATGAAATACCGACAGGAAATTATCGCTTGCTGGATAACGCAATCATTTAATAGCAGTTGCTTATGATCTCTTTTTTAGACCTGAAGAAAATAAATGCGCCTTATGAAGTTGCCTTCCGCGAAAAGATGGATGTGATCCTTCAAAAGGGCTGGTTTATTTTAGGGGATGAGGTGCAGGCATTTGAAAGCAATTATGCGGGCTATTGCGGGACAAAACACTGTATCGGTGTGGCTAACGGACTCGATGCGCTGGTATTGATTCTCAAAGGATACATCCATCTCGGAAGACTGACCAAAGGCGATGCGGTAATTGTTCCGGCGAACACTTTTATCGCCACCATACTGGCCGTACTGGAGGCGGGGCTGGTGCCTGTTCCCGTGGAGCCGGATGCTGCTACGTTTAATCTGGATCCGAAACAAACAGCATCGAGTGTCACCAAAAATACAAAAGCCATTATTGCCGTTCACTTGTATGGCCAACTGGCAGATATGGCGGCTTTATCTACAATCGCAAAAAAACACAACTTGCTGCTGATTGAAGATGCCGCGCAAGCGCATGGCGCAAAAGACGCTGCCGGTAATAGGGCTGGCAGTCTTTCCGATGCTGCGTCCTTTAGCTTTTATCCGGCCAAAAATCTCGGCGCTATCGGCGATGCCGGTGCCATCACTACTAATGACGATGATTTGGCCAAAGTAATTCATGCGTTACACAATTACGGCAGTACCACCAAATATAAACATGATTTCATCGGAGTTAATTCAAGGCTGGACGAGATTCAGGCTGCTTTTCTAAACATTAAGTTGGAAAAACTGGATGCATCAAATAGAAGAAGGATTGGTATTGCAGGGATGTATGCTGCTGAAATTTCTAACCCAAAGATTTCGCTGCCGGAGTTTGGGCCGGGAGAAAGCCACGTATTTCATCTATATGTTATCCGAACCGCCGACAGGGATGGCTTACAGCAATATCTAATGTCGCAGGGTATCAGCACCCAGGTCCATTATCCCGTTGCCCCACACCAACAAAAGGCTTTGGAAGGCTGGTTTGATAGTCCTTTACCCATTACTGAGAAAATTCATGGAGAGGTTTTGAGCCTGCCCATTTCTCCTGTCATGACCGATAACGAGGTGCGTTTAGTGATTGCAGCCTTAAACCGATACTAATTGCACTTTTTTAAAACCATATTAGCAAAACCATTGTTCAAAGCAACGTCGCTGAATGCGGTGAGTGTGGCTTTAAAAATCGCGATTGGCTTAGTCACTTCAAAGATTATCGCCATCTTCGTAGGGCCTTCCGGAATGGCATTGACGGGTAACCTGCGCAATTTTATGGCGTCGCTGGAGACAGTTGGTACCCTTGGATTCCAGAACGGCATTGTAAAATATACCGCTGAGAATAAAGGCAACGACACCGAATTAAAAAAGATATTGTCCACCATTTTCATCAGCCTTGCAGCCGTCGCCTTTGTGCTGAGTGGTTTATTGTTTTTCCTCGCGGATTTTTGGAACGATACTGTTTTTGGAAAGGCAAACGGTTATGCCGTTTTGTTTAAGGTATTGGCTGCAGCGATGCCGTGGTATATTGCCTCTTTAATCCTTATTTCGGTAATTAATGGGTTTGGCAGGTTTCGGGAGGTGGTGTACGTCAACATTATTGGCAATATAATGGGACTTATCCTTTCAGTAATATTAATCTGGCAATTCCACACTTTCGGGGCGCTACTGTCCATCATCATTTCGCCTGCCGCAATGTTTTTTGCTGCCATCGGTTTCATGCCAAAAGAATTTCAGGTCTGGAAGTACCTGGACAGGAAAGTGTTTTCGCTGAAAATCGTAAAAAAACTATCCTCATTTTCACTGATGGCGTTGGTGTCTGCGGTAATTTCGCCATTGGTATTTGTAGTCATAAGAAACCACATTATCGCGGTTTCTGGTATTGCCAATGCGGGGTATTGGGAGGCGATAAGCCGGATTTCCGGATTTTACATGTTGTTTATCGCAACCATAGTATCCGTATATTACCTGCCCAAATTGGCCAGTGCTAAAACGGATGGAGATACCAGATACACAATCTTCAGCTATTGGAAGTACATCATTCCGCTATTTTCAGTGGGGCTTATTGTATTGTATTTCCTTCGGCATTTCGCAATCAACATCATCCTCACCAAAGCTTTTCAACCAGTCGAATCCTTGTTTTTCTGGCAGCTTGCCGGAGATCTTTTGAAGGCTTTTACGGTAATTCTGGGTTATGCGCTGGTTGCAAAAAGGTATACCGTCGCATTTATTGTCACCGAATTCATTTCGATGGGAATCATGTATTTTGGGACAGGCCTTTTCGTCGCAAAATATGGTATCGAGGGTGTGGTGATGGCGCATTTCCTTACCTATGTGGTTTACGCGGCAATCCTTTTGGTGTTTTTCAGGAAAGTTTTGTTTAGAACGGCCAATTGAAAATAAATTAATTAGTTTTGAAAAAATTATAAAAATGACCCCATTATATTTCGATCCGGGAACTGGAGCATTAATTGTGCAATTTTTTGCCGCTGCCGCTGCCGGAGTATTATTGTTTTATAAATCGGTAAAATCAAAAGTAAAGTCAATCTTTGGGATTAAAGAAAAGAAACAGGAGGATTTTATGGATGAAGAGAACGAAAAAGAGAACGAAAAATAATGGTGCCCGATAGAGTTCCCGCTTCGTTCCGCGATCCGTCAGGATTTGTCTTTCGTGATGGCGAAGTCATAAAAAGATGGATTGGCCCGTTGTACCTGAGGCAGTATGAAGCGCTCACCCAAAGCGGTTTTTACAAATCACTGTTCCAAAAACACTACCTGATACCACATCTTGAAGTGGACCGTACCGCGGAACATGTCATCATACAACCTGAAACCATTCCGTTTATTACCTATCCATACGAGTGGAGTTTCCTACAATACAAGCATGCCGCGCTGCTGACGCTGAAAATCCAGAAATACGCTTTGGAGCGCGACTTTATTTTAAAGGATGCTTCTGCATTCAATATTACTTTCCACAACGGCAAGCCGGTATTTATCGATAGCCTTTCCTTTGATTTTTATGAAGAAGATACGCCATGGCATGCATACAAACAGTTTTTGACGCATTTTCTCGGCCCGTTGGTGCTTGCCCATTATTATGGTTTGGATTACCTTAAAACATTGTCAGTCGATATTGACGGCATCAGCCTCGGGAAGCTTTCGGCGCTGCTTCCGCTGAAAAGTTATTTAAGTCCGATATTGTATACCAACATCCATCTGGCTGCGAAATACGAGCAAAAGCATGCTTCAAAATCAGCTACAGACAAGGCCAGGCTTTCAAAAAATGCCCAGATAAAACTGCTCGACGCGCTGTATGCCTATATCGAATCGTTGGCCGTCAGGCAGCAGACAGAGTGGGATGATTACTACAATCAAACCAATTACGAAACGGAGGCGTACGAACAGAAAAAGCAATTTACAAACACCTGGGCCACGGCCATCAAAGCCAGGAGGATACTCGACCTGGGGGGAAATGACGGCACATTTTCCAGGGAACTGCCGGAAAGTGTGGAATCGATTATCGTCGCCGATGTCGATGCTAACGCTGTGGGACAGAACTACAGCAAAATACTGAAAAACAAGGAACGCAACATCCTACCCATTGTTGCTGACATCCTCAATCCGTTTCCCGGAATAGGATTTAACAATACAGAACGCTTTTCCTTTCTTGGGCGACTAAAAGAATGGCAGGCCGACGGATGTCTCGCGCTTGCTGTAATCCATCATATTACGCTGTCCGGCAATATTCCGTTTGACATGTCGGCCAGGCTTTTTGCCGGAATTTCAGAACACCTGCTGATTGAATTTCCAAACCGCGAAGACTCCTGGGTGGAATTCCTGCTAAACAGTAAAAGGGATTTCAAGGCCCATTTTGACTTTTACAACGAAGACAATTTCGAAAAAGAATACAGCAATTACTTCGACATCGTAAGCAAAGTTCCGATACGCGCCTCACACAGGATTTTATACACGATGAAAAGAAAATAATATGAATCTGCTAAGGTGGGTCAACAGCTTCGTCAACAGCGATCGGGATTATCCGCTCCTGACCGGTTTTATGTCCGGCCTTTATCCATTGTTGTTTTTTTATTCGGGGAATTATGAGTCGATTAATTCAATAGCGCACCTTTGTTTTTTCATCGGACTGTTTTTGGTTTTGCCGATGGTATTTTTTTATACCGCATACAAAACCGCTGCGTATTTCCGGAAAACGGCGCATTACAAACGGCATCTGCTTTTTGTACTCGTTATCGAGGTGACGGCCACGTTTTTATCGCAGGTTCACTACCTGACGCTTAAAAAGAAATTGCTGCTTGGACTGTTGATTGTCCTGGTGGTGATTTCAAAAAAGTTTCACAACCAATATAGAAAGGTCGTCATATTCCTGATGCTGTTGTGTATTTTCCCAGCAGCGAAGGTGATTTATACTTTTGTGTCGAAGCAAGTCCGTAACCCGGATCGTTGGATGGCTCAAAGTGACGAAATCCGTAGCATAAAATTTACAAAAACCCCAAATGTGTACTTCATCGAGCCCGATGGTTATGCAGGTCAGGATGCTATGGGCGAAAAACCATACGCATACAACGACACGATGTTTGATTACCTTAAGTCTAAATCTTTTACGATTTACAGCAATACCATCAGCAATTATCCTGCCAGCCTGGCATCGAACGCTTCGATGTTCGGGATGAAGCACCACTACCTTGGGAAAATCCTGGAATCGCCATTCGAAATGGAAAATGCGCGTGATATTATATGTGGAAACAATCCCGTAGTCGAAATTTTTAAGCGCAATCAATACAAAACCCATTTTATTGTTGAAGATGAATATTTCCAGAAGAATTTTTCGGGTGGCGAATACGACTTTTACAACATACACAACAGCGAAATTCCATATTTCAGTGACGACAACAGTGTTAAGAAAGACGTTTATGAGGATTTAAAAAAATGTATTTCAGCCCGCCATAAACAATCGGCTCCCGCATTCTACTTTATTGAAAAATTGCTGCCGCACCATATTGCCTTTGATGGCTCCGGTGTTGAAAAAGAGCGTGTTACTTATTTGCGAAATATCGAAAAATCGAACGAATTTATTCGCAAAACAATCGACCTGATTGATCAGAATGATCCAAATGCCCTCGTGCTGATCGTTAGCGACCACGGCGGCTGGGTTGGAATTGAGAATATTGATGAAATGTTTACAACAAAAGATCCGATATTGCTTCGGTCGATTTTCAGCAACCTGATCGCCATCCGCTGGAATGATCCGTCCCATACAAAGTATGATGCCTATTTGCGTTCCAATGTAAACATCTTCAGGATATTATTTGCGTATCTTGCGCAGGATAACACTTTACTGCAGCATCTTGAAAAAGATGACGCCTACCACATCCGGCAGCACAGCCTTTCCAAAAAACCGGAAAAAGTTCTGGAGCGAAAGTGATGCAACTTATTTGACATCCCGCGCATACACCTGAACCTGTAAATCAGCAGCATCGATATTTTTCCGTGCCCGGATGTTGTATCCTTCATATTGGTAAGCCTTAAAATGAAGACAGCTTGGCCCGCTTTTGAGCAATTTGTAATTATCCTGATTACGGTATTTGCGGTAATCCATCAGATCATCGAACGGGTAAAATCCACCGCTATTGATAAAGACAAGTTCAGGCGCATTGGGTTCTGGAAATTTCTTTTTGTTAATCGAAAAATTCGGCATAAATGACCTGCTTTTACTGTATTCGAACACTTCAATTGCTTTTTTAAAACGACACTGGTTAAAACAATCCCAGGCCATGTCCTTCGGATAAACGTATCGTTTGTATTCCTGAATTTTCAGGCAGCAACCCACACTTAAACTGATGCTGAGACCTAAAACGACAGCCGTCACAACGGAATGCCGCATTTTAAAACGTTGCACGGCGTACACTGTAAAAATGACAATAAACGGGATAAATTGCTTGATGAGCCGCGCATACCAGACGACCTTATGAAAATAGTAGCCCATGGTTGAATAGACCAGGAAGAAAAAGCAAAGTATCACAAAAGTCACATAAATATCAGGAATACGGAGTTTCCGATGACGCATGAGATCCCATACGACAATACCTACGAATGTACACAGGCCAGCAGTAAGAAAAAGGCCAACGGCACCTTCAGCTTCAAAAAGGTATTTAAAAATGAACGAAAAACATTCATCAAAAGAGCCCTGTGTTATTGTTCCCGACAAGCGCATAGATGTTTCAATAAACGAAACACCACCGCATCTTGATATGCCTTCAAAAATCAGCAGGCATCCCAAACTGCCCGATATAAATACGACCATTCTTTTAAAACCGGAAAACCTGTAGGCGGCGTCTTTTTCGGTCACAAAACAAAAAAACGGCAATGACAAGAACAGCAGGATGTATCCAGGATAGCACAAATAGCCAAAAAATGCAAGCATTCCAAGGGAAAAGATTTTTCGGTAACCGATCGGGGTATTTTCGGTTTTGATAATTTTATAAAACACGTAATACAAAATTACAAGGCTGCCGTCGTAAGGATCGGCGTGGCGCAAAGAAATGTAAGAAACCACCATCGTCGATAAAATTAATACGCTAAACAGACTCAGGAATCTGTCCTTCAGATAGTACAGTGAAACTTTGTAATGCAGTAACAAAAGCAGGCAGTAAATAATGTAATTGTAAATAAAAACAGGAAACGCATTTTTGGATTCATAAATTTCCATACCAAAGATTTGCGCTGAAATATATTGACCGATGGTCGGCAGCACCTTTACCACGGTATCGCCAGGCCTGCCCTTTGTGGAAAACAAGAATTGTATGGCAGTATGGAGATCACCCTCAGCCAGACACTTTAAAACCTGTCCGGATGCACGATAGCGGTCTTCGTCAGGGAAAGCCAGAAACCCTTGATTTACCAGTGTGATTTTGAAAACAGATACCGCTACAATCAAGAATAGCAGCAGTTTATTTCGGTGGTACCTAATGCTCTTCATTTCGGCTTAATTTGTAGATATTGTAATAGGCTGTCTTTCCGTATAAGGGTGTTTTGACCGTTTTGTCCATGTCCTTCCGGATGAAAGCAAAATCATAAGCCTGTAAGGTATCTGCGCTGGCCAAAAAGGCATGACGGTCGAATATGGTGTAACGCTGATATCCGCCAGTGATGAGGTGGAATTCTAAATTTGTACGCAATAGAACGCCGTCAAAAAAGTAGCGCCGATTGCCAATGATGTCGGGTATGATTTTATCGGCCGTAATATTAACGGCGAGGTCGCGTTCCTCATACCGGTAGACCTGATTGTTGAAGTGAACCAATAAAATGATTTGAGCGGCCAGTAGTGCCGTAATTAATATCCATTTCCTCATGCCGGCAATTTGGTCCTTATAGGGTAGCAAAATGATGATTACAAATAGGGCACTATAGTAATTAAACACGCGGACAAATGGGATTACATGATGAAGTGGCAGCAATAGGGCCGGCATCACTAAAAAAAGCAAAGAAAAATACACGTCTCTCTTTTGGCGTCTTTTTATCAATAGGATTATTGACGTGATGAGCGGCAACAGCATTACCAACCAATGGAAACTGGTCATTTCCCTTAAAATAATGAGATAATAGCCAGGTATCGCTTTGGCCGCATTGAAAAAAGTCATTTTCCGCTCTATCGAAATGTGTGTGAGGGCCTGGATGCCGTCCGTCAGGATAATGGGCGTATACAACAGCAAAACCACAGCACAAACGACTGCGCCCGAAATCAACTGCGGGCGTGTCATTTTCTTTAAAGAAAACAGGAGGAACGCATGGAGCATCACGAAAGCATAAACGAATGTGGGGATCGCATAAAATCCCAGAATACAGTACATACTGAAAAAAAACCAGCTCTTTCTGGTACTGATGTTTCTCGCAATATTAAAGGCCATAAAGAGTGCAGCGATGAAAAAAAGGTTGTAAAGCCCATACCCACGTGACATGTAGCTGTAATATACATTCATGAAGATCATCGATGATAGCGCCACAACAGCCAACGCCATGTTCTGGTTAAAGTGCTTTGAAATAAAACGGTACAGTACCGCCATCCCGATGACGTTGGCGATAATGCTGGAAATCCGCAGCTTCAACAAATCGGATAGTAAAGGGATATATTTTGTAACATTGGTTATTACCGAATGTAGAATGTGGTTATTGGGTGCTGGGTAATGCGTAACCGATGTGGTAAAGCCTTCGTGTGTAAAATGGACGAATGTCCAGGCCTCGTCATACGAAACAGGCATAATCACCGCAAAGTATACTGATGCCAATGCCGGAATGATAAAAACAGGTAAACCACCCCACAGGGTGTTGTATTTTATCGTATTTATGACTGCCATGCCTGAACATATTTGCCTGCAATTTCAAGATAATGGTGTTCTTTCGCTACAAACGCTGCCGCGCGTTTTCCAATCGCTTTTATTGCTTCCCGATTTTCGATCAAATAAGAAAGTTCGCTGACAAGATAACGGACATCCGGCAACGCATCAACTGCGACCACGCCATCCAATCCGTAGTAATCAAGAAATGCTGGTCCGGCACCGGTAAAGACGACTTTGCCACGTGCCATCGCTTCGAGCGCGTTGTAACCCTGGTCAATAGCATAACATTGGTCTAACAGGATGTGGGCGCTATTGTACGCTTTTATATATTCATCGTAAGGGATGCTCTTCGTAACAATAATCTCCGTCTTGTCTGCGTATTTTTCGCTGATAATTTTCAATGCCTCTTCAAAAAAATCGCATCCTTTTTGATAATAATTGTCCTTGTTGATGCCTAAGAAGATCACCACTTTTTCAATTCCCGGAAGGGGTTCGCTTTTTAGTTTGTCGGTATTGACAGGATTCGGAATGATGCCCAGGTATTTTGGATTGCCGACAAGTGGCAGGTGATAATCAAGATCCGACGCGATCACGCCGGAAATGCGTGTGTAGAGGAATTGATGTAGCTGTTGGAATTCATTGGTTCGGAACTTCAAAACGGACTGGAATTGTCTGTTCCCAATTTTTCCATCGCGGTACGGCTGCACTACCGATTTCGTGTCGGGATGGTCGAAGTAATAGTTGACATTGGCGTAATCTGTGCCGCAGGAAAGCAGAAATACTTTTTTATTGTTATTAAAAATGTAATCGAGTATCTTACTTTCATAGGCATATCCGCACTGGAAGCTGTTTTCATTGATAAGCTGCACTACATCGTAACCGGAAAATAAATCGCGGTTTTGGTAAAACTGTCGAAAAGTGAGATGCGAGGTGAGGTCAAAGCCCGTTAATTTGAAGAGGAGCACTTTGATTTTCTTTGCTATCCCCGAATCCCAACGCTTGGTAATCCTGACGTCTACCGGAAAATTTTTAAACCCGTCATTGAAACCGGCAATCTTTACCTGATGCCCTTGTTGCAGCAATCCTTCCTTCAGGGAATTGTGCAATCGGCTGTATTCTCCTACGAGTAAGATGTTCATATATTAGTATATTTGACAAATATATGAAAGTAAATAATGTCTGCAGTTAAAGTCCTTATTGTAACGGCTTCCCTTGGCGGCGGTGGCGCTGAACGTTCCGCAGCACTGCTTTCAATACTGCTTTCAGACGCAGGATATGATGTACACATTGTCAGTGTTCTCGATGATATCCAATATGATTATAAAGGGAAATTACTGAACCTGGGCTTGTTGAAAAGTGCAGATCATTCTACTTTGGGAAGGTTGAATAGGCTGTTGGTACTGCGGAAATACCTGAGGGAACAACAATTCGACTGGGTGATTGACAACCGTACGCGTACTGTTTCATGGTCAGAATGGGTAATATCACGATGGATCTATCCGGCTAAAAAGACGATATATGTCGTCAGGAATTTCAGGGCCGACCTTTATTTTCCTTCCAATACATTTATAGCGAAAAAGATATACCAACTGTCGCCGTATATCGTTGCAGTTTCAAAAGAAGCCGCTGAAAATATCCGTAAAATTTATGGCTACAAAAATGTCATCACAATCTACAATCCTGCCGCCAATGAAAAGATCATAGAAATGGCTAATGAGCAGCAGATTTCGGGTCAGTTCATCCTGTCTTATGGTCGGTTGCATGACGAGAGTAAAAACCTGTCACTTTTAATTGAATCGTATGCGAAATCCAGCCTGCACCAAAAAAAGATACTGCTTTATATTCTTGGCGATGGCGATGATCTCGAGATGCTGAAGGATAAGGTCCAGGCTTTACAATTATCGGATAGCATCATTTTTGTACCGAAGCAGCATAATCCGTTTCCTTACGTAAAATCAGCGTTGTTTACCGTTTTGAGCAGCCGTTATGAAGGATTTCCAAGGGTGGTAATTGAATCGCTTGCCATCGGCACTCCGGTAGTTTCAGTGGATTGCAGTTCCGGGCCGAAGGAAATCATTATGAATGAGCACAACGGAATTTTAGTCGAAAATTACAATCCGGAAGCATTGGCCCAAGCCATGAATCGCCTTGCGGAAGACCAGAATTTATACCATATTTGTAAAACCAATGCCCAAACGAGTATCGCCCATTTATCGGCTGAAAATATCTTAAACGAATGGAACAAAATCCTGAAAAAATAAACACAACCATCGACGATGCACGGCTGATTGACATCCCGAAAGTACATGACGTACGCGGTAATCTCTCCGTGGTCGAAGGCAATACGATTCCGTTTAAGATGAACAGAATTTACTACCTCTACGATGTTCCCGGCGGCGAGGAAAGGGGCGGGCACGCGCATATTGACAACCAGGCCGTCGTCATTGCGCTCAGCGGCAGTTTTGATGTGGTGCTGAAAGATGGTACAACTGCCAAAACGATCATGCTGAACAAACCCAGCCAGGGATTGTTGATTCCGACAGGAATTTGGCGGGAACTTCAGAATTTTTCATCGGGTTCCGTTTGCCTCGTGATTGCTTCGGATTTGTTTACCGAAGACGATTACATTCGCGAATACGACGATTTCGTATCATTTAAAAACCGAAGAGGCTAATCCGTAACGGACCAATTGTTCGCGTAAACCAATCGCAATCCTTAAAGCAAAAGGCGGGAGCGTTAGCACCATTTTCTTTTTCGGACTTAAATTATTTTGGTCTATTGCGCTGTAAAACTTCAGGAAACTATCATAATCGCCATTCAATTTTGATTTAACGGCCAGAGAAAACCGGTTCAGGTCCAGGAACTTCTTTAGTACTGGGTTCGTTTTTTCCGCTTCGGAAAATTTTGAAAAATCAACCCGGGTGTTTTGGTTTCGGGAGAGGCTTCTTGGGTCATAAACATACCGCGCCAGAATTTTATTGCTGAATACGACGGGAAATTCCAATCCCATCCGCATCCATAAATCGATATCCTCGCTGTTCGACATGGTTGTATCGAAAACACCGGCGCTTTCAAACACACTTTTATGGAACGCAGCGCATGAAGTACAGATAATCGTTTCCTTTTGGCTGGCAGCAAAATAATTGACCACCTGCGTTTCCTTTTTTTCTATTGAATACACGGCGGGGATGACCGTTTTCGGCGTTTCAATTTCTATCGCCGCAGCAAAAACACTTTGGTCCGGGAATTGAGCGATGTTGTCCCGCATCGTTTGCAGAAATTCCGGATACCAGTAATCGTCGGCATCGAGGAACGAAATAAAGTCAGATGCGGCATGATCGATACCAAAATTACGCGCGGCAGAAACCCCATCGTTGGGTTTTGAAAAATAACGGACTCTGGAATCGATGATGGTTTTTGCTTTTTCAGCGCTGCCATCGGTTGAGCCATTGTCGATGACCAGGATTTCAAAATCACCAAAGGTTTGTGCCAATACACTTCGGAGCGTGTTTTCAATAAAACGCTCCTTATTGTAAAGCGGTATGACGACTGAAAAAAAAGGCATGGGCATTATTTTGTTCAAATATAATCAAATCGGTTTTGCATACCTAAAAATGCTATTTTTGTGCCATTGTTATGCCTGAAAAAAGACTCCACATCGTTAGTTTTGATTATCCTTACCCGCCGGATTTTGGCGGAATCATCGATGTATTTTTTAAAATTAAGGCGTTACACAAAATAGGGTATAAGATTTACCTCCACACTTTTTCAGAAGAAATCCCAAAATCGTGTCCTGAACTGGAAGCTGTTACCGAACGGGTATTTTACTATCGGTTTTCATACAACCCGCTGTTGTTTTTTTCCGGAATTCCATATTCCGTGATGTCAAGAAATGACAGTACGCTGCTCAACAATTTAAAATCAATCGATGCGCCGATCCTGTTTGAAGCGCTCAAGACCACGTATCTGGTAAATAAGAAACAACTGGAAGGATTTAAAAAAATCCTGCGGCTGCACAACATCGAGCAGGATTATTACAAGGGCGTTTCAAAATCGGAAAAATCGCTGGTGAAAAAGATTGCATTTGCTTTTGAACAATTGAAATACCAGTCTTATGAGCAAACCATCCGGTCGTTTAATCACGTCTTAGCTTTGTCTCGGTTTGAGGAGCAATACATCAATAGAAAATTTGGAAATGCCAGCTACGTGCCGGTTTTTCATGGCAACGAATCGGTGGCTGAATTAGGGGGTAGCGGCACGTATGCGTTATACCACGGCGATCTGAATACCGCCGACAACAGGAAAGCGGTACGTTTTTTAATCGATGCATTTGCCGATATTCCCGGCTTTAAACTGGTGATTGCTTCCGGGTCAGGGGAATCGTTTGTAAGGGGCGTCATCAGGCAGCAAGCGAACGTTGAATTTGTTCCATTGGTTGATTTTAACCACCTCAAATCGCTGATGATGGCCGCGCACATCAACATCAGTTGGTCATTCCAGAAATCGGGAACAAAGCTTAAAGTAGTCAATGCACTTTTTAACGGAAGGTTTTGTATTATCAACAACAATATTATCGATGACCCAGCGGTGAGCGACCTCTGTATTACCGCCAAAGACAGGAAGCAACTCATCAATGCTGTAAATCGTTTGAAAGCGGTTCCTTTTGATGATTATGAAAGGAGGCAACAGGTGCTCAAAACACACCTTGATGATGGCGCCAATGCCTTATTGATTGATCAGATTCTGTCGGAAACAATAGCCAAAGTACCGGCTTAAAGGTTGTACCTGAAAATGCAATAGATTGCGCGAAATCCGTCTTTCCAATTGATTTTTTTGCCCTCTTCATACGTTCGGTCGTAATAGGAAGTCCCGACTTCGTATATGCGTACTTTTGGAATTCTCGAAATTTTGGCAGTGACTTCCGGTTCAAATCCGAACCAGTTTTCTTTCAGGTTCAGTGACTGAAGCAGCTTCAGGGTTTTCAGCGATGTATTTTTCGGTGCCGTCGGTGGAGTAGTCGTCGACAAGGATAATCTCTTTTGAAATATTGTCCGTTAATTCCGCTTCTTTGATTTTGTCCAAAATCAGGTGGACGGTTTTGGCTTCATTGACGTTATACCGTTTTCTGTACAACTTCAAAAATCGTACCGCTTTCGCATTTTAATGTTTTGGAAGGGAATTTCAACAGCAATGCATAATCGTGTGTTGCCATGATCACGGTTTTTCCATTCCCGTTGATTTTACGCAACACTTCCAGAACCTCTACACTGGTCTGAGGATCCAGGTTTCCTGTGGGCTCGTCGGCAAGAATCAATTCGGGATCGTTTAATAGGGCACGGGCAATTGCCACACGCTGCTGCTCCCCGCCGGAAAGCTGGTGCGGCATCTTGTGAACCAGTTTTTTCATGTCTACTTTCTCCAGGACCTCGTCAATTTTTTCCTGCATCGCGGCATTGTCTTTCCAGCCGGTCGCTTTCAGCACAAACAACATGTTGTCATTGATGCTCCTGTCCGGCAGTAATTTAAAATCCTGGAAAACAATCCCAATTTTGCGGCGCAGGAACGGAATCTGTGATTCTTTCATCTTCATCAAATCGTACCCTACGATATGGGCTTCGCCTTCATCGATTTCCAGGTCTGCGTAAAGCGTTTTTACAAGGCTGCTCTTTCCTGTTCCGGATTTTCCGATGATGTAAATAA
This sequence comes from Flavobacterium sp. BFFFF1, assembly GCF_002256285.1. Taxonomy (GTDB): domain Bacteria; phylum Bacteroidota; class Bacteroidia; order Flavobacteriales; family Flavobacteriaceae; genus Flavobacterium. The sequence goes on along the minus strand of NZ_NKJE01000015.1, from coordinate 40,854 downwards.
ATTCGCCTTGGTTCACCTCGAGGTTTACATCAGACAGGATCAGGTTTTTTTCCTGGTAGATATTGACATTTTTAAGCAGTACGACAGGCTGTGACATGGTTCCGGTTTTGTTAGTGGTGGTAAAAGTACTAAGATAACGCTCGTATTCAAAATAAATTTTCCCAACTGTAAACGCCGCATTGGCTGTGGGCCATTTCTGAAGCATAAGAAATAGTTTCTGACGGTTAAGGAGTAATTTCTGAAGGATAAGAAGTAGTTTCTGAAGCATAAGAAATGGTTTCTGAAGCATAAGAAATGGTTTCTGAAGGGTATTAGATATTTCGGACTGTTTTAAATCGATTTTTGATGGATCTAACGCATGTTCTGGTCTACTGAAGCCCATTTCTGGAATTCTTAATATTTTGTTATAATCCCCATCGTTGACAACTGTGTTAATACTAAATCCACTTTTCAGTTCGTTATCCCGGCGAGGAATGATATATTTGAAAATTAAACCAACACCAAGATGCACAGACTTCAAAAGCTACTCTTATTGTCTTTACTCGCTTTGTCCACAAGCCTTTCCGCACAAAAATCAGCTGTTTACACGAATGACCTTGCCGCTTTCAACCGCGCGGTGGAGCTCTATAGGGACAAACAGTACCAGTCTGCCCAAATTATTTTCGAGAAAGTGAAACAGGAAGTTTCCGGAAAGGCTGCGGCCCAGGATATTGAAGCGGACTGTGCGTATTACATCGCGAATTGTGCCATCAGGCTAAATCAGGGCGGTGCGGACAGGCTGATGGAGGATTTCGTAACCAATTATCCGACCAGCAGCAAGCAAAACCAGGCGTATATCGAAGTGGCGGAATATTATTTCGAACAGGGGCAATATCCTGACGCGTTGGAATGGTTTGACAAGGTGGATGAAAGCCAATTGAGTGCTGATGACACTGAAAAATTCAACTTCCAGAAAGGGTACAGCTATTTTACGGCAAAAAATAAAAAGGAAGCGACAAAGTACTTCAATACGGTAGCCAATTCAAAGACTTATGGCTCACAGGCGAAATATTATCTGGGTTTCATGGCTTATGAAGCCGATGATTATAAAGAAGCCAGCAAGCAATTTGAACAGGTAGCGGATCAGGACAAATACAAAGAAAAAATGTCGTATTTCCAGGCCGACATGAATTTCAAGCTTGGAAATTTCCAGAAAGCCATCGATGATGGAAATACCGCCATGGCCAAATCCAATGCGTTGGAAAAATCGGAGCTGAATAAGATCATCGGGGAGAGTTATTTCAACCTGAAGCAATATGAAAAGGCGATTCCTTACCTAAAGGAATACAAGGGAAAAAAGGGCAAGTGGAACAACACCGATTTTTATCTTTTAGGGTATTCCTACTACCAGCAAAATGATTTTGAAAATGCGATTGCGCAATTCAACAAGATTATCGACGGGAATGACTTTGTGGCGCAGAATGCCTATTACCACCTAGGCGAAAGCTACCTGAAAACCGACCGGAAGCAGCAGGCGCTAAATGCGTTTAAAAACGCATCGGAAATGGCTTTTGACGCCAAGATACAGGAAGATGCCTTTTTGAATTATGCCAAACTGAGTTACGATATTGGGAATTCTTACCAAACGGTACCGGATGTGCTTTCGGCTTTTTTGGATAAATATCCGTCGAACCCAAACAAACCGGAGATTGAAACGCTGTTGATCAATTCGTTTATCACGTCAAAGAATTATAAAGGTGCGCTGGCATTGCTGGAGAAGAATAAAAGTTTTGCAAACAAACAGGCGTACCAGAAAGTCACTTTTTACCGTGGGCTTGAACTGTACACCGATGGAAGCTACCAGGAGGCATTGGCGATGTTTAAGAAATCGCTTGGCGAACCACGTGACCCGAAATTTACGGCAAGAGCGACATTCTGGAAAGGGGAAACGGAATATGTACTCGACAATTTCTCTGAATCGTTGATCAGTTTCAAGCAGTTTACGGGTTATGCCGAAGCAAAATCCACTCCGGAAAATAAAAACATCAGTTATAACTTAGGTTATGCGTATTTCAAGTTGAAGGAATATGACCAGGCTGCGGCCAATTTCCAAAATTATGTCACTTCGGTAAAGGATGACAAAGTGCGCCTGAATGACGCTTACCTGCGGTTGGGCGACAGTTATTTTGTGAGCACCAAATACTGGCCGGCGATGGATGCTTACAACAAAGCCATTGAAATGAAAGGGGTAGATGCGGATTATGCTGCGTTCCAGAAAGCCATCAGTTACGGATTTGTAACCGGCAGGAACCAGAGCAAGATTGATGACCTGAATAAATTCCTGCAGGCTTTTCCAAAATCGCAATACCGTGATGATGCGCTGTATGAATTGGGAAATACTTATGTAGCGGAAAAGAAAACGGATGATGCGGTGAAGACGTTTGATAAATTGGTTGCGGAATTTAAGAACGGAATTTACGCGGCGAAGTCGGTATTGAAGCAAGGGTTGGTGTATTACAATGCGGATAAGGACCAATTGGCTTTGACAAAATTTAAAAAAGTAGCTGCGGATTACCCGAACACGCCTGAAGCGTTGGAAGCGGTTTCGACGGCCAGGCTCATTTACGTCGACAATGGCCAGGTTGATGAATATGCTACCTGGGTGAAAACACTGTCGTTTGTAGAAGTTTCTGATGCTGAGTTGGACAACGATACTTATGAAGCCGCAGAAAAGCAATACCTGCAGAACAACACGAAGCAGGCAATTGCCGGTTTCTCAGGCTATACAGCGAAGTTTCCAAACGGGATCCATGCGTTGAATGCTAATTTTTACCTAGCGCAACTGTACTACGCGGATGGATTGGAAGAAAATGCCACGCCAAAATATGAATACGTGGCTGCGGCGCCGAAAAACGAATTTACCGAGCAGGCACTTGTCCGGTTGTCGCAGATTCATTTGAAAGCGAAGCAATACGACAAAGCCATCCCGGTGTTGCAACGCCTTGAAATGGAAGCGGATTATCCGCAAAACATCACCTTTGCACAGGCCAACCTGATGAAGTCGTTTTATGAAAAAGAAGATTATCCATCGGCAGTGACATCCGCTGAGAAAGTGTTGGCGAATCCAAAGACAGACGATAAAGTGCGCAGCGATGCCCAGATTATCGTGGCGAGATCAGCGATTAAATCAAATGACGAAGCGAAAGCAAGGACCGCTTATGCGAAACTTTTGACGATGGCCAAAGGAGAAGTCGCTGCGGAAGCATTGTATTATGATGCTTATTTCAAAAATAAGGATGGCAAATTTGAAGCATCGAACGCTGTGATCCAGAAACTGACGAAAGATTATTCAGGCTATAAATATTTTGGCGCCAAAGGACTTGTGGTAATGGCCAAAAACTTTTACGGATTAAAAGATGCTTTCCAGGCCAATTATATCCTGGACAGTGTGGTTAAGAATTTCACTGATTTTCCGGATGTAGTGGAAGAAGCTACAAAGGAACGCGACGCGATCCAGGCCGAAGAAGCCAAAACCAATTCCTCAATCCAGAAGTAAACAGCAGCAAGAAACCGAAAAATTATGAAAATCAATTTCCAATATACCGCACTTATTTTATTACTCGCGACGTTCCAGTTTTCATCGGCACAAAAAGAAGGGGAAGATTTGGGTAACGAGGTCGTGAATGTCGTGAAGCCTTACGCACCGACCATTTCAGATGCGTTTAAAATCAAGGAAACGCCTTCACTGGAAGATGAAGACAATTCCAAAAAAGAAGAGATCAAGTACAACATATTTTCATTTCCCGTAGCGTCAACCTTTACCCCTTCGAAAGGAAGGGCCGCTGCGGTCGATAAAACAGCGCAGGAGCGGTTGTTTAAGAATTATGTGACGCTGGCTATAGGAAATTATGGCAATGCCAATGCCGAGTTGTTCGTTACGGAGAATGTGGGCGAAAGCGGCTATATAGGGGGCATGCTGCGTCATTTCTCCTCACAGGGCGGCATTAAGGACCTGGTACTCGAAGACAAGTTTTCGAATTCCGCATTGGATTTGACATATGGATACAAGCAAAGCAACCTTTCATGGACCGCTGATTTGGGTTACCAGCACCAGATTTATTACTGGTATGGTGTCCAACAGGATTATTTCGGCGTACCAGATCCGGCAAAGTATAATGGCGTAGATGCCCAGCACACGTTCCATAACTTTTATTTGGGTTCGAAGTTGGCCCTGAATGACAGTTTCTTCAAAGAAGCCAGCTTTAAATTCAACCGTTTCTGGGATTCATTTGATTCGGCAGAAAACCGTTTCTACATCAAGCCTTCATTTGATTTCACGATCAATGATACCAAGATCAAGACGGATCTGATTGTGGATTATGTGGGCGGGGATTTTAGCAATAATTACGATGATACTGGTGCGATTAAATACGGTTATACTAATTTTGGGGTGCATCCAAGTTTTGTGATCAACCGTTCTGACTGGACCATCGATCTGGGTGCGGCGGCTTTTTACAGTCTTGACCTTGAAAACAGCAACAATAAATTTTTTGTCTATCCGGAAATCAATGCGTCACTCAAAGTGGTTGGCGACCTGATGATTTTCTATGCTGGGGCTGAAGGCGGCCTGGATCAGAATTCATACCGGGATTTGTCGAACCAAAACCCGTTCGTTTCCCCGACATTATCTATAGCACCAACAGACAGGCAGTATGATATTTTTGCCGGACTTAAAGGGAAATTATCAAGTGCGGTGAGCTACAATGTAAGGGGTTCTTACACCAGCGAGAAGAACAAGGCCTTGTTCCTCGTCAATCAATTGCCGGATGTGGGCGTAGGATTTTTAAGTGATTTCAAAGGCTATCAATTGGGCAATTCTTTCCAATTGGCCTACGACGATGTCAAAACCATTAGCTTTTTCGGTGAGCTTAAAGCCGATTTTACGAAGAACGTAGCGTTTGGCGTGAATGCAACATTTAACAGTTACAAAACGGATGCACAGCAGGAAGCCTGGAATTTACCCGCGTTGAAACTCGCCACCACGGTTGATGTCAATATTACACCGAAATGGTATGCCGGCGCCTCGTTGTTTTTTGTTGGAGAGCGGAAAGATTTGATCCAATATGGCATTGGAGGGACAGACATTGCGACGCTCGACAGTTATTTGGATGCGAACGCACATGTAGGGTTCAAATACAATGAGCGGTGGACCGCTTTCCTTAAACTGAACAACATTGCGAACCAGGCGTATGAAAAATGGCTGAATTATCCGGTGCAGCAGTTCCAGGTGATGTTGGGGGCTAACTACAAATTTGACTTCTGATACGTATTATAAATTTTAATTTATAAATGGGTCACGACGCCATTTAAGATTTAGAATGTATCATTCAAAATGAAACAAAAAATTCATTCGCATTACTGCCAGTTGGTCCAGGATAAGATTGACGTGTTTCGGGATATGATCTCCGCGTTGGCAGAGGACTCGCGGAATGATGCGAAAGGCTCCGCGGGTGATAAGCACGAAACCGCATTGTCCATGATGCACATCGAGCAGGAAAAGCTGAACTACAAGCTCGCTGAAAATCTGGAGCAGAAAGCCGTTTTAGACCGGATTGATCCCAAAGTGAACTCCGAGAAAGTTATTCCCGGAAGCCTGGTGACGGCAAATGGTTTGCTCCTTTATGTTTGTACTGCATTGCCAAAAATTACTGTTGACGGAACAACCATTTTTGCCTTGTCTCCACAGTCTCCGCTCGGGGAAAAACTGATGGGGAACGCCGTCGGCCATTCGTTTAAATTGAATGAAAGCACATACACGATTGAAAGTATATTGTAGTCTAAAGTTACAGATTTCAACCATATTTTGCATTTCTATTACCTCGGCTTATAAATTTACTTAAAAGGCATCCTAATTGTTTTTATTTGAAACCGATATATTGGATTTGGTTTCATAATCGTAAGTCATCATCCATCTTTGCCTTGTCAAAATAAATAACCGATAACAAAGAAGATTATGTGTGGGATTTTAGCCATTATAGGAAAAGGAAAGGATGAAGCGTTAGTAAAAACATTGTCAAAACGGATGTCGCACCGCGGCCCGGACGAAAGTGATCTGCATATTACTGAAAATGGCCATATCCTGAGCCATGAGCGTCTTTCCATCATTGATTTGCACTCAGGGAAACAGCCGATAAAAGGCACAAAATCTGCTTACATGGTGCATAATGGTGAAATTTACAACCACCAGGAACTGCGCGATGGCCTATTAAAACACCACACGTTTAAAACGAAGTCGGATTCAGAGGTGATTGTGCATTTGTACGAAGAATTTGGATACGACTTTCTGGACAAGCTCGATGGGGATTTTGCATTTGTGGTCATTGACGGTGACGATTTTATTGCGGGCCGCGATCCATTAGGGGTAAAACCTTTGTACTACGGATTGGACGAAAGGGGGCGGATTTATTTTTCGTCCGAAATGAAACCGATTGCAGACCAATGCAAGACATTTTCCACTTTTCCTCCAGGTCATTTTTACACACCAAAGACCGGATTTATCAAATACTACCGGCCAGAATATGAAGATTACAAAAAAGCGGATAAGCCGCTCGATTTGGTCCAAATTCGGGAAGCGCTGACTGAAGCCACGAGAAAAAGGCTGATGAGTGATGTGCCGATTGGCGTCTTGCTCTCCGGAGGACTCGATTCGTCACTAACATCCTCCATTGCGGCGCGATTGTTGAAGGAGAAGGGCAAAAAGCTTCATTCGTTTTCCATCGGGCTTGATGCCGATGCACCGGATGCCAAGGCGGCACGCAAAGTCGCTGAATTTTTAGAAACAGAGCACCATGAGATCCATTTCACCATTGAACAGGGAATTGAAATCCTGGACAAGTTAATCTGGCACCTGGAGACCTATGATGTGACTTCAGTACGGGCCAGTACCCCGATGTATTTCCTTTCAAAAGCGATTACCGATATGGGCATCAAAGTCGTGCTTTCCGGCGAAGGGGCGGATGAAGTATTTGGCGGTTACCTGTATTTCAGGAATGCACCATCGACCGAAGAATTCCAGAAAGAGACGATTGAAAGGGTCCAGAAGTTGTTTACGGCGGATTTATTGAGAGCCGACAAATCAACGATGGCTCATGGACTCGAAGCACGGGTTCCGTTTCTGGACAAAGCCTTCCTGGACGTCGCAATGACGATCCAGTCAGAGGAGAAGCAGCCAAAAACGTATGATGGCGTAGAGAAGTATATTTTAAGGAAAGCGTTTGACACGCCGGAACAGCCGTACTTACCACAAGAAGTTTTGTGGAGGCAAAAGGAACAATTTTCGGACGGTGTGGGGTACAGCTGGATCGATAAGCTTATCGAATATGCGGCATCGAAGGTGACCGATGAGCAGATGGATGCCGCTCCTGATTTGTTCCCATATAACACACCGACTACAAAAGAGGCATTTTATTATAGGTCTATTTTTCACAAGTATTATCCGCAGTTGAGTGCTGCGCAAACGGTTCGTAAGTGGATACCGAAATGGCAGGAAAACCAGGATCCGAGCGGAAGGGCGAATTCGGCCCACGTAAAAGCGGATACCGAAATTTCCAAAACCGGAGTCGTAGTTTAGTGAGGTTGTTAGATAGTTTGTTTGTTAAGAAGCGCCGAATTTTTTTCCGGCGCTTTTTTTTTGTTTTTCGAAAATTCAGAAAATGCAGCAATTTTCGACAACTAAATGTTGATAACTTCCGGCTTTACACAAGCCTTTTTAAGGCAAAATTACACTCATTTCCATATATTTGTCCGTTAAACAAAAAATCTCAGAATACAATTAAAATATGAGCGACGAAAACAAGAAAAATAATTACTCGGCAGACAGTATTCAGGCATTAGAGGGAATGGAGCACGTAAGGATGCGTCCTTCCATGTATATCGGTGATGTGGGCGTTCGCGGGCTTCACCATTTGGTTTACGAAGTAGTAGACAACTCGATTGATGAGGCGATGGGAGGCCATTGTGATACGATTGGGGTAGCAATTAACGAGGATGGTTCGGTAACGGTTGAGGATAATGGTAGGGGAATCCCTGTCGACATGCATAAAAAAGAAGGTGTTTCGGCATTGGAGGTTGTAATGACCAAAATCGGTGCGGGCGGTAAATTTGATAAAGATTCCTATAAAGTTTCCGGTGGACTTCACGGTGTGGGGGTATCGGTGGTGAATGCGCTCTCCGTGCATATGAAATCGACCGTTTTCCGGGAAGGTAAAATATACGAACAGGAATACGAACGGGGTAAGGCAATGTATCCGGTCAAACAAATTGGCGAGACCACCAAACGTGGTACGATGCAGACGTTTTACCCGGATGATACGATTTTTACGCAAACAACGGAGTTTTCATACGATACCTTGTCCGCGCGTATGCGTGAGCTGTCTTTCCTGAATAAAGGCATTACCATCACGTTTACGGACAAGCGCGAAAAAGACACCGATGGCAATTTCAAGGTGGAGGTATTTCATTCTGACGAAGGATTGAAGGAATACATCCGTTACCTTGATGGAAACCGCGAGCCGATCATTTCCCATGTGATCAGCATGGATCACGAAAAAGGCGAAGTCCCGGTTGAAGTCGCGTTGATCTATAATACGAGTTATACAGAGAATATTTTCTCTTATGTCAATAATATCAATACCCACGAGGGAGGAACGCACCTTCAGGGTTTCCGGAGTGGACTGACGCGTACGCTTAAGAAATATGCAGATGCTTCGGGATTGCTGGACAAACTGAAATTTGAAATTTCAGGAGACGACTTCCGTGAGGGACTGACAGCCATTATTTCGGTAAAAGTGGCTGAGCCGCAATTCGAGGGACAAACCAAAACCAAACTGGGGAACAGGGAGGTGGTATCTCCTGTAAGCCAGGCTGTAGGGGAGATGCTTGAAAATTATCTCGAGGAAAACCCTAACGATGCCAGGATCATTATCCAAAAGGTAATCCTTGCGGCACAGGCACGTCATGCTGCTAAAAAAGCGCGTGAAATGGTGCAGCGCAAGACTGTCATGGGTGGAGGCGGCCTTCCCGGAAAACTTTCGGATTGCTCTGAACAGGATCCTGCAAAATGTGAAGTATACCTTGTCGAGGGAGATTCGGCGGGTGGAACTGCAAAACAAGGGCGCGACCGTAACTTCCAGGCCATTTTACCATTAAGGGGAAAAATCCTGAACGTGGAGAAGGCGATGCACCACAAGGTTTTCGAGAATGAGGAGATCCGTAATATTTTCACGGCACTTGGCGTAACGGTTGGGACGAGTGAAGATTCAAAAGCATTGAACCTTGAAAAGCTTCGCTATCACAAAGTGATTATCATGTGTGATGCCGATGTCGATGGAAGCCACATTTCTACATTAATCCTGACGTTTTTCTTCCGTTTTATGAAAGAACTGATCGAGCAGGGGCACGTTTATATTGCGGCACCACCGCTGTATCAGGTGAAGAAAGGCACCAAAAAAGAGTATGCATGGAACGACGTGCAACGCGACCAGGCGAATGAAAGAATGGGAGGCAGTGCGTCGATACAACGATATAAAGGTCTTGGTGAAATGAACGCCGAGCAATTATGGGAGACTACTATGGATCCTAATTTCAGGACTTTGCGGCAGGTTAATATCGACAGTCTTGCGGAAGCCGATCAGGTGTTTTCCATGCTGATGGGAGACGAAGTACCGCCAAGAAGGGAATTTATCGAGAAAAACGCAGTTTACGCGAAGATTGATGCGTAGATCAGTGTGGGTCAGGAGCGGCATCATCGCCATTTTTCTATCGGTTTGTAGTGCAAGCGCGCAAACCGAACAGACCGTTCAGGAATTAAACAACCTGATTGACGATGCCATATTCTTTACCGACAAATACATTACTCCGGCTACCGATGCAGCGGTATATCAGGCAGCATCCGGCTGGATTTCTACTCCTAAGAAAAGCAATCTTTGGGATTTTACGGCAGGATTGTATGTCAATTCATTTCTTGTCCCTGAGTCTGACCGGCAGTTTAGGTTGTCGAATAGCGATTTTTCGTTCTTTACGATTGAGGGTACAGATTCTGCATTAACGCCTTCTGCATTGGGAAATGATGCCTTCGTTACTTTAACAGGAACATTAAACGATGAACCGGTGGTGGTTAAATCGCCTGAAGGTGTCAATCGGGAAACAATCATTTATCCCTACATACAAACCGCATTAGGGTTGTGGAAAGGAACAGAGGTTATTGCGAAGTTTTCTCCTCAGATTACGCTCAAGCATGTGAATTACCAGGTGTACGGTGTAGGGGTGAAGCACAACTTAAGCCAGTATTTCAAAGGGCTGGATGCACACAAGTTCAGCATTGCCGCGCTTGCTGCCTATTCTAAGGAAGACATTACCGTGGAATTCCTCGATGTGGAGACGGCATATGGTAACCTTGGCTTTACGGCATTAAACAGCCTGATTGATACCTGGCAGTTTCAGCTCAATGCGGCCAAGGAGTTTGCCCGGCTTGAATTGTCTGCGGGCCTGATATTAAACACCAGCGATTTTCAATACGAAATCCAGGGTGAAAAAGGGGCGGTAGAAGCCATTGTGCCATTGCATTCCATTGTTAACGAGAGGCTGCGTGAGATTTATAAAACCAAGTCCAACGCAATCGGTGAACTTTCGGCGCGCTATCAATTTCGCCGGTTTTTCCTGCAAACCTCAGTTGCTTTTGGTAAATTTGTGAATTCAAATATTTCGCTACAATATAAATTTAAATAACAAACACCATCTAATATGAAAGTTACCATAGTTGGCGCCGGAAATGTAGGCGCGTCTTGTGCAGATGTAATTTCCTACCGCGGCATCGCTTCTGAAGTAGTCCTGCTTGATATTAAAGAAGGATTTGCTGAAGGAAAAGCAATGGATATTATGCAATGTGCCACCAATACTGGATTTAACACCCAATTGAGTGGCGTGACGAATGATTATACCAAAACCGCAAACAGTGATGTAGTGGTCATTACTTCCGGAATTCCGAGGAAACCAGGAATGACCCGTGAAGAACTGATTGGGATTAACGCCGGGATTGTAAAATCAGTGGCTGAGAACGTGCTGGCACACTCGCCGAACGCAATCATTGTCGTGGTTTCAAATCCGATGGATACGATGACATACCTGACTTTAAAAGCCACAGGTCTGCCGAAAAACAGGATTATCGGTATGGGCGGCGCGTTGGACAGTTCCCGCTTCAGGTATTACCTTTCAAAAGCACTGAATACACCCGCCAATGATATTTCGGCGATGGTGATTGGAGGCCATGGCGATACCACAATGATTCCGTTGACGAGATTGGCGTCCTATAATGGTATCCCGGTTTCAGAATTCCTTTCTGCTGCCGAGTTGGAGAAAGTAGCTGCAGACACCATGGTGGGAGGTGCTACATTGACCGGGCTTTTAGGGACGTCAGCCTGGTATGCGCCGGGAGCTTCCGTAGCGTATCTTGTGGACAGCATATTGAATAACCAAAGGAAGATGATCGCGTGTTCTGTATTCCTGGAAGGTGAATACGGACAAACGGATATCTGTATGGGTGTGCCGTGTATTATCGGGAAAAATGGTATTGAGGAAATCGTTTCCATCAATCTCAACGAGAGCGAAAAGGCTGCTTTTGCAAAAAGTTCAGACGCGGTGAGAAATATGAATGCCGACCTTAAATCTGTGCTGGCATAATCATTTTAATACAATTATAGAGAAGGCTGCAATCTTGCAGTCTTTTTTTTGAGATTTATTAAGAAATAAATTGGTTAATCCTACGGTTAATTATATATTTGCTCGGTTTAAAAAAATCCGTAAATCCAACTATGAACGTATTTTCTTAATCCAATAAATTTTGAATTTATTTTTAACAGATAACAATAAAATTATACAACAAAAATTAATTAATTTCAATAATAATGCAGAATAGAGGACTCGTTAAATTTTTTGCAATCATATTTGCATTGGTAAGTATTTACCAACTTTCTTTCACATTTGTGGCAGACAGCGTTGAATCCAAGGCAAAAGAGTATGCTAAAGGTGATTCTAAGAAAGAACTTAAGTATCTTGATTCCATCGGGAAAGAGAAAGTTTTTTTATTTTACACCTATAATGATGTAAAGGGTAAAAAAATTAATAAAGGTCTTGACCTTGAGGGCGGAATGAACGTTCAGCTTCAGATTTCTGTAAAAGACATCCTGAAAGGCCTTTCAAACTACTCTAAAAACCCGGTTTTTAACAAGTCGCTGGATGATGCCTCTAAAAACCAACAGGGAAATCAAACGTATATCGATGCGTTCTTTGATGCGTTTAAAAACAATTCAAACGGAACTGTAAAACTGGCCTCGCCTGATATTTTTGCCAACAAGAATCTTGAAGGTAAAGACGGCATTAATTTTGAAATGACCGACAAAGAAGCAGAGAAAGTCATTCGCAAAAAAGTAGACGAGTCTGTGGATAGTGCTTTCGACGTTTTGAGAAAGCGTATTGACCAATTTGGTGTAACACAACCAAACATCCAGAAATTGGGTGAGTCAGGAAGAATCCTTATCGAGCTGCCTGGTGCAAAAGACCAGGACCGTATCAAGAAATTATTGGCTGGAACAGCACAATTGGAATTCTGGGCGACTTTCAAAGCAGAAGAGGTAATGCCTTACCTACAGACTGTAAATGAAGTTTTGAAAAAAACCGAAACCACTAAGACTGCCGCCACAACGGATACTACAGCAAAACCTAAAGATGATGTAGCGAAGATGCTGGCACAATCCAAGGATACAGCCAACACAGCGAAAGCTGCCGGTCCGCTGTTTAGCAAAATGATCCCTTCGTATTCTCCTACACTAGGAAAGTACCTTAAAAAAGATACGGCTGCGGTAAATGAGTACCTGAGAAGACCGGATATTAAAGTATTGCTTCCGGGCAACCTGCATTTTGCAAAATTTGTATGGGGTAAGCCTGAGACTGAAGTTGACGAGAAAACGAAAACTGAGAACATTACTTTCGCTTTATACGCATTAAAAGGAACCTACAACAACGTACCACCGATGAGTGGTGGTGTTATTGTAAATGCCGAAGATACATTTGACCAATTCAACCACCCGTCTGTAAACATGCAGATGAACTTCAGTGGCGCTAAGAAATGGGAGGAAATGACCAATACCGCATTCCTTGAAAAAGGAAATATCGCTATCGTACTGGACAACATCGTATATTCTGCTCCTGGTGTAACCACCGGCAAGATCTCCGGAGGAAACTCTTCAATTACAGGAAACTTTGATGTTACGGAAACAAAAGATTTAGCGAATGTATTGAGGGCAGGTAAACTTCCCGCTTCCGCAGACATTATCCAGTCAGAAGTGGTAGGTCCATCCCTTGGACAGGAAGCTATTGATAACGGAATCATGTCATCGATTGTTGGATTGTTACTCGTTTCACTTTGGATGATTGTGTACTACGGAAAAGCCGGTTGGTATGCTAACATCGCGCTTGCGGTGAACTTATTGTTCCTTTTCGGTGTGATGGTAAGTTTTGGATTTGTATTGACATTACCGGGTATTGCCGGTATCGTTTTGACGATGGGTACAGCGGTTGATGCGAACATCATCATCTATGAACGCGCGAAAGAAGAACTGCGTTCCGGAAAATCACTGGAAGACGCCATTAAGACATCATTTGGATGGAAAGGTGCGATGCGTTCTATCGTTGATGCGAACGTAACACACATCCTGACCGGTATCGTTCTGGTTGTTTTTGGAACAGGACCTATTAAAGGTTTCGCGATTACATTGTTGATTGGTATTATCACGTCATTGTTTACTTCAGTATTCATTACAAGGATTTTACTGGACTGGAGTACAGCAAGAAAAAACAACCTGACGTTTGTGACGCCTTTGTCAAAAAACTGGTTTACCAACTTCCACTTTGATTTCCTTGGCATTAAAAAATGGACTTACATTTTCTCAGCGTCTGTAGTGATCGTAAGTGTGGCTTCATTGGCGACAAATGGTGTAAACTACGGTACGGATTTCCTTGGAGGAAGGACATTCCAGGTGCGTTTTGATAAAGTATTAAAAGCTGAAGAAGTGGCTGCTGAAATGAAAACCATCTTCGGCAGTGCTGAAGCAAAAGTTTTCGGCGATCCAACGCAGTTGAAGATTACTACTAAATATAAAGTCGCAGAGCACGGTACCGGCGTTGACGAAGAAGTAAATAAAATGCTTTTCGAAGGCCTGAAGAAACATTATGGTGCAGACATGACTTATGATAAATTCACCAACGTTTACGAAGGTAAGAAACTCGGTGTCGTACAGTCTTCTAAAGTAGGACCAACGGTTGCTGCCGATATCAAGACTAATGCTTACTGGGCGGTTTTGGGCGCGATGGCGATTGTATTCCTTTACCTGTTCATCAGTTTCAGGAAATGGCAATACAGCCTTGGAGCGATTGCTGCTGTGGCGCATGACGTGATCTTCGTGTTGGGTATCTATTCGTTGCTTTGGAAATACATGCCTTTCGGTATGGAAATCGACCAGCACTTCATTGCGGCAATCCTGACGGTAATTGGATATTCGATGAACGATACCGTAATCGTATTTGACAGGGTAAGGGAATTCCTTGGCGGTAAGACGAAAGGTAGTTTTAATGATATCGTAAACAAATCGATTAATACGACCATGTCAAGAACCGTGAACACGTCGTTGACGATGATCTTTGTACTGTCGATCATGTTTATCTTCGGTGGGGAATCCATCAGGGGCTTCATCTTTGCCATGCTTGTGGGTATCATCGTAGGAACATACTCTTCGCTGTTTATCGCGACACCGGTATTATGTGACACCATCTCAAAAGCGGAACACGACAGGATTGAAGAAGAGCACAACTCTTAATCAACTTTAGATTACATATAGAAATGCCCTGACGAAAGTCGGGGCATTTTGTTTTTAGGCTGCCCATGTAAAAATCGGGGCATCGTCATGGGTTTTGCTGCCGGCATGGCATTTACGGATGATTCTTTTAAGGAAGCTTCGGATTGAGGCACGGAAGCCTTAATCATGCCCTGATGAATGCTTCCGGGTCAAAATCGAATGCTTCCGTGTGGCAATTTAATGCTTCCGTAGGGCATTTTAATGCTTCCGCGGACCAGTGCAATACTTCCGTATGGTATTTTAAAGCTTCCGTAAGCCAATCTTTTGCTTCCGTCAACAAATGTAATGCTTCCGGGTGACAATCGGCTGGTTCCAGCGGGCAATGGCGGGCTTCCGTCGGGAAAGGCGGCGCTTTCATCCGGATACAGGTCGCTTCGACATGGCCTTGTTCCATTTACACCTTTGTATAAACAGCGAAATCATGGCGCAAAAAAAAGCCCGAAGCTTTACACTCCGGGCATGGGTATCATTTTTATTCCTTACAATACGCCATCAGGGTATTTCTTTGACCGAAACACAAAGAACAGCCCTACCAGTATAAAAGGAATACTCAGCCACTGTCCTGTGGAAAGGATGGGATTGTCTCCTTCGAAACCGCCCTGGCTTTCTTTGACATATTCCACGATGAAACGCACCGTAAACAGCATGATCAGGAATAAGCCGAACAACAGTCCCGGCCTTTGGCGCGCATCGGTACGCCAGTAAGCATAGAATAAGATCAGGAATACAAAAATGTAACCGAACGCCTCATACAATTGGGATGGATGGCGGTATGGAATCTCGTTCAGCAACTTACTGAATGCGGGATCGGCGGTGATTTTATTAAAGCCTTCGTGATCGTTAGCACTGTTCGTAATAACCTGAACATCGCGGCCCTTCCAAAACTCACTTTCACGCACAAACTTCACGGCATAGAATTGATCGCCTGAAGTCTTGTGTCCGTAAATCTCGGAATTGAAGAAATTCCCAATCCGAACGAAGATCGCACCGCTCGCCACCGGAATGACCACACGGTCTAAAACCCATAGGAAGGGACGTTTCATTACTTTTTTGCTGAAAAAATACATGCAGATGATGATGACAATGGCCGCACCATGGCTTGCCAATCCGCTGAAACCGGTAAAACGGAAGGGGTTGAATTTAAAAGGCAGGAAAATCTCTTCGGGATGTTCTTTGAAATAAGGCCAGTCATAAAAGAATACCTGTCCGAGCCGTGCACCCACCAAAGTAGCCAGTGCCGTCCAGATAAAAATACTATCCAGTTTTTCAATGGATTCGTTCTCGCGCTCGAATATCTTTTTCATGATATACCAGCCCAGGCCGAAGGCGATTACAAACATCAGGCTGTAATAGCGGACCGTAAAAAAGCCAAGGTCGATGCCTTCTGATTGGTTCCAGATGATGGACAAAGAATGTGTCATATTTTGGTTTGAATTTTAGCGTCGTAAAAATAGGATTTACAACGTACAGATTTCTAAATTTATGGTTAATGTTTGTGGGTAACGTTTTTTTCGGGCACCGGATCATAACCTGATTTTCCCCACGGGTGGCAGCTCAGGATCCGTTTTGTACCCAGGTACAACCCTTTGAATACCCCGTGTATCTGCAACGCCTGGATCATATATGTGGAACAGGTTGGCTGGAAACGGCAGGCTGAGGGCAGGAGGGGAGAGAGTACGGTCTGGTAAACGCGTACCAAAAACACAAAGGGCAATATGGCTGCCTGCTTTACATTCATATCAAAACGTAAAGGTAGTGCCTTCTTTTCCATCTTTCAGTTGGATGCCCAGTGCGCTCAATTGGTTCCGAATCTGGTCCGATAATGCGAAATCCTTATTTACGCGGGCCTGGTTCCGCATGTCGATAAGCATGTTCACGACACCTTCCAGCTTGTCGTTATTCGCGCCGAGCAGCTTTTCATTTTCAAGGCCCAGCACATCGAATACAAAGGCATGCATCAATTTTGTAAACTGCTTTAAATCGTCTGCGTTCAGCTTGGCGCTTCCGTCTTTTAAGAGGTTGATAAACCGTACCCCTTCGAATAACTGCGCAATCAATATGGGCGTATTAAAGTCGTCGTTCATCGCGTCATAGCACGCTGACTCCCATTCTGAAATATTTAGTGTAGAATGATCGGCTGCTTCAATTTCCACTAAGTTATCGATCGCTTCCATCAGGCGGTTGAAGCCTTTTTCAGCGGCAATGATCGCGTCGTCAGAAAAATCCAATATGCTTCGGTAGTGTGCCTGCATCATAAAAAATCTTGCAACAGAAGCTGAAAACGCTTTGCTCAGGAATTCGTTTTCACCATTCAGGATTTCGCCGGGAAGGATATTGTTGCCGGTCGATTTCGCCATTTTTTTGCCATTTAATGTCAGCATGTTCGCATGCATCCAATAATTTACCGGTGTATGACCGGTCGCGGCTTCGTTTTGTGCGATCTCACATTCATGGTGCGGAAACTTTAGGTCCATTCCGCCGCCGTGGATGTCAAAATGGTTTCCAAGATATTTCGTGCTCATGGCGGTACATTCCAGATGCCAGCCAGGGAAACCCTCACTCCATGGCGAAGGCCAGCGCATGATATGCTCCGGTTCGGCTTTTTTCCATAGCGCGAAATCCTGGGGGTTCTTTTTGTCGGATTGCCCGTCAAGTTCGCGGGAGTTGGCCATCATGTCCTCAATATTGCGGCCGCTCAGTCTCCCGTAGTGGTTCGTTTCATTGAACTTCACGACGTCGAAATACACAGATCCGTTGGATTCGTAGGCAAGGCCTTTCTCGAGGATTACTTTGACGATTTCAATCTGTTCGATGATGTGGCCGGTAGCCGTGGGCTCAATACTCGGTGGCAGGAAATTAAACTTGTCGAGGATGTCGTGGAAGTCTACGGTGTACCGTTGTACGATCTCCATCGGTTCGAGTTGTTCGAGCCTGGCTTTTTTGGCGATCTTGTCTTCACCCTCGTCCGCGTCATCGACCATGTGGCCGACATCGGTGATATTTCGCACATACCTGACCTTATAATCCAAATGCTTAAAATACCGGAAAATCATATCAAACGACATGAACGTCCGGACATTGCCAAGGTGCACATTACTGTACACCGTGGGGCCACAGACATACATGCCCACATTGCCTTCGTGAATCGGCGTGAAAACTTCTTTTTCCCCACTCAGGGAATTGTAAATTTTTAGGGGATGCTGGTTGTAAAGTGGCATTCTTTTATTATTTAAATGATGAATTCCAAAAATAGGAATTATAAATTCTAAATTCTAAATTTTAAATGACGTCTGTGATCATTTAAAATTTCGAATTCAAAATTTAAAATAATAGCTTTAGAATTTTGTATCGAGCTTGATGTAATCGAGGAATTCACGCCTGCTTTGTGCTTCTTTAAATTTCCCGCCAAATTCTGAAGTGACAGTACTGCTTTCGATATCGCGGATCCCACGGGAGTTGACACACAAATGCTTGGCATCGATTACGCACGCTACATCTTGTGTGTTAAGGACTTTTTGTAGCTCCTGTACGATCTGCATCGTAAGCCTTTCCTGTACCTGTGGTCTTTTGGCAAAATAGTCCACGATGCGGTTCATTTTGGAAAGCCCGACTACGGTTCCGTTGGAGATGTAAGCGATATGGGCACGCCCAATTATGGGTAATAGATGGTGTTCGCAGGTCGAATAAAGGGTGATGTTTTTTTCCACCAGCATTTCGCCGTATTTGTAATTATTCGAAAAGGTTGACGCACCGGGCTTTTTATTGGGATTAAGCCCGCCGAAAATCTCTTTTACAAACATCTTGGCCACGCGGTTTGGCGTGCCTTTAAGACTGTCATCGGTAAGATCCATACCCAAAGTTAACAGCATGTTTTCCACGTCTTTTTTAATTGACTCGATTTTCTGATCGTCTGTTAGTTCAAAAGCGTCGCTCCTGATTGGATTCGTAGCGCTTGTAGCGATGTGGTCATTTCCGATTTCGTCTGAAAAATCTTCTTCTTTGCTCATAATTTTTGTAAGTCAGCGGCAATTTTTTACTCGGGCAAAGATAAAATAATAATAAATATGATTAGGGTAAAAATAGCCAAGCCTGTTATATTTAGAAATAATTGGATTATTTTTGGATTTTATCTTTATTAAATCTTTAAATTTACGCTTCAAAAAAATGGGGAAAATGAAAAATAAAATACTTTTGCTGCTGACCTTTTTGGGTTTTATACAATTAAATTACAGTCAGTTAGCGTCTCCAAGTGTTTCTGGAGTAAACGGGAATAACGCTGGCTTTTGTAATGGAACGTCTACAGCGAGTATCCAATTTACGCCGGGAAATTCAACCACCGCGTATAGTGTAGCTGAAATACCATACAACCCTCCGTATTCGTTTGATCCCATCCCGGGATCGACGCTTATTCCAATACCTACGAACGGCAACCAGGACGATTTTTGGGCGCCTCAGTTGTTTACACTGCCTTTTTCATTTAGCTTTTATGGAAACAACTACAATACAATGTCAATTGGTTCCAATGGCGTACTTTGTTTCAATACCACCGGTGCCTATGCGCCGAACCAAGTCTGTCCATGGCCTATAGCTCCAGGTGGATTGCCGAATTGTACTACCATAAGGAATGCCATTTTCGGTATATTGCAGGATATCAATTTTACTGATTTGCCTTATCCTGAAACGACAATTAATTATTATGTATATGACCAGGGCGCTAATGCGGCACCGGGGAGGGTTTTTATCTTTAACGTAAATAAGGTACTGCAATTTGGCGACGGCATTGATCCCGATACCAATGTTGCCGGCGTCCAAACCTACCAAATGGTATTGTATGAAACCACAAACATTATTGATGTATATGTCAAACGACGGGTTCCCTTTAATGGCTGGAATGGTGGCAGGGGTGTTATTGGGCTGATCAATAACGCAGGTACCCAGAGTATTTCTGCCCCAGGATGCAATGGAACGGCATTTACAGCGATTGGAAAGGCATATCGTTTTACACCGGCCGGTCCTCCGACTGCCACCGTAAACTGGTTGCTTAACGGATCTCCAGTCGCATCGGGAAATACCACTGTTATTGATATTCCCAACACATCGCCGGGTGATATTATCACTGCAGAGGTGACCTATAATAATGGAAATGTCCAAAGCGTTTTTTCAACTGATCTGACCGTCTCAGATCTCCCGTTACTTCCTGATGCTGAGAATAAGAATAAAGTGGTCTGTCCTGGAAATGATGGGCCTTATGAGTTTAATATCAACCAGGATGATGTGTTTCTGGCAGGGGTTACTAATCCGTTAAACTATGAGATATACTATTATTTAGATCCCCAGAGTGCTCAGGACGAAGGCTTGAATTATATCCAAAATACCACGGCTTATCAGGTAAA
The DNA here is from genome assembly GCF_002256285.1 of Flavobacterium sp. BFFFF1. GTDB lineage: Bacteria > Bacteroidota > Bacteroidia > Flavobacteriales > Flavobacteriaceae > Flavobacterium. The sequence goes on along the minus strand of NZ_NKJE01000015.1, from coordinate 20,516 downwards.
TGCATCCGATCTTCCCCTAACGATTTATGCGGTCATCAAAGATATCAGTGGCACGGATTGTAAGGTCTTTAAAAATTTCACGTTAAATAAAACGCTGCCAGGGGGCACTATTTCCTATGGCACACTTCCCATTTGTAAGGATTCAGCAGGATCTTTTGATGTGATGACCACCGACCTGACACCGGGAGGAGAATATGTTGCTTCTTCCCCTGATTTGGTAATTAATTCGGTTACGGGAACGGTCGATTTGATCCAGAGTATAGCTGGAAGCTACGTGGTTGACTATTTCCCTACTACCGAATGTCCGGATTTTAAGATATCTGCTCCGATTACCATTGTGGCCACGCCCACAGCGGCGTTTGTCACCGGTAGCCAGATTATTTGCCCTAGTACAAGTACTGCAGTGACATTTTCAGGAACACCCGATGCGATCATATACTATTCGAAAACGAATGCAACTGATGGTACGGTAAATGAAAATACCACAGTCGGTTCGGACGGTTTTGCAACAATAAACCCTACAATCAATGAGGAGACCGTTTTTGAACTGCAAAAAGTAGGTACCAATACGACTCCGTCCTGTGAGTATATTTTTCCCGCTGGAACTACGATTACATTTTCTTTTGATCCGCCAACGGCGATAATCATAGGTGCTGATGATACGGACTTCTGTCCTGGCGGCTCAACGAATATTAATGTTTCCGGTACTGCTGGCGGTGTGATAAATTATACAGGCGGACCTTCAGGAGGAGGATCAGTTCAGTTAGACGCTACCAGCGGATTTGGTTTTTTTGATACGCAGGGCTTAGGTACCACTACGATTTTTACTTTAACAGATATCAGCGTTCCGGGCTGTGCCCAGTCGGCACCGATTACCGGGCAAAGCATCACGATTGTCGTAAACCCGCTGCCCGTTGTAACATCATTTACTGCTACGACAGCAACGGTTTGTGAAGGCACTGATGCACTTTTTGATATTGCGGGAACTGCAAATGCCACCGTAAACTACCATGACAGTAATAATGCTACGTTTAGTTACATTATACCCACTTCCGGAAATGGTCAGATCCAGCGTCCGGCTGGCACTTACACGCTGGACAATGTGACCAGTACTGATGGCTGTGTGAGTCCGTTGACGCTTTCCGCTACGGTGGGTGCCGACTTGAAACCTGTAATTACTGCTGAACCCACAGCGCCGGCAGCCATTTGTGAACAGGAATCCTTTACGATTAGTGTACAAGCGACAGGTACAGATTTGACCTACGAGTTTAAGCATGGCGCTACTACAGTACAAAATACCACTTCAAATACGTACACCAAAACCAATGCGTCACTTGCTGATGCAGGAGCCTATCAGGTCATCGTTCATGGAAAATGTGTGCCTGATGCCATCTCAGCAACCGTGCAGGCCGTAGTAAATGAAGGCCCGCATTTTGTAACAGGTCCAGCCGCGTTGCCGTATTATTGTGAGACAGATGATGTTACACTTAATGTTACTACAACCGGCACCGACGGTTCAACGAATTATACCTGGCGGAAGAATGGACAACCATTTGGTGCGCCCAGCAGCAGCACACTTGAAATTTTTGGGGTAACTTCCGCCGATAACGGCACAATATATGATGTCTTAGTGACGAACCCCGGTTGTCCTGCTATTACTTCAACAGCGACCACGGTAAACGTTTTTGCTCCGGTGGTCATTACAAGTCAGCCAGTACCTCCAGTACCAGTATGTTCCGGAGGTGGATTTAGCTTAAGTGTAGCAGCTACAGGACAGGCGCTTTCATACGAATGGAGACGTGGTACCCAAGTGGTACAGTCAGGTCCTTCTAATATGTACGTTGTTAATAATGCAGATCCAGATGTCGATGCCGGCGATTATCAGGTCACGGTGTCAGGCACTTGTGGTGCGCCTCAGGTGTCGACAGTTGCTACTGTGACGATTGATGAATCACCACAGATTTTGACGCAGCCGGTCGCTCCGCCAACAGATCTTTGTCTGGGATTTCCATTAACGCTTAGCGTTGTGGCGTCTGGTGACATTACCCAGTACCAATGGAAGCGCGATGGGGTAGTTGTGGGAACAAATTCACCTACATATAGTGTCAGTTCTGTGTCTGGTATCGATAAAGGAATTTACGTTTGTGTCATCAGCAATCCGACTTGTCCACCTATAACTACTGATCCAGTCGAAGTGGTCATTAAAGACGCTGCTGTCATTACACAGCAGCCTGTTTCCCAAACGGTTTGTGTTGGGGAACCGATTAATCTGATAGTAGCCGTTACCGGCGATGTAACTTATCGTTGGCAGCATGATGGTGTGGATGTAGGTACTGATGCGTTATACCACGTTGACATAGCCCAATTAAGTGACTCAGGAGTTTACCGTTGTGTAATCAGTAACTTTCCATGTCCTGATATTTACACCAATGCAGTCAATGTGATCGTGAGACCGCTTCCTGATGCGACCATAGCAAATGGTGCGGATACGACGATTTGCGCAGACACGGCGACCGATGTAATCATCACAGGAACGCCAAATGCCATTGTTACCTATACTGTAAATGGCGGTAACGAAGAAACCATTACATTGAATCCTTCCGGCTCGGCAAGACTGCTTACCGGACCGCTTTCGGGCACAACGAGCTATGAGCTGGTAAGCGTGTCGGCAAACGATAACCCACCATGTCCTAAGGATCTTACAGGAGCTCCAAACTCGGTAGCGGTGGTTACCGTAACCGTAGTGCCGGATCCGGAACTGGATCAGGACGGTTACATTTGTCTTGATGCAGCTACCGGCACCACTGCCGCAGGATCTTTCTATGAGCTCAATACGGGACTTACAACCGCCGATGGCTACTCATTCGTATGGTCGCTTGATGGGGATGAAATTGTTGGCGCCAGCGAAGGTTCGCTGAATGCGACGGAGCCTGGAATGTATAAGGTGGTTGTAACCGATGTAGTGGCAGGCTGTACACAGTCTGCTACAGCACCGATTGTCACTTCTACGCCACCGCTGACCATTACGGCACAGGTGGATACGGAATTCTTCGCAGATAACGCCACCATCGAGGTTACCGCTACTCCAGCGGGCCAATATGAATACAGGCTTGATGACGGCCCATGGCAGACAGACAATATTTTCAATGGGGTCAGGACCATTATCTCCTTAACAAACTCAGGTGATCACACCGTTTATGTAAGGGATCTTAAGGCTTGTGATGAACTGTCTTATGATGTCAAGGTGATTGACTATCCTAAGTATTTTACACCAAATGGTGACGGAATCCATGATACTTGGAATATTTCTGTATTAAGTAATCAACCTAACGCAAAAATTTATATATTTGACCGGTTCGGAAAATTGTTGAAGCAGATCAGCACAACAAATCCGGGTGGCTGGGATGGAACTTACAACGGCCAACAGATGATGGCAGATGACTATTGGTTTGTTGTAAAGTACGTTGAACAAGGAGTAAACAAGGAATTCAGGGCAAATTTTGCCTTAAAAAGGTAAATTAATTCAAATACAACAAAAAAGAGCTTCATATATTTTGGAGCTCTTTTTTTATTTATTTTCGTCAAAATTTTTAGCTGGCTTCATGGAGCAATATATCTATTTGTTTTTAGGGTTGTTTTTAGCTGTATTGTGGCTGATAATATATTTCCATAAGAAAGACCTAAGGCGTAAAATGCTAAAGTCCAGCCTTATCGGTGGGTTCTCGGGATTTATTGCAGAATACTGGTATTTAAGGGACTATTGGAGGCCGCCCACGGTGTTGGGAAACGCCGTAATATCAGTTGAAGATTTTTTAGTTGGTTTTGTGATTATCGGTATTTCGATGTCGATTTATAATTTTGTCTTCAGGCAAAACGAAATTGAAGCAACGCCGACCCGCAAAGGAACTTTTTACATTCTGTTCGCCATCGGCATCGTTGCGATGGTGTCATTGCCGCCGATGGGCTTCAATTCGATGCTGGTAAGCCCTATTAGCTTTATTTGCTTTACACTGTTTATCCTCTTTCAAAGGCCAGACTTGTTAAAAAAAGCAATACTATCCGGCATTTTGCTTCTGGCTATTGCCTTTCCGATTTATGTCATTCTGTTTGAATTGATCGCACCGGATTATTGGAACAAATATTGGCTTTTGCCAGACACAAAATTAGGCATACGGTGTTACGGCACTATTCCGTGGATTGAAATAATCTGGTATTTTTCCTGGGGAAGTTTCGGTGGCGTGTGCTACGATTTCTATTCCGGCACAAAGCCAGTGCCTGCTAAAAATCAGGAGTTATAAACCTGCAATGCTTCTTTAAGGATGTGCACGCTTTTGATAAGGTCTTCCTTTTTGAGTACGTAAGCGATCCTGACCTCATTTAAGCCAACGCCGGGCGTAGAATAAAATCCTGCAGCTGGCGCTACCATCACGGTTTCGCCATTGTAATCGAACGATTCCAACAGCCATTGTGCAAATTTATCCGCGTTGTCAATAGGCAATTGTGCGATGCAATAGAACGCACCTTTAGGCTTCGCCACTTTTACACCATCAATCTTATTCAGCTCCGCGATAAGAATGTCCCGACGCTCCCTGTATTCAGAGATTACCTCGTCGAAGTAACTCTGTGGCGTATCTAAAGCGGCTTCACTGGCAATCTGCGCGAAAGTGGGCGGACTCAGTCTTGCCTGTGCAAATTTCATTGCGGTGGCCATGACTTCCTTATTCTTTGAGACAATGCAGCCGATTCTCGCGCCACACATACTGTATCTTTTAGACACAGAATCAATCATGATGGCATTTTCTTCGATTCCAGGAATGTTCATTACAGAATAGTGGGTGTCGCCGTCATAGGTAAATTCGCGGTACACTTCATCAGCAATCAGGAAAAGATCGTATTTCTTAACCAGTTCTGCCAATTGCATCATCTCCTCCTTTGAATAGAGATAGCCGGTTGGATTTCCTGGATTGCAGATCAGGATTGCCTTAGTCTTCGCAGTGATCAGTTTTTCAAAATCGGCAATCGGAGGCAACGCAAACCCAGTTTCTATAGTCGAAATTACAGGTACAACTTTCACACCTGAAGCAGTGGAAAAGCCATTGTAGTTGGCATAAAATGGTTCAGGAATGATAATCTCATCATCTACATCCATAGTGCTGCCCATAGCAAAAAGTAAAGCTTCAGAGCCGCCTGTTGTAATGATGATGTCCGCGACATCAATAGGAAGGCCATGATTTTTATAATATTGCGACAGCTTGTTTCTATAGCTTTCAAACCCTGCAGAGTGGCTGTATTCTAAAACCTTAATGTCGAGATTCTTAATCGAATTCATAGCCACTTCCGGTGTGCGGATATCAGGCTGCCCAATGTTCAGGTGGTACACCTTGTGGCCTTTCTTTTTAGCAATTTCTGAATAGGGAACCAATTTCCTGATTGGAGATTCCGGCATGTTGCTTCCTTTGTGTGATACTTTCGGCATATGAAATGATTTGCGTGCAAAATTGCAATTTTTTTTACTGCCTTCCAATTTCTGGAGGTGTTTTTAAATTGTCAGATTATACGTATTCGGTAATTATTTTATAATTTTAATAAAAAATTACGATGAAAACTTTCTTAGCGATAATCTGCACCATCTTTTGTGCATTCCTCGGGAGGGCTCAGGAAGGATTTTCAACATTCCCCGAAAAGAACAAAGTGATCCTCCCTTTCAAATTGGTCAATAACCTCGTTATCATTCCGGTTTCTGTAAATGGCGTTGAACTCAGTTTCCTGCTTGACTCGGGTGTTGAGGAAACGATATTGTTCAGCCTTGATGAAAAAGACGAAGTCCCATTGTATGATGTGGAGAAAATTACGTTGCGCGGTCTTGGAAACCAGGAAGGCGTTGAAGGGCTGAAGTCAAAAAACAATACACTTGAGTTAGGCGGACTTGGATTTAAACACCAGGAAATATTAATTGTCATCGACGAATTAATGAATTTGTCTTCGAGTCTTGGGATGCCCGTAAACGGCATTATCGGTTATCAGTTTTTCAGGGATTATCTCGTGAAAATTAATTATGCCCGGAAAAAGCTCGTGATATACAACCGTGCAAAAACGAATATCGGTAAGCTAACGAAAGACTACACACCGCTTGATATCACGATTGAACGCAATAAGCCCTATGTCATTTCGTCGGTGAAGACCGGAGACGATCAGATCAACGCCAAATTACTTCTGGATACCGGTAACAGCGACGCGATTTGGCTGTTTGATAAAAAGTCGGATAAAATTAATATTCCGGAGCGTAATTTTGATGACTTTCTGGGTCGTGGCTTCAGCGGTCCGGTATTTGGGAAAAAGGCCCGCATTACCGATTTCAAACTGGATGACTTCCATTTTACCAGGCCGGTAGTGTCATTCCCGGATACCGTTTCGCTGCGCAATGTAAAGATGGTTGATGACAGGCTCGGATCCATTGGAGGTGAAGTGCTCAAACGGTTTCATGTGATTTTGGATTACAAAAACAGTAAGTTTTATCTCCGGAAAAATGCCAATTTTGATCTGCCGTTTCACTGTAATACCAGCGGCATTGAATTGCATCACGTGGGGCTGAAAATGGTTCAGGAAAAAAAACAGCGGAATGGTACGTCCAGTTCCGTTAAAATTGAATTTAGCAGCGGCAACGAAATGGATATCAAGTACCAGTTTGAACTTAAACCGGTGTATGAAATTGCTTCCGTACGGAAAGGTTCGCCGGCCGATGTTGTCGGAATAAAGCAGGGTGATGTGCTGCTCACGATTAATAATTCCCAAAGCTATCGGTACACCCTGGAAGAAATTAACGAAATGCTCAAATCCGATGACGGACGGAAGTTGTTGCTCGAAGTGCAGCGGGATAATACCATCCTGAAATTTAAGCTGGAAATGAAAAGCGTCCTTTAAGCCAATCTGGCTTGGAAGGCTTTTTTTTTATACCTACCTTTGCCACACAACAACACAACCGTCAAGATGAGTTCCGATACCAGTAAACGCTACGCCATGCGCGGGGTTTCCGCTTCCAAGGAAGACGTACACAACGCCATTAAAAACATCGACAAAGGCCTTTTCCCGAAAGCTTTCTGTAAAATTATCCCTGATTATTTAACCAACGATGGCGACCATTGCATTATCATGCATGCCGATGGTGCCGGCACTAAATCTTCATTGGCGTACCTGTATTGGAAGGAAACAGGAGATCTTTCTGTATGGAAAGGCATTGCACAGGATGCACTGATCATGAATATCGACGATTTACTATGCGTAGGCGCTACTGACAATATCCTGCTTTCATCCACCATAGGACGCAACAAAAACCTGATCCCATCGGAAGTAATCGCCGCAATCATAACAGGAACCCAATCACTAATCGATGAATTGTCGAAATTCGGCGTCACGATCCATTCCACGGGAGGCGAGACCGCTGATGTCGGTGATCTTGTCCGGACAATTATCGTGGACTCAACCGTAACCGCAAGGATGAAACGCAGCGATGTGATTGACAACGCAAACATCCGGCCAGGCGATGTGATCGTTGGGCTTGCGTCGTTTGGTAAGGCGACTTATGAAAAGGAATACAATGGAGGCATGGGCAGCAACGGACTCACATCCGCACGCCACGATGTGTTTTCCAAATACCTTAGCGAAAAATATCCCGAGAGTTTTGACGCGCTTGTTCCGTCAGCACTAGTGTATTCCGGAAGTTTGAAACTCACCGAAGCTGACGAAGGAAGCCCTTTGGACGCGGGAAAACTGGTGCTTTCACCCACGCGGACGTATGCGCCGGTGATCAAAAAAATACTTTCACAATACAACGCGACACAAATTCACGGCATGGTGCACTGCAGCGGCGGCGCCCAAACTAAAATCCTGCATTTTGTAGAGAACCTCCACATCATTAAAGACAATCTTTTTGAGGTTCCGCCATTGTTCAGGTTAATCCAACAGCAATCGGCAACCGACTGGAAAGAAATGTACCAGGTATTCAACTGTGGGCACCGCATGGAACTCTATGTACCCGCAGCGATCGCCGATGACATCATTGCCATTTCGAAATCATTCGATATCGCCGCTAAAGTCGTGGGTAGGGTAGAAGCCGCCGACAACAAAAAGCTGACGATACAAAGTGAGTTTGGCACGTTCGAATATTAGGAGCTGATCCGGCTGTCCGCTGTATCTTTTTTCCCTGAAAAACGGGAAAAAAGGATGCCGCTCCCATCCGGGCTAAAAAAATATCCCATGAATCACCATTTTGACTTCAATCAGGAATTGATTCTCGAAGATGAGCGTGTGCTGTTGCGGCCTTTGCGCTACGATGACGTCGAGAACCTGTTGGGTTTTTCGGAAAATGAACCGGAAATCTGGCATTTTTCTTTGGTACGCGCCAACGGACGGAAAAACCTCGAAAATTATATCAATATCGCTATGGCGGCGAGGGAAAACAGGACTGAGTTTCCATTCATCGTGTTTGATAAGCAATCACAGCGTTATGCCGGAAGCACGCGTTTTTACGATATTCAGTTCCAGTTGGCTACTTTACAACTGGGGTACACCTGGTATGGCAGGGATTTTCAGGGGACCGGGCTTAATAAACATTGTAAGTACCTGTTGCTGTCCTACGCATTTGAACAGCTGGGGATGGAACGCGTCGAATTTCGTGCAGATAACGATAACCACCGAAGTATCGCTGCCATGAAAAGTATCGGATGTAAAATTGACGGTGTGTTGCGCTCGAATATGCCAAAAGCGGATGGAGGCCGCCGTGACAGCATCGTACTCAGCATACTCAAATCCGAATGGCCGGAGGTAAGAGAAGCACTCGAACTGAAAATGTAAAAAAGCCCCTGAACATTGCTGTGTCAGGGGCCTTTCAAACTAACTAACCAAATATTATTTTCCGAGAATCAGCCTGTGCGTTTCGGTAAAATCATCTCCAACCAGCTGTACAATATACACGCCTGTTGAGAAATCGCTTACGCTGATCTGGGTTGATATATTATTCAATTGCAACTGTCGTACTGTTTTTCCGGATCCCACTTCAACAATCGATGCAGAAACCGTACCCAAAGATGCGAGGGCAATGTTGATAATGCCACTGTTTGAAGGATTCGGATACACCATGCTTCTTTTGGAATTGCTCAAGGTCACATCGTCGATTCCCAGCATGGTTTGTGCTTCAGACGAACCGATATCTCTTCGCCCAGCGAAAACAGCATTATCATTCTGGTCATTAAACAGGTCTGCAGGGTCGCCCATATTATAAGCCGGACTGTTTGCAAGCAAAGCATGCGTGAAGGTATTGCCTCCGTTGTCCGAAAGCGCTCCGACTAATGGATCAATCAGAACAGTCGCCGTCCCTTCGAGGTCCGTGGACTGGCTTGGGAAAATGTTTGTATCATCCTGGCCAATTAAATTATAACCATTTGAAGTGAATGTTCCTATAGCATTTGAAATATCAAAACCGGCTGTAGCGGTGTTTGTAGCGACAATACTGTTTTTAAGGCTTACCGCAAGCGTACTGTTGTTTGCGATGCCACCACCATTGACTGCCGCACTGTTATCAGCAATCGTTGAGGCATTTACGGTTAATACGGTGTTGTTGTACAGTCCACCACCGTTGTTCAGCGAAGAATTCCCGGAGAACGTGCTGAGTAAAACCGTCGCTACTCCTGCTTTAACGTGAAGTCCGCCGCCGTTTCCGAGTGTACCGTCTGCAACGTTATTGGAGATTGTAGAATTGTTGACTACAAGATCACCTCCGTTGTTAAAGATACCTCCGCCGCCGTGATTTACATCAGGTCCGCTGGCCGTGTTGGAATCAATAGTCACTGCATTTACGGTCATGATGCTTCCAGCCTGATTCCATAAACCGCCGCCTTCACGTCTTGCATCATTGCCATTAACAGTACCTCCGGTGATCGTTGCGGTCACTGCGCCTGTGATATGCAATGCACCACCATTTCCAGGGTTTGGTGTTCCTGCGGTACCATCGACATCGTTGTTGGTTAAATCGGAATCAGTTACATTCAGTGTGCCGTTAACCAATTCAATAGCCCCGCCAGCGCGGTTTGCGCTGTTGGTGTCAAAAATAGTATTTGTTATCGTTACCGTTCCCGCAAGGCTTAAAACTGCACCTCCGCTTCCGCTGGTTCCAGTCGCCCTATTGCCTGCAATGGTGGAATCGGTTATATTTAGGGTTCCTGCAGTATTAAAGATTGCGCCACCACCATCGTCTGCAGCAGCACCTGTTGAAGTATTGCCATTAATTTCGGTTCCTGAAACGGTCATAATTCCGGAGCCGTTCCATAGGCCGCCGCCTTCTAACGCCGCCGTATTTCCATTTACGGTTCCACCTGTAATCGTTGCGTTTCCGGCTCCGGTGATGTGTAAGCCCCCACCATTTCCCGGAGGGCCTGAAACGGTATTTCCATTTAGGCTGACATTGGTAAGTATGATGGTGCTGTTTCCAGAATTGTCTTCAATGCCTCCTCCAGCGCGAACAGCGGTATTTCCACTTATTTCGGAATTGGTAATGGATAGTTGCGAGCCGACATCGTTTAAGATTCCACCGCCGCTTCCCAAAGTACCATTGGCATTATTGCCGCTGATTGTAGCGTTCATGATCACCAATGTTCCGGCATTGAGGTTATAAACGCCGCCACCGCCCTGGTCAGCACCAGCACCACTAGCGGTATTTCCGCCGATAACGGTGCCGTCAATTGTCATCGTACCGGTTCCATTCCACAGACCTCCGCCTTCAGCCGCAGCGGTGTTATTATTCACAGTTCCTCCGGTAATCATCGCGCTTCCGCCACCGGTGATGTGCAGTCCACCGCCATTTCCTGGAGGCCCTGATACGCTGTTTCCATTTAAATTCACGTTGTCGAGTATGATGGTACCTGATCCTGAATTGTCTTCAATTCCACCACCGGCTCGAATTGCTGAGTTTCCTGTGATTGAAGAATCGGTAATGGTGAGATGCGAGCCAACGTCGTTTAAGATTCCACCGCCGCTGCCTGCGGTTCCGGTAGCCATGTTGTTGCTGATAGAAGCATTCTCTACAATTAAGGTTCCTCCGTTCAGGTTGTAAATTCCGCCGCCTCCTTGATCTGCTCCGGCGCCTGCTGCAGAATTTCCTGAAATCGTTGTGCCGATGACGGTCATTGTCCCAGTACCGTTCCACAAGCCGCCACCTTCAGCTCCAGCAGTATTGGTATTGACGGTACCGCCATTAACTCCCACGGTTCCTGCTCCGGTTACATGCAGCCCTCCTCCGTTTCCAGGTGATGTATTGGTCGTATTTCCATTTAGGTTCACGTTGTTCAGGGTGACCGTCCCAACGTTATTTTCGATACCTCCACCCGCACGGTTGGACGTATTGCCGGTAATAAATGAATTGGTGATTGTCAGCGATGCGCCAACATCATTTAAGATTCCGCCGCCGCTACCCGCTGCGCCATCGGCATCATTGTCGGCAATATTTGCATTTTCTATCGTAAGCGTTCCCCCATTGAGGTTGTAAATTCCGCCACCGCCGTTGTCTGATAACGCACCCGACGCGGTATTTCCGATAATTGCTGTACCGTTGATATCCATCGTTCCGGAACCGTTCCACAAACCACCGCCTTCTGCCGCGGATTTATTATTGTTCACCGTGCCTCCGGTGATCATTACGGTAGCATTTCCTGTCACGTGCAATCCGCCACCATTCCCTGGAGCTGCCGTAGCAGGGGCAACGCCAGCGTTGTTTGTGTTCAGACTGACATTGTTCAAAGTTAAGGTTGTTCCCGCTATAGCTTCGATTCCGCCACCAGCCCTATTGGCCTGATTTCCGGAAACCGTGCATCCCGTTAAGTTTAATGTTGATCCGGTACCGGCGAAAATTCCGCCGCCGCTCCCACTCGCGCCATTGGCGACGTTGTTCAACAGTGTGGTATTATTCATTGTCAGCGTTGCGCCAGATACATAAATACCGCCGCCGTTGTCCGCTAGTCCATTGGTCAGTATAAGGTCATTAATCAATACATTTCCGGAAGTAATTTCGAAAATTCTGCTGTTGCCACCGCCATCGATAGTAGTATTCGAAATCAAATTTCCTGTAATGGTGAGTGATTTGTCAATAGTGATTTGTCCCATGGTCAAGGTGACATTTGTAACCGTAAGTCCAAATGTGATGATACCACCAGGCGGGGCGTCGGCGATTTCTGACCGCAGTGTACCGTCAGAACCGTCATCTGCTCCGCTTGTAACGATTTGGGCTTCCATGAAGAAACAACTTAGCAGTAGCGCCGATCCAAACCATAATTTTTTAGAAAAGGATTTTTGTTGCATAATACTTAATTTATAAGGTTAATAGTGATATGTTATTTAAAATTACGGTGAAAATGCCCGTACGGTTTTTAGAGATGGAAATTCTGTAAACTTTCCTGAAATTCTATAAGCTTGATTACCTTTGTGAAAAACTATTTTATGACGATTACACCGAAGTTTGGCGTTGGAAAATTACTATTTGGGATGAAACAGGGGAATGTTGTTGACATTTGTGGCAAACCCGATAAGGAATTCCGCGATGATGAAGACAACGTGATTTATATTTACAATGCGCTGAAATGGAGGCTGACCTTTTATCAGGATGAAGATTTCAGGCTGGGTTATGCCATGTGTTCCCATCCATCAGCGGAACTGTTTGGAAAAAAAGTCGTTGGAGTAGTCATTGAAGACGTGAAGTCAAATTTGGAGGCACATGGATTTGCAAAATGGGAACGGGAGGATTATGATCTTACTGAACAGTATTTCGACGAAACCCATTGGCTCATTTTACAGGCGGAATTTGGCGTGGTCTCTAAAGTAGAGATAGGTGCCATTATCAATGATAAGGATGAATTCGATTGGAAATTCCCGGTGAAATAGAACCTGTTTGCCGTTAATTTTTTTTCAGGAAGTTTAGAATATTAAAAAAAGGGCTTACCAACGTAAGCCCTTTTTTATTTAGTTTTGCTTCTCCAGCAATTCAATTTCGAATATAAGGTTAGTATTTGGCGGAATAGCACCACCGTAGCCCCGGGGACCATAACCTAGTTTCGCCGGAATAAAAACAGTAACCTTATCACCAAACGACATCAGATTTAATACTTCCAGGAAACCCGGTATTAATCCTTGCTTCGCACCATATGAAAATGGGAAAGGCTGGTAATTGGCGGCAGCTGCCTCCTCATACATGCCGTACCGTTTACTTACATCTGCATGGCTGCTTTGAAATAATGATCCATCTTCAAAATATCCTGAATAATGAACGAATACATTGGTCCCGTCAGCGGGTTTGGTACCAGTTCCTTTGGTAAGAATATATTGCAGCCCGCTCTCTGTTTTTGTAGATTTTACCTTTAAGGCATTCAGTTCTGCCACTTTTGCTGCAAATACGCTACTGTATTGGTCGCGATAAGCTTTTTTAGCCAATGCAGCTTCTTCTTCCTGTTTTTTCCTGGCCTGGGCTTCCAAATCAGCTTGTTTTTTTTCTTCGTCAGCTTTACCGCCATAATAATCGGTAAAAACTTTGACAGCGTTAAATGCGTTTGCGGCAGCACCTTTTCGGATGATGGTTACTTTGTTGATTACATCGTCCTGCCTGATCGCGTTTACGACATCCTGCCCGGTAATGACATGGCCAAAAATGGTGTGCTTGTGGTTCAGCCACGGCGTTTCTTTATGGGTGATGAAAAACTGGCTTCCATTGGTTGCAGGGCCTGAGTTTGCCATGGCCAGTACACCCGGTTTGTCAAATACGTCTGTTGTTTCTTCGTCTTTATATTTATAGCCTGGGCTGCCAGATCCGTTACCCATAGGATCGCCACCCTGAATCATAAAATCGGGGATCACGCGGTGAAATTTCAATCCGTCAAAGAATGGCTTTCCTTTTCTTTCGGCAATGGTGACATATGGGTTTGTTCCTTCTGCCAAAGAGATAAAACTCGCTACAGTCAACGGTACTTTTTGGTATTCAAGTCTCAGGTAGATTTTTCCTTTTGCGGTTTCCATTTGGGCAAAGATTCCGTCAGATTCCGCCGATGGTACAATCGGTTTTTTTACTGCCGTTTTTTCCGCCACCTTTAAAGGCGTTTTTGTAACCACCTTTGTAGTTGCTGCGGATTTTTTAGCAACGGTTTTTTTGGTCTGTGCAAAGATGCCGCCAGACATTAACAAAAAGCATAAAGCAATCAATCTGATTTTCATTTTTCAACGTTTAATTTCCTTACTCTGTTTGCAACTGCGGGATTTTCAGGAGTTTGTCCCATTGATATATTTATTTTTTTGGGGCTTCTAAAACTTCCAGTTCAAAAATCAGGTCCGAATTTGGCGGGATAAAACCATCACCGGCACCGGCCTCGCCAAATCCTAAAATTGACGGCATATATAAAACTGCTTTGTCACCGATGGACATGTTTTCAATCCCTTCGATAAAACCCGGTACCAGTCCTGTTTTCTTTCCGGCCTGAAATGGCATTGGACCGTAACCGCCCTGCATTTCTCGGGTTTGATCATACAGTCCGAATTCTTTTGCTACCGTGACAATATTCGTGTCAAAAGGAACACCGGTTGTAAAATAGCCGGCATAGTAAAGAAATATCGTCGTTCCTGCAGCCGGTTTTGCACCAGTTCCTTTCTTAACGATCTTATACTGCAATCCCGTGCTGGTTTTCTGGGCAGTAGCTTTCAGTCCGTCGAAATAGGTCTTCTTCGCCGCGATCACGTCTTTGTACTTTGCCTCATACTCGCGCTGTTTCTGGGCGTTGATTTCGGCTTGTTTCTTCCGGTTTTCGGCCTCTTTTGCGTAATATTCCGCGAACACTTTTGGTGCGTCGAATTTCTTCGCATTTTCGCCTTTTCGGATAATTTTCACTGAGATGATTCCGTCGTCCTTTACCACTTTATTCACAACGTCCATCCCGTTCTCCACGACATATCCAAAGACGGTGTGTCTTCCGTCAAGATGCGGGGTTTCGCTCAGCGTGATGAAAAATTGGCTGCCATTTGTAGCGGGGCCTGAATTGGCCATCGACAATGTCCCGGCGCGGTTATGTGTCAAATCGGTGATTTCATCTTTAAATTGGTATCCCGGACCGCCGCTTCCATTACCATCGGGATCACCTCCCTGGATCACAAATCCTTTCTCGACCCTATGGAATTTTAAGCCATCATAGAACGGCTTTCCCTTGAGGTCGCCTTTTACATAGGTGTTTTTACCTTCGGCAAGCGAGACAAAATTTGCGACCGTTACCGGGGTTTTTTCGAATTCAAGTTTTACAATAATGTGTCCTTTTACGGTTTCAATATCTGCGTAAAGTCCGTCCGGAAGTTTGCTGTGTTCGTCTCCGCACGAAAAAAAGCTTGTGATCACAAGCAAAATTAAAATGAGTTTTTTGTTCATGGATTATTCTTGTTTTACGGGTATATCTGGTGTTAAGAGTGGTTTGTTGGTTTTTGCTGTAGGACTTGCCTTTGCTTCTGTGTCGGGTTTGATGTCGTTCAGTGTCACGGTGCAAATCAAAGATGTTTTTGGGCCGATGCTTTTATTGTCGCCGTGATAACCGTAGGCCATGTGCGATGGAAAGAGGAATGTCACTGTTTCATTTTTTTTCATCAGCTTGATGGCGTCGCGCAATCCCATCATAATATTCTGTTTGTCGACATGGTAAACCTGCGGGCGCAGCTCGACTTCGGAGTAGATTACGTTGCCATCAAGGCTTTTCAGTTCGTAGTCGAAATAGGCGATATCTCCTTTCTTCGGGTGAATGGTATCTTTGGTATTTTGGGCGATATAGTAGTACCAATACCCTTTTTTGGAGGCAATATACTTGGTTCCGGGATTGCTTTTGATAATGGAATCGATTTGCGCTTCCTCGCCTGCTACCAGTTTTTTATTTCGTTCCACCGATTCCTTCATGAAGGTTCCGGACGAATTTGAAATCGGTTTGCGCGCCTGCTGCTGCGAACATGCTGTGAATAAAATCCCCAGCGTTAATGCCATCATGTGTATCTTTTTCATATTACAGGCCTTTAATTATGGTTTCAAATTTAAGTATTGTTTCCTTCAACGACTGATTGGATTTTCCCCCGGCAGCGTTGATATGTCCGCCTCCATTGAAATGGTCACGGGCAAATTGGTTGACATCGAAGTCGCCTTGCGAACGGAACGAAATCTTGATGATATTCTCGTCCTTATGTTCTATGAATATCGCAGCAAAAATAATCCCTTTTATAGTCAAGCCATAATTTACGATTCCCTCAGTGTCTCCCTTGACGTAGTGATGCTGGTCAAGTTCTTTCTGTGACAGCGTGATGTAGGCGGTTTTATATTCCGGAAACACCTTCATATTTTGCAGCGCACAACCGATCAGCTGGAGCCTGTCAAACGAATTGTTGTCGAAAAGTAACGTGTGTATTTCGCTGTTGTCGATTCCCTTCGAAATCAGGTCGGCTACAATATGGTGTGTCGCACTTGTTGTAGATGGATATCTGAATGACCCCGAATCCGTTACGATTCCAGTGTAGATGCATGTTGCGATTTTTGTATCGATGCGTGTTTCATCACCCATCATCCCGATAAAATTGTACAACATTTCGCAGGTTGACCCAAATGCGGTGTCCGAGTACCTATATTCCGCATAACCATCGGGTTTCTGGTGGTGGTCAATCATAACGAAAGGCACTTTTAATGCCGCAAGCACATGTTCCATTTCTCCCGTTCGGTGCAGCGCATTGAAATCGAGTGTAAAGACGATCTCTGCGGCACGCAGCAATTTTGTCCCTGCTTCTTTATCTTTTTCATAGATGATCACACGCTCCGAACCAGGCAGCCAGGCAAGAAAATCGGGAAATTCATTTGGGGCAATAACAAATGGTTGGTGCCCCAGTCCAATCAGGTAATGCCAAAGTCCGAGTGTAGATCCCATGGCATCTCCGTCAGGACTTCTATGGGGTATGATGGCGATCCGTCTTGGTTCGGAAAGCAACTGCTTGATGCCCCGTATATCTTCGTTGTTCATCTGCAAATAGTTACTGATTTTGCTGGATTTATCGATGTCCGCTAAATCCCTGCGAATTTACATTATTTTATGAATTGGGATAAAGTTTTAAATAAGTTTTAAGATATGGATTTTGTTTACATCGATGTAAACAGCGGGATTTTGATTCTGAGATGCAGCAAAATTGAAAAATATCGTACCACCCGCTTCATTTTTGCATCGTGCTTTTTTTACCTTAGCCAATAAAAATCGTGCGACTTCCTGAAGCGAACTATCGGGAATTAAGAAATAACTTGATAAGCTCATGTCCTGAGCAGTAATTTTGCTTGTAGAATTATTCGTCACCATGATTAGTTCTTTAATTTTGAAACGCAACTTATAGAAAAATAAACACAATGATGGAAGACAAAAAAAATGAAAACGGCAGGGCTAATCTTTCACCAGATGATACACCAAAAGTAACAGGGGTTGGGGGTATTTTCTTTTATTCGGATAACCCGAAAGAAATCAAAGAGTGGTACGCAAAGAATCTGGGACTCGAAATCAGTGCATGGGGCACATCCAGTTTCGAATCGCGGAATCTTGACAGGCCGGAAGAAATAAATTCCCTCCAATGGTGTTCTTTTAAAACAGCAGACGGTCACTTTTTACCTTCGAAAAAAGAATTTATGGTGAATTATAGGGTCCAGCATATTGAAGCACTTGTCGAGAACCTCAGAAAAAACGGGGTTAATATTCTGGACGAAATCACTACGTATGAATACGGAAAGTTTGTGCATATCATGGACGCTGAAGGCAATAAGATTGAACTTTGGGAAGATACGGCTCCGGATATCAGGGAAATCGGCAATTGATGAAACGAAAAAACCGGGCATTGACCCGGTTTTTTGTAATGCTTTTTTTTAGTTTAATGCATCGCTTCAGACATATCAACTTTTGTTTTTCCCCTTTTGACAAATAAAATGATCGGAATACAGCAAAGGAACAAAATGCCGAGGTACAAAAAGATGTCCATATAAGACAGAACGGTGCTTTGTTTCAAGACAGTGTAATCAAGTGCCTGATTTGCTTTAGCAATGGCCTCCGACGTTGAAAATCCCTTGGATTCGAACGCACGTTGCGTCATTTGAAGCCTTTGCTGTACCTCGATACGGCTGCCGTCAAGATGGGAAACCATATCAACGCGGTGTTTTTGAGTATATCTTGTGATAAAGGTGGTAATGATCGCAATGCCAAACGAGCCCCCCAATTGGCGCATCATTCCCGTAAATGCAGCACCTTCACCGATACTTCTCCCTTTCAAAGTAGACAATGCCATCGTGGTAATGGGGACGAAAAGCAGTCCCAGACCAATGCCTCGAAGGATCAATGGCCAGAACAAATGTTCCGCACCAGTATCTGGCGTCATCGCATTGTGCATCCAAAACGTGAAGAAAAAGAAAATAAGGAACCCTACTGCCACAAGATAGGGCTGTGGTACGCCTTTTTGGATTAGATTTCCTACGATTGGCATCATAAACGCCGTGGTAATAGATCCGGGAATCAACAACAATCCTGCTTCGGTGGCAGTCCAGCCAAGAATCTGCTGGGTATAAATCGGGATGACCAATGTGGAGCCGTACAATCCAAATCCAAGGATAAAACACATAAAAGTACCTACACGCAGGTTCCGGTCTTTTAAAACACCCAGATTTACGATAGGGTGGGCATAGGTGAGCTGTCGCCAGATGAACAGAATTAGCCCAAACAGCGAGACAACGCTAAGCGTGGTGATCCAGATGTTGTCAAACCAATCATCCTGTTGCCCATGTTCCAGCACGAATTGAAGCGAGCCAATAAAGGCGGCCAACAATATGATTCCGATCCAGTCCACTTGGTTGGCCTTGAGTTTTTCGCCATATTTTGGACTTCGTACAAAACTCATGGTCAGGATTACCGCAATGATCCCGATCGGAATATTGATGTAAAAGATATAGGGCCATGAATAATTCTCTACGATATAGCCACCCAAAGGCGGTCCCAGCGTGGGGCCCACAATGACACCCATTCCATAAATGGCCTGGGCCATGCCGCGTTTTGCAGCGGGATAACTTTCTGTGATAATCGTCTGTGCCGTAACCAGCAAAGCACCACCGCCAAGCCCCTGGATGAAACGGAAAATCACGAGTTCCCAAATGTTGTCCGCATTGCCGCAAAGGAACGAGGCAACGGTAAAAATGACAATGGAAACCGCAAAATAATTGCGACGGCCAAACTGCTGGGAGAGCCAGCTGGTCATCGGAATTACAATGACATTGGCGATAGCATATGCCGTGATTACCCACGCTACATCGGTGAGCGTCGCCCCGAGGCTGCCCCGCATATTTGTCAGCGCAACATTGACAATCGTGGTATCGACGATTTCGAGCAGGGCGCACAGCACCGCTGTAATCGTGATGATCACGCGGCGGAAACCGTATTCTACTAAATCATTTTCTTCCTGAACCATATTTTATCAATTATTGCAGGTGTACATCCACATCTACATTCATGCCTGGACGCAGTACTTTCAATTTTTCGGGATCATTGTCGGCATCGATCGTGATTTTCACCGGAAGCCTTTGGATTGTCTTTACAAAGTTACCTGTGGCATTGTCCGGAGGCAGGACTGAAAAACGGGCTCCGGTAGCGGGTGAAAATGACGCCACGGTCCCCTTGAAATCGGTATCAGGATACGCATCTACTTTGATGGTCACCTTTTGTCCGACTACCATTTTGTTCAATTGGGTCTCCTTAAAGTTTGCAATCACCCAGGCTTCCTGATTGTTAATGATATAAAATAAGGATTGTCCTGGTTGTACCAATTGACCCGGCTGAATTCCAATTTTTGAAATCTGGCCGTCAATAGAAGCCGTAACGACGGTATACGAAAGGTTCAGCTTTGCCGCCTCAAGCTGTGCCTGTGCTCTTTTGATATTGGCCAATGCTACCTGCGTCTGTTTGTTGGTGACATTCGATTTCGCAACAGTTACCGATTTTTGGTAGTTGCTCGCACGCTGCTGCTGCTGAAGTATTTTCAACTGGTTTTCGGCTTCGAGTTTCGCAGCTTCAGCCTGTTCAAACTGCTGTTTGGTGATCGAGTGGTTTTTGTAGAGGTTATTGTAGCGCTCAAAGTCATTTGTCGCACGTGACAGCCTGATTCTTGCTGTTTCGATATTGCCACCGGCGGAAAGCACGTTGGATTCTGAAACGGAAACGTTTGCCTGCGCGCTGCCGACATCAGCTTTAGAAACTTCAAAATTTCCCTCTGCTGCGGCCAATGCTGCCTTGGCATCTTCCAATTTTACGATGTAATCCTTGTTATCGATGGTGAAAAGTGTATCTCCTTTTTTAACCATAGCGTTGTCAGCAACATACACTTTAGTGATATAGCCGGAAACGCGCGGGATAATCGGGTTCATGTTTTTCTCAATCTGGGCATCGTCGGTTTCTTCGTGCTTT
>NZ_NKJE01000014.1:77131-107578 GCF_002256285.1 Flavobacterium sp. BFFFF1 | reverse complement strand
GAATTGCTGAGTGCCATAGAAAGCAGGTTGAAAAAGCGAGTCAAGCACCAGGATTTATATGATAAGGCCATTGGAGCGCCTCAAAAAGTGGGCGCTGTGCGGGCAGGAATACCCGAGTTGAAGAAAATGATTACAGAAGCGAACGGCAGGAACTTCAAGAAGGACCAGGTCGTGCATTATGAAGGAGACAAAGCACTGGGCGTCTATTTTGTGCTGTCGGGAAAAATCAAGACCGTCAAATTAGCATTAGATGGTCGCGAGCTCATCACCAATATTTATCAGGCAGACGATTTCCTGGGCATCAATATTATTTTATCCAACACACCCTATACTGATACGGCTACGGCACTTGAAGACAGCCTATTGTGTTTTTTTCCTAAAGCACAGTTTGAAGAATTGTTGCATGTATATCCAGATATCGCTGAAAAGTTTCTCCAACTGTTGTCACGGGAGGTTCGTGACAAGGACACCCATCTTTTACAACTGGCGTATCAATCGGTAAGAAAAAGGATTGCTGAATCAATTTTACGGCTGTTCCGTAAACAGGATGTCATTCAGGATAGCGTTACGATCAGCCGCGATGATCTTGCGGCGTTGTCAGGTACCGCCTCTGAAACGGTCAGCCGGACGCTCACCGAGTTTAGGAACGAAGGCCTCATTGAAAAAAATGGCAACGCCCTACGAATACTGAACCACGATAAGATCAGCATGATGCGCAATTAGCGGATGGGAGTTGGCACTGAAAGAATCATCCGAAGTCTCTGGGAATCTGCAACGATTACTGCCGATTCCAACGCGGAGATTATTTATAAATTAAACAGAAAACAAATCGCTTTTGTGTCGCCAACGAAGATTTGTAGTTTCAAACGGCAGTTTTGATTTTCGCTTTGCGGTATTCTATAAGCGCCAAAACCATGTTTAATGAAATTTCAATATGCCCCGTAGAGGAGAAGGTACAGGTGCTGCTATTGGTATAAGTTCCCTGCGCAGATGACTGGTGAACCCCGATATTTGAGGGGAATGAATTTTCCGATGATGATTTATTTGGATAATTTTCAAGTATCTTGTGAACCAAGAAGTGGTGTTTTGATGTATTATTACTTGGGATATTTATTTTTGCGGAGGCGGCTTTTATATTAATGGCTATCAAAGAATATTTATAGGATTTACTGAAACTTAGCGAAGAGGAAATTATTTATAAAAGATAAGAATGACTCTCAATTAATTTCGTGAAAATTGTTTCGTTAGGTCATCTATTGTATTCAATTGGATTGTTGATGTTGATTTTCGGTCAACGCTATCATGAACTCTACCAAAGCGATTTCTTGTTCAGTAAGTTGATAGTTATGCTCGAGATAATACTCGTCATCTAAGATTTTAATAGTGCTAATAAAAACATCGTGGAAAAGTAGATTGAATGCAGGTGCTTTCCCTTTACAAATATTGAAATCCGAACTGCTAAAGTTTCGGTTTTTTCGAACGGATTGAGTATTTGTCCAATACCAATGGTAGCCTTCTGAATTGTAAATTCTGACAAGATTCGACAATATACTTGTCATGGCTACGGCAATACGCTCATTTTTTCCAAGAAGATGAACTTGGGTGAGAATTTCTTCACATTTTTCTCTTTCAATAAAGTCATCTTTTACCAAAGCTAAAACGCTGGGTATCATTTCTTCATTTGCAATCAAGCTTTCATGATATCCCGTATATAAACTTGTTTGTTTATAGGCATCAAGATGTTCATGCCCAATATATTTTTCAATGAAATCAGTGCTATATTCTTCCGACCAGAATTGTCCGCTGCGTTTATATATTTCTTCATCAAGTAGTAGCACTGGCAAAGGATCGATTGATAGGCGATATACAGCTACAGCCCCGATGCTCGTTATTAAAAAATCTTGGAAATCTTTAAGGCGCGCAGCATTTTTCTTTGAGCTATCTCTACCATAGTACGAATAAAACGTACTAAAGCCTTGTTTGTGGACATATTTGTTCATTTGATGCTTTGCCGAGTCTACTTCTTCGAAGAAAACCGACATTTTTTCTTTTATGTCAGCAAAATCGCTTTTCCGTTTGACCAAGGCATCTATCATCTGCTTGTGCATAGGAAACTTCTCCTGCTTACTCCATTTCTGCATTTCAATTTTTCTGTTTTCTTCCGTGTCATCGGCTAAGTAAACAGTAGTTGTTGAAATCTCTAAAGATTGTCTTAAGGAGTAAAATGCACAATCGAAATATCCTTTCTCAAACAAGGTAATCGAATTAATAATAAGCTGAATCGCTTCTAAGAAAAATTGGTTTGCAAACATTGCATCCATTCGTCCTGTCATGCCCCATTCAATATTATTTAGGTCCTTATAGTATTGTTCTTTCTCTGGTAAAATAGCTGGGACAATATTTTGATTTTCCTTGTTAAATATATAAGTTTCATTAAAATCCATGTTCATCCTTGGTTGACCTACAGACGGTCATTAATAAGCGTAAGAGTTTCAACAATCATATTGTCTAATTCACTTGCTGTCATAGTATGAGGATTGACAGACAGTGAAGCGAAATCCGGCGAAGGATCACCATGATGAGGTCTCCATGAAACACTATTAATTAAACGCAAATCTGAAATTACCTGAGCTTTATTGCCATCTCTAAAAACTACTGGCTCAGCTTCTAGATGTGTAATCAAACTTCCAAATGTCTGCGTGTGTGTCATTGTCCTTAAGTCGTGATAAAATTTAAAGCGTAAATGTGCTTCCAAAACATTCCTTAACCATCCAAGTACTGTATCTTTTTTAGAATGATCGGGGTGAGTGCGGAAGCTCTCCAGTTCTTCAATATGTTTAAAATACGTATTCTTCACCAAATCATCCAAATCGCAAACTTCAAGGATCGAAGCGCGCGCAGCGAAATTCTCGGTAACTCGCAAAGTTTTTTTCTGCGCTGCGCCGAAACCGTCACCGATTTCATGAAGGAAATGTTCATTATGGCTCAAGACAATTACCTGTTTCATGTGCTGAAAAAGATTTTTGATTAGCCTGACTGTATATGTCCGGCGATTTGTATCTAAACTTGATAAAGGATCATCAAACACCAGTATCTTGTCAGCTCGGTGAGGGTCGTTATCAAGTTTGGCAAGAAAAAATGCGAGGGCTATAGTGCTTTTATCTCCTTCACTGAGACATTCCCGCGCACTAAATGGTTGACCTTCATCGAATGAAATATCCAATCCGTCAATTGTCAACTTATACCCGACTTTACTTTCTCTAGCTTGTCCGCGCGGAGGTAAGTGGACGACATCGGCAATTTGAAAGGACGTTTTAAAAACTGTCCCGAGATAATGGTTAATTTGAGTAGAATAAGTTGCCAAGAAGCTACTTGCTAAAGTATCTTGGCTAGCTGATAGCGCAGTATATTGCTGTTCAAGTGTTCTAAGGTTAGTACGCTCCGCTGCAAGCTGTACGCACAGGGTGTTAACTGCTGGGTCAAACCGGCGCTCAATTCTACGCATACGATTTAATTCAGCCTCTGCTTGTGCAATAGTTTGTATGCCAGTTTTAAATGTTGCAATACCCGCATTATAAGCCACAACTTCAGCGTTATACTGCGTTATTCCTGCGCTAATTGCAGCGAGGGATCTTTCAAATTCCTCAACGCATTCAATCGCAACTACTGTTGATGGATTTTGAGCCTTATAATTAACAGCGGCTATTACCCTTCCGAGTTCTATTTGTAATACCTGTTCGTCCGGCATGAAAGCAAATGAAGGAGGCTGAACAGTTGATGGCAAATGCGCTACCCATGACGCTATGGCGGTAACGTTGTTCTGATTTGTACTTTGAAGTGCCTGAAGCGTAGCGGCCAAATTGAAAGACTGTAAGTCGTTAGTATGCGTCTGAATACGTTCGGTCAACGCTCCAAAATCTTCATTGAACAATGTGTTATAGGCTCTGAATAAATCTAATGAAGTTGAAATTTCTTGCGTACAAAATGGACAGGATATCTGCTCGTCAGTATTACGGTGATTTTTGTGTTCGACATATCGAAATCCGCTTTCGAGCCAACGCTCAGGATTTTGTAAATTATTTGCTGCTAAATCAGCGCAATGCTCGGCAAAAAGTGTTTTTAAAGCCTGATCTCCGATTATAGCTGTTGTCAATTGCAAGTCAGCCTTCAAAGTATCAAAGTCTATTCCTCGTTGGATGTCGGAAAGTTGCTGTAAATTTGGTAGCGTTTGTATTGTCGCATTTGCCCTTGCTGTCGTAAGTGAAGCATCAGCCGCCGCTATCGACTGGGCAATATTTACAGCACTCGCCGTTTGTAAAGCTACTAAATCATTCAACATTGCTCCAGCAGTCAGATTATTTGCTACGGCTGTTAAAATCTGTTGTTCTAAACTCGTCTGTAGTGTCCTAGAAACTGTTTTAGAATCTTTGTTGGCTTCGATCTGCTGTTGAATCGCCACACCCTGATCGCCGATAACAAATTTATGCAGTTGTTTACGTTGGCCATCACCAAAATCAAAACCTGAATAAATATTATCGTTTATAAAATGTATGTCAAAAATCTCTACGTTATCTAATGGAACGCTCCAGCCTGTGGTTCGTAAAGTGTGGTGTATGGGAGGGGTTCCGGCCTCAACAATTTGTGCGGCCTGGTTAACAGTTGCATTCGTCGAAGCACGACTGATTACAATCTGAGGGTCATTTGTGGTCGCAGAGCGAATGACTGAAGTTAAGGTAGTCTTGCCGCTACCGTTATCCCCATAAATAAGAGTTAACTTGTGAAAATTTACCTGACCTGAGGCAGTATAACTCCGAAACTTACCTATTGAGGTCAAACGCTCAATTTTATGTATCATTTTATCTCTTTATAGATTGATTTAAGCCTATTTAACTAAATGATTTAGTGTCAAATATATTCACTTACAGTTGAAAAATCAAACGTTCTGCGAATATACAATTGCTATATTATTCTTTTTTGCTATTTTTGCCATCTAGGTTGCTCAGAAACCTGCCGCCCACTGTAGCGAAGCTGTATAAGCACTGAACTTTATCTCGTTTTGGAAATCTTTTCCTCATATCGAGAAGTGGTTGTGGGTGACATTTTTTTGTATGAGATTAAAAAAGAAATTCCAATGGATCAAATACCAACTTTAGACTACATCAAGCGTCAAGCAAAAAAACTTCGAAAAGAACTTGGCATTACTCATACTGAAGCCTTAGAAAATGTTGCAAAACAATATGGCTTCGCGAATTGGATTAATTGCCAGCGTACATTAAACCAAAAAAGAGACATACCGGCAGACATTGCTGCAAATTCATTTCAACTGAATTTTACAGACTGGCTTAGAAAGCATGTAAAGCGCGATTCACCTTTAGGAGATTTAGCGAGAGATATGTCGGACAAATCTTGGCCGTCTTATACGACTGTGGAGCAATACTGCGATTATTTACATGATAAGAATGCGGTTTATGAAGCTATACAGACCCTTAATCGTGCTTGGAAAACCTACACAGCGTATGTGAAAAGGAAAAATTCTCCACAACCTGTAAATTCCATTCGAAAAAAAGTTGCGATTAAAAACTACGATGAACGCAAAATTACATTTGTAAAGAATGTAAAGCCACTTCACTTTGAGGATCGTCGTGCCGAGAAATTTGAAGCAGGGGATAAAGCATGGATTTCATGGACTGGGTCGAAAGCAATCCCTGCAACAGTTATTAGCGGAGACGAGCGCAACTACAAAGTTAGATTAGAGCGTCCTTTGGCGAAGGCTGGCAAAATTACATATTCTCTATTCGCAGATGAAGTACGAAGCACGCCGGAGTTAGCTTGTTTAAATATGGTTTCAATGTGATAAGAATAAAAGAGCCCTTAAAAGGGCTCTTTTTCAATTCATAAAAAGACTCGTAATCCAAATATACACGTTTACGGCAATGGAATAACAATAGCTGGATTATACGGTGAAGCGTAGGGTGCTGGTAAGATAGCCATACCCTGACCGTCTCTTGATTGCGTAACAACATATCCATTGGGTATGTAACCTGTCCTTGCAATAGCTTGAGCATTATTTCTTGCATCATATGCATTTCGAACTGCGGCAGCTGCGCTGAAAGGCGATTGACCTTGTATCATCCAGCTTCCGTCATTGATTTGGACCTGATAAACATTTCGTGCAGTATCATAATAAACTGCGCTTCCTACGCCATACTGGTTAGAAACAATTACCGGTCCTCGCGCTGCGTCAGATTGCATTTTTGCCAGTGCAGCATTTTGTGCCGCAAGTTGAGGATTCACGTTGGAATACCCTTGTGCTTGAGAATTGCCAGTTTGCGTTTGATAAGTATATCTACTATCACCGTGATTTCTATTATCTGAAGCTGTGTGTTCTTTTAACGCTTCAACAGCATCCTTAAGCATTTGGTAGTTACCTTCAGACAATGCGCCATTTGTACCTTGTGCAAAAATAGTATTTGCAGATATAGCAAATACTAATAAAAAAAATTTATACATGACTATCGGTTTTAAAATTATTTGCAAATTTAAATGGTGATATACTTAATAAATTGTTAAATAAATAAATTTTCGTCAAAATGAATTATTCCATAGATAAACAGCACAAACAATCTTGATATTGTTAAATAGTAAGTGCGAGATTAACATTTTAAAAAAAAAGGAACCCTCGAAAAATCGAGGGTTTCTTTTTATCCTTCATGCCCTGTCGATATAATCTGCTGTATGTTGCATCATACTTTAACTTTGCTTCAAAAATTTCTTGCGGTCATAAGCTCCACCGAGAGGCTCCGTTGGCATATGTGCTAACTCTATCTCTGTTATATCTGCGTTGTAGTTTAATTCTTCTCCAATAGCCGTTCGTGCTACAGCACGAGATCTGCAACTCCTATTTTGAACATGAATGATGATTTTATCCAGTTAACGAAATATACTACAAATTTATTATTACGCTACTAAAACAGCCTTAACCATTTTCAATAAATAAAATTCAATCGTGGTTAAGGCGCTGCCCAGCCGGTTCTCTTGATTGAATATCGGATATTATTGCTTTTATATTTTGTAATACAACCTGAAAATCAATGCCCTCGGGATGCTCCGCTTCCGTTCCCTTGGGAATCCTTCCGAGTAGCTAACTTTCTTCATAGCGCTAAGAAACCCAAACCACTTCCATGCCTGCACCCCCTTCACCCTGCAACGGGTACAGCGATCCATTGAGCTCCTGCTGGAACCGGTAATGAAGCAAACCCATCCGCACGGCGTTGGACTCGGGCAGGGCAGGGGCCGTCAGCGACAGCGTCCCCTGGTCTCCGGAATCCCGCAGAATCACTTTGGTTTCACTGGACGCCAACACCGATTCGTGTTTTTCGAAGTCGAATACATAAAAAAATGCCGTGAGCTCTAACTGTGTAGCGCCCTTTGGAAAAGCCACCAAACCCGCATCAAATCCCTTAAACACCAGCCCGGTGTCATCCCATGAAAAGGCAAATGGCTGCCGCAGCGTCCGCGCCAGTCCCGGCCCGGAATCGAGTACATAGCCCTGCAACAGGCGCCGTCCTTCCTCCGCAAGCAAACCATTGGCTACATTTCGCGCGCCACGTACACTCACCGTGTCAGCATTCTTGATTTTGGTAAACAGGCTCACCAGCCGTTGGTGTAATGTCCCGTCCTTAATCGAGGACAGCGGCTTCCGCAGGCCCGCCTTGAAATGCTTCACCGCCTGCATGCAGCCCTTGAACTCGGACCCGTTTTCACGCACCCGAACCATTTTTGGGCTGGTCTTAATTTTCTTTCCATTGAACCCCCCACCAGCCATACGGCTGACGGGTACACCATTTAACACATAGAAGTTCACGCCGCCCAGCGTTCCGGTGAAAGCGATAATGCCTTTGGTTTTTGCCATGTTACGTCAGTAATTAAATTCGGTATAAATATAATGCATTTCATAGAATATTGTAACATTATAATAAAAATATAGTAAGTTTATAATAAGGTTATAGTAACCTTATAGTAACTACCATTAATTATAACAAGAATAAATTGCTTATTGTATTCCAATCCATGAAGCCCACTGTCATACTGAAGATCCTGGGAAAGTCTCTTGCTGCCTAGCCGAAAGCATTAAAAAAAAGCCCGTAAGTCTGAGGACTTACGGGCAATTAAACTCTTTTGAAATAAGAATTGTGGAGTCGCCGGGAATCGAACCCGGGTCCAAACAGGCAACTAAAAAACTTTCTACATGCTTATTTCCTGATTGAATTTTCGTCATCAGCTGTGGCCAGGAACAGCCGACTGATGCTTAGCTTCTTAGTTGTCAGGATGGTGCCGAAGCTTCATCATCCCTAGGTCTATTTTTACGGTTCCCCTTTTAAGAACGCCACAGACCAGGGCTTTCAAGGAGAATCCAGCTTCCCTGCCTTGCAGAGACGTGGCTCATCGTACTATAATTCGGATTAAGCAGCTAAAGCGTAGTTATTTTCGCCGTGTAAAAGTGTTAGGACTTTGGTATTTACGAGAATTCGTCCCCCTTCTCGACATGCTTATCTTCCAATTCGACCTGCTGTCAAAACCAGTCGACCCCAATATGGGATTGCAAAGATAGGTGATAATTGACAATTGACAATTGACAATCGACAATTAATAATGAATAACTTCGCTGCCGTACCACAACTGCCCATTGCTACTGTAAACTGTAGGCTGTAAACTGTAAGCTGTCAACTGTACGCTGTAAAATGCGGGGGAAGTCGTTATCGTGGACGTTCAGCCTGAACCCACTGCCCGCTGCGACCGCCCACGGATAGCTACTCTTCTCCCTCGCCCTTGTCCATCTTAAACGGATAATCCCCAAAAGATGGGGCCAGTTTCCATGCCTGATATGTTGATTTGGTATATTTATTGGATATGGCAATGATCGTTACCGTATCTTTTTTCAGTTTGATGTAGGAGGAAGTATTTCCGTGCCACCAGCCATTGTGGTAGTACATCTTCTGTCCGGTAGGCCATTCATACATCCGAATGCCCAAGCCGTAATTCCGGGTGCCCTTATGCTCATAGCTGTAACCCTGGTATACTTTTTTTACAAGTCCCGCGCTGAGGAAGTTCGGGGAATACGTCGCCATGTCAAATTTAAGCAAATCCCTGGGCGTAGAATAAATGTTCTTATCACCATATGTACCATCCAAATGGTCAAACGCCAGCCTCATGTTGCCTTTGTAAGTTTGGCTTACCTCGTCCTTATCCACAATATTAAAAACAAAGGTATTGCTCATATGCAAAGGTTCAAACAGCATTTTTTTCATCGCCTCCGGATAGGTCATGCCGGTAATTTTCTCAATGACCAGCGCAAGCATGGCATAGTTGGTATTGCAGTAGGCGAACCGGCGGCCGCTGGGAAACTGTTGCGGAAAATGGTGTTCGTTCATCAGGTTTAGCACGTCCTGGTTCATCAGGGTTTTCGAATGGTCCCAAACCCCTTTCTCGTCACAAAAATACGCATAATTGGGCAGGCCACTGCGGTGGTCAAGCAAATCCTGAATCGTAATATTTGGGTAGGGAAATGGCGATAAAATCGTACTCACATCCTGGTCAAGATCAAGCTTTCCACCGTCAATCAGCCGCAATACCAATGCCGCCGTGAGCACCTTACTCATAGACGCGATATGAATCGGTGTAGTTGCCGTGATGTCAAGCTTTTTCTCAATGCTGGAATAGCCGTCATAATTTTCGTAAATGATCTGGCCATTTTTTGCAACAAGGAAACTTCCATTCATCCGGTCTCCCCAATTCTTTTTAAAAAAAGCCTCGACCTTTTGTTTCTTATCTTCTTTGTAAGACTTGCTTACTTTTGGCATAGCTACACTAAAAGGATTGTCTTTCGTATAGCCGTCCGCCAGATTTTGCTCCGGGGTTTTATCTTTGCATGATGCAAGAAAGAGGAAAAAAGAAAGTAATGTAAATACTGCCGTAGCGCGCAACCAAATCATTTTTAGTATATATATAGGGAGACAAATATAAAATAATCAGTGGTTTTCAATTGCGCTTTTAAGCAATAGTTGTGATAAATTTAAGACAATTATATTAATGCCTTAAACCTCAAAAAATTGAGCATTATTTTTTTTAAAAATGATTTGAGTGCCATATTTTTAATGTTATATTTGTAACAAAATATATTCATTACGTGAAAATATCACAATCACTTAACAATTAAGTTAATTTTTAAGTGATTTTAAAAATAATTAATGAAAAGTCAGGATTATACGCTTGATTTTTAAAATTGCAATATGAAATTCGGAATTATTAAAGAAAGAAAAAATCCACCCGATAGAAGGGTTGTATTTACCCCCGAAGAACTTGTACGCCTTAAAAAAGAACATCCGGATGCTGAAATCAAAGTGGAAAGTTCTGATATCAGAATCTTTAGTGATCAGGAATATACCCGTGCCGGACTTGAAGTAGCGGTGGATATGACTGACTGTGATGTGCTTTTTGGCGTAAAGGAAGTTCCTGTCGATGCATTGATCCCCGGTAAAAAGTACTTTTTCTTTTCTCATACCATTAAGAAACAGCCGCACAACAGGAAGTTGCTTCAGGCGGTACTCGAGAAGAAAATCGATTTGTATGATCATGAAACCATTGTCGATAAGAATTTCAAAAGGTTAATTGGTTTTGGACGTTACGCGGGTATTGTCGGAGCCTATAACGGAATTCGGGCTTTTGGGATAAAATTTGAGCTTTTTAGTTTGCCAAAAGCGGAAACTTTGGCGCACAAGGAGGATTTGGTACAAAGGCTGAAGCGCCTGGTACTTCCACCAATTAAAATAGTACTGACCGGGCACGGCAAAGTGGGTAATGGCGCCAAGGAGATTCTGGATGCCATGAAAATTAAAGAAGTGTCTGTAGATGATTATCTTAATAAGGCCTATGATTGTCCCGTGTATACGCAAATTGACGTCATGGATTACAACAAGCGTATTGATGGAAACGAAGGAAGCAAACAGGATTTTTATGAGAACCCGGAAGTGTATGTTTCTAATTTTGAAAGATTCACAAAAGTTTCCGATATATTTATGGCGGGGCATTTTTACGGCAACGACGCACCAGTGATTCTGACGCGCGAAATGTTGTGTGCACCTGATAATAAAATCAAAGTGGTGGCAGATATTTCCTGTGACGTTGATGGACCTATCGAATCAACGATCAAAGCATCAACGATTGCAGACCCATTATACGGGTACCATCCTTCAAAAAATGAAGAGGTTGATGTTTTTCATCCCGCTGCAATCGTAGTGATGGCTGTCGATAATCTTCCATGTGAACTACCAAAGGATGCCAGTGAGGGATTTGGTGAAATGTTTATGAAACACGTCGTCCCCGCTTTTTTTAATGGCGATAAAGACGGTATTTTACAACGTGCAAAAATTACTGAGAACGGCGAACTCACAGAGCGGTTTAGGTATCTTCAGGACTATATAAATGGTTACGAGTTAGAAAAAATCCCAGTTTAAGCTGGGATTTTTTATTTGTATTACGCAGTTTATGATTATATTTAGCGGCTACTAATACAATACTTCTATGAAACAAACATTACTTTTATTGCTGGGTATTATTTTTTGCAACGCAAATGCAAAAAGCACTTCCGGGTTGCCTGACCCACTAAATTCAAAACCGTTGACGGTATACACACTAACCGTTTTCGACCAAGTCCTGTTTTATGATGGCTATGCTGCGACGGTCACAGCCCCACCACCGCCAGCAGACGTTATCAGACACCGCAACGATTTATATGCGCGAAAATTAACAGATGAACAGCTGCAGGCATTTGGCCCGCAACTGATCATGAACGTTACTGTAAAGGCATCGTGCGATAATTATGATCGAATTGGAAACGTAAACCTGGCTTTCGTCCCAAAAGGCGCAACAACTTATTCGCCAAATGACGTGCAAAGGATCGAATTGGGTCGTTTCATTACACCCTTTATGAATAAAAATGTTTCGCCGAACCAGGTTCCGTATACTTTCAATGTATCAAACGCAGCCAGAATTTTTAAAGATCCATCCATTACCGCAATTTATGACATTTGGGTAGAGCTTGAAATATTTGGTGTGCCGTATGCTGCGCAAACCCAGATTTCGGGCTGCGCCGGGAGAAATGACGTATTTTTCGGCACACTGGAGTTCGTTTCGGAAACCGACATTATCGATACAGATGGGATCAATTACATTTTGCCTTTATCATTTAAAAAAGACCTCAATAACTATTCTGCTTCAGGAACGGATGTAATTGGACAAACAGTACGTACGATTAATTTTAATCTTCCAACGACAGTCAGCGATGCCAGTTTCTACCTGATTACCTCAAATCATGGCGCGAACGCTGGTGGCGAAGAGTATAACCGGCGTTACCATTATATTTACCTCGACAATTCGCAGGTATCGGTTTACCGACCCGGTAGCCCAACCTGTGAGCCATTTCGGATGTACAATACACAGGCAAATGGGATTTACGGTGCTACGCCAAGGACAAATGCGGAGTGGCAGTCTTTTAGTAACTGGTGCCCCGGCGATGTCATCCCAATCAGGCAGATCAGCCTTGGGAATCTGGCCGCGGGTCCGCATTCCTTTAAGATTACCGTTCCAGACGCGCAATTTGTTGACCAACAGGGGTACATTCCTGTTTCATTATATTTTCAGGGTACCTTGGCTACGCCTTTGAATACGATTGAATCATCGCGGAATACATTCAGTTTGTTTCCCAATCCATCCAATAACGAGGTTAACATCCAATCCGATTCTGAAATCACTGGTACATTAATTTATAATGTACTTGGGCAGGAAATTTTAAGAAGCAACGCTGGAAACCCAATCATCCTGAATGCAATTCCCAACGGAGTTTACATGGTTAAAGTCTTATTCGCAGATGGCGGAACGGCAACGAAACAGGTAATAAAGAACTAAACATCGGATAATACAGAATAATTCCGGCTTGAAGATGGATCAGGCCGGAATTTTGTATTTATTGACCTGCTGAAATGAAAATGTAATTATATTTGGTAAAATCTTTAATAAAAGTGAAGCGCGTAATACTCAGTTTTACACTACTATTGTTTTTGGGCAATGTCCTTCAGGCACAGGAATTGCTTCCTTTCGTTGAAAATTTTACGAAAAGTGAGTATGGCGGAGACAATCAGAACTGGAATATTGCTCAAGGAAAGGACAAAGCCATTTATTTTGCAAATAACCATTATTTTCTTCGCTACAACGGGGTAAAATGGGAAAAATACACCTTGCCAAACAAAACGGTAATTCGGTCGGTATTTGCAGACGGCGACAGGGTGTATACCGGTTCCTATAAGGAGTTCGGTTACTGGCAGCGCATTTCTGGGAAGATGAAATATAAATCGCTGATCAGAAAAGATTTATTTAAGGGGAATTCTGACAATGAGGAAATCTGGAAGATATTTAAATTTAATAACAGGATTTATTTCCAGTCGTTCAACGAAATATTTATTTACAACGATGGAAAGGTAGAGAAGATTCGGTTTCCATTCCAGATTTCCTATTGCTATCTCATTGATGGGAAAGTATACGTGGCTTCTGTCAGACAGGGAATTTATGTCATGAACGGAAGTGAATTTATAAAAAAAGCGAATTGGTCGGGGATAGATCATAATGTAATCCATAACATTGAAAAACGGAACGACAGGATTTATATATTCACTAAAACAAATGGGGTTTATGTAGCCGACGAGAGCGAAATCAAGGCTTGGCAAAATGCTTTAAATGAGAAACTCAAACAAGAAGTTATTGTTACTGCCAAATTCGTAAATGACAGTACACTTGCTATCGGCACTGGCCTCCAGGGTCTGTATGTGGTCGATCTGAAAAATGGCACATACAAAAATTTTAATAGGGAAAATGCAATCAAGAATAACGCTGTGCTTTCCATTATGGTCGATAAGGAGAACGATTTGTGGCTCGGACTCGACAATGGGATTGCCCACGTGGAAATTAACTCATCGGTAAACGTTTTTTCCGACAATCTTGGAATCCTGGGCTCGGTTTATGGAATTTCCACGATTGATGATGGATACCTGTTTGTTACGAATCACAGCGTTTTCATTTACAAGAACAAAAAGTTACAATCAGTCCCAAATTCACAGGGGCAGGTATGGGATATTTATAAAATCGGAAGCAAATATGTAATTGGCCACAATGACGGCACTTTTATTTATGACGGAAATCAGCTTACCAGGGTAAATGGAGTGAACGGCGGTTGGAGCATGTACAAAAGTGAATTTGACCACGTATATTTTCAGCCAAATTATTCAGGAATAGCTTTGTACAGGGACGCAAATGATTTTTCGAAATTCCAATTGCTTCCGAATTTAAGGAAGCCAATAAGGACTATCGCGCAAAACCGCCCGAATGAAATTTGGGCTGCAGACAATTATCGGAGCCTTTATCGGATCAAATATGACAAAAATTTCAATACCACAGAAATAACGAATGTTTCGCAAAAAAATGGTATCAAAAATGATTTTGGGGTAAAAATATTTGTGTACAAAAATGAAATCTTGTTTTTAGTTGATAAGATTTGGTACACTTTTAATCCGATTTCAGAAAAATTGGTTCGAGATAGCATTTTCAATAAGGCTTTCAAAAACATTTCTGATATTTTACCCATTGATGATGATAATTTCATCGTAGTCAACGCGGGGCTGCTGTATGTAATTTCACAAGTCAATAACGAATTTATCTGGGAGTTGATCCCTGAAAAATACTATGAAGGCAAGCTGATTTACGAAAGTTCAAAGGCTTTTAAGGTAGGGAATACCATTCTGTTAAATTTAGATGACGGATTTATTTCCTACGAACTTGGAAAGTCTGATCATCAGGCAAATGAAGTGAAAGTAGAAGGATTTTATCAGGGAAATCTAATCACCGAAGATACTGAAGTAGCCTATAACCAATCCGTAGAAATTGACGTAGTTCCGGGAAATTATGGTTACAACCGTCAGGATTTATTTTACAAACTTAACGGCGGTGGCGATTTTGAGAGGGTTATCAAAGGTCAACTTACCTTAAACAATCTGCACAGTGGAGATCAGCGGGTGGATTTTTATTTCTTCAACGGCAAGGAATACATCATGGTAAAGAAGTTTAATTTCGAAGTCAACAGCCCGTGGTATTTTTCGTTTTGGATGATTCTGGTCTATATTTTAATTATCTCGGGGAGTTTTTTCCTGTATTACCGTTGGAATAAGTTCCGGTATATTCAGAAATTGGAATTAAAAGAAGAAGAATTGAAGCACCAGCAAAAAATTCTGGAGTTAGAACTAAAGGCCGAAAATGAACTCAATGTCCAGGAATATGAGAAGCATATTCTGGAATTGGAGGTACAGTCTAAGTCGAGCGAGGTGGCCGGCAAATCACTCTCAATTGCGAAGCAGAGCGAAATGATTGAAAATATCCAGAACTTGCTTGAAAGCGAGAACGAAATCGGGAAGCTAAAAAATGAAATCAGGAAGGTTATCAAAATCAATGCACTGAATAAGCACGAGTGGGAAGCTTTTGAGACCAATCTGAACCAGATACACAACGAATTTATTATAAACCTTACCCGGAAGTTCCCTAGTCTTACCTCAAAAGATGTGCGGTTGTGCGTTTACCTAAAAATGAATTTGTCTTCCAAAGAAATCGCTCCGATGATGAATATATCATTCCGGGGCGTGGAACTTCATCGATACCGTCTTAGAAAGAAATTAAATTTAACACAGGACGACAGCCTTAACAAATTCATGCTTACGATTTAGTGTGACATCTTTGTCATATTCTCATTTTTGCAACACGCTTTTTACGAAATTCGAATACATCAATACTACATCAACTACTTCTCGAAAACGTTTTCTTACCACTCGTTTTCCCTTGAAATTCCTCATTTCTTAAAGATTTCTTAATGTTTGATGTAATTGTGTAGTAATACACATTAACGTACTCAAACGATGTAATTGCTTAATTTGGCATTACTAACTTTAACAAATTAATACATGAGAAATTTTATTTTTAGCCCTTTGGCGCTCCTTTCTCTGCTTTTCCTTCCATCCTGGGTATCTGCCCAGAATATCTCGGGAAAGGTGGTAGACGAAAATGGAATGTCTATGCCTGGCGTGGGTGTTACTTTAGTATCTTCAACGACAGGTTCGATTACCGATATGGACGGTAATTTCTCAATTGCAGCAAAACCGGGAGACCAACTGCAATTCTCGTTTGTGGGCTACCAGACAATTTCGGTTTCTGCGCTCGCAGGAATGTCGGTGTCTATGAAGCCATCAACTACAGATCTCTCTGAAGTGGTTGTTATCGGGTATGGCACGCAGCGCAAAGCTGATGTCACTGGATCAATTGCGGTTGTTTCCGAAAAAGAGCTGAGGGATAGACCCAACGCCAATGCAATCAGTTCTATTCAGGGTAAAGTTGCCGGTGTTGTGATAAACAACTCAGGAAAACCGGGCGATGCACCTGGTATTTCCATCCGTGGTTTGGGAAGTATTGCAGGGACAGATGTCCTTTACGTTGTTGATGGTGTGTTGACAAATAATATTACGTACCTGAATCCGAGTGACGTAGAAAGCATGAGTGTCCTAAAAGACGCTTCGAGTGCCGCGATTTACGGTCTTCGTGCAGCTAACGGCGTAATCGTAATTACTACAAAACTTGGTAGAAAAGGAGGAGAAGAAAAAATTAAATTTTCGTATGATACGAATGTTGGATTTTCAAAACCGACAAATGTGCTGGATTTAGCTGGATCAGAAGATTATGTAAGGTTGTATAATCAAAAGCTGATCTTTGAAGGAAATACAAATCCTGCGGATCAAATTGCTTTGGCCGATTTTAATGGAGTTGATACGGATTGGTATGATGAAATCTTGAAAAAATCATCATTTACGCAATCGCACAACGTAGGAATGACAGGTGCTTCCGAAAAGACCAGATATTCTGTAGGCTTGGGCTACTTTACTCAGGAAGGTATTTTAGATGCCAATAAAGGTGTTAGTTCAGGAGATGATTATAAGCGGGTAACGGCAAGATTTAACGGAATCTATGACGTTACTTCAAAATTCAGGGTTGGTGTGAATATGGCTTACTATAAATTTGACTCAAACGATGCGGCCAGCCCTTTCTATCAGGCAAGGGTCGCGCTTCCGGTCGTGCCCGTTCTTAATGCCGACGGAAGTTATGGTACACAATCGACTTTAGGTACTGCCGGAAACATCAATCCACGTTACACATTGGACATTTTCCGTGGCAAAACAAAAGGGACGAGAACATTGATGTCCGGTTTCGCCGAGTATGACATCATTAAAGGTCTTACATATAAAATGAATTATTCCAGAGATTATACGAGTGTTGACAACTACCAGTATACAGCAGAGAATACGGGACTTGGAACTGGAATTGTAAACCCAAGCAAGCTAACGAATAGGCACGATACATTTGAGAGCATTCTTTGGGAGAACACTCTTAATTGGACTAAGGAAATTGGTAAGAATCGAATCACTGTATTGGCAGGATATAGCCGCCAGCAGGATAGAAGTCTTGCATTGCGTGGATCTGCGCAGGATGTTCCGTTCAACGGCGATGACTCAACTTTATATTTAAATCTTGGAACTCCTGTAACAATCGAATTCCCAGATGGAGAGGAAGGCAATAAGTCTAGACTGCAGTCCTATTTTGGAAGATTCCAATATGCATTTGATGATAAGTATCTTTTAAACGCGACTGTAAGAAGAGACGGGTCATCAGCATATAACTTCTCTGGAGACCAACGTTCAGCGACTTTCCCTTCAGTGGGTCTCGGCTGGGTTGTTAGTAAAGAGAGCTTTATGAATAATTCAGGTGTTGATTTTCTAAAACTTAAAGCAAGTTGGGGTAAATTAGGAAATGCTACGGTGCCAAGACAATTCGATGAAGTAGCATCGAGCCAGCCTGGAGCATTTTTTGGAACACCTTCAACATTGGCGAACGCCGTATCAGTAACACAATTAGTCGATCCAACAATTAATTGGGAAATCGTTGAAGAAACAGATTTTGGTGTTGAAGCAAGAATTTTAAAAAACAGGCTATCACTTGAAGCGGGTTATTACAACAGGGAAACCAAAGATGCCGTATTCGATATTACGATTCCTCCATTGTCAGGGTTAGGAACCCGGGTCTTTACAAATGCAGGTTCTTTTGTAAATAAGGGATTTGAATTCACCGCAAACTGGAGTGATAAAACCAGTGAGAAATTCTCATATGCCATCTATGGAAATGTTACTACGATCGACAATGAAATTACCGAGGTTTTAGGAGGTTCGTTCTTTAACACCGGACCAGGCCTTTTTGGAAACCCAATCAAAAGATGGGAACAAGGTCAGGATGTCGGGTCTTACTACGGTTTTGAAGTGGAAGGCGTTAATCAAACAACAGGAGCTTTAGAGTTTAAAGATCTTGACGGAAACGGAGCTATTGATGACCAGGATAAAACATTCCTCGGAAGTCCAATACCTGAATTGGTTTATGGATTTGGTTTCTCAATGAATTACTCAAATATCGATCTGTCAGTAGACTTTCAGGGAGTAGCTGGTAATGAAATTTATAATTTCAACCGAAATGCCCGATTTGGAAACGAAAACTGGGATCAGGATTTTGCGGATAACAGCTGGACCCCTACCAATTCTTCAAACACATATCCAGTGGCAAATTCCGACCAGACTTCCTCAAGACCAAGCTCTTTTTACGTTGAAAAAGGAGATTATTTCAGAGTGCGTAACATTCAGATCGGCTATACATTGCCATCATCATTGCTGAGTAAAGCAAAACTGGATAGGGTTAGATTTTATATCAGCGCCCAAAATCCTTTTACATCATTCAACTATAACGGATTTTCACCAGAGCTTGGTAAACAGTCGATATCTGATTCTGGAATAGATAACAATGTGTATCCTTTATCAGGAATATATAGCTTCGGTATTAACTTAAACTTTTAATTGTAAATGAAAAAGATCTTATTATTAATGACCTCAGTAGTATTGCTGGGTTCATGTAACGACGATTATCTGGCAATAGGCAAGGAAGATGTACTTCCCACTGAAAACTTTTTCCAGACATCGGATGATGCAGTGGCGTCTGTGAACGCGATTTATTCCAACCTTAGGGCTTGGCGATTGGCGGCATTTGCCCCAATGATCCTCTCTATTTCGACAGATGATGCTGACAAAGGAAGTTCGACCGGCGACGCTTCTTTTTTTACAGATATTGATTTGTTCACGTACACACCATCTGCATTTATCATCAATGACTATTGGTCAGGCCAATGGTTCGGTATAAATCTTACCAATCAATCAATTACCAACATTCCCGGCATTACGATGGACGAGGCCCTGAAAACAAGATTGATAGCCGAAGCCAGGTTTTTGAGGGCACACCACTACTTCAATCTGGTGCGTACATTTGGAGGTGTTCCAATTTTTGATGGCCTTCCGTCTGATAAGAACTACAATAAGCCAAGAAATACGGTGCAGGAAGTATATGATTTCATTCAGGCTGACCTCCAGTTTGCCGCTGAAAACCTTCCAACTTCATACGGAGCAACCGATAAAGGACGCGCTACAGC
Organism: Flavobacterium sp. BFFFF1; assembly: GCF_002256285.1. Lineage (GTDB taxonomy): Bacteria > Bacteroidota > Bacteroidia > Flavobacteriales > Flavobacteriaceae > Flavobacterium. The sequence goes on along the minus strand of NZ_NKJE01000014.1, from coordinate 87,915 downwards.
GGGAGCGGCGAAAGCATTCCTGGCGAAAACTTACATGTACCAGGAGAACTGGGCACAAACATTGGCTTTGACCAACGAGGTGATGGGAATGGGGTACGATCTATTGCCGGATTATAATAGTGTTTTCCGAATCGCTAACGAGAATAGCATTGAGTCTGTTTTTGAAGTTCAGGCAACTTTCGTGTCAGGAAATTGTGACCTATCAAACTCTCAGTATTCTCAGACTCGTGGTGTTAGAGGGCAATATGGATGGGGCTTTGATGTGCCTTCTGACAATTTGGCGGCTTCTTACGAAGTAGGCGATTTGCGTCGTGATGCTACAATCATTTTCAGGGGAGAAACAACACCTGAAGGTGATTTCATACAGCCTGACGGCGATAATCCGCGGTATAGCCAGAAATCGTATGTTCCGTCTTCTCAGATTGGTGCCGGATGTTCTGAAGGATCAGAGCAAAACATCAGGGTAATGCGTTTTGCCGAAGTATTGTTGATGAATGCAGAAGCCGCTAATGAGACAGGAAATACTACTCAGGCCTTAGCATCGCTTAACAGAGTTAGAAATCGCGCTGGATTACCGGATTTCGTTTCTGCTGATCAGTTGGCAATCAAGAATGCAATCTGGAGGGAAAGAAGATCAGAGTTGGCTATGGAAGGCGATCGTTTCTGGGATGTGGTACGTCAGGGACGTGGCGCAGAAGTTTTCGGACCTAAGGGCTTCGTAGCTGGAAAGAACGAATTGTTTCCTATTCCACAGGAATCTATTACTTTGAGTAATAACGTATTGGTGCAAAATCCAAATTATTAATTTTAGATTAAGTAGCCTTATCCCATTATTTGGGATAAGGCTTATTTTTATGAAAACTACATGAATTACTACGCTTTCATATTATTATTGTTGTTTTCTTCGTGTGGGAGTACAAGTGATTCATCAAACGCTGTAGAAAACCCAACACCGGAGACACCACTTTCCGACGCCGCTTTACTGGACTTGGTGGAGAAACAGACGTTCAAATATTTTTGGGATTTTGCCGAAACAAACTCGGGAATGGCCCGCGAGCGCTACCATATTGATGATCCTTCAAACGATCAGAATATCGTAACGACCGGAGGGTCCGGTTTCGGGCTTATGGCGCTTGTCGCAGGAATTGACCGCGGATATGTCAGCAGGGCAGAAGGAATTACAAGGTTGAATAAAATTGCCGGTTTTCTCGAAAGCGCTGATCGGTTTCACGGTGCGTGGCCGCACTGGATTAATGGCCTCGACGGACACGTCATTCCGTTTGGAACGAAAGACAACGGAGGCGACTTGGTGGAAACTTCTTTCCTGACAGCGGGAATGATTACCATCAGGGAATATTTTAAAAACGGGACTGCCGAGGAACAAGCCTTGGCACAAAGGTATGATGCTCTTTGGAAAGGCGTAGACTGGGATTGGTACCGGAACAATCAAAACGTATTGTACTGGCATTGGTCTCCTGAATACGATTGGCAAATGAATTTTAAATTGGAAGGTTATAATGAGTGCCTGATTACCTATGTTATGGCGGCAGCATCACCGACGCATCCGATAACCGCCGCACCTTATCACGAAGGCTGGGCCAGGAGCGGTGCGATAGCGTCTGGGATATCGTATTACGGACTGCCTCTGATATTTAAGCATAACGGTGCAGAGTCCAGCGGAGGGCCATTGTTTTGGTCGCATTATTCTTACCTTGGGCTGGATCCCCACCAGTTATCAGATACTTATGCGAACTATTGGGACGTCAATTTTAACCACAATAAGTCGCAATACCTTTACGCTGTAGCGAATCCAAATGGACATACTGGTTATGGTCCAAACTATTGGGGGCTGACTGCTTCATACACCAGAAACAGCGATGGAACTGTAGGGTATACCGCACACATGCCAGGTAATGACAAAGGGGTGGTTTCGCCCACCGCTGGTGTAAGCTCAGTAGTATATTTACCGGAGGAATCGCTTAAACTAATGCATAATTTATACGAAAATTATAAAACACAATCCTGGGGTGTCGCTGGATTTTATGACGCGCACAGCATCCAATACAATTGGAGTGCCCGGCGCTATCTTGCGATTGATCAGGGACCACAGGTCGTGATGCTCGAAAATTATCGTTCCGGCTTATTATGGAACCTTTTTATGAATGCCCCGGAAGTACAGCAGGGATTAATCAACCTTGGATTCCACTCGGGTAAATATGGATTTTAATATTGCTAAATGAAGAAAATCGTTACATCAGTGTGCTTTTTAATTTTAACGATCGGTTGTAAAACCGACACTTCAAAAGCAGATCAAACATCAAAAAACGAATCGGCAAACCAACTTACAGACGGCCAGTTGGTCGATCTTGTGGAAAAACAAACGTTCAAATATTTCTGGGAGTACGCAGAACCTCATTCAGGCATGGCCCGGGAAAGGTTTTTTCCTGATGGTAACTATCCTGAAAATGATGCGCATATTGTAGCGGTGGGTGGTTCCGGTTTCGGGATCATGTCCATAATCGCCGCAATGAATCAGGGATACATCACAAAGGAAGCGGGAATCGAAAGGCTGGATAAAATTGCAGATTTTCTCGCTATGGCAGATAGGTTTCATGGTGCCTGGCCGCATTGGCTCCATGGCGAGACCGGAAAGGTAATTCCTTTCGGGCAGAAGGATAACGGAGGGGATATTGTAGAAACGTCGTTCCTCTGCGAAGGCCTTATCTGTGTAAGGGAATATTTCAAAAATGGAGATGCAGCCGAAAAGTCACTCGCACAAAAATATGACGTTCTTTGGAAAGGAGTAGATTTCAACTGGTATACCAATAAGGAGCAGAAGCTTTATTGGCATTGGTCACCAAATTATGCATGGGCCATGAATTTTCCACTCGAAGGATATAATGAATGCCTCATTGCGTATGTTTTGGCAAGCGCTTCACCAGACCATGGCATCAATTCATCAGTGTATCATGACTGTTGGGGCCGGGCTGGGAAAATTGTGACGAAGAACCAAAAGTTTGGCCTGCCACTGTATCTAAAACACAATGGTGCCGAGGAGTTTGGAGGCCCGCTGTTTTGGACGCATTACAGCTACGCCGGTCTCGATCCGCACGAATTGTCTGATCGATATGCAGATTACTGGAAAATGAACACGAACCAGGTGAAAATTGATTACGAATACTGCGTTAAAAACCCAAAGAAGTTTAAGTGTTACGGCCCCGATTATTGGGGATTGACCGCTTCTTATTCGATTAATTCAGAAGGAACGATCGGCTATGATTCAAAGAAGAGAATTGGATACAATGCACATATGCCAAACAATGACCAGGGAGTGATTTCACCCACAGCGGCGATTAGTTCGATAGTGTATACCCCACAGGAATCAATAGCGGCTATGCGCAACTTCTACCAAAATTACAATGAGGAATTGTGGGGCGTGGCGGGGTTTTATGATGCACACAGCTGCACGGCCAAAGCATCCGCAAAACAATACCTGGCGATTGATCAGGGCCCAATGGTCGTCATGATTGAAAATTACCGTTCGGGACTGCTTTGGAAATTATTTATGAATGCGCCCGAAGTAAAACAGGGTCTATTAAAACTCGGTTTTCATTCCGGTAAATACAGCTTTTAAGAAGAACCATTTCTGCCGAAAGGCACAACATACATTAAGCACTACACATGAGAAGAAGATTATTACTTTTATCGATGCTAACGCTGGCATCGGGTTACGGACAAAAGAAAAACGATGACAAATCGGTGAAAATTAAGCCAAAGGCTGAGTTTGTTGCCGACCTGATGTCAAAAATGACCGTGGAGGAAAAGATATACCAACTGGTACAGTTTTCATCCGATGGTACCGTAACCGGTCGAAAGAGCGGCGATAACTATATTACAAGGATTCAACAGGGCAAAGTGGGTTCGGTACTGAATGCAACCGGTGCCGCCAACAACCGCATGATACAGAAATTGGCAGTTGAAAATTCAAGGCTCAAAATTCCGTTGCTTTTCGGACATGACGTGATTCATGGTTACAAAACGATTTTCCCGATTAACCTTGGAATGGCATCTTCATTTGATCCAGCTGCCGTTGAAAAGGCGGCTCGTGTTGCAGCTGTCGAGGCCTCTGCCGGCGGCATTCACTGGACTTTTGCACCAATGGTCGACATTGCACGGGATCCGAGATGGGGACGTGTTTCAGAAGGTTCTGGCGAAGATGTTTACCTCGGGTCTAAACTCGCTGCGGCTAATGTACGCGGCTTCCAGGGCGATGACCTTTCCAAAAATAATACGATTCTTGCCTGTGCCAAACACTTTGCGGCTTATGGTGCTGCGGAAGCCGGACGGGATTACAATACCACAGACATGTCTGAACGGGTACTTCGCGATACCTACCTGCCACCGTTTCATGCGGCGGTCGATGCAGGTGTGAAAACCTTTATGGCTTCGTTTAATGAAATTTCCGGAGTACCATCTACTGGCAATAAACACCTGCTTCGCGATGTGCTTAAAGAGGAGTGGAAGTTTGATGGCATGGTCGTTTCGGATTACACGGGTGTGAATGAAATGATTGCACACGGTTTTGCAAAAGACGACCAGGATGCCGCCCAGCTTGCATTGAATGCCGGAATGGACATGGACATGGTCGGTGGTACGTTTATGAACACCCTAAAGAAATCATACGATGAAGGAAAAGTTTCGATTGAAGTGATTAACGATGCCTGCAAAAGGGTTTTGGATGTCAAGTATGACTTGGGACTATTCGAGGATCCTTATCGCTATTTTGATGAAGCACGCGAAAAAGAAAACACGTACAAGCCTGATTTTCTGGAAGCCGCGCTGGATGTGGCCAAAAAGTCGATGGTGTTGCTCAAAAATAAGAACAACGTATTGCCTTTGAAAAAAGACATGAAAATCGCTTTTGTTGGACCTTTAGCCAGTGACGAGTACAACATTATCGGTTCATGGGCAGCGCTAGGAGAACGCGATGGACGTGCTGTAAGCGTTAAGGAAGGCGTGATGAACTTGTTGGGTGCGAATGCCAAAGTTACTTTTGATGCGGGTGTTGAACTGTCAGGCAACAAATCGAACATGATGAAAGCGGCTTATGCCAATGCTTTAAAAGCCGATGTTATTGTGGCCGTTATGGGTGAGCGTGAAAACCAAAGTGGTGAAGCAGGTTCACAAACCAATATCGATCTTCCAGGCATGCAAAAGGAATTTTTGATGCAATTGAGGGGGTTGGGCAAACCAATCGTTTTGGTATTGATGAACGGAAGGCCGCTGACGCTTTCGTGGGAAGATGAGAATATCGATGCCATTCTCGAAACGTGGTGGTCCGGGACGCGCGGCGGTGATGCCATTGCGCAGACGCTGTTTGGCGATAACAACCCGAATGGTAAACTTCCGATTTCATTCCCGAGAAGTGTAGGGCAGATCCCCGTTTACTACAATCATAAAAATACCGGTCGCCCGTATCTCGGACAGTCGGATTCGGAACAAAAGTACAAATCAAGATACACCGATTCAGACAACAGTCCGCTGTATCCCTTCGGTTACGGACTAAGTTATACCAAATTCGATTACAGCAACCTGAAGTTGTCAACCGCAAAACTGAAGTTTAATGAAAAGCTTAAAATTTCAGTGGAAGTTACAAATACAGGGAATTATGCCGGAGACGAGGTCGTACAATTGTATGTAAAAGACGTTGTCGGTTCAGTAACAAGACCGGTGCGTGAGCTCAAAGGATTTGAGAAAGTAAACCTGAAGAAAGGGGAAAAGAAAACGGTCACCTTCGAGCTATCATCGGACGACCTGAAGTTTTATAATATCGACATGCAAAACACTGCTGAAGCCGGAGATTTCGAGATTTTTGTTGGTGGCAGTTCGGATGCAACGTTAAACGGAAAATTTGAGTTAGTTAAATAATTGAGTTTCATGTTTTTGTTTTGAAAGCCCTTCGGCGTAAAAGCGGAAGGGTTTTTTTAAACAACGAAATTTAATTCTTTACATTTATCAAATCAAAATAGAAGACTTATGAAACCAATCCTTACCTTTTTCCTCACGCTGTTTGCAGGAACCCTTTTTGCACAAAATGTGCAGTCGCCGTCGAAGAATATTTCGCTGGATTTTAAGCTTGTAGACGGAAAGCCTTCGTACACGGTAGCTTATAAAACAAAGCCCGTGGTGCTCCAAAGCCTGATGGGTCTGAAATTGAAGGAAACAACGGATCTTGCGTCCGATTTCGTCGTGGATGGTTTTGCAAACAACACTTTCAACGAATCGTGGAAGCCGGTTTTGGGCGAACAGTCTTCCATTGTGAACCATTACAATGAAATGACCGTCGCACTGCGCCAGCAAAAGACAGGACGCAAACTCAACATCATTTTCAGGGTTTTTGATGAAGGCATTGCCTTCCGCTATGATTTCCCCCGCCAGACGGACCTGAATTATTTCATTATCTCCGACGAGGTAACCCAGTTCAATCTTACCGGTGACCATAAGGTATTCTGGATTCCCGGCGATTATGACAGCCAGGAGTATGTATACAACGAATCAAGGCTTTCTGAAATCGACAATGATAAACTCAACCTGAACAATGGTATTGCGCTCAAAACCATCGGCGGACGCTATGTCGTGCAATCGCCGTTGATGATGAAGTCACAGGACAAATTGTATCTCAACATTTTTGAAGCAGCGGTGGTCAATTACCCGGTGATGCACCTGAATGTGGACACGAAGAACTTAAGGCTCAATGCGCAATTGGTGCCGAACGCCATCGGGGATAAAGCCTATCTGCAAGCGCCTTGTGTCTCGCCCTGGAGGACCATTATGGTCAGCGATGATGCACGCGATATCGTCTCGTCGAAAATGATCCTGAACCTGAATGATCCTTCTAAAATCGATGATACTTCGTGGATCAAACCGATGAAATATGTGGGCATCTGGTGGGAAATGCATGTGGGTAAATCGACCTGGGATTTCGCCGGCTCGCAGAATGCCCAAAACGCCGCCACACAGGATCTTATCCCAAGTGGGAAACACGGCGCAACCACCGCGAACACGATGCGATATATTGACTTTGCCGCGAAAAATGGCTTTGATGGTGTGCTCGTAGAAGGCTGGAACGTTGGCTGGGAAGATTGGTTTGGGAACTGGAAAGAAGAAGTGTTTGATTTTGTGACGCCTTATCCCGATTTTGACATCAAAGCGATCACGGAGTATGCCAAATCCAAAGGCGTAAAGATGATTATGCACCACGAAACCTCAGGTTCTGTTGCGAATTATGAAAGAAGGCTGGACCGCGCTTTTGACAATATGAAGCAATATGGCTATCCCGCGGTAAAATCCGGTTATGTGGGAAGAATTATCCCACGCGGTGAGTTCCACGATGGGCAAACGATGGTGAACCACTTCAATTTCGTCGCGCGCCGTGCGGCAGATTATAAGATTATGGTGAACTCACACGAGTCGTCGAGACCTACAGGTTACGGGCGTACGTATCCGAATTACATCGCTGCCGAAGCGGCGCGTGGAAACGAATTTAATGCCTGGAGTACCGGAAACCCGCCGATGCATGAAACCATCCTGCCGTTTACAAGGTTGTTGGGTGGACCGATGGATTACACACCGGGAATCTTCGAAATCAAGATGAATGTGTATGACGCGAAGAAAACGGAGCAGGTGCATACGACTTTAACGAAACAATTGGCATTGTACATCACAATGTATTCGCCTTTGCAGATGGCCGCCGATTTGCCTGAAAACTATGAAAAGTATCCGGATGCGTTCCAATTTATAAAGGATGTGGCTGTCGACTGGCAGGAATCCAAATACCTTGAGGCAGAACCAGGCGATTACCTTACGATTGTGCGCAAAGCCAAGAATTCAGAGCAATGGTTCCTCGGTGCGATTACGGATGAGAACGCGCGTAAATCAACGATTAGCCTTGACTTCCTGACCAAAGGACAGAAATATAAAGCTGTAATTTATGAAGATGGCAATGACGCGGACTGGCAGAAGAATCCTAAGGCCTACAAAATCAGGACTGTCGAAGTTACTTCGAAATCAAAAATCAATCTTGTACTGGCTCCCGGCGGCGGAACTGCAGTCAGTTTTGAGCCTGTAAAATAATTTACGGTACAAGTTTTCAACCATTAAGGGATTAAGTCTATTTCGCTGCATTGACTTAATGGAAATTAATTCCTTAGTGGTTTTATATTTAATAACATGAAAGTAAAACACATTATCCTTTTTGCAACTTATCTGTTGTTCAGTGCGCAAACGCAAGCACAGCAAAAGACTTATTGCAACCCCATCAACATTGACTACGGTTATTGCCCTATCCCGAATTTCGTCACGCAGGGTAAACACCGCGCTACTGCCGATCCGGTAATTACGTTTTTTAAAGGTGAATATTACCTGTTTTCGACGAACCAATGGGGTTATTGGCACAGTAAGGACATGCTCGACTGGAAGTTTATCCCTAGGAAGTTCCTGCGCCCGGAGCATAAGGTGTATGACGAGTTGTGTGCCCCGTCGGTGTCGTTTGTGAATGATACGATGGTCGTTGTTGGGTCGACACACACCAAAGAATTCCCAATCTGGATGAGTACCAACCCATCAGTAGATGACTGGAAGGAACTCGTCCATAAGTCTGAGGCTGGCGCATGGGATCCTTACATTTTCTGGGATAAGGAAAATGACCAAGTGTATGAATATTATGGGTCGAGCAATGTGTATCCACTGCATGGTGTCAAACTCAACCGCAAAACCTTCCAGCCTGAAGGCGAAGTCTATGATTTGATTGCCCTAAACGACGATGAGCATGGCTGGGAACGTTTCGGGGAATACAATGACAATGTATTTTTACAGCCTTTTATGGAAGGGGCGTATATGAACAAGCACAACGGAAAATATTACCTGCAATATGGCGGACCGGGCACGGAGTTCAGTGGTTACGGGGACGGCGTATATGTTGGCGACAGTCCGTTGGGGCCTTTCAATTACCAGTCCTTCAATCCGTTTTCGTATAAGCCCGGAGGATTTGCAAGAGGCGCGGGGCATGGTGGTACGTACCAGGATATCAATAACGATTACTGGCATGTTTCAACGATTGCCATCTGTACCAAAAACAACTTTGAACGACGGATTGGCATCTGGCCGGCAGGCTTTGACAAAGACGGGATTCTGTATTCGAATACCGCGTTTGGCGACTATCCAACCTTCCTGCCTGCGGAGCAGAAAGACCATCTTTCGGGCAGCTTCGCGGGATGGATGCTGCTGAATTACAATAAGCCTGTTCAGGTGTCGTCTACTTTAGGAGGCTACCAGTCTAACCTAGCTGTGGATGAGGACCTGAAGACATATTGGTCTGCAAAAACCGGCAACAAAGGGGAATGGCTCCTTTCTGATTTGGGCGAGAAAAGTACGATCCACGCGATACAGATCAACTATGCCGACCAGGATGTGGAGCTTATGGGCAAACCGGAAACCACGAAAGGCCACCAATACATCATTTATGTGTCGGAGGACGGTAAACGCTGGAAAGTCCTTGTTGACAAAAGCAAAAACACCAAAGATGTGCCGCACGATTACATCGAATTGACGACACCTGCCACCGGCCGTTACCTCAAACTGGAAAACCTGGGTATGCCGACGGGTAAATTTGCAATATCAGGCTTTCGCGCTTTCGGTAGAGGAAATGGGAAAGTACCCGGTGAAGTGCAAAACTTTGTACCGTTGCGTGCTGAAGCCAAAAAGAAAGGCGAACGCCGCAGCATCTGGATGAAATGGCAGCAGGAACAATCGGCGGATGGCTATGTGATTTACTTCGGGAAGTCGCCGGATAAGTTGTATGGTTCGATCATGGTGTATGGCAAAACAGAATATTATTTCAGTGGAGCTGACCGTTCGGAAGCGTATTATTTCAGGATTGAGGCTTTCAACAATAATGGCATCGGACCAAAAACAGAGGCAAAATTGGCACCTTAAGTTTACGCAAACGTTGTATATTTCATAAAAATGCGCTCCTGCAATCGATTTCGTTAATAACTTAATGGTCTTATCCTTGTGGAAAACCATTTTTAAAATGATATTTATAAATTATTGACGTAGTTTTTGTGATAATCTTAAATTATGCCAAAACATTTTATGAATTCAAACAGCTATTAATCACTTTTAAAACCAAACCAAAACATGAGTTCACAAGTCCAGACAAAATGGGGCCAGTTTATCCCTCTGGTAACCGTATTTTTCTTTTGGGGTTTCGTTGCTGCCAGTAATGATATCCTTATCCCTGTTTTTAAGAAGGCATTCGACCTGACGCAGGGACAAAGCCAGTTGGTTTCCGTTGCGTTTTACGTGGCGTACACCGTTGGTTCGTTATTGTACATGCTGATTTCGCACCTTACAAAAGGAGACATCATTAACCGTTTGGGCTATAAGAACAGCCTTGCCCTCGGACTCGGAATTTCTGCTTTGGGTACATTGTTGTTTTATCCTGCGGCAAATAACGGTTCGTTTGAACTAATGTTATCGGGACTTTTCATCGTGGGATTGGGTTTCTCGCTGCAACAAACAGTGGCCAATCCGCTGGCGATTGCTTTGGGACCGATTGCAACCGGTTCACAGCGCCTCATTACGGCAGGTGGTATCAACAACCTTGGAACGACGATCGGCCCGCTGATTGTGAGTTTTGCGATTTTCGGTGCAGCCAGCTCAGACAATGTGACTGCAAGCATTGAAAGTGTGAAGATTCCGTACCTGATCCTTGGAGTCGCGTT